>CAVZYS010000020.1:0-229648 GCA_963779555.1 uncultured Acidobacteriaceae bacterium
GTTCGAACCTCTCACCTTGCGTGGCGTCACTTTGCCGAACCGCATCGCCGTTTCACCCATGTGCGAATACTCCTGCGTCGACGGACTGGCCAACGATTGGCACTTCGTGCATCTCGGCAGTAGAGCGGTCGGCGGTGCCGGACTTGTCATGACCGAAGCCGCCGCTGTCTCTCCCGTGGGACGCATCAGTCCTGAGGACCTGGGCTTCTGGTCGGATGCGCACGTCGAGCCGCTCGCCCGCATCGTGCGATTCATTCGATCTCAGGGCACCTTTGCCGGAATTCAGTTGGCACACGCCGGTCGTAAAGCCAGCACGCCCGCACCTTGGAAAGGCAATGGGCGGGTTGAGTTCTCCGAAGGCGGATGGCAGCCGCTTGCCCCCTCGGCGGTCGCGTTTTCGCCGGAGTTGCATACACCAACGGCAATGACCAAAGCCGACATCCAGCAGACGATTGCGGATTTCGCCGCGGCCGCCACGCGCGCGTTAACCGCGGGCTTCGAGGTCATCGAGTTGCACGCTGCTCACGGATACCTTGGGCACGAGTTCCTCTCGCCACTCAGCAACCAGCGCACCGATGAGTATGGCGGCAGCTTTGCCAACCGCGTTCGCTTCGTACTCGAGACGGTAGCGGCGGTGCGCAAGCAGTGGCCCGAGCGTCTTCCGCTGTTCGTGCGCATCTCAGCCACCGACTGGGCTGATGGCGGTTGGACGATCGACGAGTCGGTGGAGTTGGCTCGCTTGCTCAAAGCCGAAGGCGTCGACCTTGTCGATTGTTCGTCTGGAGGTCTCGTGCCCTACGCTTCGATTCCCGTCGGCCCGGGATATCAGGTTCCGTTCGCCGAGCGAATTCGCCGCGAAGCCGGCATTGCCACCGGCGCAGTGGGCATGATCCTCGCACCCGCCCAGGCAGAGTGCATCCTGCGCACCGGACAGGCCGACCTGGTGCTGCTGGCGCGCGAATTCCTGCGCGATCCTTACTGGCCGCTGCATGCCGCCGAAGCGTTACACCACAAAGCCGAGTGGCCGGCGCAGTATCTCCGTGCTGCTCCCTCGGGCTCGACGGAGCGGAAGAGCCGTTGAGCTTGAGTTAAGTTAATGAGTTTCGTAACTATTGAACCGACTTTCGGCTCGTGCAATCGTGGGATATGCTGGCAGCGATGGATGCCGATCGCATCGCTGCCCTCCTCGGACCCTTTCTGGGCGGCACGCCTTTGTCCCCGCACCTCGCTGCGCAATTGCAGGCGTATCTCGCTCTGCTGCTGCGCTGGAATGCTCGCATCAACCTGACCACGGTTCGCGACCCCGAACAAGTCGTCACACGCCACTTCGGCGAGTCGCTGTTCGCAGCGCGAGTCTTGCGCGACGCCGGTGCCTTTACCGCACAGGCCGGCAACGCAGCGACACTGGCCGACGTCGGCTCGGGCGCTGGCTTTCCCGGTATCCCAACCAAACTGTTCGTCCCCGAAGTGGAACTCACCCTCATCGAATCGCAGAACAAGAAGGCCACCTTTCTGCGCGAGGTCATCCGCACACTGGGGATCGAAGGTGCCGAAGTGTTCTGCGGTCGCGCTGAAAGTTGGGACCGTCGGGCGACGATCGTAACGCAGCGTGCGGTAGAAAAGTTCGAGCGCGTCCTACCAACAGCGGCCTCTCTGGTAGCTGAGGCCGGAACCCTTTGTCTGCTGATCGGCGCTGGTCAAGTTCAATCCGCTCAGAGGTTGGTCGGTTCGCAATGGCAATTCAACCATGAGATTCCTATTCCCGAGAGCGACTATCGTGTTGTGCTAATGGGAAAGAAAGTCGCCAGCCAGACAGATTGATGGCTAATTGTGGGAATTATGACATGCTCACAAGCATAATAGTAGGCCTAAGTGGGAGATCATGCCGTCTCCGCAAGCTCCAAACGCCGCGAAGGCTGCGGATCGCCGAGGTCAAAATCAAGTAGGCTGTGCGACCGTAGAAGGCAAACAGAACCAAGTCGAAACCGACGCGCAAGTGGGAGATTGGGTGTCTCTTAAAGAGAGACATACGATCGCCATGAGAAATTTCGCCGCATCTGAGCTCTGCAGCCATTCAAATTTGGGAAAGATCGTGCATCCTGCCCACCACCTGCCTTTCTTTGCTCGATAATCCTCCAATCTTAGAATGTTCCACGTGGAACACCTCGGCCACGGTTGTCCCCGACATGTGTGTCGGATTCGATCGCTAAACTCGCGGAAACGACTTGCAGAAGCTCCCCGTGGCACATGTTCCACGTGGAACAATTCCTCCCCAGATACTCACAGGTTCCACATTCTGTGTACCTGCCACCGAATCAGAGGCTTCCGTCGCGCCATGCGAGAATTGCACAGTTTTTCCAATGGAAACTTGGCTGACCTCGACCAATGAGGTTGCTCCGGCCTCCACCACGGTCTAAGCTTTTCTCCGAGGATTGCTTATCGTGGGCCGGGTCATTGCTGTCACAAACCAGAAGGGCGGAGTCGGGAAGACCACCACTGCCATCAACCTCGCAGCTTCCCTGGCTTCGCTGGGAGCTCAGACACTTCTGGTTGACTGTGATCCCCAGTCGAACGCCTCCAGCGGTGTCGGCTTCAGCCGCGATCCTCATCGCCCCAATACATACCAAGTCATGATGGGTGAAATCACAGCCGCTGACGCCAGCAGTCCCACGGAAATTGAGAAGCTCAAAGCCATTCCGGCACACAAGAACCTGATCGGCGCCAACATCGAATTGGTGCCGCTCGACCACCGCGAGTACAGGTTGCGGTATGCACTGGAGTCGGTGCGTCAGAATTACGAGTTCATCATCCTCGACTGTCCGCCCGCACTCGACTTGCTGACGCTTAACGCCCTGGTGGCCGCAGATGCCGTGCTCATTCCGATGCAGGCGGAGTATTTCGCTCTGGAAGGCGTCACCGAGCTTCTCGACACTATCGAGCGCATTCAGCACCACCTGAACCACGGGCTAGCGGTCGAAGGTGTGGTGATCACCATGTTTGATGATCGAACCAACCTGGCGCAGTCGGTCGCGGCGGATCTGAAGGGTTTCTTTGGCGACTTGATGTGTGAAACCACGATTCCACGGAATATCCGCTTGGCGGAGGCCCCGAGCCACGGTAAGCCGGCGTTGCTCTACGATCCAAGGTCGCGCGGCTCCGAGGCTTACCTCCAGTTAGCCCACGAAATTATGGAGCGGGCGAAGCATCCCAGGACCCAACCGGCACAGGCTGTCCAGCCAGAAACTGCCGGCTAACTACTTAGAAAGAGAAGAGTTACTATGGAGAAACGCAAAGTGCTGGGTCGCGGATTGGACACGCTTTTACCCTCCCGCCAAGCGCCAGCCGCATCATCCGCCTCGCTGGCGCCACATGGTGAGATGGTTCATCAATTGGCGATTGAGCTGATCGATCGCAATCCCTACCAGACTCGCAGCCATGTCGATGAACCAGCCTTAGGCGAGTTGGCGGATTCCATCAAGGCGACCGGCGTTCTGCAGCCGATTACAGTCAGGGCCATCCCCGGTGGGCGGTATCAGCTCATCGCCGGTGAACGCCGCTGGCTGGCCTCGCAACGTGCCGGCAAGTCCACGGTGCCGTCCATCGTGCGCCAGGTTTCGAATGAGCAGGCGATGGAGATGACCATCATCGAAAACCTGCAGCGCGAGGACCTCAATCCCGTGGAGCAGGCCCGCGCGTTTGATCGGCTGTCCAAGGAGTTCGGCCTGACCCAGGAGCAAATGGCACAGCGCACGGGCAAAGATCGGTCCTCGGTGGCCAATTTCCTGCGCCTGCTGCGCCTGCCGGAGCCGGTGCAAAATCTGGTGGAGACCAACCAAATCAGCTTCGGCCATGCCAAAGCACTGATGGGCCTCGATTCCGAGGAAAAGATGGTCAGTATGGCCCAGCGTGTGGTGGAGAAGTCGTTGTCGGTGCGGCAGACCGAGGATGCGGTCAACAACTGGCTAAACCCCTTCAAGGAGCTGGAAAAAAAGATGAAGGCGCTGGCGGCGGATCCCAATGTTAAGGAAGCCGAAAAGGAAATGGAACGGGCGCTGGGAGTGAGAGTGACTATCACTGATCGCAAGGGTAAGGGGAAGATCCTGTTGGAGTACTCCTCACTGGAAGATTTCGACCGGATCGTTGCGATACTGTCTAGCAAGTAAGTTGTTTTATTTCAATAATTTACATTACTTCCAAACGACGTGCCGCAGCTAAGCTACGGCTTGGCGGGCGTTTGAGACGGCCTCGATTCGACGCGCTTCTGTTCCTCGTCGTCGAGCTGGCGGCGAAGGTCGCGAATCAGGATGGTCCACATGCGGACATTGGTGTTCAGCAGGATTTGGAGGTTCTGATCGCGCAGGAAGTTGATTTCGCTCTGCATGTTGTTCATCAGGCTTTCCATCTGGTTGAGGTCGGTGCGCATTTGCTGGACGCGGTCGGTCGCTGGGGGTGATGCTGACGAGGCTGGCGGGGCAGCGGCGGAGCCAGGAGCCGGAGCCTGCTGGGCGCGTAGGGGCGCATGGCAAAATAGCAGACCGATAATGAGCAAAAGCAGCTCGATTCTTTGAAACACGGTGACACCTCCTGGTCGATACAAGGGCCCTTGCCTGGGATGAATTCTAGAGCAGTTCCAAGATCGAGGACAAATTCACCACGGAGGCACGGAGGGCACAGAGAAGAGTTGGGCAAAAGTCAATCGCAAAGGCGGCCACGGATGATCCGGTTCGCCGGAACAATTCTCAGGGCGAACTAGTTCGAGGAGCGTGAATTGATAAGAACGACGGTTGGCGATAACGAATTGACGATTCTTTCGGACGGAACCTACGAGCTCGACGGCGGCGCCTTCTTCGGCGTGGTGCCGAGAGTGCTGTGGGAGAAACGGATCCAGCCCGATGCGCGCAACATGCTGACCGTTGGAACTAATTCGCTGCTGGTGCGCGACGGCAAGCGCACTGTGCTGATCGAGACGGGCATCGGGCCGAAGCTCAGCGACAAGAGGCAGTCCATTTTCAAGAACCAGGCGCGCCTGATGAACAGCTTCGAGGAAGCGGGCGTAGCGCCGGACGATATCGACATTGTCGTCAATACGCACCTGCACTTCGATCACTGCGGGTGGAACACGCACTATCGCGACGGGAGGGTGATGGCGACGTTTCCGCGGGCGAGGTATTACGTGCAAAAGGGCGAGTTGGCGCACGCGCACGAGCAGCACGAGCGCGACCGGGTCAGCTACCTGACGGAAAATTACGATCCGCTGGTCGAGAGCGGCCAGATGACGTTGCTGGAGGGCGATGCCGAGATCGCGCCGGGAATTTCGGTGCGGGTTTTTCCCGGACATACCCGCGACATGCAGATCGTGGTGGTGCGGAGCGGGAAAACGGCGGTCTGCTACGCCAGCGACCTGATTCCCACGACGCACCACCTCGATCCCACCTGGGTGATGGGATACGATCTCTACCCGTTGACCTGTATCGACAATCGGCACAAGTTTTATGCCGAGGCGATTCCGGAGAAGTGGCTGGTGGTGTTCACCCACGACCACGAGACGCCGTGGGCTTACGTGGAGATGGGGGAGAAGGGCCGTCCGGTGGCACGGAGCATCGGGTGATCCCACTTGGGCAAAAGACAGTCTTCACCACGGAGACACAGAGGACACGGAGAAAGACAAGGCAAAAGCAACCACGGATTTACACGGATCGGCACGGATAAGACTTAGGAAGAAAGGCCAAATTCACCACAGAGGCACGGAGGACACGGAGAAGTACCGGGCAAAAGTCAAAGACAAAAGCAACCGCGGAATGCGCGGAGCACGCGGATAAGACTTGGAGCAACAGGACAGTCTTCACCACGGAGACACAGAGGACACGGAGAAGACGAGACAAGGCAAAGAAAGCAACCACGGATTTACACGGATCGGCACGGATAAGACTTAGGAACAAAGGACAGTATTCACCACAGAGACACGGAGGACACGGAGAAAGACAAGGCAAAAGCAACCACGGATTTACACGGATCGGCACGGATAAGACTTAGGAAGAAAGGCCAAATTCACCACAGAGGCACGGAGGACACGGAGAAGTACCGGGCAAAAGTCAAAGTCAAAAGCAACCGCGGAATGCGCGGAGCACGCGGATAGAGCATTTTCAGAGAAGGTGTGGACCGAGTTTCCTCAGGGGCTAAAGCCCGGCTTCGTGACTGCCGCTTACGGCACGGCTGAAGCCGTGCCCTTTCAAAACCGGCTTATGAAACAAGTTGTAGCGCTTTTGTGCCATTTACGGGGGTAACGATGTATCCTACATTGTGGTACTACCACAGTGTGGTACAGCGGGGGTGAGACATGGGCAAGAAGGACAAGAAGAAGGGCAAGAAAAAGCACGGCCACCAGCCGGGGACCGCAGCGGCAACGGCCGCGAAGGGCGGCCTCGATCTGCGCAAAGCAGAGCTGCCAGCGCGTCCCAAGCCGCTGAAGCCGGCCGATATCCGCGCTCTGCGGACCAGCCTGAATGCCAGCCAGGCGTTGCTGGCGCGCCTGCTGAACGTCAGCTCAAATGCAGTGGAGAGCTGGGAGCAGGGAATCCGCGAGCCTCGCCAGGCCACGCTCAAGTTGTTGCACATCGCTCGGAAGAACCCCGGCGTGCTGCTGGATTAGGGAACAACTTTCACCACGGAGGACACGGAGGGCACGGAGAAGTGCTGCGCAAGAGTCAAAGGCAAAAGCAAAAAACCCACAAACCGCGGATTTCGCGGAGAGAGCGGATACTTCTCAAGTCAAGAGCAAAAAGCAAAAGCAACCACGGATTTGCACGGATCTTCACGGATAAGGCCCAGGCAGGAAGACAAAGGCAACCGCGGATTGCGCGGATAATACTTTCGGTCCACCTACAAGGACCAGTGCAGAGGTTTCACCTTTTCGCACCAAGCCCACGGCCAAAGCCCGCGAAATCGGGGGACGTTTTGTCACCACGCTAAAAGCGTGGTGCTTCCACCAGAAAAGGCCAGGGCTTGTCGGCACGACTGAGGTCGTGCCCTGATACAAAGCTGCTCGGAAACGAGTTCTTTCGCAGCCTGTGAAGGCCGTCCTCTTCAAAGGCCCGACCTACGACCGGGGCCACCAACGCCGCCGGAGAGGCGGCGCACAAGAGCCTGTTACGAAACCCTGTCGTCCCTACGGGACTCGGATCAAATTTCCCACTCGACCCAGCACTCCGCCTTCGGCTACGTGCTGGGCTAAGCTCTTCCGTGCCTGCGGCACTCGGATTTCAGGGCTACTGTCCCACCGCCGAGAGAGCAAACCGAGTTTCGTAACAGCCTCACAAGTGGCGCTCTCGCGCTATATTGAACCGAGCGTCCGGGGAGACGGGATGTCGAGCCGGTTTGTCCTCCAACAAGACTTCGGGACAACTTCGCGTCTTTGTCGGCCGGCGTTTCTCCCAAGTCGGATTGATTTATCGGGTCTGCTCCGCTTCGTAGTGACCTAACGTGCCTCGTCGGAGCGCGCGGCGCTTCATCAGGAAGAAAAAGACCGGTACCAGGATCAGGACGTGGATGGTGGATGTCACCATTCCACCTACCATAGGAGCAGCGATTGGCTTCATGACATCCGATCCGATGCCCGACTCCCACAGAATCGGGGCGAGACTGAGAATCACAGCGGTTACAGTCATCAGTTTGGGACGTAATCGTTGCACGGCGCCATCAATCGCTGCCTGCTGCACGTCTTCATCGGTCAAAGGTCCGCCCGCTGCGAGCCGTTGTTGCAATGCCTCGTGCAGGTAGATCACCATGACGACGCCGGTTTCCACCGCAATACCGAACAAGGCGATGTATCCCACCCAGACGGCGACGCTGAAGTTGTATCCCAATATCCATTGGAGGATCAGCCCTCCGGACATCGCATAAAGCGTCGGAAAGATCAACACGGCAGCTTCGGCTGCGGACTTGAAGATCATGTACAGCAGAAGAAATATGACGAAGAAGACGATGGGCAGGATAATTTTCAGGCGTTCTTTCGCGCGCAGTTCGAACTCATACTCGCCCGCCCAGCGATACGTGTAACCCACCGGGAGATCCAGCTTGCTCCGCAAAAGCTTGTCTGCCTGATTCACGAAGCCGCCGTAATCCTTGGTCTTCAAGTCGAGATAGACGTAGCCGGTGAGCGTGCCATCTTCATCGCGGATCATGGCCGGTCCGCGCGAGAAGAAGACGCGGGCCACTTCGTTGATGGGGATCTGCGCGCCCGAAGGTGTGCCGATCAGAATGCGATTTACGGCTGCGGGATCGTCGCGGAAGTCCCGTTCAAAGCGCACGTTCACCGGAAAACGTTCGCGTCCTTCTACGTTTTGGGCAATATCGGCACCTCCGATCGCAGACCTGATCACGCGTTGCACGTCGGCTACAGTGAGCCCATAACGCGCGGCTTCAGGCCGGTTCACATCAATATTCAGGTAGAAGCCTTGCGACACGCGCTCGGCAAAGATGGAGTTTGTTTCCGCCATGGTGGACAGGATCTGCTGGATGTGCGCTCCGATGTCCTGGATCCGGTTCAGGTCCGGCCCCTGAATCTTGAGCCCCACCGGAGTCTTGATTCCCGTCAGTTCCATATCAAGCCGGCTGGCCACCGGCATGGTCCACGTGTTCGTCAGTCCCGGAAATTGTAGCTTTGCATCCATCTCCTGAATGAGCTTGTCGTAGGTCATACCGGCGCGCCATTGCTCGCGCGGCTTCAGCATGATGGTTGTGTCGTACATATCGAGCGGAGCGTTGTCGGTGGCGCTATCGGAGCGGCCCACCGTGCCAAAGACGGTAGAGACTTCGGGAAAGGAACGGATGATGCGGTCTTGCTCCTGCATCAATGCTGTCGCCTGCGTGATGGAAATACCCGGCAGCGCGCTGGGCATGTACAGCGACGAGCCTTCATACAATGGTGGCATGAATTGGCTGCCCAGCTTGAAATACAAGGGAATGGTGACCGCCAAGAACAGCAGGTTAATCGCGATCAACCACTTCCAGTGACGCAAACACCAGCGCAATACCGGAAGGTAGATGGCCTGGGTCGCCCGCGCCGCGGGATTTTCCGATTCGGGGCGCAAGTGGCCGCGAATGAACAGCGGCATGAGTACCGGCACCAGGGTGATCGAAAGCAGAGACGAGAACAGCAGGGCCATGGTTTTTGTCCAGGCGAGCGGCCGGAACATGCGCCCTTCCTGCGCTTCCAGCAGAAATACCGGAAGGAACGAGACCAGAATGATGATCAGCGAATAGAACAGCGCCGGACCAACCTGCTTAGCCGCGCCCAGCAAGATGAGCCTGCGTTTCTTCTCGCTGAGCTGCTCTCCCGGAGCCAAGCCACTCCGTTCTGCCAGATGCTTGTATCCGTTTTCGACCATCACAATGGCCGCGTCAACCAGCACGCCTATGGCCAGCGCCAGGCCGCCGAGCGACATCACATTCGAGCTCACGTCCAGGAAGTACATGGGAATAAATGCTGCCAGGACAGCGATGGGCAGGGTGATGATGGGCACCAGGGCCGAACGGAAGTGAAACAAGAATATGATAGCCACGAAGCTGACGATGATGGCCTCCTCGATCAGGTCGCGCTTGAGGGTCTTGATCGATTCGTCAATCAACCAGGAACGGTCGTATCCGGTCACAACTTCAACCCCGGGCGGCAGTGACGGCGCAATCTCCCGCAGCTTCGCTTTTATGCCCTTGATGACGTCCAACGCGTTCATGCCGTAGCGCATGACAACAATTCCGCCGACCGTTTCCCCTTCGCCCTGCCAATCCGCCGCGCCACGGCGCACGTCGGGCCCGAACGCCACGGTACCGAGGTCGCGAATCAGCACCGGCGTTCCATTCTTGGTGGCGACGGGGACGTTTTCCAAGTCCGAGAGCGACCGCAGATAGCCAAGCCCGCGCACCATGTATTCGGCCCCGCTCATCTCGATCACACTCCCCCCGACTTCATTTGTGCTCTCACGGACACGGTCAATGACCGTGGAGACGGGAATGCCGTAGGAAAACAGCTTGTTGGGATCAAGCTTTACCTGGTATTGCTTTACGTATCCGCCGATCGTAGCTACTTCAGCCACACCGGGAACGGTTTCCAGTTGATAGCGCAGGTACCAGTCCTGCAGGGCCCGCAGATCGGCAAGACTCTGGTTGTGTGCGCGGTCAATGACGGCGTACTCATACACCCAGCCGGCTCCTGTAGCATCTGGGCCGATGGCCGGATGCACATCCGGCGGCAATCGCCCCGCGATCTGCTGCAGGTATTCCGTCACGCGCGAGCGCGCCCAGTAAAGGTCCGTTCCGTCTTCAAACACGACGAAGACATAGGAATCGCCAAACATCGTTTGCGCGCGTACGCCCTTGACATGCGGGGCGGCCAGCAAAGCTGTGACAATGGGGTAGGTGACCTGGTCTTCGATGACGTCGGGAGGCTCGCCAGCCCATTCGGTATGGATGACCACCTGCACATCGCTGATATCGGGAAGCGCGTCCAGGGGTGTGTGGCGAAGGCACCACACGCCTGCCACCACGAGAAACACGACCCCAGTCAGCACCAGAAACCGGTTCCGCTCACACCACTCAATGACTCGGGAGATCATCACATACCTCCCGTGGCGCTCACGCTGAGTTGTTTGGAGGCGATCGTCTGCCCGTTGCTCACGGCGACGATCGTCACCTGATAGGAGCCGCCGCTCGGGAGGTCCAGCGAACCTTCGTACGTGCCGTCACCCTTGCCGGCAAGCGTCACGACTTTTTTGATGGCGGCCATGCCCATGGCCGGCATGGCAGGTAGATAGAAGGTCACCGTCACTTGCGCTGCGGTGATTGGCTTGTTTTCTGCGCTGGTCAGTTTCACCCGCAACGTATTGCTTCCTTTGTGCGGCGGCGAGGGCTCGGTGCTGAAGTCAAGGACGACTTGCTCAGCCGGGTGGTTCATCGCCGCTGCGGCCCCGGCTCCGGGCGGAGGAGGCGCAAACGACCCCATCGCCGCCTGAAGCTGTGCCTCCGAATCCACCAGGAAGTTCGCGGAGCTGACGATTCGCTCCCCGGCATGCAACCCCTTCAGGACGATCACGTGATCATCGAGACGGGGACCAACTTCGATTTCGCGGGGTTCAAGATGTCCGCCGCCATGATCAATGAACGCAATGTCGCGCGTGCCTGTCTGCAGTACGCCCGAAGCCGGAATCACCAGTTGGCGGCCAAGCGGAACGGCGATGGTGACGTTCACAAACATGCCCGGCTTCAGCACCAGTCCGGGATTACCGAAGACGAAGCGCACGCGCACCGTGCGGGTGGTGGGGTCAACCTGCGGCAGGATCTGATCGATCCTTCCCGGGAAATTTCGCCCCGGATAGGCATCCACGGTCACCGTGGCCGGAGTCCCGGGCCTTAGCTGGCCGACGTCGGTCTGATATACGTTCGCGTAAACCCACACGGTGGAAAGGTCGGCAATGGTGTAAAGCTTCGTCTCCGGTTGCGCGAACTGATTGGGAAGCGCGTTGAATTCGGTGATGTACCCTGATGCAGGCGAGTCAATCGTAATGTCATGCTGCACGGCACCGCTTTGCTCCAATCGTGTGATCTCGCTTGCCGGTACGCCGAATTGACGCAACCGGTCAGCGGCGGCCTGCAGTAACCAGCCACTCTCCTTGGCTCCAGCCCCATGGACGTCTTTCGCGAAGGTTTCCTGGTTCTGTTTTGCGAGCACGTATTCCTGTTCGGTACTAACCAGCTCAGGACTGTAGATCGTGAACATGGGTTGGCCCTGGCGCACATACTGATATGTGGCATTAACGAAGACCTTCTGGATCCAGCCGGGAAAGCGCGTTTGCACGTACGCGCGCTGCCGCTCGTTGACATCCACGTTGCCGGGCACGCGCAGTTCGTTGCTGACTGTCTGCATTTCGGCAACCGCCGCAGTTACGCCGATTGCCTGTAGCCGCTGCGGTGACAACTGCACGGGAGCGAGCGCCGCTGCTGAAGAATTCGCCGAGGGAACCGGAACAGGCGAGGGCTTCTCTGAGACTTCTGGGCCTTTGGCCGCAATGATGCTAGATTGCTCAGGCGTGGAACGGTAGCGCTCCCATACGACGTAGGTCAGCGCACCAGCAAGCGCAAGGCAGACCGCAACGGCAATGACAAAAGCATGCTTGTAGGTAGGTTCCTTCATTGCGCCACCTCCGGCGTTTCGGACTGCGCGGTTCTACTGATCGGCGCGCCAACGGCAAGCTCCAGATCGGCGAACCGCGTTTCGAAGTCCGCAAGCGCCTGGAAGTAGGCGAGGTCAATGTCAATCACGGCTGACTGGCTGTCGAGCAGGTTAAGGAAGTCGGTGCGGTCGTTTTCGTAAGCAATGACGGTCGAACGCAGGGTGGCCTCGGCTTGGGGCTGTAAGGCACCTTGATAGACATCCGCCAATCTCTTGGCAGCTCTTGCCTGAGCCAGCGCCTCCTGGATCTGCCCGAAAGCGGCATTGCGCATGGCGGCCAGCTCCGCGTCCTGTTCGCTGACCTTGGCTTTGGCTTCGGCAATCTCGGAGTCGTGCTTGCGATGATTCAGCCAGGGCAGGTTGATTGAGCCTTCCACCATGTAGCGGTTCCGCATGTCGGTGCCGTCCGGCATAAGCATGTAGCCGGCAGATACCATGAAATCCGGCGTGTAAGCTTTGGAAGCCAGCGATTCTTCCTGCTTGCTCTTCTCGATCGCGACTTGCGCCTGCGCCAGATCAGGCCGCGACGCAAGGGCCAATTTCTCCAGTGCTTCTGTTTTTGGTAAATGGGCCGGAACGTTATAGTCTCCGCGAACGTTGATGGGTGTCGCCGCGTCGCGTCCCAGCAGCGTGTTCAGCCGGGCGCGAGCCACATCGGCGTCTTGCTCGAAATGGATCATGTGCTCTGCCAGGCGGGTGAGCGCGACCTGGGCCTTCAGGATGTCCTGCTGCGGCACTTTGCCGACGGTGTACTTGATCCGGGACGCTTCAATCGCCTGGCGCGCAATGGCAACGTGCCCGTCGTGGATGCGCAACTCATCTTGCGTTCGCAGCAGATCGTAGAACGCCTTGCGCACACGAACGCGGACTTCGAGCCTTGTGTTCTCCAATGCAGCCTTGGCTTCGGTCGCATCCGTTTGAGCGATGCCCGTGCGCAGCCCGCGCTTGCCACGCCAGGGAAACGTCTGGCCCACCATGAACATGTTCTGGGCAACGTTGTAGTTCCAAGGTTGGCTCAGGGGTATGCCCCAGCCTTGATACTTCAAGAAGGGATCGTCGAGTGCGCCAGCCGCGGGCACACGAGCTTCCAATACGTCCAAGCGCCCCGCTGCGACGTGAATCTCAGGGTTGTTGATGAGCGCCATCCGCTCGATTTCGTCAAGCGTAAACGCGGGTCCGGATGCGGCTGAATCGTGGTGCTGCGCCAGTAAGGCATCTGCTGTAGGAAACGGGTCCTCGCCTGCCGCGCTCAACACGCACGCGCACACTAAGATTGTTGTGTATAGCAGTCTCATAATTCTCTCCGTCAATAGAAAAACACTTCGGGCTAGCGCCCAAACAGACTTGGAGACGCAGAGCTGCTCAGATTCTCAGGACAACGCTGTCGAGTGGGAAAACGGTTGGCGGACGATGGCGAGTATCTTGATCTGACCAATCGGAACCCGTGGCAATACTGGTGCAGGAAGATTCGCAACTATTTGCAGTGCTGACCCAGACGGCTGGTTGTCTGTCGCAACCATGGGGTTACCGGATCGAATGTCCGTCTTGCAGCAGGAATGTGATTGCGGCATTGGCGCCGAGCCGCACATCCCTGACATGTGCTCGCAGCATTCGCGCTCTTGGGCAGTCATCACCATCTCCGGGACCATACATGCCAACAGTGGCGCGGCGGTCCAACAGAATGCCAGGAATGCGATGACTATGGCCGCAAAACGACGCATTGTGCAAGTGTAGGTTTACCCATGTCCCGAGGCAAGTGATCCCTATCACAGGAACTGGTGACCTTCGTCTCGCAACTGCCGGCCTGCAAAACCAGTTCCGCTTGACAACGCCTAAGCCCTCACTCAGCTTTGCGGCCAACCACGATGGCATATCCCAGGTGTTCGCTACGGAAGACCCGCTCGGCTGCCATTACCCTCCCGAGCGACCAAAAGCCCCACCGCCTGACGATCCTCAACAGAAGTCTCACCTGGTAGATTCTTTCAAAGGTGATCGATGGGACGCCCAAGATTCGGACATTTGAGTCAGCCGCCTTAAACCTGGACCACGGCACCGTGGCCGAGCGCCAGAGTCCTTGATTGCTCTTCGTGGCGCAGCACTCGTAAAGCGCCTTCCATAAGCGCCTGCATTTCATCCTCGCCCGGATAGACTGCGATGGAAGCGATCCAGCTTATGTGCTCGGTTAGCAGCGTTACCAAACGTTGCGAGTGAGCCATGCCGCCGGTGATGAGCACAGCGTTCACGCGCCCGTGCAGAACGGCCGCCATCGCTCCGATCTCCTTCGCGATTTGGTAAACCATCGCATCGAACACGGTGTTGGCCTGAACGTCACCGCACGCAATGCGGCGCTCCACTTCCACCAAGTCTTTCGTGCCGAGATAGGAATACAATCCGCCGTCGCGCAATAGCAACCCTTCTACTTCCTTCTGTGTGTATTGGCTGCTGAAGCAGAGATTAACTAGTTGCATCGCCGGCACCCCACCGGCGCGCTCCGTAGAAAATGCCCCTTCCTCGCGCGAATTGGTCACGTCCACCATGAGTCCGTTCTTGTGTGCGGAAACCGAAATTCCGCTGCCCAGATGCGCCACAATCAACCGAAGTGACTCGTAACGTTGACCGTGCTCGCGGGCATAACGCTTGGCCACCGCTTTCGAATTCAGGGCGTGCGACAAACACTGGCGCTCCAGCAGTGCCGATCCCGACAGGCGCGCATGCTCCGGCCACTCATCCACGCTGACCGGATCGACAACGTAGGCTGGTATGCCGGCTTTTTGCGCGATACCATACGCCAGGAACGCTCCCAGGTTCGCAGCATGTTCACCGCGCTTGGCGAGTCGCAACTCGGCGAGCATTTCCGTATCTACAACATAAGTGCCGCTGGCTAATGGGGGCAGAAGGCCGCCACGTCCTACGACCGCATGAAGCTGACAGACGTTGCATGCCGCCTCACCGAGTACAGCTTCAATCTGCGCGGAGCGAAACGCCTGCTGATCGAGCACCGGGCGTTCGCGAAACAGAGCCATTTCGGCGTCGGAGTGGCGGATGTTCTTGACGAAGTCAGGGCGCTCGTTGAGGTACAGGGCAATCTTCGTGGACGTAGATCCTGGATTAATCGCTAGAATCCTGAATTCACCGGGCTGCAAAGATCACCCCCAGGGCGATGGAGTTCACCTTGTCATCCACGCTCTCCACCCGGGATGGAATCAGGATTGGGACCTTCGCTCCGGCGACCACGTGTGCGCACTGCGAGCCGCCCAGGTACTTCGCAGATTTTGCGAGAAGGTTTCCCGCCTCGATGTTCGGAACCACCATGCAGTCGGCGTGACCCGCCACCGGATGCTCGATGCCCTTCGCCTGCGCCGCAGATTCCAGGAGCGCACAATCGAGGGCCAGCGGGCCGAAGACCTCTACGTCACCGAACTGACCAGCCTCTCCCATGTCAGTGAGCTTTCTGGCATCCACACTCGAAGGTATCGACTCGCTGACCGCTTCCGTGGCACTCATGAGAGCTATTTTCGGACGCGCCAAGCCCAGGCAACGCATGACCCCGATCGCGTTCTGCACAATGTGCCTTTTCTGTTCGAGGTTCGGCGCAACATTCAGCCCGCCATCCGTGATACCAACCAACCGGAGGTCACCCGCGAGCTTATCCTCGAAGAGGAGGACGTCGCTCAACAGCTGTCCAATCCGCAGCCCAGCCTGTTTGTCCAACACGGCTCGCAAAAGTTCATCGGTGCGGAGATGACCTTTGAGCAAGATGTCAACGTTGCCATCGTGCGCCATGCCGGTTGCGACGGTTGCGGGATTAGCTGTATTGACGAACTCGGCCCTGGCGATCAAGTCAGAGAGCCCAAGCGCCTCCGCTTTGATACGGATTTTCCGCTCATTGCCAAGCAGCACCGGAACTGCAAACCCGAGATGCAGGGCGCCATCGGCTGCTGTCAGGGCAACCTCGTCGTCAGCCGCCACTACCGCAACTCGTTTCGGACCCAGCGGCTGAGCGCGACGCCGCAGTTCGGCAAAACTCGTTATTTCATGTCGCGTGCGTGGTGTAGGACTTAAGGCCATTACCGATTCTGGCTCGGGCGAGTGCCGCGTTGCAGTGAGGCGGGTCACACTGGTGGCTGCTGTGACCATGACGCCCGACAGAATCGATTACGACGGGTTCCTCCACGTCTGAAGCGTGCCAGTCGCTGCAACAGAAGAACTACACAGTGTCGGCGGAAACACTCAGGCAGGATCATAGCTCCCCGAGCCAGCGTGCCAACCCAACGAGGCTCGTCCAGCCTAACTTGTATTCAACGCCAATCCGGTATAGAACTTCCTAAATGATTGCTGCAGCCGGAACCGCGGCTGAATCTAGCGTAACTCACACATTCGTAATTCCTTAACGGCAAGCCGGAAATACGATTTCGAAGGACTTAGGGCTTATGGCCACCGCTTCACTTTCCCACCTCGACATCCTGGAAGCGGAGAGCATTCACATGCTGCGAGAGGTCGTGTCCGAGTGCGCACGTCCTGCAATGCTGTATTCCGTGGGAAAAGACTCCTCCGTGATGTTGCGCCTGGCGCAGAAGGCGTTCTACCCCGGCAGAATTCCGTTCCCACTGGTGCACGTCGATACTGGTTTCAAGTTCCGCGAAATGATCGAATTCCGGGACCGGACCTGTCGCGAGGCTGGTGTGGAGTTGATAGCCCACACCAACCAGGAGGCCAAGGCAGACGGCGCAAATCCCTTCCAGTTGGGCACGACTAAGTGCTGCGCTTTGCTCAAGACCAAGGCGCTGCTGGACGTGCTCGCGGCCCACCACATTGATGCGGCGATTGGAGGTGCGCGGCGTGATGAAGAGAAATCTCGCGCCAAGGAGAGGGCGTTTTCACTCCGCGACGCGCTGGGACAGTGGGACCCCAAGAACCAACGCCCCGAATTCTGGAACCTTTACAACGGCAGGGTTGAATCCGGTCAAAGCATGCGTGTCTTCCCGTTGTCGAATTGGACGGAGATGGACGTTTGGGAATACATCCAGCGCGAGCAAATCCCGGTGGTTCCGCTCTATTTCGCCAGGGAGCGCGAGATGTTGGTGCGGGGCGACCTGCTGATTCCGCTGGATCACCCAATTGATCTTCTGCCCGGCGAGAAACCGCAGCGCGTCATGTGCCGGATGCGCTCGCTGGGCTGCACCTACTGTACCGGTGCGATTCGCTCCACTGCGGCGACTGTCGCTGAGATCGTCGAAGAACTCAAAGTTTTCCGGCGCTCTGAACGTGAGAACCGCGTCATCGACCACGATCAGGAGGGCTCGATGGAACTGAAGAAAAGGGAGGGGTACTTCTGAGTTCGGGCACCGAACGACAGCTGCTGCGCTTCTTGACGGCCGGAAGCGTCGACGATGGCAAGTCAACTCTCATTGGCCGGTTGCTTTACGATTCCAACGGCATTTACGAAGATCAGCTTTCCGCGGTGCGGAAGGCTTCCTCCGCGAAAAATGTCGCTCTCGACCTTTCCCTGCTGACGGACGGCTTGCGGGCCGAACGGGAACAGGGCATCACGATCGATGTCGCCTATCGCTATTTCTCCACCCCGCGAAGGAAATTTATCATTGCCGACGCTCCCGGTCATGAACAGTACACGCGCAACATGGCGACCGGGGCTTCCACCGCCCAACTGGCCGTCATTCTGGCCGATGCCAGAAAGGGGGTGCTCAGGCAGACCCGCCGCCACACCCTGATTGCCTGGCTGCTCGGCATCCGGCAAATGATTGTCGCAGTAAACAAAATGGATCTGGTGGACTACGACCAGCACGTGTTCTATTCAATTCGCGATGAGTTTATGACCTTCGCAAAATCACTTGCTGAAGTTCAATTCTGCTTTGTGCCGTTGAGTGCGCTGCACGGAGACAACGTCATAAAGTCGAGCGATCGAATGCCCTGGTACAAGGGGCAGTCCTTGCTTCATCTTCTGGAGACGGTCCCGGCGGAGCCGGAACGTGACCAGGCTCTAAGGTTTCCGGTCCAGAGCGTCGTTCGGCCCAACCAGGACTTCCGCGGCTACGCCGGTCAAGTGGGTTCCGGATTGGTGAGGCCGGGACAAGAAGTCGTGGCCTTGCCGTCTGGGCAACGCACCACGGTGAAGGAAGTCCTTCTACACACGCAGTCCCTGGCCGAGGCCCATTCACCCCAGTCGGTGGTTTTGACGACGGCGGATCATATCGACTTGGGCCGCGGTGACATGCTTGTGGCTTCTGACCAGATTCCCACGGTGACGACCCGAATTTCCGCCTATCTCATCTGGGTGTCACACGTTCCGCTGCGAAAGGACACTCGATACCTGGTCAAGCATACGACCAGAGTGTTGTGCGGAAGGATCAATCGGCTGAATCACAAAATCGATATCAATACGTTTGAAAAACTGGAAGCCGAGAGCCTGCAGTTCAATGAAATTGGCGAAGTAGAGATCGACCTGCACAGCCCGATTTTCTGCGATGCTTACGAGCGCAATCGGACCACCGGCAGCTTCATCGTCATCGATCCTTTCAACAACGACACACTTGCAGCCGGCATGATCGTGGAAGCGACTCCCGCGCCGGCCGGCGAAGCAATGGATGAATCAGCCGCGGGCTCCCGCGTCGCGCAGCAGCACGGTCTCACAGTGTGGTTTACCGGCCTGAGCGGAGCTGGCAAGACAACCATCTGCCGCGCCGTGGCCACCGAGCTACTGGCCCATGGCCTGCAAGTTGAGGTGATCGACGGTGACGTGATCCGCAACTATCTTTGCAAGGACCTTGGCTTCAGCAAGCCCGATAGAGATGAGAATATCCGCCGTATTGCGTTCGTGGCGCAATTGCTGACGCGCAACGGAACGGTCGTTCTGGTATCGGCGATCTCTCCCTACCGCGAGGGACGTGATGCGGCACGCCGTGCTATCGGCGATTTTGTGGAGGTGTACGTCAGCACTCCGCTTTCCGTTTGTGAGGTTCGCGACCCCAAAGACCTGTATAAGAAGGCCCGGGCCGGCAAGCTTCAAAGATTTACTGGCATCGACGACCCGTACGAACCGCCTCTGGCGCCGGAGATCATCTGCAATACCGACCATGAAAATACCCGGGAAAGCTCGTCGACAGTAGTGGCATCGGTGCTGAATTATCTCAAGTCGAAAGCTCCGTGAGCCGAGTTTTGAAAGGGCACGCCTTCAGGCGTGCCGCGAGGGCGGCAGATGTTTTCACAGAGACTCTTTGACCCTTAGGGAAATCGAGCTCTTCGAATGCAGCGCTTACGGGAGAGGTCTTGGCCGTCTCAGTGAGCGCGGCGAAATAGTTATGGATTCCGCTACCATTATCGGTGAGATTGCCGTGGGTTTCGTGGTGGGAACCCTCGTGGGACTGACTGGCCTCGGCGGGGGCTTGGTACTTCTTCCACTGATGATTTCCACTTTGGGAGTGCCCCCTATCCTTGCGGTTGGGTCCGATGCGGTCATTAATTGCGTCACGAAAATAGGTGCGGGCGCACTGCACTGGCGCCAGGGAAACGTGAACTGGCGGCTGGTTCTTAGCCTGGCCTATGGCAGCATACCAGGAGCCATAGTGGGAGTCATGGTTCTGGCACAGGTGCGTGCAGCTTACGGCGCGGGAGTCAATAACTTCCTAAAAGTAGCGATAGGCGCATTGTTGATCGTTGTCCCCGTCGCGTCCTTACTTAGACCTCCTGCCCCTGGTCCTCAGATCAACATGGCGGCCCCGGGGAAACGGACATATGGCTTTGGAGTAGTGGCGATCGGATTCGTTGCTGGAGTCCTGGTCGGTGTCACCTCGATCGGAGCGGGCAGCGTCATCCTTATGCTACTGCTGGCATTCTACGGACTTCCACCGACCGTTGTGGTGGGAACGAACATCGTTCATGCCATGCTACTCGCCGGCGTTACGGGCCTGCTGCAATTTAGACTGGGCAATGTGAATGCACAATTAGTTGCCTATGTCCTGATTGGATCTGTCCCAGGCGGGCTTTTGGGCGCCTACCTGACCAACTACCTTCCATCTACTCGCTTGAAGCAGATACTGTGCACACTCCTGGTGGCCGTTGGCGCGAGAATGCTCTGGGGATCTCTGCTGCACGCTTAACTGACGACCCTCATCTGGGACTATGTGGTTCGCATCGACAGTCCTCGCGTATCTATCACTCGCAGTGTACCTGCTGGTCCGTCGTGCCTGACGGACCGCGGGATCGCTTTGCTGTGCCCCACGTAAGCCAGTACACTGCGACCGATGGGCCTGAACACCGTCGATCTTGCCGTCATCGTCATTTACCTGGCAGGGGTGACGGCATTCGGCCTGCGCTTTCGCAAACACCAGCGCACCCTGAAAGACTACTTCCTCGCAGACAAGCAAATCGCCTGGTGGGCGATCTCGCTTTCTATCGTTGCCGCCGAGACCAGCACCCTGACCATCATCAGCGTCCCTGGACTCGCCTACGAGAAGGACTTCCGCTTCCTGCAACTGGTGATTGGTTATCTGGTCGGGCGATTCGTCATCAGCTTCCTGCTGATCCCGCAATATTTTCGCGGTGAGTTGGTCACCGCGTATCAACTTATGGAGCGGCGCTTCGGCCAGAAACTGCGAGCGCTCACCGCCGGACTATTTCTCATCACCCGCGCCGCCGCCGAGGGCGTGCGCGTTTTTGCCGTGGCGATTGTTGTCGGCATTGCATTGTCGGGCCTGCTGGCGGGGTTTGGCGACTTCGCACGAGATGTGTGGGCGATCGCCATCGTCACCTTGCTGACACTGATCTACACCTTCGAGGGCGGAATGGCTGCGGTGATTTGGACAGACGTCGTGCAACTCGCCATCTACATCAGCGGGACGCTGGTTGGCTTCTTCACCATCCTCCATCTGATACCCGCAGGATGGACTACCGTCGAGACAATCGCCGGTGGCGCGGGCAAGTTTCGCGTGTTCGACTTCTCGTGGGATTTCTACTCGACCTACACTTTCTGGTCTGGCCTGATCGGTGGCGCGTTTCTCACTACGGCGAGCCACGGGACGGACCAACTCATCGTGCAGCGCCTACTGGCCGCGCGCAACGAACGCCAATCGAAGATCGCACTGTTGTTGAGTTGGATTGCGGTGATGGCGCAGTTCTCGCTGTTTCTGACGGTGGGTGCGATGTTGTTCGTTTTCTATAAACTGTTTCCGCCCGCCGTGCCGTTCGCCCGGACAGACACCATTTTCACGACTTTCGTAGTGACGAAGATGCCACATGGAATCAGCGGATTGCTGGTCTCCGCCATCCTGGCCGCGGCCATGTCAAACCTCAGCGCAGCGCTGAACTCATTGTCCTCAACCACAGTCGTAGATTTCTACGGACGATGGCGACCGTACGCCAGCGAGGAACGCCGCGTGCGGCTCTCGCGTTTCGCAACCGTAGGGTGGGCGCTGGTGCTCTTTGTGCTCGCGATCTTAGCGAGGCATGGCGGGAAAGTCCTTGAGGTTGGTTTGTCGATCGCTTCGGTAGCCTATGGATCACTGCTCGGCGTGTTTCTGCTTGGAGTCCTGACCAGGCGAGCGTCGGAGCGAGGCGCGATGGCGGGTATGCTGGTTGGCTTCCTGCTGAACATGTACCTGTGGCTGTTCACGCGCGTGCCCTTCACCTGGTACGTCGCACTGGGAAGTTGCGCCACCATGGTCGTGGGCTATCTAGTGAGTTGGCTGCTGCCTTCGACCCCCGCCGATACCTTCGAAGCGATTCACTAACCACCGAACTAAATTCCGCATTTGGCACTGACTCAACGAATCTTCCCCTATAGTCCTTGCTTTGGCTCTTGCAGCAGACTTAGCATGCGCTCGTGGGCGAGTTCGGCGCCCAAGGCGCCACATCTTTGCCCAATTCACTCGGTCTGATTCAATCGCCAGTCGCGGGCCTGTCAAACGAAGCCACGAAAGGAGGCCGGTATGGTGAAAAGAGCGGCCCGGAGCAACGCTCCCTCTATCAATCCCCGCGTTCACGTCGTGCTGATTCCGGGCTTCCCCGGCTTCGATGCGCTCGGCCAGATGGTGTACTACGCCGGGGTCACGCCACAATACCGTCGGTGGAAGCACGCAGGCGGCACAGCGAGGGATCACGTAGTTCTGCATTACTTCGATAACTTTCCGACCGCCGCAGTCGCCACCCGCGCAACCAGGCTTCGCGACTACCTCGCGAAACGCATTGCGCGAGGAGAGTTCCTGCCCGGTGATTCAATCGCACTCATAGGCCACTCCACTGGCGGACTCGATATACGTCGGCTGATTTGCGACCTGGTGGCTGACAAAGATGCCGATACGCGATACTCCGTCGACGGCACTCACGGCTCGCCATTCACGGTCTGCGCCGCAGACCTTCTCGACATGGTGAAGCGCATTGTGTTTCTCTCGGTGCCGCAGTTTGGTACCAACATCGCCGACTGGGTGCGCACCTATACTCTGGGACGTCAAGTTGTGTTGGCCAAGCTGAGGGCCTCGGTTGCGGCGTCTCAAGTCCCTGTGCTCGACCGCCTCGAGGAATGTGTCTCCGCTTTCGCCGCGACAGCCACAAATCTGGACCTGCTCGAAGCCGCCAAAGACGCTCTGGCCGAAGCTGAATCATGGTGTGTCGCGGACCGCATGCGTACCCTCATGGCCCAGGAGGCGGCGTCTGAATTGGCGCTCTGGCTGCGTCACATCGCCTCCGATTTCAGCGCCATCGACGACCTCTCCGTGGACGCAGACGGCGACACCATCAGTCCTGCCCATTTCACCGCGAAGATGCGCGAGGATGAGACTGCTGCCTGGAAGAATCACGGCATCCTTGCGCAATCGTATGCGACCCTCGGCGCGCGTCCCTTTGATTTCGATCCCGATCGTCCTGCGCCGCGTTGGGATTTAGTGAACCCTCTTTCGTATCCCGAAACCACCCGTCGCTCGCGTCCGAGCGTGAAGTGCGACATCGCCTACCGCACTTGCTATCGCGCTTGTGCCGGAGGGCCGTTCCGATATCCGAACATTCCCAGATTGCCCGCTCCACCGAAGCTGGTGGACGAGTCAGGGCGTCAGCGCACCATTGCGATATGGGACAACGACGGGATCGTGAACACCGCCTCCATGCTGTGGCCGAATGGCCGGCAAACTGTATTGTTCAACGCAGACCACATGGATATCGTCGGCCACTTCAGGCGGGTGAGGGCCGTCGGCCGCGACACCGGAAGAACCTACCAGGCTTATGATCTCCTGAAATCCGGTACGGGATTTCACTTGAACAAGTTCGAGCAGGTGTGGAACGGGATATTCACTTTCTGCGCGTCGCAGCCCACAAACCCCGGACGCAGTAAACCCTAATTGCGCCGCGGCGCATCGCTCCTCGTTTGCCGGGTCACTCTTCGCGCTGCAGCGCGACTCGCACGCCTCACGTTCCTGTTGCCTATCCCAACGTCTGCCCTACCGTTCTACCGCGACGTGGGTTTCTGTGCGGATGACTCCCGGCATCGAATGTACTTTGTCCAGTACCAGCCCGTTCAGGTCTTTCCAAGCCGGAAATTCAACTACCGCGTACACATCCCCGCCGCCCCAGCACGCGTCGGCCATCAGGACGCCCGGCAGGGCGATCATGGCATCAGCAATGTCTCGCGCAGTTCCTGCCCTTGCGGTCACTACCACATAAGCCTTCATGGTTCAGTCCTCCCAGAGACGAAGCCGCTCTGTTCTCTCTGCCTGAGGATACGTCCGTCGGTGGTGCGAGTCAGTGACATAATCGGCTTTCGTTCCCGATTTCGGGCCGTGACCGCTACGGGTCCCGGGTTTCGTTTATAGAACCCGGCGATTTTCTCGGGTCACGACGCAGGGTCTGGCGGCGGATCGACGCAGACACCGAGCTTCTGGCCAAGCGCAGTGAACTCTTTGATCCAGAGCTGTGAAGCCTCGTCACCCTCTTTCAAGACGACCGGATAGACGTGCTGCAGGAGCTGGTAATACACGTTCTGCACACGGCGGAGATCGACTTCGAAGGGCAGCGAGCGCACCAGGTCAACCGCCAGGTTGAAGCGGTGTAGAGCATCCTCGCGCGGCTTAACCGCGAGATCGTCGGCCATGCGGCCGAAGCGCTTTGTGAGCGCATAGCCGAGCCAGGCTTCGTCCCATTGAATCTTTTCGCGGGCGGCGCTATCGAGCAGGGTCTGAACCCGCTCCAGGTCGAGTTCCTCGGCCATGAATTCCTTGCGCAGCGCGGTGTTCAGGACGAACTCGGCGGTAAGGTGCAACATCTTGGGGAGAGGCGCGCCCATCCCACTGAGAAATCCCATGAGGGGAGCGTGGTTCTCGTAGATCCTGGTGTAAGCAGCCTCGGCTTCGGCCATGGTGGCTCGCAGAAGCTCGCTCACTACCTTTTGGCGCTCGTCGCGGAAGAGCGATTTGAGGGTGTAGGTCGCACCTCCGAAGTGGCGATCGAGGAGCCGGAGCACGGCGGGAAGATCGGCAGAATGAAAAGGCTCGCGCAGTTCACGGACGACGGAACGAAATTCAGCCTCGCCCGGGTAGAGGCGGATGCCGGCCATGAGGTTGTGGTCGCCAAAGTGAAGCACTCCGAAACTGACATCCTGTTGCTCGCGGGTCACGCGGGAACGAACGCTGGTGGTGCCGATGGCGAGGCGGGCGCGTCCGGACTCGAGGCGGACGTCGTCGATTTGCTTGATCTCATAGCAATTGGCGAGGTCGCCATCGCCGGGGCGATGAAACATGGAGGCGATGGCGTAGTGCGCAGTCACTGCCAGCAGATCAACCTGCGCGGGCTTCACCCAGCGGTCGAAGATCTGGGCGCCGTCGCCGTAGTCGGGAAGGTTGCTTTTGGCGGACTGCAGCAGTTCGCGGAAGCTCTGCTCGTGATGATCGGAGAAGAGCTTTTTGGCCAGTTGCAGCGCACGCCCGGCGTACATAATGACCTGCACGGTTTCGATACCCGATAACTCGTCGAAGAACCATCCGCAACTGGTGTACATCAGCATGGCGTGGCGCTGCATCTCAAGCAGCGACAGCACCGCGACGGTCTCGGATTCCGAAAGCCCGCGGCGAGCGTGGGTAGCGAGGAACTTGTTCAAGCTGTCCTCTCCGCGATCGAGCACGAAGTTGATGTAGTCGTCACGGGCCTGCCAGGGATCGAGCAGTAACTCCGCGGCCTTGGTTTCGTAGGGCTCGACCAGGCTGTCGCGCAGATGATCGAGTGCCTTGCGCAGCGGGGCGCGCCACGACTGGTTCCAGCCGGGCTTGCCGCCGGAGTTGCAGCCACAGTCAGTGTTCCAGCGACCCACTCCGTGCGAGCAGCTCCAGGCCGTGTTTTCGACGATTTCGACTTCGTGCGTCGGGGGATTGATGGTGAGGTACTGACCGTAGTTGGTCAGGCGGGCGAGCTTTTTGGTTTCGATCTGGTGCAGCGCGTAGGAGAGCGCCATCTCGCCCTTGTAATGATGGTGGCCGTAGGTTTCGCCATCGGTGGCGATGTGCATGAGCTGAGGCCAGCGGCGATTTTCGGCGAATCCGCTGATCAGGCGGCTGGCAAAACGTTCTCCGTCGGAAAGCAGGCCTTCGAAAGCAACAGCGCGGGAGATGGGGCCATCGTAGAAGAACAGGTTCATGCTGCGACCCGAAGGAAGATTGCAGACGTAGGGACGCGTGGGATCGATCTTGCCGCCCTCCACGTTCTTGAACTTGACGGTGCCGACGCGCCGCTCTTGCTTGGCCTGCGAGGGGGCGAGGATGGTGAACTTGATGCCGTTGGCGGCGAGCACTTCAAGCGTCTCAAGGTCGACGGCGGTCTCGGCCAGCCACATGCCTTCGGGGGCGCGATTAAAGCGGGCTTCGAAGTCGCGGATGCCCCACACCACCTGAGTCTGCTTGTCGCGGCGATTGGCCAGCGGCATGATCATGTGGTTGTAGACCTGTGCGATCGCCGATCCGTGGCTGGAGAAGCGCTGCTGACTTTCGCGGTCGGCGTCGAGGATGGCCTGGTAGGTGTCGGGCGAGTGGTTGGACATCCAGGACAGCAACGTAGGGCCGACGTTGAAGCTGATCCGCGAATAGTTGTTGACGATGCGGGTGATGCGGTCGTCGGGGGTCAGGATACGGGAAGCGGCGTTGGGCGCGTAACACTCGGCGGTGATGCGCTCGTTCCAGTCGTGATAGGGGTAGGCGGATTCCTGCAGCTCGATGGACTCCAGCCACGGGTTTTCTCGAGGCGGCTGATAAAAATGGCAATGAATACAAAGATAGCGGTCCATAAAAGTATTCGCTGATGATATCGGCGCGGGCGGATTGTTACAGTAGTTTTATTTGATGCCGGGTCCGAAACGGTGCGTGCAACTTGAGGGGGACATGGAGAAATGATTACCCTGGTCAGCGCAAATCGTGGATTGCACACTCTCCGGTGCAAAGACGGCGGCGCGCTTGCGCCCCGCCAGCCGGGCAGTAGAGTCGAGCTTCAAAGCATCGCAGGACAGCAGGATCAATGTCGTGAACACTCAAGACGAAAGCCCATGCGCGATCTGTGGCGACACCGGATGGCGTAGCATCACGCGCGGCAAAGAACGCGAGGTGGTGCGCTGCGAATGCCGGCTGAAGAGCCGTGGCGAGCGACTGCTGGCGGCGGCCAAGATTCCTCCGCGCTACGAGCATTGCGACCTCGGCACATTCCAGTGCGATCCGGACGACAAAGACCAGCACAGCCTGGCAAAGGCGAAGCTGTATGCTGGGCGGTTTGTGGAAGAGTATCCGACGGAGAAGACTGGGCTGCTCTTCGTCGGCTCGGTGGGCGTGGGTAAGACGCATCTTGCGGTGGGAATCCTGAAGGCGCTGATTCGCGACAAGGGCGTGCCCTGCCTGTTCTGCGATTATCGCGAGCTGCTGAAGTCGATCCAGAATTCGTTCAACCCGTCGGTGCAGGCGACGGAGATGGGAATCCTGAGGCCGGTCTTCGACGCCGAGGTGCTGGTGCTTGACGAGCTGGGCGCGGTGCGCAGCACGGAGTGGGTGTTCGACACGGTCAACTACATCCTGAACAGCCGCTATAACAACAACAAGACGACCATCATCACCACGAACTTTCCGGACAAACCGGAACAGGCGCGGGGGGAGGACGATAGTCCGCGCAGCTACTCGGCGGCCGACCGCGCGGCGCGACGCGAGACCCTGGGTGATCGCATTGGCGAGCGTATGCGTTCGCGGCTGCACGAAATGTGCAAGAAGGTCGAGATGGAAGGTCCGGATTTCCGGTTGCACTCGAAGAAAGCGCACTTCCAGCCGATTGAAGCGCCGGCACGGATTAAGGTGAGAGGGAAGAAAGAGAGTGGCTAGTGGCTGGTGGCTGGTGGCCAGCAATAAGCAATAAGCAATAAGCAATAAGCGGCGAACCCCGAGGCTGAATTGGAGTTGGGGACATCGATCCTGTAGATCTGGGCCCTCCAAATGCAGATCCTTCCACTCCGCCGCCGACGCGGCGGCTGCGGGGGGGATAACAATTCAATCACCCTCGTGACAAAATGGGTCCTTCGACTGCGCTCCCTACGGTCGCTCCGCTCAGGATGACAGCATTCACAGGTCAAGCTTCACTCGCTGACCACTAACCGCTGACCACTATCCACTAGAGCAGTTTCAAGGTTGCTGTGTCCGGCGTATGTGGGCACGAAAAGGGTTGGCTGCAACGCGGCGTGAAGTGGAATTATGGCGCGACGTACAGGGGCTCTCTCCCCTGCCTACAAGAAGGTCGCCGCCGCTGCGCGGCTGGAGCGTTAATCGCCTGCGACGGTTTCGACTGGCGCGGGATACAGCAACTCCGGAATCGCTTTAGAATCAAGCCGTGCGCGTCGAGTTTTCACCCGATCACGATACTGAGCTGTTTGCTGCTGCTCCGGCGAGCGCGGCGGTGTTCGTGCTGCGCGGTGATGAGGGCAGCGATCCTTATGTCGGCAAGACGGCGAACTTGCGGCGGAGACTGCAGCGGCTGTTAGGGGTGGCGGAGGGACAGGGACGTAAGCTCAACTTGCGCGATCGTGTGCGCTCGGTCGAGTGGACGGCGACGGGCTCCGATTTCGAGGCGTCGTTGCGTGCTCTATAAGACGATCCGGCGCGAGTTTCCCAAAACATACGGCGAGCGCTTGCGGCTGCGATTCGCGCCGCTGGTCAAGCTGATCCTCGACAACCCCTACCCGCGCGCGACGGTGACGACACGCATCTCCGGACGGAAGAAGCGCGCCCAATATTTCGGCCCGTTTCCGACCCGCGTGGCGGCGGAGAAGTTCGCCAATGACTCACTCGACTTTTTCAAGATGCGGCGCTGCACCGACGACCTGCATCCCGACCCGGCGTTTCCCGGCTGCATTTATTCGGAGATGAAGATGTGCCTCGCACCCTGCTTCAAGGGGTGCAGCGATGAGGAGTACGGGGCCGAGGTGGAGCGGGTGCAGCAGTATTTTGCCAGCGGCGGGCAGTCGCTGGTGCGCGAGATCGAGCGGATGCGCGATGACGCTTCGGCTGGTTTCGACTTCGAAGGCGCGGCGGCGCTGCATGTCCGACTGGACAAGGTGAAGTCGGCAACCGCGCAGTTGCCGGATATCGTGCGCCGGCTGGACGAGCTGAACGGAGTGATGATCCAGCCGTCGGCGGAGGCGGATTCGGTGGCGCTGTTCAAGATTGCCGCGGGGCGCATCGGCGATCCGGTGCGGCTGGACCTGGCGTCGAAGGCGGAGGCCGCATCCGCCGCGGCGGACAGGGCGCGTCCGCTATCGATGGAGTCGCGCATCACCGAGGCACTGGCCGCGGTAGAGGCTCCGAAGATGCAGAGTGCCCTGGAGTGGATGGAACATCTCGCGCTGCTGAAGCGCTGGTATTACCGCACGGTGAAAACCGGCGAGTTGTTCCTGGCAGACAGCAAGGGAGAGTTGCCGATGCGGCGCGTGGTAAGGGGCGTGTCGCGGGTGTTCAAGGGCGAGAAGCCGACAGGGGATTTGAGCGAGACGGCGGGGGAGTATTGGAGGTTCCGAGCGCGTGAAGCGGGGGTGGGCGAAGGGTAGAAATCAAAAGCAACCGCGGATTACGCAGATCTCGCGGATACTTCTTTGGGGCTGAAAACGGGCGGAGGACGTGTTCGTCGGAAGCTTGAGATTCATCGTCAACCTTGTGCGCCAGACGGCAGTGGGCGCTTTCGAGCTGTTTCCAGGACCATGCGGCGGAAGTGCGGGCGGGTGCCGAAGTTCAGCAGCAGACCAACTTCGTACGGGGTTGCTTTCAGGTAGTTCAGTAGTTGGGCTTCGTGATTGGTGTCGATTGTCCGGGCGCACTTTAGTTCGATGATCACCCTGTCGGCCACGACCAAGTCAGTGCGAAACAGACCGACCACCTCTCCCCGAAACCGGACCTGCACTGACTTTTCCCGCTCCACAAGCAGACCCTTTTGCGACAGAGCTACGACCATAGCTTCGCGATAGACCGACTCCAGAAAGCCATGTCCAAGTTCGTTGTACACATCGTAGAAGGCACCGATGATGGCCTCCGTGATGGCCGAGTGTTTGAGCACTTCGCGCTGCAGGCAGTTCCATTTTTGAGTCCTCAAACTGATCCGTGTTCATCCGTGTAAATCCGTGGTTGCAGATGTCTTGGGTGTTTGCGATTGACCACACGCACTCCGTCTCTCCAGCGTTCGTCAACTTGAACCACCGACCACTCGATTTGCGGGGAGAGGTAGCGCAGCAGAGTGTCGGTCGAAGGATGGGTGCGCAGGGCGGGAGCGACGAGATAGAGCAGGGGTGGAGCGTCGGAGAGTTCGCGGCCGGCAAAGTAGCCGTTGCGGAGGAAGCCTCCGTTTTGCTGGTGCCAGCGCACACGGGCCCAATAGTCGAGGCCTTGCAGCGGCAGATGAATGTCCTCGTCGGCCTTTAACTCGAGGATGGCGAGGCGGCCGTCCAAGGTGCAGGTGAGGACGTCGATCATGGCGCGGTCGCTCGACGCGAATGCGGGCACTTGCGAGTAGACAAATCGTCGGTCGAGGCGCTCGTCGATGGCTCGGACATCGCGGATGATCAGCGATTCCAGCCAACGCTCGGGACAGAGGCGGAATATCGGATCGCCGTGAACGCCGTGAGCATGGCGGCGCTCAACGAGGCGGGAGACCAAGTCTCGGAACATCGGTTCGGTTGCTTCGTCGAGCGTGAATTCGGCGGGCCAGAGTCCGAAGGTGATGACCTCTTCGTTGCGGAATGAGCCGGGCACCGGGGCCACGCGGGCACGGGCGAATTCGAGGCCATGCAGGCGGAAGACGATCTCGCTCGGCGATTCGACATGCGCTTCGCAGTCGGGAGCGAGAGATTGCATGCGCGCGATGGATGCGGCAAAACGAGCGCGGGCAGCAGGCACATCGACGGCGCGAACCAGCCGGGTGACGATGTTGCCGGAGTCGTTGCAGTCGAGGGGTTCGCAGGTTTCGGCGCGCTCGTCGAGTTCGTAGAGCTGCCACTTGGCGGCATCGCGATTGAGATGGGCCATGCGCTGCCGAGCCACCTCGGCGTGTCCGGCGGGCAGGAAGAGCTTCAGTCCCTCGACGTGGGCGCGACCGGCAAGTTGCTCGCGCTGACGATCCATCCAGAGAATGCCGAAGGTAAGAGCAGCGTCGATCGACGGCTGAGTTTCCTCTGCGTTGACGCCAAGGACCGCAAACGCCGATTGGCCCATGCGCAGCAGGCCGCGGGTGTAGACCGGACTGCAGGAATGCTCCAGGTCGGCGCGGCTGCTGACGGAGTCGAGTTTCCATCCGGGATAGTGGCGCTGCAAGACGCGCTCAAAGACCTGCCGGTAGCGGGTGCGGATGGCGCGCAAGGCGGTCGGAGTGCGTCGATCGCGGTCAGCGCAAATCTCGAGGACGTTGGGCTGCGACTGGCCGAAACGGAGCACGCTGAGGTGCAGCACCCGCGACTTCAGTTCGGCGTCGAGTACCCGACGGACGGCGTTACGTTCTTCCGACCAGAGATGCAGGACGCATTTGCCTTCGCCGGAGACCGAGTAGCGCGCGGTGGCGAAGTCGAAGATGGGTTCGCCATTTTCGATTGCGATGGCGTGCGGGGCTTCGGCGAGGAAGGCTTCGAGCATCCTGCCCAACAAGTCTGCCGAAATGGCACAGCTCTGCATACCCGCCTCTTACGGGAAGTTTAGCGAATCATGCTGGCCACCGCTGCATACTGGGACACAGGCACGTGTGATAATGGAAGGTTGGGCTTTAGACGAGAGCGGTTGCGTAAGACTCAGGAAAGCAGATCCCTCGCGGGCCAAAGCTCGCTCGGGATGATAAAAGATAAACGACTTATCGGCACGACTGAAGTCGTGCCCTGATACCAAGCCGTTCTAAATCAAGTATTTCGGCAGGCACTGAAACCGTGCCCCTTCAAAGCGAATGGACAGCCGCGTCGTCTGCGGCTTCCGGACATCTAAACACGAGTGACTATGGACAATCAGTTCTTCTTTGAGCGCTATGGCCTGGCACAGGCAGACGTGGAGCGGTACCTGGCTGCAGCGCTTTCCGCCGGCGGCGATTTTGCCGACCTCTACTTTGAATACGACACTTCGACCTCGGTTTCGCTCGACGAGAGCATGGTGAAGTCGGCATCGCAGGGCATTTCGGTGGGCTGCGGAGTGCGCGTGCTTTCGGGCGAACGCACTGGTTATGCCTATACCGATGACTTGGCTCCCGAGCGCATCCTGCATGCGGCGCGCACGGCGGCGATGATCGCCAGTGGTCCAGCGAAGCAGCCGGTCATGGGCCTGACAGACAAGGCGGCGCACAATCTTTATCCGGTACCCCTGCCGTCGGTGGAAGCCGACGTGATGGCGAAGGTTGATCTGGTGAACCGGGCGGATGTCGCGGCGCGGGCCTATGATCCGCGCATCAAAGAGGTCCGGGTGAGCTACGTGGACGACATGCGGCGCATCCTGGTGATCGGCTCGGACGGCAGCTTCGCCGAGGACTCGCAGCCATTGGCACGCATGAGCGTTTTCTGCCTGGCGAAGTCGGGCACCGAATCGTCGCGCGGAACCTCGGGCGGCGGCGGACGGGTGGCGCTGGACTTCTTCCTGACAGAGAAGACTCCTGAACACTTTGCCAAGGAAGCGGCGCGACAGGCAATCATTCAGTTGGATGCGATCGAGGCGCCGGCGGGCGAGATGGAAGTGGTGCTCGGCCCGGGATGGCCGGGGATTTTGCTACACGAGGCGATTGGTCACGGCCTCGAAGCCGACTTTAACCGCAAGAAGACGTCGGCGTTCTCGGGCATGTTGGGACGGCGCGTAGCGAGCGATAAATGCACCGTGGTGGACAACGGCACCATGCCGGGCCGGCGCGGGTCGCTCAATGTGGATGACGAAGGCAATCCGACGGGAAACACCGTTCTGATCGAGAATGGAATCCTGAAGGGCTACCTGACGGACAAGCTGTCGGCGCGACTGATGGGCATGTCGAACACCGGCAATGGGCGGCGCGAGAGCTATCAGCACATTCCGATGCCGCGCATGACCAATACCTACATGCTCGCCGGACAGGACTCGCCGGAAGACATCATTCACTCCGTGAAGCGCGGAGTGTATGCCGTCAACTTCGGTGGCGGGCAGGTGGATATCACCAACGGCAAGTTCGTGTTTTCCGCATCAGAAGCGTACATGATCGAGGACGGCAAGATCACCGCGCCACTGAAGAATGCGACCCTGATCGGCAATGGCCCCGATGTGCTGACGAAAGTGTCGATGGTCGGCAACGACCTGCAACTCGACGAGGGTGTGGGCACCTGCGGCAAGGACGGACAATCGGTGCCGGTTGGCGTTGGTATTCCGACGCTGAAGGTGGACAGGCTGACGGTGGGCGGAACCGGCGGGTAACGCTTCTGCCGGGGATTACGCGGCGCGAACGAAAGTCAAAAGCAAAAGCGACCACGGATTTACACGGATCTTCACGGATCAATGTAAGGCACAAAACAACAGCAACCGCGGATGGCGAAAGGCTGACGTTTTCTGCGCCTGAAATGAGTATCCGCAGAATCCCACTTCCCTCGCGGACTCAAGTCCGCTCGGGGTGAGAGTTAAGAGATGGATTGTTAGGCACGGCTGAAGAGGCTGCTGAAAAAGTCGGAAAAACAGATTCCCGGCTGGCTGAAGCCCGCGAGGAATGACAAGAATAAAGGGCCTATCGGCACGACTGAAGTCGTGCCCTGATACGAAACGGTACCGCAACTAGTTTTTCAGCAGCCTCTGAAGCCGTGCCCCTTCAAAGCACGAATTCGATCATCCTAGGGAGTTTCATGAACGTATCTACGCAAGAGCGCGCGACGAATGTGCAAGCGGCATCAGCCGATCTGAAAGAAATCGCAACCGATGTAGTCAGCCGCGCTATGACTGGCGGAGCCACGGCGGCGGAAGCAGTCGCGGTCGACGGAAGCGAATTCTCCACCGTGGTGCGCCTGGGTGAAGTTGAGACGCTAAAGGAATCGGGCTCGAAGGCGGTGGGTGTCCGCGTGTTCTTTGGACAGCGCGCTGCTACTACCTATTCCAGCGATTTGTCGCCCGAGGGCGTGCGGACCCTGGTGGAGTCCGCATTGAAGCTGGCCAAGGTCACGAGCGAAGACCCGTTCTCGGGAATTCCAGAGCCTGCGCAACAGGGCAAGCTGGAAGGCGACCTCGAGCTCTACAACGACGACGTGTACTCGCTTTCGACGGCGGACCGGATCGACTACGCGCGACGGGCCGAGAAAGCCGCGATGGAAGCTGATCCGCGGATCGTGAATTCGGAAGGCGGCACCTTCGACGCGGCCATCGGTTACAAGGTGCTGGCGAACTCCAACGGATTCGTCGGCGATTCGCGGCGTTCGTACTGCTCGGTATCTGCGGTTCCGATCGCGCAGATCGAAGGCTCCAGCATGCAGCGTGACTACTGGTATTCGGTGGCGATGACGCTGAAGAAGCTGGAGTCTCCCGAGCACGTGGGACAGGTTGCGGCGCAGCGCACGCTGCGTCGAATCGGTGCGCGCAAGGTCAAGACGGCGAGAGTGCCGATCGTGTTCGAGAACACCGTCGCAGGTTCGCTGGTGGGACACATTTTCGAGGCGGTGAACGGCGACTCGGTGTATCGCGGCGCTTCGTACCTGGCCGGCAAGCTGAATGAGAAGATTGCGGGCGACAACATCAACATCGTGGACGATGGAACCATGCCTGGCGGGTTCGGCACCAGTCCGTTCGACTCGGAAGGCGTGGCCAGCCGCAAGACGGTGGTGGTTGAAAACGGCGTGCTGAAGTCGTACCTGCTGAACACCTACACGGCGAAGAAACTGGGAATGCAAACCACCGGCAACGCGTCGCGCAGCCTGGCGGGAACGCCGGGAATCGGGCCGGGAAATTTCTTCCTCAAGCCGGGCGCGAAGAGTTTGAGAGAAATCATTGGCGACATCAAGGAAGGTTTGTTCGTGACTGAGTTTCTCGGCTTCGGTGTCAACCTGGTGACGGGAGACTTCTCGCGCGGCGCGAGCGGACTCTGGATCGAGAATGGCGAATTGACGTTCCCCGTGGAAGAGATCACGGTAGCCGGCAACTTGAAGGACATGTTCTCGAACATCAGCGAGATCGGCAACGACCTGGAGTTTCGCGGGGCAATCGCTTCTCCCACATTGCGCATCGATGGGATGACGGTAGCGGGCGAGTAGCTCGAACCGGTCACCTTGGGCAGAAAGGTCAAATTCACCACCTAGACACGGAGAACACGGAGAACACGGAGAAGAGTTGGGCAAAAACCGAGGCAGCCACGGATTTACACCGATCTTCACGGGTCAATTTAGGACAAGCGAAGAGTCAAAAGCAAAGCAACCACGGATGCGCACGGACGACACGGAGAGGGGACTTGGGCAGAATGGTCGAATTCCCCGCGGAGGCGAAACGGGGGCTGGTTGCTTGAACCAACGCCGGAACTTTTTAGGGTAGATCGTGTCTCTCACTACCATGCAGCGGAAACTCCCTACCCTTGCTATACTGCTGCTCTTCGCTGGAGCGCTTGCGCTCGCGCAGAACGTAAGTCCGTCCAATCCCGCACAATCTGGAATCACGACCGACGACAAACAAGGAAGAACAGTCGAGGCCGCTACCTAGCGATCCGCAGGAAATCATGCGGCGGGCGGTGCAGAAAGACATCTTCAACTGGGAGGAAGCCAAGGACTACACGTACCTGGAGCACTCACAGGAAGACGCAATCGACGGTAGCGGTCACGTAAAGTCGAGCAAGTCGGAGACCAACGAAATCCTGGTTCTCTACGGCGAGCCGTTCGAACGCATGGTGGAGAAAGACGACAAGCCGCTGTCGGAAAAGGAAAAGAAGAAGCAGGACGAGGAGTTCGAGAAAGAAACACGGAAGCGCGCAAACGAGACTCCCGAAGAACGGCAGAAGCGGCTGCAGAAGTATGAGAAAGAGCGCGAGGACGGGCGAGCGTTTGTGCGCGAGATCCTCGATGCGTACACGTTCACGCTGGTTGGCACCGAGATGTTGAATGGCCGCGCGACGTGGGTGATCGATGGCACACCGCGTCCGGGGTTCGAGGGCAAACGCCGGGAATCGAAAATGCTTCCCAAGATCAAGCCGCGGTTCTGGATCGATCAGCAGGACTACAGTTGGACCAAGTTGCGCGCCGAGTTCACCGATACGGTGTCGATCGGCTGGGTGGTGGCGCGACTGCACAAAGGCTCGCAGTTTGAGATACAGCAGGTGCGGGTGAACGACGAAGTCTGGCTGCCGCAGCGTATCGACATAAAGCTGGACGCGCGGGTGGCGCTGCTGAAGGGAATTAACGAGAACGTACACGTGACTTACAGGGACTACCGCAAGTTCAGAACCGACACGAAAATCTCGGTGGCCGAATCCGGAGCCGTGCAGTAACGGCGCACCGATTGAAGCTGAGGAATAATCTGAGTAAATATAAGGTGCATCCCCCACCTAATTGCCGCTGACGAATGTGGACTTCTTGGGTAGAATAGAGTCACAGTGAACGGCTCCCGTGCACACGATGAGCCTTCCGTTTTCTAGCCCACTCGTCTCGTTGTAAGTCGAGCCATGCCCGGTTGTAAATCGAACCACGCCCGCGGGTAATAACCTGCGGGGAAAATCCGGCCTTCGAGCCAAGAGGATGGTAATGGCAACAAATCCCCGAAGCACAATTAGCGACCGGACCGGCCCCACCCTGGTACGCAACGACCGGAAGAAGCAGGCGAAATCACCCGGAACCGTGGTTGGCAGTCTCATTACCACAGCAATCGTGCTCGCAGTGTTGGCTGCTGTACTGCGCTACCTGCCCCCAGGGTCGAGAAACGCACAGGCCCAGACCGGGTCAGTTTCGATCGCTGCGTTAACCGACGACCTGCAACTTGGCAGCGTGCAAATGAGCCATGCTGTCACCGGCGAGGCGCTTTACCTCGACGGTGTGGTGAAGAACACGGGAACGGAACTGGTGACTGGAGCCACAGTGCAGGTGGATTTCCTCGATATGCAGGGAAAGGTCGTCAGCCGCGTGCAGATGCCGATCGTAGGCATGTCCCACGGCGGAACCGACCTGGTCGGGAATGAGTTCGCGAGAAACCCAGTCCGGCCGAACGAAATGCGGTTCTTCCGCGTAGCTGTTGAACAGGTTCCACCGACCTGGAACCACGAATTACCCGAGCTAAAGATCGTAGAGTTCAAGGCGCAGTAAAGGTCTGGGCGGAGCTCGAAGCTGATCGAGGAGCAGAGACGCTATGCGCTTTCGCGTCTGGGGCGATGTGCAACTGCATTTCACCACCGAGTGGTGCCTGCGCACGCGCGGTTGTCTGTAATAAACTCCGCGAGGACAGATTCAAGCAGACGACGCCGAGGATGATGAGCGCGATGGCGAACACCTTGAGTGCGTTCGCCGGTTCGTGGAAGACGATCACGCCCAGCACTGCCACCAGCGCTGTCCCAACTGCCGACCATATGGCGTAAACGGTTCCTATCTCCATTTCCTTCAATGCGATGGTCATTGGAATGAAGCTCAGTCCGTAGAGAACGAACATGCCCACGGTAGGCAGCGTTCGGCTCAGACCGTCCGATAGCTTCATCAGAACCGTTGCCGCTACTTCAAGAAAAATCGCAAGAAACAACCAAATCCAGGACATGACAACCATCACTTTTGGGTACGAACCAGGGTCAACAGCCCAGGACCAATGACTTGGGGTTGTGCGAGGTCGTACCCGTGACGGTCGCCTCCGAAGCCAGAGATCACAAATAACCGGAGTATGAGCTTGGGAACCCTAATGATCAGGCAGGGAAAACTGACAGGGGATACCGGCCGAAGTCAGCCAGACGAGATTGAGGACGCTTTTCATAGCAGCTTTCACTGCTAAGTATAGTTGTGCAAGCACCAGAAAGCCAGGCGAATTCCCTGTAAATTATTGATTAAATTGATGTTACAGTCGCGTTACAAAACTGAAAGTCAACCTCCGCTTGCGAGGCGGGAGTAGAATCGGGGCGTCATGGAACCGGCCTTTGAACCCGCCCCGTCCCCCGACCAGAAACGGAACTGGATACCCCTGCTCGTCGGAATGGTAGCCGTGGTGGTGGCAGTGGGCGCGATCCTGCTCTTTCTGCGTCCTAAGAGCCAAGTTGGGACCCAGGCCAACCCCTACGCGGACAAGCTGAAGCTCTCGGACATTAAGCTGAGCGCCGCCGAAAACTATATGGGCGGGACCGTGACTTACCTGGACTTCAACGTCACGAACATGGGCGACCGGGCGCTCGTGGGCGCTGCCGTGAATGCCCAGTTCAAGGACACCATGGGCCAGATCGTGCAGAAGGAAACGATTCCGCTGCATGTGCTGGTGGAGAACCAACTGGCGGGGTATCCCGATCTGGTCGATCTGAGCCGGGCGCCAATCGGGCCGGGGCAAACCAAGACCGTGCGCATCACGCTGGAACATATCTCCGAAGGTTGGAACCAAAGCTATCCGCAAATGGAGTTGGTGAATTTGAAGTTGAAGTAGAGGCGGATTTTCACCACGGAGACACGGAGAACACGGAGAAGACTTGGGTCTGGAAGCAAACGCTACCGCGGATTGCGCGGAAGGCGCGGATAATCCTTAAGAACCAGGAGATAGGTTTTGCGCAAAATGGGCGTCGGCCAGTTTAGTGCGCAAGTGTGCTTGTGCCCAATATGGGCACAGTGTGTTATATTGGCAAGCGGTGAGAGTGATCGCTCGCAGCACGCTTCTGGAGTTTGCGGATTCCTTGAAAGGCACCAAGGCCTACGCCCCGGTCAAGTCAGCGCTGGATGCGTGGTTCCACGAAGCCGCTCGGGCGGAATGGAAGAATCCGGCGGATGTAAAGGCATCGTACGCCAGCGCGAGCATTGTGGGAAAAGATCGGGTAGTCTTCAATATCAAAGGCAATGATTTCCGAATGGTGACCGCAATCGACTATGTTCGGCAGATCGTGTTTATCAAGTGGTTGGGAAGTCACGCCGACTATGATCGCATCGATGTAGCCACGGTGAGATATGCAGATAAAGCCAATCCGAAGCGATAAGGACCTGGCTGCAGCGCTGGTCGAAATTGAGCGTCTTTGGGGCGCCAAGCGTGGTTCACCGGATGGCGACAAGCTTGACGTCCTGGTCACGCTGGTAGAAGCGTATGAGCGCGAACGATTTCCGATCGACAGACCTGACCCTATCGAAGCGATTCGATTCCGCCTGGAGCAACAAGGAAAAGATTTACGATCGCTGGTCGGCATAATTGGTCAGCGAAGCAGGGTTTATGAGGTGATGCGCCGTGATCGCCCGCTCTCACTGGCGATGATCCGGCGGCTGAATGAGAAGCTCGGAATTCCCGCCGAAGTACTGATTCGTTCCGGAAAGCGTGTCCACCGCAAACCATCCGCGCTCATCGCGGTTAAGCCGAGCCGCCGTTCTGCATAATGTCCTCCACCATTGAGATCGCTGCCCGCATGTCTCCGGCCACGCGGAATCTTCGCGCGGTTAGCGTTATAGCTACGTTTTTGGTGCTCCTCGGTGCTTGTGTGTCGGCCCAGACCATGCAGGAGAGGCAGGCGCCAGAGACCACTCCTTCGTCACAGGCTGCCCAGTCGCAAGACCAGACCGCGCCCGCTGCGCCCACCGCTGAGGCACCACTCATCCCGCCGAAGGAACACAGCGTTCTGGGCGAGTTGGAGATCGTCACCTTCAACAGCAAGATTTTTCGCAACATACGCAATCTGCGGGTGTGGCTGCCGGGCAACTACTTTGCGCCGGTGAATCGTGGCAAGCATTACCCGGTGCTGTATATGCAGGACGGCCAAAACCTTTTCGACGAGGCGACGGCCGTCAACCACGAATGGAGGGTTGACGAGACTGTCGAGTTCCTGACTGGCAGCATGCGCATTGGGCCGATGATCGTGGTGGGCATCGACAGCACCGGACGGCGCGCCAATGAGTACTTGCCCTATCCCGACCCGGAAAACAAGGAACTGGGGAAGCCGGCATCGCAAGACATTCACGGCAAGGAATACGCCGACTTCGTGATCAAGGAAGTCATGCCGTTCATCCAGAGGAAGTACCGCGTAGCGCTGGGGCCGGCGAACACCGGCCTGGGAGGGTCGTCGTATGGCGGCGCGGTGACGCTGGCTACGGTGCTCACGCATCCCGGGATATTTGGGAAGGCGCTGATCGAAAGCCCCCCACTGCTGATTGGAGATGGCCAGTTGCTGAAAGACGCGGAACAGGCCGCGCAGTTCCCGCAGAAAATGTTTCTGGCAATCGGCACGGCGGAAGAGGCCGACGAAAAGGCGAGTGCCAAGGACGCCGACGCCGTGCGTGATTTGGAGAAGGTTCTGCGCGCCAAGGGGCTGGGACCGAATCGTCTGAAGGTCGTGGTGGAGGAGGGCGCGCATCACGACGAAGGTGCGTGGTCAAAGCGGCTGCCGGACGCGCTGCTGTTTCTGTATGGCGGGGACATTCATTTGCTTCCGGCGAAATGAAATTCTTTTTCACCACAGAGGCACAGAGGACACGGAGAAGATTAAGTCTAAAGAGGATTAACCGCGGATTGCGCGGAGGACGCAGATCAATCGAAAGTCAAAGGCGAAAGCAACCACGGATCTACACGGACGGGCACGGATCAATTAACCCTAAAAGGCCCAAACGCAGAGAACGCGGATCTGAATTAGGTAAAAAGAATTAGCGCCCATCTGCGAAATCCGCGGTTGCTTTTGTTCTTCCGCCTAAGTTTTATCCGTGTCATCCGCGAAAATCCGTGGTTAAAAGTCTTGGTCTTCCCGTTGCTACAATGAGCCTGTGCCTGACAACGCCAAGCCTCGTTTGACGGAGATGGTGAAAGCCGCGGGTTGAGCCAGCAAGCTAAGTCCGGCGGTGCTGGACTCGGTGCTTGGGAAATTAGCCCGGCAACACGATCCCAATGTTCTGGTCGGCTTCGATACCGCCGACGACGCGGGCGTGTATCAGCTCACGCCTGAGCTGGCGCTGGTGCAGACGGTCGACTTCTTCACGCCTATCGTGGACGATCCTTATACCTTCGGGCAGATTGCCGCGACCAACTCGCTGAGCGACGTGTACGCCATGGGCGGACGCCCGATGAGCGCGCTGACCCTGGTTTGTTTTCCCGAAGGTGGCGACACGACGATTCTGGAGCAGATGCTGGCGGGCGGCCTGTCGAAGATGGTCGAGGCCAACTGCACCGTCATCGGCGGACACAGCATTCGCGATGAGGAGATCAAGCTGGGCTACGCGGTGACGGGCACGGTGCATCCCGGACGCGTGTTGACCAACAGCGGAGCCAAGCCGGGAGACAGGCTGATCTTCACCAAGGCGATCGGGACAGGCGTGATTTCGACAGCCATCAAGCGCGGCCACGCCGAGTTTGCCTGGGTGCGCGGGGCGGTACAAGCCATGACTACTCTGAATAAAGCGGCGGCCGAGGTGGTGACGTCGGGTGGCTTCACGGTCCATGCCATGACCGACGTGACCGGTTTCGGCTTGATCGGTCATGCGCGCGAGATGGCGAAGGGATCGGGCGTCAGCTTGCGCCTGTTCGCGTCGAAGGTTCCGCTGCTCGACGGCGCGTTGGAGTGCGTCCGTCACGGCTGCGTTCCCGGAGGTCTGAAATCGAACCGCGGCTTCGCCGAAGGCTGCGTCGAATACGCTGACGACGTTCCGGAGGAAATCAGGACGCTGCTCTACGATCCGCAGACGGCGGGGGGATTGCTGATCTCGGTGTCAGCTAGCGACGCAAAGCGGTTGGTTGCTCAGTTGGGCGACGCTGGCGTGAACGCTGTAGGGGTCGGCGAAGTGGTGGAGAAACAAAAGCCGCTCATCGCGGTGGCGCAGAAACCGGAGTGATGGGAGGAAATCGCGGCCGCCTTCACCGAGTGCGCTACAAAAGAAAAGCCGGAGCAGTTGGCTCCGGCCGATTGACGACATCGTGAACTGCCAGGCAAATCTGACGCAACTATGCGCGGAACTTGCGACGCAGCGCGCCAGCAGCAGCCAGAACCCCGCTACCGAGCATCAGCATTGTGCCCGGCTCCGGAGTGGTTGACGTGCCAAACTCGAAGTTGCCCCCGAAGTAGCCGGTGCTCCCTGAACCAACCAGATCAGGAAATACCAGACCGCCGCTGGAGAATTCATACTGGCGCGAGAGGTAGGTAATCTGGGGAGCGGCGATGAGAGTCGATGGATCCTGCATCCAGCCATCGTTATCGATGCCGTTGACCGAGCCCACGTAGTAAACGTTGCCCGCCGTCAGACCCACGCCAGAGATGGTCGCCATCCGATAGAAGCCGTTCAGCGGTGCCACCGTTCCGGCCGCAACCGTCGTAGAGGCCAGCAAGTTGCCGGCGGCATCCCACAATCCAACATCGTGGCTGACGTTCAGCCCGTCGCTACCGGCATCGAATACGCCTAGTCCGGTGACGGTGATGGATGAGTTTACGAGAAAGGAGTATCCCAGTGTCCAGGTTCCGGTGTTCGAGAATACATTGTCATTGCTAGTTGTGACGCCCAGAGTACCTGCGGACAGAAGGCTCGCTGATGCGATCAGCATTGCTAACAGTACGAAACGAAGTGGCGATTTCATGCTTTATTTCCCTTCCTTAACTTTTGAACTCAAAAAGACCGTCCATGTATTGCCGCGCAATCCGGTGGCCATCGAGGAGCGCCAGTTTACGTTGAATCCACAGCATTTAAGTGTTGGCACTAGGGAGAGAGCTACGACAGAGTCGCAAATCGTTGCACACCGGAGGGGAATCTACTTCCGTAGCGCGGATGCCTTTCGGGGTTCTGAAACAGGAGACTCGACTCGCTCGACGCGATTGGTGCGTCGCCTCAGACAAAAAATAGGCGGCCATGACGGCCGCCCATTCTAATCACTAGCCACTTCTTACGCCTGTGCTGGCCGCTCTCCCTGAGCTGGGTTTCCCTGGCCCGGAGCCGGCTTCAGCACCTGCTGGACTTCGTCCTTGTCCTTCGGGCCCGGGGCGTTGGGGTTCACCCGTACAGGTAACTCTGTGCCTGCAATGAGCATCTGCACCTCGCTGGCGTCGAGCACCTCGCGTTCCAGCAGCGCCTGTGCGATGCGCTCCAGCGCTTCGCGGTGGGTCGATAGGATCTGGGTGGCCGACTGGTAGCCCTCGTCCACGAAGCGGCGGACCTCGGCGTCGATCTTGCGCGCCGTCTCCTCGCTGAAGTCGCGATGCTGGCTGATCTCGCGGCCGAGGAAGATCTGCTCTTCCTTCTTGCCGAAGGTGATCGGCCCCATGGACGACATGCCGAACTCGCAGACCATCTTGCGGGCCAGATCGGAGGCCCGTTCGATGTCGTTGCCGGCGCCGGTGGTCATGCTGTTCAGGAACAGCTCCTCGGCCACGCGTCCGCCCATCAGGATAGCCAGACGGGTTTCGAGGTACTCACGCCGGTACGTGTGCTTGTCGTCGATAGGCAACTGCATGGTCAGGCCCAGCGCCATTCCACGAGGAATGATCGTGACCTTGTGCAACGGGTCGGAGTACTCGCGCACCGCCGCCACCAGGGCATGTCCGCCCTCGTGGTATGCGGTGATGCGCTTCTCCTCGTCGGAGAGCAGCATCGACTTGCGCTCGGCGCCCATCAGCACCTTGTCCTTGGCCATCTCGAAGTCGTACATCAGCACCGTTTTGCGGTTCTGACGCGCGGCACAGAGAGCAGCCTCGTTCACCATGTTGGCCAGGTCGGCTCCGGAGAAGCCCGGTGTTCCGCGGGCCAGCACGCTAAGATCGACGTCGTCGCTGATAGGAATCTTGCGGGTGTGCACGCGCAGGATTTCTTCGCGGCCACGAACGTCGGCCAGGGTGACGACTACGCGGCGGTCGAAGCGTCCCGGGCGCAGCAGCGCCGGGTCGAGCACATCGGGACGGTTGGTGGCGGCGATCAGGATGACGCCATCGTTCGACTCAAAGCCATCCATCTCGACCAGCAACTGGTTGAGGGTCTGCTCGCGCTCGTCGTGTCCGCCGCCGAGGCCTGCGCCACGGTGACGGCCGACCGCGTCGATTTCGTCGATGAAGATGATGCAGGGAGCGTTCTTCTTGCCCTGCTCGAACAGGTCGCGGACGCGGCTGGCGCCCACGCCGACGAACATCTCGACGAAGTCGGAGCCGGAGATACTGAAGAACGGGACGTTGGCTTCACCCGCGACGGCGCGGGCCAGCAGGGTCTTGCCGGTTCCGGGAGGTCCGACGAGCAGCACGCCCTTGGGGATGCGTCCACCGAGCTTCTGGAACTTCTGCGCCTCGCGCAGAAATTCGATAATCTCCTTGAGTTCTTCCTTGGCTTCATCCACACCGGCGACGTCCTTGAAGGTCACCTTCTTCTGCTGCATAGAGAGCAGACGGGCGCGGCTCTTGCCGAACGACAGCGCTTTGTTGCCGCCAGTCTGCATCTGGCGGATCATGATGAACCACAACGCGCCCAGCAGAACAAAGGGCAGCAGGTTGATAAGCCAGGTGTAGCTTCCACCGGCCGAGTCTTTCACGGTGACGTTGACGCCGTGATCGCGCATCGGCTTGTACATTTCCGAATAGTTAGGCGGAACGATGACGTGGAACGAGGCCTTGTCGTTCTTGAACTTCCCGTGAACGTCGCTACCGAGCACCGTCACTTCGCTGACATTGTTCTGGTCGACCTGCGACATGAACTCCGAGAAATTGACTTCGCGTTCCTTGGCGCCGGAGTTGGCTCCCTTGACAACCTGCCAAAGCAGGACGCCAGCCAACACAATGACCAGCCAGAACACGACCGTTTTGACCGTCGAATTCACTGAATACTCCTCTGTAACGGGGCAGACACAAATGCGTGCCCACCAATCTTAGATGCTGTCGGGTGGCGCTGGATGTACTTTTCCCTGTCTATCCTGATTGTAACTCCGAGGTAAACGGAACGGGGGGAAAGACTTATCAAAATACTCGAACCCATTCTGGGCCGAACCGTGGCCCGAATTGGAACTGCAGCGTTCCGATCGCTTCGGATTGCATACTCTATAGACACCGATGGACGACTTTTGTGGCGCTTACGCCTCATTCGTGGAGTAAAACGTCGATCCGCACGCCGTCACCGGAGCCGGGAACCCAGGCGCAATCGTGGGCGACAGGAAATCCGCGGACCCAGACGATCCGCGAGCCGGCCAAGGCAACCGGCCAAAGGGGTCGCTGATCGGCGGGGATGCGTTTCTCGGCGAATAGACGCTTCAGCTTCTCCTCGGAACCGGTGTGGGCGGGCCGGAAACGGTCGCCTGGAAGCCAATTGCGGATAAGCAGCTCAGGGCCGACCGAGTCCAGTCGAAGCAGTGCGCCGGGGGCCTCGCAAACGGCCAAGTCGGAAGAGATCACGGTTGCCTGAACCGTAAGTTGCACCGCTGGGATGACGCACCTGCCGGGAATCGGGAGGGAACACTCGTAGCCAGCGACCACATCCGAGGGATGAATCCCATGGGGAGTGAGTTCCAATCCGTTGCCGACGCGCCGGGCCACCCATCCGCCGGGGAGGTCCACTTGTGAAGTTTCTCCGAGCGCGCAGTGACGTAACGTTTCGACGTGGTGGAAGTCGGTGGGCAGGCCTTGACGTTCGAGGAAGCTCTTGAGTATACGGCGCTGCAGTGCCAGCGGCACAGCCAGCAGCCCGTCTGAGTGGCCGAGTTTGTCGTGCAGCAGCAGAATCCCCGGCGCCTCGTTCCACTGCTCGATGAAAGCCTCGGCTTTCTTCTGCCAATAGTCCTCTTCCGCGAGCGCGACTTCAGCCGCTTCATTGAGCAGGTCGCGAAGGTTGGGGTTGTATTCGCGTTCCAGCAAGGGTAGCAGTTCATGACGGATACGATTGCGCGCGAAGCGGGTGTCCCGATTGGATTCGTCTTCGCGCCACGGTTGGTTGATCGACGCGAGATATTGCTCGACCTCAGCGCGCGAGGTTTCGAGCAAGGGACGCACGATGCGGACCGCATCACGCACCAGCAGCGGATGAATGCCTGCAAGACCCCTGGTGCCTGCTCCGCGCAGGAACTTCATCAGGACGGTTTCAGCCTGGTCGTCGTGCGTGTGCGCGGTGGCGATGGCCTCGAAGCGTTGCTCGTGGGCCAGCTCGATCAGCCATTGGTAGCGCAGTTCACGGGCGGCGTGTTCGATGCTGAGTTTGTTGGCGACGGCATGTTCGCGAACGTTGGCGCGTCCGGCAAAGAACGGCAGGCCGTAACGCTGTGCCAGCTCGGCGACAAACTGCTCGTCTGCGTCGGAGTCAGCGCCGCGCAATTCATGATTAAAGTGGGCGACAGCGAGAACGATCCCCAACTCAGCGCGCAGTTCGAGCAGGACACGTAACAGCGCCACCGAGTCGGCGCCGCCGGAAACGGCAACGGCCACACGCTCTCCGGCACAGAGCAAGCCGCGATCGCGAATGGTGTGGAGTACGTTGTCGCGCACGGGATGATGGTATAGCCGGGAGCCATAAGCCGTCAGCTTTTGGCCGCCGGAAAACTCTAGCCACGGATTTCACGGATGAACACGGATCTTTCTAAGGCTCCTTGAGACTTCGTTTGATCCGTGTAATCCGTGTCAATCCGCGGTTGATTGTCTTTTCGGCCGCACTACGCAAATAGCTCGGGATCGGTGGCGACCAGGCGGTGCAGCAGGTCGGCCCACAGCGGCTCGAGCGCGTTCATCTTGGCGATGCCCGCTCGGACCTGCAGCGCGACTTCGTGCTTGATGGGTTGAGGCGTAAGTCCGGTCGCACGCGCGGCGGAGAGCACCGACAAATTGCGCGCTACCATGCCCTCCAGCAGGATCATCGTGAACACCGCGTACTGCACATTCGGTCCGGTGGTGATGGCTCCGTGGTTGGGGAGAATCACGGCGCGATGCTTGCCGAGTGCGAGGGCGGCGGACTTGGTGCGCTCTTCGCCAGAGGCGAGTCCTTCGTAGTCCTCTTCTACCACGGCGACATCGCCGGCGAGAATGCAGCTTTCCTGGTCGTAAATCTCGGGGACTTTGCGGAAGGTACTCCAGGTAACGGTCGCAGGCGGGTGAGTGTGCAGCACGCAGACTGCGTGTGCATTGTAGCGATGAATGATACCGTGCAGCTCGACCGTCTCGTTGAGGCGGGCATTCTTCTGCGGGGTATGGTCCTCAATGATGTTGCCGTGAAAATCGAGCGTGAGTATGTCGCTGGGATGCATGGTTGCGAACGACGGGCCGAAGCGGTTCATCAGCATGCGATCGGGGCCAATGGCAACGCTGATGTGTCCGGCGTTGGCGGCGCTCATGCCCTGGCGGTAGAGAACGCGGGCGGCACAGCAGATGTCGAACTTGATCTGGTCGAGGTTGACTTGGGGCTTTACGTCAGTTGAGGTCGCCGCAGTTGCCATGGTTTTCTCCGTGGGGAGGAATTGTAGTTCAGCCGGAGCGAAAGGCGGAAGCAGTTGCTGATTGTCGGGAACACGGAGGTGCGTTCCATTTTGGAACGGGATGGACGGGTTCTGGGTGGTGGTACCCCCTCCCCCCACATTGCAAATTCTTTGTTTTCATGAAGATAGGCACGATTTCGAGTGCAAATTATTGAGAACAAAGAACTTACGGGCAACATATTCGGAAATAAGGAGTTAGTGGAGAATCTTGGGGATTGGAAGGGCGCTGGACGGAGCGGGCGGGGGTCGAACAGTATCCAAAATCATGCCAAGACATGGCCAAGTCTCACAGTGTCGTTGCGGATGTGGGTAGTGTCCGGCTTTCTGCTTCGTGGCAGACAGCTCTCCCTCATCCTTCAAGTCGCAAGTGTAGGACAGGATGGCGGGCGAAGATAGGACGCCGGTCACGTCTCGGTGTGATAAGGGGAGATCCTCATGCGGAGGGAACCCACGGCACTCGTCACATTAATTCTTCGGAAGCGCCAGGACATTTGTGCTGCCGACTTGTCGGCGCTTCCACGCTGCAACGGGCGATTCGATCTGGACGGTGCCGAGTTCGCCGAGCGCGTAGTGGCGGTAGCTGCTCCAGGGCCAATCTTCCGAGCGCGCGACCAGGCCGCGATGCACGGGGTTGCGATGGATGTACTTCAGCTTCTCGACGCGCTTTTCGGGAGTACAGACGTTGAAGTCGTAATACCTCTTCTGCCAAAAGTGCTGGGTGCCCCGAGGATTTTGGGTGCCCCACACAAGCGGTTTTTGCTTGTGTGGGTCTTTTTGTTTGGATGATCGGAGACCGCCGCCGAGCTTTACCTGTCGCCGCGCGACGGACTGTTTGAGAGCTTTGATCGCTGTGGCCAAAGTGCCTCTCTCGGGTTCGCTCACCAACAGGTGGACGTGCTCGGGCATAACGACATAACCGAAGACAAAGAATCCGTACTTTACTCGCGCCTCTTCCAGTGCTTGCTCGAACATCTGTGCCGCACCGTGTTTCATCAGAAGCGGTTGCCGCCGGTAGCAACTGAACGTGATGAAGTGAAGGCTGCCCGATTGTTGGTAGCGCTTGAGTCCCCAGGGCATGGGTGGAGGATAACCAAGGTTGGTTTGGGAAACGGTGACGGGTGACACGAAGCTGTGTGCGCTTCCCGGACGAAAAACCTGCTCACCTTGGGGTTCTGAGTGGTACAGACGAAAAACCCCACTCGGGTACGGACTTGGTTCTGGGTGCCCCACACAAGCGTATTTTGCTTGTGTGGGTCTTTTTGTTGACCAAACGAAAACCCCCACTCAAGCGGCCAAAAGCGGGCCGCTTGAATGGGGCACCCGAACTATAGATTTTTCGTTTTGGGGAGGGTTACCTGGGCCACCCGCCCGTTCCCGTTACGAGGCAACGTGATATTCGGACCAAATGACAACGATATAGCCAATGCCTACTGCGAGAAAAATCAGGAAGCCTATGATCCATAGCCGGGTTATACGGCGCCATCTGAGTGGAAGCATCACAAGGAACACGAAAGCTATCAGAAAGACTACACACGCCAGCGCGAACACTGCGGGACTCCCATACAGGGGGTGAACGTATCGGGGGTAGAAGTTTAGCAGCCAATATAAAGGAATGACCGTTAAGCATGCGACCCATAGAGGCATATGCAGTCTGCTATTACACCGAGGACAAAGCACTGGCCCCAACCTAGGACGGAACACATCCCGAAATCGCAAGCGATTTTCGCAAACTGCACACGTTGGTCCAAGCCATTCAAAAAGACCCGTCATCACAACCTCCCCCGAGTCAGCAAAGAGGGATCGGTGGGTCGAGGGTCAATCTGGCTTGTGTGGGATCTGTTCCACTTCGGGCATCCCTTCAAACAGGCTCCGACCCTCTCTGTTGGCTGTAGACAGCCCCACTATAGCTCCAGCGCAAGACTCCGGGGCACTTTCTAGACCTCACCGCCGGAGAATCGGGACATTGGTTCCAAAATGGGACGGGCGGCGCGGGCGACACCGAACCTTGTGCTCACACCGGACGAAAACCCCCACTCAAGGTCGCTTCGCGCCCTTGAATGGGGCACCCTCGTTAGGATTTATAAGTTAAACGGAGGGTCACCTGGGCCACCCGCCTGTGGCCAAAGTGCCTCTCTCGGGTTCGCTCACCAACAGGTGGACGTGCTCGGGCATAACGACATAACCGAAGACAAAGAATCCGTACTTTACTCGCGCTTCTTCGAGTGCTTGCTCGAACATCTGTGCCGCACCGTGTTTCATCAGAAGAGGTTGCCGCCGGTAGCAACTGAACGTGATGAAGTGAAGGCTGCCCGATTGTTGGTAGCGCTTGAGTCCCCAGGGCATGGGTGGAGGATAACCAAGGTTGGTTTGGGAAACGGTGACGGGTGACACGAAGCTGTGTGCGCTTCCCGGACGAAAAACCTGCTCACCTTGGGGTTCTGAGTGGTACAGACGAAAAACCCCACTCAAGCGGCCATGGGCTATTGCGTAGAGCCTCTTGGACGGCCATGTCCCATCTTTGACCCAGCTCTATGTCCAGCTGATCTATCCACACGCTCGCGCCAGCCGCTCTTAAATCTTTGGCTAACTCAAGTGCGAACTCGGAATCCACGCGGCTGTAACTAAAAAAGGCAGTTGGTAAGCTCTAGTGTCACGAATTTAACCGTATTTTGTGAGAATCCAGCTTAAGATCTCAATGCCCGACTATTTTCTCATAGTAACCTAGCGTTCAATTCGCAAATCTACAGCCTCGCAGCTCTTGGTCTCGATCAACTTCTTCACTCGCTCGACGAACGCGTCCACCGGCACTGAGCCTTCGGCTTTTTCCTGGCCCCTAACGCGGACGTTGACTTCGTGGGCTTCCATTTCGCGGTCGCCTAGCACCAATTGGAACGGGACCTTCTGCATGGCGTGCTCGCGGATTTTGGCGTTCATCTTTTCGTTGCGGGCGTCGACGTGGACGCGCACTACAATTGCAGATACTACTGCACCGAAAACCGCGAGCTGAACTGACCTACGGCGTATCGCGGCCGATCCAGTCCAATTCCAGGTCTGCAATCGACCTCAGTTCGGGGTCTCCGGTCACCAGAGGGCAGCGATACTTGAACGCCAGGGCTGCGGCGAATGCGTCGGCGTAGGCAATCGGGTAGCGTGCTTTCAGCAGCGCCGCATCCCAGATTTCATCGCCGGTTGGAACTTCAATGGTGACAGGCAGGGTCCGCGCAAGAATCCTCCAGCGCTCTGCGACTTCTTCAGCGTGATGTTTTCGCAGAATGTAGTAAACCTCGCCGACGTTGATGGCGCTCATCCATAGCCGCGCCGCGCCCGCCCGCGCTTCCGTAAGAAGCGTTGCGACCTCATCCCCGGCGGGCTGTCGAGCCCTGGTCCATTCAATGATGGCCCACGAGTCAAGAACGCGAATCTTCAAGCTCGCGCTCCGATTTCTTGAAGGCGGCCAGGTCGAGGTCTAGACCGCGAGCTGCCCCTTGAAGCTGTCTCCACGCATCGCCCTTAGAGAGGATAATCTCCTGCCCGCGCACTTCGAGGGTGAGCTTGGTGCCTTCGGCAAGGTTCAGGGCGTCGCGAACCTGCTTGGGGATGGCGATTTGGCCTTTGGACGAAACTGTAACCTTTTCCATAAAATCATCTTACCATAAGTAAGTCTTGGCAGTAAATTCGCGATCACATTCACATGAGCGACGCGCTTTTCTCTTCAATCAATTTCTTCACTCGCTCCACGAAGGCGTCCACCGGAACTGAGCCTTCGGCCTTCTCCTGGCCGCGGACACGCACGTTGACTTCGTGGGCTTCCACTTCGCGGTCGCCTAGCACCAACTGGAACGGGACCTTCTGCATGGCGTGCTCGCGGATTTTGGCGTTCATCTTTTCGTTGCGGGCGTCGACGTGGACGCGCACTCCGGCGGCCTTGAGCTTTTCGCCGACTTCGTAGGCGTAGCCCTGGTGCTTCTCGCCGATGGGGATGATGGCCACCTGCGTGGGTGAGAGCCAGACGGGGAAGGCTCCGGCGTAGTGCTCGATGAGCACGCCGAAGAAGCGCTCGATGGAGCCGTAGAGGGCGCGGTGCACCATGAGCGGCTGGTGGCGCTTGCCGTCTTCGCCGACGTACTCGAGCTGGAAGCGCTCGGGCAGGGTGAAGTCGAACTGCACGGTGGAGAGCTGCCAGAGGCGGCCGATGGCGTCGACCAGCTTGATGTCGATTTTGGGGCCGTAGAACGCGGCTTCGCCGGGGATGGTCTTGTACTCGATGTTGCGGCGCTTGAGCGCGTGCTCGAGCGAACGCTCGGCCAGCTCCCATTGATCGGGGCGTCCGGCGTAGGTCTTCTGGTCGTTCGGGTCCCAGGTGGAAAGCTCGACCTGGTATTTGTCGAATCCGTAGACGCGCAGCACTTCGAGCGCGAAGTCGATGCAGCCGACGACCTCGTCTTCGATCTGCTCGGGAGTGCAGAAGATGTGGGCGTCGTCCTGGGTAAAGCCGCGCACGCGCAGCAGGCCGTGCATGACGCCGGAGCGCTCGTAGCGATAGACGGTGCCGAGCTCGCCGTAGCGCGCGGGCAGATCGCGGTAGGACTTGAGCGAGTCCTGGTAGATGAGGATGTGGAACGGACAGTTCATGGGCTTCATGCGGTATTCCGCGTCGTCCAGTTCCATGGGGGTGAACATGTTCTGCGCGTAGTAGCCGGCGTGGCCGGAGGTCTTCCAGAGGTCGGTGCGGGCGACGTGCGGGGTGAAGACGAGCGCGTAGCCGCGGCGGAGATACTCGTCGCGCATCCAGTCTTCCATCTCCTTGCGGATGAGGCCGCCCTTGGGATGCCAGAAGATGAGGCCGGGGCCGGCGAGCTCCTGAATGGAGAACAGGTCGAGCTGCTTGCCGAGCAGGCGATGGTCGCGCTTCTTGGCTTCTTCGAGCTTGTTGAGGTAGTCGTCGAGCTCTTTCTTGGAGTAGAACGACGTGCCGTAGATGCGCTGGAGCTGCGGGTTCTTTTCGTCGCCCAGCCAGTAGGCTCCGGCGATGTTGAGCAGCTTGAAGGCCTTGATGCGTCCGGTGGACGGGATGTGCGGGCCGCGGCAGAAGTCGGTGAACTTGCCGGTCTTGTAGATCGAAATTTTTTCATCGGGCTGGGTGAACTGCTCGATGAAGTGGCACTTCATGAAGTCGCCTTCGGACTTGAAGCGCTCCAGGCCTTCGGTGCGGGGCAGAAATTCGCGAGCGTAGGGCAGGTCGGCTTTGGCGAGCTCCTGCATCTTCTTCTCGATGGCGGCGAGGTCGTCGGGGGTGAAGGGCTTCTCGCGGTAGAAGTCGTAGAAGAAACCGTTCTCGGTGGCAGGGCCGTGGCCGAGCTTGGTCTCGGGAAAGAGTTCGAGGACGGCGGCCGCCATCAGGTGGGCGGAGGAGTGGCGGAAGACTTCGAGGGCTTCGGGATCGCGCTCGGTGAGCAGGCGGAGTTCGACGTCTTCTTCGAGTGGCTTCGTCAGATCGACCAGCTTGGGCTCGTTGCCGTTGTGGCTCGGCCGGATTTGCGCGGCGAGGGCGGCGTCGGCGAGGCGCGGGCTGATGCCCTTGGCGATGTCGAGGGCGGTGGTGCCGGAGGGGACTTCTTTGACGCTGCCGTCGGGCAGTTTTACATGAATATTTTCAGACATAAGAACCTATACGCGGCAGTGCATGGCCGCAAAATGTGCAACTTTGAATTCTACTAGTAGTGATAGCGCGCCTGAAGAAAGTCGATGCGATCTTCAGCGACCCGATAAAATGTCGGATGCGGTTTCAACGTTGTCATATCGGGGAAAGCAGATTCCCTGCGGCTGATGCCCGAAGGAATGACAACGGCACAGCTGAAGCTGCGCCCCTGCGAAACGAAACGAATCCCGCATTTTTCTGCGGCTTGGGAAGCCATGCCCTGGCGAGGCATCGCGTCGACTAAGGCCAGCGCCGCACCGAGGTCGCATTTCTCCGCAATCCTGTGTCGGGCGCGGGCCGGCTACAACTTAGCCAGCGCGGTTTGGGCATCGCTGGCGTCCTCATGGTTCAGTGGGGGCGCCAGTTGCAGCGCCTTCTTCAGTTCTTCCTTGGCGCGATCTTTCTGTCCGGCGCCGTTGAGCGCCATGCCGAGATGGTAGCGGTATTCGGCACCCTGGGGCAGCTTGTTCACCACCTCGGTCAGCAACTGAACGGCGACGATGTAGTTCCCCTTCTTGTACTGGATCCAGCCAAGAGTGTCGTTGATCGACATCTGGTTGGGAAGGGCCTGCTTGGCTTGGGTGGCCAGCGACAAGGCCACGTCGAGGTTCTGGCCCTCCAAGGCATAGACCCACGCCAGATTGTTCTGGATCATGGGATCATGGGGGGCGAGAGTGTTTGCCTTTTCAAAGTATTGTTGCGCGGTCTTCAGGTCGTTCTTCGCCAGGTAGGCAGTGCCAATAGCGCCCATGATGGCGGGAGAATTGGGAGCTGCCGCAAGCGCCTTCTGGTACATCGCGAGGGCGTCTTCGCTCTTACCTTGCAGCTCGTACACACGAGCCAGTTGCATGTAAGGCATGAGCGATTTGGGGTCGAGTTGAATCGCCTTCTGAAAGACGGGAACCGCTTCGTCCATCTTCTTGCTGGTGGCCAGGGCGGATGCGTAGATGAGTTGAGCGCTCGCCCGGTTGGGGTTGGCGGCAGCGTACTGGGTAGCCAGTTGCAGCGCCTTGGGTCCCTGGTTGAGGCCAAACAGCATGGCGACGTATTCGCCCATCGCGGTGTCATACTGCGGGTTCAACTTCATCGCGGTTTGAAACTCGCGCTCGGCCTCGGGGAACTTCTTCAATCCTCCATAGGCGTAGGCCATATTCAAGTGGACGCTGGGATCGTTGGGGACCGCCTGGGCCACAGTCGACAATTCTTCCAGCGCGGCCTGGTAGTCTTTCGCTCCTAAATCGATGGTGGCGAGCAGGAATCGGGCCTGCGGATTCTTGTCGTTCAGCTTCAGCAGGCGGTTGGCGAATTCCTTTGCGGTGGCGAAGTCTTTGTCGTCGCGGTAGGCCTCCGCCTGGGCCGCAAGGTACATCGGATTGTCGGGCTTACGCTTGATGGCTTCCTGGAACTCACTCTTGGCTCCAGGAATATCGCCGGTGCGGAGCATTGCCTGTCCCAGGAAGTAGTGGGCCTGATCGTTCTCGGGAGCATCCTTAACGACTCCGCGAAGGGTGGTGACAGCGGCCGGGAAGTCGCCCTTGATTGCCTCCAGCCGTCCCTTCAGCAGGCGGCCAGCTATGTCGCTGGCATTCTTTTTGAGCATCTGCTCATCTAACTTGGTCGCTTCGTCGAGGTGGCCCGACATCAAGTAGGCTTCGGCCAAAGCGTTGGTCAACTTCTCATTCTTGGGATCGACTGCCAGCCCGCGCTGATATTCCTTGATCGCGGCGTCAGGGTTGCGCTCCGCCATGTAGAATTCCGCGATCGCACCAGCTACGTCCCCATTCTTGGGAAGATGGTTGCGCAGGTTTCCTATTACGGTTTCGGCGTCGGCCAAGCGTTTCTGCTGCAAAAGCATGCCGGCCAACCGCAGGTAATTCGCAGGCGCATCGGGATCGTTCTTAATGCCCTCTTGGAGGACTTCCTCGGCTTTGGCTGGATCCTGCTTGTACTGATAGAAGCGCGAAAGGTTGGCGTAAGCCTCGAGGTTCTTCGGATTCAGGCTTATGGCTTTCTTGAAGTCGGCCTCGGCTTCCGCATCCTTTTTCAGGCTGGCGTAAAGCACGCCACGATTTAAATACGCGCCGGAGTCGTTGGGCTTCAACTCGATGACCTTGTCATAAGCTTGCAGGGTGCCTTCGGCGTCCTTCTGCGCGAACAGTGCAGTGCCCAACAGGGTGTATGCTTCGGCGTTATTGGGGTCCTTCGCGATGACGCTGCGGGCTTCCTCTTCCGCCCGCTTGTACTCCCTGAACGCCCACAGAAGATTGCCCAGCTCCAACTTGATCTTCAGGTTGTTGGGATCGAGATCTTCCGCCTGACGCAACTCCTGGTAGCCCGCCACCACGTGCTGGCGGTCCTGCCCCTGGCGGAGATAGGCCAACCCCAGTTGGAAGTGAGCTTCGGCGAACTTGGGGTCAACCTGGAGCGCCTTCTTAAACTGGATTACGGCAGCGTCATACTGCTTCTTGTCTACATAACTCAGGCCGCTCGCCAGGTATTTTTTCTTGGCCCTTTCCGGATTGCCCTTGCACCCGGTCGCTGCTACAAGAAGTACGGCCACCAGCACCGTCGCTATGGAAATAAGGTATCGATTGCGCATGAATTCTCCTGGGTCACCGGGGGATGATCTGATCAACATCAACTGAAACTTGTTTGGCAAAGGTGAGTGCCCGCGCTCGCGCCTCTTCTACGTCACCGCCGCGCACCGGGGCTGTAATGCGGACCAGCGCGGCATCGGTACGGTTCAAACGGATCGCGTCGTAAACCATGTAGAACTTGCCCCAATATTCACTGGCGACTACGCGCCCGTGCGACTGGTACCAATAAAGTACGACTTCCTCATCGAGATCCTTTCGGATCACATAAAGGTTGATGGGAACCTTGCGGCCGTCATCCAGGGCAAGTTGATAGATTGTAGAATCCATAGGCTGCCATCCCGCTCCGGGCAGGCAGTTCTTGGGCGAGTGTATCTGTGCTCCCGTGCGCTGGGTGCGGAAATAGCCGACGTACAATCCGAGTTCGCCATGGGATGGCGAGAAGTACACCCGATTAAAGTAGTCCGTCACGCCCAACACCTTCGAGCGTTTTCTGGTCAAACGGAATCTCGGTGACCGTCCTATAACTGCCGACGTCCTTGGGGAAGTCGCTCAAGGGGCGGGCGGGCGGGGTTGACTCTCCATGCGAGAGGAAGCCCATGCCAGCAGTGCCAGCCAACAGTACCGCAATCATCGTCCAATATCGCAACGCGTTACTCATCCCACACCCTACGCTTTCGCCGCGGCTTCAGTATCTTTCGGCATCCATCCGAGTTTCTTGCGGACCACCACGGTCAAGGAATGCAAGCCCAGGAACAAGGCCGTCGCGACCACGAAAATCACCCAACCCGAGAACTCGTGCATGAATCCTTCTGCCGCCCGCGGGCCTATGTAATTTGTCATCAAGGCGGTGATCATGACCCGGGTACCGTTGCTGATGATCGCCAGGGGGACCATGGCCAGGAACAAGAACCAGCGAACTGGCACGCTCTTCTCGGCCAGGTATCCATAACCCGCCGCCAATGCCAGCAACGACATGAGCGAGCGGATGCCACTGCACGCCTCGACAACTTCCAGGCGCATCCCGGGCATGATCAGGACGTTGCCCTCACGCATGATGGGAAACAGGTTGAGCGTTTCCAATACGCCGGTAGCAAAACGTGAGGCGATGAACTGAAGCGGGAAAACGATTTCGTTATAGATGATTGCTGGAATGGGAATGGCAAACAACAGAAACGCCAGCGGGAATGCCAAGGATCGCAGCAATCGCCATCCTGAAAAGTAAACGATGAGCCCGCATATCGTTCCGATCATCGAGATCCGGGTGAGAAAAAGCTCTGCGCCCAGACTCCCTAGGAAAAGCAGCCCTAAGGAGCCAACCACGACCACGAGACCCAGGTTGGAGGGACGCCGAATCACCTGCGCCAGTTTGTCGCGTCGTTGCCAGATCAAGTACGCGGACAGAAACGGCACTAGAAATCCATGCGAATAGTCGGCATCGCTGTTCCACTGGCGGACCAGTCGTATCAGCACCGGAGCATAGAGGCCGAGGAACACAGCAACCACCAACCACCCGCGCCAGCCGAACTGCTGGAGTTGCTGCCAGATCGAAAGAGGCTTGCGGCCATCAGCCCCGCCTTCGACAGTTGGAGGGTCGGACGCAACCGCCACGGTAGATTGCGTCGAGTTCGTGGATTCGAGCGCCACTTTAATCACTTGCTCCCATTCGAATGGTATTTGACGACGGCAAAAACGTTCTGTATCTCTTGCGCCTCGTGAATTAGATTGCGTGCCGAACAACTACATGAGAACTCGGTAGTTGCTGCCGGGTGAGTCGGATTGCGCAGAGTCTGAGAAGAACCAGTTGAAAGCGGTTGCACTTCAGTGCCGACGGGTTTCATATTCTCTTGGACGTTGCCCATCGGACCTGGCACTCGTCGCCGATTCCTGAGGTAACATCCACGAGCTGAAGCTTCGCTTGCGGATGACTGATCCCCCATATGATCGGCAAGCTATAGGATATCACCAAACGGCCCGCAAAGGCCTTTCCAACGTCCGGCGGCAAGGTCGCTCCCCTCCCGAAAGGTGGGGTTGTCCCGCCGCAACCGGGATTTCGGGCCAAGGCATGGACTGCCCTAAGGGTATCCGCAGACGTATCAGCAAACGAGCAGCCTTCACAGTACAATAACGTCACAAATCTTAAATTGTCTGAAGTTAGATCAAGGGAATCATGAAGAAATATGTCGTAACCGGAGGCGCAGGTTTCATTGGCTCCGCATTGGTGCGCGGCCTGCTCAAATTGAGTGACGGCTCGATCGAGGTCATTGACAATCTCTCCACTGGCCGCCAGCAAAACCTGGCACAAGTGGCTTCTCAGATCGTTTTCCACCAAGCCGACATTCGCGACTTCGAGGCTATTCGTCCGGTGATCTCCTCCGCCGACACCGTGTTCCACATTGCTGCCATCAATTCCGTTCCCAGATCGATCGTCAAGCCGGTGCCATCGCACGAATCCAACATCGATGGGACCTTCAACGTCCTGCGTGCCTGTGTGGAAGGCGGAGTTCGCAAGGTAGTCTATGCCGCATCGTCCACCGCCTATGGAGACACCGAAGTTCTTCCCAAGGTGGAAACGATGTCACCCAACCCCAAGTCCCCTTACGCCGCACAGAAGCTGATGGGGGAGTATTACTGCAGGGCCTTTTCCTCTTGCTACGGACTCGATGCAACTTCGCTTCGGTTCTTTAACGTCTATGGTCCGCGGCAAGATCCCGGAAGCCCGTACTCGGGTGTCATCTCGGTCTTTATGAATTGCGTACTGCAGAACACCTCCCCGACGATTCACGGAGACGGCGAACAGACCCGCGACTTCACCTATGTCGAGGACGTCGTCGAGTTGGTTATCAAAGCGTCTAAGGCTCCCGGCGTGGCCGGCAAAGTCTTCAATGGAGGGAATGGCAATCGCTACTCCCTAAACCAAGTCTGGAACTTGCTGCAAAAGATCGAGGGAGTGCAAATTCCAGCGCAGTTTGGTCCTTCCCGGGCTGGCGACGTGCGAGACTCGCAGGCCGACACCACTGCGACGGTACGGGATCTGGGACACTCGCCCCGCTTCAGCCTCGAAGAGGGGCTTCGCCAGACGCTCGAATGGTATCGCGAGAGCTTGGTATCGACAGTTCGGCCGTAATGTGGCTTTCGAAGTGCAAACAATCGGTACACGACTTGTAGCGCGACGTTGCCGCTCGGAGTTGCGGTGAACCCTTCTGAATCGAATCGGCTCCAGGCCGACGGGCGTGACGCTTCATTAACACGTAGGACGTTGCATCTGCTAGATTTAGCTGATTTTGGCGGCCAATGTCTTCCCCGCCACCTTGTACAAGCCTTCTGCAGTGTGTTTCCCTTAATGCAACGGTATTTTTAGGGGTAGTACCAGCTCGGTATCGGAGCGAACATACTTTATGATTGCTTTTACGACCCGTCTTTCTTTCGCGTTTCGTTGTTTCTTTGCACTGCTATTTCAGGGAGAGATTCCACAGGACGTACTGCAGACGTTCGGGTTTTCCAATGCCGCAGTCCCGGCGAGGCCCGTGGTCGACAAGCCTGCACCGGAATCGCTCGACCGGGCGGTCCAGATGCTCGCCTTGTTCCAGCGCGACGGCCGCCTGGTGGATTTTCTGACCGAAGACGTTTCTCCCTATCCGGACAGCCAGCTCGGCGCGGCCGTGCGCAGCATTCACACGTCGTGCCGCCAAGTCCTGGACCGCTACATGAAACTGGAGCCAGTCCTCTCTTCCGAAGAAGATCAGCCGGTCACCGTACCGGTGGGCTTCGATCCGGCGGCCATCAAGCTGCTTGGCAACGTAGCCGGCGACCCGCCGCTGCGGGGACTCCTGCGCCACCGCGGCTGGCGCGTCACTGAGGTGAATTTGCCGTCACTGCCCCAAGGTACGGGCCGAGCGATTGTGGCTCCGGCAGAGGTTGAGATCCCGTAGCGGGAACTGTCTCGCAACTCATTCAGGCGATTTTCGCGTGGCGCAAACGTCGCCACAGGAGACATATTTGGACTCACGATTTGTCGTTGGCATCGATTTAGGCACCACCAATTCCGCGCTGGCACACTGCGATAGCGCTGCTGCCTCTGAGAGCGCGAGCATCGAAGTTGGCGCCATTCCGCAGGTGGTCAATCCCAATGAAGTGGCGGAGCGAACGCTGCTTCCATCGTTTCTCTATATTCCGGGTGAATTGGACTTTCCTAAGGGCAGCCTCAGCTTGCCCTGGGATGCCGATCCGAAATTTGTGATTGGTGAATTGGCGCGCAAGCGTGGGGCGGAGAGTCCTGGAAGGCTGGTCGCATCGGCGAAATCCTGGCTGTCGTACGCCGGCGCCAACCGCAACGCGCCGATTCTGCCGTGGCAGGCTCCTGACGAGGTCAGCAAACTTTCGCCGGTGGAAGTTTCATCGCAGTACTTGCAATACCTCCGGACGGTTTGGGACGAGCGGCACGCCGGAGACGGCAAAGACCACGCGTTGGGAGAACAAGACGTGCTGCTTACGGTGCCGGCTTCGTTTGACGAAGAAGCGCGCGAGTTGACTCGCCGCGCGGCTGAGCAGGCGGGACTGCAGCGCGTGACGCTGCTCGAAGAGCCACAGGCCGCATTCTACGCATGGCTGGAGAGCCAGGGCGACAACTGGCGCCAGCGCATCAAGGTCGGCGACCTCGTTCTGGTGTGCGACGTTGGCGGGGGCACCACCGACTTCAGCCTGATCGCGGTTTCGGAAGAAGAGGGCGACCTGGCGCTGAAGCGTGTCGCCGTCGGAGAGCACATCTTGCTGGGCGGCGACAACATGGACCTCGCGCTCGCCCGCTTGCTGCAACAGAAGCTGGAAGCCGAAGGGCAAAAAATCGACACCTATCAGTTGCAGGCCTTGTGGCACCAGTGCCGCGCCGCCAAGGAGTACCTGTTCGAACACCCGAAGAGCCAGAAGCAGGACGTCACCTTGCTGGGCAAGGGCCGCAAGCTGGTGGGCGGGACCATCAAGACCGAACTGCTGCGCGAAGACCTGAACCGCGTCCTCGTCGAAGGGTTCTTCCCCAAGGTGGCAAGTGACGAAATGCCGGTGCGGCAACGCCGTATCGGATTTCAGGAACTGGGCCTGCCCTATGCCGCGGATGCGGCCGTCACCAAACATCTGGCGCGTTTTCTGTCGCAGCAGGTACAGAACAGTCCGGAAGCCGCCGGCATCCGGCGCGGACGCAGTGGCCTGGCGTGTCCGACGCAGGTGCTTTTCAATGGCGGCGTGATGAAGGCGGATGTCTTGCGCAGTCGCCTGGTCGAGGTGCTCAACAGCTGGCTGACTGCAGAGGGATTTGAAACGCTAGGTCCGGCGCAGATTTTGGACGCTCCCGACCTCGAACACGCCGTGGCGCGGGGCGCGGCCTATTACGGACGCGCGCGCCGCGGACAGGGAGTGCGCATCCGCAGCGGCGCCTCGCGAACTTACTACGTGGGGATCGAAAGCGCGATGCCGGCCGTCCCGGGAATGGAAGCCCCGCTCAAGGCGCTTTGCGTCGTGCCCTTCGGGATGGAGGAAGGCAGCGAAGCGGTTGTGCCCGGGCGTGAATTCGGCTTGGTGGTTGGCGAGCCTGCAGAGTTCCGCTTCCTCAGTTCGACCATCCGCAAGCAGGACCACGTGGGCGACTTGCTGGAAAACTGGGGCACCGACATCGAGGAACTCAGCCCGCTCGAAGTCACGCTCACGCTGGAAGGCCAGCAGGGAAGCGTGCTGCCGGTGCGCCTGGAGTCACGCGTGACTGAAATCGGTACGCTGGAACTGTGGTGCGTCTCGCGCGACAATGCCAATCGCTGGAAGCTCGAGCTGAACATCCGCGAGAAGAGCGACCAATGACAAGCCGGCGGCGAATGTCGAGGCTGTGATGGCTGGCCCGTCGCGTTACCTGATTGGCATCGACCTGGGCACCACCAATTCGGCTGTGGCCTATGTCGACACCGGCGAGGGCGCGGGCCAATCGGGCTCGTCAGGAATACGGAGCTTCGAGGTCGCGCAACTTACCGGTCCCGGTGAAGTTCGTGCCGTGCCACTGCTGCCGTCGTTCCTCTATTTCCCCACTGCAGACGAAATCGCATCAGGCGTGGTGAGCCTACCGTGGGAAGAGCGTCCTTCGGCGATTGCCGGCGTGATGGCCCGCGAGCAGGGAGCGCTGGTGCCGGGGCGACAGGTGTCGTCGGCGAAGTCGTGGCTATGCCAGGGTGCGATTGACCGCACCGCCAACGTTCTGCCGCGCGAGGCTGAACCGCCGGAGCCGATGGTGTCTCCCGTCGAAGCATCTGCTCGCTACCTTTTGCATCTGCGCAACGCGTGGAACCATGCGGCGGCCGTTGATGGCGTAACGGATCCGGGTCGGCTTTTCGAGAACCAGGAAATCGTGCTCACCGTGCCGGCCTCGTTCGACGAGGAAGCGCGAGAGTTGACGGTGGAGGCGGCGCGTCAAGCTGGGCTGCGAAACTTGACGCTGCTGGAAGAGCCGTTGGCTGCGTTCTACGCTTGGGTGGCCGAACATCAGCAAGCGGTCGGCGAGCACGTGCGCGACGGTGAGTTGGTTCTGATTTGCGACATCGGAGGCGGGACCTCGGACTTCAGCCTGGTGCGCGCGCACGTGCAGGGCAGCAACGTCGAGTTTGAGCGCACCGCGATTGGCGAACACCTTCTTCTCGGAGGCGAGAACCTCGACCTCGCGCTGGCGCGCCGCGTCGAGCAGAAGCTCGATGCAAAGCTAAGCCTGCGTCAACGTCATGCCTTACGAATTGCCTGTTCGGCGGCCAAGGAACGCCTACTTGGTGACGAAAACATCGACCGCCTTCCGATCAACATTCTCGGTGGCGGACGCGCTGTCGTGGGTCAGATGTTGAGCAGCGAACTGACGCGCGACGAGGTAGTCGAGGTGCTCACCAGCGGATTCCTGCCGCTGACCGCCCGCGACGAAATGCCAGCGCACACCCGCGCTGCGGGACTTCGCGAAATCGGGCTGCCCTATGCAACCGACCCCGCCATCACGAAACACCTCGCGGCATTTCTCGGGCAAGCCGCGATGGCCATGCGCGCTGGAAGTCGCTCTCAGTCTCGAGGCGGCGAACGCGCGCCCGATGGCGAGACCGGACGCGATTCTCTTCAATGGCGGCTTCTGCATTCCAGCGATTGCACGCGAACGCATCGCAGAAGCCATTGCCAACTGGTTTGGTGCGAGTGACGGCTGGCGTCCTAAGATATTGCGCAACGAGGTCATGAGTAGCGCCGTTGCCATTGGCGCTGCCTACTACGGCCGTGTGCGTCGCGGCGCCGGACTGCGCGTCAAGGCCGGAAGCGCCCGCAGCTACTACATCGGCATGCGCTCGGAGCACGGCATCAAGGCGGTCTGCGTGCTGCCTTCCGGCACCAACGAAGGCACGACCTTACCCCTGCTTGACCGCGAATTCTCAGTGCTGGCCAACCGGCCAGTGTCGTTTCATCTCTACAGCTCAACCGTCCGCCATGACGCCCACGGCGAAATCGCTGATCTGGAGCCGGACGAGGTGCATCGGCACGCGCCGCTGGTCACGTTGCTGCGCTACGGCAAGAAGCTGCAGCAGATGGAACTGGCGGTGCGCTTGTCGGTCAGCTTCACCGAGGTGGGAACGCTTGAGCTTTGGTGCGAGTCCGCGAGTTCGACGCACCGTTGGCGGCTGCAGTTCGAATTGCGGCGCGAGGCGAGCGCGACCGATCAGTCTCGGCTCGACCTCGCAGACAACCTCGAGTGCGCGATCCGCCATTCTTCCGCCTGCGATTCCGCAGGAATCGCAGCAAGCGGCCGTGCAACTGATCAAGCGCACGTTCAGCAAATCGCAGACGGACGAGGACGAACCCGTTCGATCCCGCGTCTCTGGTGGGCGAGTTGGAATCGGCCACTGGGTTGAAGCGGGAATCATGGCCCCTCGTAAGCTCGCGGCTGTTTTGCGATGTGCTGTTTGAAGTCGCCGACGGTCGGAAGCTGAGCCCGCGCCATGAGGTGCGCTGGCTCAACCTGCTCGGCTATTGCCTGCGTCCGGGATTCGGCGATCCGCAGGACAGCGCCCGCATTACCCAGGCACGGAGAATCTACTCGGCAGGATTGACATTCCCACGCGAGCTTCAGTCGCAGGTCGATTGGCTGGTACTGTGGCGGCGCATCGCCGGTGGCCTCAGTGCTGCCCATCAGCATGAGTTAAGGAACTATCTCGGAGAGCTCGGCATTGGACGCAAGAAGCCGGGCACGCGTCTGAACTCGCAGCTTGAGCACGATGGGTGGCGTTTGCTGGCCAGTCTCGAGCATTTGTCCGGCGCGACTCGGGCTGCGCTCGGCAGTGAGTTGCTGCGCAAGCTCAAGAAAGAGCCGCCTGACAGCGGCTGGCTGTGGTCGCTGGGCCGTTTCGGGGCGCGTATCCCGCTGTATGGATCGCTCAGTTGCGTGGTTTCCGCGGAGACCGCATCGGAATGGATCGTGGCGCTTTTGGAGTTGCGCGAGCTGACGCATGAAACCGCGTCGGCCATTCTGCAACTCGGACGGCGGGTCGAGGACCGTGCCCGCGACATCGGTCCCGACATTGCGCGCTCAGCAATTGCGAAACTGAAGGCAGGCGGAGTTGATGACGATGTCCTGTTGCGTCCGTTGCTGGAATACGTCGCGCCCTCCCGCGCAGACGTGGTGCGTACCTTCGGCGAGCCGCTTCCGAAGGGCCTGGATCTCGAGAGCACAGCGAATTGTCTGTCGCCGGTCACGGCGCTGACCGTTTAGGAACGGCAATTATTCAGGCACCTGGAAGGCTTGCAAGAGCAATGGCGATGGTCGTCGACAATCCACGTTTAAGTGGAAACGACTCTGGCGCCAGTATTCTCAGTGTGTCCAGCCGACACTAAGTTGACAACTGCGCGAGCAATTTTGGCGCCCCCGACAGAAGAAGGTTCGATTGGGTTCGCATAGTCAGCAGGCGAAGAACAAACAAAGCGCAAGTCAATCATGGAGAGGCCGAACTCAATCCCGACCCTCAGGATGACGTCGTTGAAGACCATAAGAGCGGTTGCGGCCAACCGCTGGAAATGAGCGTCGGGAAAGCAGCCGTTGTAAATCGTGCAGAGAGTCAGGGGCAGAGGCAGACACCGGCACGCCGCAACGGCGCGACGATACTTTTCCTCGAAACCCCGCGACACATCAGCTAATGTTGCCACAGTCTGGTCTGTCGAATGAGCAGGTGCAAAGAGAAAGTTTGAATTCCTAAGGGCATCATTGCCCCCCACACTTAGCACCATGTGCGACGCATCGGGCGGTACACGCCGCAGTTGCGAAGGAACGTCTTCCGTAGTCGCGCCGTCGACGGCGAGCAACGACGCGCGCCAGCCCATAGGCAGGAGTTGGCGAACTTGCGAGATCACGGCCGGCCGACCCTTGGTATAGCTCGCGTTGTCGAAGATCGAATCGCCCAGTAGAACGATATGCATCGCTCGTATTCCTTGTGAGTCGGTTGCGATCCGGAACCTCGCCGCGGAGAGATCAGTCGAAATATTGGCCGCTCGGTTTACCGCGTGAGCAAGCTGCGGATTCTGCGCCGCAGTTCACCCGCCGTAACTCCAACCAGACCCAATGCCAGGAGCGAAACCGTGCCGGGCTCCGGGGTCAGCGTGAAAGTTCGTTCCGCGCCTACTATGAAGGGGCCATGGTCGATCGAGATTTCGGCGAATACGTCGAAAAAGCTGCTCACTGCGAAATCGCTGCCCACCGCAGAAATCGTCGTTATCCCAGTGCTGGCCGGCGGCGTCAGCATGATTTCTACCGAGTGACCATTGAAGGTGCCGGTCACGTCGAGTTCCGTCAGGGTCGAAGTAAAGGTTCCCAGTTCGCTATCGCTGGTCCGTCCGGCGTAGAAAATGCCGATCGGCCCCTCGAGGCTCAGCGGGCCCAGCAACGTTCCCGGGTGTCCACCAGCGTCGGTGTAAACACTGGCCGAGAAGAAAATGTTGGAATCGATCGACTCCCCAGAGAGGTCAGTCGACCGGGTGGTTCCGTTGAAGCCGTGCAGGGCGGGATTCACGATGCAAACGCCAGGACCGAGGGGAACGCAAAGCGAGGGGGTGGTGTAGGATCCCTCGGGCGGCATACTGGGCGTCGACTGAATGATGTCAGCACTGGCCTCGGGAACAGCAACCAGGACGGCTAGCAGCGTGGCCACTGCCAGAAAACTCCACCTTGTTCGCATCGACAACATAGCTACCTCCGTTGAAGAGATCTCGAAGTGGCGGAGAAATGATACTCCGGAAATACTCAAGCGATTGCGAAAAAAGTGTGATTTCTTTCCAGCATGAAAGCCCTGGACCAGCGAAACACCGCCATTCTCCCGTGGGCCGAGTTAGTGGTCATGCGTGTGTTCGTGTCCGGGACTGGAGGGAATGACGCAGCCGTGGGCGACTTCGCAGATGGCGTATTCGAACTGGATGGTGGTGTGATGAATGTGAAAGCGCGATGCCAGTTGGTCGCGAATCTGGCGCAGCAGGCTCTCGCTCTCTGAGGCGCGCATGTCGGCGATGCTGACGTGGCAAGAGAGCGAATGAGTGTCACTGCCGATGCTCCAGACGTGCAGGTCGTGGACGTCGTTGACACCGGGAATGGTGCGGATGGCGGTTTCGATGCGTTCCACCTCCATGCCACTGGGCGTGCCTTCCAGCAGGATGTTGAGGCTCTCGCGGATGATTCCGATCGACGACCACAGGATCATCACGCCGATGCCGATGGAGAGGGCAGGGTCGATCCAGCGCTGGCCGGTGAACGCGATGGCGATGCCGCCGACGATGACTGCGGCGGTTGAGAGTGTGTCGCCGATTTCGTGGACGATGGCGCTGCGCAGATTGATATCGCGACGGCCGCGCATGAGCAGCAGAGCGATTCCGCCATTCATGACAACTCCGGCGGCGGCCACCCAGATCATCAGTTGCGCATGGACGTCGACTGGGTTCAGCAGGCGGTGGAAGGCTTCGTACCAGATGTAGAACGAGATCAGGACGAGCGAGGTTCCGTTGACGAAGGCCGCCAGAACGCCGGCGCGGTTGTAGCCGAAGGTTTTGCGGGCGTCCGGACTTTTGCCCTGAAGATAGACGGCGCCCCAAGAGAGCAGCAGCGCGAAGAAGTCGGAGAGGTTGTGCCCAGCTTCCGACAGAAGAGCCAGGCTATGGGCGCGAATGCCGGCCACGACCAGCAGGACGATATAAACCAGCGTGACGATCAGCGAGATCCGCAGGACCTTGGAAGTCGCGCCATCGTTCCCGGTGCTAGCGTGGACGTGCATGGCTTCAGTCTAGAAGGGGGGAGGCGTCACCACAACCCGGTTCGCGACTTGATGAACGGCAGATGAAAGACGAACAGGCATGGCACAGCGACGGAGTGCTACAATCCTGCCCGTCCTCAAGGACTCACAGTTGCAGTATTCAACCCGCGGCCGCGAGTGCAAGTTTCCCGACAGCGACCGCATGGAGGGTTTCATGAGCGATACAGCCGTTGCAGTTCCATTGGAAGCCAAGCCTCTAACCGAAGGCGAACGAGTCATCGATACATTTGTTGCTCCGAGCAAGACGTTTACCGATATACGACGCAATGCGAGTTGGTGGGTGCCGTGGCTGCTGATGTCGATCTTTGGATTGGCGCTGGTGTTCGTGGTCGACAAGAAGCTCGGCATGGAAACCGCGTACGAGAACCAGCTGCGACTGAGTCCGAAGCAGATGGACAAAATTGACCAGTTGTCCCCGGACCAAAAGGCCGCCCAGATGCGGATAGGGGGGACGATCACTAGGTATGTAGCCTACGGGTCACCGATTTTAACGATTGTCATTGCGGCGGTGTTCGCGGCTGTGCTGATGGCAACCTTTAACTTTGGGTTCGGCGCAGAAGTGAAGTTCAAACAGGCGATGGCGATCACTATCTACTCCTTCCTTCCATCCATTCTGAAAGCGCTGATCGCAACCGCCGTGGTTGGGTTCGGTGCAGCCGAGGGTTTTACATTTCAGAACCAGGTTGCCAGCAACCTGGGAGGATTGGTCGACCCGACCTCGTCTCACTTTCTCTACGCGGTCCTGGTTGCGATTGACGCGTTCACGATCTGGACGCTGATTCTCACCGGCATCGGCTACTCGTGTGTGACGCGGGTCAAGCGCGGGACGTGTATGGCAGTCGTTTTTGGGTGGTGGGCGGTGGTAACCCTGGTGGGGGCCGGAGTGGGAGCTCTGTTCGCTTAGGCGGGGATTCCGCAGAAAACATCCACGATCACAATGACGGACGGCACGGGTGAGTTTTGCTCCCTTTTTGGGACAGACGGGATTCACCCATCGGATGCCGGATTGAGGCTCTGGCAAACTGATATATACTTCATCCACGGCGCAGGTGTGTTCTCTGGTCCGCCGTAGGTGGCGGACGAGGGGCGTTTTTATATCTTAATCCTGGCCGCGTTATACGGTTAGACGAGGCCCTATCGCGTCTTTGGAACGGGAGTGAGTCGCCGGTTTATATTTCTTTACTTCACCTTCGGCGCCCCTCGAACCCGACTGTAGATGCCAGGACCGGCCCCGGGGAGGTGTTTCTTGGACCTGGTAGTCTTGCGTATTTTATTCGTTTTTATTACTGCACTTTCCAGTTACGAACTCAGGCCCTTGGGTTTGGAGCGCTGGCCAGCCGCAGTTGTTGGCTTGCTCTTCGGTCTTGCGGTGGTACTGTTTGAGATTCGTCTGCGCAACGTCAGCCTCAAGCGGCTGATTGGCGCGGTGATCGGCAGTATTCTCGGCATCGTCGGCGCCTATCTCTTCAGCCTGGTTATCCGCAACAGCCTGCAGCCCGGACCCACCCAGAGCTTTCTGCAATTGTTCCTCATGCTGGTGATGGCATACGTTGGGCTGGTGGTGGGGGCCGGTAAGGGCGACTTGCTCAACCTGGCTGCCTTGGGCGGTATTTTCGGCGGCGAGAAGCAGTCGAAAAAGAGCTATAAGATCCTCGATACCAGCGTCATCATCGACGGCCGAATCGCCGACATCGCTGAGACCGGGTTTCTCGATGGCGTGATTGTGTTGCCGCAGTTCGTGCTGCGCGAGTTGCAATTGGTTGCTGACTCCGCCGACTCGATGAAGCGCAACCGCGGGAGGCGCGGGCTCGACATCCTGCAGCGCCTGCAGAAGATCGCGAGCCTGACCGTGCAGATTGTTGAGGATGACTTCCCGGCAGTGCGCGAAGTTGACCTCAAGCTGATCGAGCTGGCCAAGCTGTACGAAGGCAAGATCGTGACCAACGACTTCAACCTGAACAAGGTGGCACAGTTGCAGGGAGTTGAGGTGTTGAACATCAACGAGCTGGCCAACTCGCTGAAGCCCATTGTCCTGCCCGGCGAGGTGATGAAGGTTTTCATCCTCAAGGAAGGCAAAGAGTACAACCAGGGTGTCGCCTATCTCGACGACGGAACCATGGTGGTGGTGGACAACGCGCGCAAGATGATCGGCAAGAATATCGACATCTCGGTGACGTCGGTGCTGCAGACGACAGCCGGCAAGATGATATTCGGCAAGTTCGATGACCGTGCAGTGTTTATTCCACCGCGTCCCATGGAACCGCGACCTGAGTTGCGGAAACCCGCGCCAGTGCCTGCACCCGCAGCTGTTCCTGACATCCCCAAGACGGAGTAGAATTCCAGCCGGGAGTCTTGCCTGACGGCAGGGCTCCCTGTTTTTCGCCTCGTGATTTGAATCAAGACACGCTGGGCGTATATACTGCGCTCCCCTATATGAAAGTAATTGTCATTATCCCCGCCGCCGGTTTAGGCACTCGCATGTCTCCCGCCTCGGTCGGCCACAAGAGCAAACAGTTCTTCGAACTGCAGGGCACTCCGATCTTGTTCCACACCTTGCGGAAGTTTGCCAACAACAGCCAGGTTGACGAGATCGTAGTCGCGCTGCGCAAGAACGAGACTGCTGATTTTCTGAAGCAAGTCGAACAAGAGGGCTTCAAGAAGCCGATGCGAGTGGTAGAAGGTGGAGAACACCGGCAGAATTCGGTTGCCAACGCTCTGGCCGCGCTCGATGCTTCGCCTGACGACATTGTGCTGGTGCACGACGCGGTACGTCCCTTTGTGGACGACGACACGATAATCGGGGTGATTGAGGCGGTGAAGAAGTATGGCTCAGCCATTGCTGGAGTACCCGCGGTCGACACCGTCAAGCAGGTAGACCGAACTGCCGATGGCGCGGTGGTGCTGGCCACGGTGCCGCGGGAGCGGATGGTGATGGCACAGACTCCGCAAGGCTTTCGCTTTGGACTGTTGAAGAAGGCGTTTGAAGACGCCAGTGCGGACGGATTTCTTGGGACTGACGAAGCTTCGCTGATTGAGCGCGGTGGTGGCACCGTGCATGTCGTCATGGGATCGCCGAGCAACATGAAGATCACCACTCCCGGCGACCTGGAACTGGCCGAGTTCTTTTTGTCGCAGGAAAATCGCCGCAAAAGCAGCGTTACAGGATAGGCCCCACCTTGTCATTTAACACGCAAGTCGTACGAGTGCCGCGGATCGGGTTCGGTTGGGATTCACACGAATTCAAGGCCGGCATCCCATTGAAAATCGGCGGTGTATTGCTGCCACATGACAGCGGATTGGCCGGTCATTCGGATGGCGACGTGTTGCTGCACGCCTTAACTGACGCATTGCTGGGCGCCGTGGCCGCAGGCGATATTGGAAGCTATTTCCCGCCAACCGATCCCCAGTGGAAGGGCGCTGATTCAGCCGTGTTTCTGCGCGAAGCAATGAAACAAATCGGCGGGAAGGGCTACACGGTGGGGAATGTCGACTGTACGCTGATTCTCGCCGCGCCGAAGATCGGGCCGCATGCCAATGCGATTCAGCAAAATGTCGCGGAATTGCTGGGCGTCCAACCTGAGCAGGTTGGAATCAAAGCGAAGACCCCCGAGGGCATAGGCACTGAAAACGCCGCAATCGCGCAAGTGGTGGTGCTGCTGACGGAAATCATGTGGCCGTAGAGCGCTGGTAAATCGCGGCTGTGTGAATCCGGCTCTGTAAGCTACCGGCCCACAACTGTTACGTCGAATTTCACCGGAATCGAACGCGGGGGATAACAGGCGCTGCGGTCGCAGGCCTGGAAGTGGAGTTCGCCGGTCACCGGATAGCTCCCACTTGCTGCGTTTGACGGCGCTTTGACTACGGCGGTAATGGCGAAATCTCCGCTGTAGACGCTCAACTTTTCGTCGGGTGCGAACGGAAACGACATGTCCTGCCCCGCGGGATACTTGAGCGTTACCACACTTACCGGCGTGCCCGCACTGAGTTTCAAAGCAGTGGGAATCAGCAGCTCAGACTTCGGCTTGTTGGAATTGATGTGAAATTCGCTGCCGATTCGAAAAGCCAGCTCCACATTGGCGGTGCCGCCAGGCCTGACTTGTACCTTTCCCACCGGAGCCATGATTACGGACGGGACTTTCTGTCCGGGCTCCTGAGAGAAGGCACACCCCAGCAGAAGGCAAGCGATCAGCAGGGAATTCCACGCCCGGCTCATTGTGCTATCGCCGGTACCTTGACACCCTTATCTGGGGTGGGTGAGGTCTGGGCTTTGTTCACGCCAGCTATTGGGGAGGCCAGCGCTTTCCTTACATTGTCCTCAATTTCGGACCGGCCGAGCAGGCCAGTTCCCTTGCCCACGATCTTGCCCTCGCGATCGATGTAGAAGGTGGTGGGCAAGAACTCGACATTCCCGTACTCCTCAGAAACCTTATCGGTGCCCAACAGCACGGGATAATTGACACCCATTTCGCTGGCAAACTCGGCGATCTTGGGGGCGTCGGAATCGTCCATTGCCACGCCCAGGATAACCAGCCCGTCATTGCCATATCTCTTCTGCAAGTCGACGAACCAGGGCATCTCCACTTTGCACGGCGAGCACCAGGTAGCCCAGAAGTTCAGCAGCACGGCTTTGCCGCGATAATCGGAGAGCTTGACTCTTTGTCCATCGAGCGTAGCCAGATCGAAGTTGGGGGCAGTGATCCCCCGGACATCTCCCACCAGCTTGGGAGTTCCATGCCTGCGAACGCGATCAAGGTACTTACCGGTTGCCAGCATTCCCAGAATCGCAATGAGCATGGTTGCAAACAGCAGGGCGTTTCGTTTCACAGTAATGTGACCTCTACAGCGCGAACCGGTTCAGGAACGCCAGATATCCGGATAACAACTTCAAATTATTCATGAAAATGAGCACGCCGACCACGATCAGCAAGACTCCGCTGATGACTTCGACGGTGTGCAGGTGCCGACGAAAGCGGGTATAGAAACCGAGGAAACGGTCCACACCGAGCGACGTCAACAAAAAGGGTACGGCCAGGCCGAGGGAATAGATTGCAAGCAGCAGCACTCCCTTAAGCACAGTCTCCTGGGCCCCGGCGAAAACCAGGATGGTCGCCAGGATCGGCCCGATGCAGGGTGTCCAGCCAAACGCAAACGCGAAGCCGACCGCGAAGGATCCCAGCGCACTTGACCCACCTTTGACGTCATGTAACCGTTTGTCGGCATAGAGAGCCTTGATCTTCAACAACCCGGTCAGGTGTAGTCCGAAGACGATGACGATAATCCCGGCTACCTTGGCCAACAGGTTGTGGTACTCGTTGGCAAATTGGCCGATGCCTGTGGCAACCGCCCCGAGGGCGATAAATACCACGCTGAACCCGCCGATGAACGTGAGCGAGTGCAGCATCACGGTTCCCAGCATACGGCGATCATTTGATTGCAGGTCTTCCACGGTCGCCCCGGAAATCAGCGACACATACCCCGGAACGAGGGGAAGGACGCAGGGCGAGAGGAAAGACAGCAGTCCCGCTACGAACGCTGCCAAGGGAAGAGGAAGACCATGCATAAAGGGTTATTGTAACAACTGCGCGAGGTTAACTAAAGCGATAGTCCCACTTTCGCGAGTAAAGGCGATATCAACATGATGTCGCGGACGTGCCCAAGGTCGCACAAAAGTGCCGGATTAGCTCGCGACCGGTCGGGACTGCGCCCGTATCGGTGATTTGCGAAGCCCCGACCAGGTCTCCGAAATAACAATGGAGTCGCCGGGGTTGTGGGGATCGTATTTCACCGAAGCAGGCAGTCCCAAACGGCAGGAATAGAGGTCGATGAACTGCCGCAGGTGGGTCACGTCCTGGGAAGCCTCGTAGGAAACGCCCGCTACGTCATAGGTGTAGATCAGCAAAATCATTTGGCGTTGGGTAGCAGTCTCTTCAAGTTCGTGGACATCGATGACGGTCCCATCGATGATTCGCCCGCCACGCGTAAGGTCAGTGCGACGCTCGTACTCCATCGAATCGCTGGATTTCTTCGGTTTACGCGACAATAACGCGTAGCCCACAATGGCCGCGGTGGCCCCTAAAGCGAGAATGGGGTAGTAGCGAAGCGAACTCATGGCTGGTCAGGCATAGGATAGCGCGGATTCGGGTTGGGAAGAATGGAATCGACAGCGGATTTGAAGCACCGCTAGACCTATGAAGCATCGGCGACCGGATTGCGAAGCGAACCGACTCCTTCGACGGTGATTTCGACAGTGTCTCCTGCCTGTAGCGGACTGACTCCGGCGGGCGTGCCCGTGGCGATGAGGTCGCCGGGTTCCAGCGTCATGACCTGTGCGATAAAGCGCAGAATCACATCCAAGGGAAAAAGGAAGTCGGCAGTCGTTCCATCCTGACGAATCTGGCCATTGACGCGGGTCTGGACTCCTACACCCTTCCACGGATCCAGTCCGGATACCACGATTGGGCCGATTGGGCAGAAGGTATCGAACCCCTTGGCGCGTGACCACTGGCCGTCTTTGTTCTGTAAGTCACGGGCGGTGACGTCATTCACACAGGTGTAGCCGAGAATGAACTCGCGCACATCGTCGCCTTCGCGCAAGCCATGACATCGCTTGCCAATGACCACGCCAAGTTCTCCTTCGTGATCTACTCTCTGCGAAAGCGTGGTGGGACGCAGTATGGTGTCGCCAGGCCCGAGCACAGCCGATGGAGGCTTGAGGAAGATCAGCGGCTCAGTGGGAATGGGATGGTCCAATTCCTTGGCGTGCTCGCGGTAGTTGCGTCCAATGCAGACGATCTTGGACGGCGAAACGGGCGAAAGCAGGCGAACCGAGGCGAGCGGAAGCTCCACCGGAGTGCCGCCCGCAAAATCGGACTCGCTGCTCGGGAGCTGGTCCAGGGTCCGGCGGATCACATCCTGACCGGCGGCGTCTTCAATCAGGCCGTACCGCACCACGTTGTCTAACTCAAAACGGCAAAATCGCATAAGAACTCCGTTATTGCTTATCGGGCACAGCTTCCGTCGTCTCCGCCGAGCGAGGGCTTTCGTTGCCCCGCGCATCTACAGCGGAAACGCTGTAAAGGTAGGTCTTGCCGGGAACAACGCTGTCATCGCGGAAGGACGGAACCTGCACGAGTTGTTGATTCAGTTTCATGGTTTCACCACTCGCAATGCGGCGGAAGATATTGTATCCCGCAAGGTCGCTTTCCATGTTGGGGGCCCAGGTGAGGTCGACAAATGGCTTTTGCCCCACGCTCGAGAATACGGCCTGCAGTCCGGTCGGTTGTGCGGGTGGGTAGATGTCGCGAGTGAATATCTCGGCGGACTTCGAATCGTCGCCTTCGACTGCCATGTTTATGTGTTGGGAATGCACCAGCGTCACCGACATGATGCGGTAGTCGTATTTGGTCTCCCACGCAAATGTCTTGTCGAGGTAGAAGCCCTCGGTTTCAGGCTCGATATCGCCAAGCCCGATGTAGGCGTTAGCTCCGGCTGGGCTGCGCATGACACGATAGCGATAGGTGAGACCCGCAGGCGCAGCCGGAGCACTTGCTGCCATCCACGAAATCAACACGCCATCGGCTTCGACCTTCGCAGTGATGTCTTCTGGGCGGCGCGAGGGTTGGGGCAATGGGAATCAGCACCTGGTTGGAGAGTCCGGCGCTGCGCTCGCGTGAATTCATGATCTCGACTGCATAACGGACAAAGCCAGCCGGATTCTGCTCGCCCAGTTGTCCCGGAAGCGTGTCCACGAATTTCATGTGCACGGCCAGAGTCTGCTCGCCTTTGCGCTTCTCCGCCGGCTTGGGATTCTGCACAGTGGCCACCACCGTGCAACCGCTCATGAGCCCAGTGCCTTCATGACGGCATATCCGGCTCTGAGGGATGTTCTTGATCAGGGTGCGGTCGGTGTTCTTGCGAGGCAGCGTCCAGTCAAGTTGAACTTTGTTGCCCTTGCGCGAGGCGGTAAGGTCCTCGACTGGCCGCGCGAGTTGGAGCGACGGCAACTGCGGCGCGCCGGGGGTTCCACAGCCGGTCAGCGCCGCTCCGAGCAGAATGCACGCAGCCAGAATAAATGGACGTTGAGCCATGCGAACCACCAGCCTAACAAATCGGGGTTCGCGGGACACAGGCGTCATCTAGCCGTCGAGCTTCTTGGTGAGTAGTTCGTTCACGAGAGCCGGATTGGCCTGTCCCTTGGAAGCTTTCATGATCTGGCCGACGAAGAAGCCGGCGACGGTCTTCTTGCCGGCGCGGTACTGCTCGAGCTGCTTGGGATTGGCGGCGATCACCTCGTCGATCATCTTCTCGATGGCGCCCGTATCGGTGATCTGCTGCGGCTTTTCTTTCTCGTAGACAGCGGGGAAATCTTCGTTGCGCTCGAAGGCGAGGTCGTAGAGTTCCTTGAGCTGCTTGCCGCTGATGGCGCCGGACTCGACCAGGTCAGCCGAAAAGGCAATGCCTTTCATTGAGATGGGCGACTGCTCGATCTCCAGGCCCTTGACCTTCAGGCGACCGAGCAACTCAGCCTGCACCAGATTCGCGACGCGCTTGGGATTCTTGGCGGCAGACGCGGCTTCCTCGAACTGATCGGCCATGGACTGGGTGCGGGTCAGCGTGGCCGCATCGGCTTCGGTGATGCCGTAGTGCTCCACCAGGCGCTTGCGCTTGGCCTCAGGAAGCTCGGGAATCTGCGCGGCGATCTGCTTGCGCCATGCCTCATCGACGACCAGGGGGAGCAGGTCAGGCTCGGGAAAGTAGCGGTAATCGTGAGCCTGCTCCTTGGAGCGCATGCTGTAGGTCTTACCTTCGCCTGCGTTGTACAGCCTCGTTTCCTGGGTGATGCTGCCGCCTGATTCCAGGACCTGTTCCTGGCGCACGATCTCGTATTCCAGCGCCTGACGTATAAAGCGGAACGAGTTCACGTTCTTGATTTCCGTCTTGGTGCCGAACTTCTTCTGACCGACAGGGCGAATGCTGATGTTGGCATCGCAGCGCAACGAGCCTTCTTCCATGTTGCAATCGCTGACAGCCGTGTAGAGGATGATCTCCTTGAGGCGCGTGAGATATTCCCACGCTTCATCGGGCGAAGAGATGTCGGGCTCGCTGACGATTTCTATTAGCGGTACGCCGGAGCGATTGAGGTCGATGGAGGTCCACTGGCTGCTGTCGGGCAGGCCGTCGTGCAAACTTTTGCCGGCGTCCTCTTCCATGTGCACGCGGGTGATGCCGATGCGCTTGGTGCCGCCCGCGGCGGGGATCTCGATGTAGCCGTATTCGGCGAGCGGCTTGTCGTACTGAGAAATCTGGTAGCCCTTGGGAAGGTCGGGATAGAAGTAATTCTTGCGGGCAAAGATCGACCGCTCGTTGATCTGACAATTCAGTGCCATGGCCGCTAGCACGGCGAACTCCACCGCCTGCCGATTGAGCACGGGCAGCGGGCCGGGCAGTCCAAGACAAACCGGGCAGACGTTGGTATTCGGCGGATTGCCAAACTGGGTCGAGCATCCGCAGAAAATCTTCGTCCTGGTCAGGAGCTGGACGTGGACTTCCAAGCCGATGACTGGCTCATATTTGGACTTCGTCGCGACAGGAGCTTCCGGCGTGGTGGCCATATCGTTCGATTATAACGGCGCGCGGAGCGGGTCAGTTCTAGGCGTGCGTTTCACTTTCTCCGCCTTCGGGGCCGTAGAAGAAGACCCAGGTCACGAAGTCCTGGGAGAAGTCAACAAATCGATGGAATTTGCCAGCGGGAACAAACAAGACATCACCGCGCTCGAAGATGACCTCCTCCTCTCCGCAGAGAAAGCGGCCGGTCCCGCCTACGACGACGTAGACCTCGTCGCGGGTATGGGGCTGCTGGGGGTCTGTCCGGTGCGGCGCATAGATTTCAACGCTGAGGGTCCCGTGCTCGAATAGTTCGGCAAAATGCTCGCCATCGGGGCCGGGCAAAAGGTGAACGCAATCGCGTATTCGAAGGTGTCCCTGCATGATTCGACCTCATCGTTTAATAACGGCGATCAGACGGCTTCCGTCACGCCCTTCGGCTTCCAAACGCCAATGATGATGCCCATCAACACTGATCCAATCAGCGGGTAGGCTGCGGAAATAAACAAGAACGTGCTGGAACGCATCTCGAAAGCCATCTCCGTGATCATCGCCAGAGCGGCGACGATACCCACCATCAGGCCGGTGACGATGCCGCGAAAGAGGCTGAACTTGCAGGCCATGCCCATGACCCAGGAGATGACCAGCGCCATTCCGATGCTGCACAGAAACGAAATGATGTATGGCCAGAAGTTGGGATGGGCCGTGTATGCCTGCAATTCCTCTGGCGGGATGCGGGTGCCCGCCTGCCATGCCTTGGAGAATGCCGTGAACCATACTGCTCCAAACCCGAAATGAACGATTGCCGCCAATATGATCGCGCTCCAATTCACTTTCATGATGGTCTCCTGTGTCGGCGAAACGATATCTGGTTCGGCGATTCTGCGCAATGAGAGATTGCAGAACATCAGGGCCGATTGCACATGACCAGTACCTGGCCGGGCGCGTGGCCTAGCTCGCGCAGGGTCCGCAGACTGAGCGCATCGTGACGTTTCGCCAGCCGCGTTCCGGATTCGTCGCGGACCAAATCGCAGTGAAAGTACGCGGGCGTCGGCAGGCTGAGAGCACGAATCAACAATAACTGCCGTGCCGTGGACTTCAGCAAATCGGCGCCGCGAACGACTTCCGTGATCTGCATGGCAGCATCGTCGACAACCACCGCAAGCTGGTAAGCGGGAACATCGTCGCGACGCCAGACTACGAAGTCGCCGAAGTCTGCACCAGCCATATAGGACTGCGGACCTTGATGCTGGTCGACGAACTGTATGCCTTCGCCGTCGGGAACGCGGAAGCGCCAGTTGACCCCAGCGGGAGCTTCATAATTCGCGGCTTCGTGAATCTTGTCGCGGCAGCGCCCGGGATACATAGGCTCGTCGTCGGCATCGTTAGGGGCGGCAGCCGAGAGCGCGAGATCTTTGCGGGAACAGGTGCAGGGATAGATGGCGCCGGAATCGCGCAGCTTGCGCCAGGCTTCGAGGTAGAACTCGCGACGCAGGCTCTGCTGATAAGGCGCGAACGGACCGCCCACGTCGGGTCCTTCCTGCCAGTCGATACCGAGCCAGCGAAGATCTTCGAGCATGGCATGGGAGTAATGGCGCTTAGATCGCTGGGGATCGAGATCTTCGTTACGGAAGATCAGGGTGCCATGGTTTTGGAGCGCCCGCTGGTAGGCCGTCCAGAAAGTGCAGGCGTGGCCAAGGTGGAGCAGGCCAGTGGGTGAAGGTGCGATGCGGCCGCGATAGTTTGGCGAGGAGGAGGGCACGGTGTTGATTGTAGAGGGTGGCTGGTGACTGGAGACTGGTAGCTGGTAACTGGTCGGCGAGACTCGAGCGGTAGCGGTTTGCGCTCATCGTGGCGCGACTACATGGCGAACTCGTGAACATTGGCCGACTTGTCCGTACCGATCCGGTCTTGTGAGCATTTGGATTGCTACTTGTTTGCCGACCATGCAGCCAGAGCCGCCGCCTCGTCTGGAACGTGCTGCGCAGTCTATAATCACCCGCAAGTATGGCCCTGACTCCTGACACGAAACTCGGCCCATATGGCGCGTCAGCAGGCGGCCGGTGGCGATTGCGCGAATGGGAAAGCCAGGATGAGTTCGTGTTCGTCACGCCTTTTTTGATTAATTCGAAGGGATTAAACTTAAACACATGGATAAAGAACTCACCACCGCAGCAGGGGCGACTGTCCCCGAGAATCAGGAGCAAAACGTGTCAACCGAATCCAAGTGCCCGGTATCGGGCGGCGCTCGCAGACATACAGCGGCTGGGGCCGCGACCAGTTCGGAATGGTGGCCGAATCAGCTGAACCTGAACATCCTGCACCAACATTCTCCCCTGTCCGATCCTATGGACAAGGAGTTCAATTATGCCGAGGAATTCAAGAGCCTGGACCTGAATGCAGTGGTCAAGGACCTCAGTGCCTTGATGACTGACTCGCAGGAGTGGTGGCCCGCCGACTTCGGCCACTACGGGCCACTTTTCATTCGTATGGCGTGGCACGGCGCCGGTACATACCGCATCGGCGACGGTCGCGGCGGGGCAGGCTCAGGCGAACAACGTTTTGCGCCCCTCAATAGCTGGCCCGACAACGTGAACCTCGATAAAGCGCGCCGGCTCCTCTGGCCCATCAAGCAGAAGTATGGCAAGAAAATCTCCTGGGCCGACCTCATGGTTCTTGCCGGGAACGTGGCATTGGAGTCGATGGGGTTCAAGACCTTCGGATTCGGCGGCGGGCGCGAGGACGTATGGGAGCCCGGAGAAGACATTTACTGGGGCCCCGAGGGCAAATGGCTGGCTGACGAGCGCTACAGCGGTGATCGTGATCTTGAGAATCCCCTCGCCGCGGTCCAGATGGGCCTGATTTACGTCAATCCGGAAGGACCCAACGGAAAGCCGGATCCCATTGCCGCGGCAGTGGACATCCGGGAGACGTTCGCTCGCATGGCGATGAATGACGAGGAGACGGTTGCGCTCATTGCCGGCGGACACACCTTCGGCAAAACCCACGGCGCTGCCGACCCGCTAAAGTATGTCGGTCCCGAGCCCGAAGCCGCCCCCATCGAGGAGCAGGGCCTGGGCTGGAACAACAAATTTGGCACGGGCAAAGGAGATGACACGATCGGCAGCGGTCTGGAAGTCATTTGGACCACGACGCCTACCAAGTGGAGTAACAACTACTTCGCGAACCTGTTCGGCCACGAATGGGAACTGACCAAAAGCCCGGCCGGCGCGCACCAGTGGACTCCCAAGAACGGGGCTGGAGCGAGTACGGTTCCCGATGCCCACGATCCCTCAAAGCGGCACGCGCCGACGATGCTCACCACAGACCTCTCCTTGCGGTTCGACCCTGCCTACGAAAAGATTTCACGGCGCTTCTACGAGAATCCGCAGGAGCTCGCGGACGCGTTCGCCAAGGCGTGGTACAAGCTGACGCACCGCGACATGGGGCCTATTTCGCGGTACCTTGGCCCGCTCGTTCCAGCGGAGCCCCAGTTGTGGCAAGACCCTGTTCCCGCAGTCGATCACGAATTAATTGGGAACAAGGACATTCCTGCCCTGAAGGCGAAGATCCTCGCATCCGGACTGTCGATCTCCGAACTGGTCACGACGGCCTGGGCGTCGGCGGCGACCTTCCGCGGCTCCGACAAGCGCGGTGGAGCGAACGGAGCGCGCATTCGCCTCGCCCCGCAAAAGGATTGGGAAGTGAACCAGCCAGCCGAACTGGCGAAGGTCCTGCAGAAGCTGGAGGCGATCCAGAAGGATTTCAATGGCAAGCAGTCCGACGGAAAGAAGGTCTCGCTGGCTGACCTGATCGTTCTGGGTGGCTGCGCAGCGGTCGAGAAAGCTGCGAAAATGGCCGGGCACAAGGTAAAGATTCCCTTCTCGCCGGGGCGCACGGATGCTTCGCAGGAGCAGACCGATGTTCACTCGTTCGCCGTACTGGAGCCGAAGGCAGACGGGTTCCGCAACTACGTTCGTAAGGCAAACGGAACCTCGCCGGAGGAACTGCTGGTGGATAAGGCGCAGTTGCTGAAGCTGACTGCCCCGGAGATGACGGCTCTCGTCGGCGGTATGCGCGCGCTGAATGCTAACTACGGGCAGTCCAAGCACGGCGTCTTCACCAAGCGGCCCGGGACACTGACGAATGATTTCTTCGTCAACCTGCTCGACATGAATACGACGTGGCAGCCCTCCTCGACATCCGAAGGCGTGTTTGAGGGACGCGATCGCAAGACGGGCGAAGTCAAGTGGACCGGCACCCGCGTCGACCTGATCTTCGGTTCACACTCCCAACTCCGCGCGCTGGCGGAAGTCTATGCATGTGACGACTCGAAGGAGGCGTTTGTGAAGGACTTCGCGGCTGCGTGGGCCAAGGTTATGAACAATGATCGCTACGACCTTGCCTTGGCGAAAAAGCGGGCTGTCAACTAGGGAGCGGCATGTCAGTGTAAGAACTGAGTTAATCCGATCAGCATGCGGTTAGCGCCTGAGTAGCGGGCAAACCGGAAGCTTTCGTGTTCTTCGGCGGATTGGTCCGGACAAACGCGCTAGCACCCGCGGACTGCGAGTTTCCTACTCCACGCGTTCTCCGCACTCTTGCCAGTTGATGGAAGATCGCCGTCTCACAAATAAACCGCGCCATCCGACCGTCCGCTAGTGAAACGCGCCGATCAGCTCTGGCTCGGGTTCAGCCGGCTTAACCTGGCGACCCTTCGGGCGTCTTGCAACGGGCTTCTTTTCGTGGGGATGGAGGTCGCGGGCGTTGCGCAACAGGAAGAGCAGCGGCAGCATGCAGAAGAAGATGACGCCCATGATCCAGAATGCTTCGACGAAAGACAACAAGGCCGCCTGCTGTTGCACCATGCCGTAGATCGCGCCCAACGATTTCCGGGCGGCTTCCACTGAGTTCGAACCGTGTAGTTGGAACCAGCTCTGCATGCCACGAAACATCATCTGCGTGCCGTGATCGTACGGAGTGACGTGAACGATGAGCTGGTTCTGGTGCACCTGGCTGCGGCGAGCCAGGAAGGTCGTCATGGTGGCGATGCCGAAGCTGCCGCCGATATTGCGCATCAGGTTGTAGATGCTGGTGGCGTTGCCCATCTTCTCCTTGGCGATGCCGGACATGCTGGTGGCCATCAGCGGAATGAACAGGAAGGCCAGCGCGCCGCCCTGGATTACCTGCGGCCAGAAGATGTCCCAGTAGCCGGCGTTGAGGTTCAGATGCGACAGGCTGATCATGGTCCAGCCGCCGACTACGAGACCGACGGCGATGAGCTTGCGTGGATCGAAGCGGTTCGTGAGTTGCCCGACGATGGGCATCATGACTAGCGATCCGATGCCGCGGGGCGAGAGCGCCAGCCCGGATTGCAGGGCGGGATAGCCGAGAAGGGTCTGCAGGAAGATCGGCAGCAGCAGCAGGCTGGCGTAAAGCACAAAGCCAAGCATCGTCATGAGGAAGGTGCCGGCGGCGAATGTCCGGTCCCTGAGGACGCGCAGATCCACGATGGGATGTTCGGCCTTCAACTCGCGCACCACCAGCGCGACCAGACCGAAGACGCAGAGTGCTGCCCAGAGGCGGATCTGCGGACTGCTGAACCAGTCTTTGCGCTGCCCGGTGTCGAGCACGACCTGCAACATGCCGAAACCGAGGGCGAGAAATCCGATGCCCCATAGATCGACTCCGCCGGTCTTGTGCTTGCCGATGTAATGCGGGTCGCGCACGAAGGCGCTGATCATCAGCACGGAGATCACGCCGACGGGAAGGTTCAGGTAGAAGATCCAGCGCCAGGAGTAGTTGTCGGTGATCCAGCCACCTAACGTGGGACCGAGGATCGGCGCGAGGATGATGCCCAGTCCAAATGCGGCCATCGCCGAGCCATGCTGTTTGGGAGGGAAGGTTTCCAGCAGGACCGCTTGCGCCAAAGGTTGCAGTCCGCCTCCGGTCAGGCCCTGGAGTATGCGGAAAAAGATCAGCGCTTCCATGCTGGTGGCCATGCCGCACAGCAGCGAGGTCAAGGTGAATCCCATGACACAGGAGAGCAGGATGCGGCGGCGGCCGAAGCGATTGGCGAGCCATCCCGACATAGGGAGGATGATGGCGTTGGAGACAAGGTACGAGGTGACGACCCAGGTGCCCTCTTCAACGGTCGCGCCCATGTTGCCCGCGATATGCGGGACGGCGACATTTACTACCGTGGTGTCGAGGATTTCCATGAACGTCGCCAGCATGACGGCGAGGGTCACGATCCACGGATTGATGGCGTGCCGGGGTTCGGCAGGGTTCATGACGCGATCCAAACGTGATTATAAAAACCCTGCCAAGGAAACGAAGTGACGTGCGACACATTGGTTGGAGGCCAATTGTGATCCACAGGAAAGGCTTTTTGCCGCCTTTTGATTTGCATCACGGAGCGGGATGAGGTGGAATGCTACATTTAATGTTTATGTCCGCTCCTGATTCGCTCTTTGTACGCGCCTGCAAACGCCTTCCTGTGGAAACCACTCCGGTCTGGTTCATGCGCCAGGCGGGACGTTACATGAAGGAATACCGCGACGTTCGCAAGCAATATTCGCTGGTGGAAATCTGCAAGAAGCCGGAAGTCGCCGCCGATGTAACGATCACCGCGGCGGAATATCTCGGCGTCGACGCCGCTATCATCTTCGCTGACCTGCTGCTGCCGCTGGAAGTGATGGGCATGCCCTTTCACTTCTCGCCCGGCGAAGGCCCGGTGATCGACAAGCCGATTCGCACGGCTGATGACGTAAGAGCTTTGCGCACCGATCGCGCCGCGGAACTGGGTTATGTCGCCGAAGCTGTCGGTAAAGTGGTGAAGCACTTTGGTCCGAAGCTGCCGGTTATCGGTTTTTGCGGCGCACCGTTCACGCTTGCCAGCTACATGGTGGAAGGCGGCGGGTCGCGGCACTACATCGAGGTCAAAAAGCTTATGTACAACTCGCCCGAGGTTTGGGAGGAGTTGGTCAACAAGCTGGTCGCAGTTCTAGCGGAGTATGCCGCCGAGCAGGTGCGGCATGGTGCCGACGTCATCCAAATTTTCGATAGCTGGGTGGGTTGCCTGAGCGTGGAAGACTACCGCCGCTATGCACTCGAGCCAACGAAAAGGCTGGTGAAGCGGCTGCAGGAGAAGACCGGTGTACCGATCATCTATTTCGGCACCGACAGCACCACGCTGTTGCCATCAATGTCGGAGACTGGCGCTGAAGTGATCGGGCTTGACTGGCGCGTGCCGCTCGATGAAGGCTGGCAAACCGTGGGACACAAGCATGCGGTGCAAGGAAACCTGGATCCGGTAACCCTGTTTGCTTCGTGGAATGAAGTGAAGCAGCGCGCCGAACACATCCTGCGGCTGGCGGACAAGCGAGCCGGGCACATCTTCAATCTTGGCCACGGTATTTTGCCGCTGACTCCGGTGGACAACGTGAAGAACCTGGCCGACTTTGTGCACGAGTTCAGTACGTCGGCTACGGCCACGAGGAAGTCATGAGCAAGACGGCAGTTCTGCTGATCGCGCACGGCAGCCCCGAGCGGGTCGAGGACATCCCCGAGTTCCTGCAGAACATTTCGCGCGGGCGGCCAATGCCGGAGGCGGTGGTGCGCGAGGTGCAGCATCGCTATTCGTTGATCGGCAGCTCGCCGCTTACCCGAATAACGCGCCTGCAGGCAGCAAGCGTAGCCCGCGAACTAGACGTGCCGGTGTATGTCGGGATGCGCAACTGGCATCCTTTCATCGCCGATACGCTAAAACAGATGACGTCTGACAATGTGGGACAAGCGGTTGCCGTGTGCCTGGCTCCCCACAATTCCCAAACGAGTGTGGGAGCTTATAAGCAGGCGCTGTTCGGTGAGAGTCCTGCGTTCCCCATCGATTTCGTAGAAGAGTGGCACGACCATCCTCTACTGGTCGAGGCTTTTGCCGAGAAGCTGCGCGCCAGTTGGACGAAGGCCTGCGCGGAGCACGGCTCGCGTCTGCCTGTGTTGTTCACCGCTCACAGCGTACCTATGCGCACGATAACGGAAGGCGATCCTTACGAAGCGCAGACGCGCGAAACCGCTGCACTGGTTGCGAAACAAGTTCCGGAGATCGGCGAGTGGGGGTTCGCGTTCCAGAGCCAGGGCATGTCGGGTGGGGAGTGGCTGGGGCCGACGGTGGAAGAGACCATCAAGACGCTGCAGAACGAAGGCCACAACGGGCGTGTTCGTCCAGCCGATCGGCTTTGTCTGCGACCACGTGGAAATACTGTTTGATATCGACATCCTGTTTCGGCAGTTCGCGGCGGAGCGCGGCATGAAGCTGTACCGCGCCGAGTCGCTGAACGACTCGCCGACGTTCGCGAAGGCCATCGCCGACATCGTGCGCACCCGGCTGGCTGCGACGCCGCCTTGCGAAAAATCGGTTGCGGCTGAGAAGATGCCGTAGACGCTTCTGAGGGAGTCGGAAAAGCAGATTCCCCGCGGGCTGACGCCCGCGAGGAATGACAAAAATGAAGGGCTTGTACGGCACGGCTGAAGCCGTGCCCTTTCAAAACCCTCGCTACCAAGTGTTTTTCAGCAGCCTGCTAGTCCTCTATGAAACGAGTTGCGATTATTGGTGGCGGCATTTCCGGACTGAGCGCCGCTTTCTATCTCGAAAAGGCCCGCGCCGCCGGAGCCGACATCGCGTACACGTTATTTGAGAGCAGCCAGCGCCTCGGCGGGTCGATGTACTCCGATCGCGTGGACGGTTGCCTGGTCGAAGCTGGCCCCGATTCCTTTCTGACCGAAAAGCCCTGGGCGCTGACGCTGTGCAAAGAGCTGGGCATCGACGATCAACTCATCGGCTCCAACGATGCCCAACGCAAAACCTACATCGTAGTGAAGGGCAAGCTGGTCGTCATGCCTGACGGCCTGATGTTCATGGTGCCCACCAAGCTTGTTCCAACGGCGCTCTCGCCCTTGTTCTCGTGGGAGACCAAGCTGCGCATGGCGAAGGAGTTAATGCATCCGCCGCGCCCCATGGAAACTGACGAGACGGTCGGTGAATTGGTGGAGCGGCATTTTGGTCCGGAAGTGGTTGACCGGTTGGCCGACCCATTGCTTTCCGGCGTGTATGGCGGCGACGCAAACAAGTTGAGCGCCCGCGCGGTGCTTCCACGATTTGTGGAGATGGAAGAAAAGTATGGCAGCCTGAGTCGCGCCATGCTGGCGGCGCACAACAAGATGCGTGCGATGGCGGGTAAGCAGCCCCCGAGGCCGCTGTTCAGCTCGTTGAAAGATGGCATGCAGCAGATGGTCGATACCATCGCGGCGCGCCTGGAACACTCGTCGATCAGACTGCGCACTCGCATTCGCCACGTGTATCCCGAGAACGACGGATGGCGTGTCGCCATCGATATGGGCGGCGACGAGAATTTCGACGCCGTCATTGTGGCAACGCCAGCCAATGTCGCGGGCGCGCTGCTCGAGGCTGTCGATCGCGATCTGGCCGACGATCTGCTAGGCATCACCTACAGCTCGTCGGTGACGGTCACGCTCGGCTACTACATGGACCAACTCAAGCACCTGCCGCCAGGCTTTGGTTTCCTGGTACCGCGCAGTGAAGGCACTCGCATGCTGGCCTGTACGTTCGTGCATAACAAGTTTCCGCATCGCGCTCCGGCGGACAAGGGCATACTGCGCTGCTTCCTGGGGGGCGCGCGTGACGAAGCGGTATTGAACCTCACCGACGATGAGATCGTGGATACCGTACGGGCTGAGCTGAAGGAGATCGTCAAGCTGGAAGCGCGCCCGATGTTCGAGCGGGTCTACCGCTGGCGCGGCGCCATGGCGCAATACGAGTCCGGTCACATTGCGCGGGTGGAGCGCATCGAAAAGCGGGTCAAAGAGATTCCCGGCCTTGCACTGGCGGGCAATGCGTTTCACGGAATTGGCGTGCCCGATTGCATTCGCGAGGGCATGAACGCAGCGAATGCCATCGCGCAGGCGCTAACGGCAGCGGCGAGTGCACTGCGCCGGTAGTGCACGTCAGAGATGTCGGCATCGGTTGGGAAGGATTCACCACAGAGGACACGGAGAAGAATAATCATAAGAAAAAGCAACCACGGACGGCACCGTTGAGCGCGGGCTCGGTCGCGATGAATCAGGCAAGTCTTGCGATGTCTCGTGTCGATCTTGGAAACCTGTAGATCAAGTTCCCGCCGGGGCTAAAGCCCTGATCCCAAGCAACTCCAACGGCATGGCTGAAGCCATGCCCCTTCAAAGTGATTCACGTTCAAAGCTGATTCATGAAATAGCGACGCAGGCTTGCGCGGACGCTACATCACGATTTCTTTGGCGCGGCGCGTGATGGGGTGCTGCATCTCGTCGAGATCGCCCTTCACCAGGTTCAATCCATAGACGCAGGACTCGAACTCGTGCGCCAGCTTTCCGAATAGCGGAGCCAGCCTCGCGTACTCGAACTGGTCGAACTTGGAGACGATGAAATAGCTCTCCTTGCCGGCCTTGATGAAATCGACGAAGCTCTCCAGGCGCTGCCGCCGCAGGCGGAAATGATTGATGCTCTCGGGAAACATGCCTGACAGAAACAACGTGTAATCGCCGATATGCTTGCGCACCTGGCGCTCGCGGTCGAACGACGGCGCGGGGCCGTAGATGGGGTCGGCTTCAAGCAGCATCTCGCCTACGTCGTCGAGCGGCCGGTCATTCGCATTACGCAGTTTGAGCATTTGCTCGACCTCGCAGAACTCGGTCAACACGTTCACGACGTAGTCCTGCACCTCGGAATCGCGCAATCCGATGTCGCGGTCGAAGTGGTGGTGAATGAGTTCGGTGAACAGCGCTTGCAGCGAGTGCGATTCGGGAATCATGGCCTTAAGTCCGTCCCCCACTGGCGTCCCGGTTTCGGAACCGGGGGCCCTCCTGCTGATGTGATGCGTTGATAGCCGACTTCGTTTCCCGGCGCAAGTGCTAAGAGCAAAGACCGTGACTTTGTTGGTGCGCGGCGGTAACGCGCGGAAGCGGCGTAGCGCGGAGAATGAGGTTTAGCTTGGTCAAGAGTGATGCGCGACTGGGCTTGATTTACGGGCTTTTCCGTAGTGTTCCGGCTCTGGAATGGCTGCCGCGCAAGAATTGTTAGCAGATGCGTTGCTTGGTTGCCAAAATTCGGTGACGACGCACAAAGGCACTGAGTGCCGCCGTCTATGGCACAATTTTGGATTCTTCAGGAGGAATTTGTGAAGCGACAAAACATCTCAGGCAACTCGCCGTACGAACCGCGAGTCGGATTCTCGCGCGCCGTAAAGATGGGCCCGTTTGTGTCGGTCGCGGGAACGGTCGCAACCGGCGCTGATGGAAAGATCGTCGGCGAAAACGATGTGTACGCCCAGGCAGTGCAGACACTGAAGAACATCGAGCGCGCCCTGGCGCAGGCCGGAGCCAGCTTCCGTGATGTGGTGCGCACCCGCACTTATGTCACTGACATCAGCCGATGGGAAGACGCCGGGCGAGCACACGGCGAGATTTTCGGCGACATCCGCCCGGCCTCGACGATGGTGGAAGTGTCGGCGCTGGTGTCGCCGGAGATGCTGGTCGAAATCGAAGCGGATGCAATCATCGCTACGGAAATGAAGTAGTAGATGGGCGGAGCCGCAAAACCAGAAGGCCGGCGCAATGCCGGCCCTGGCAAACTGCGAAGATGAGCGACTACTTCTTGGCAGGTGCGATAACGTCTTTCACAGCCTTGGCCACGCGGAACTTCACGACGGTCTTGGCAGGAATCTTGATAGCTTCGCCGGTCTGGGGGTTGCGACCGATGCGCGCCTTACGGTTCGATTTCACCAGACGACCGATGCCCGGAACAACGAACACGCCATTTTTCTTGGTTTCTTTGATTGCAACTTCTGCTACTGAATCGAGGAACGCTGCAACCTGCTTGTTGCTGAGTTCATGCTTCTCCGCGAGATGCCGAACGAGCTGTGTCTTGGTCAGTCCTGCTGCCATTAGGTATTCCTCCTTGAATGATTGAGCGGTAGAAATGCTCAATTGGAGCGTATCTTATAACATCCGCACTGCAGAGGAAAGCGTTTCCGCCATATTTTATGCGGGTTTTCCACAGGCTCCACCTCTGGGAGCTTGTATTCATGCACCTCTGGGAGGGTTCCTAGTTAGGTAACAAGCCGGTTTGGGTGCGAGCACCCATGGCGGCCATCGCAGGTCGTGAGCCGTCAGCCGCGCCAGTTTGTTCCCGCGTACCTGTTACCATCGGCTCTTTACACGAATGCACGTCAGCCATGCCACAATTCTGTTCCTCGCTGGGGTGATAGCGGGCGCAATCAACTCCGTAGCCGGCGGTGGGAGCTTCGTTGCCTTTCCGGCGTTGCTTTTCGTGGGCATCCCGCCGGTAAATGCGAACGCTTCGAATGCCGTCGCAGTCTGGCCGGGACAAGCCGTCAGCATCGGGGCCTATCGCAGCCAGTTCCGCAACCTGTCCTGGTCAATCATGACGCCGCTGATCATCACCGCCGTTGTGGGCGGCATTCTCGGTAGCTGGACGTTGCTGAAAACGCCCCAGGCCATGTTCATGCACATGGTGCCGTGGCTGATCCTGGCCGCGACCATCGTCTTCACCATGAGTGGACGAGTAACGCGTTGGGTGCGCCAGCGGACCGCCAGCGGCGAGCACCATGAGTTCTCCAACGTCCGGGCGGTGTCGATCCAGATCTTTATTGCGTTCTACATCGGATACTTCGGGGCCGGCGCCGGAATTCTGATCCTTGCCATGCTGGCGCTGCTGGGCATGGACGAAATTCACACCATGAATGCGCTGAAGGCGCTGCTGACGACTGTCTCCAACGGTGTCGCGCTGGTGTTGTTCGTCGTTGCCCATGCGGTGTACTGGCCGGAGACGATCGTCATGGCCTTGGGGACGATACTTGGCGGATATTTTGGCGCTTACTTTGCGCAGAAAACCAAGCCGGAGTACGTTCGCGCGATCGTGATCGCGATCGGGTTTGTGCTGTCGTTCTATTACTTCGCTCGCCAGTTCTGGAGCTAATAGCTTTTGACAGCTTCCTCGCTACTCTCGCCATCGGATGGAACGACGACTGTCTCGCGATAGCGCACTTTCATCACCAGCAACGGAAAGGCAAGGAAGAACGTTATCGCGTTCGGCAGGATGATGGGAAGCGAGCGAATCAGAAAACCGTAGGCCACCCAAAGCACGAGCCCAACATTCAGGCTAACCAACATGATAAGCGAGATGTCGCGGACAGACTTAGTGCGAAAGGAATGCAGAGCCTGAGGTAAATATGCCAGGGTGCAAAGAGTGCCGGCACCGAATCCCACAAGAGAAACGAAATTCATATTTCAGCTTAGCATTGTTCGCTGGACTATGTAGGTATTCGCTGGTCACACCGACCGGCGGTTCAACCACCAAACGCCGAAGTTGAGATAGCCGGCATAAGTAACCCACACTAAATACGGGACTAGCAGTAGCGCCGCGATCGGCGTAAGCCAGTGGAATACGACGATGTTGAAGAGGATGGCCAGCCAGAGAATCACGATCTCTGCAAACGCGACGCCGGGTTGACGGGCGCCAAAGAAGATTCCCGACCAAGCCATGTTCAGCGCCAGCTGCGCAAAAAAAACCAGCAGCGCCGAGCCGCCACCGCGCCAGCCGTAATCCCGCCATACCAGCCAGGCAGAAACAGCCATCAGGAGGTAGAGAACTGACCAAACCGGACCGAAGACGAATCCTGGAGGCGTGCCCGGTGGCTTGCGGAGGTTGGGATACCACTCGCGCACTCCACGGTCGGTGAGAAACGAAGCCAGGCCGCCGGCTCCGAGGCAGATGAACAGAAACAGGATGAGCATCAGCCACGGCTTTGCGTCCAAAATGATTTTCCCCTCCTCATACTACATAGCGACATGGGAAGAATTCGGGAAACAGCCTCCTCCGAGGCGAAAAACGTACCTCAGGCGCTAAAGCGCTTTCACATCCTCCGCCTTCTACTGGACGCCTGAAGGCGTCCTCTACCCGTCTTCTTTGCAGCATGTCTGAAATTGACTAGCCGATGGTCAGCACGATCTTGCCGTAATTAGCTCTCTGGAGCAGCAGGCGGTGAGCTTCACCAGCTTGCTCCATGGACAGGGTGTGACCAATCTCGGGATGCAGTTTGCCCTGTTCGATCCAGGGCTGCATGGCTTTCAGGCAGTCACTCATCAGCCTGCGGTCGTCGGCCAGAACGCTTAGCCACAATCCGTGCGCACTGAGGCTGCGCGACATCATGGCTCCAACGTCGAACTTCTGGCGCTCGCCGGTGGCGGTGCCGTAGATGATGACCCGCCCGTATTGACGGCAGCAGCGGAGACTCTTGGCGGTGTGTTCGCCGCCGAGCATTTCGAAAACCGCGTCCACACCTTCGCCGTTGGTGAGTTCGGCGATGCGCGCTTCGTAATCGACTTCCCGATAGTTAATGCCGTGATCGAGTCCCAGTTTCTGAACACGTTCGAGCTTTTCGGCGGAGGACGCCGTGCCGTACGTTTCGAAGCGAAGGAGCTTGCCGATCTGCACTGCGGCTGTCCCCACTCCACCGGCGACGGCGTGAATCAACACGCGGCGGCGGCGCTCGCCTTCGACATAGACAGGCTCGATGGCGTCAGAGGTCATGCCGGCTTTCCAGTAGGCGAGATACGCGGTGAAGAAATTCACCGGAAACGCCGCTGACTGCTGCGAAGTCCAGCCGTTGGGTTGGGGCCAGAGCATCTTTCGCGAAACCGCAATTTTCTCGGCAGCCGCGGCGTATTGCACGTAGCCCATGACGCGTTCTTGCGTGCCCTCGACGACGCCGGCGAACTCGCGTCCAGTAATGAAAGGTGGCGGCGGAGTGCTCTTGTAGGTGCCGCGGGTCGACATGGTGTCGGCAAAATTCACGCCGACGGCTTCGACCCGCACGATGACTTCTCCGGGCTTTGCGACTGGGTCGGGGACGTCGCGTACTTCAAGAACTTCAGGGCCACCAAGACGGGTGACGACAACAGCTTTCATGACTCACTCCCGCAGCGAGTGTAAAGCATCGGGGGATTTGCGGCGGTGATGGGGGCACTCCGGAAGGCGCTTTTTCACCACCGAGGCACAGAGGACACGGAGAAAGAAGAATCAAAAAAACTCCGCGCTCGGTGTCTCAGTGGTAAGTCTACTGGGGTTTGGGGACCTGCATGAAGTCGAGGGCACGGGAAATGTAGTTCTTCATTTCGCGGCGATGCACCACAGCGTCGAGCATTCCGTGCTGCAAGAGGAACTCGCTGCGCTGGAAGCCTTCCGGCAGTTTCTGGCGGATGGTCTGCTCGATCACGCGGGGTCCGGCGAAGCCAATCAGCGCGCCCGGCTCGGCGATGTTGAGGTCTCCGAGCATGGCAAAGGAAGCAGTGGTTCCGCCGGTCGTGGGGTCGGTGAGCACGGAAACGTAGGGGACCTTAGCGTCGTCCATGCGGGCCAGCGCGGCAGAAATCTTCGCCAGTTGCATCAGGCTGACCACGCCTTCCATCATGCGCGCTCCGCCTGAAGCCGAGACGATGATCAGAGGAAGTTTTTCGGCAGTGGCCCTCTCAACCGCGCGGGTGATGGTCTCGCCAACAACCGCTCCCATCGATCCGCCAATAAACGCGTACTCCATCGCGCTGACGATGACTGGTTTGCCGTCGAGTTTGCCGCGAGCATTGATGACGGCATCGTTCAGCCCGGTATCGTTCTTGGCGCGTTTGAGGCGATCGGCGTAGGACTTCAGATCGGTGAACTTCAGCGGGTCATTGGAGACCAGGTTGCCGTCTTCGGTTTCGTACTTGGCATCGTCGAGCAGGTAAGCGAGGCGGGTGCGGGCGTCGATGCGGAAGTGGCGATCGCACTTGGGACAGACGTTGAAGTTCTGGTCAAGGTCCTTTTTCCAGATGATCTGGCGACATTCATCGCACTTGACCCAAAGGCCTTCCGTCTTGACGCGCTTCTCACCCGAGGCGTCGATGTCCGCCTGTTCCCGCTTAAACCATGCCATAGCCGTTCCTCAGTGTAGCCGACGGGAGCGAGAGTTGTCGCCGCTCAGTATTCGATGCCGCGCTGCGCTTCGATGCCTTTCATGTAGGCGTGCTTCACTTCTTTCATCTCGGTGACCGTGTCGGCGACTTCGATGATGCTGGGATGCGCGTTGCGTCCGGTGAGGATGACGTGCACCATTTCGGGCTTCTTCTTCAAGGCGGCGACGACTTTCTCGGGATCGAGCATTTTGTAGCTGATGGCGTAGTTGATTTCGTCAAGGATCACCAGGTCCCATGCGCCGGATAAGATGGCTTGCTCGGCTTCTGCCCAGGCTTCTTCGACCAGGCGCACGTCCTCGGGATCGGTCTCTGCGCCGCCGACTTTCACGAAGCCGCGGCCCATTTGCTTCATCACGAAGTTGTCGCCGAACGCCTTCACGGCGTCGAGTTCACCGTAATGCCAGGAGCCTTTGAGGAATTGCAGCATCAGCACCTTCAATCCGTTGCCGACCGCGCGTAAGCCAGTTCCCATGGCTGCGGTCGTCTTGCCCTTGCCGGGCCCGGTGTTCACGATAATGAGGCCGCGACGTACGTCTGGCATCTTGTGTTCTCCCTGCGGTCAGCGAAATCCTAGCTTAGCAGCTTGCATGAGCAGTTTCGCGATGACTCAGCACCACTTCGAGTTAAACGTAACGTCCGTTTCTTAAGCTTGGCTTCAGATAGAGACCTATTTGTTGTCAAGCACGCACAGTGAATTGTTAAGAATGCTGAAATGCGCGTCGCAATTTGAACTATGCGTTCAGGGGAGGGTTTGCACGGGCGTACGGAATGTGATGGCACCACTGATTCGTCGAAGGTGAACAAGATGGATTCGGAGGGCACGATGAAGAAGCTGGGTTTCGTATTGCTGATGACGCTGGGCACCGCGATGTTGAACGTCCCGGCAGCGGCGCAGAACACGACCCAAATCAGGGATCGCGGGAACGCACAGGTTAACTACCTGACTTACGATCCGAGTCAAAGCGCGGCAACGGTCCGATTGGTCGATTGGGACGATCATCACCGCTGCGACGGCGATCATGACCGGGACGATCGCCACTGTTATTGGCCGCGCCGAGACGATGATCGATATCGTAACCAGTATTTCGCCGCCGGCAACGGCTACTACGGAAATGCGCCTGCTTACAGCCAGGGCGGCTGGTATGACCAACGTGGCAACTGGCACTCTGATCCCGGCGGTTGGTATGACCGCAAAGGCAAGTGGCACAGTTACAAGCGTCACGGGCACGACGACAGATAAAGTTCGACCGCTGTTCGCTTGACCTGGCATCGAGCAGGAACGTTCGTTCAATTAGCAAGGTGACGAGAGGGCCTGGGTGAGAATCCAGGCCTTTTTGTCGGCAGGATGGAGACACGAGCGCACCCAACGCTTCGTCGTGGTTATCTGCGATACTAGAGATTCAGCTCCCGCAGCGAAAGATCGAACAGGGCGCAGGTTTATGGTACTGGTAGCAGATCCTAAGTCCGTCAAAGTCAACAAAACCACCGGTAAGGGCATGGACATCGAGTGGAAGGATGGCCATTGCAGTTCGTACAATTTCGTCTTTCTGCGTGATGCTTGCCCGTGTGCGCTGTGCGAGGAAGAACGCACCAAAGATGGCCGCCAGCCCGGCGATCCCTTGAAGCCAGTGGCCGGCGCGTTGCCGATGTACAAGGCGCTGGCCCGTCCGACTGAAGTCGAGCCGGTGGGCAAGTACGGCATCCGGTTCACCTGGAACGATGGACATCAGCATGGTATCTACTCGTGGGCATTTCTCCGCGAGCACTGCCCGTGCCAGGAGTGTAAGGCCCGCCGGTTGATGGAAGCGGTCGGGTCGGGCAGCAAGCCGAACTGATGGCGCAGTACTGGTCTCGGGTATGCGGTCTCCTTCGGCAAGCTCAGGGCAGGCTCTTCGACTTCGCTCCCTGCGATCACTACTCTCAGGATGGCAAGTAGGGAAGCACAGGTTGGTAATCCCACCGACGATTCAGGAATCAAGGTTTGTCGTATCTTTCGAAGTTAAATCCGCAACAGCGTGAGGCCGTCGAGACGGCCAGCGGGCCAGTTTTGATACTGGCTGGCGCGGGCAGTGGCAAAACGCGGGTCATTACCTATCGCATCGCGCACCTCATCGACCACGTTGGGGTGTCTCCGGATTCCATTCTGGCGGTCACGTTCACCAACAAGGCTGCCAGCGAGATGGCGAGCCGCGTTGAGACGCTGGTTGGGGCGCGTACCCTGGCCAAGCCTCTGATCTCGACCTTTCACTCGTTTTGTGTGCGCCTGTTGCGGCGTGATATCCAGTCCCTTCAGATCGGCGGCAAGGGATATCGTAAGGACTTTGTCATCTACGACGAGACCGACCAGCAGAGCGTGGTCAAAGCCGCCATGCGTCGTCTGGGGATCGACGACAAGCAGTTAACGCCGCGCAATGTGCTCTCGCGGATTTCCTGGGCCAAGAACCACATGCTCGACCCGCAGGAAGTGTACCTGCAGTCCGGGGACCCGAAGACGGAGCGAATTGCGCACATCTACGAGGTCTACAAGCAGGAACTGGCGAAGTCGAATGCGCTGGATTTCGACGACCTGCTGCTCTATGCCGTGCGCGTGCTGAAGGCTTCCGGCGAAACCAGGGAGCGCTATAACCGGCGCTATCAGCACCTCCTGGTGGACGAATACCAGGACACCAACCGCCCGCAATATGAGCTGATGCGGATGCTGACCGGCAGCGAGCACAATGTTTGCGCCGTGGGAGACGAGGACCAGAGCATCTACTCGTGGCGGGGCGCGGACATCCGCAACATCCTGGAATTCGAGCAGGACTACCCCGACGCGCGCATAATCCGCCTGGAACAAAACTATCGTTCGACACAGACGATCCTGCAGGCGGCCTCGGCGGTGGTGTCCCACAATGTCAGACGCAAAGGGAAGAACCTCTGGACCGAGCGGTTGGGTGGGGCTAAGGTGGGGTACTACGAAGCGCCCGACGGGGAAAACGAGGCGCTTTTCGCCGCTGACTACATCGCGAAATATCTGCGCAAGGGTGCGGCCGAAAATGGCGAAGTGCCGCGCGCCGCGGTGCTGTATCGCACCAATTCGCAGTCACGCCTGCTGGAAGAGGCGATGCGGCGTTACCAATTGAAGTACCACGTTGTGGGAGGCTTCAGCTTCTACGAACGCGCCGAGATCAAGGACCTGATCTCGTATCTCAAGGCGATCCAGAATCCCGACGATTCGATTGCCATGCAGCGCATCCTCAATACTCCCACTCGCGGGATCGGGAAGAATACTACCGAGACTCTGGAACGGGTGGCGCTGGAAACTGGATTGTCTCTGTGGGGTGCGATTGGACAGGCGATCACCCGGGAACTACTGCCGCCCCGAGCACTGGGGGCGTTGAAGAGCTTCAAGGGATTGATCGACGATGCCCGGGCAATGTACCTGGGATCGTTTCAGCAGCACTTGGAGGAGACGGCTTCCCCGGTGCAGGAGGCCGAGCAGATCTCTGAGCATCCGGCGGAGGAAGAAAACTTGCAGCACGCCATGGACTTCTCGCCCGAGATGTTTGGCGGTGCGGAGTCGACGGAATTCAGCCCAGAATCGTTTTCTTCGCAAGTCCGATCCGGAGACGATCCCGAGGACGTCATCGCCGACGCGGTCGAGGGATTTCGCGCTCCCGGCGATGGTGCCTCAACAGCCGAGTTGCTCAAATTTCTCATCGACCGGACGGGATATATCAAGCTGCTCGAGGAAGAAGACACGCCGGACGCGCTCGCCCGCGTAGAGAACTTGCACGAACTGGTAAACGCCGCCATGGACTCGCGGGACCGTGGCGAGACGCTGAACGAGTTCCTCGATCACGCGGCGCTGGTGAGCGATGCCGACGATTACGACGAGAACTCGCGCATCACGCTGATGACGCTGCACGCGGCCAAGGGCCTGGAATTCCCGCTGGTCTTCCTGATTGGCCTGGAGGAGGGCCTGTTTCCCCATTCGCGCACCCTGCTGGCGCCCGACGATATCGAGGAAGAGCGGCGCCTGTGCTACGTGGGCATGACCCGGGCGATGGACACGCTGATCCTGACCCACGCCCGCTATCGCCGCCGCTACGGCACCGACATGCCGGAGGCGAGTGTTCCGTCGCGGTTTCTGGAAGAACTGCCCCAAGAGCTATTGCAAGACCTGGGGACGCCGCGGCGCGCCGCATCAGCAGTTGCCCACGACGAAGGAACTTCGACGCATTACTCGTATGAAGACGAGGACCAGCGTCCTCAGTACGGGCAGCGGCGAGGGAAGCCGCAAAACTCGTATCGCGGGACCTCGTACAACTCGATCGGCAACATCGCTGATTTCTTCGCATCGCGCGGCAAGAAGTTCACGCTGCCGAAAATGGAGCCGACGGAAGCTCCAGGCCGCACTGGCTTCCGTCCCGGACAGCGCGTGCGCCACCCGAAATACGGCGAGGGAATGGTGTACCAGCGCGAAGGAGATGGGGAGAACGCCAAGATTACGGTACAATTTCATAAGTTCGGCTTAAAAAAGCTGGTGGAGAAATACGCCCAACTGGAAAAAGCGTAATTCACCAAGCATCAAAGCGAAGGATTGCAGACCGGACCATCGGTATCCCGGGCGTCAGGAACGCCGCCTTCGACTCCAAGATCACAAAGGAACGCAGTATTCATGGCAAACACAAAGAGCATTACCGACAAAGTAGAGCGCAAGAAGGTAAAGCGCGTAGCTCGCAAGAAAGCGGCACCGAAGGCTCCCCGCACCTACGCCCGGGGATCGGCCAAGCGTAAGGTCAAGAAGCTGGCACGCGGCCAGTCGAAGCGTTAGTTCGGACCGTACGCCATAGAAAACACGAAGGCTCCAGCCCGCAGAGCGGGTTGGAGCCTTTTTCCGCTGGTATTGGCTTTAGAGCGGATTAGTTAAGATTTTGTGTAGCCGCACTTGTCGGCCATCGTGAGGCCAACAGGATTAATCACCACCACGGAGACGCTGAGTTCACGGAGACTCTGAAAGAAATAAAAAACTCTGCGTCCTCCGTGCCTCCGTGGTGAATATCTCCAACGGACACAGGAATTTCTAATTTGCTTCAGTGGTGGGACGCGGAGTTCGTGTTCGGTGCAGTTTGCGCCGAAGTCGCTGCCGAAGCGCCCGGCTTCGCATTGGCGTTGGCGTTTCGCTCATCGAGGTTCACCAGTTCTGATCCGACTGGTTGTTGCAGCGCGAACTGGTCCTCGGAGATTGGCTGGTTCAACGCCAGCTTCACCATGATCAGCCGAATGTCGTACTCTTCCTGCGGCCGCTTGATGTCGATGAGGCCGGGATACTGAATGCCGTCGTAATCCTTAAAGACCTGGTAGCTGGCCTCGGTGGCCGGGTCACCCCGGTCGTCATACGTGATCTGCTGATGGGGCCGTAGGTTGGTCCGATCGAAGACGACCTTGCGCGCCAGAATCCAACCCTGGTCGGTTTTTCGGATTATGTCCAAAACGTAATTCGCCTGCTTCACGAGCTTCTTTTTCTGGGAATCAACCACCATTTCTGTGCTGCTCTCAAGCACAGCAATTTCGTTCTGGGGGTCGACTTCGCGCAGCAACAGGGCGTCGTAGATTGCCTGGGGTCGAATCGTGTCGAGGGGATTGGACGAATCTTTGATCGACCGGTTGTGTCCGATATAAAACTTGTTGGTGGCTGGAACGGACAGCTTGAACTCCTGGCCGTCGCTCACCATGTCAAAGGCCTTGTTGCGTACGATAGGGTAGAGCCCGATCATGCGCAGCATATTGGGCTTGCGGACCATAACGTATCCGCGGATCTCCTTGAACTGGGTAACCTTGCCTCTTTTTTCACCACCGACTTCGGTGTCAATGTCGACCGTCGCATTGAGCGTCTTGATCTGGGCAGCGTCGTGGTTGAGGCGATCGATGAGCTCCTGTTGGGTGGCCGTCTGAAGCTTGGCGTTGCTGAGGCGAACCTCGACCGTGCGGGTGCGAAACAGGCACCCGGTAGCGCTGAGTAAGAGCGCAGTTACGGCTAGGAGAAGAAGTCGGGGAAGCTTCATACGGGACGGACGGGCCAATCGCTGGTCTAAACTACTTAGTATAGCTCGGACGGGGATTTTGTGCGGGTTGCGGGAATGCTCGACCCGCGATGAGCAGCGAAATCAGGTCATCGTGACACTGCTACGGCTTTGCGATATGCAGCCACATTCCTGGCGTGTTCTTCCAGGCTGCGGGAGAAACGGTGGTGGCCGTTGTTGTCGCTCACGAAGTACAGAAAATCGCTTTGCGCCGGATGCATGGCTGCCTCCAGCGCGGCAGCTCCCGGATTGGCGATCGGCCCAGGCGGCAATCCGGGGAACTTGTAAGTGTTGTAGGGCGAGTCGAACTGCAGGTCGGACTGGTAGATGGTGCCGCGATATCTCCCGGCCAGTAAGGCAGCGTAAATAACGGTGGGATCGGCCCCCAAGGCCATGTTCTTGTCGAGACGGTTGAAGTAGACGCTGGCAACCAGGGGACGCTCCTCGGGCACGGCGGTCTCCTTCTCCACGATGGACGCCATGGTAACGATTCGGTGGATGTCGGGCCTGCCCAGCAAGCTAATCTTCTGAGCTGTCTGGCGGAAGCGATGCACCATGGCGGCGGCAATCTCGTTCGCGGTGTCGATGCGGGTGAACTGGTAGGTGTCGGGAAACAGGTAGCCTTCCAGCGATTGCGCCTGGGGATCGATATCGCGAAGCAGTTGCACATCGTTCTTCGCGACGGCAACGAATTCAGCCGCGGTTCCCAAGCCGGCCTGCTCGACCACGGCCGCAATGTCATAGAGGTTGTAGCCCTCGGGCACGACGACAGTGCGGGCAAAGACGTCGCCACGCAAGACGCGGTCGCGCACCTGCAGCGCGGTAGCAGGTACGTCGAACTTGTACTCGCCTGCCTTCAGGGTTCCCTGGCCCATGGCGTAGTGCACCAGGAGGAATGCCGGCGCGCTGCGGATGATGCCTTCGCGCTGCAGCGTCTGGGCGATGTGACGGGTGCTCCAACCGGGACGAAGCAGGACGAATTTGGTTTCCCCTGGATTGACTGGCAGCAATGCCGCCCAGTAGAACCACAGGGCGACGGCCAGCGCGACTAACACGATGAATACGATGAAGGTTCGCACGAATGGGTTAGACGCTCCCGAATGACTGCAGTTTAGCCGATGCCCGGTTGTCTATGCTGTCAAACCCGTTGTGAGTCACGAAACTGCATGAATGCCTGCAAAATGAGCACGGCCGCCAGTTGATCGACGACCTCGGTCTTGCGGCGGCCGCTCATCTCGGTCTCCCCCAGCAATCGATTGGCTTCCACGGAGGTGAGGCGCTCGTCGAAGAGGTGGACCGGCAGCTTGAATCGCTTGCGCAGTTCTCCGGCGAAGTCCTCGACTTTGTCGGACTGGATTCCGTGCTCTCCGCTCATGCGGAGGGGCAACCCCATCACGATCTCCGCGACTGCGAATTGCTTGATCGTGCGCCGCAGCTGGTTGAAGTCATTTTGCTTGTTGGTGCGGTGCAATGTGGGCAGACCCTGGGCCGTCAAACCAAGTTCATCGGTTACCGCCAGCCCGATGCGGCGCGAGCCGAAATCGATGGCCATGATCCGCGCTGGCCGGGCCGTTTCCTCCGACAACGGAGAAGCAGTTTCCATATTGATTCCCGCAAGGGTATCCTAATTCGAATTCTGCAAGTCGTGCGAGTACGATAGGCGAGATGGCCGACCCACTTATCGACGACATCAATTTGCCATCGGGGTCTGAGGTCTTTCCCAACCCTGATCCGGCGGTGCCGCAGTCGTCACATCAGGTGAAGGCGGAACGGCTATCGCGGGCGGAATTGGAACAGCAGCGCATTCAACGAGTGCAGGCGGGTGCGCTGGTGATCCTGGCAGCCGCAGCGGTCCTCAGCTTGTTGTACGTTGCCAAGTTGATTCTGGTGGTCATCCTGACATCGATCCTGCTGGCATTCGTTTTGGCGCCAGTGGCCGACGGCCTCTCCAATTTCCGGGTCCCGCGCGCGCTGGGTTCGGTAATCGCGGTATTCCTACTGGTTGGCTCAATCGGTACGGTGTCGTACCTGTCATATGCCCGTGCCGTGGAATTCATATCGCAGGTGCCCGAGTACAAGGTCCGGCTCAAGCACATTGTGGACGAGATCAGGCAGCAGGCGGAGCAGTTTGAGAAGACGACCGAGACCTACTTGCCGCCGGAGCCCGAAGAAAAGAACTCCGTGACTGTGCGGGAAAGCAGTGGATTGCGCGACTATTTGAGCAAGAACGCAGCTTCGGTGTCGCAAGTGGTATTGGCGGTCACGTTCATTCCCTTCCTGATCTACTTCATGTTGAGTTGGCAGGACCATGTGCGCGCCGCCTCGGTCATGCTGTTCCAGATGGAAAACCGCAACACCGCCTACGTGACGCTGGGGCTGATCGCGGCGATGATCCGTTCGTTTATCGTAGGCAACTTCGTGATCGGGCTGTTCTTGAGCGCCGCCAGCATCGCGGCGTTCGGGTTGATGGGTCTGCCATACTTTTATTTTCTGGGCGTTTTGAGCGGCTTCCTGAGCTTGATTCCGTACCTGGGCGTGGTTCTCGCGATCGTGCCGCCGGTCGTTGTCGGCATCGGCTACCTGACAACCGCGACGTTCGTCCTGACTTGCGCCATCGTGGTTGGACTGCACCTGTTTGCCATGAACGTGCTTTACCCTATGGTGCTGGGGAAGCGGCTGCAACTGAATCCGCTGGCGGTCACGATTTCTCTGTTGTTCTGGGGATGGCTGTGGGGAGCGATGGGACTGATCCTGGCGGTGCCGTTGACGGGCGCGCTAAAGATCATCTGCGACAACATCGAGCGGCTGCGGCCCTACGGCGCCTGGATGGGCGAATAGCCGCCAACCAAAAGCGGATGCGCGATAGCAAGTGTCCGCCTCGCACCACGATGTTGTCCGTGGCCGGACCGAGTGGAGTGACATTCCAAAAGGAGACGTCGTGACTGATTCGGAGAACCACCCTTTCAATCGTCGAGAATTCATCCAGGGCGCACTAGCAGGAGCCGCCCTCGCTGCGATACCAATCCCGTCTTTCGCTGCCGATAACTCCGACATGCAGGCCGTGCTGAACCAAATTCCCAAGATGCACGACGAAAACGTCAAGCACCTGCAGGACTGGATCGCGCTGCCTTCGATCGCTGCGGAAAACCGCAACTATCCACAGGGACCCGATTACATGGCGCAACTGGCGCGCGAGGCCGGGTTCACCGACGTCGAAATTGTCCCGACCTCCGGCAAGCCCGGCGTCTTCGGAGTCATCAATGCGGGCGCGCCCACCACCGTCGGCATTTACTTCATGTACGACGTGAAGCAGTTTGATCCGGCCGAGTGGTCCTCGCCTCCGCTGGAAGGAAAGATCGTCGATAAAGAGGGGTTGGGCAAGGTCTGCATGGGTCGCGGTGCCGTGAATCAGAAGGGTCCCGAGACTGCCTTTCTCAGCGCGTTGCGCGCGTTCAAAGCCGCGGGAAAGAAACCGCCGGTGAACCTCGTGCTGGTCTGCGAAGGCGAAGAAGAGATTGGCTCGCCGCACTTTCCCGAGATTGTGCGAAATCCCAAAGTCATGGCGGCGCTGCAGAAATCCATGGGCGTCTTCATGCCTTCGGCAGGACAGGAAGCCGACGGCAACGTCGAGATCGATCTCGGCGCCAAAGGCGTGGTCGAGCTGGAACTGGTTTCCACCGGCGAAAAGTGGGGACGCGGGCCCAAGCACGACGTCCACTCCAGCCTGGAAGCCACTGTGGACAGCCCTACGTGGCACCTCGTGCAGGCCCTGAACACGCTGATCCAGCCCGACGGTCACACCCCCGCGGTGACAGGCTTCTTCGACAAGGCAAAGCCGCTGACTCCCGCGCAGGTGAAGATGGTCGAAGCAGTTGCGGCCAGGCGCAGCGAAGCCACCATGAAGCAGCAGCTCGGCGTGGAGCACTGGGCCGGCGACAAGCAGTGGCTCGACGCCATGATCGCCCTCGAATCGCAGCCCACCATCAACATCGAAGGTCTGGTCGCCGGCTACACCGGCCCCGGAGGCAAGACGGTTCTGGGACATCGCGCCGTGGCCAAGATCGACATGCGGCTCGTGCCCGATATGACCGCCTCCGGCACCTTGGCATTGCTGAAAGACTACTTGGCGAAGAAAGGCTTCGGCGATATCGAAGTCAACATGAGCGGAGGCTACGATCCCAATCAGACCTCGCCCGACACCAAGCTCATCCAGGCGCAGATGTCGACCTATAAAAAACTTGGCCAGGATCCATTGTTGTGGCCGCGAGCGGCCGGCTCGTGGCCGGGATACATCTTCACCAACCCGCCGCTGAGTCTGCCGGCTGGGCATTTCGGGCTGGGTCACGGCACCGGCGCGCACGCTCCCAACGAGTACTACCTGATCGACTCCACCAACCCGAAAGTATCGGGACTGGACGGCGCTGTGGGATCGTTCGTCGAGTACCTGTACGCGCTGGCGTGATCGATCCAACATATTGTCAGGCACCTCGCTCAAAGCGAACCTTATGGCATCGGACGATTCGCAGAATGCTGTTTATTCCGCTGACGAAGCACTGCACCGGCTCATCGCCGGCAATCAGCGGTTTCTCGCTGGACAGGCGCACTTCCCCACCGTCTGCAAGGAGACCCTGGCCGATCTCGCCCGCGGCCAGCGACCCTACGCCACCATTCTGGGTTGCAGCGACTCTCGCGTGCCGCCTGAGCTGATCTTCGACGCCAACTTCGGCGAGCTTTTCATCGTCCGCGTCGCCGGAAACGTAGTTTCGCCAGAGGTCATGGGCAGCCTTCAGTATGCCGGGGCCCATCTCCACACGCCGTTATTTCTCGTGCTCGGGCACGAGGGTTGCGGTGCCGTGAAGGCCGCCCTCGAAAGCAAGCTCCACGACGTGCAACACCGCTCACGCATTCAGTTGCTCGTGGACAACATCTTGCCGGGGTTGCCCGATCTTTCCGATACTCCCGAGCGAAGAACAACTGGTCGGCGCCGTAGAGGCCAACGTGCGCTGGTCCATGCACCAACTGGCGGAGTCTCCCGAAGGCAGCCGCGCCATTGAAGAAGACCGCGCAAAGTTGGTCGGCGCTGTGTACGAGATCGCCTCCGGCCGCGTCCGATTTCTTGACTGACCGCAGGGGAGCTAAGGCATACGGGGGACCATGCTGGCAGATGACTCCAAGGCGACCGCTATCCAGTGTAGGATTTTCCGCGCCATGACGACGGAACAGCGGCTCCGTTTGGCCTTGGAAATGAGCGAATCTCTGCGCAACGTCGCGCTCGCGGGTTTGCGCAGCCGCCGGCCTGACCTTGACGCGAATGGACTTATCTCGCGAACTGGCCCGCATCATGTATGGGTTGGCGCCTCAGCCGTGACACGGCTCTGAGCGGCAACTGCAGGACGCAGCAGGCATCGTCAGCACCCGGGCGGATAACTTGGATGTTGCCGTTCACATCAAATCCTGGGTCCTGCATGGCACTGGTCGGTGTCTATAACGGCATATGGAACGACAGCAAAGAACAAGTCGTTACTGGTTTATTACGTTGTTGATCCTATGCGGCTTGATTGCGATCGTTCAAGCACAGCAGCCGTTTGTCCACGGCTCCGACATCGGGTTCACGATCCGAACTGACCACAAGCGACACGAAATCGGTAGCGAGATAACAGTTCGGTACACGATCACAAACGTCAGCAACGCAGCAATCTACGTTCCCAAGAAAGAGTGGGGTGTTGCATGCGGCGAACCTCCCCACCTCTGGGGGCGGCTTGAGGATCGTACGGGAAAACACTACGAACCGGGCTACGCTGGTTCGTGCGGTTCAAGCCCTGGCGAGCGGATCTCCGAGCGGATGCAAAAAGATGCCGTCCTGCTCAAGCCAGGGCAGTTGGTGAGCGGATCGTTTGCCTTCGAATCGAAGGTCTTCGGCAAGAGTCTTAAGCCGGGTGCTTATCGCCTCGAAGTAACACTGTATGGGTGGAATCTACCGTACAGTGAAGCGGAACTAGCACAACTGAACGCGATGAAAGCGCCCTTCTTGACCGGCGAGAGTAACGCATCCGTCTTGATCGAACTTGAGAATCCGGGTAAGCCGCGAATCGGTGGCGATAAATTGCCATTTCATTAGCAACCCGGCTGCCCGCATGCCCCGTCCCGTCCTTCCTTTGGCCAACCCGGCTTCGTTCCGCACGCCAATTCCCGTAGAATCGTCAGTTGGCATTGATCCCGCGAAATGCGGTGGAGGGTTCTGCATGGCACGGATGGTGAACTGCGTAAAGATGGGTCGCGAAATGGAGGGCCTCGACGAGCCGCCCTTCGACGGCCCTCTGGGACAACGCATCTACGACAACGTCTCCAAGCTAGCCTGGGAGCAGTGGCAGGAGCACATGAAGATGCTGCTCAACGAGTACCGCCTGCAACCCTGGAAGAAAGAACATCAGGAGTTCATCGTCCAGCAGATGGAAGCCTACTTCTTCGGCGAAGGCGCCGAGAAGCCGAAAGACTACGTCCCGCCGAGTCAATAGTCGATTGCGCGACACTCCTTGTCACAGGGAGACGTGTCCCCTGTGGTGAATCTCACCTTTGCTTTTCCACCCTGGTCTTCTCCGTGCGCTCCGTGATCTCGGTGGTGAACACTCCGCCCTTGTCACAAGCCGACGTGTCCTGCGTCCTTTCGCCCTCGTCCCCCGTCCTGTAATGAAGAGGTTGTGAGGCGGGGGAGATGTGTCGCTGCCCGGACTGCACCCAGGCTGCGGTCAAAATCAGCTCTTCGAAAACTCCGAGCAACGTCGCACCGGGCCGACGGACAGGTAAGCGGAACCGTCCAGCAGCCGTCGGTCTCAGGAGCCAGAGGCTGCGGTCAAAATCGGCCCATATCGTCAAGAAGCGAAGAATCGGCGAAAGACATCCACCGTAACTACCTTTGAAATGACTTGGATAGCTATAACTTGTTTATATTTCAACGACTTGCGAACATTTTCCGCCTAACCGACTGATTCTAAACAACCGCATAAAAAGCACTTTTAGGTGTGTTACACGACTACAACACCTAAGAATTCGCCCCTTAGCACTCAACGCAGAAGCCGTCCAAGCGAGTCGTTGCGCGACTCACAATTGAACAGCTCGTTTTACTGGCAACTGGCAACTATTTACCCTCATCGTTGCCCAGCGGCAGGAAGTACTGCGTTCCCCGGATCGGCTCGCTCACCCGCCGCAGCAGTGCCTGCAAGTCTTCGCTGTGTTCGACGAAGTCGATCTCCGAGGTGTTGACGATCAACAGGTCGGACGATGTGTAGTGGAAGAAGAAATGCTCGTAGGCTTTCACGACTTCTTCCAGATACTCATCGTTGATGGCTTTCTCGCCGGGAGCATTCTTCTTCTTGAGGCGCTTCTTGAGCACCTCGGGCGTGGCCTGCAAGTAGATGACGAGATCGGGTGTGGGCACATTCTGCCGGAACAGGTCGTAGTAGCGGTTATAGACCTCAAGCTCAGCGTCGGTCAGGTTTACGCAGGCAAACAGCTTGTCCTTCTCGAAGATATAGTCGGCGACAAACGTCTTGTTCGGATTGTGTTTCACGTCCAGCGAGGCCAGTTGTTCATAGCGCGCGATGAGGAAGGCGAACTGCGCCTGAAAGGCTGCTCCCGCTTCACCGTTGTAAAACGGCTTGAGAAATGGGTTACGATCAGGCTCGCTGATGCGCTGCGCGTGCAGCGTCTCCGCAATCACCTGCGATAGTGTGCTCTTGCCGACGCGAATGGGACCTTCGACCGCGATATACCGGGGTGGTTCGAACAGGTTAGCCATGGACTGATGCTTCGCAGAATATCTCTCCGCCGCCCGCGACGCAATTGTCGATCGCGACAAACTTTGCACAGGGGTTTCCAGATGTGAAAATTAAGGTCGGGTAGCTGGAGATCCGCAGTTTAGGCGCCCAGAATCTCGAGGATTCGCCCGCGTCGAAGCGTCTTTTGTGCTGGCCAAGGGTTCTAACCATTTGCCAGTCCAATCTGATAGCTTCAAGATCCAAGTCTCTGGGAGATCCTTCGTGCACCAATCCGCCGTCTCGAGCCGTTCCACCTACGCAGAGTTTGTGAATCCACAGTGGGTGCGCCTGTTGGAACTGCTTGCCATGGATGTGCGGTACGAGCGCTGTGCCGGCGTCGAGCTGTTCAGCGAGGACGGAGAGCGCTACCTGGACTTTCTCTCCGGATACTGTGTGCACAACACCGGGCACAATCATCCGCGGGTTATCGAGGCGCTGAAAGATGAGCTGGATCGAAGCGGTCCTGCAATGCTGCAGAGCCATGTTCCAGAGCTGGCAGGCGAGTTGGCCCAGCGGCTGTGCAAGCTGGCCGGTGGTGAATTGAAGAAGGTCTTCTTTGCCAGTTCGGGCAGCGAGGGTGTCGAGGCCGCTATCAAGTTCTCGCGCGCTGCCACAAAACGCAATGCACTGCTGTATTGCGAGGGAGCGTTTCACGGGCTGACCTGCGGCGCCCTCTCGTTGATGGACAATGCGTTCTGGCGGGAAGGATTTGGCGCGCTGCTGCCCGAGACAGAGGCGATTCCGTTCGGAGACATCTCGCGGGTCGAGGAAAAGCTGCGCACCCGGAAGTTCGCGGGATTTTTTGTGGAGCCGATCCAGTCCGAGGGAGGCATCAAAGTGCCCCCACCGGAATACCTGCGCCAGGTGCAAGCCCTCTGCCACAAATACGGCACCATGTTCGTGCTCGATGAAGTGCAAACTGGGATGTTTCGAACCGGCAAGTTTCTGGCCGCGCACAGTTTTGATGTGCAGCCGGACATGGTCATCCTGGCGAAGGCGCTCAGCGGTGGACTGGTGCCGGTCGCGGCTGTGCTGATGATCGACGAGATCAGCGACGCGGTCTACAGCTCGCTGCGCCGGGCGATCGTACACACGTCCACTTACAGTGAAAACGGGCTGGCCATGCGAGCCGGGATGGCAACGTTGGATGTTCTCGAAAGCGAAGACCTCGGCAACCGCGCGACTTATCTTGGAGACCTGCTGCGCGCCCGGCTGACCGAAGCGCTGGAGCCCTACGAAATGTTCAAGAGGGCGCCGGGCCTCGGATTGCTCAGCGGAATTGAATTCCGCGCTCCGTCGAAGTTGATGTTGCGCCTCTCGTTTGAAGCATTTCGCGCCATCCATCCCGGAATGTTCGGACAAATGCTAGTGATGCGGATGTTCCGCCAGCAGAAGATCCTGACGCAGATTTGCGGCAACAACTTCATGGTGCTGAAGTCGGCTCCGCCGCTGATAGCTGAAGAGAAGCACATCGATCGGTTTGTCACCGCGCTGACCACCGTGGTCGATGACATGCATAACTCAACCGCATTCTGGACGGAGTCACTGGGCCTTGCGCGGCGGGCGATGAATATCTGATGTTGCGGAAGTGATGCGGCCAGATGTGTCCGGTCTACTGTCGGGCAGTAGCAGATGAAGTTGTCGCGGCGCTCGATACGGTCCCGACGGCTGAGATGTCGATCGCCACTTTGTTTTCCACTTTGAGGAACAGCATACTGGGATTCTTCATCCCCCAGGCTTCATAAGGGATGTCGAACTTCGTAGTCGCGGTAGCCCGCGAGCCCTCAGCCTGAACCGGGAACGATAGCGTCATGTCGTGCTCGCCGCCGTGAATCCGGAAGACGCCCTGGACCTGCAAGGTCACGCCGCCTTGCGTGGGCAGATTGCCGGTCACGTGCCTGGGCAAGAAGATGATTTCCGGATAACGGGCACTCTCCAGCACTTCCTTGTGCATCTTGGCGTCGCGCTTGTCATTGCCGCTCTCGCCGCTTTTTGCGTCCACCACGATTTGCCCGCCGGCGTCGCCCGTCTTGGGATCGAAAACGACGCTTCCGCTCTTCAGCTTGAAGGTGCCTTGCACGGTGTGCAGTACATCACCCAATGTCCAGTTGATCTTGGTTTGTGCCGGGTCGAGTGTGATCTGTACCTGTTGCGCTGTGGCGGCAATCGAACAAAGAAGAACTAGCGCGGCAGAGCCCAGTCGAACGAATTGCCGCCGATCAGGATTGCTTCTTTTCATGAACCTGTCCTTGCTATGCTTCACGCCGCTCACGCCGTCAACAAACGCCATCCGAATGATAAACTCGGGCCGATTCCAAACTCGACGGGAGCCATGGTACCTGTGTGCATGGCCAGCATGCGATCGAAGAAGCCGGGGTCGGCGGCGAGAGCGCGGAAGGCGCGATCGCGCAGCCAGCGGCGATTGTCCATCAGCAGCATGAGCGCTGCCATCCTGCGCGGCATCCGGGTAACTTTAGCGTGCACTTCGTCATAGGCGGTCAGATCGCCGGCACGCATAGCGCTGGCCAACGCGATGGCCTGCTGAAACGCGATCGACAGACCCTCCCCTGTAATGGCATCGACCGAACCTGCCGCTTCGCCGATGAGGGCGACGCTTCCGGTCTGAACACTTCTAAGCCGGCGCGAAGTGGTGGTCGCGCCGAGCGTGGTTCCTAGAATCGTGGCTTGATCCAGCCTGGCAGCGAGCTGAGGAAAGCTGGGCAGGGCGGCGTCGAAGCGTAGTCCGTTGCGGCTGGTGATTAAGGCAACACAAACCTGATCGTCCGCCACCGGCGTGACATACATCTGGCCGCAGTCGCTCCAATGCACCTCGACAAATTCGGACCAGGGTGCGACGCGGTAGTGACGGCGAAACCCAAAGCGACAGCGCGGCGGACGCGCCGGATCGAGTCCCGAAAGCTTGCGTAATTTGGAATTCTGTCCGTCAGCACAGATCAACCAGCGCGAGCGAACAGTATGGCCTTCCACTTGTAGCCCGTGCGGCGACAAACCGGTAATGCGACGGCCCCAGTGCAGCGAAACTCCACAATCGGCGGCGCGCTCTACGAGCCACTGATGCAGAAGCGTGCGGCGAATCCCGTAACCAACACCTGCGGGAAAACTGGCTTCGACCTGGCGAGGGCCGTTGACAAAACGGATGCCGCGAAAGAGCGCCACGTCGTGGGCATCAACCTGAATTCCCAATGCTGCCAGAGCAGCCAGTCCATCGGGCATGATGCCTTCGCCGCAGGCCTTGTCGATGGGAGGCTGCGCGCAATCGACAACCGCAACCTCAAAGCCGGCTTGGCGGGCAGCGATCGCGGCGGCGAGTCCGGCAGGACCTCCGCCGGCGACCAGAACTTCCGTGTGTCGAAAATTGCTCATGTTACCAACGCAGTAAGACGAGTTCGGAACAGAATCCCGGACCCATCGCGGCAAGAATGCTGTAACTGCCGGCAGCAGGGCGGCGCCGGTTCATGAACTCTTCCAAAACCAGCAACACCGATGCCGAGGAAAGATTGCCGACCTTGCGTAGGCAGTCCCACGAAACCTGCAGCGCTCCGTCCGGCAGGCTGAGCGCCTCGGCGGTGGCTTCAAGGACCTTGGGACCGCCGGTATGCATGATCCAGGTAGAGATGTCATCGCGACTCAAATCGTTATCAGCGAGGAAGGTGTCGAGATCATGGGCCAGGTGCTTGCGCACCATATTCGGAACTTCCGCCGAGAGTACGATACGGAAGCCCTCTTCCGAAATGTCCCACCCCATTACGTCTTCGGTCCCACGATAGAACGAGGACATGGTGGCGACGACCTCCGGGCCATGAGCCACGCCGTCCCTGCCACTGACGATCACCGCAGCCGATCCATCACCAAACAATCCCGATGAGATGAGGTTGGCAACTGACAAATTTCGGCGCTGCCAGGTCAGGGAACAAAGCTCTACCGAGACTAGAACGGCATTATGGTCGGGATAGGCGCGCACATAGTCGGCCGCGCGAGCAATGCCAGCGGCGCCGGCTACGCAACCCAGTCCGAAGATTGGGTTGCGCTTGATGTCGGTGCGCAAGTTCATCCGGTTCATCAGGCGAGCATCGATGGACGGACTGGCAATCCCCGTGACCGAGACAAAGAAGATGGCATCGAGATCACGTTCGGAAAGGCCCGCCCGGGTAAGCGCGCGACAGATCGATTGCTCCGCCAGATCTTCGGCCACCAAGATCCAGGCGTCATTCGACCGGCCCCACGTAGTTAGATCGTCGTAGGCTTCGATGGGAAGAGCGAGGTGGCGTCCATCGACAGCCACGCGGCTCAAGAGACGATCAAGGACCTTGGGATTCTCGATTTCGCCGTCCCAGTGACGTTTCAGCGCCGAGGCGATCTGGGATTGGGTGTAGTAATTCTGGGGAAATGCGCTGGCTACGCTGGCGATTCGCATGAGTCGGCTGGACTGGGCCCTTTCGGTTGCGTGGTTGCGGTCGAAGGCGCCTTGCGCCGCAGAAGTAAAAAACGTCTGCGCGCCTTCAGAAATTGTCGATGGAACCGATAACTCGTCACTGTAAACCCCCGGGGGTAAGGATAGTTTCGTAAGGCAAAACTAAGTACAGAGCCTTTGCCGCTTCGGGGATCGACCAAAATTCAATCACGCGTTGCTAGAATCGTCGCAGATGCTCGCAGTTGCCCTCAGCGGAGCGGCGGTCGCCGGACTCGCAACCTGGGCCGGCTTCCAGTCCATGTGGCCGACGTCGCAGGTCTATGGCCGCACATTTATCGGCTTGGAGCGCGGCTCGCCCTACCTCGCTCTAACCTATGACGATGGCCCTAACGATCCCTGGACCCTGCGACTGCTCGAAGTCCTCGACCGCCATTCGGTGAAAGCAACTTTCTTTGTGCTGGGGCGATTCGCCCAGCAGAAGCCGGAGATCGTTCGCGCCCTCACCGCTGCCGGACATGTGATCGGCAATCACAGTTGGGACCATCCCCGTCTGATCTTCACCTCGAATGCCGAGTTGCGCCGCCAGTTGGAGCAAACCCAGTCCGCCATCTTCGATGCATGTGGAGTGACGCCGACATTATTCCGGCCACCCTTTGGTGGGCGGCGACCGGGCACATTGAGCGCCATCCGCGAACTCGGGCTTGAGCCCATCATGTGGAACGTGACTTGCTATGACTGGAGGCCCACGTCAGGAGACAAGGTCTTCGCCCACGCCAAGCGGCAAATACAAGGCGGCGACGTGATCCTGATGCATGATGGCGACCAGCGAGCGATGGGGGCCGACCGGCGGCACTCCGTCGAAGCCACCGACCGCATTGTCGCGCGCTACAAGGCCGAGGGACTTCAGTTCGTCACCATCCCCGAGATGATGGAGAAGCAATAAGCAATAAGCAGCCACCAGATCCGGTTCTTTGCAACGCGATCCGCTTCTGACTGATTCCTCCGACGAGGAGCGAGACTTACTGCTTACTGCCTATTACTTATTGCTGATCGCTAGACCTGCTTCAGCGCCTCGCGCGCCGCAGCGATCGTCTGCTCGATATGCTGCGGGGTGTGGGACACACTGAGGAATGCGGCTTCAAACTGTGACGGCGGCAGCCAGATCCCGGCGTTCAGCATGGCGTTGTGGAAGCGCCCGAACTTGGCGGTATCGCAGGTCGCGGCGCTGTCCCAGTCTGTAACCGGCTTGCCAGTAAAGAAAAATGTAAACATGGAGCCAACGCGGTTGGCCGTCATCGCCACTCCGGTTTCCTCTGCGGCGCTCAGAACACCCGCAACCAACTTCGCAGCATATTCGTCGAGCTGGCGATAGTACTGCTGGCGATTGTCCTTCAACATACTGAGGGTGGTGATTCCTGCAGCCATGGCCAGCGGATTCCCACTAAGCGTTCCCGCTTGATACACCGGTCCCAAAGGCGCAATCAGATTCATGATCTTCGCCGGTCCGCCGTAGGCTCCGACGGGCAAGCCGCCGCCGATGATCTTACCCATCGTCACCAAGTCGGCCTTGATGTTGTACAGCTCTGAAGCCCCGCCAAACGCCAGACGGAAGCCGGTCATCACTTCGTCAACAATGAGCAGCGCGCCGTCGCGCTCAGTAATCGCGCGCAGGCCTTCGAGGTAGCCGGGATTCGGGGGGACGCAGCCCATGTTGCCCACCACCGGCTCGACGATGACGCAGGCAATCTTGTCCTTGAACTTGGCGAATGCCTCTTCGACCACGTTGAGATTGTTGTAGGGCAGCGCGAGGGTGAACTCGACGAACTCTTCCGGCACTCCTGCCGAGCCGGGGATCCCCAGCGTCGCCACGCCTGAGCCTGCCTTCACCAGCAGCGCGTCGCTGTGTCCGTGATAGCAGCCCTCGAACTTCACGATGATCTTGCGCTTGGTATAGGCGCGCGCCAGCCGGATGGCCGACATGGTGGCTTCTGTACCCGAGCTGACAAAGCGCAGCTTCTCGACTGCCGGGAAGGCCTCGGTCACTAACTCCGCCAGGTCGGCCTCGCTCGGAGTCGAGGCTCCGAAGCTTGTACCCTTACGCGCGGCATGAACGATAGCGTCGATCACGTCGGGCACGGCATGCCCGAGGATGAGCGGTCCCCACGAGCCGACATAGTCGATGTACTGGTTGCCGTCGGCGTCCCAGACGTAGGGGCCTTCGCCGCGAACCAGGAAGGGCGGGTCGCCTCCGACCGAGCCAAAAGCTCGGACCGGCGAGTTCACGCCGCCGGGAAAGAACCGTTCGGCCCGCTTCTGAAGTACGCGGGACTGATCGAGATTACGAGCCATGGTGATGAATTCCTTTGCGGAATGAAGATATCTGCAAGCCCGAATCCTCCGAGCCAAACATTGGAATATATCAGTCAAGACAGAAGCGCCCGTGTGAGTTGCATCACAGATTTTCTATAGCCAGGCAAGCTGAGGAGGTTCACTGTCATCGCTCTCGTAGCGATGACATTCCGTGACCAAGGCCGTCCAAGTTGCTGACAAGATGCGGGCACATCGTGCACTTTAGTGGTACGGGAATTCACGCATCCCGATCATAAACCGGGCATCAAACCGGATGTATAATGAATGAACGCAGCTCCGGGCAGTCCCTGTATGTCTGATCTTCCAGCGAAGTAGCGTATTTCACACATGTCGAAAACTACCAAGCTCATCGTCCTCGGTCTTTCGTTTCTGTTGGCCACGCTGGTTGTGGCCGGTGGATTGGGCGTAAAGGCCAACACCAATAACGACGATTCGTACCGCCAGCTTGGCGTGTACAGCGAAGTCCTGTCGCGCATCAGGACCGAATATGTCGAGGAGCCCAACGTTCCATCGGTGACCAATGGCGCGTTGCATGGGTTGCTGGAATCGCTGGATGCCAACTCCAGCTACCTCGATCCGGCTGAGTACAAGGACTACAAGCAGCGCAAGAACGAAGGCAAGGCGACCATCGGAGCGACCTTGTCCAAGCGTTTTGGCTATGCAGCAGTGGTGTCGGTGATCCCCGGCGGGCCTGCCGACAAGGCCGGGGTTGACAGCGGCGACATCATCGAGGCGATCGAGGGTAAGAGCACGCGCGACATGTCGCTGGCTGAGATCGACGGGATCCTGGCCGGACAGCCGGGTTCGGTGATTAATGTATCGGTGGTTCGCCCACGCAAAGCCACGCCGGTGAAGACCGCAGTTACGCGCGACATCGTCACCGATCCGGCGGTAAGCGACAAGATGCTGGAAGACGGCATCGGCTACATCAAGATTGACGATTTCCCCAAGGGGCGGTCCCAGGAAGTCGCAGCCAAACTCAAGGCGCTGCAAAAGAACGGAGCTACCAAGGTGGTGCTCGATCTCCGCAATTCCGGTAGCGGCGACGAAAATGAAGGCATTGCGACCGCGAACCTGTTCCTGAATCACGGGACCATCTCGTATCTGCAAGGCCAGACCTATCCAAAACAGACGTTTAATGCAGACCCGCAGAAGGCGGTTGCCGCCACTATCCCGCTTGTTGTGCTGGTGAATCGTGGCACCGCTGGCCCGGCTGAAATTGTGGCAGCGGCGATCATGGAGAACGCTCGCGGCGATGTTGTAGGCGACAAGACGTTCGGCTCTGGTTCGATCCAGAAGGTCATTGAACTGCCGGACGGGGCAGCTCTGATGCTGTCGGTAGCTAAGTATTACTCACCCTCGGGCAAGGCGCTGCAGGATACAGCCATCACGCCCAACATTCTGGTGGCTGATAGCACGGACGACTTCCTGGTTCCCGACGAAGACGAAAACGCGCAGCCCGACGAGAAGCAGCAGGAAAAGGAAAAGAAAGTCGCACCGGACGATCAGTTGAAGAAGGCCATCGATGTGCTGAAGAACCCGGCACAGAAGGCTGCGTAGATCTCGGACAGTTTTACGAAATATACAAAAACCGCGGATGACGAATCCGCGGTTTTTGTTTTGTGCGATACGATGACTTACTTTCCCAACTGTTGGTTGAAGAAGTCGGTGATCAACCGATACGTCTCCTGCGACTCTGGCAAATTCCAGTCGTTCCAGAAGGCGTGCGGAAGTCCGTCGAAGACCACTAACTGCGCGTTGTCCCCCGCGCGCAGAAATGCGCGATGCAGGTTCACCGTGTTGCTGAGTAAAAGGTCGCGTGCGCTGGTAAGAAACAACGTCGGCGGAAAATCCTTCAGGTCGGCATAAATCGGAGACAGCACGGGATCTTTCAGGTTGGTCGTTGCGGTGTACCCGGTGTCGTGCTTTCCGGTCCAGCGGCTGATGGGACCGGACAGTCCCCATAAGCCATACATGTAAATCGAGTCCCCGAACTCACTGAAATCGCCATTACCCGAGAAGATTCCCAAAGCTGCGGGCAAGGGCAGTCCCAACTGCCGAAGCCGGGACGCGACTTCGGCGGTCAGGATGGCCCCGGCTGAGGTCCCGTACAGTCCGATGTTTTGCGGCTTGTACGTCTTCAATAACTCTTTGTACACAGCGACTGCGTCGTCAACCGCAGCGGGAAAGGGATGTTCGGGAGCGAGCCGATAGAGGACGGCGACGACCTTGGTTTGCGTCAGGTTGGCGATGGGAATGGTTTCGATCTCCGACCCCCAGTCTGCCGTGAATCCGCCGCCGTGCAGATTAATCAGTACCCGATTCTGCTTACTGGCGGGGATATCGAGCGGCGTGATGATCCGCACCGGAATGCCTGCGATGGTTTCCTTCGCGAGGTTGACCGGATAGACCTTGCGCATCATCTCGCCGCCATTGACCTGCCAGGCATCGGCCTGCGCGCGGTCCTTGGTTGCGTCGTAGGGAGCTTCGGTGTCGGGTCTTGGTTGCGAAAGCGATTTCTGCGCCTCGGGACTCACGGTATCCGGCACAGGAACGACGCGAGTGACATGCGCAGTGCCGTGCTCGTCGATGTAGCTGGTGTCGGTCTGCGGCGGGGTGCAGTTGGATAGGGCCTGCTGGGCGTTCGCCCGTAGTGACAGACTGCAAATTGCGAAGAAGAGAACGACTGCGATTCTGCGATTGTTCAATGGAAGCTCCGCTCGTCTGTTGTGTTCAGACGGCCCCAAGTTAATTGCATGAGCGGGAAAACACAAGGCAAATGGGGTGCCGAGTCAGCTCGAGGCCCACGAACGAACTCTCGCCCGCATACGGGGCCGGATGTCGCGGCGGCAGTCTGCGGCACAATCGCTTGCTGACGCCAGCAGTCGCTTCAGTGAGGGATTCGCTTAGGTGGAATGCTTCGGAGTCGAATGTGTTTCGCTAGCAAACGACAGCGTGACTGCTAGTCGCAACTATGGAGACACTTTCCGCTTAAGCACGGGCAAAAGTGTGCTATAGTCTCGCCCCAGTGTCTATAGATTCAAGCCACTGCGTCAAAGACACGACGCTCCCAACGTTCAGGAGGATCAAAGGATATGAGAACCATGCGAATCTTGGCGCTCGTCGCAGCAGTGTTTGTGGCCATGTCGGCGTCTGCAGGCAACGTCGTTGTCTACGTCGGCTACGCGGACAACCTTCGAGCGAGCGGATTTTTTCCCAACCCTTGGCTTTGTGACGTAAGCGGCACGGTAGTGTCGCAAACACCCTGTGGTCAAAGCTTGGACACCGGGGCCATCCGCATCGACAATAACACTGGGGCCGCGATCACCATCAGCAACTTTTCTGCAACGTTCAACAATGGCACCATAGTCTTCGACAACACGAATGTGGGGTGGGGCCCGCTGACGATTCCGGATGGATTCCACGGAATCTTCACTCAGACTGGTTCCTACAACTTTGACACGAGCGATTTCGGCTACTTCGGTGGCTCGGTGGTCAACGTCGACGCAACTCACCCTTATGGAGGTTGCACGAACCCTCAGGGGGCTGTCGAGATAGCTGGCTGCCTTTCCTATCAGCCGATAGTAAAGTTCTCACTGGACGGCGGTATGACCTTCAGTTCCCTGACCGATAGTGGCCATGTTTTGGATACGTTTGGCTACGATCTGATCAACCTTCCCCCGCCGTACGGCGACGGTAACGAATCCATCAACTGGAACCTTATCGGCACCATTGCAACCCGTGGCGGGACGCCGGAGCCTGGGACACTCGTATTGCTAGGCTCAGGCCTATTGGGCGCGATCGGCTACGGGCGGCGGCGTCTCGGCTTATAGTCGAGAAGCCAGAGCGAGTTTAGCTTCAAGGGCAGGCGCGCAAAGTGCCTGCCTTTATTCTTGCCTGTTAGAGATGGTCAGCAAGACAGGGCAGAATAGAAAAGGCGCGAAGAGTAATGCCTCCGCGCCTCGAACTGTCGTACGTTTGTTTTCGCTACGCGTTGATTGGCATCCCGAAGACGGCGTTCGCAGCATCGAGCATCGCCTCTGACAGTGTGGGATGGGCGTGGATGATGTTGGCGAGTTCTTCCGCCGTGCACTCCAACTCCAGGGCGACCACCGACTCGGCGATCAACTCTGTTGCGGTCGGACCGATGATGTGCACACCCAGGATTTCACCGTGCTTGGCGTCGGTCACGATCTTCACGAAACCGTCATGCTGACCCACGATGCTGGCGCGCGAGTTGGCGGTGAAGGGGAACTTGCCAATCTTGACGTCGTAGCCCTGTTCTTTCGCCTTGGCTTCGGTCAGGCCGACGCTGCCAATTTCGGGATGGCAGTAGGTCGCGTTGGGAATGCGCAGGACGTTGATCGGCTTGGCCGGTTTGCCGGCGATGTGGGTGACGGCGACGATGCCTTCCATGGCGCCGGCGTGGGCCAGTTGCGGATAGCCCATGGCGATGTCGCCGATGGCGTAGATGCCGGGCTCGGCGGTGCGCATGTATTCGTCGGTCTTCGCGAAGCCGCGCTCGACTTCGATCTTGGTCTTCTCGATGCCAACGTTTTCGGTGCACGGGGCGCGTCCGACGGCGATCAGTACCTTGTCGGCCTCGAGCTTCTGCTGCTTGCCGTCCACGGTGAAGGTCACGGCAACGCCGTCTTTGGTGCGCTCGACCTTTTCCACCTTGGCATTCACGAAGCCGTTGATGCCGCGTTTGCGATAGACGCGCATCAGTTCCTTGGAAACTTCTTCGTCTTCAACGGGCACGTAGCGCGGCAGCATTTCGAGGATGGTTACATCCGTCCCGAACGACTTGTAGATGCTGGCGAACTCGACTCCCACGGCTCCAGATCCGATCACGATCAGCGACTTCGGAATGTTGTCGAGGCTCAGGACTTCGATGTTGCTGAGGATGCGGTCGTCGGCCGTGAGGCCGGGGAGCATGCGGGCCACCGAGCCGGTCGAGAGAATCACGGCCTTGGCGCTGACGCTAGACCTACCGTTCTTGGTTTCGACCTCGACGGTGTGGATGCCGCCCTTGGCCGGGCCGGTAAGCTTGCCATAACCTTCGATCACCGTCACTTTGTTCTTCTTCATCAGGAACTGCAGGCCCTTAGTGTGCTTGTCGACAATCCCCTGCTTGCGTTTCTGGATGTTCGGCCAGTTGAGCGTGACGCCGTCGGTATTCTCAAAGCCGAGGGCCGCGCCATCCTTAACGTGGTCAAAGACTTCGGCGTTAAACAGCAGGGCCTTGGTGGGGATGCAGCCAACGTGCAGGCAGGTGCCTCCCAGGTAGGGGTCTTTCTCGATGAGGGCGGCCTTCAGGCCTAGTTGCCCGGCGCGGATGGCCGCAGTGTATCCTGCGGGCCCGCTACCGATGATGGCTACATCGTAGATAGTGTCAGCCAATTTGGTGCTCCGTTCTATTGTGAGTTATGAGTTCCCTGGACGAATAGATGATTGTAAATCACCAAGGAAGCAGGGCCGGGGGGCAGGGATTCACCACGGAGGCACGGAGGGCACGGAGAAGGAGTGGGCAGAAAGACAAAATCAACCACGGATTTACACGGATCTTCACGGATAAGAATTAGTCAAAGATCGAAGCAACCGCGGATTTCGCGGAGGACGCGGATCAGACTCAGGCTCAGAACCAAGGCAAAGCAACCACGGGTCTTCACGGATTAGTTTAGAGCTGAAAAGCAAGAGACCCCGAGGCATTGGGAAGCGCAAGGAATAATCTTCGGTTCAGTGCCCAGATGTGCTCCAAGCTTGATTCTTGCGATCATACGCGTGAATAAAATTTGTTATGCATAGCTAGAACACTACATCACTGCTTGTATGTCTTTTACAATAAAGTTGTTAGAAAAACGCAAGCTAACATCCATTACTGGTATACATAACCACATCGCTATATCACTAGAACGCTCTCTTCTGATGAGGAGAACGAACCTCTTGCCCGCCTGATCGGAAACATTGCGTGGAAAATTGTCAAAGAGCGAAATGCCGTCTGCGGACTGGCCGCGGATGGGGCGAGGCTCGGCGCTGCCTCGTCCCACCAGCGTTTATAGTGGGTTCGGGGAGGGGGGCGCAAGAGAAATCAGAGGTGGGAAGAAACGAAAGTAACCATCGGCGAACGGGCAAAGGAGGCGCCGTGCCTGGCAGCAGAGGGCAACTGGTTAGCTGCTCCGATTCGCAGGCCTCAACTTCCTGCAGCCTGGCTACTTGCTATCGATCCCGCCGCACTGTCGTACAACTCACGGGCCTTCTGCACCTGCTCGATGTTCGCCTCAGCCCAAACACAGATTCCTTCGACCAGGCCACATAAAGATCGTCCGAGGCCGGTCAGCGAGTATTCGACCTTGGGCGGAACGCTTGCGTAGATTCGGCGCGTCACGATGCCATCCCGCTCCAGGCCGCGCAGGGTGCTTGTAAGAACCTTCTGCGAGATGCCATCCACGGCCCGGCGAAGCTGGGCGAACCGGAATGTACCGTCAGAGAGGCGCCGAATAATCAGGACAGTCCATTTATCGGCAATGAGATCAAGCACTTGTCGCGTGGGGCAATGGCTGTCAAAGACGTTCCAAGGAGGGGTGGTTTCAAAAAGGTTACTATCGCTCATGAAGGTACCTACTTGCGAATATACCCCAGACAGCGGAACATGGCACCCTTGATGGTCGCCTTCGGTTGATCGATAACATCAGGTGGATGGAAGAAGGAAACACGACGTCGGGATTCAAGGACTAATCGATGTTTTCACCGAATCATTCGACGCGACTCATGTTGCTGATGTTCGCGTTCGTTGTGTCCAGGATTTTGCTTCCTGCTACTTCCTATGCTCAAGGTCAGGTTGCTGCCACGGCCCCGCCGAAGCCGCCGGAAATTCACGCCATTCTCGAGAAAGTCGTCCACCCCAACCGGATCAAGGTGGGAGGCGCGATCACTGCCCGCATGACCGAGCCAACCAAATTGAGGGACGGGACAGAGATTGCTAAAGGGACACACATTCTTGGCAAGGTTACCGAAATCAAGCGGAAAGCCGACAAAGAAGGGCCATCGAAGCTTGGCCTCCTATTCGATAGAGCGCAACTCAAGGACGGGAGGTTAGTTCTACTCACGATGGCGCTGGTCAGCGTTGCTCCGCACTGGGAGCCCGGCGGAGTAGACCCAGTAGGCGCCGACAAAGTGGCAGGTTCAGCCGCTCGAATCGCAGACATGCAGCAGGCTGCAGGTGCCGCTGGCGAGATGGGTCTCACTAGTGCAACCGGGGTCCAGGGTACTAAGCCGGTTTCGGCAGCAGCGATGCAGCCCGGAATCTGTTATTTGCCGGACATCAAAATTGCCAGCTACTCCATGGGCGCACCAGGAACGATTCTGGAATCGGCCAAAAGCACTGTGTATCTCGACTCCGGCAGCCGGCTTCTGCTCGAGGTGCAGTAGCCGGGTTCCATTTGCGGGTTGGGTTACCTGCCTTGAGTCTTTTTCACCCCCTGCCTCGTATATCCCGATAGTATGATCGCCGCCGCATTCAGTGCGTTAGCAATGATGGAAACCGAAGAGGCCCAAATAGCCACCGGCTTGCGCCGGCGCGATCCCGAGGTGCTCGATGCGCTTATCGAGCAGTATCAGCACCGCTTGCTGCGGTATCTGATCCACCTGACGGGCAAGCGCGCCACGGCCGAAGACCTGTTCCAGGAGACGTGGATACGGGTGCTGGAGAAGGGCCACCAGTACGACGGCAAGAGCCGGTTCGCGACCTGGCTGATGACGATCGCGCACAATGTCGCGCATCGATCATCTGCGGAAGCGCCGTCCGGCCAGCCTGGACGAGATGCGCGATGCCGAGGATGCCGCGCCGTTTGAGCCGGTGTCGGATGGGCCGTCGCCGTTCGAGCAAGTTTCGGCGCTGGAAGACAGGGCGCGGATTCAGGCGGCGCTGGAACAGATTCCTCCGATCTTTCGCGAGGTGCTGGCGCTGCGCTTTCAGGAACAGATGAAGTTAGAGGAAATCGCCAAGTTGATCAACATTCCCCTCGCTACGGTGAAGACCCGGCTGTACCGAGGCGTGATGGCGCTGCGTCCGGCGTTGATGGGAGGCGCGCAATGAACGGTCGCGAACATGATCGCGCAATCGACCTGCTGGCGCGCCGCGACGTCGAAGGCATCACGGAAAACGACGCCCGCTGGCTGGAGTCGCACCTGGCGGAATGCGCTGAGTGCTCTGAGTACGAGCTTGCGATGGGCAGCGCTGAGCAGGCGATGCGGTCGTTCACGTTAATGGCGACGGGCTCGCTGGTCGCGTCGACGCAAGCCCGAGTGCGCGCACGCGCCGTCGAGTTGCGGGAGCGCCAGTCGCGCCTGTTCCTCATCGCGATTTCGTTTGCCATGGGCGTGGTGTTCTCTACGCTGTCCGCGTGGGCGTGGTGGAAGGTCGGCGGGTGGATGGTGGAGCGCTTCAGCCTGCCTTCGGCGATCGTCGGGCCGGGAGTGGTGTTTTTCTGGCTGTTGCCGGCCGTCCTGCTCGGGGTGCTGCTGATGGCGTTCCCTGAGTCGAGTTTTGAAGGAAGCGTAATGCAGTTACTGATGAGAGACCGTCAGAGAGGGATCCAATGACCCAGCGTAAATCTACTTTCAGCGAAGAATACGCAATCATTCCGAAGTTCATGTACGTGTTTTGCGTGCGGGCTTTATGGGATGGCGTGTGTTTTTCTGTACGTCGATTCCCCACCACGATCGGCATTCGCCGCCTTTTCCGGTGCGGGTGTTGCTGACCTTTCTGACAGGAATCGCACTGTCGATCTATTTCCTGCTCGTCGGCTACGTCAACCAGGACGCCAAGCGTCGTGACATGGGGCAGGTACTGTGGACCCTGCTGGTCATCTTCATTCCTAATTGCCTGGGCTTCGTGGTGTACTTCCTGCTGCGCAAGCCACTGATCCAGTACTGTCCGAAGTGCGGGGACAGGGTGGAGAAGGACTTCCATTACTGCGCTAAGTGCGGGTGTGAACTTTCGCCGGCGTGCGGGGCGTGCGGACGCCCCGTGGGACTGGACTACACGGTGTGCCCGTATTGTGGAAAAGCGTTAGGAGCGGGCGCGCCGAATCCGGGGGCGTCGTGAAGGAGAGCAATATCAGCGTATGTGTAAAGAGAGTTCCCTCAGGGGCTAAAGCCCAGCTTCGAGGATTGCTACTAACGGCACGGCTGAAGCCGTGCCCTTTCAAAACCGCACAACTGCGCTAGCCGACGATTTCTTCGAATTTTAGCGGGTCTGGAGCCACGGGTATCGGCTTAGGCTCGATGAGACTGAGTTGCTGATAGGTGTAGCGGACGCGGTGAATGACGGTAATCGTGCTTAATACTGCAATCACCCACAGTACCGGCCCCATGCGGTTGAACAGCGCTCCGATAATGACCAGCACGATGCGCTCTGGGCGCTCCATGAATCCCGCCTTGCAGCTTTGCACCAAAGATTCGGCGCGGGCGCGAGTGTAGCTCACCATTACCGAGCTGACCATGACGAACGCGACCATCACCACGTAGAAGAAACGATTGGCGCGGGCGTAATACACCAGCAACCCGAAGAACAGCGCCACATCGCTGTAGCGGTCGATCACGGAGTCGAAGAATCCGCCAAACTGCGTGACCTGATTGGTGGCGCGGGCGACGCGGCCGTCCACCATGTCGAATATGCCGGCACCTATGATCACCAGCCCGGCATAGAGGAACATGCGGCGCTGGTTTTCCGCGTTGGCATAGCCGAACAAAAAGCCGGCAACAACGTTGATCAGCAGTCCTATGAAAGTGAGGGCGTTAGGCGAGATGCGGGTAAGGGCAAGGCCGTGGACAATCTTGTACAGCAGCCACTTGCACGATCGCCCGACTGCGCTCGTCCAGGTCATTACGCCTCGTCATGAATGGTGATCAGCTTGAGGACTTCCAGTTCGCGCTTTCCATTCGGCGTGACCACCTCGCTGATGTCGCCGACCTTCTTGCCCAACAGAGCGCGGCCGATCGGTGAGGTAGTGGAGATAAGTCCCTTGGTTACATCGGACTCTTCGCTGGTCACCAACTTGTACTCGATTTCTTCGCTCTTGGTGGAGTCGAACACGATGATGGTCGAGCCGATGGCGGCCCGGTCTTTCGGAATGTTGGCCATGTTGACCAGCGACAGCTCGGCCATGCGCTTCTTGAGCTGGCCCAAGCGGGCGCGCACGAACTCCTGCCGCTGCTTGGCCATGTGATACTCAGCATTCTCGCTGAGGTCGCCCATGGCCACGGCTTTCTTCAGTTCTTTCGGTAGTTCGTGTTGGAGCTCGTGTTCGAGGACTTGAATTTCCTGTTCGAGCTTCTTCTTGATGTGTTCAGGCATACTTCGGTTGCTGACTCGGGGCACTTAAGAGCTACCCGGAGACATCTCGTAATTATACGCGATTGCAGCAGGCCTCTTGGACAAGCGCAACCCCATCCCTGGCTGCCTCCTCGAAAAGCCGCGTCCATTGACGGTTTTGGGGGAATGGAGTAAGCTTCCAGCATAGAGCCGTGGGTCCCCATTAGAGTGAAGTTTCTGCGTGCCGCTGGGGAGCGGCGCGGCCCTCATGAATAACCTCAGCTTTAGTGTCGGAGACAAGGTCGTCTACCCGAACCATGGGGTGGGCATAATCGAGCAGGTCAGTAGTCGAACGATCGGCTCACAAGTGGAACGCTTTTACCTACTCAAGATCAAAGCCAGCAGCTTGAAAGTGATGGTGCCGTGTCACAACGTTGAAACGGTCGGCCTCAGAAAGGTCGTTCGCAACGGCGAGATATTGAAGATCATTGAGTTTCTAAGCGACGGCAAATGTGAGAACAATGCCGACTGGAAGTACCGGTTCAAGGAAAACTCAGACAAGATGCGAACCGGATCGCTGCTCGATGTGGCCATCGTCCTGAAGGGCCTCCTGCTCCTGGCGCAAACCAAGTCCCTTAGTTTTCGTGAAAAGAAGATGCTGGAAAGGTCGCGCTACCTGCTGGTCAGCGAGCTGGCGATGTCCAGAAACGTTGAGGAGCCAGTCATTGAAGAGCTTCTCGATAAGGCACTGTCGAAGAGCAAGCTGCGATTTCCAGAGGCATCGGCCGTAGCAGTCTAAGGCCAGTGTCAGAGTAAAGATGTTCGGCGCGGAATAATCCGCGCCATTTGTTTTTGCAGCGGTCTGCGATTGCGAATTTTACGCTCTACCCAACCAATACCGCACCGCCGTTCACGTTGAAGACTTCCCCGGTAATGAATCCTGCATACGGAGTGCACAGGAACAGGATGGGAGCCGCGATCTCTTCGGGCGTTCCCACCCGACCAAGGGGGATGGTGTCGTGGATCTGCTGACGCCGTTGCGGATCTTCAAGAGCCTCGGCCGACATGTCGGTAGCTACCCATCCCGGAGCCACGCAGTTCACGTGGATGCCGAAGGGCGCCAACTCCGTCGAGAGTCCCTTGACCATGCTGATCAGTGCGCCCTTGGTGGCTGCGTAATCGCAGTGTCCGGCTTCGCCTCGTTGTCCGGCAGTCGAGCTGACCATAACGATGTGTCCGCCGTGCTGCTGCCGCTTCATCTGTGCCACCCCGTGCTTCACCAGCGCAAAGACACTGTCGAGGTTTACCGCCACGGTGGTGCGCCACTGAGAGTCGGACATTTCGTTGATCGGAGTGTCGGTGGGCGGCCAGGTACCGTGATTCACTACCAAAACGTCGAGTGACCCGAAGCGTTCAACGGTGGCACGAATTAGCGGTTCGGCGGTTGCGGTCCCGGCGAGGTCCGCCTGCACAGCATGGCAGACGGCTGCTCCGCATTCGGCGACGAGCTTCTCGGCCTCATGGGCGGCGCGCAAATAGTTGAAGACGACTTTGGCCCCGGCGCGATTGAACAGGCGCACGGTAGCGGCTCCTATGCCTCGTGAGCCACCTGTGACGAGGGCCACTTTCCCTTCCAGCGATAGCGTTACGTTAGATGGCATGGTCAGAGCAAGAACTTAGCACATTCGGGTTCCGGGGTTGTCCGAGATGGGTTACACTTTCGGCGAGCCGCCTGTGAACATCGCCGTCCGCTAACGACACTCCGCCTGAAGTTGGTTCGCAGCGCAATATGGAGCGCATGGGTTTTCGGGTGGCTTACACCCAGCTGGTGATGGTACGAAGCTGCCTGAACTGACTCCATCAGGAGCGGACGATGGACCTTGAAGCTATACGTCGACACTGCCTCCAATTCCCTCACGCCACGGAAAACGTGCAGTGGGGCGCGGACCTGTGCTTCAAGATCGACGGCAAGCTATTCGCTGTAGCTCCGCTGGAAGTCGCACCCGCGTGCCTGTCATTCAAGTGCTCCGCGGAGAACTTTGCGGAACTCTGTGAGCGCCCGGACATCATTCCAGCACCTTACATGGCACGCGCGCAATGGGTTGCTCTCAAGGCCTTCAATGCCGTTCCCGACGATGAACTCCGGCTGCTGCTCGCAGAATCGTACCGGCTGGTATGGGAGCGGCTGCCGAAGAAACGTCGCGAGGAATTGACAGGTGCGGTTGGCGCCAAATCGAAGCGGAAACCAAAAGCAGGCGGATCCAGAAAGAAGACTGCGAAATCTGCCAAGCAGTCAAAGAACCCAGCGACAGGACGTGGCAAATGAGGTCGGCCCCTGGGGTTCTATGCTGGCTGTTGTTGGCCGGATCGGTAATGGCCTTCGCTCAGTCGGGATCCGAGAAATCAACTCCGCCAGCCGCCAAAGGCGGCAACAGCTCAGCCAAGACGGCTGGAAGTAAACCGACCGAACTGGAACACGACTTCTTCGCCATCGTGCGAAATGGAGACGCGCTGAAGTTTCTGTCTTACATTCCCGAAGACGGGGTGAATCTAGGCCGTGACTCAAAGCCCACGACTCGCGCCGAGGTTGAGGACCAGTTGACCCATCGAAAGGGCCTTTATTGCCAGCTTTTCGACTCGTCGTGCATCCAGTCAATGATCAAGCTGGACGCAAGTGCGCCAGCCTGTTCTGATCGGGAGCTGCTGACGCAATCGGAAAAAGTGCGTACGGCATCCACCGAAACCACGCGCAATGGCGTTCGGCAAGCCATCCTCGCAGCCGAGGTGCACAATAAGCGATGCGGTGGCCCCATTTTGATCGATTTCATTTTCAATTATCACCAGGGCGGATGGAAGCTGTTCTCGATTCCTTAGACTAGCCTCTGTGTCACATATCCCACAATGCGGGATAGCTGTTGAATTGCGGATGCGAAGCGTCGTAAACCCCAGGCGATCATCGTCCGCGAAGTTTGACGCGCACGCCGTGTCGGGGACGCAGCGTGATACTGGCGAGAGGTTCGATTGCTTGTCCTGGGACGAGGCTGATTTGAAACCGCTGAGCCACCGCCGCCAGCAAGACGGCAGCCTCCATCAGCGCGAAATTGTTTCCGATGCAGATGCGCGGCCCTCCGCCAAAGGGGAAATAGGCAAACTTGGGCACGGTCTGCTCGCTCTCGGCCGACCATCGGTCAGGATCGAACGAATCGGGTTGCGTGTAGAAACGCGGGTCCCGGTGCGTCACCCAGGGGCTCACGATTATGTTCGATCCGACGGGTACCAGATATCCGCCGATCTCCACTGCTTCCGCCGCCATGCGGGTAATTACCCAGGCCGGCGGGTACAGCCGAATGGTTTCACGGACGACTTTGTTGGTGTATGGAAGGTGCGCCACGTCCGCCGCGGTTGGCAAACGGCCGGACAACACTCCGTCTATTTCTTCCCGCAACGTCGCCTGCGCATCAGGATGCCCGGCGAGCAGATACCACGCCCAGGAGAGCGCCAGGGCGGTGGTTTCATGCCCAGCCAGCAACATGGTCATCACCTCATCGCGCAGCTGCTGATCGGTCATAAAGCTGCCATCGATGTCCCGGGCTCGCAGCAGGTCGGAGAGCAGATCATCACCCATCCCGCTGGCACGGCGCTCGCGAATGATGCCGTAGACGATTTCGTCCAGCGCACGCACTCCTCGGAGATAACGCAGGCGCTTGAGGGTCGGAAGCTTCAGGATCAACTGCCACACGCTAATCCCGGCATTCTGTCGAACGAAAGCGTCGAGCGCGCCGGCGACCACGGGCATCCGCGGCCCGAGATCGACTCCGAAGAGGGTGCGGGTTGCGATGGCCAGAGTGGTTTGCATCATCTCGCGGTGGATGTCGATCTCTTCGCCATCACGCCAGCCATTCAACATTCGGTCGGCCTCGCGAACCATGGTGTCCACGTACGCCGCGATGCGTGTGCGGTGAAACGCGGGCTGGCTCAAACGCCGCTGGCGCAGCCAGAATTCACCTTCACTGGTAAGAAGCCCATTGCCGAAGACCTCCGGATTGGCGCGCGTCCCAATACCCTTGATAAAGCTGCGATGGTGAGTCACAAGCACCGACTCGATTTCGTTCGGATGCACGAAGAAGTAGCTGGAGACATACAGAAAGCGCCAGAAAGAGATATCGCCGTACTGACGGGCCATTCGCGGCAGATTGACCAATGGCCCAGCACCGCCGAGCAGTGGCGAATGGACCAGATATCGGCCTTTGGGGCCCGGCGGCCGGGTGATGGGCTCTGGCATGGTAAATGACCGTTGGACTCGGTTTCCTGATGCTACCAAGAAGTGGGGTAGGGGTGGCATCTCGGCGCGATTCTTTCGCGCCAATTCGGCAGAAACGTGCTAGCTTAGTTCACTGCCAATTCTGGGTAGGGGCGCTCGCTATGATGTTGGAAACCGAAGTATTCGATATCGATCCAGACATTACGGTCGTATCTTGCGCCGGCCGGTTCACGCTGGGCACGCAGCTTCGCCTGACGGAATCGATGATCAATACGTTGATCCAGCAGGGCGCTCGTAAACTCGTGATCGACCTGACGCACACTGAGCTCGTCGACAGCGCAGGCCTCGGATTCCTAATGCACGTCTTCGGCGAAATGGAGCAACTCGGGGGATCGCTGCGGGTGGCCGGCCCCAATGAACGGGTCAGCAATCTCTTCCAGATCACCCACACCAACGGAATCCTCATTCTCGATCCCGACCTGATGACCAGCGTGAAAAGACTGCAAGAATCGCACGGCACTCCGGCGTAGCAGCGGAGTCGGCTTAGTCGAGCTGCAAGCCGCCCGTCAGGGTGCTGATTTTCTCGATGCGGTGCTCGAGACACCACTTGGCCAGGGAGTCCACGAGAGTTTCGCACGCGCACGGATCCCAGAAATTCACCGTGCCGACTTCAACAGCCGTTGCCCCAGCCAACAGGAACTCGACCACATCCTCAGCAGTGCTGATGCCCCCGATTCCGATCACCGGAATCTTCACCGACTTGGCAGCTTCCCAGACCATGCGTAGCGCGATGGGTTTGATTGCCGGACCCGACAAACCGGCCGTGACATTCGAGATACGGGGGCGGCGGGTTTCCGCGTCGATTGCCATGGCGACAAAAGTATTCACCAGCGAGATCGCATCCGCGCCAGCGTCCTCTGCGGCTCGGGCGACTTCGGGAATACTCGTGACGTTGGGTGACAGCTTTACGATCAAGGGTCGAGTGGCGATCTTCTTTACCGCGCTAACCACGTCAAACAGCATGCGGGGATCGCTGCCAAAGGTGATCCCACCGCACTTCGTGTTGGGACAGGAGACATTCAGTTCGTATCCGTGAATGCCTTCTTCCCCATTCAACATGTGAACTACGTATTCGTAGTCTTCCTGCGAGTGGCCGAAGACATTGCAGAAGAAAACGATATTGTTGATCTTCCGCAGCAGGGGCAGCTTTTCGCTAAGGAAGGCACCGACTCCTACGTTTTGCAGGCCGATCGCGTTTAACATCCCAGCGGCGGTTTCAAACAGCCGCGGTGGAGGATTGCCGGGCATGGGCTCGCGCGACAGACCCTTAACCACAAATCCGCCCAGTCGCTCGAGAGTCACGACGTCTTCAAATTCGATGCCGTAGCCGAACGTGCCGCTGGCCGCGATGACCGGATTCTTCAACACGATGCCGGCCACATTCACGCTCATGTCCAGCCCGGGCTTGGAGGCGGGTGTCATGGACGAGTTTCTGGCTTGGCGCGAGGTCTCGCGACCACCGGCGGCGGACTGACAACCTCGCCGCGCGAACTCAGCGCCTGCGTTAATACGTGACCCGTCGAGTTCGTCGGTTTGTTAATGCCGAGAAGAACCGCCAGGGTCGGAGCCAGATCGATGGGCTCAACCTGGTCACGATAGACGCCGGGTTTGAACGGCGCACCGTAGAAAGCCAGCGCCACGTGCTGGTCATAGCTGTAGGCGACGCCATGGTCGGCAATGTCTTTCGACGAAAGCCAGAACGGATGTGGCAGACCCATGACCCACCATCCCCCGTAGGGAGAAAAGCTATTAGCGTACATGCGTCCAATGGCGGTGGGCGCAACTTCGCCGGACGCAAGCTGGTCTTTCGTGTAGGCCGTGATAAACCCCATGTCGCGCATGGCTTGGGCAACATAGGTTTCGGCGTCGGCCTCGCTGACCTTCTCCTCGAATGCGTCGTTGTTCACGAAGACGATCGGGAATGAAGCCGAGCGGACGTACTCGCCCGACTTGTGCAGCATGGCACTTACTCTCTTGTTGAGCTCGGTCTTGAGGTCCTTGTTCGCGTTCACACCAGCAGGAATGCGAAGACTGAGGCTGGTAGCGTTCGTCGGTGCGACACCATGGTCGGCGGTAAGCGCGATCCAGAACCGGTTTCCAAACTGCTGCTGCAGATAACTAAGAAATTCTCCGACCTGCCGATCAAGCGCAAGGGCCATCGCATGCATCTGCGGAGAATCCGGCCCATAGGCATGGCCGGTCAGGTCATTGGCGGAGAGGCTGATCACCAGCAGATCGGTTACGGTCCCCTGTCCCAGCATCTCCTGCTGGATCAATTCGCGGGCAAATTCGAATTGGTAGTCATTGGCGTAGGGCGTGCGGCCAACCAGTTCGTAGTAATCAATCGCCTTGCCGTCCGGCCCCTCATGCGGAGCCGTCGAACCCAGCACTTCGCCGTTCGCGTCTTTCCAATCGAGATTGAGGTATCTTTGGGCGTGGTTTTGGCCGTTAAAAGCCGTCAGCCAGTGTGGGGCCTCGGTGACGTAATAGCTCGAAGTGATCCATGCTCCACTCGTCTTGTCGATCCAGTAGGCGGCATTCGCGCTGAATCCAGTGGGTAGAATCGCCGCGCGGTCTTTCAGCGCGATTCCGAACACCCGCGAGTTTCCCTGGGTCGCCAACCGCAACTCGTCTCCCAGCGTGTCGGCCATCAGATTGTGCGGCGACGCGCCCATGCCCCCCGCCTCGGCACCCACGATCTTTGTTGACGCGTCGTCCACACTGCTTAGCACCCTTTTACTGGCAGGATCCCACCATTCATTGGAAAAAATTCCGTGGCCTGAAGTGTAAGTGCCGGTCCCGATGGTGGCGTGTCCCGGAGCCGTGCGCGTGTTGGCGTAGTCGTAGTAGCAGGCAGGAAAATACGCACCGCGATCGGTGAAGGTACGAAAGCCGTTGGGACCAAACTCATCGTGATAACGCTCAAGGTAGTCGCCGCGGAACTGATCGATGATGAGGATCACCAGCAGCTTGGGCTGAGCCTGATACGCGGAGCCGAAGGCCGCCGTCGCGACCAGAAGGACGACCGACAGGATAGTGAATTTCTTGCGGAACATGTCGGCAACAGTGTACCAACTCGGCCCAATCGCTCGAAGCGCACGAAAGTCCTAGCGGGCTGGGCGTCCTGCTGCTTCCGGTTGCCTGACCGTCGCGGTACGTTCGAGTTTGTCCCAGGCAAACGATCCGCCCTCGACTGCACGCTTCAACGTTTTGAACAAAACAACAGAGAACAACTGCCGATAGGCAAAACGCTGCAGCCAGACGTGACCCAGCAGGAGGAAGTCACGCTTGCCTCCGGGTTGTTGGCGCTCCAGGGCAAAAGCGATCGTCGAGGTGATGAAGTCGATGACCATGAACAACGTGAAATAGACTACCAGGCGCTGGAAATCGGCCGGATTGGCGGACTCCGGATGAAAGGACTTGTTGACGAAGTATGAGATCGCGCCGACCACGAACATGATGTCGATGAAGGGCGACACCAGCGGCAGCAGAATCTGGAAGATGATCATGTTGGGCAGGGCCACCCAGCCCAGCGCCCCCTTCTGCTTCACCGCGGCCCGATGCTTATACACGGCCTGCATGATGCCGAACGACCAACGGAAGCGTTGCCGCATGAGTCCGTTGGCAGTCGTGGGAGCTTCGGTATAGGCGAGAGCGCGGTCCTCGTAGTTGACGCGGTATCCGGCTTGCAGCAGCGCCATCGTGAGGTCGGCGTCTTCGGCAACGGTGTCGTGATGGTAGCCACCCGCGGCGCGCACGTCGGCGGTGCGCCAGGCGCCAATCGCCCCCGGCACTACGCTGACTGCGTTTAAGGTGTTCAATGCGCGACGCTCGAAGTTCTGGCTGGTGATGTATTCCAGCGCCTGCCAGCGCGTCCACAGGTTGACCCGATTCCCCACCTTGGCGTTACCCGCCATCGCAGCCACCCGCGAATCGCGGAAATGGGGCACGAGCCTTGAGATCGCGTCGGGTGCGATGATGGTATCGGCGTCGATGCCGACGAACAATTCTTCCGTTACATGCTCCAGCGCGTAATTCAACGCGTCCGCTTTGCCGGAGTTGGGCTTCGTCAGTACCGTCACCCGGCCGTCAGCAATCTCCGTCTGGAACGCCTCACGCGTCACCTCCGCCGTCCGGTCTTTCGAACCGTCATCAATGACGATCGCACGCAGATTGGGGTAGTCCGACTCCAACACCGATCGGACCGTCCGTTCGATGACCATTTCCTCGTTGTAGGCCGGAATCAAGACCGCCACGGTGGGCCGATAATTGGGATCGACGACGGCATTGCGCCGACGGAACCGGTCAAACGTCGCCAGTGCTCCGACCAGCACCAGCCGCGCGCTCATGAGTACGTCGCCCACGAAGAACACGAAGATGATGAACGATGAGAGCAACCCAAAGAGCGAGAAATTCAACCCGTCGATCCACGAGGCCCAGCGCTCGTTGGTCGAAATCGGCGGCATTACGTCGGCGCGGGTCTTCCCCATGAGACCAGACACCGGCACGATCTCGTAGCCGCGCTGCCGCAGGCCGTCAATGATCCGGGGCAGTGCCTTCAAAGTTTCGCTGCGGTTTCCGCCCCCGTCGTGCAACAGGATGATGTTGCCGCAAGTCAGGTTGCCGGGATCGCAGGGCGGCAGGTTCTTGAGCACATCGGCCACAATCTCATCCGCCGGGCGACGGGGATTGTCGCGCCAGTCGTTGGGGTCGACCTTGTCGCCGATAGTGATGTAGCCCAACTGCTGTGCCAGTTCGAGCGGTCGTACCTGGTCGGCGGTATCGGGCTCCTGGTCAACCGAGTACGGAGGCCTGAACAGCACCGGTTTGACGCCGAGCTTCCCCTCAAAGAAGCGTTCCGTGAGGTTTAACTCGACTTCAAAATACCGCTTGGAGACGTTGCTGATATCGGGATGCGTGAAGGTGTGGTTTCCGATCTCGTGGCCCTCGGCGTAAATCCGCTTGGTGAGATTGGGGTAGTTCTCGGCCTCGATGCCGATCAGGAAGAAGGTCGCCTGCACACCCTTCTCTTTCAAAACATCGAGGATTTTCGGCGTCCACTGTGGGTCGGGCCCGTCGTCAAAGGTAATCGCAATCTTCTTGGGCGAGCTGCCATACATGTCCACTGTGTAAGGCGCGGGCATGGTCTTGAAAATCTCGTCGGTGACCAGGTTGGTGTCGGGATCAACGACGATCTGGCGTTCGCCCGAGGACGGCTTGGTTTGGATGTGAAGGATCTCGCCCTGGCCTTCGATATCGACATCCTGCCCAGGAGGCACGGTGTCGAGCTTGGCGGTGGCTCCGGCTTCTCCCGGCTTGTCCCATACTGCCCAGAGCGAACGGTCCTCCGAGCCCAGGCGCCACAAGGCGAACGTGTCGATGCCCAACGATTGCGCCGCCCGCATTTGGTTTAACGCAGTTACACCGTCGAGAAACCACACATCATGACGGATGTTGTTTTCGTCCAGGTAAGCGATGTGAGGGTTCATCGCGTCACTGTCGAAATCCACGTCGGTCTCGGCTTCTTCGGCTTCGAGCCATGCGTCCTGTACCGAGACGTTATGCACAGCTTCAGGAGGCGTGCCTTTCTTCTGGCCCGGCTTCTTCGCCCAGTCGTACCCGTAGTTGCCGATTGCCGCGATGATCTTCTCTCGCGGCATGACGGTCAGCGCGTCCTCCAGGTTTTTCACAAACCAGTCCTGGCCTGCGACAGCTCCTGGCATCCCGCCCGGGTAGTGCTGGTCGTAGTTCATCAGGATGAGCCCATCGGAAAATTGCGCGATGGCGCTGTAGTCGAACTGCTTATCGTTGACCGGGACGGCGATATACAGCTTGAGTCCCTTCGCTTGCAAATCGCTGTACAGCTCCTGCACCAGGGTTTTGTAGTCACCGCGCGAGGTCTCTGGAAAGGCCTCAATGTCGAGCGTAATGCCTCGGTACTGGTCGGTCGTGAGGAAAGTCATCAGCTCGTTGCGGAAACGCTGACGCGCCGCCGGATCGGCCAGGAACTGGGCGGTGACGTCCGGCTGCCACCGATTGCTAATGGGATCGAAGTTGTTGACCAGTGGCAAAACATCCATCCGCGCCTTCTCGGACTTGAGAAAGGGCATCACCTTGTCGTCGACCGGACGCGGCCTGCCCTTGTCGTCCATCAGGTCGAAAAGCACGTTGGTTTCGGTCACGGACTGCAGGCGCCCGTCAGCGGTCAACGCGTGAAGCCATTCGGGAAACAGCAGGTCGATCTGGGGAAAATACTCCTTGAGCGAGGCAAAGCTTGCGGCATCCCATTGGACGTAGAAGGCGCCCCGTATGCCTTCCAGCGAGTTCAAGACCGCCGGCGCCAGCGGCTGCTTGGCCGCCGGGTGCTGGTTCGTGCCACCGCGCGGGGTTTTGCGTTTCTGCGGTTCCTTCACGGCATGGTACGGCTTCTTGACATCTGGAAGACTCACTCCCGGAACAGAGGACCCGCGGAAGATCGTCACCACGAAAAACACCACCAGCAGCGTGACCATAATCACGCTGGTGTCGACGACCATCCGCAGACGGCGCCAGCGTTTGCCTTCGGGATCGAAGAAGATTGGCTTCTGACTGGGCATTGTGAGGGGGCAAAACTATCGTAGCCGCATGTGGAAGTCAGGGCAACAGGGTTGCAGTGCGGCCGGAAGATTCCTCGTCTTTCCTTTAGGTTGAACCCGCTTCCAGGCAAAACCACTCGTTTGATGCGTCTGTATGTTCGGATAGTGGTGTGGACGGCCCAGTACGCAGCCCGAGCGACTCACGGATGCTATATTCGCCACGTGCGCGAACCCGACGGCAATTCGACCGCGACGATTGAGCCGCTGCCGTTGTGGCGCGTCCTGCTGGAACACCGCAAATGGTTTCTTGTCTTCCTCCTCGCAGCCCTGGCCCTTCGGCTGGTGTTCTATTTTCGCTTTCCACACATTACCGGCGATTCGCTGATCTACGGCGACATCGCCTGCAATTGGCTCGACCACGGCATCTTCGGGCTGACTCACGCTGAGGGAGTGCGTCCTACGTGGATCCGGCTGCCCGGCTATCCCGCTTTTCTGGTGATTTGTTTCACGCTCTTCGGACGCGAACACTATCACGCGGTCTTGCTGGTCCAAATTATTGTTGATATTGCTGGGTGTTTCGTTATCGCCGACCTGGCACGGCGGACGGTGTCGATCAAGGCCGCTCAATTTGCATTTGCGCTGGCGGCTCTTTGTCCATTCACAGCGAACTATACGGTCGCTCCCCTGGCGGAAACTCTCAGCATATTCTTCACGGCGATCGCGCTCGATGCTGCTGTCGCCGGATTCATGCACCTCGAGGATGGTTCGGCATCGTGGAAAGCTTGGGCCGTTTGCGGCATGGCAGTCTCGGCGGGGATTCAGTTGCGTCCGGACGGTGGCATCCTGCTCGCGGCCATTGGCTTGTTTCTCATATGGCGCCTATGGCAGAGGCCAGCACAGCGAGTGCAACTCTTCTGGGCGGGAGCCTTGGTACTGGTCATCTCACTCGTGCCTCTCGTTCCCTGGACGGTTCGCAACTGGCGCCAGTTTCACAAATTCGAGCCGCTGGCTCCACGCTATGCGAGTGATCCAGACGAGTTCGTTCCCACCGGCTTTGATCGCTGGATGCGCACTTGGATAATCGATTACGTCTCGACCGAAGAATTCTACTGGCAAATCCCGGGCAGCGACGTCGACCCGACTTTGCTGCCCTCGCGTGCCATCGACAACCAGCAGGAGCAGGAGCAGACTCAGGCTATTTTCGACGATTACGCTAAGTCCCACTTTGTGGGACCAGAGTTAAACGCGCGCTTCGCGCAATTGGCCGCACAGCGCATCCAGCGCCACCCCTTGCGCTATTACGTCTGGCTGCCCCTGTTGCGGATCGCCGACATGTGGCTACGTCCGCGCACGGAAATGCTTCCGCTCAATTCGCGCTGGTGGGAATATGCCGACGATACCCAGGATTGCGTGTTAGCGACAATTTGGGGGGCATTTAACCTGCTGTTTCTGGCCGCGGCCGTCATGGGCGCGGTCCGCGGACCGAGACCCCAGTACTTCGCGATGATGCTGCTGTTTGTGTTGTTGCGTTCGGCCTTCATGGGGACTCTCGAAAACCCTGAGCCGCGTTATACCCTGGAATGTTATCCGGTGGTGCTGCTGTTGGCAGGAGCATGGATTTCAGGATGGAAGCGCTGGCAGAGGTCCGAGCTGTAGCTGCGACCGCTAAAAGGCTGCTGAAAAATCCGCCCTTCGACCTGTTTTGAAAGGGCATGGCTTCAGCCATGCCGCAAAAGTCCCTTTATTATTGTCATTCCTCGGGGCCTTCAGCCCACAGGGAATCTGCTTTTCCGACTATTTCAGCAGCCTCTGTAGCTGTGCTTCGCTACAGCACAACGTTGTCGATCAGCCGCGTCGTACCCACCCAGGCTGCCACAGCTACGAGCGTTCCGTGAGACACGGAGCGTACCGGCTCCAGCGTTTCATGATCAACAATCGCGAAGTAGTCAAGCTTGGCGCCGGGCTCGGATGCAATCGTGTTCAGCCCAATCGCCGCCAGCTTCGAGGCATCTAGCTCACCCGCCTCGACAGCCGACCTCACTCTCTGTAACGAACGGCTCAGGACCAGCGCCTGCTGACGCTGCCCGGCGTTGAGATACGCGTTACGCGAACTCATGGCCAGACCGTCGGGCTCGCGCACAATGGGGCACACGACAATCTCCACATCCATATCCAGGTCGCGGACCATTTTGCGCAGCACCGCCACCTGCGCCGCGTCCTTTTGGCCAAAGAATGCGCGATCGGGGCGAGCAATTTCGAAGAGCTTGCACACCACGGTGGTGACTCCACGGAAATGTCCCGGGCGCGAGCCTCCATCGAGTCTGCCGCTGAGATCACCGACCTCAACACTGGTTTTCGCGCCCGGTGGGTACATCTCGGCCACCGACGGCACGAACAGCAAATCCACTCCCAGTTCCTGCAGTAAGGCAGCGTCGCGTTCGAGAGCACGGGGATACTGGGCGAAATCTTCTGTGGGTCCGAACTGCAGCGGGTTGACGAAAATCGACACGGCGGTCACGTCGCACTGTGACTTGGACTCCCGCACCAGTGACAAATGCCCCGCGTGCAAAGCACCCATGGTCGGCACCAATCCTAGGCGCTCGCCGGCCCGTGAAACGCCGCGGCACGCCGCCTTCATCCCGATGATGGTTTCGATCTGCTGCAATGTGCTGTCTCGTTAGCTAAGGTTTCGGAGGTGTCGAAGCCTTGGGTGATTCGCTCTTGGTATTCGGAGTCGGAGTTGTGGGCGCTGTTGCCGGCGGCGGGTCCGAGTCAATCGCCCCGGCTGGAGGCTCGAGTTCCGGCAAGGTCCAGCTGTCCACAATGCGCGAGAAGGCCGGCTGCATCCGAACCAGCGATGACGTGGCGCACTTCAACGCAACCGAATAGATTTCCGCGTCAGGCCCTTCCACGAAAACCAGCTCTTCGATCCACTCTCGCCCACTGGCCTTTTCGACGTAGTGCAGCTTTACCACCTGCGCAGGTTTGCCATCCACCCTGCGCCGTTGACGCTCCAGCGTCTCGAAGCTTTGCCCAGTTTCACGCACACCTGACACTGCTCGATCAACAAGCTGATCGATGGTGACAGCTTCCCCTGCGCTTTGCGGAGGCGGAATCACCAACGCAGCCGTGACCTCGTCCCAGTATTCGCGCTCCTGCTTCTGCGGCGGAGCAACCACCACTCCGTTGCCCTCGAAGATTTCGCCTAACATGTCCCAGGCAGCAGGATACTTAAAGCAAAAGCTGCCTTCACCGTGACAATATTTCTTTAAGGGGAGTGCTTTGGGAGCGGGCTTGGCCCCAGTCTGCGCGGAAGCCATCATACATAAGCCGAGCGACAACCCCAGCAGTAAACACTTCCGGAAGAGAACCTGCATCCTCCTAGACTTGCATGGCACGCTTACGCTCCGCAATAGCTTGCAGGGTCGAGAGCGTGTCCTTGGGCAGGTGATAGGACTCCTCGTCGGCTGGATAGCTGCCCGTCTTCACGTCGCTCTTGAATGCTTGCAACGCGCCGGTAATTGTTGCTCCCAGGTCCGCATACCGCCGGACGAACTTGGCAGGCGGCGCGAAGGTTAGCCCCAGAACATCATGGAAGACCAGTACCTGGCCATCGCAATCAGGGCCGGCGCCAATCCCGATCGTCGGAATCTCAATCTCCTGGGTGATCAACGCAGCCACTTCGCGCGGGATACCTTCCAGCACCACGCAACAGGCTCCGCAGCGCTCCAGCGCGAGCGCGTCATGCATCAGTTGCTCCACTGCTTTAAGCGTCTTCCCCTGCACCTTGTAGCCGCCCATCGCATGCAGTGACTGGGGAGTGAGTCCGATGTGTCCTACGACAGGAATCTCCGCATCCACCAGATGCTCCACCAGTTGGGCGCGCTTTTCGCCGCCTTCAATCTTGACTGCCTCCGCGCCGTCCTTGATAAACCGGGCAGCATTGCGGATCGCCTCCTCGGAACTTACCTGGTACGAGGCGAAGGGCATATCGGCAATGAGGAAGGCACGTTTCACCCCGCGGCGAACCGCGCGAGTGTGGTGCAACATCTCCTCGACGGTCACCGGAAGCGTGTTGTCGTAGCCCAGCACGACCATGCCGAGCGAGTCGCCGACCAGAACCACGTCGATGCCGGCTTCGTCGACCAGGCGCGCGCTGGCATAGTCATACGCCGTCAGGCACGTGATGGGTTCATGTTTATGTTTCTTGTCGAGAAGCGTAGTGGAAGTGACCTTCGAGCGGAAGTCGCCTGTGGTGATGCTCACGATGTCCTCCAGTACAGTTCCGCAAATGCGGATACCGCCTGATCCGGCTTATCACACGGGTACGTGACTCGCCGAGAAAAGTCTACACCTGCGGGACGGACTGTCACCACTAAATTTGACGGAAAACAGTTGCCTGCTTGAGCCGACTATGCGGGACGCTTCTTGGAAACTGACTCCTGCCACGGCCGCTTGGGACGCTCGGACTCTGGCAAGTCCCGGTTTCGCACGCGATCATACTTGTACTCGGCGCTCACCGTGCCCAGCGACTCGTTATAGAGGCTGATGCCGCCGCTGCCTTCCTTCAGTTCCTCGGCATACTGGTGTAGTGCCTTCAGGTGGTCAGCAGTCGCAGGAATTTCCGTTTTTGTCGTCTTTAGTACCTTTTGGTAACCCTGATCAACCAGTTTGGAAATCTCTCCACCGACCAGGTATCCCGGATACGCGAAAATCTTTACGCCGCCGTCGGGGGCGCGCTCGATGGCCGCCGAAGCGTTGTACTTCTTGAGAAACACGCGGCCGCCGGTGCCGGGGGCTTCCAATACATCGAAGCCGTGGTCGCGAAACCAGCTCACCGCATCTTCGAAGCTCTTAACTTTGACTTTCTTTGCCATTCGCTCTGCATTCAGCCACTCGTGGCTGCCTCTGGCGGCGGAATCGAATTTCCCACCTTCGCATCGAATTGGTTACGTTATTAAGACTAAGCTGTAAGGGACGCGAATACTTTTACTGGCTCGCAAACTGCCAGTCGCTCGTTTCGTCCCGGCACTCGGTCCTGGAAAGCACAACTGTCGCACACTGCATGGGGAAACGGCAACCTGCAGGCGGGTGAAATGGTTTTGAACAAGACTTCAGCTATTCCGGCTACGGGCCTCTCGATCATCGAGCGTGTCGGCAATACGCCACTGTTGCGGTTTGAACGCATCTGCGCCGATGTGCCGCATGCCGAGATTTACGCCAAGGCCGAATGGACGAATCCCGGCGGCTCGGTAAAGGACCGGGCCGCAGCCGGCATTGTGCAGGAAGCGTTCCGCAGCGGCAAAATGAGCGGCGGCAAGCGACTGCTCGACTCCACCAGCGGGAATACGGGGATCGCCTACGCCATGCTGGGCGCAGCCTGTGGTTTTGGGGTGACCCTGTGCATGCCGGCCAATGTGTCGGTCGAGCGGAAGAGAATTCTTAAGGCCTATGGAACTGAAATCATCTACACCGCAGCCGACGAAGGCTCTGATGGGGCCATCGTCAAAGCACGCGAGATCATCGCGGAGCATCCTGACAAGTATTTTTACGCGGACCAGTATTCCAATGACGCCAACTGGCAGGCGCACTATTGTGGCACCGCGAAAGAAATCTGGGAACAGACGCGTGGACGGATTACCCATTTCGTGACCATCCTGGGAACGTCGGGTACGTTCATGGGCACCACTCGCCGCCTCAAAGAATTCAATCCCCGGATTGAATGCATCTCGCTGCAACCCGACTCGCCGTTTCATGGCATCGAAGGAGCGAAACATATGCCTACTTCGATCGTGCCGCGGATTTACGATCCCGCGCTGGCGGACCGCAACCTGGAAATCGGCACCGAAGAGTGCTACGCCATGGTCAGGCGGTTGGCTCGCGAAGAAGGCCTGCTGGTTGGGCCTTCCTCCGCAGCGTCACTGGTGGGCGCGTTGAAGGTCGCACGCCAGACCACGGTCGACCATCCCGTCGTGGTATGCGTATTCTCAGATGGTGCTGACAAGTATCTCAGCGAACGTTTCTGGGATGAGGGTCCGCATCCCGACTATGAAATCTAGCGGCTCTGACCTTAAACTGCGGGCAGCAAACACCCCCGATCGATGCTGAAATTCCGCCAATCTGATTTCGTCGAGATTCGCCGCCACGGGGAAGAAACCTACCCGCACGAGTGCTGTGGGGTGTTGCTGGGAGTTACGGATGGCGACGCCAGAGCGGTACGGGCAACCGTCCGTTGTGGCAACACCCGCAACGACTCGCCCCAAAACCGCTACAACATCGATCCTCGCGAGCTGGTGAGAGTGCAGCGCGAAGCCCGCGAGCGCGACTTGGACATCATAGGCTTCTATCATTCTCACCCTGATCATCCGGCACGCTGGTCGCCGACCGACTTCGAAGAAGCCCACTGGATTGGCTGTTCCTACGTGATAACCAGCGTAGAAAAAGGCAAGGCCGTGATGACTAACTCGTTCTTCCTGGCCGGAACCAGCGAGGAAGACAAGGCGCTGCTGGACGAGCCAATCGTGGTCGAATAACTGCCCGGAACAGACCGTGGGTGCCCCATCCTTTGCGTGGCAAAGGGTGGGAAGTGAATGTCGAACCGGCTTCCCTCGGTTGGATTACTTCCTAAACTGTTCTTCGCCTTTACACCCATCAGCTACAATCAAAAATTCCCGATGCTAAAGTTTTCCACAGCCGGTGAATCCCATGGAGAAGCGCTGGTCGCGCTGCTCTCCGGTATGCCTGCAGGTCTGGCGGTCGATCTTGAGTTCGTCAACCGCGAACTCTGGCGCCGCCAGCAAGGCTACGGACGCGGTGGACGCATGCGCATCGAGCGCGACACCGCCCACATCCTGAGTGGCGTGCGTCATGGACATACCATCGGCTCACCCATCGCCATGCTGCTGGCCAACAACGACTGGAAGAACTGGACTGAGTCACTGCCGGTGGAGGAGGGAGATCCCGCCAAGCACAAGCGCGTGGCTTCGCCCCGCCCCGGTCACGCCGATCTTGCTGGCGCCGTGAAATACAACTTTAGCGAGGCACGCTATGTTCTGGAGCGCGCTTCGGCACGAGAGTCGGCAGCACGCGTCGCTGCCGGAGCGCTGGCCAAGTTGCTGCTGCGCGAGTTGGGAATTGAAGTTCTGAGCCATGTGATTGCCGTCGGAAATGCGAAACTCGACGCCCCCGTAACCTGGGAGGCCATTCAGGCGGTGGCTGCAAAGGAAGAAATCCTCCTGAGCTGCGTGGACCCTGATTCCGAAATACGCATGAAAGAACAGGTTGATCTCGCTCTGCGCACAGGCGATTCGGTAGGCGGCATCTTTGAAGTTGTGGCGCACAATGTTCCCCCCGGACTAGGCACTTACGTCAATTGGGACGAGCGGCTCGACACGCACCTAGCTGCGGCGGTCATGTCACTGCAGGCGGTCAAGGGTGTGGAGATTGGCGACGCCGTCCAAGCGGCCACGGCACTCGGCTCAGCCGTGCACGACGAAATTGGCTATTCCACGGGCAGCTCGTTCACCGGGTTTACCCGTGCTTCCAATCACGCGGGAGGCCTGGAAGGCGGTGTGTCGAATGGCGAGGACATCCGCGTCCGCGGTTATCTGAAGCCGATTTCGACCTTGCGGCGTCCCCTGGGATCAGTCGATTTTGCCAGCCGCGAGCCCGTTAAAGCGGCTTACGAGCGGTCGGATGTGTGCGTCGTTCCGGCGGCGGGCGTTGCAGCCGAGGCCATGGTGGCTCTAACGCTGGCGCGGTTTGCCTTGGAGAAGTTCGGTGGCGATTCGGTACTGGAATTGCGGCGTAATTTCGAAGGCTACTGTCAGCAATTACGAAACTTCTAAATGATCTATCCCATCGTCAAGTACGGAGACGCGGTACTGGAGAAGCCATCGGCCCCCGTCACGAATTTCGATGACGAGCTTCGCCGGTTGGTGGACGACATGTTCGAGAGCATGTACGCCGCTCACGGCGTTGGCCTCGCGGCGCCGCAAATCGGCATCAGCCAGCGGATCGCGGTCATTGACGTGACCTTCAAAGAAGATCCTGAAGCTAAGATCGTTCTGGTCAATCCGGAAATCATTTGCGTCGAAGGACGACTCACATCAAATGAAGGCTGCCTCAGCCTGCCGGAATTCCGTGAGAAAGTGACGCGTCCGCGGAAGGTCACCGCCCGGGCCCAGAACTTGCAGGGCGAGACCTTCGAGGTCACCGGCGAGGAGTTGCTGGCGCGCGCCCTGCTGCACGAGACCGATCACCTCAATGGGAAGCTCTACATCTCCCACATCAGCGCACTCAAGCGCGATCTCATCAAGCGCAAGATTCGCAAGCTCACTAAGATGGGTGAATGGTAGTGCAGCCGTGATGGACTTGGTGTTCTGCGGCACGCCGATGTTCGCGGTGCCCACGCTGGAGAAGCTGGTGGACGCGGGTTTCAACGTAAGGCTGGTCGTCACCCAGCCCGACCGGCCCAGCGGCCGCCACATGGAATTGACCGCGTCGCCCGTGAAGCGCTCGGCGCTCGAGCGGGAACTTCCCATCGTTCAGCCTGACAAAATCAAGACCAACGATGATTTCCGCGCGCTTCTGGAAAGCATCCAGCCAGAAGCAATCATTGTCGTCGGCTACGGCCGGATTATTCCGCAATGGATGATCGATCTACCGAAACTGGGAAACCTCAACCTGCACGCGTCGTTGCTGCCGAAGTATCGCGGGGCTGCTCCCATTCAATGGGCAATTGCCAACGGCGAGTCAGTCACTGGTGTCACTATTATGCGGATCGATGCTGGCCTCGATACCGGAGATATTCTCACGCAAACCGAGGAACCTATTCGTCCTGAAGACAGTTCCCTTACCCTGTCGCCGCGGTTGGCGCACCGGGGCGCGGAGTTGATGATCAGCACGCTGGCGGGTTTGGCCAACGGCACGGTTCATCCGCAGAAGCAGGACGACTCGAAAGCCACGCTTGCTCCGATCCTCAAGCGGGAAGATGGGCTGATCGATTTCTCTCGCACTGCGACCGAGACTTGGAATCGGCTTCGCGGATTTCAACCGTGGCCGGGAGCGTTCACCACATTTCGCGGCAAGACACTTCATCTGCACGCGGCTAGACCGGCGCCTGAAGTTGCGCTCGTCCAAGCCGCACACTTCGTCGTGGAAAACGACCGCCTGCTGCTCGGCTTCGCCCATCGCTCGACGCTGGAAGTCTTGGAACTGCAGATCGAAGGCAAGAAGCGAATGAGTGCTCGGGATTTCGTCAACGGCTATCGCCCCCGTAGCGACGAAGCCCTGGGCACATCCGCGTAACCGCCATGCCGGTTTCCCCTGCCCGCGCCGCTGCCTTCGACATCCTGTTGCGGGTGGAGCAGCAGGATGCCTACGCCAGCGAACTCCTGCATTCCGAGAGGCTGGACAAACTCAGTGTCGCCGATCGCGGACTCACCACTGAAATCGTGATGGGTGTGTTGCGCTGGCGTTCGCGGCTTGACGATGCCATAGCGGCGCAGTCCTCTCGACCTCTTGTCAGGTTGGATCCCCAGGTCCTCACTGCGCTTCGCATCGCCGCCTACCAGTTGCTCTATTTGAGTCGCGTGCCAGCGCGCGCCGCCATCAACGAGAGCGTGGACCTGGTGAAGCGCGCACGGAAGGTGTCAGCCGCGCCATTCGCCAATGCGGTCTTGCGCAAACTGGCGAGCGCTGCTCCCGAAGCTATCGCGGGAGAAATGCCGGCGGCTACGGCTGCGCTTCTGGCGCGTGAGTTCGCACATCCCGAGTGGCTGGTCGAGCGCTGGGCCGCAACACCTCGGCCTCGAAAATGCAGAAGCTGTCTGCCGACACGATCAGCGCATTCCCACTACTTCCATTCGAATCGACGGTGCAGAGGTGGAAGCCGAACTCCAGAACTCAGGCATTGAGCTCGCACCGGGAGCGCTGCTGACGTCGGCTCGTATCGTCATCAACGGCGACGTCACCCAGACCCGCGCATACCGCGAAGGGCGGGTGTTCATTCAGGACGAAGCCTCGCAACTTGTCGCGGCACTGGTGGGCGAGGGCTCGCGTCTGCTGGACTGTTGCGCCGCGCCGGGAAGCAAGACGGCAGCAATTGCCTCGCGTAATCCGAATGCAGAAATCGTCGCTGTTGAGCTTCATCCCCATCGCGCGGAATTGTTGCGGCGGCGGGTTCGCGCGTCCAATGTCCAGGTAGTTACCGCAGACGCGATGAACTTGTTTCTGCAGGGCGGCTTCGATAGGGTTTTGGCCGACGTTCCGTGCTCCGGCACTGGAACCTTGGCACGCAACCCGGAAATCAAGTGGCGGCTCACGCCGGAGGATCTCAACGACCTGCACGCAAAACAGGTATCGATCCTGCGCGCCGCCCTTCAGCAACTCGCACCCGGAGGCCGCGCCGTCTACTCTACCTGCTCCCTTGAGCCGGAAGAAAATCAGGCTGTGGTGGAAGAAGTCCTTCTCACTGATTCGGGATTCACTCTGCTAGATTGTCGGGCGGAACTGGAACGCCTGCGCAGTGAAGGCGAACTTGCGACAAGCGATCTCGACTCGCTGCTCGACGGGAAGTATCTGCGAACGATTCCCGGCGAATTCACCCCTGCGACGGCTTCTTCGCCACTCTCCTAAAGCGCCAAAGCTAATTGCTTACTGCTTATTGCTGATTGCTACCTTGTCACTTCCAGGCTCACGCTCTGCCCTTCATACACCCGCTGCCCGGCTCCAGGAATCGTCTTCACCACCATTCGCGTACCCGCGGGCAGCGTCTCCGGTGAGTTGGCTCGGCTCCGCGGCCGGTTGACTGCTAATGCTGCCCACTTTCAAGTCCGGCTCCGACAATCGCATTCACCGCTTCGTCTTCCGTCCTTCCCCGGAGATCGGGCACGACGTACGACTTGCGGTCCTCGGTGGCAGCGATCAGGAAGCTGATTTTTGGCAGAGACACATTGGTCGCGTTGGCGGGCGGGCTCTGCGCCACAATCTGGTCAGGCGTCGCGTCGGGAATGTCGGCGACCGCCATGGTTCCCAACTCTAGCCCCCGGCGGCGGATGTTGATCTCCGCCGACCGCTCGCTGTCCCCTGTCAAATCCGGAATCGTCACGCGCTGCGGCCCCATGCTCTCGGCCACGCGCACATGCCAGCCACGCCGCACCTGCTCTCCGGGCAATGGTACTTGCGAGACGATTCGACCGGCGGGAATGTCGGCGCTATAGAAGCGGTCTGTCCGGTCCAGTACCAGTCCATTTGACTCCAGCGTGTTCTCAGCATCGCGCGGAGTCATTCCAACGATTTTGGGGACGTGGGTCTGCCTCCCGTGAATGGCGAATCGCATGGCCGTGAGCGCCGACGCCATGAAGACCACGATCAGCACTAGCGTCCGTACGAGCCCGCGAAAAAATCGGCGCATTAGTGCGTCTCTCCGTCGCCGGGCGTCTGGTCAGCGGTATCCACTTTCCGGGCGACGGCGTTGGGTGGAGGCGGCGGCGGTGCAGCGAAGTCTTCTGCCTCCCGCCCTTGCAGCGCTACTCGCATGAAGTCCATCCAGATCGGCAGGGCAGCCATCGCGCCGGTTTCCTTGTTGCCCAGCGTCTTCTTCTCATCGAAGCCGACCCATACACCGCAGGTTAGCGATGGCGAGAACCCAATGAACCATGCGTCGGTGAAATCGTTGGTCGTGCCCGTCTTGCCTCCCAGCGGATGGTTGAGCTTGGCGGCGGCCGCGCCGGTGCCATGCAGCACCACTTCGCGCAACATCTCGACCATAATGCGGGCCGTACGCGCGCTGACCACATCCTTCACTTCAGGATAGTCCTCCTCCAGCACCCGGCCGTCGTAGTCCTCGACCTTGCGAATCATGCGCGGCGCCACGCGAACCCCGTCGTTGGGGAAGGTGGTGAAAGCGGCGGTCTGTTCCCACAGCGTGATGTCGGCCGCGCCGAGTGCGACCGGCAGATACGCGGGCATCGGGGAAGTAATGCCAAACTTGCGAGCGTATTCGATGACGGTCTTAATGCCACCGACGCGCTCGGTGACCTTCAGCGCAGGAATATTGCGCGAGTGCGCCAGCGCCCGCCGAAATGTAATGACGCCTTCGAATTTGCCGTCGTAGTTGTGTGGGACCCAGGGTCCGTTTGGGCCGCCCGGAAAGCTGACCGGCGCATCGAGAACGGTGTCGTCCGGCGTCATGCCCTGGTCGATCGCAGCCGTGTAGATGTACGGTTTGAATGACGATCCGACCTGTCGCAGCGCCTGGGTTGCGCGGTTGAACTTCGACTCGTCAAAGCTGCGTCCGCCAACCATTGCCTTCACGTCGCCGGTGGAATTATCCAGCGCCAGCAACGCGCCCTGCACGCCTGACTCCTGCTCCAGCGAGACCCGGCTCTGGGTACCGTTCAGCTCCTGAATCTTCACGTACACCAGGTCGCCACGCGCTAGAAACTGTTGCGGAGAGGTATAGCGTGTCCACTTGATCTCGGCCGGCCCAAGCTCGGCCTGGTACGGACCGAACTTAATGGTGGCGTACTGCGGTCCGACCGCAATCACCAGGGCATGGACAAAGTTTCCCGCCGACAGGTCGCCGTCCCAATCGACGTGCTTGTAGGCCGGCAGCGACTCGCCGTTGGCCACCACATTCAGCAGGCTGCCCTTCCAACCGTGACGGTGCTCATACGTCGCGAGCCCATTGAGCACCGCGAGATTGGCGGCCTTCTGCATTTCCAGGTTCAGCGAGGTATAGACGCGTAGGCCTTTTTCATGGACTTCCTCGCTGCCATACTTTTTCTCGAGGTATTGCCTCAGCTCCTCCACGAAGTACGGCGCAACACTGTTGGGTTCGCCCTGCACGTTGAGCCGGATCGGCGAATTCTTGACTCGCTGCGCCTCCTCGGCCGTGATCTTGCCGTCTTCCAGCATGTTGTTGATCACGAGATTCCGGCGGTGCAATGCTCGCTCAGGATTGTTGATGGGAGAATACGCGTTCGGTGCCTTGGGCAAGCCCGCCAGCACCGCGGCCTCTTCCAGCGTCAGGTCCTTCGCCTTCTTGCCAAAGTAGTAGTTTGCTCCCGCCTCGAAACCATAAACGCCGTGAGCGAGATAAATCTGGTTGGCATACAGCGTGAAGATCTGCGGCTTGGTGAAGCGCCGCTCAATCTGGATGGCCAGCATCACCTCCTGCATCTTGCGCCGGAAGTTACGGTCGGGCGAGAGGAACAGGTTGCGCGAAAGTTGCATGGTCAGCGTCGAGGCCCCCTGCGCCCGTTCGCCGGACACAACGTCGCGCCAGGCAGCGCCGAACACGCGCCACACGTCCACGCCCCAGTGCCCTTCAAAGTCCTTGTCCTCGGTCGAGATGAGTGCGTCGCGAAGCACCTTGGGAAAGTCGTCGTACTTGTCGATGACCCGGCGCTGCAGCGCAAATTGCCCAATCACCCGGTTCTGGTCGTCGTAGAGCTCGGTGATCGTGCTGGGCCGGTATTGTTCCAGCTGCGTGACCTGCGGAAGATCGGTCGAATAGACCAGCAGCATGCCGGAGATCGCTCCCGCCGCCGCGACCGCCACAATCAGAAGAAGGAATATGAAATTGCCGACGTACCTGTGCCCGGCTCCAGCATCTGGTGCGGGTTCGAGGATCGCTGCAGGCTCTTCAACAACGCGCTTCATGGGGGCAGGGCTTGGTTCAGGATAGCACCACGAAGGCGCTGGTCCGTTACCGAGTTGGCGCCCATTGCTACTGATCAACGATTACCAACATCCAAGTGAGAGATACTGTCGAAGAGCTATCGAGGGGGAGCGGCGCTCGGCTGGTCGCCGAAGGCCTGACTTGTCTATGGTCACGAACGTACTGTTTCTCGGTCGCGTCGCGTACGGCACGGCGCTCCAATTGCAGCGCACGCTGCTCGAGATGCGAAAGTCCGCCAAGATCGAGAACACGCTGCTCTTGCTGGAGCATCCGCCGGTGATCACGCTGGGACGTAATGCCCAGCTGGCCAACGTGCTGGCGCCGCCGGAATTTCTAGCCCAGCAAGGCATCGAGTTGTTCGACATCGACCGCGGCGGCGACGTGACGTTTCACGGCCCCGGACAACTGGTCGCTTATCCGATCGTTGACCTGCGCAGCTTCGATACCAAGGTGGGCGCCGTCGAATACGTGCGCCGGCTGGAAGAGGTGCTGATTCGCACCTGCGGCGACTTCGGAGTCGGCACACAGCGCATCAAGGGGCTGACGGGCGTTTGGACCTACGCACTTCCCGACAAACCTGAAGCGAAGATCGCAGCCATCGGTGTCCACATCTCACGTTCGGTCACGACCCATGGTTTCGCGTTGAACGTGTCCATCGATCTCGACTCGTTCTCCTTCATCGTTCCCTGCGGCATTACCGGCAAGCCTGTCACCTCGCTGGAGCGGGAGCTAAAGCGGCAGGTCAAGTTCGAGGAAGTGGCGACCGCTGCATCACGCAACTTCGGCCGCGTCTTTCAGACCCAGATGTTGTGGCTGGAGTCTCTGGAAGATCTTCTGGCACAGGCGGCCGTCACTAGTCCAAAGCAGAACGATAACGATGACGAGGCGGCCAATCAGGACACACCCGCACGTGCCGCCGAAAGAACTGCGCGACCTGCTGGGTGATGGCAGCGAACTGGCGTAACGCGCCGAGCGCTTGGAATTGTTTTGAAAGGGCACCGCTTTCACAGCTTGTGGAAGAACTCTCATTTGCGCCGGTTTTGAAGGGGCGCAGCTTTAGCTGCGCCGACAGGTCCTTTATTTTGTCATCCCGACCGGACTTCAGTCCGCGAGGGACCTGCTTTTCCTGCCTCTGAAGGACCACTATTCTCCGCAGCCCGCCTGACTGCACTTTCTCAGATACAATCACCTGTTTCACTTTCCCGGGAGGCCCTCATGTCTGCTGTGAACGTTTCAGCCGCACGCATCGCACTTCTCCTCTCGCTGGCCATTCCGGCGATCTCGCAGACCAAGCTCTCTCCCAAGTGGGAAGAACTCACGGCCCCCGACTTCGTACAGGCCATCCATCAGTCTCAGGGAGTCTGTGTGCTCCCCATCGGCATCATCGAAAAGCACGGCCCTCATCTTCCGCTCGGCACCGACCTGCTTGATGTTCGCTTTGCCGTGTTCAATGCCGTCCAGCAGGAATACGCCGTGGTTTTCCCGGAGTATTACTTTGGACAGATATTCGAAGCGCAGCAGCAGCCCGGAACCGTCGCCTACAGCCTGAGCACGCAACTCACGCTTCTGCAGGAGACGGTCAAGGAGATGGCGCGCAACGGCTGTAAGAAAGTCCTCATCGTGAATGGCCACGGTGGCAACGAGAGTCTGCTGCCTCTGTTCGCCCAGTCGCAACTGGCCACTCCGCGCGATTACGTCGTTTATGTCTTCGGCCTTCCGCGCGAGAACGTCCCCGGACGTCCGCCACTCAAAACCAAGAACGACATGCATGCCGGCGAGAGCGAGACTTCTCATATGCTGATTGCCCGTCCCGACCTGGTGCACATGGATCGCGCCGACAGCGAATCCGGCGCCGACCAGAACCGCCTGCAGTTGCCCGAATCCGTGTACACCGGCATCTGGTGGTACGCGCGCTTTCCCAATCACTACTCGGGTGTCGGATCGGCCGCCAACAAAGAGCTGGGCGAGTTCGACCAAAAGACATGGTCAAGCCAGATTGCTGAGGCCATCAAGGGCGTCAAGGCCGACCAGGAAAGCCTCAAATTGCAGAACGAGTTCTTCGAAAAGTCGCAGCACCCGCTGGACACGAAACAGTAGTCACTGACATGGCGTAGGTTTTGAAGGGAGACGGCTTCACACGCTTCGGAAGAAGTCTCTTTGCAGCGGTTTTGAAGGGGCGCAGCTTTAGCTGCGCCGTACAAGCCCTTTGTTATTGATATTCCGCGCGGACTTTCAGTCCGCGCGGCAACCCCGCTTGCCTCCTTTGCGCGGGGCATTTATCGTACCCGTGCACCGTATGCCTAAGAAGAAGCCCATCCCGCGGCCGCTCTCCAAAACATCGGCCCAACCAGCCGCCCCCTCGAAAACGCCTAAGCCACCCGAGAATCAGTCCTGGGTTCGAACCTACTCCATCCCCGACTACCGCCTCGAGCGCCCGGAGTTCCGCGTCTACCAGTCGGGCGAAGGCTCCAACGTCGAGTACAAGAATCGAAGGCGACCTGAGCGCCGCGGCACCCCCGATTCGCGATTCGAAATATCTCTCGCGCGAACAATCCCTCGCCATCTATCGCTCGATGTTGCTCAACCGCCGCATGGAGTCGGCCCTCGAGAACCTCTACAAGCAAAGCATGGTTGTGGGCGGCGTTTACTTTGGACTGGGACAGGAAGGCTGCTCCTGCGCCTCAGCCTTCGCCCTCAAACCTGACGACTGGCTTGGGCCCATGATCCGTAATCAGGGAGCGGTGCTGGTACGCGGCTTCACTCCTCGCGACATCATGCGGCAGTACATGGCGAAGGCCGATTCGCCGACCTTCGGCCGCGATGCCTCGTCGCATTTCGGCGACTGGGAGCGCCGCCATGTCTGCGCACCTATCTCGATGCTCGGCGAGTTGATCGGAGTCATGGCGGGCGTCTGCCTCGGCGCGCGTCTGCAGGGCAGAAACATCGCCGGCGCTGACCTACATCGGCGACGGCGGACAGTCCACCGGCGTCACTTACGAGAGCCTCAACTTCGCTGCCGTGCAGAAGCTTGGGCTGGTGCTGATCGTCGAGAACAATCTCTGGGGATACTCCACTCCCAGCGACATGCAGTTCTGCGTGAAAGACCTCGCCGAACGCGCCATCGCCTACGGTATCCCCGGCGTCATTGTCGATGGCACCGATCCCTGCCAGGTTTACGACGCCACCCATGAAGCCTGTGAGCGTGCTCGTCGTGGCGAAGGCCCAACTCTCATTGAAGCCAAGATGATGCGCATGAAGGGCCACGCTATTCACGATGCCGCGCACTATGTCCCGGCGAAGTTATTTGAGTACTGGCACGCCCGCGATCCCATTGCGCGATTCGAGAATTACCTCATTAAGACGAAGGGCTGGCTTACATCTGACGAGAACCGCAAGCTGATTGAGGAAGTCGAACGCGACTTGGAGGCCGAGCGCGACGCCGCGGTTGCCTCACCCATGCCCGATCCGGAGACCGATAAAACGCACCAGGGTGTGTACTGCGATGCTTCCTGCCACGAGATCAAGCCCCTGTACGGGCCGGTCAAGGCAGCTTCGCGAGGACCAGCCACTCCAGCTTCCAAAGCAGGTGAGGCAGGGGTGCATTTGAAATGAGCATCTCTTCGCAATACACGCCTGCAACCGCTCGGGTCGATGTCGAACACGTGGAACTTCGTACTCTGGGGTTCTCTCTTTCGACATGAAGATTCTCTGCACATCCGTCCTCATATTTGCTCTGGCTGCGACCGCACTGGCTGACTTTCCGTTCAAAAAGAAAGAGCAGGAATTCAAGACCCACGTGCCGGCTGAAGTAGCTAACACGTTGCGCAGCGGCACTGCAATACAGCGCAATGATCTGGCCCTGGAACTCGGAATCTTCGCCCCGAACCCATCCAACCCGGCCGCGAAAGCGAACTCCCCGTGCGTGAACTTCCACCATGTAGAAGAGCGTCCGGTGACGCTTCGCGCCGGAGCAGAGAATGTCGTCCTGCTGGCCGATTCCAGCGAGTGCGATTCCACCTACATCGTTGTCTTCGACAAGGCTGCGAAGTCAGAATGGCGTCATGTCCAGACCGTTCGCCTTCCGTCGCGCGACCCAACGCCCCGAGGTGACCTTCGCTGAGTTGATTCAGCCTAAGGTCTCTGAGATCCTGGTGCACCACGAAATCAGCCGTGACAGCGGCAGTGTCCAGCAGGAAAACTTTGTGAGTCTTGAAAATGCTGCATGACCGAATGGAAGTGGTGCTCGATACCACTGAGCGAAGCGAGATCACCCTGGCGAACCGGTCGGCTGCCCAGACCGACAATCTGCAACAGACCCAGACATCGACGTTCGACCTTCTGAAAGCGGCTCCAAACTTGGCAGCCATCTTTCGCATCCTTGAAAAGCAAGTGTTGACGGACAACAAGACCACCATCACCCGCTACCTTGTCTGGACATGGGACCCGGAGCTGGAGCGCTTCCGCTCGTCACCCATCGACGGCGGCGACGTGAAGCCAGTGCCGCCGCCTGCGAAAAAGCCGGCTGCGACAACTCCTGCTGCTGCCCCGAAACCCGGCGACAAGTCCGCGCCGCCAGGGCCGAAGTAATATGGAGTGCCGTCGGAATCGTCATTCGGTGTTCCACATTGCGCCATGCGTGCGACGATTGAGCCGCGGCGCTCGGGCTGGCTTTTTCCCAGGGAGCTACAGAGATCGCGGAGTAAAGAGAATGAAATCAACTCCGTGCCTTCCGTGTCTCCGTGGTGAATTCGTTAGTACGGAGAAATGACACATGGCACCCGTCACATACCTCGAAGCGATCCGCCAGGGCATTTGGGAAGAGATGGAGCGCGACCCTGCCGTCTTCTGCATCGGCGAGGACATCGGCGTCTATGGCGGGGCCTTCAAAGTCACCGAGGGGCTGATCGACCGCTTCGGCCCCGCGCGCGTCGTCGACACCCCCATCTCCGAGATGGCCATCGTGAACGCCAGCTTTGGCGCTGCGCTCACCGGCATGCGTCCGGTGGCTGAATTTCAGTTCATGGACTTCATCAGTTGCGCCTTCAACCAGATCACCAATCTTCTGGCCAAGGCGCACTATCGCTGGGGCGCACCGGTTCCTGTGGTATTGCGCGGCCCTTCGGGAGGTGGCGTCCATGGCGGGCCCTTCCACTCCCAGAACCCGGAAGCTAACTTCGCCCATACGCCGGGTCTCAAGGTCGTCTGTCCCGCGAGTGCTTATGACGCCAAGGGATTGATCAAGTCGGCCATCCGCGATAACAACCCGTGCTCTTCTTCGAGCACAAGTTTCTCTACCGTCGCATCAAGGAAGAGCTCCCCGCCGAGGACTACACGGTCCCGATTGGAAAAGCGCGCATCGTTCGGCAAGGCCGCGACGTAAGTGTGATCACCTACGCCGCCATGGTTTACGTTGCGCTGGAAGCCGCGGAAATCCTGGCGAAGGATGGCATCGAGTTGGAGATCGTCGATCTCCGCACCGTCCTGCCACTCGACCGTGACGCAATTCGCGAGACTGTGGAGAAGACGAATCGAGTGATCGTGCTGCATGAGGACACCAAAACCGGAGGCATCGCCGGCGAAGTCGCGGCAATCATCAACGAAGAGTGCTTCGATGCGCTCGATGCTCCCATCGCTCGCATCGCCTCGGCCGATACGCCTGTGCCGTTCTCGCCTCCCCTGGAACAAGCGTTCCTTCCCAAGGTTGAGGACGTAGTGCGCGAGGCGCGCCGGCTGAGGCGCTACTGACCGCCACCTATGGTGGAAACGACTCTGCCTGTAACTCGGCCATAGTCCGAGGCGCATTTACCCTGGGTTTACCCGTCATCATTCTTAACAGCGCTCCGTTTCAGCTTGATTTAATCTAGAACGGAGTAGTTTGTAGCTTATTCTGCAGGCTTGAGGAGAAATATGCGCGGATTCTTGCTCGGTATCATCGTCACCCTCGTCGTGGTTCTTGGTGGTGCCTACTGGTTCGTCTTCACGGGACATTTCGATACTCGTGCAATTCCCGACGGTCCCGGCACCTTCGAGAAGCGGACCGCCAATCATTCCCTGGACGAATGGGTGGACGCTCACGCTCTCAAGCAGGACAACCCGTTCAAGCCGACGACCGAAAACATCATGGATGGCTCCATGGTGTACGACAAACATTGCGCCCTTTGCCATGGCAGCCTGAAGGAACCGGTATCCCCACTGAAGACCAAGTTTTATCCTCCCGTTCCGCAGCTCATGAGCCACACCCCAGACGATCCTGACGCAAACTTGTTCTACGTGACCAAGTACGGCGTTAAGTTGACGGCGATGCCGGGATGGGACGGCGTCCTTCCCGACGATGACATGTGGAAGGCGGTCCTCTTCATCAAGAACTCAGCTCAAATGAAAGATTCACCCGCGCAACCGCCAGCGAAATAGACGATTGTCGGATCCAGGAACGCGGAAGCCGCCAAATTGGCGGCTTTTGTTCTTGCAGATTTCAGACGAGCCTTGTTACCCATTCGGCCGGACGTAGGTCACCTTCCCACTGGTCTTCAGCTTGAACACGTCGTTCGACAGCTTCTGGTTCAGTTGAATATTGCTGTATTTCGCCAGGCGGAAGTCCCCCGATTTCTCGGTGAATAACTGCTGCACGCTGACCCCGCGCGCAAGATCGATCCAGAGCGTAATCGTCTGGAACATGTTGGCCACCTTCTGCGATTTCGGAGTCAACTCAAGCTTCCCGGCGCTGATGCCCTGCACTTGTTCCATACCGGCATACTTTACGTCGAACGACTTGGCCAGGTCATGGCCGCGTCCGCCAAATCCCAACACCAGAAATGTCTCGAAGTCGGCCTTGTTCTTGCCCGCATTGTATTCCGTGATCTGCCCGGCCTTGGGCACATACACGCTGACCATGCCTCCGCTGAAGAGCACGTACTTTTTATCCGGCACGGTGATGTCGGCCGCCATCTGCACATCGTCGCCCTGCCGCCGGAAGTACATGGTCCCCTTCTGAAGATCGTGCTCGTCCACGACCTTCTCGTACTGGTCCCAGACAAACTCGGTTTGCGCCGTGCGAAAATCAGCGGCGGCTCTGTCCATGGAGTTCAGCACGCTCTCCAGGTTTTGTGCATGGGAAGCCAGCGTCGCGATAAGTAGCAGAAGCGCCGCAGCAACAATGGTTTTTTTCATGATTTGTTCCCAGAACAACCGTTGGAACTAGCGGTGTCCCCACACTCTGTAAGCAACAATATTGTGCTTGGCATCGCGAACAGGTTCGTACTTGTCGATGTTGATTTCGCCTGCAACCGGCTCGATCACGCGTAGCAGCGCTTCGCGTATCTCCTCATCGCTGCCCGGCTTGATCGCCGCCGCGTCCACGGTGTAGAGGAACCCACGACCCTCGGGCTTTACGACGACTTCGGCTTGATTCGGCGACCGTTCGACGGGCTTATCGCGAAAGTTAATCCACAGGGGGGCAATAAAGATGAAAGCCAGGATCAGCGTCACCATGACGTCATAGTGAACACTGCCTCGGGGATACATCCACCAGATGTAGCCTTTGATGGTTTGGCTGATTTTGCCCATCGCTGTTGCAAGTTTAGAGAGCCGCGCTGACAAGTGCAACAAACCGCGGCCCGCGAGCTAGGTCCGCAATTCCACCACGGTCGCGCCCCCGCCGCCTTCATTCTGAGGAGGCTCAGCGACGCTCGCCACGTGGGGATGCTCCCGCAGGAATTGCCGCAACGCCTTACGCAGGATCCCCATGCCACTACCGTGTACGATTCGCACCCGCACCGCGCCGGCCAGAAAGGCGTGGTCCACGAACTTCTCCACCGCTCGGGTAGCTTCGTCTACCGTCTGACCGATCACGTTGATCTCGGTGGGAACACTGTCATCTTCCCGCGACAAAGACACGCCGATTCCGCGGGAACGCGCCGCCGTAACCGGATTGGACGCGGCGCTCACCACCGTGCTGGCGATGTCGTCGCGGGGAACTTTCATCTTCATCGACCCCACCGCGACTTCGAACGAGTCGTCATCGAAATGGCGCAGCACCTTGGCGTCACGGCCCATCGACCGCAACCGCACTGTGTCTCCCACGGACACATGCTGCACCACATGCGGCCTGGCGTGCTGGTCGCCAACGTCTGAGCCGGTGGCATGCGCCACAACAGTTGCGTCGAATTGCTCGCGAAACTCACGACGCATTTTGGCGATGCGGCGCTCCGCGTCCTTCGAGAGCTTCAAAGCCTGGGCGCGATCCTGCACCGCATTCACTGTTTCGCGCGCCTGGTATTCGAAGTTGTGCAGCACGCTTTCCAGCTTCTTCTCCATCTCCCGGATTTTCTCGCGCTGCTCCTTTTTGCCTTCCAAAGCGAGGTGGCCGCGCTCCCGCGCAATTTCCTGCTCGCGCGCGCGCAACGCCGTCCGTTCCGCATCGATCTCACGCAATTGCTCATGCAGGCGATCGAGAAAGCGCGACACGTCGTGGGTCTGCGTCGTGAGTTTCTCGCGGGCTTCGCTCACGATCTTCGGATTCAGCCCGAGTTGCTGTGCGATGTTGATTCCGGCCGACGCGCCCGGCACTCCGATGCGCAATTCAAACGTAGGAGCCAGGGTTCGCTCGTCAAAACCCACTGCTGCGTTGAGGACCCCGTCGGTGTTCGCCGCGTAAACCTTCAAGGCAGTGTGATGGGTGGAAACAATGCTCAGGCATCCCACGCGGCGGAAGAAGTCGGCGATCGAAACCGCCAGGGCCGCACCCTCTTCCGGATCGGTCGCCGAGCCCAGTTCGTCCAGCAATACCAGCGAGTCGCGGGTTGCCTGGTGCGAGATGAAATCGATGTTCGTAACATGCGCCGAAAACGTGGAGAGATTCTGTTCAATCGACTGGTAGTCGCCGATGTCGGCAAACATGCCATCGAAGATCGGCAACTCCGCGCGCTCGGCCGGCAGCGGAATTCCCGATTGGGCCATCAGCGCCATCAGGCCAATCGTTTTCAGCGCGACCGTTTTGCCGCCGGTGTTGGGACCGCTGATGATGACCTGGCGATGCTGACCGTCGATCTCAACCGTGAGCGGAACCACAGCCACGCCTTTGGGCTTGAGCGTGCGCTCCAGCAGCGGGTGCCTCGCGTTGCGCAGAACGAACTCATCGCCGGTGTCGTGGGCCACTGTTTCTGACGGCGACTCGTCGTCGGGAACCAGCTCTCCGTCGAGGAATCTCACGCTCACGCAGTCGTAGTCCTGCGCGAAGCGGGCCTTGGCAAACTGCAACTCCAGCTCACCCAGAATCTCAACTGATGCCACCAGGGCGTCCGCCTGTTCGCCGATCCGCGAGGTCATCTCCAGCAGGATGCGGTGTATCTCACTCTGTTCCTCGTCATGCAGACGCACCAGCTCGTTGTTCTGCTCGATGGTCTCCAACGGCTCCATGAATACGGTCTGCCCGCTGGAGGATGCGCCATGCGCCACGCCCTGCACCCGCCGCCGCTGTTCCACCTTGACCGGAATCACAAAGCGCTCGCCGCGAATGGTGATGAGCTCGTCCTGCACGGCTCCGCCGTCAGACAGCTTTCGCAAGTACGACTGCAGCGATTGCTGGATGGCGTGCCTCTGGCGATCGATATCGCGGCGAATTCGCGACAGTTCCGGCGACGCCCGGTCGTCCAGCGTTCCGTCGGGCAGTATCTTGTTGCGGAAGTAGCGCAGCAGTTCGGTGAAGTCGGCGACGTTTTGCGAAAGCTCGCGTACCGCTTCCCATTTGGCTTCGATGGCGACCGGAGGATGCAGCGCGATCTCCCGCCACTCGGCCGCCCGGTCGGCCAGCAGGAGCACATCGCGGATTTCCATGAGTTCCAGCGCTGCTCCCTGAATCCGCGACTTATTGATCAGCGGCGTGGGATCGAGCAACCCGTGGAAGTCGAAGCGTCCCCCATTGCGTAGGTAACCGCACAGCTCTTCCGTTAGAAGCTGCTGGCGCTCGATCCACTGGCGATCGTGAGATGGCGCCAAGTTGGCGATTCGCTGCTGTCCCAACGGGGAAGCCGCATAGACTGCCAGCAGGTCCCGCATGTGGTCGAATTCCAGAACGCGATCGCTGGTGTGCACTATGGGATTGGGCGTGTTCATTGAAAGACCAACTTATGGTACAGGAGCGTAGTATCGCGTCACGCAAGTTCGTGGAATAAAGGCAACCTGGTTTTGAAAGAGCACGGCTTCAGCCGTGCCGCAAAAGTGCGTAATATAAGGCGGCTTTAGCCGCCGAGGGGAGGACGTCTCCGCAACTCCGAAACTTTGGAGTTAGGCGGGAATTCGCGGCACACCGCACTAGCCAGTGCGCAGCAAAATGCTTTCTGCCTGGCCTTGAGCGCTCGGTTAACCTCTTATTCACGGTCCGGGACGTATCCGGCTACCGCACGCAGCGTCATGCTATTACACTGTTCGGGTAGTACAGCCCAGGCAACTCATCGGTTAAGAATTCGCGGTCATAACTAGGGGAAGGCAATGCTATCCAATCTCTCTGACGCTTTTGTATTCTTCGGTGCCACAGGCGATTTAGCTCACAAGAAGATTTTTCCCGCCCTGCAGAACATGGTCAAACAAGGCGCCCTGAACGTGCCTGTCATCGGGGTCGCCAAGTCCGGCTGGACGATCGAACAGGTGCGCGAACGCGCCCGTGACGGCATCACGAAATTCGGCGGAGGCGTGGATGAAGCTGCCTTCAAGAAACTTTGCGAGCTGCTGGATTACATCGATGGCGATTACAGCGACGACAAGACCTACGCGCAATTGCGCGCCAAGCTTGGCGATGCGCAGTCGCCCACCCACTATCTGGCAATCCCACCCACTATGTTTACCGTGGTGGTGAAGGGCCTCGGCCAATCGGGATGCGCGAAGAACGCCCGCGTAGTCATCGAAAAGCCTTTCGGACGCGACCTGGTTTCGGCGCGCAAGCTCAACGAGACGCTGCATCAGGCATTTCCCGAGGATCACATCTTCCGCATCGATCACTACCTCGGTAAGGAGGCGGTCGAGAACCTTCTCATCTTCCGCTTCGCCAACAGCTTCTTGGAGCCCATCTGGAACCGCAATTACATCCATAGCGTGCAAATCACCATGGCCGAGTCCTTCGGCGTCGAAGGGCGCGGGAAATTCTATGAGGAAGCTGGAGCGATTCGTGACGTAGTGCAGAACCACATGTTGCAGGTGGTCGCGTTCCTGGCCATGGAGCCGCCCACAACCATGTATTCGGACTCGGTGCGCGACGAACAGGTCAAGGTCTTCCGCACGATACCGCCGCTTAGCCCCGCCAACATCGTCCGCGGGCAGTTCCACGGTTATCGGGATGAACCGGGAGTCAGCCCAAACTCCGACGTCGAAACCTTTGCTGCTGTGCGCCTGGAAGTGGATTCCTGGCGCTGGTCCGGGGTTCCCTTCCTGGTCCGGGCAGGCAAGCGCATGCCCATCACTGCGACAGAAGTCTTTGTCAAGTTGCGTAAACCGCCCTTAACCAAGGCGGGTGTCGACATACGCAATTATTACCGCTTCCGGCTAGGTCCCGACTTAGAGTTGAGCCTCGGTGCGCGGGTCAAGCGGCCGGGGCCGTTGATGGTTCCCATGCCTGTCGAACTTTCGGCTGTGAAATACACCACCAGCGATGAGATGGATGCCTATGACCGGCTGCTCACCGACGCCATGAAAGGCGATCAGTTGCTCTTCGTTCGCCAGGATGCGGTGGAAGCCGCTTGGGCAATCGTCGATCCCATCCTGGGGGACTGCTGTCCGGTGGAGACATACGAGCCTGGGACGTGGGGGCCGCCGGACGCGCGCGAACTGGCTGCCGAAATTGGCGGCTGGCACGATCCCGAGTAGTTGGCCCCGGGAGAAAAGTAGCTTAGCGCTTGCTGGTGCGTTTCTTTCTTGCAGGCGTTTTCGGCTTGGTTGCTCCTGTCTTTTCCTGACTAAACACCGCGCGCCAGCCTGACCCGTCCTTTACGTCGAACACCGTCATGTAGGCGCCTTCAGCAAGTTCGAAAGGTGACGCCAGATGATTGCCGTAATCGAATTGGCTGCTCCCCGGCTTGCGAAACGACTCGAACCACGACGGAAACACGAAATTCGACACCACCACGCCATCGATTTTGTACGTGTACTGCGGCGACGAAACGGGATCGCAAATCTCCCGCACATACAATTTGCCCGTGGTTCCATTCTCGGTCACGAACACGGTCAGGTTCAGCATAGGATTGGCCAGCATCTCCATCAGGTCGTGGCTGGCTGCCATGGTCCATTCCAGGTTGGCTTGTTTCGCATTGGCGACCGAAATCTTGACTTGCGGAAGTCCTTCCGGGGTCAGGGTGTGATAAGCCAACACATTGGGGTATTCGGATTCATCCTGAATCACCAGCCACCACGAGCCAGGAGCGGGCTCAGATCCCTTCACTACAAAAGAAAGTTCGGCATCGATTCCCCAGGCCGGCGCGAAGTCTCTATGCACTTGCGTCTGCAGGGCAGTAACGGCCGTCTTCACTTCGTCGTCCGTCACCATCGTGCTGTGGTTTAGGACGGCCACACGATAGGACACTGATTTGATTTGCGACACCAGCAGACTCGCCTGCGTGGGCATTGGGGAAGCGGCTTGCTCAGCCTCAAGGTTACGAATCGCCTGCACCACTCGGAACGCCACCTGATCCGGCGTCGAGAACCAGGCGATCAACTTCCCCCCGGATATCTTCTGCCGGAAAGCGGTCTGGCATTTTCGGTCTTCGTCAGATTCGATCAGGTTCGCCGCCAGGGGAAAGTCCTCGGCGGTCATGAACACCAGGCGGGTTTTCCCGTGCTCGATTGCCGCTTCGAACTCGCGCTCCGTGTAGGAACGTCCCGAGGGGCTTCGCGAACCGTAAAGAGGTCCGGCGATACAGACGAACAAGTCACATTTCGCAACCTTGGATCGGCAGAAATCGTCAGAAGCGTTGTCCCACGATCCAAAGTCCTCCATGCGAATACAGTGGTACCCCTCGAGGCCTGTAATCGCAAGATAGGCCGCCTCGCGGCATTGGGCGAGGTCCTTCGTCGTCGAACTCAGGAAGACGGTCAGCATCGCTGGTGTTGCGCATTCTATGCCAGTTGGGCAGACGACTCAATGAAATCAGCAATTCGATGGACCCGCTACGAATAATTCACGTTGTCCGTTTCCCCGAGACGAACCGATTCCCCGCAATAACAAATCGCAGCGGCTCCTCGACTGCCTTCTTGATTCCAATGCGCGGAGTAGTCCCAATTCGTTCCGGACGATAGCCGTCGTCAGCAAACCACAAGTCGGATTTCCGGGTGGTCAGGTCTTTGCCGTTGTCGCGGGCGCGTGTGATTGCCAGGGCTTCCGACATTCTGCCCGGCCCGCTGGCGATGAGCCGTAGCTGCGATATAGGCGACTTCGCGATCAATTCGAGGCCTCTAGATTCGGCCATAGCCTGCAGGCCGAATACGGGCTCCATGGCGCGCAGCAGAACGCCCTCTGCCTCACCCTCAGGCATGCACGAAACGTTGGCGCAGTAGTAGTTGCCGTAGATGAAATAGACGTATGCGTGCCCTGGCGGACCGAACAGCACGGCATTGCGCGGGGTACGTCCGGTATAGGCGTGGGAGGCTGGATCGGCGGCCCCAAGATAGGCTTCGTCTTCCACAATCCGTCCGGCCAGCAATTTACGGCCTTCGCGGCGGACCAGCAGCTTGCCGAGTAATTCCCGCCCAACCGTTATCGCATCGCGAGCGAAGAACTCGCGGGTGAGTGAAGGCGCAGCTAGTAGCGACTTGGCCGCCGGTGTGGAAGTCACTCCAGGTGACGCAGGCTGCAATTCACGGCTGGGCTTGAGACGACGGCTTGGCATCGGAAGTGAAAGCTTACATGAGTGCTTGCGGCGGCGCGCGATTTCTTATTGCTTTACCGCGATCATCCGCAGCCGCTTGTAATCGACTGTCCACTCGCCTTCGTGAAATAGGGCGGGTTTGGCCAAAGCTTCTATGCGATCCATCAATTCTTCGCGCTGTGCGGATCCCAGCACGTGGCTGGCGAACATGCCAAACATGTCCAGCCAGTTTCTCAGGCCGCGCTCTCCACCTTCCAGCGGAGTTGGACGATCAAACAACACTGCGAAGGTCACCAGCAATCCACGTGACTCGAGCATCGGCGCATATTCGCCAATCGACGGATAGAACCACGGCGACAACTTTTCCGGGTCTTTCACTCCCATAGCAGCAAGCGCCTGCGTGGCGGCGGTCCAGATCTGCTGGATGTTGCCCCTGCCGCCCATCTCGAAAACCAAACGGCCGCCCGGCTTGAGCGCACGCGAGATCGCGGCGATGGCACCTTGCTGGTTGCGCACCCAATGCAATGCCGCATTCGAGAACACGGCGTCAAACTCGCAGTCGTAGTTTGTCGCCGCAATGTCCGCGACTTCAAACTGTAACTTCGGATAGTTTTCTCTCGCCGACGCGATCATCTCGGCCGACTGGTCGAGCCCGATCACCTCGGCTCCTGAGTCCGCGATCTCCGCCGTAAGCTGGCCGGTGCCACAACCCACGTCAAGGATGCGCTCTCCCGTCTTGGGGATGAGCATGGTCAACAGGTCGCGCCCGAATTGCCATACAAACGCGTGGCTCGATTGGTACAGTTCAGAGTTCCAGGCATTAGTTTCGGTGGCCATGGTTTCCATTCTAGTAGCGTGGTGATTCGCGTGTCGCGCGCGCCGGTCGTCCCGAGCCGCGTCCTATACAATCGAAATTGAATCATGAACAAGATGATCTTTTCCAACCTGGTGCACCGTCCCTTCCGCACCTTGATCAGCGTTGTCGCGGTTGCCGTTGAAGTTACCCTGATTTTATTGATCGTCGGCCTTTCGATAGGCATGCTCACCGACACCAAGAACCGCCAGGTCGGCATCGGGGCCGACATCATGGTGCAGCCACCGGGCTCTTCGCTCATCATGGGCGTCAGCGGGGTTCCGGTTTCCATCAAAGTTGCCGACAAGCTGCGCAAACTCGATCACGTCGTGGCCGTTGCCCCCGTCGTCACTCAGCTTTCCACTGGCGGCAATGTAGAAGTGATCGATGGCATCGACCTGCAGTCGTTCGAGGCCATGGGTGGGCCGTTCCACTATCTCTCGGGCGGACCGTTCCAAGGTCCCAACGACATGCTGATCGACGACTACGTCGCTTCTTCGAAGAAGCTGAAAGTCGGCGACACCGTCGAGACCCTGAATCATCCTTTCCGCATCTCCGGCATCGTGGAGCACGGCAAGGGCGCCCGCAAGTTTCTTCCCATCGCCACCTTGCAGGACATCATCGGCGGACAGGGCAAGGCCTCGATCTTTTACGTCAAGCTCGACGATCCCAACAATGCTGATGCCGTCGTCCACGAGATCAAGAGCATTCCCGGCATGGAGCAGTACGGAGTCCACTCGCTGAAGGAATACCTGAGCCTGATGAGTTCCAGCAGCATTCCCGGGCTCTCCACCTTCATCAACGTCGTCATCGGAATTTCGATGATCATCGGCTTCATCGTCATCTTCCAGGCCATGTACGCCGCCGTGATGGAGCGCACCCGCGAGATCGGCATCCTGAAATCGCTGGGAGCCGGCAAGTTCTACATCGTGAACGTCATCCTGCGCGAGACGCTGTTGATCTCGATCGGCGGAATTATCCTGGGGATTATCGTCAGCTACGCCGCGCGCGCAGGCCTGCATGCGAAGTTTCAGACTCTGCCCATCCTGATTACGCCCGAGTGGCTGGTACGAGCCGCTATTATCGCTGTCATCGGTTCGCATGCTGGGAGCCGCTTATCCGGCGATGAAGGCCGCCCAGAAAGACCCCATCGACGCACTGGCGTACGAATAGCTTGATCGTCCGTCAGTCCTTTTCGAGGGTGGAGAACCGCTCGTATTCCGCAGCCCACTCGATGGACCGGTGATATGGTGGTGTAGTACGCGGTAACACACTAAAAAAACAAATTATCGTGCTCGTTTAGAATCAATGGTTTGGGCGGAAATTGTTCGCATGTAGTTGATTCTATAGATAGTTATACGTATCCATGTCTGGGCGTAGGAGTTAGGGGCGCGATTTTCGCCTGCTATTCGCTTTTTGCACGTAATATTTGTATGGAAAGTATGACAAGTATGACTCACCTGCATCATACAAGTCATACAAGTATGGCGATGCATGCTCATATCGTTTGTTTTCATGAGCTTCGAGGGATCTTCCCAGGTGCAGAGAAACTTGACCTGACCTGTGAGGCGATTTGTCAAAGAGCGATTTCATTCGCGGCATCGCCGAGATTCAGCTAGAGACACGTTTCCCCTGGCTCTGAGTTGGTTGTAGTGGGACGCGAGGGCAAACGCAAGAGAATTTGGGGGTAGCGCGAAACTAAAGTAACCAGGGCAGGCCCTGCCGGCCAAAACATCGACTTTCCGCAATATGTGACATAGGATGATCGTAAAGGGATCGCGTTTTGAACCGACTTTATATAAAGCAGCGTCTAATCAAAGTGAGGCTTCTTATAAAGTCGGCGTATCAATATTCTGAAGCTTGACTTTATATAAAGCTGCTATATATACTGACTGTGAAGTTTGCGGGTCAAGAGACCTGCTATTCCCCGAGCCCGGGGCGAGAATTAGGGTTAGAGCAGGCCACCCGGTGAGGTGGCCTCCTCGCTTTAGGGCCACAATACCTGGCTGACTTCTTTCTGGGATATCCTCTCTCTCGGAAATACGGTGACGGCTTGCCGCTGTTTTCCAATGACTTCACAGACGAGCACCCTGTAAATCGGCTGTTGCTCAGCGCCAAAATTGCGGATATACGCTTCGTCCCCGCGGCCAAGCGCCTGCCAATTTGGGACTATCATCTGAGGATCGCTGGCTACGAGCCTGATCCAAGACAGCTCAGCGGTTCGCTGCGGGTCAAACCTGCCAGCGACGAGCCTGATTCTACCCCTCTCTATTTCCTCAAGTGCAAGTCGGGCGTTCTTGGGTTCGTCCCCGTATTTGTTGGTGAGTTTAATGAGATGGATGAAGTTGGCAGGCAAAAAACGGACACGGCAACCTCTAGGATCTTCTATTACCGCCTCGCAAAGATTCACCTGATACCAGCATAGCAAGTCGCGCGCGTCGTTCAAAGGAAGCAGTGCAGGAGTAATACGCGCTGCCGGGACTAGTGGGGCATTGGACATGTAGCGCAACTGACTACCATAGGACACGACTGTTAGCCGGAACGAGGAGGGGAGTCCTAGTCGCTTCCTCAGATCCGCATCGGCATCACGACGTAGCGGTACTTGAAACCGTCATCGCTGCCGTCTTCAGGACGCATCTGGCCAGCCGACTGCGCGTCTTTGAACTCCAGGCGAACTTCGCCGCCGGTCGAGGCTTTCAGGAAGTCGATCAGGTACTCGGAGTTGAAGCCAATCGTCATGGCGTCGGCGGAGTAAACAATCTCGATCGAGTCTTCCGACTCACCGGATTCGGTGGACGACGACGAAATCTTCAACTCGTTCTTGTCGAGTTTCATGCGGATCGCCCGCGACCGTTCATCGGCAAACTGCGCCACGCGCTGAATCGCGGTATTGAGATCGGCGCCGTGGACGACGACCGACTTAGTGGTCTCACGCGGCAGCACGGCTTCGTAGTTGGGGAACTGGCCGGTCAACTGGCGCGAGGTCAGCAGGCGCTCGCCAATGCGGAAGAACAGCGTGGAGTCGTCCTTGGCAAATTCAATTTGTTCCACATCGCTGTTTTGCAGGAGCGAAAACAACTCGCTCATGGCCTTCTTGGGGATCAGCGTCTTGTTCTCGCCCGTCACATCGAACTGCTCACCAGTCTTCTCGATGTGCGCCAGACGATGTCCATCGGTCGCCACCATGGTGATCGACTCCGGCTTCAGCACCATAAGTCCGCCGTTCAGGGTGTAACGCGACTCTTCGCTGGAGATCGCAAAGATGGTGCGTCCGATCATGCTGCGCAACGTCTGCGCGGGAATCTTGACGCTTCCGGATGTCGGGAATACTGGTAGCCCAGGAAAGTTCGCCCGTGCCATTCCGACCATTTTCGTATTCGAGCGGCCGGAGCGGATGTTGACCCAATGGTTCTCCAGCAACTTGATTGAGATATCGCCATCGGGCAGTAATTTGACGTAGTCGTAGAGTTTGCGAGCCGGAATCGTGCAGGCGCCTTCGCGCTTCACCTTGGCCGCGCACGACGTACGCAGACTCAGATCAAGATCGGTGGCCGTAATGGTCAACCGGTCAGCCGCTGCTTCAAATAAAAAATTGGACAGAATGGGAATCGTCGTCTTGCGTTCCACGACTCCCTGTGTGGCAGTCAGTTCCTTGAGCAACTCGAACTTGCTGACGCTGATTTCCATCGCAGTTCCCTGGATCGCTCCGGTTACTTCCGCAGCCATATGTTCCACCCTTGGAGTCGCGTCCTTAGCCCAGCCGTCGTACCGCGGCGTGTGGCAGGATGTTGCGAGAACCCGCGACTACTGCACTTCCTTATATCAAATTAAAAACCTATAAAACAGTAGTAACAGTAGACACACTGGAAAAGTGGAAAACCAGGGCAAAACCGCGTCCATCAGGCCGTTAGATCACGCCGTCACCTACGAAAACTGCTGCGCTCGCCGTGCGTGCCTCTGCTAAACCGGAACCGCGGAAGAATTCCGTTCCGTTCTTCCACGTGATCCACAATCCGTCCACAGCCTCTCCCAAGGAAAACTGCGCCCAATAGTGAAAAACCGCGCCAAGTGCGCGGTTTATCCACCCAAAACCTCTGTGAGTTTGTTCAGTAGCCTGTTCAAATCCTTATCGGACTTGCGGGCCTCGGCGATCTTGTCGACGGAATGCAGCACGGTGGTGTGGTGCTTGCCGCCGAATTGGCGCCCGATTTCCGGCAGGGACGCTTCGGTCAGTTGCTTGGCCAGGTACATTGCAATCTGGCGGGGATACACGATTGAATGCGAGTTGTTCTTCGCTTTAATCTCCCCCGGCCGCAGCCCGAACTGCTCCGACACCGCCTTCTGGATCGATTCGATGGTAACCTTGCGCGTTTGTGACTCGATGAGGTTCTTCAGCACCTCTTGCGCTGTGAGCATGCTCAAGTCGCCGCCAGTCAGCGAAACATAAGCGGTGAGGCGGATGAGCGCTCCTTCCAACTCGCGCACATTGCTGCGGATGTTCGACGCAATGTAGAGAGCGACGTCGGTAGGCAACAGCACCTTGTCAGACTCCGCCTTCTTCTGCAGGATGGCCACCTTGGTCTCAAGATCCGGTGGCTGGATATCGGCGATGAGTCCCCACTCGAACCGGCTGCGCAGGCGGTCTTCGATCTCAGCCAACTCCTTCGGAGGACGGTCACTGGCAATCACGATCTGCCGCATCGACTCGTGCAACGCGTTGAAGGTGTGGAAGAACTCCTCCTGGGTACGCTCCTTGCTGACCAGGAACTGGATGTCGTCCACCAGCAGCACATCCATGTTGCGGTACTTGTCGCGGAAACTTGCCATTTTGTTGTTCCGCAACGCATTGATCATTTCGTTGGTGAATTTCTCGCTGGACACATAGCAGATCGCCATCTGCGGTTCGCGCTTCTTGATCTCGTGTCCGATGGCCTGCATCAGGTGCGTCTTGCCCATACCAACGCCGCCGTACAGGAAAAGAGGGTTGTAGGCTTTGGAAGGCCGCTCCGCCACCGCGCGTGCGGCCGCATGGGCGAACTGGTTGCCCGAGCCGATGACAAATCCATCGAACGTGTACTTGGGATTCAGTTGCGCCGCGCCGTCCCAGTCGAACCGCTGCTGGCGGGCTGGAACCGCACCACTACTATCAGTTGAACTTGTCGATTCCACGGCAGCCTCACTGTTCCTTTGGTCACCGTTACTGCGTTCGTTCTTCTCAGCGCGCTTCTCTTGATCGGTTACGAACTCGACATCTTGGTATTGGAGGCCCAGGTTCTCGATGGCCTCGCTGATGAGGTCGCCGTACTTCTCACCGATGTGGCAGAAGTCGGGATTCGGAACCTTCACGAACAGCGTCGGTCCTGCCGAATGGCTGAAGCGTGTCGGTTTGAGCCAGGTCTCGTAGGAATGGCGGTTGACTTTCTTTTCCAGCGCATCCAGCACGAGCACCCATGGATTGGGAGAGGCAGTTCCAAAATAAGACATAGCAAAATTGACCTCGAGGCGATCAACGCCTCGAATCGCTTCAACGAATATTCAGGGGGGACAAGTGCCAGCGAAGCACGATCCACCGCGCGATTCAGGAAAAATTAAAGATCTGCAACCGAAGAGGCCACCGTGCAAGTCGCATTCCTTAAGTCAGCGCGAAGAATGTCTTCTCTGTGGCTGCATGGGATACTAGCATGAAAAATTCGCAACACAAGTGCTGGTTGCACTGGAATCGGGCGATTGCTTTTGCGAGTGATTGATTTCGTGAATGTTACTGGTATAAAAATTTTTTGTTGCAGCAAGCGTGGTGCAAATGGCAGTTCGATGGGATTTCTGCACCAACTTTGGGAAGTACGGGTCGCACTCGCGTGGCTGCTGCCGCGTTGTGCGCCAGGAAACCGTGTCCGGACTGCAGTTTGCCAGCCGGGCCTGTCGAACGGTATACTTTTGGTTTGCCCTATCTAACTTTTTGCCAGTAAGGAGCGCAGTTTCGAATGCCGAAGCGCACATTCCAACCCAACCGTCGTCGACGGTCCAAGACGCACGGGTTTCGTTCTCGCATGAAGACCAAGAGCGGACGGGCCGTAATTTCCCGCCGTCGCGCCAAGGGACGCAAGCGCGTCGCCGTAAAAGCTGGCTTCCGCGAGTAGTTGCTAACTCTAGTTTTCTGCGCCCGCCGCATTTCCAGCCTACGGTAGCATGGAATTACGAGGAGCCCCGATCCAATTGACTTCGGAGCGTTGACTAAGCCGGTATCGGTGCGGTAATGCAGGTCGTGACCTCTGATAGCAGTGAGTTTCCAAAGTCGAAGCACCTGTTGCGGCATGCGGACTTTCAGCGCGTCTACCACGCGGGACGTCGCCACTTTACCGGCAATATGACGGTGTTTTTCCTGCGGCGCGCCCCGGTAACCGACGGTGCTGTTATTGGTAACTCGCTGCGTGTAGGATTCACGGTGGGCAAGGTGCTTGGCGGTTCGGTCGAGCGCAATCGAATCAAGCGTCGCATGCGGGAAGCGGTACGAACTTCGTGGCCCTCGGTAGACGCTCCGGTGGATGTTGTGTTCCATCCCCGCAAGTCCGTACTGCAATTGCCTTTCGCCCAAGTGACGAGTGAAGTTGCGCGAGGATTGCAGTTGGCAGTTGAGCGCGCTCGCGAGGCGCAACCGGGCCAACCGGCGACGAAGGCAGAACGGAAATGAAGGCGGTCATTCAATACGCGTTACGCGGTTACAAGCGGTGGATCTCGCCGCTGCTGCCCAACGCCTGCCGCTTCGTGCCGACCTGTTCGGACTACGCCCTGGAGGCGGTGGAGCTGCACGGTGCGCTGCGCGGTTCATGGCTGGCCGTCGGCCGCTTGTTGCGCTGCCATCCCTTTGCGCGTTCGGGATTTGATCCTGTGCCGCACGAGGGCCGCGGTACACAGCACGTTTGTAATTTTGGAGTTGTGCCGGAGTCGTTGGCGGGAGTGGCGTTCGCCGTATCCGCGAAGGATGGCAGCCACTCGAATTCCCTCGCTCGCGGACGGCGTAGTGAAGTGAGTCTGGCCGCTCACGGTAGACCAATGGTGTGTGCGATTCAGCGCCCCGGCGGTCGCGATGCAGAACAATCGATTGTGCGCCCTATGAGCGCCCGCTTCGATCGGCTTGCAGGGTAACCCATGAGCCGCTATTACGGAATGGAACGTTTACTTGCCTGAGTATCGCAGCCCACAGCAGGAGGAGTCCGGCGGCCAAAGCCGCATGCTCATCGTCCTGGTCGTCGCCTTCGCGCTGATTCTCATCAGCCAGTTCTTCTTTTTCAAAAACAAGCCCAACACTCCGCCTGCTGTACAACCCGCGCAAACTGCCAAAGCAACAGGCGCTGTGCCCCCGATTGCCGTAGGCGCAGAGGCAACCAAACCGCCATCTCCGCAAGTTCTACCTGTTCAAGCTGCCAGTAGTGAAACGGAAACCGTGGTCGAGAACGACCTCTACCGCATTGTGTTCACCAACCATGGCGCGCAGGCCAAGTCGTGGATCCTGAAGAAATATAAAGACGAGAAAGGCCAACCGCTTGACCTGGTCAATCCGGCGTCGGCGGCCTTCGGGCTTCCTTTGGGCCTGTACACGTATGACGAAGGGTTACGCAGCAAGATCAACTCTGCGTTGTATGTTCCGACTTCTGGCGGATACACCACTCGTGTAGGCGAAGTGCACCCTGTTATTTCCATTCCCGGCGAGTTGGGCTATGCGTACTCCGACGGCAATGTCAATGTTCGCAAGACATTCCATTTCGATCGCACTTACGTGATCTCGGTGGAGACCTCGGTAACGGTTGACGGCAAACCCATTCAGGCTTTCCCCATGTGGCCCGCGGGATTTGGCGACCAGGCCAGCGCGCCGTCCTATGCCTCGGCGCGAATCGACTACTACTCGGGCGACAAGGTTGAGCGCCTTGCCGCCAAGAAGATCAGTGGCGGCAATACGCTTCGCGGTCCGCTGCAGTGGGCGGGACCACAAGATCAGTACTTCGCGGCTATCTTCCTGCCTGACAATCCCAGCCAGGCCGCGATGGTCACCTTCCGCTACGGGATTGAAGTTCCGAAAGACCCGGCCAAACCCGACCCCAACAACATGAACAAGGTCGAGTTGCTCGGCGCTGCGGTTGGCGGTGTTGATGGCGTCACCCGCGAACGCTTGTTCGTTGGCCCTAAGGCGCTCAAGGTTCTGGATCAAATTCACTCGAATCTTTTGAATGGGCAAGTCGGCGGACCGGACCTCGGTCACGTGGTTGATTTCGGCTTCTTCGGACTGATCGCGCGGCCGTTGTTTCTGTGGTTGTTGTGGACGCATGAGCACATGGCCTCGAACTGGGGCGTGTCGATCATCATCCTGACCGTCATCATCAACGTCGCATTGCTGCCGCTGCGCATCACCAGCATGAAGTCGGCGCTGAAGATGCAGAAGCTGCAGCCGCAGATGAAGGCCATCCAGGAGAGGTACAAGAAGTACCCGCTGCGCGATCCCAAGCGCGCCGACATGAACGCCGAAATCTCTGCGCTATATAAGGAACATGGCGCGAATCCGGCTGGCGGCTGCTTGCCGCTGATCATTCAGATGCCGTTTCTGTTCGCGTTTTACTCGATGCTGGGAGTCGCGCTCGAACTCCGCCAGGCGCCGTTCCTCTGGCTGCACGATCTGTCATCGCCGGACAAGATCCTCGTCCTGCCAGTGCTGATTGTGATCAGCACGCTGTTCGTGCAGAAGATGACGCCCAACGCCGGCATGGACCCAAAACAGCAGCAGATGATGACCATCATGATGCCGCTCATGCTGGGCTTCTTCAGCTATACCTTGGCTTCCGGCCTGGGGCTGTACTGGGTAATTGGAAACATCATCGCCATTGCGCAGCAATACATCATGAACCGCACCGGCCTGGGCAAGGAAATGCGCGCCGAGGCGGCAAAGCGTGCCCGCAAGGCCGCTAAGTAGGGGCTGCGAGTCAGCATTTGTTTGCGATTTTGAAAGCTCTTTAGTCAGCGAGACACATGGTGCGCAGGACCGGAATTAGAGCGGTTTCGTGGTTAATGTAGTCCGCCCGGCGCTCTGAAAGGGCACGGCTTCAGCCGTGCCGTTAGCGGTACCAGTGAAGTCGGGCTTTAGCCCCGGAGGGAACTCGGAGACGACAGGGTTTCGTAACAGGCTCGTGAGCGCTGGGTAAGCTTTAGATTAAAGAAGAGTCCCGTAGGGACCGCACCAACTTGCTATGCCAATCACCGACAAGATTGCCGCTGCTAAGAAGATTAGCGAACTGCTGAATGGGATCATCGCCACCGGCGACTTCCATCTCCGCTACAAGATTTTCGTCGATCCCCCGGCGGGCGAGCACGATTTCGACAAGCCCGTGATCAAGGTGGAACTCTCCGGCGGCGACAGCCCGCTGGTACTGGAACGCGGCGGCGAACTGTTGCGCGCCTTCGAGCATGTCGCGCTCGAAATGCTGCGTCTCGCGCCCGACGAACACGACAAGGTCATCTTCGACTGCCAGAACTTTCGCTCGGCCCGTCAGAAGGAGCTTCGCCTGTCCGCGAATGTTGCCGCCGACCGCGTACGCCAAAGCGGCATGCCCTACGCCTTCGCTCCGATGTCATCGCGCGAGCGCCGTCTGGTGCATCTAGCCTTGCGTGATATGGCGGATCTCCGCACTGAAAGCGCCGGCGAAGCCCTGCAGCGTTACGTTGTGGTCTATCCCAAGGATTACTCAGGCAAGCCCCCAGCGCCGCAGGCTGCACCGTCGCGCCGGCGGTAGGTCGCCACCACGGAGGCAAAGAGACACGGAGAAGAGCACCTGGGTCTTGAGTTCGTCTGGCTGATGGGATTCTGCTCCTAACTGCTGTGGCGCTTAGCATCGTCCAGGAGTCGCAAGCCGATTAACTCGGTGTCGTCTTTGCTTTTGTGAATCAATTTGTCTTTCTCTGTGCCTCCGTGTCTCTGTGGTGAATAGTCTTAGTGAATAATCAAATCCATGCACCTCGATGACACCATCGTCGCCATTGCCACACCTCCCGGGCGCGGCGGCATCGGGGTGGTGCGTCTCTCCGGTCCCGAGGCGAGGAGCATCGCGCATCCTCTGTTGCGGCTGGCTCACGCTGAAGAACTACAGCCCAACCGCGCCCATTTCGGCGAATTGATCGAGCCCGCCACGGGTGAGCGCATTGACGAAGTGGTGGTCACGTTTTTCCCCAAGCCGCACTCCTACACCACCGACGACGTTGTCGAAATCTCCTGCCACGGCTCTCCCGTCGTTCTTCGCCACGTGGTCGAGATGGCACTCGCTGCCGGCGCCCGCCTGGCCGAACCGGGCGAGTTCACCATGCGCGCCTTCCTCAATGGACGCCTCGATTTGACGCAAGCCGAGGCCGTCCGGGACCTAATCGATTCGCAGACGCTCTATCAGGCCCAAGTCGCGGCCCGACAACTCGAAGGCGCATTGTCGAAGCGCCTGCAGCCCATCAAGCAGAAGCTGGTCGAACTGATTGCAGTCATGGAAGCCGGTGTGGACTTCGCCGAAGACGACGTCTCAGTCATGCCCGAAGCGCAAATGCTGGATCGAATCGCTGATGTGCACGCGCCGCTGCAGCAACTCCTCGCCAGCTTCGCCTACGGAAAAGTTGTGCATCAAGGCCTGACCCTGGCCATCGTCGGCCGTCCCAACGTGGGCAAGTCGAGTTTGTTCAACCGCCTCGTCGAGCACGAACGGGCCATCGTCACCGCCTCGCCCGGCACCACGCGCGACCTGGTGAGTGAAACGGTCTCGATCGGTGGAATTCCTGTGCGTCTGGTGGACACCGCCGGCATTCGCGATGCTCTCGACGAAGCCGAAAGCATCGGCGTTCGCAAGTCGATGGAGGCGCTGGCTGACGCTGACGTTGCGCTCCTCGTGGTCGAAGCGGGAGGCGCGAGCGCTACCGACCTCAAGCAGGATGTCGAATTGCTGAACGCACTGGTAGGTCGCAGACACATCGCTGTGATAAACAAAGTCGATCTCGTCGCCATCGACAATCCGAATCAACTGACCGCGATCCGGCGCGCGCGCGGCGCCGGCCATCCCATCAGCCGCTTGAGCGACAGTTCGGTGTTCACCTCTGCTACAACCGGTGAAGGCATCGATCATCTGCGCGCGAGCATTCTTGAGTTAATTCGGGGCGACAGCGGCGCGCAGCAGGAGAGCGGCTTCCTCACCAACGTGCGCCAGCAGAATCTGGTTCAGGACTCGCTCTACGCGCTCGACGCCGCGGCCGGCGCCGTGCCCGCGAAAACTCCCCACGAGATGATCCTGCTCGATCTCTACAACGCGCTCCGTCCGCTCGACGAAATCACTGGCGCCACCACCGCCGACGACATCCTCAACCTCATCTTCAGCTCGTTCTGCATCGGAAAATGACATTGCATTCGTTAGGGTCCTATAGATTCCCTAGTGTGCCGTTTCTAAAGTTTCTTCACTATTGCGACAGCTCGGGCGGCGTCAATGCCGCCGAGGTGAGGTCAGGGAATACTAAAGCGACTTGCGATACAGGACACTAGTAACCAGCAGTGAGCGACTTGAGATACGCCACTACGGCCTCCGCATCCGCGCGCGTCATATGAAAATGCGGCATGGGGTCGCGAAGAGGCTTGCCCGTGACCCACACTCCGGTGGTGAGCAAAGTAACCATTCCAGCGTTGCTGGTGGGCGGTAATCCGGCGAGACGAGGTGCAACTGTAGGCCAGTCGCTTGTGGGCTGGGCCGGCAAGTAAGGTACAGACGCGCCGGCCAGCCAGCGGCTGCGATCGAGTTCACCGTTCGGCTTGCGCGGCGTGTGGCAATTTCCACAAACCGCAACACCTTCCACGATGTACTGGCCACGGGCAACAAGAGTGCTATCGCCGGCCGCGCCGACCGCCTTCTTGGCATCTTGGGCCGCGACGTGCTGCGCCCCGCCGAGGATGATGGTCGCGAACGCAACGATCACCGGTGCGGTGGTTAACAATCTTAGAAATCCAGCAGTACTCCTGCCTCGCGACAACATCAGACCACCCTCCGCTTATTCGTTCTGAACTCGACCTCAATACCTGAACAATTAGGCGCGGTTTCGGAGAAAGCCCATGATACTACTGTGCGAAAGGCTGCCCTGCAGTTAGCGTGCGACCGCGTGCGAGTGCCCATCACAATGAGTTGGCAGCGTTCTTTTGGGGCGGATTCCACATCAGTGCCCGTAGCGATGTTGGCTGCCTGGTCAACGACAACCGTCGTCGCGAAGCATATACTCCTCGCAACCACTGGAGACCTGCCATGGCGCACCTGAATGTCTATGTCTTTCACTGCTCGCGCTGCGGCGAGCCTGCGGTTTCACTGTTCAAGGAACGGACACCCGGGGGTACCGAGTCTCAGGACACGATCTTCCCGCTTGTCGATCTCAAGTCGATTCGTACCCAGTGTTCCGCCTGCAAGCACACCCAATTCCGCGACGCTGCGGACGCCGCTCATCATGAGCTTGTGGACTGGAATTAAAGCAGCTTGCTACTTCTTCGGCGCAAGCTGAATCGTCTTCCCCGCCGCCGCCGATTGCCGCGCCGCATCCAGAATCTCCATCACGATCACGTTGGTGTCGAGCGACGATAGCCCCTCAGGCTTGAGTCCGCCCAGCACCACCGCGCGCAGGTAGTTGATTGGATCGTCATCTGGCGGAGGGATTGGTGCAGCCGAGATTTTCTCCTCCTCACCGCCGGCGCGGCGCACTCGCAACTGGTCGCGCAGCACGGTGATTGCATATCCAGTTTGCCCATAGACTTCCATGTCTTTGCGATCGAACGGCCAGTTCCACGATGCCTGCACGATGGCCTGCGCGTGCGGATACGTCAGGATGATCGTGGCCTCGTCATCGACCTTCGGGTACACCTCCGGCTTGATCTGCTGCACCACCGCTGTAACCGACGTGGGACGGCGCCCGTCCATCAGCCAGGTCATCAGGTCGGCTCCATAACAGCCAAAGTCGAATAGCGCACCCGCACCGTCGAGCTTGGGGTCGGTCAGCCACGCCAGAAACTCCGGACGGACGCCGATCTCCTTAGGACCTCGATGGCCGTCGTGCACCACGACTTTGCGCACGTCGCCGAGCGCGTTCTGGTGAACGAGATCATAAGCCGCGCGATTGCTGCGGTACCAGGTGGTCTCGTAGTTCACCAGCACCGGAATCTTCGCTTTGCTCGCCGCCTGCTGAATCGCAAGTGCGTCTTCCAAGCTGACAGACAGCGGTTTTTCCATCATCACGGCCACGCCATGCCGCGCGCAGATCTCCACCACCTGGCTATGACCGTACGTGCTGGTGTATGCCAGCACCGCCTGTGGGTGCGTCTTCACCATCATCTCTTCGAGGCTGGTGAACAACAGTGTGCTGTCGATGTGGAATTGCGCAGCATACCTGGCCGCCAGTTTCTGATCGGGCTCCGCGATGCCCACCAGCTCGATGTCGGGGCGATGCAGGTTCGCTTGCAGGAAGCCTTCTACATGTCCGTGGACCAAACCGGCAATCGCAACCCGCAAGGGGGCGCCCTTCTGTGACGAAGCTGTCTGTCCATTGGCGCGCGGCGCGAGCAACATCGCGACCGCGACGAATAGAAGCAGGGATCGCAAATTGAGCATTCTGCTGCTCTCCCACTGTAGGTTTGTCCACCGCTTAGCGATGGCGTCGCCCTTACTTCGACAATCCGCCCAGCGCCGTCCGGAAGATAGCGTCGAAGTTCTCTCGTCCGGCTGATGCGACGGCGTGTGCAACGGCCTTTTCCGCCAGCGCCCGCTGGTAGCCCAAGTTAGTCAGCGCCGAGATCACATCTTCCTCGATCGCCGACACGCTGACCGCGGCCTGAGGCGCACCGAACCCATCCAACTTATCGCGCAGCTCCACGCACATGCGTTCTGCCGTCTTCTTGCCAATCCCTGGAATCCTGGTCAGCCGCGCGAAATCATTAGCGCGGATCGCTCCCACCATGTCAGCCGTCGCCATGCCGCTGAGGATCGTAATCGCCAGCTTTGGCCCAATGCCACTGACCGTGATCAACTTCTCGAAGAGCTGCTTTTCGTCAGCGCGCAGAAACCCGAACAGCGCGATGGCATCTTCCCGCACATGGGTATGAATATGCAGCGCCACCTCGTTGCCCACCGCGGGCAGGTCGGAAAACGTGGGCACGGTGATGGTCACGTCATAGCCGACGCCCGCCGCCTCAACGATGGCCTGATTGGGATGCTTAGAGATCAGTCGTCCGCGAAGATGCGCAATCATAAGTCAGTTGTCGGTTGTCAGCCGGTCTTTACTGAGAACTGAGAACTGACCACTGACAACTGGGCTTTACTGCCTTCTCCGGTGGTACACCGCAAAGTCATACCCCGGATTCGGCGGGAACAATTCATTCACCTTACGCAACCGCTCTGCCAGCGCATTCGGGGCCAGCAGCGGATAGTCGCGTTCCCGCAGTTCCTGATAGTCCACGTCGAGATACAGCGACAACGTGTAAACCGCGATGGCGTCGGCAAAGGCGGCCAGCAGGTATTCGTGCTTCGCCTTCTCCGCTTCGGGACCGCTTGTGGTCGCAACCTTGCGCAGCTCGTAGGCGTCCATCGAAGTCTCGCCGCGGACTTTATCATCCACCTGTTTCCACACCAGGTCGCTGAAGTCCTGCGCCACGCCGACCTTCTCCACGAAGTTGTGTCCCACGTTGATGAAGAACTCGAACGCGATGGCAAAGCTGTCTTCCATCAGCCGGGTAGAGATAAAAACGCACTGCGAGTCACCCAGCGTCTCGTTGCGATGGCAGATGGCGCTGTCGGCCAACTGCACATCATAGCGGTCGGCGATCATCGTCTCGTCGCCCAGGTTCAGCGTCAGCGGCACAAAGTAGTACGCCTTGCGGTTCAGCGCAGCGGCCACGGTACGGGGAACCGCCGCAACCATGTGCTCCAGGTTGGTGACGGCCGTCGTGACCTCGCCCATCATGGCGTAACAGATGCCGTTGCTGGCCTGCGTGACGGGCGCCAGTCGCACCACTTCCGCCGGAGTTCGAGTAATCGCTTGTGACGCTTGCGACATGAATGGTGATTGTAACGCAACCGCAACCGAGGCTCATGGTCGTATCGCACCTCCGGGCCTGTTGTAATCTGTTCCTTGGGTGCCCCATCCTTCGCGCGGCGAAGGGTGGGAGCCAATACGCTATGCCGACCACCTCCATGGCCCCTTATAACCAGCGCAGTAAGCTCTCCATCCTCTTCACCTCCACGGTGCGGGTGCTCTTCACCACCCTGATCTTCACCGCCGGAGGCATGGGGCTGGGCCTGCTCCTCGGCATCATCGGCATGGTCACCTACGGACTGGTCGCCGGAATCCAGCCCGACATGCGCAACGCCTACCGGCACGTCGCCATTCCTCTCGCCATCACGATTGGCTGCCTGGCGTTTCTGGGTGCTCTGGTATTGGAAGTCCGCACCCGGCGGACACGAACATAAACGACACGACCTATCGCACTCGCCAGTGCGGTTAATATCTGGGTGTAGTGGGACGGGTGGAGCACGGCTTTAACCGTGCCGTACAAGTCGTTTATTCTTGTCATTCCTTCGGACTTTAGACCAGTTTCCGAATTCGTGTAACGGCGGGGCATTAACTTGTCCCTTTCTTGGAATTGAGCCGGGTTTTAACCCGTCGGCACCTGCACTGCACTCGACTACACCGATAACTAAAACGCTCTAGTCCGCGGGGATGATCTGCTTTCTCGACTTTTTCCACGAATCCACCAATCGTGAACCGATCCAGAGATTTTCCCAACTGCCGATGATCCAGATAAGCCGGCGAACCTCGCCCCACACGGCTCGAAGGGAAACAAGACACACCACTACATGGACGTCTATCCCTGGATAGGGCAGACCGTATCGAATGCATGGTGACCAACGGTCTGCCCGACTCGATCAAGCTGAAAATCCGCAGTCTTCCCTAACCGCGAACCCGGGTGCCCGTCCTTTCCCATCTCTTGGGAAAGGGTGGGAGGCATGCTCCCGGCTCCCGAATTCCTTGGCATTTTCCGGATTCTCTTGACATGTGACGGCTTTGGCAGGTAAATACTTCGGCGACAATTTGCCACCTGTTGAGGAGCCATCATGAACAAAGGGGATCTGGTTGAGAAAATCGCGGCCTCCACCGGCATCACCAAAACCAGTGCCGCCGGCGCCATCGATATCCTGATCGACGCCATCACGCTCGCGCTGAAGAAGGGCGATCGCGTCACGCTCGTCGGTTTCGGAACATTTTCCGTCTCGCACCGCAAGGCCCGCAACGGCCGCAATCCGCAGACTGGAGGTGTCATCAAGATCGCTGCGCGCAAGGTCGCCAAGTTTACTCCGGGTGTGGAACTCAAGAAGCACGTCAACAAGAAGTAGGTATCACCGCCGTTGTTCACCTCTCGGCGCATCCGTTCCGCTGCTGGATCATTGGCCGGCATAAAAGGCTGGTAAATAAAGGCGCGGCTCGAGTTGCTAGGTAGGTCCGCGTCCAAGCTACTGATGATAATGATCAGGGCTTCAGCCCGCGGCAGATCTTGCCCGTCCTCCGTGTGATGAATCCACACGCACCCGTTGCGAATCAAATCCCCGGTGATTGCGCCCCGCAGGTTGCCGCTATCGCCGCCGTTCCGGTAGAATACAGGTTTGCAACCAGCGAGTTAGGGAGTCCCATGAAGGCAGCTATCCATCCTGTTTACAACGAGACCCGCGTGCACTGCGCCTGCGGCAACGCATTTATGACCCGTTCGACCCACAAAGGAGACATCAGCGTGGAAATCTGCTCCGCCTGCCACCCGTTCTTCACTGGCAAGCAGAAGTTGATGGACACCGCCGGCCGCGTCGAGCGCTTCCGCCGCAAGTACGCCAAGTCCGACGCTGGCAAGGCCGCAGCCGCCAAAGCAGCCGAAGCGGCCAAAACAGCCAAGCAGTAGCAGTTTGTTGGGTTTACGCGAGCCTCCGCTGCGGCGGAGGCTTTTTGCATCTACAGGGTAAAATAACTTCCGATCGCCTAGTGTATGGCTGACATCACCGTCACCGTCTATCATGATCGCGCATTGCAGTTGGCGAATGCAATGGAGTTGTGCCACGACGACATGGCGGCTTACCGTTCTGCAGTGGCTCTTTTGGCAGTACATAGTGCGATTTCGTACAACGACGCCATTCTCCTCAAATTGACTGGTCAGCGGTCACGCAGTGAGGATCATGGGCGGGCGGTAGTGGAGATTAAGAAAGCCTGTAAGAGAAGAAATATCCAAGCAGACGGCGTAAGGCATTTGGACAAACTGGTAGGGGTGAAAACGGACATCGCGTACGGCGACGTGGAAGTGGACATCCAGAAGATAGAGTTCCTGTACGTGGCTGCGTCACGGTTCCAAGCTTGGGCTGAACGCCTTCTTAAGAATTAAGATTACTGGGGGAGCCAAATCGCAATGACGGTCAAGAGTGAGGCTGCAAGTCTGACGGGTCGCCAGCAGAAGGGACGCGCCGTGAATGCCGTGGCTGAACTGCTCCGGAAGAGGCTTTCAGTGCCCAATATCTACCTCGAGCCACGTTCTCCCTACATTTCCACGGATGTGCTCGCGGTGGACCGGGCAGGTTCTGGGGACTTGCACGCCGTCGAGATTTGGTTGCAGGCTGATTTTAGTAAGCCCGTTCCCGGCAACCTTGATCGAAGTGGATGGAGGCGTGTACTGCTCGGGATGACGAAGAAGAAGGTAGAGAAAGAGTTGGGATCTATCCCAGCGCATTACCGGTACATAGCAATACCATACGACAGTTGGGATCTGCTTGCAGGAGAGCTTGGATCTCACTTGTACTCCCGCGACGGGATTGGAAGGATTGGAATTATCTCGATTACGGATCGAGGAGAGGAATCTCCGAGTGCCGAGATCGTCATTGCTCCAGAGCGTTTTCGCGTTGATGCAGCCAAACTCAGTAAGATCGAAAAGAACTTAATCAACAACAAGAAGGTCCGTCCCGACATAGAAGTGCGAATCTGAATCGGTCGATTTCCCGTGCCCAAGTTTTTCGACAATCCGGCCCAGCGCGTCGCTCCCGCCGACGCCCGCGTCCCCGCGTCGGTCACGCTCGGCGGAGTCGAAATCCATCCCGCCACCGTCCTCGCGCCCATGGCCGGCATCACCGACACCGTTTTCCGCCGCTTCATTCGCAACCTCGGCGGATGCGGCCTCATGATGACTGAGTTCACCTCGGCCGACGGCATTATCCGCCACAAAGACAAGAAGGCCAAGCGCTACCTCACCTTCTACGGCGACGAGCACCCCATCTCCGCGCAACTGTTTGGAAGCGATCCGGCCACGTTGTCGCAAGCCGCAAAGATCGTCGAGGACATGGGCTTCGACCTCGTCGATCTCAACCTCGGCTGCCCAGCTCGCAAAGTCGTCACCTGCAACGGAGGCTCCGGCCTGTTGCGCAACCTGCCGCTCATCAAGAACATTTTCGAGTCGGTGCGCGCCGCCGTTAAGATTCCTTTCACCGTGAAGTTCCGCGCAGGATGGAACGACAAGGAAGTCGTCCACGTGCAACTGGCGAAGATGGCCCAAGACTGCGGACTCGCCGCCGTCGCCCTCCACGCCCGCACTCGCGAGCAGGGCTACAGCGGCCAGGCGCGTTGGGAGTGGATCGCCGCTCTCAAGGACGCGGTAAACATTCCCGTCATCGGCAACGGCGACATCCGCTCGCCCGAAGACGCCGCCGCCATGGTCGCCGAGACCGGATGCGCCGCCGTCATGATCGGCCGCACCGCCGCCAGCAATCCCTGGATCTTCCGCCAGATCGAGCAGTACACTCTCACCGGCCGCTACGACACGCCGACCGACGCCGATCGTTACGAGATGATCCGCACTTACTTCACTATGTTGGCTGACGAACAAGTGCCCGGTGCGGCTGGCAAGATGAAGCAGTTCGCCGCCTGGTTCACCCACGGTGTCGCCCACGGAGCCCAACTCCGCAAGGCCGTCTACGAGTCCCACAATGAGCTAGAAATCCTCGCCGCTGTCGATCGTTTCTTTGAAGCACAACTCAGCGGTAAGATGACGGGCACCGAGGCACCTGCTCCGCCGCAATCCGCGCTGTCGCTCGAATTCACACCATCGAACTGAACCACAGATCTTCGATCGATCCGTATAATCCGTGGCTGCTCTTGTTTTGCCCACCGGAACTTCCCCCACTACTCCCACGTACCAACCCTCACAGCGGAGGAACTCGTGCGCAAACGTTGGAAGGAAGTCGGCCTGGGACTGTTGACCCTGCTGGTCGCCCTGCTTGCAGTCGGCGGACTGCAAGGACTGTATCGCAAGTATCTCCCCGTCGACCTGGGCCCCCTGGCGGTCGCAGCAACATTTCTGCTGGCGTACCTCGCCGGAGCCCGCTGGATCGAACGCCGCCCCGTGCATGAGCTTACCCCCAGTCGCGCTCTACCTGAACTCGCCGCCGGACTGGCGACCGGATTCGCCCTCTTCTCGGCTGTGATGGCGACCTTGTGGGCGATGGGCGTCTATCATCCCACGGGATGGGGCGGCACCAAAGGCATCGCCCTCGGACTGGCGCTCGCCGTGATGGCTGGATTCCTCGAAGAGCTTATGTTTCGCGGCATTCTCTTCCGCCTCAGTTCCCGCATCGTCGGCACCTGGGGAGCATTGCTGTTCACCTCGTCACTCTTCGGACTCGCCCACCTGGGCAACAAGGGAGCCACTCTGAGCAGCGGGGTGGCCATCATGCTCGAAGCCGGAGTCTTGCTGGGCGCAGCCTATGCGGTGACCAGCCGCCTATGGCTGCCCATCGGCTTGCATATCGGCTGGAACTTCACCGAAGGCTCCGTCTTCGGCATGCAAATCTCCGGCAACGCCGCCGACTCAGGACTTCTCCGCGGCTCCCTCAGCGGCCCGCGCCTGCTGACTGGCGGTGCGTTCGGCCCCGAAGCTTCCATCGTCGCGGTGGTCCTGTGCCTGCTGGCCGCCGGCTTTCTACTCTACCGCACAACTCAGCTCGGCCGCATCGAGCCGCCTGCCTGGACAAAGCAGGCCACTTCAACAGCCGTCAATGTAGAAGCTTGCGGCGCGACGACTTCGTAGGCGATGATCTTCCACTGGCCGCAGTCCTTGGCGGGTTCCACTTTATAGTTCCATTATAACAAATGTTATAAGTTCACTCGTAAGGTGCCCCATCTCGGCTTCCTTTTCCGGAGTGACGGGTCTTCCCCGCCGCCCTTTCCGAACCCGAAGGTCCAGTTCCTCAGCCCGAATTCCTGCGCCTACGGCTCGGACGACCTGGCTTCCCCGGTGCCGCCTCCCCACCCGCAAAAGCGGCGTTGACCGGATAGGGTCAATCCGCTATGATTGTATGGTTTGCCTGTACTACTCGTGTCCTTTCAGGACACCCGGCGGCCCGGGACAGTTGGTCCCGCGAAGGTTTCCTTCCGCTAGCTGGGTAAGTGCAAGTGCACAAACAAGTTAGACGTTCTCAATCAGGGTGCGAGAGCGTCCCGTTGCGTTTGCGCAACAGAATGAAGTTCAGGAGATTGCCATGTACGCGGTGATCCGCGCCGGGGGAAAGCAGTATCGCGTCGCACCCGGAGACGTAATCGAGATCGAGAAGCTGCCGCAGTCCAGCGGCGAAGATGTGCAGTTTAGCGACGTGCTGGCGGTGAGCGCGACCGAGGGCGAGATTGCCAAGCCCGCGGCGGCCATTGTGACCGGCCAGGTGGTCGAGCATGGCCGCGGCGACAAAATATTGGTGTTCCATTTGAAGCGCAAGAAGCAGTACAAGAAGCTGCAGGGTCATCGCCAGTCGTACACCGCGGTGAAGATTACCGGCATCAGCGTGGATGGACAGGCGCTTAAGGCGTAATGCTGCTCTGTCAGTTGCTGGTGGTTAGGTTGGCGGCGGTGAAGCGCTTCGATGCGGTGGTGCTGCACGCGTGGTCGGCGGCGCGAGAGATGTTGCGGTCGGTTCGCGGGTTTGGTGCGGGCGGCGAAGCGGATTTTGGGTTAGGGTCTTCCCTCGCGGACTGAAGTCCGCTTGGGGGAAATAGAATAGGAACTTGTTTATGGCACGGCTAAAGCCGTGCCCCTTCAAGACGGTGGAATTGAGATATGGCACATAAAAAAGGTTTAGGCAGTTCGAGAAACGGCCGCGATTCGAATGCGCAGCGGCTTGGCATTAAGGCGTTCGGTGGCCAGCTCGTATCGGGCGGCACCATCATCGTGCGGCAGCGCGGAACACCGCTGAAGGCCGGTCTCAACGTGGGGCGCGGCAAGGACGACACGCTGTTTGCCAAGGTGACGGGCACGATCCTGTTCAAGGACCGTGGCCAGCTGGGCAAGTTCGTGTCGGTGGTTGCGCAGGAAGAGTAATTGATAGCTGGTAATTGGTAACTGGTGGCGCGAGATTTTCGCGGAGTCCGGTTCTAGTTGGCTGAAACGAAGAATTTAAGGCCTCGTGGATGCGGGGCCTTTTTCGTTGGACTTGACCCCGCCCTACCGCCAAAAGCGGGCGGTAGAACAGGGCACCCGCGCCAGCTACCAATCACCAGTTAGCAGTTACGGACTTTTCGATGTTTGTTGATGAAGCCAAAATTCGAGTGAAGGCCGGCGACGGCGGGAACGGCTGCATGGCCTTTCGGCGGGAGAAGTTCGTCCCGCGCGGCGGACCTTCGGGCGGCGATGGCGGCCACGGCGGCGACGTGATCATGGAATCCAGCGAACGCCACAACACGCTGGTGCACTTCCGCTTCAATCCGGAATACAAGGCCGAGCGCGGCCGTCACGGCGAGGGTTCGGACTGCACCGGTCGCGAAGGCGTCGATGTGGTGCTGAAGGTTCCGGTGGGAACGATCGTGTACGACGATCTGACGGGCGAGGTTGTGCACGACTTCTCCGGTCCCGATGAGCGCATCGTGATTGCGCACGGCGGGCGCGGTGGACGCGGCAATGCGCGGTTTGCGACGTCGACGCACCAGGCTCCGCGTGAACATGAGCAGGGATTTCCGGGGGAAGAGCGCACGCTGCGGCTGGAGTTGAAGTTGCTGGCGGATGTGGGGCTGGTGGGGTATCCCAACGCCGGCAAGAGCACGCTGATCTCGCGCATTTCGGCGGCGCGTCCCAAGATCGCGGACTATCCCTTTACTACGCTGCAACCGAACCTCGGCGTCGTGGTGGTGGGGGAGGCTCCGGAAGAGTTCAGCTTCGTGGTGGCCGATATTCCCGGACTGATCGAGGGCGCCAGCGAAGGCGCTGGGTTGGGTACACAGTTCCTGCGGCACATCGAGCGCACGCGTTTGCTGGTGCACCTGGTCGATGTTTCGGATGCGAGCGGACGGCCCGACCCGGCAAAAGACTACGAACTGATCACGAGAGAGCTAACGAACTTCGGCGCGGGACTTGATAGCAAACCGACTATCGTAGTGGCGTCAAAGATCGATGCGGTGAATAAGGACAAACTCGCCAAGCTCAAACGGTATTGCAAACGGAAGAAGCTCGATCTGTATGCGATTTCGGCGGTGACGGGTGAGGGAATTGAAGAGTTGAAGTGGGCGATGGCGAAGCGGGTGGAAGCGGTACGGGAAACAGCAACTAGCGACTAGCAGCTAGCAACTAGCTTTTGATTCTTCTCATGTGCTTCGTGCTACGTTTCTTGCTGAGTGATTTGCGTCGTTTCTCAAAGGGTACTGAATTCCAAGCTAGTTGCTAATTGCTAACGCATGAATATCGCACTGTTCGGCGGAACCTTCGATCCCATCCATCGCGGACACCTGAATGTGGCCCGCGCGGCGGCCGAACGATTCAAGTTGAAAGAAGTGTGGTTCGTACCGGCAGATATTCCTCCGCACAAACAGAAGACGCCGGTCACCTCGTACTTTCATCGCTACTCAATGGTGGCGCTGGCGCTGGCGGGAGAGCCGGACTTTCTGCCATCCTTGCTCGAAGCACCCGATCCGGAGGCGCATGTGGAGCGCCGACCGAGTTACTCGATTGATACGGTACGGCGAGTAAAGGCTGGGTTGCGCAAGAGCGACCGCTTGTACTTTCTGATTGGGATCGACGCCTTCCGTGAGATCGGGACTTGGCACAAAGCCGAGGAGTTGCTGGGCGAGTGCGACTTCATCGTGGCGGCGCGTCCGGGCTATTCGCTCGAAGATGTTGTGGGATCATTGCCGAAGGGCCTGCGTCCGAAGGGCTCTGATACGGCGAAATTGCGCAAGTGGAATGGCCAAGGATTGCTGGAATTGCCCGGCGTCCGTTTGCACTTGCTGCCGGAGACGCATGAAGATGTTTCGGCGACCCAGATCCGAGCGTGCATGAAGCGAGGAGCGGGATTGAAGAAGCTAGTGCCCGACGGGGTTGCGGAATACATTTACAAAGAGCATTTGTATCGCAGTAACAAGTAGAGGATGCCCACAAGTTGAAGGAGATTGACCGAAACGCATGAAACAAGATGATGTGAGGGCGCAAGTTGCCATCGCCGTACGGGCGTGCATGGAGAAGAAGGCGGAAGACATCAGCATACTGCGGCTGGATGCGCAGGCCAGCGGATTTACCGACTACTTCGTGATCTGTTCGGGCGCGAACCCGCGGCAGGTGCAAGCCATCGGCGATGAGGTCGATGAGAAGCTCAGCAAGCTGGGACATGAGCCTTCGCATGTGGAAGGCAGGAACCAAGCGGAGTGGCTGCTGCTCGATTACGTGGATTTTGTGGTGCACATTTTCTCCGAAAGCGCGCGCAAGTTCTACGACCTGGAGAGACTGTGGAAGACGGCGACGCGCCTGCAGCTTGGTGACTTGGAGAAGCCGGAGCCGAAGAAAGCAGCAGTGCCCGCCAAGCGTGCGCCTGCCAAGAAAGCGGCGAAGAAGGCGGCAGCGAAGAAAACTGCGCGAAAGAAGACCGTGGTGAAGCGTGCGAAGAAGGCTCCCAGGCGGTGAAACTTCGCATTGCCTGGATTGGCAAGACGCGCAGCCCGGCGATCCAATCGCTCACCGCCGAGTACTTGAAGCGTCTATCGCACTACGCGGCGTGCGATGCGCTGGAACTTGCGTCGGAGGCCGCGTTGCTGAAGCAGGTGGAGAAGAGTTCCGGCCGCACTCCGCCTGTACTGGTGCTACTGGACGTGCGCGGCAAGCAACTGGCTTCGGAAGAGATCGCCAATTTCATCGACTACCATCTCACGCACGACACGCAGGACCTGCTGTTTGCGATCGGTCCGGCGGACGGATGGAGCGATTCGACGCGCGCAGTGGCCAAGCATGTTTTGTCATTCGGGAAGATCACCCTGCCGCATGAATTGGCGCGCGTGGTGTTGTTGGAGCAGTTGTATCGAGGCTTCACGATCTTGAAAGGCCATCCGTATCATGGCGGGCACTAGTTCGAGTGGTCAGTGGCTAGTGGCCGGTGGCTAGAAGAGGCGAAGGCAACCACGGATTTCATGGATGATTCTGAGCAGAAAAGCAAAAGTAACCGCAGATTGGGCGAAGGATGCGGATCGGACTCAGGCAAGAACAAAGGAAGTAAGACATTGCTCCGGATTTCAGCAATCTTGATTATCACTTTCGCAATGCTTCCAGCCGCGCTCGGTGCGAGTGGGCAACAGGCGGCGAAAAAAGCTCCGCTGGCAGGGGCTGCGTTTGCTCCGCTGGAGCAGTGGAAAGCTGCGGTTCTTGCGGGCGACGCTGCAAAGTTGCGCGCGTTGTATAGCACCAATCCTGAGGCGCGGGTGATTCTGCCGTTGGGTGAGACCAACACGCAAGCCGATGTTGCGTTTTGGACCGGGCTCAAGGCGCGCAGTATCAAGGTCGAAATCGCGCAGTCTGCATCGCCGGAATCGGGAGCACAGCAGGTAGCCTTTCAGGCCGAGATCAGGTCGGCGGCGCAGAACAAGCTGCAAACGATTTACGTGATCGACGGACAACGGTGGCAGAAGCAGGGCGAAACCTGGCGCATCGTCGCGACCAAACGCGGCGATGTGACGCGACTGCAGCAGCCGCTCTCGACCAACAAGGAAATTTACGTTCCCGGACTGAACGCGCACGAGGAAATCGCGCAAGCCTTAGAGCTGGCGTCGCAACAGCACAAGCGGGTGCTGGTCGTCTTCGGCGCCAACTGGTGCTACGACTGTCACGTGCTCGACCTCGCGTTTCGGCGTCCCGATGTGGCAGCCCTGCTGACGCCTAACTATGAAGTGGTGCACGTCGACGTTGGGCAGGGCGACAAGAATCAGGACATCATGCAGCAGTATCAAGTTCCCATGGCGCGAGGGATCCCGGCGATCGCGGTTCTCGATGCCAGCGGTAAGTTGCTCTATAGCCAGAAGGGCGGCGAGTTCGAGAAGGCAAGGGCGCTCGGACCGGATGACCTGGTGGCGTTCCTCAATAGGTGGAAGCCGTAAGTTAGTTTCGAGTTTCAAGTTTCGAGAAATACGAAAGCAGCCACCGATTGCATCGGCACGGATAGTACTGGGCCAGAAGAATAAGGCAACCGCGGATTGCGCGGAAGACCCGGACCGAGTTCCATTCAATCAAGCGGCAGCCACGGATCAGCACTAGATTTTCGTTTCCCCGTTTCCCAGAGGAAGGGAAACGAAGGTGCACCCAGATTCAAGACGTGGAAAAGTCAAAAGACCCACTCAAGCTGCGCTTGGGGGGGCACCCGAATAGAAATCTACCGCTCCTGTAACATTGCAATCACACTAGGAAAGAAGTGGGAGTAACAGATTTGAAAATCAAATTTATTGTAGCGGCCGTCATGGCAGCGGCGGTTCTATGTGCGGCGCAAGAGAATTCCCAATCCGCCAAGACGCCGGGAACTACACAAGCTGCGAGTCCGCGGACTGCGGCGAAGTCGGCGCCTGCGATTACCTACATTCGCGCCGGCAAGCTGTTCGATTCGACCAGCGACAGTTATCGCGAAAACATGGTCGTCGTCGTGGAGGGCGAACGCATCAAGTCCGTCGAAACCGCCTCGAACGTGCAGATTCCCGCAGGCGCCAAGGTCATCGATCTTGTCGAAGGCCACGGTGCTGCCCGGTTTGATCGATTGCCACACCCACCTCGGTGCGCGCGCGGACCGCTACAACCCGATCAACGCCTTCAAAGAAACTCCCTACACCCAAGGGTTCGCGGCGGAGAAGAATGCCCGCACCACGCTGCTGGCGGGCTTTACGACGGTGCGCGATGTTGGTTCCGGTCCGTTCATGGCGGTGGACTTGCGTAACAGCATCAACGAGGGGTACATTGTCGGCCCACGGGTGGTGGCCAGCGGTCCGGGAATTTCGATCACCGGCGGACATGGGGACCTGAATAACTACTCGCCCGAAACCAGTGTGAGCCTGTTTCCGGCGGAGCGCGATTATCAAATCGCTGACGGCGCCGATCAGGTGCGTCATGTGGTGCGCGCACAAGTGAAGTATGGCGTTGATGTAATCAAGATCATGGCCACCGGCGGTGTGTTGTCGAAGGGCGACAGTCCGGGGGCACCGCAGTTCACGTTAGAGGAACTGAAGGTTGCTGCCGATGAGGCGCACATGGCGGGACGCAAGATCGCCGCTCACGCGCATGGAACGCAAGGCATCAAGAACGCGATTCTTGCGGGCATCGATTCGATCGAGCACGCGAGCCTGGCGGATGACGAAGACATCCAACTGGCCAAGCAACACGGCACGTACTTCGACATGGACATCTACAACGACGATTACCTGCTGGGCAAAGCCATTGAGTTCGGATTGCCGCAGGAAAATGTTGACAAAGAAAAAATGGTTGGGCGGATACAGCGCGAGACGTTTCAAAAAGCTGTCCAAGCAGGCGTGAAGATGGGATTCGGCACCGATGCGGGAGTGTATCCGCACGGCGACAATGCCAAACAATTCGTGACCATGGTGAGGTTTGGAATGACGCCGCCGCAGGCGATTCGCACAGCCACGCAGAATTCCGCCGATTTGATCGGACGCTCGAAGGATGTCGGCACCATCGAAGTCGGGAAGTACGCCGACATCATCGCAGTATCGGGCGATCCGCTGCAGGATGTGTCCATTCTGCAGAACGTCGGGTTCGTCATGAAGGGGGGAGTAGTGTACAAAGACAAGCTGGCGGGCTCAGCGGTGCCGGAGTAAGACGAAATTAGCCACGGATTGAAAGAGACCCACGCAAAACCGGCGTTCTTTGGGGACACCGGGTTGCGGGCTACCCGGCATCGCGGTGACGGAAACGCAGGTTCTTCGACTCAGACGCGCGCCCTTTTGGGCGCATCCTCGTTCAGGATGACACTTCGAATCGGGGCGGCTGACCGTTACAGAAGGGCATTCAAGCCGTCTAACGGCATCGGGGTGGCTGAGCGTGTCTCATAGGCTTATTTTGACAATCGCTGTGTTTGCGGCGTGGATGTGCTGCGCGCCTAAGAGTGCGGCGCAGAGCGTACAAACACTGGCGTATCAACTTACCCACGTTGACGAAGGTGAGCCGTTCTTCTCACCCGACGGCAAGAAAGTCGTGTATGAGACAACCGTCGCGGGGTTCCAGCAGATCTTCATCATGAATCCGGATGGGACCGGGCCGACACAGATCACCCACGATGCAGTGACGCACGATAGTCCGTCGTGGTCGCCGGACGGGAAAATGATCGCATTCGTCTCCGACAATGGAAAGCAGGAATCGATCTGCATCATGAATGCGGACGGCGGCGGCGAACAATGCCTGACGGACGAGAAGCACAAGTACATTCACCCGAACTGGTCAGCTGACAGTACGAAGCTTATCTTTTGCTCGGACGATGATCTGCAGCCTCCGAACAAGAACGCTTCCGACATTTACAGCATGGATATCAAGACCGGGCAGATGACGCGTATCATCACCGGTGGAACGAACACATATCCTTCCTGGTCTTCGGATGGAAAGCAGATTGTCTTTCGCAAAATCTTGGGCGAGATGAATTCAGAAGTATTCGTGGCCGACAGTGACGGATCGAACCAGCGCAACCTGACGAACCACCCTGCGTTCGACGGATGGCCATCATGGTCTCCGGACGGAAGGCAGATTGTGTTCGCATCGAACCGGCGTGCGAATTACCAGATTTTTGTCATGAATGCAGAAGGCGGCGATGTGCGACTGGTCGCCAATACCGAAGGCCGGGCGACCGAGCCACGCTGGTCTCCCGACGGCAAGAGTATTTACTTTACGGACTGCAAGAAAGTGGACTTCGGAGTCGACTGCGAAGTGATGGTTGCAGTTCTAGGGCAAGTGCCGCCACCGAAGAAGTAGCCCCGGCGGAAATTACACCGAACAAAGGAATCCCTTCGATGGAGGCTCTTCGATTGCGGCGTGCAAAGCTGCGCGCCCCCGCTCTGGATGACACACGGATAGGGTATTGCGCGGGTCACTCTGCCGTGACTAGTGCCCGCCTCCGAAGCCCTTGCGCCGTTGCTGGCTGTAGCGCGCGAGTGCGTCTTCGATGATGGGATAGGTGTGTTGTGCCGGTGAGATTTCATCGACCTCAACGGCCTTGCCTTCGAGCTGTTTGTAATCGAGGAAGAAGCGCCGCAACATGGTCAGCCGGTGCTCGGGCATCTCGCTGGCCTCGCGGTACGAGTTGAACTCCGGATCCTGAGTGGCGACGGCGATGATCTTGTGGTCCTTCTTGCCGCTGTCGATCATGGTCATCAGTCCGATGGCGCGAGCGTGGATGATGGTGAGCGGCACCACGGCTTCCTGGCACAGAACGAGCACATCGAGCGGGTCGTCATCTTCGGCCAGGGTTTGGGGGATGAACCCGTAGTTGGCCGGATAGTAGACGGCGGAATAGAGCACGCGGTCCAGCTTGATAAGGCCGCTTTTCTTGTCGAGCTCGTACTTAACGCTGGAGCCGAAAGGAATTTCGATTACCGCTAGAAACTCCTGCGGCAGGTCTTCGCCGGGAGAGATATCGTGCCAGGCATGAGTCATGAGCAGTCAGCTCTTTCGCAGAGAGTAAGACAATTCACGACACATTGTATCGGAGAGAGACAGGCAGAAGTTTAGCCGAGGCCTATCGCGGAGAAGGGCACAGCTCCAAATGAGCTGATCTCGTGCTGTTGATGGTAGGCCGCAACTGCCTATCGATACTGGTGAGGCAACTTTGTCTCGGTGTCAACCGAGCTGGTCAGCGAACCGACCGCATAAGCGACGACAATTACAGCCAAAACCGTTACCGTGACGATATCCATGGCGCACCTCACCCTAGAACCAGCAGCCTGACACGTTCTAACGTGCCGAGTCAGTCGCCGATCCCTTGTCTAGTACTCTCTACCCCAAGCGGAAAAGAAAGTTGTGAATTGTTTGTAGCACAGTTTTTATAAAGAAGTTGTTGTATTTTCGAACACACCTACGAATCGAGGCGAGAGGAAACTCGGGCCGTACTCGAGCAGCTCAGCTACGAGACCGATCGAAGGTGACTACACTTGGACTTCTTCCAAAACACGAACCAGAGCGTCGGGCCCGTCGGCGCCGACGACGTAGCGGTCGGCCTCGACTTCCGGCCATTCGCCATAGACATGGACCATGTAGATGATGCGGCTGTTGGGGTGGGTTTGGCGAAGGAGGCGAACAAGCAGGCGTGCCGTGGCAGCGGGCAAACGATGGCAGAGGAGGACGATGTCATACTCGTCGGGGCCCTGGGCTGATTGCAGGGCTTCCTTTTCCGAGGTGAGTGAGCAAACCTGATGTCCGGCGGCTTCCAGGACGGCCCGGCGCAGCGCAGAGAGTTCCGGGTCCGAACTTAGCGAGAGGATTTTCATCGTTGCAGAATCCTGGTTCAGGGGTACGGAGCGGCGCACTGGCAGGATAACAGATTCGGAAGTGGGTTCGGGAATAAGCGGCAGGATCCGCCAGAAGTCCGTCGCGAGTGTCAAAAAAGACACAACCGCGGATGATTATATTCGTATTTTGTTCGCTTTAATGTCTGGAGGTGATTCATGTACGTCATTGTAAATAAAACGTTTGATCAATAAATAGATTCAATGGTTGGAATCGAAAGAATCTATCAGAATTCATCATCTTTCAATGCTGGGAGCCATCCAATAAGTACATAATCGTTTCACGTCTTCATAACCGAAAACCAAATTTATACGGAGGTCTTTTATGCCTCAGAAAGAAAGATGGGACCTAGAAATGGCCGAATTTCAGCAACAAAAGAAGCGGTTCATCCTCGCCAGCGACTTCGACCAGACGCTGAGTTTTAACGACTCGGGATTTGTTCTCGGCGAGCTGCTGGGAATTCCGTCAAGCGAGTACGAGCGCAAGATCACGGGGATGGCCAAACTGAACCTGGTGCAACAGGGCGGCGAACTCGCGTATCTGCTGTTGCACGATCCGGAATTCCGCAAGGTGCGCCGCGAACACTTGTACGAGGCGGGAAAGCGGGTGCGGCTCAAGCCGAATATCGATGCGTTATACGAATTCCTGTCGAACGAAGTCGAGGGTTTTCATTTCGACTTCTTTGTGATCTCAGCGGGCCCAGTGCAGATCATCCGGTCGGCGCTGGAGGGCATTATTCCTCCGGACCATATCTATGGCACGGAGTTTGAATGGAATGCCAAGGGCGAGATCGAGCGCATCCTGCAGGTAACGGCGGGATACGGAAAGGTGGCCGCTGTCGATAACCTGCTGGAAGATTTGAAGGTGGGCCCGGACCGTCTGGTTTATGTCGGCGACGGCAGCTCTGACATTCACGTGATGCTGCACGTCAACCGGCGAGATGGTTACACCATCGCGGTGTCGGAGAACAAGTACCTGGCTCCGATCGCGAAAAGGTCCATTCTCAGCGATAACGCGCTGGCCATCCTCATTCCGATACTCGAAGACGTGGCGGGATGGGACAGCATGGCAATTCGCAACGTGTTTGAAGCGAAGGGATTCCTGATCCAACAGTGGGACAAGGTGCAGACAGACCTGCTGACCATCATCCCCAACGGCGGCAATACACCCGTCGTCGAGCATGAGGGAGTTGTCGCCACCGAGTAAGCGAAAGCTTGTGAAGAAGTCTGCCCGCTGCCTCTTTGGCGTGGCGGGCTTTTTCATTGCTCACTTGGAGACATCGAGGACGACTTCGTCGGTGTAGCCGAGAAAGGGATCAGCGTAAGCGTCAGTGCTCTGCGCGAAGAGCTGGCAATCTCGCTTCAGTTCAAGCGCAGGCTGCTCTTTCCCGTTCAGCCTCACGCGGACCGGACCGGGGGAGTGGAACAACTCGGGACGCAACAGCAAACGCAGCTTCTTCACATTGTGAGTTTTAATGTCGATCAGGTTGCCGGCCAGGATGTGGCCTTCCACTTCGGACGGTGCATTCTCTCCCTCGACTACTTCCATCCAATACTGCCGGGGAAATCTTGTGTCCCAGATTTTCGCGGACACACTCAGGGGGAAAGGATCGCGCGTGAATCGTTCGAAGAACGGCAGGGTGAAACCATCATCCGAGGCAAGGGTGACCTCATGGGCCCTTCCCTTCAAGATGTGCAATTCCGGTTCAACGCGGGGCTTGAGGCTGCGCAGCTCGTCGTAGGTGTTTACGGACGCAGACGACGAGATGAGCGGATCTTTATCGCCGTGCAGGAACAGCACTGGGACATCGAGCAGGTTACGCATTGGCAGCTTCACTCCGCTGGGGGAGTCCATGCCGGCGCCCATTAACGAAGCTATGGCAGCGAGTCGATCGGGCCAGCGGGCACCAAACTCGAGCGCCCCGGTACCGCCGTTGCTTACACCCGCAAGGTAAACGCGGTTGGTATCGATGTTGTAGCTCCGCAGGACTTCCAGCAGCAGAGCATGCACCATCTCGGTGGGCCTGCGCTCCCACCACAGATCGCCACCGGCGTGAGGATACAGCACGAGATAGCCGGCGTGTTTGACCGCTTCTCCGGCGGTCAGCGCGGCATCAAAGGCCAGTCCACCGCCGCCACTGAGATAGACAATCAGCGGAAATGGCTGGTCGCCCCGGTAGTCGAGCGGAACCTGAATCATGTACGGAGTACCGGCAAACCCAGGGCTGCTCATACCACGCAGAGTGGTTCCCGGCTTCTCCCGGCTGTGGTGCGCAGCCGGCAATTCACAGGGCTGGCTGGCTTGCTTCGCGGCTGCTTGCCCGAAGCGGTTGGCGATGCGGCGAACCTCGGCGTCTTTGCTCTGCAGGAGAGGTTTGAGAGCATCTTGGTTGGGCGCAATTCCTCTCTGGTAGTAAGCGGCCAGCGCAAGAGCCTGAGCCTCAGGCGACCCGGATGTGAGGATGGCGTTCATCACCGAAGCGTCAGGCAGAGGAGTCTTGGCGGCAACATAAGCCATAAGCGCCGCCAGTTGCGTCTGCTGGTCTGCCATCCGCGCCGCAGCGGATTCCGCGTGATGAACCTCGCTTAATTCCAAGGCGACTTTTTCGTGGATCGTGCCGTCGAATTCCACATACTGGCCTTCGAAGGCCAGTTTCGCCAGGTGTCCGGATTCGGGGCAAAATGTGTACTGCAAGTGAGAGTCTTTGCGCGCTCCGGTATCGGCAAAGACGGCGCAGGACTCGTCGCCAACCGGCTCGAAGCGCTCCAACCTCATACGAAACCCAAACACTCCCAGGTCCCACTCCGAGCCCACCTGCATCGGCGTCACTGGCAGGGGCATGATCTCGTTGATGCCGTAGAGCAGCTTGCTGTTGGCCTCACGCACCACTTGCGGCGGCAAGAGCACTCGGCCGGTCGTCGAGAAGAGGTTGGTGTCGGCGAAGTGGACAGGTCGCTTGGCCATCGTCTGCTCGAACTGCAGTGTCTGTTGCGCGAGAGTATCTTTGCCGTGCTCGTGGTATTCCAGCAGCTCTGCCGACTGGCGGTTGCGCTGCACACCCACTAATGTTTGGCCTGCGGCCTCGTCAACAACCAGCAGCTGGTTGGAAAAAACGACGTGGGCGTGAAAGGTGGTATCCGGCGACTTGCCTTCTCGGTCGAAAACTTCTCGGTACACCAGGCGGTCGCCTGCGTTGAGTTTGTAGCGCATCTCAACGGGCGCGGCTTGCGAAAACGCGAATTCGGCAGCGAGCAGTGTAAGCAGCGCAACGATGAGCAGACGCAATTTTCGTGAATTGGCCGGTACGTTCATGGAGACTGAATTGGGCGGCGAATCATCAATGGTTAGACAGCTCGAACCAGAGAAAGAGTAGCAGGTCGAGATGCCCGTTGCGATGTTCGGCGCACCTCATTGCACACCGTTAGCCACGGCGAGGGACCTCGTTCTTCCGTGTAGAATCGCAGTTTCATGCAGTCTTCCTCCACATCCAATGCAGGCAAAGGAGAGCTCGGCCTGGCGGCGAAGCTGCTGCGAAACCTGCGGCCTTCGCATCAGCACAGCGCATTTTCAGCGACGCTGCTGTTGATGGCCTCGGTGATGCTGGCGCGCGTGATCGGGTATCTGCGCGAGATGTACGTGGCGTGGGCCTTCGGCGCGGGACCGAAAACTGACGCGTATGTGGCCGCGTTCACCATTCCGGACTTCCTGTTCTATATCCTCGCGGGCGGGACCGCCTCGATTACCTTCATCTCGATTTATGCGCGGCACGCGGCGAAAGGCGAAGAGCGGCAGGCACAGCAAGCGTTCAACTCGACCATCACGATCATGACCGTGGTGACGCTGCTGGGGACGATCCTGGTGGAAATCTTCGCGCCACAACTGGAGCGTCTGATCTTCCCAAAGTTCACCGCCGAGCAACTGGCGTTGTGCGTCTACCTGACACGAATCTTGTTGCCGGGGCAGATCTTTTTTTACGCCGGGGGCATTGTCTCAGCGGTGCTGTACTCGCGCAGGATGTTCCTCTACCCAGCGCTGAGTCCGGTGTTTTATGGCTCGTTCATCATTTTGGGTGGACTGCTCGGTGCCCACAAATACGGCATCGCGGCGTTGGCGTACGGAGCGCTAGTGGGGTCGTTTGTCGGGCCATTTCTCATTAATGCGTTCGGAGCGGCAAAAGCTGGCCTGCGCTATGAGTGGAGTTTCGACTGGAAGAATCCGCAGTTCCGCGAATGGGTGCGGCTGTCGATTCCGCTGATGCTGGGCGTGTCACTGGTGTCTGCCGACGATTGGATCCTGCGCTACTTCGCCTCCGGCGGATCGGGCGAGATCACGCGGCTGAACTATGCCAAGCGCCTGTTTGCGCTGCCGATTTCGATCCTGGGACAGGCCGCGGGACAGGCGTCGATGCCGTTTTTCGCGCGCCTGTTCGGCGAGGGCAAACGGACCGAATTCGCGCAGACGGTGAACCAGTCGGTGTATCGCATCTCGGCGGCGTCGTTGCTGGCGACTGCGTTGATGGTTCCGGCATCGCTGCCGCTGGTCGATCTGGCCTTCCGGCGCGGACACTTCACGTTCGCCGACTCGCTCTCAACGTCAGTCTACTTTGCGTGGTTCTCGCTCTCGCTGGCGCTGTGGTCGGCGCAGGCACTCTACGCGCGCGCCTTCTATGCCGCTGGGGACACGCTGACGCCGATGGTCGCTAGCACGTTAATCGTGATCGCATCGCTTCCCATGTACGCCGCGATGTTCCGGCATTTCGACGTTACCGGGCTAGCCATGGCGTCCGACATGGGAATCTTTTTACACACCGTAGTCCTGGCGTGGCTGTTGGACCGTAAGAAGCTGGTCGCGCTCAGCGGACTTCCCTGGCTGGAGCTGACGAAGGCGCTGACGACGGCCATGTTTGCCGGTGTGCTTTGCTACGCGTGGCGCGCCGCGTGGTGGTTCACGGCAACTGGAAGATGGACCTGCGGTCGCTGATCATTGATTGGCCTGACTTGGATGATGGCGATCGCAATTGGTCTGTGGCTGACGCGTTCGCGCCTGTGGGATGACCTGCGCAGGAGGAAACATCCGGTAGCGGGTGTGGAGCCGCGTGCAGTAGTGGAGCGGACCGAAGGAGGGGCGCAACCGTAAGAGGGCGGGGCTTCACGAGGTTGCTGAAAGCGGATTCCCCGCGGGCCGAAACCCGCGAGGAATGGCAAAATAGAGGTCTCATCCGGCGGGGCTAAAGCCGCGCTCAATCGAGACCCGGGCCAACTCAAACCCGGACGGTCGTGGTCGCCAGGCTGGTTTGCGCAGGAGTTGCATCCTTAGCTTCTTCGCCGTTGACCTTCTGGCCGGGCTTACGGATGTCGATCCCACCCTTGAAGAACGCGCCTTCTTCGATGCTGACGCGCTGGGCAACAACGTCACCGTTGAGCGAACCTTCGCTGCGGATGTCGAAACGGTCGCTGGCCGTCATATTGCCGCGGACCTTGCCCAGAATGACGATTTCGCGCGCAGAAATATTGGCCGAGACCACGCCATTGCGGCCGACCGTGACACGATTGCCAGGCAGGTTGATGGAGCCTTCCACGCGCCCATCGATGTAGAGCGATTCGGAGCCGGTCACTTCACCCTTGATGACCAGCGACTTGCCTAACGTGGCTTGCTCTTGCGGCGTCGCGACAGAGCTGGGCGCAGGGCGGGACACGATGGGTGTCTCAGGAGCCGGCGGAGTATAGCTGCGCTGCGGCTCAGGATTGGGAGTCGGGGCTGCGTTCGGAGCATTCGTCGGTTTCCACATAGATCAAAATCCCTTTCTGAAGCATAAATGTGCTTGGAGGCGCACGACTTTAGTCAAACCGCAACTCCAGAGCTCTTCTTCAGACACTACTGAATTCATGCGGCATTTCTGGTCTCAACTCATGGCACGCACTGGCCCGCGGACCGCTTGAGTGAGTGATTATTGCTACCATACAGCGAGTTCTTGTTGAAGGCAAAGTGCGGGAGAGATTTTTTGCGGTGATTTAGTGCGTGACTTGATACCCGCTGCGGCGCTTGGTGCGCCCAGGGAAACGGCAACTCACGATATGCCATATCGAAATCGCAGAAATGGAGCGAGATGATTACCGACCAGGCCATCCTGAGCCATATCGAACGCCAGCCTCATCGCTCCGCCGGATACAAGCAACTGATTCGCGAGATGAGCTTGCGTGGCACCGAGCGCCAGCAACTGGCTGAGCGCTTGCAGGCGCTGGTGGACAGCGGCCGCCTGGTCGAGACTGGCCGCGATCGCTATACCCTGGCGGAACACGCCACCGCGCATCTGAATCTGGTCGCCGGTCGCCTCAACATGCATCGCGACGGGTATGGCTTCGTCATTCCAAACGCAGGGCAGCGCAGTTCTTTCGCTGGCGACATCTACATCAGCCCGCAATCGATTGGCTCAGCCATGCACGGCGACCAGGTGCTGGTGGAGCTTGGCCGACGCAAAGACGATGGCCGGGTGGAAGGAACGATCTTGCGCGTTTTGACTCGCGCCAATCCTACGGTTGTCGGAACATTTCACTACGGCTCGCGCCACAATTTCGTGACGCCGATGGATGAGAAGGTCACGAAGGAGATCATCATTCCGCGGGGGATGGAGTGGCCGTCAGGGGAGGAGAAAGGACACCCGCGGCCTGATCGCGAACATAAGGGTCCCTCGACTTCGCTCGGGATGACACCGAAACAGAGTCACGATCGCGTGTATGGCAGGGAAGCTCATCGCCAGGAATGGAGCGACCTGGAAGGAGTGGTGGTCGATGTGGAGATCACCTCATGGCCATCGCCGGCCGACAATCCGAAGGGGCGGGTCGTCGAGATTCTTGGTTACGAAGATGACTTCGGTGTGGATGTGGAAATCATCATCCGCAAACATCATCTGCCGCATCATTTTCCGGTCGAAGTGCTGCAGGAGGCGGAACAGTTTGAACGGACCATCGCATCCAGCGAACTGGGACACCGTCGCGACTATCGGGCGCTGCCGATCGTCACGATCGACGGGGAAACGGCGCGCGATTTCGACGATGCGGTGACGGTGTGCCGCCTGGCCAACGGTAATTTCGAACTGCAGGTCCACATCGCCGACGTGGCGCACTATGTTCGCGAAGGCTCGCCCATCGATCTGGAAGCCCGGCTGCGCGGCACGTCGGTCTATTTTCCCGACCGCGCCATCCCTATGTTGCCGATGGAACTCTCCACCGACTTGTGCAGCCTGCGTCCGCAGGTTGATCGGCTGGTGTTGTCGTGCGTGATGGAAATCGATCTGCACGGCGAGATCGTGGGCTACACGCTGAACGAGGGCATCATCCGGTCGGCGGAGCGCATGACGTACACCAACGTCAACCTGATTCTCGAGGGCGACCAGGGATTGCGGCAGCATTACCACAAATATCTGGACGTATTCGAGATGATGAAGGAACTGGCGCTGATCCTGAACCGCAAGCGGGCGCGGCGGGGGTCGATTGATTTCGATTTGCCGGAGCCGGTCATCGAGTTCGACGAAAACGGGTTGATGAAAGGCGTGACGCGGTCGGAACGTAACATCGCACACCGGCTGATCGAGGAGTTCATGCTGTCGGCCAACGAGTGCGTGGCCAGCTACCTGGAAAAACGGCAGATCGCTTCTCTGTATCGCATCCACGAGAAGCCTGATCCCAAGCGGGTGCACGACTTCGAGACCATCGCGGCAACGTTTGGCTATTCGCTTGGCGTCGGAGCGCTGCCGGTGAAGCGCGTGCAGTTGAAGGCCGAGCGGCGCGACCGCTACGGCAGCGGACGGCAGGCCAAAACGATCGAGGTTGCCCGAAGAAGTGCACATTACTCCGCGCATGTATCAGAAACTGACGCAGAAGATCGCGGGCAAGCCGGAGGAGCGCATTCTTTCGTACCTGATGTTGCGTTCGCTGAAGCAGGCGCGCTACTCGGAGGAGAACGAAGGCCACTTCGCGCTGGCCGCTCCGGCTTATACGCATTTCACTTCGCCGATCCGGCGCTACCCCGATCTGATTGTGCACCGCATTCTGAAGGATGTGTTGCGAGAATCACCCGAACGCACAGACGCAGGCGTTCCCGTCGGTGTAGCGCAAGGGACGCACAGCGAGTCTCCGTCACCGTGGTCGAAGCGAGAGCCGGCGATTTCTTCCTCGAAGAAGACCAGCGATCACGAGAAGAAGCGCCCGCCACTGGGCGGGCCGATTCCTGAAGACATGCTGCGCGACATTGCGCAGGAGTCGAGCCAGTCGGAGCGGCGGGCCGACGAGGCCGAGCGCGAGTTGATGGAGTGGAAAAAGATAAAATTTATGGCAGGACCGCGTGGGCGAAGACTTTGCGGGACTGATCGTGAGCGTGACCAAGTTTGGACATGTTCGTGGAGTTGAACGACCTGTTCATCGAGGGACTCGTGCCGCTGGCGACGATGTCGGACGACCACTACCTTTACCACGAAAACACGCGGCAGATCATCGGGCAGCGGACGCGAAAGACTTATTCGATGGGCGACCCCATTCATGTTTTTGTGGACCGCATTGACGAGATGCAGAAGCGCATCCAGTTTGGGATTGTGGAGGAACGTGCAGCGCCGACTGGGCGCAAGCGCAGCAAGAAAGCCTGAACTCGCACCCACGTGCTAGTCGTGATAGCGCTGCTGACCGGCTGGGATCGCTACCTGCAACCGGTTTTGCGGCGGCGGCAGCGGACAGGTCGCGTAAGGCGTATAAGCGCAAGGCGGATTTTCAGCGCGATTGAAGTCGAGCCACACCTCTCCCGGTTGCGTCAGACCGTGATCCGGCAAATCAGTGTAGAGAAAGCGTCCCGCTCCGTAGGTTTCAGTCTTGCTGGTCGTGTCGCGAAGAATGAAGAAGAGTTCCTTGTCCTCAGGACTCTCCATGATTGGCTCCAGCCGCATTGTCTTGCCGTCGAGCGTAAATTCTGCCGCGCCCGGAACATCGGACACTACTTCCGTTCCCAATATTGTAGGGACAGGAACATGATGCGGCGGATTATAGGGAATCCACTTGGCATGCACGCGGTAGGCTTCGTTGGGCGGGTACCATTTCAATCCATGAAACTGAAGTCGAGCCGCAGCCTTGGAATCCTTGATGCGGAGTCCGTAGCGGTCCCCGCGGTGAATGACCGTGATCGTAACGCTACCGAGAGTGATCTTTGAGGGATGGCCCGAAGTGTCAGCGGCAAGAGTTTGCGGATTCGCGGGCGCGGCGCCATCGACCAGCAATCCCTTAGGATAGCCGTCAGACGGAGCCAGCAATTGCAAGGTGTCGCCGGTGAGGCGGACAATGCCGAAGTTCGGTGCAGCCTGAGCGGTCACTACGAGTGCATTGCTTTTGGCGGAACCGAACGAGTTGTCGCCGGGTTTCAGCCACTCCAGGCCAATGAGAGTAAGCCAGCCATTGGGATCCTGCAGGTCCTTCGCCTCCTGCGCGCGCCACGCCAGCAAATCAGTCTTCCACGCATTTCCGGTGCTCTTCGTGTCGGCAGCGAAGCTCAACGTGAGACCGGCCAGGAATAAGGCAAGCAGTCCAATCAGCCAGCGGCTGGAACTCTTCTTCATCGATTCGCCATCCTCGGTAAATCAGGGACCCGACCTCTATGAAACACCACGCGCTCACTACAAGATATAACGCGACAGGTCCTGGTCCTTGACGATGTCGGCCAGGTTGTTCCGAACATAGTCGGCGTCGACGAGGACGTCTTTCTCCTTGAGATCGGGAGCCTCGAAGCTGATTTTATCGAGCACCCGTTCCATGATGGTGTGCAAGCCGGCGCGCTCCGATGTTCTCCGTGCCTTCATTGACTTTGAAGGCGAAGTTCGCGACCTCCGCCAGGGCTTCGGTGGTGAACTCCAGTTTTACGCCTTCGGTTTCAAGCAGCGCTATGTACTGCTTGGTCAGCGACGACTTGGGCTCGGTGAGGATCTTGATGAAGTCCTCGACCGTCAGCGACTGCAACTCCACGCGAATGGGGAAGCGGCCCTGCAATTCAGGAATCAGGTCGCTGGGCTTGGAAACGTGGAATGCGCCCGCCGCAATGAACAGAATGTGGTCGGTGCGCACCATGCCGTAACGCGTGTTCACGGTGGTGCCTTCGACGATGGGCAGGATGTCGCGCTGCACGCCCTCGCGCGAGACGTCGGGCCCGTGGCCGCCTTCGCGTCCGGCGATCTTGTCGATCTCGTCGAGAAAGATGATGCCGGAATTCTCCACGCGTTCGACGGCGATGCGCGTCACCTGGTCCATGTCGACCAGGCGCTGCTCTTCTTCCTGAATCAGGTATTCGAAGGCCTCGCTGACCTTCATCTTCCGCTTCTTGGTGCGGGAGCCGAAGATGTTGGGCAACATGTCTTTCATGTTGACGTCCATCTCCTCGACGCCCTGATTGGTGATGATCTCAAATGCCGGCATCGATTTCTCGCGGACTTCAAGTTCGACCATGCGCTCGTCAAGCTTGCCTTCGCGCAGTTGCTGGCGTAGCTTTTCCCGGGTACGGGAACCCGGCTCTCCGGCCAATAGGGGCTCCTTCTCCAAGCTGAATCCGATGGGCTGGTTGTCTTGCGCCGCTGGACGCGCGGGAACTTGCGTCGGCATGGAAGGCAGCAGCAAATCGAGGAGGCGCTCCTCGGCATTGAGTTCCGCCTTGTCGGCAACGTCTTCCAGCTTCTCTTCGCGTACCATGTCGATGGCGATCTCGACCAGGTCACGGATCATCGATTCCACGTCGCGCCCGACGTAGCCCACCTCGGTGAACTTCGAAGCCTCGACCTTCATGAACGGCGAGTTCGCGAGTTTGGCCAAGCGGCGGGCAATCTCGGTCTTTCCCACGCCGGTGGGGCCGATCATGATGATGTTCTTGGGAATGACTTCTTCCGCCAATTCGGGCGTCAGCTTCTGGCGGCGCATGCGATTGCGCAGGGCGATGGCGACGGCGCGCTTGGCGTCATGCTGGCCGACAACATACTTGTCGAGTTCCCGCACGATCTCGCGCGGAGTCAACTCGTCCAGTGATACGTGCTCTTCGTCGGCGGTTGCGGGTAGATAAATAGCCAATTCGTGTTCCTCGGGAAAAGTCTCGAGTTTCAAGTTTCGAGTTTCGAGTTGAAAATCACAAGCTGGTTGCCTTCAGGCGTGACACAGAAATGCAAATCGTCGATTCGGGAAGCGCCAAAAACCGCTTCCGTGACGCGCGGGGATGTCAAGAAACCTACCCGTTTATAGTCGGCTGAAATCGCCGATGACACCTCATGTTGGAAACGTTCATTCAAAGCATTCACTCGAAACTTGAAACTCGAAACTGTTTTCACAATTCTTCGATGGTAATCCTATCGTTGGTATAGATGCAGATTTTGCCGGCAATCTTCATGGCTTCTTCTGCAATGGCACGTGCGGGAAGGCTGGTGTGCTCGGCCAGCGCGCTGGCGGCGGCGGTGGCGTAGGAGCCTCCACTGCCAATGGCGGCGATGCCGGTATCGGGCTCGATCACGTCTCCCTGTCCGCTAATGAGGAACGTCTGGCTCTGGTCGGCCACCAGCAGCAGGGCCTCGAGTTGCCGCAGCATCTTGTCGGTGCGCCAATCCTTGGCCAGCTCGACGGCTGCGCGCCCTAGGTTGCCATGATACTGCTCCAGCTTGGATTCGAAGCGGGCGAACAGCGAAAAGGCGTCAGCGGTCGAGCCGGCGAAGCCCGCCAGGATCTTGTCCTGGTAAAGGCGGCGAATCTTGCGGGCAGTGTGCTTGATAACGCTTTCGCCCAGAGTCACCTGACCGTCTCCGGCCATGACGACCTTACCGTCGCGGCGAACGCAAAGAACCGTTGTAGAACGAATGAGACGCTTTTGTGCCATAGGAAGCCTCAATTATACCGGGAAAGCGCGATGAGCGTCGAAATCTGAGTGGAAGTGACTCAGATTCCGCGCGATCAGGACTGTCGATCCTCTGAAAGCGGTATCTCTATCGCGTTCTCTATCTTAGACTTAAGGCCGGGACCGGAGGTCTTGCTGTCTAATTCTGCCAGCAAGTCGTCGATTCGCGCTTCGAGGATGTTGCGGATCGATAAAATCCCCAGCACTTTTCCATGAGCGTCCACTACGGGCAGGTGGCGATAGTGCCGCTCCAGCATGACCTTGAAGGCCTCGGCAGCAGTGGTCTCGTCGGTGGCCATTTCAACCATGGGACTCATCAGTTCGCGGACGGGCGTGGTCTTCGGGTCCCGCCCGCTGAGGGCAAACTTAGCCAGCACATCACGCTCGGTGAACATACCGGCCACGATGCCCTGCTCGTCAATGACGGCGACTGCACCGACATCCTTGTCCAACATTGTGCGGATCGCGTCTTCCACGCTGGCCAGCGCCGACACAATGGCCGGACCTTCATCACACCATTCCAAGAGACTCATGACGGGTTCGGGTTCCTCTCTCTGCGACTGCGAGGTTATGTCGCCCTGAGGGGGGAGTCAAGGAGAATGCGGTGGCGGTTATCCTGTGCTCGTGAGGCGACGCGAGGCTTACGCCCCGATTGGTTGCGGCCAGCCGCATTCTAGGGGACCACGGGAATATCGAAATACATGAGTTCATTTCCGTTGGCGTCGCGCACGCCCGTGAGATAGACATGCGCCCCCTGCGTCGGGTTGCGCACATCCTGGACGTCGAAAAACAGGAAGCCTGACTGGGTGGAGTGCGGCTCCACCGCAAAGGCGCTGAACTTGGCGCGATTAATTTCTTCGAGCTGCTGTTGGGCTTTCTTGTTCTTGTTGCCGAATGGGATGGGGATACTACCGGCATGCCCGGGGTTGGTGCTGCTGGCATTAACGTGCAACACCCGTCGAGTGACATCGTCCGCGGTCAGCGCTTCCATCTTGGTGCGGGTCGCGGAAACCAGTTCGGCACGCATTTTCGTCACTGAGATTGGCTTGTCGCCGTCATTGGTGATGACCAGGAAAACCGGCAGGATGCCCTCCTGCACATAATGAGTGTTGAATATTTCGTCCTTGGGCGCGGTGTCGTACAGATCGATCGCGACCGTGATCTTCTCGTTGGGCTGAGAGTCCTTGCTGGGGTACGTGCTGGCATTTTCGGCCTTGGGCATGACGAAATCCTTGAATCCCCAAAGCTCGACAGCGCCCAACAGCAGGCAGACAACAACGAGCAGAAGAACCGAACGGCTGCGAGAACCCATGATGGGATTATCGCTTGCTCTGCGGTCACCGACAACTCACGATTGGTTCGTCTGCACCCGGCAAGTACAATCGCAGGGTGTATTTCGTCTACAGTCTGCTGTTGGCGCTGGCATTGGTGGTGAGCACGCCCTGGTGGCTGCTGGGGATGGCTCGCCATGGCAAGTACCGCATCGGCTGGCGCGAGCGGCTGGGCATGGTGCCAAGCCGCTTGTTTGACCGGGTGGCGCCAGACACGATCTGGATCCATGCCGTGTCGGTGGGCGAAGTGCTGGCGGTGTCGCGCATGGTGGAGGAGTTGAAAACGCGCTTGCCGGGCTGGCGTTTCGTGATCTCAACCACGACCGATACCGGACAGGCACTGGCGCGACAGCGCTTTGGCGCGAGTGACGTTTTCTACTTTCCGCTGGATTTCGGGTTCGCGGTGCGGGCGTATCTCCAAGCCCTGCGGCCCAAACTGCTGGTGCTGGCGGAGAGCGAGTTCTGGCCCAACCTGCTGCACCAGGCGCGCCTCTCGGGTACGACCGTGGCAGTTGTGAATGCGCGAGTGTCGGACCGGTCGCTGCCGCGATACCTTCATTTTCGCAATTTGCTCCATCCCGTGATGCAGAACGTGGACGTCTTCCTGGCGCAGAGCGACGAAGACGCGAAGCGCCTGGTACAGATTGGAGCGCCTGCGGACCGAGTCCACGTGGGCGGAAACCTGAAATTCGAAGTCAAGCCTCCGGAAGAGCCACCTATTCTTGCTCCGTTCGCGGCGGCGGTGAGGCAGGAGGAGATCGGTCCACTGCTGGTTGCGGGCAGCACACTCGATGGCGAAGAGGCAATGCTGATCGACTGCTTCCGCCAAATCGTGGCTCGCTATCCTGGCGCTCTGCTGGTGTTGGCGCCGCGGCACCCGGAGCGGTTTGAGAGCGTCGCTGCGCTACTCGCGGCATCGGGACTCCAGTGGCAACAGCGTTCCCAATGGGACGAATCCAAGCCGCTCGGCGGTGGCGTGTTTCTGCTGGACAGCATTGGTGAACTCGCAAGTCTCTACCAATTTGCCGACATCGCATTCGTCGGTGGCAGCTTGGTTCCGAAGGGTGGCCACAACGTGCTTGAGGCAGCGCAATTCGGGATCCCGATCGTGGTTGGACCGTATACGGAAAACTTCCGCGACATGGTTGGCGTATTCGAGAAGGCGGAGGCTTTGCGCGTCGTGACGCCCCAGTCGCTGATGCCGACGGTACTCGCGCTTCTGCAGGATCACGCGGAACGGGCGCGGCTGGGTCAGCGCGCGCTCGAGGTAATGCGCGCACAGCAGGGCGCTACCGAACGAACGATCGCGGCGTTGCTGCAACTTCTGCCACCAGAGTCGCGTCCCGGCAACAAGGCAGTCGTTGCGGAGAGGCACGCTTGAATCCGCTGAGCGCGCTGTTTGGCGCAGGCGTCGGAATTCGCAACCGCCTCTACGAGGGCGGGATTATCCGCGCGAGACGGCTACAGGCACCCGTCGTGAGCATCGGCAGTATCTCTGCCGGAGGCGCGGGCAAGACGCCGTTCCTCATCATGCTGGGTGAAATCCTGAAGGATCGGGGGCTCTCCTTCGACGTGCTCTCGCGCGGCTATGGGCGACGGACGAAGGGCGTCGCACTCGTCGATCCCAATGGCACACCCCAGGAGTTCGGCGACGAACCGCTGCTGATTGCGCGCAAGCTGGGAGTGCCCGTCATCGTCGGCGAAGACCGCTACGCTGCCGGACAGTTCGCTGAACAGACATTCAGTTCGCAAGCGCACTTCCTCGACGACGGCTTCCAGCATCGGCGTCTGGCACGGGACTTCGACATCGTGCTGCTTACGGACCAGGACTTGCATGATTCGCTGCTGCCCATCGGACGACTACGGGAGCCGCTGTCTTCGCTGTCGCGGGCCCACGCAATAGTCCTGTTGGATGACGTCTCTGCCGATCGCGTTCCTTTGCGCGATGGACAAAGCGTGTGGCGCGTGTCTCGCAGCATTGTTCCGCCAGATACGACTGATGCGTGTCTTGCGTTTTGCGGCATCGCCCGTCCCCAGAATTTCTTCGAGGCCCTACGCAGCGGAGGAGTTCGTCTGGTCGGCACGCGCGAATTCCGCGATCACCATGCGTACAGCACGGCTGACATTCAGTTACTGCTGGGTTTGCGGCGACAGGCTGGAGCGGTGGCCTTTGTCACTACCGAGAAAGATGCCGTGAATCTGAGCGGCTTTCTGTCTCGGCTGCAGCCGATTCATACTGTGCCCGTCCGCATGAAGTTCGAACATACAGCCGAGAACATTGCCGGCTCTGTCGATGCTGCCGTGTCGCCCGCCGATCAGCTTTGCAGCTTCCTCTCGCGCCAGAATCAGGATCGCATGAGAGAATGAGAAGTTTCCCTGCGCGCAGCGACGAAAACTGAACGCGGATACTTGTCTGTTCCCATGCCGAAACGCGTCACAGAAACCGGCCGCTGGAAGAAGATCGTTCAGTCATTTCCAGCTGTCTCCATCACCGTGCTGGCCGATCTGGTGGCCGACGAATTCGTGTTTGGCGAAATTGCGCGGGTGTCGCGCGAAGCGCCGGTGCTCATTTTGAAGTACCGCGAACGGACGGTGACGCCGGGCGGCGGTGGTAATGCCGTTATGAACCTGGCTTCACTGGGGGTGAAGGTGTTCCCGGTGGGTGTGGTGGGCGACGATGAGCCCGGCCAACTCCTGCTCGATGCGTTTCACGAAAAGAAGATCCCGACCAGCGGCATTGTCCAAATGAAGGGCCACATTACCACGACGAAGACCCGCATTCTTGCCGGCATGTCGCACACCAGCCGTCAGCAGGTAGTGCGGGTGGATCGCGAGCCCGCTCCACTTGCAGAAGGGCAGGCCGTTCTTTCGAAGCTGGTGAAGACCGCGCGGAACTATGGGACTGCGTCCGATGGGTTCCTGATTTCGGATTACGGTTATGGCGCAGCAACGCCGCAATTGCTTCAGCGAATCATGACGGGCGGCGGCCTCGAGAGCAAGCCCATCACGCTGGATTCGCGCTATCGCATGCTGGAATATTCGGGAGTAACAGCCGCCACCCCCAATGAACCCGAGGTCGAAGAGGCATTGCAAATTCGCATTGGCCACGACGACCAGCGGCTGCTTTCGGCGGGCGAACAGGTGATGAAACGCATGGGGCTGGAGTCGCTGGTCATCACGCGCGGCCGCGACGGCATGGTGGCGTTCGAAAAGAATGCTACACCGCTGGCGATTCCCATCTCTGGCTCAGACCAAGTGGTGGACGTAACCGGCGCTGGCGACACCGTAATCGCGGCTTTTACAGCGGCTTTGGCAGCCGGTGCCGATACTGCATCCGCCGCCGGCTGGCCAACTTTGCCGGCGGGAGTCGTGGTGATGAAACGGGGAACAGCCACGGTGTCGAATCAGGAATTGCAGTCCGCCATCGATCAGTACGCAGCAATGAAATAACCGTGAGCGAGACTATAACCAAAATATTTTCGCGACCCGGCCTGCAGACCAGGGTCGACGAATGGCGGCGCAACGGCGAGCAGATCGTGTTGGCCAACGGCTGCTTCGACCTGCTGCATGTCGGGCACGTGCGCTATCTTCGCGGCGCGAAGGCGCTGGGTGGACGGCTGATCGTAGCCATGAACTCCGATGCCAGCGTGAGCCGATTGAAGGGCGAGGGTCGCCCCCTGATGCCGGCCGACGAGCGCGCCGAGATTATTGCAGCCCTGCATGACGTCGATGCCGTCGTTATTTTCGATGAGCCGGATGTCCGTGGCCTCATCCGCGAACTTCGTCCCGACATTCAAGCCAAGGGCACCGACTACACGCGCGAGACGGTTCCCGAACGCGACGAAGTTCTGGCCTACGGGGGACGCGTCGAGATCGTGGGCGATCCTAAAAACCATTCCACTACCACTTTTCTCGGCCAGATGCGGACCTCCAGCGGAGGTCGTCGGTCACGGTGAAACAGCCGCTCGCCCAGTCGGACCAGCAGACGCTGGTGCAGGAACAACTAGCCGGCGCCGGGCCGGCAAACCTGCGCGTGCTCGTGGTGCGGTTGAGCGCCATGGGCGATGTCATCCATGGGATTCCGGCGATTGCCGCGCTGCGCCGCGAAAGACCGAACCTGCAGATCGGCTGGCTGGTCGAGGAGCGCTGGGCGGAGTTGCTATGCGCGCATCCCTTGGAGCGCCTGCAGCCGCGCTCCGAGTTGAAGCCTCTTGTCGACTGGGTGCACTTCTCAAATTTCAAGGAATGGCGCAAAGGCCTCTGGTCTGGCGAGACGTGGCGGGACATGGAGGTTTGCATGCGCGAAGTGCGCGCCATGAAATACGACATCGCGCTTGATCTGCAGGGTGCAATCCGCTCGGCGTTGGCAGCGCGAATTTCAGCGGCGAAGACTCGTGTTGGTCCAGCGGAGCCGCGCGAGGGACCCGCGCGCCTGTTCTATACGCGTCCCGTCGCCGTTCAGGGCGCGCACGTCATTGAGCACGCCTTGTCACTGGCGTCGGCGGTAGCTGGGGAAGAGGTCACGTACGAGCCGCCTGTGTTTCCGCAGGATCCTGCAACCGAGTCGTGGGCCGACCGGTTCCACTCATCGTTCGAATGGAAGCCACTCGCCATCGTCAACCCGGGAGCGGGCTGGGGAGCCAAATGCTGGCCGGTTGAATCGTATGGCGCGGTTGCGAGAGCGCTGTCGGACCGCGGCATGGCGGTCGTAGTAAATCACAGTCCCGAGGAGGAGACTCTGGCCCAGGCGGTTCGCGATTCGAGCAGCGGTACGGCACACCCGATGAAGTGCCCGGTCGGCGAACTGATCGCGCTCACCCGGCGCGCCAGCCTTTTCGTAGGCGGAGACACCGGTCCTATGCACCTGGCAGCCGCGCTGGGAGTGCCCGTTGTGGCCTTGTTCGGACCGACGCGGCCGGAGCGGAATGGCCCGTATGCGACGCGCTCAATTGTTCTGCGCAGCCGCGACAGTCTCGACAACAGCTCACACACCCAGGTCCCAGACGAAGGTTTGCAGTCGATAGAACCACAGCACGTGATCGCCGCTGTCGATGAGTTGATGAGGGAACACGATGGCTGAAGTGACGGCGATCGGGTCCGAGGGACTGTGGAGCCGCGTTGCGCGGCGCATCCGGGTGCCGTTGGGATTCCTGTTCGCGGTGTTCTATTTCTGGCGCGCGCGTCCTGACTGGCTTTCTCTGGCGCTGGGCGGAGCGCTGGCCGCAGCGGGAGTTTTTCTTAGAGCGATGGCTTCGGGCCACGTGAAGAAGAATGAGCAACTGGCAACTACCGGACCCTACGCCTATTGCCGCAACCCGCTTTACCTGGGATCGATCATCATCGCCATTGGGTTTGCGATCGCGTCGCGTGATTTGTGGGTCGCGGCTGGAATCATCGGGTTGTTCAGCGTGATTTATGTGCCCGTGATCCGCTCGGAGGAAGCCTTTCTGCGGGAACATTTTGCCGAATATGCAACTTACGCGGGCCATGTGCCTCGTCTGCTGCCCAGAACGGTTTGGTGCCCGGGTTTGACTTCGGGATTCTCGCGCGAGCTTTATCTACAGCATCGCGAGTACAATGCATTGATCGGGGCCGCCGCAATGCTGGCGGCTCTTGTTGTGAAGATGCTCTGGTTCCCCGGTCCATGGTGAATTTACTGACTCGCTGCTTCGCACTCCTTACAGTTCTGACGGTTGGATTGACGCCCGGAATGAGCGGGCAGGCGCCTGCGTCTTCGCAGTCTGTGCGTTCCACTGCCTCGCATACCCAAACGCAGGCGTCGATCAGCGCGGGCGCGCACATCCAGCCGCTGCGGCCAGGATTCGAATTCCCGCGCCAGACGCTGCGCTACGAAGCTGAGTATCGCTTCTGGACGGCGGGCGTGGCGACCCTGCGCGTCGAGCGCAATGGCTCGCAGGAGCACGTCATAGGAACGGCGGACTCGACCGGAGTAGTGGCCCTGCTCTTCCGCGTGCAGGACCGCTTCAACTCCTACTTCGATTCCCAGAGCCTCTGCTCCTCAAGGCTGGTCAAGCACACGGAGGAGGGATCGCATTGGCGCGACACCGTGATCACCTTCGACTACAGCCGCGGTAAGGCCATCCTGGAAGAAAAAAACCTGAAAACCAACCAGTCCAAGCGCGCGGAGAACGATATTCCGGGATGCGTGACCGACGTGATGTCGGGAATGCTATACGTTGCCAGCCTTCCGTTGCAGCAGGGCGCATCGTACAGCTTTCCGCTGAATGACGGCGGGAAGACCGTTACCATCAATGCGCACGTGGAGGGTAAGGAGCAGATCAAGACCCCGGCCGGGACATTTCAAACGATCCGAGTGGGTCCCGAAGGCGACTACAGCGTGCTGAAGGACCGAGGCCGCATCTGGATCTGGTATAGCGACGACGAGAGGCACCTGCCTGTCCAGATGCGGGCGAAGCTGTTCTGGGGGACGCTGACCGTGTATCTCACATCAATCGACAAATAGCGCGCCTATTGCAGGTGGAAGCGCTCAGCCAGGAGCCGCTGCAATCGGGGCTTGTAGAGAATGTCGTAGGCAAATTCCTTATCGGGGAACATGGCAAGGGCGGCGCGCTTCGCATTGGCCGCCAGCTCTGAGGCTTCTTCCACGGACATGCCGGCATCCTGGCTGATGACTGACATGACCATGCTCATCATGATCTGCAGCCTGCGAATTTTACGTTGTTCCTCTTCCCGTTCCTGCAACTCGCCGCTGCCCGGTTGTGGTTCGAATCGTTCGCTACGCTCAGGTTGCCCCATGTTGTCCCTCATTGAAACAAATACTCCGCAATTTCCGGTACAGGCCCGGCGGAGGCTCGCATTTTCGTTACAATTTGGATGTTTGCTGCCATCCCACCGATGCGACTGTGATCTGTGGCGGCATCATACAACGAAATGGCGAATTCTCGGTCGCGGTTTAGCCGATGTACCTGAAATAGCATCGAAAGCAACGGAGGATGTATGGCAGACAAGCCGGAACCGGCAGAGGAACTAGTCAAGGTCTTTGATACCGAGCAGGAATCTGAAGCCATGGTGGTACAAGGCCTGCTGCAATCAGCGGGGATCGACGCGTATGTTCAAAGTCTGGACGCAACCCAGAACATATATCCCGGAGTTGGCGGCGTGACCGTCGTCGTCCGCGAAGACCAGGCCAAAGAGGCAGTCGCGATGATCGAGGAGTTCAGCAAACATCCCACGACCGATGCTGACGAAGCGGTCAGCGAGGAACCGGCTGGGCCCTGACCGTCGTGCCATCGAGATAGAACGAGACAGCCCCCGCCAGGTCAGTGCGATAGGTCTGGACATGCCGGGCAGCGAAGCGCTGCATGACCTCCGGGCGAGGGTGGCGAAAAGAGTTGTAGTACCCGGCGGAAACCACGGCGAACTGCGGCGACACGGCTTGCAGAAACTCCGGTGAGCTGGAAGTCGTGCTGCCGTGGTGCCCGATCTTCAGCAGATTCGATGCGGGATTCTCGCCTTCCAGTATTTCCTCGGTTCGTTTATGCGAATCGCCCACCAGCAATGCCGAGGTGTCGCGATATTGAAAGCGCAACACCATGGACTCATCGTCCTGTGCCGGATTTGACGCCACACTTCCCGGCTGCGGGTTCAGAACTCGAATATGGACGCCGCCAAAATCAAATGCTTCACCGGCTGTATGCGGTTGCAGGGCAACTCCGAATGATCGTGCGGCCGCCGCCAGCTCGGTAAATTCGGTGCTTGGAGAATCCAGACCGTACCACAGCTCCCGTGGCCGGAAGTTTGCAATCACGCTGCGCATTCCGCCCATGTGGTCGGAATGGGGGTGCGAAATCGCGACGGCGTCGAGGCGCCGGATACCGCGACTCCAGAGATACGGGGATACGACCTCCTCGCCAACGTCAAAGTCCGAATGGGACTGTCCGCCGACACCGCCGGAATCTAGCAGAAGAGTCTTGCCCTCGGGAGTAATGATCAGCAACGAGTCACCCTGTCCCACGTCGATTGCGGTGACTTCCAGCACTCCGGAGCGCCACTGCTTCGTGGGTGGCGCAACGGTGATCCAGATTGCTGACGCCAGCAAGCCGGCAACGCCCAACCAAGCCAGCGCCAGACGTCGGCGCGCCATGACCATTGCCATCCCATAAGCGGTGGCCACGGCACAGGCGGTCCCCACGGTCGTCGAAGCAAGCCGAACGTCGGAGATCTGCCAATGCCCGATGAAGCGGATAGTTCCGGTCAGAACGGCCAGGCAGTACCCCGTAACGAGCGCTGGAATGTGCGCCAGCCAATACGAGATATAGGACAAGGCCACCGCCAACACCGCCGCTGGCATCAGGATGCTCGCCATGGGAATCACCAGCGCGTTCGCCGGCAGCGACATGGTGGTCGTCCGGTGGAAGTACCATGCCATCGGCAGAGCAAGCGAGACTTCAATGATGGATGAGATCAATATCAGTTCGCATGCGGCGAGCACGAAGCCAGTGCCCCGGAGTAAGACGTAGTTCGACGACCTCAGACCCACGATCTGCGCTAGGTTCTCGCGCACCAGTTGCAGATCGGAACGGAATTGCGCTGCCCGGGTCGGCAGGCTGAAGTCGTAGGCTGGCGAATCGATGTTTCGCAGTGCTCGCTGAAACGGGTACAGGGTCCGCTGCAGGATAGGGACAGCGATTCCGGCGACCGCGATCACCGAAAGAAAGGTCAACTGAAAGCTGGCCTCGAACAGAGTCCGCGGTGCGACAACCAGAATGCCAAGCGCCGCAATACCCAACGCATTGAGACCGTTGCGGTCGCGAAAAAGCAGGCGCGTGATCAGGTAGATCGTAAGCGTGATGGTCGCGCGCACGATCGGCGGCCCCAGATCGGCGAGAAAGGCATATCCCCATGAGAACAGGATGGTCAGTACGGTGGCTGCCTCCTCCCCCATGGGGAGTTTGCGCAGCGCCCAGAAAAATGCAAAGGCGAGAATTCCGACGTTGATGCCCGACACCACCAGGATGTGATAGGTCCCGGTACGTTGGAAATTAGTTTTCAGCTCGCGGCCGAAAAACGCGCGGCCGCCGATCAGCATGGCCTGCATCAAGGCTCCGGGCTCGCCCGGCCATAGCCGTTGAATGTGATTGAGCACGCTGCGGCGGGCGTTGCTGCGCCATAGCCCGATGCGACTGCCGGCGAATCCGGGGAGAACCGCTACGTCCCTGGCACGGGCTGAACCGGTAAGCCGCACACCCTGCGATGCCAGATACCCCACCAGGTCTAATGCGCCGGGATTGCCGTAGTTTCGCGGCGCTCGCAACTTTGCGGGAAAATGTAGCCGCTCGCCATACGTGTACACCGGCAATGCGGCCTCTGCCCCGGAGTCACGCGCTTCTTCTTCCTCGGCGCGCTGGGTGTAAATCGTCAGTCGAATGCCGACGGTGGCCGCAGAACGGCGGTCGCCGCTGATGAGTTCCTCCGTTTCGACATCGACCGACTCCTGCTTGCCTCCGAATGGACTGTCACGAACGATGCCCTCGCGCATGACATGCGCTGTCACATCGACGGTACCCTCGCCGCTCGCGAATGCCCTCAGATTGGGAGGCGTGACCTGCCCTGCATCGTAAACCTGCAGGTAAAACGCTCCCAGTGGAAATAGAGCCAGGATCGCCAGCGCAAAAGCAAGTGAGGGTGCGCGGCGGCGCAGGACGATAACGCCGCTCGCGGCAAGCAGCGATGCAATCAGCCAAACCAGTGGGGGGCGCCAGACGAAATTGGCGGCGACTATGCCGGAGGCAAACGCGAAGGCGGCGATGAATGCAGGTTCCCTGCCGCCGCAATATGCAACCGAGGGCGCACGCGCGGATGCATGCGCTCCCTTCGGGGAGGGGGAGGATGATGCCAAGTCCGCTTACAAGCGGTCGAGTTCCTCAACGCCAATCGTCGGGGCCCAGGGCCACACTTCATATTGCGCGAGTCCGAACCGGGTGAACGGATCGTTGTCGCGGATACTGTCGAGCGTCGCCTGAGCTTCGTTATCGGGGACCCGCAACAGCAGCATTCCACCATTGCGCGGCACCAGCGGGCCGGAGGCGATGAGCAATCCCTCCTGCTTCAATCCCGCTAGATACGCGCGGTGCGAGTCAACATGCTTGAGGACGTCTTCCAAAGGCTTGCGGTAACGAAGAATGGCAATCGCGTACATAACTCGCTCCGGGTAGCTGATTAGCGCACCAGGTGTAGGACTGTTTCCATGTGCGCGGTTTGCGGAAACAAGTCGAAGAGGTGCACTTGCGCAACCCTGAAACCTGATTCTAGCAGCAGCCGGAGGTCCCGGGAGAGAGTTGCCGGATCGCAGGAAACTAAAGTAACCTGCGAGGCCGGGGTGTGGCACAAGGCAGCGGTTGTCTTGTCGCCCAGTCCGGCGCGAGGGGGGTCGGCCAGCACGAAGTCGACGGCGAGCTTTTCACCCCGCTTTTGCAGGAACTCTTCGGTGGTTGCGCGCGTGGGTCTCACGTTGCGTGGCGCGTTGTGTTTCAGGTCGGCGAAGGCGTGGGGCGAGGATTCGACCGCCAGCACATCTTCGAAACTGCCCGCAAGAGCCACGGTGAACAAACCTACCCCGGCATAGAGATCGAGCGCTGTCTTCCCAGCGGCTCCGCCAGTCGCGACCTTCACCAGATCATCGACAAGAAAGCGGTTGGTCTGGAAGAACGATCCGCCGCTTACGCGGTAGTCATGTCCCACAGCGTGGTACACAAGGGAATCTGCGCCAATCGCCAGTGATTCTTCATTGTGTACAGAGCTTAGCGGCGCCCGCTGCCGAGTTTCATCCTCGACGGGCGAGGTGGCGAACACCACCATCCCTGCCACCGAATCTAGTCGTGACGTCAGGGCCGCGGAGAATGCCTTGCAAGTATCCGCCGAGTCTTGACTACGTACGTAAGTCTCAACCAGCAACTTGCTGTCATCATGATTGGCGAAGAACTGCATACCGTGAACAACGGTTGGCACCTTGCCGGCGCGTCCCAACGCCCAGACGGCAGCGATTGCCTGGTTGATGAGCGGCGAACTGATCGGGCAACTCTCGACCGACAGCAACTTGTGCGAGTTCATTTCGAAATAGCCCAACTGAAAGGCGGGATCGTGTCGCACTCGGACGCGCGTGCGATTGCGATAATTCCAAGCTTCCGCCGCGTGTACTTGAATTTCCTGGTCGAGTTCCAGCTTCGCAGTTCGCCGCAGCGTCTCGCGCAGGATCTCCGACTTGAAGCGGAGTTGAGCGGGATAGTCGATGTGCTGGTACTGGCAGCCGCCACACCTTCCGAAGTAAGGACACTGCGGTGCAACCCGGTCAAGCGATGGAGTCAAAACTTTTTCGAGCTTGGCGCGCACGAATCCGGAGCGGCTTTCGACGACACTGGCATCCACCTGCTCTCCCGGAATTACGAACGGAAGAAACACCGTCTTGCCGCGGCCCTGGGCGTCAGCGGGCAGCCGCGCTAACCCGTCACCACCATAAACCAGCTTTTCGATTTGCAATTCCACTATTCGCTCCTCAGTACCACATTGTCAGACTCAGGGAATGTAGAACAGGCTCAGACGTGGAAGGTGATGCTGCTCGAGCAGCCGCTTTTGCAGGTACTGCTTATGAAGCTGCTCGATCTGCTGCGCGCTCATCCGGCTGCGGTAAGGAGCCAGGTCGCGGTCAGCCTCAGTGCGCACCTGCAGCAACGCAGCCTCGGCAGTAGCAGCCAGCAGTGCCGCAAAAAGCTTCTCTTCCATCACCGTCAAGCGGCGTTCCAGGTCTTCCATCGCAGGGGGATTGCCGGCCGCGAACGCATCGGCTACCGAGCGCAATCCGGCGGCGGTTTCACCGGCAATGATCCGGACAGACTCGGGCAGTACCGCGTTTTCCAACCCGGCCGCATTGGCGGTTAGAAAGTCGGCTACCGTCGAGGATTCCAGTCCAGGGGCACGTCTCACGGGGCGCTCGGCGCCCACCGCAGCCTCCTTCATCTCTTCAGCGGAGGCGAGTACTTCCTGGGCGCAATACGCCAGTCCATTGACCTTGCGGGCGCGCTTGGGACGGCGCTCCCACTTGTCAAAGGCCGCGTCGATGCCGCGCAGCACCGCTTCCAGCGGGATGCCTGCGTCCTTCCAGATCTCCATCAGCGCCCAGTCCAGGGGAGACAGCAGCGTGATTGTGCCGCGACGGCGCTGGAAATGGTCCTCGATCTCAGTGAAATAGTTGAAGTAGTTTTCCACGCTGGTGGGCACAGAGACAAGGCCATACCCGAACGGCGCTTGCGTGCACTCTTAGTGTAGCGTCAATCGCGCTTCGGAGTAGCAGTCGCCGGTGTTATGGGATCTGCCGCCGCTGTATTGGTCGAACCATGATCGGTGCGGCGGCGAAGAAAAGTCATGTGGCGTTCGTAAATAATGCGCAGGCCTTCCAGGGTCAGCAGGTCGTCCACTTCGCGAATGTACTTCGAACCGCCACCCATCAGAGAAGCCAATCCGCCGGTAGCTACCACCTTCACATCGCCGCCGAGCTCAGCGATCAAGCGCTCGAGAATGCCGTCGATCAACCCGAGATATCCGTAAGTAGAGACCTGACTGCAGGCTGTTCACGGTATTAGTAGCCAGCACGCGGCTGGGCTTGCGAATGTCGACACGGGGAAGCCGGGCCGTACGCTCAAACAGCGCGTCGGCAGAGATGCCGATTCCCGGGGTGATAACGCCGCCGAGATATTCGCCCTTCGCCGAGACGGCGTCGAAAGTTGTAGCAGTACCGAAATCCACGATGATGCAGGGTCCTCCATACTTCTCGAAGGCGGCAACACCGTTGACGATGCGGTCCGCCCCGACTTCAGCAGGATTGTCGTAATGTACGGGCATGCCCGTCTTTACGCCGGGCTCGATGAACAGCGGTTTGATCTGAAAGTAGCGCTCGCAGACTTCGCGTAGGGTGGAGTCGAGCGGCGGCACAACCGAAGAAATCACCGTGCCTTGCACCGAACTCACTTCCAGCCCATTCATGGCGAACAGGTTGCGGAACAGGACACCATACTCGTCCACGGTTTGCGTCTTGGTTGTGGAGACGCGCCAGTGGGCGATCAAGCTGCCGTAGTTTCCCGCACCCTGTGCGTCCCGCGTCAGTTTGAAGACACCGAGCACGGTGTTGGTATTGCCTACGTCGAGAACAAGAAGCATGGGTTATCTTCCCTGGGCATCGGCGGCGCGAACTCCCCCGGAGAGCACAGTGCGAAGGCCGCGGTCCGTCCGCACCAGCAGGAAGCCGCGGTTGTCGAGGCCCTCAGTGACGCCCTCGTAGCCACCGTCCTCATCGACATGAACGAAGCGCGAGCGGGCGAAGGATGAGCGTTCCTCGAACTTCCGGAAGATGGCCGAGCGCACATCAGCGCCGCCATCGGAGAGCTTGCGATACCAGTCGTCGAGCGATTTTAGCAGAGCCGCGGTCACCAATACCCGCGACCATTGGTGGCCGCTGGCGAGCCGCAGCGAAGTGGCGATGGGCTCCAGTTCAGCCGAGAAAGACGGCTGATTGACGTTGATACCGATGCCCACCACGACGTAGCGAACGCGGGTGGCTTCAGCATTCATTTCTGTGAGGATGCCGCAGAACTTGCGCTCTTCCAGCAACACATCGTTGGGCCAGCGCAGGTCGGGATGCAAGGCTGTCGTCTGTTCGACTGCCTCGGCGACCGCGATGCCAGCGATCAACGACAGCAGCAGCGCGTCTGCGGGCGAGAGTTGCGGACGCAAGATGACAGAGCAATAGATGCCGTCCGATGGATCGGACTCCCATGTATTGCCGCCTCGCCCACGTCCCGCCGTTTGCTGCTCGGCCAGGAATACGGTGCCTTCGGGCTCGCCCTCTGCCGCGGCTTCCATGGCGGCAGCGTTGGTTGAGCCAACGCGAAAATAATGTCGGATCTTCGAGCTGAAGAGCGTGCCACTTACCAGTGGGCCGATAATGTCGGGCAGCAACAGGTCAGCCACCGATTCGAGTTGGTATCCCTCGGCAGGATGTCCGGTAATGCGAACGCCCAATTCGCGCAAGTGCTGAATGGCGCGCCACACTTCGGAGCGAGTGGTGCCCAATTCCTCGGCGATGCGAGTGCCGCTGATGACAAGCGTCGCATTGTCACTCAGCAGGCGAACAATGTGGCCGAGGCGAGCATCCGTCAGGCTTTCCGGCGGAGCAGAGTCGGCACGAGTTGGAGTGGATCGCGTGATAAGAGAATTATGCGCGAGCGCGACGGATAGGGGAAGCACGATTCCGGCGCCTTGCCCGCTATGCCGGCTGTATGCGCATGCTCAAGTCGACAGCATGTACCGAGTGGGTCAACGCGCCGACGGAAATGAAGTTCACGCCGGCTTCAGCATAAGCGCGGATATTCTCGAGGTTAATGCCGCCCGAAGCTTCCAGCGGGACCGGGCGCTCGAGCCTCGAAACCATTTCCACGGCCTGGCGCACCGCCTCAGGCGACATGTTGTCGAGCAGGACAGCTTCCGCGCCATGTTCGAGTGCGACGTTGAGTTCGTCAATTGACCGGACTTCAATCTCGATCAACCCTGAACCGCGACGGTTATTCAGAGCGCGTTGCAGCGCCGGTACGACGCCTCCCGCAAGTGCGATGTGGTTATTCTTGATCAGCACACCGTCGCTCAGGTCGAGCCGATGGTTGGTGCCGCCGCCGCAACGCACCGCCCACTTGTCGAGCACACGCAGCCCGGGAGCGGTCTTGCGGGTATCCAGGATAATGGTTTTGGTGCCGGCAACTGCATCCACATAGCGGCGGGTGAGGGTGGCGATGCCGCTCATGCGTTGCAGGATGTTCAGGATCACGCGCTCACAGGAGAGGATCACGCGGGCGTTATGCACGATGACCGCAATGGACTGTCCCTTGCGCAGGCGCACACCGTCAAACACCTCGGAATTGCAGGTGACATCGGGATGCGAGGTGACCGTCCCGTCCAGCGTGGCGAAAACATCGAGCACGCGTGGAATGCAACCCAATCCGGCGAGAACGCAATCCTGTTTGGCGAGAACGGTCGCCGCAGCCCGCTGGTTTACGTCAATGCAGGCATACGTGGTGGCGTCGCTGGTGGCGCGATCTTCCTGCAGCGCGCTCTCCAGGATTGCAGTGACTCTGCGGCTTGACCAATCCACGATCTCTCCTCAGCTCCCTGATCCCAACTCGTCCAACGCTGACTTGGCCTTTGCGATCAGCACTTCCAGTTCGGCCCGGCGCTGTTTAAAACCTTCGATGACCTTCGCCGGTGCCTTAGCCAGGAAGGCTTCGTTGCCAAGTTGCGCAGTGGCGCGGCCAATCTCGTCAGTCATCTGCAGCAACTCCTTGTTCAGGCGATCGCGCTCGGCGGCGGCATCGATCTTCCGTTCATAGATGACTCGCACATCGAAGCGGGCGGTGCTGCGCGCTCCCGCGGCATTCGCAAGAGATGCTTCCACAAAGGCAAACGACTCGACGTTGGCCATGCGTTCCAGCGAGGAGCGATTACGCTCGATCAAGCTGCGAACCTCAGCGTCGGCGTGGATTTCGATGGTCAGCTTCTGCTTCGGCTCGATCTTCATCTCAGCCCGGATATTGCGCACCGCAACGATCAGGTCCTGCAGGATGGCCATTTCGGTTTCAGCAACCGTATCGATCTGCTTCTCATCCACCCGCGGATAGGCAGCCAGCGCGATCGACTTCAGTGGCGGCTTCCCGTCGTACACCGCATGCCAGATTTCCTCGGTGATGAACGGCATGAATGGCGACAGCAGCCGCAGCGACGCTTCGAATATGCCAACCAGGTTGGTGTAAGCGGCGCGCGCACGATCGCGATCGCTGTCAGCCAGCCTCGACTTGATCAATTCCAGATACCAGTCGCAGTATTCTCCCCAGAAGAAGTGATAAACCACATGCGCCGCTTCGTGAAAGCGATAGGTGTCCAGCGCCTCGTGAACCTCTTGCGCCACGCGGTTGAAGCGCGACAGGATCCAGCGGTCTTCCAGCGTGCCGGTGGTAAATCCGGCGACGCCCTTCGCTGCGAAATCCGCAGCCGGAGGCGCTTGAACTCGCCAGCGACCACACACCCGCGTCGTGCGCTCGGTCGACATTCATGAATAGCAATCGCGAGGCGTTCCAGATCTTATTGGCGAACGCGCGATAGCCCTCGGTCTGGCTCTCGGAGAACGCGATGTCAGTGCCCGGAGCGGCCATAGACGCCAGCGTAAAGCGCACCGCGTCGGTGCCATAATGCTCGATGATCTCAATCGGATCGATCACGTTGCCCTTCATCTTCGACATCTTCTGGCGATCTGCGTCGCGCACCAGGGCATGGATGTACACGGTGTGGAAGGGAACGTCGCCGTGCTTGTGTCCGCGCATGAAGTGGCAGTTCATCATGATCATGCGCGCCACCCAGAAGAACAGGATGTCGAAGCTGGTGACCAGCAGCGAGGTCGGATAGAACGCGTCGAGATCCGGAGTCTTATTCGGCCAGCCCAATCGCCGAACAGGGCAGCAGTCCCGACGAGAACCATGTGTCGAGCACGTCGTTGTCCTGTTCCAGCTTGCTGCCGCCGCACTTGGTGCACTTCGTCGGCGTCTCGCGCGCCACGATCACTTCGCCGCAATCCTGGCAGTACCACGCCGGAATGCGATGGCCCCACCACAACTGACGCGAAATGCACCAGTCGTGAATGTTGCGCATCCACTCGAAGTACGTCTTGGCGTAGTTCTCCGGGACGAACTTGACCTCGCCCTTCTCGACCGCCTCGATGGCGCGGTCGGCCAGCGGCTGAATCTTCACGAACCACTGGGTCGAGAGCCGCGGCTCGATGATGGTCTTACAGCGGTCGCACTTGCTGAGCGGCACCACGTAGTCCTTGGTGCCGACCAGGAAGCCGCCCTTCTCCAGGTCTTCAACGATTCTTTGCCGCGCCTCAAAACGATCCAGTCCCGCATACGGCCCGGCATTCTCGTTCATCTGCGCCAGTTCGTTGATCACCTCAACCTGCGGCAGCGCGTTGCGCAGCCCCGCTTCGAAGTCGTTAGGATCGTGCGACGGCGTGACCTTGACTGCGCCGGTACCGAACTCGGGATTGGCGAGAATGTCGTCGGTGATGATCGGGATCTCGCGATTCATCAGCGGCAGCAGCACACTCTTGCCGTGCAAATGCTTGTAGCGCTCGTCCGCCGAATTTACCGCCACCGCGGTATCGCCCAGCATTGTCTCCGGACGCGTCGTGGCCACGATGATGTACTTGCCTTTCTCTCCCACAACCGGATAGCGGATCTCCCAGATCTTTCCCGGCGTATCTTCGTGCACGGCCTCCAGGTCTGACACGGCCGTGACGCACCTCGGGCACCAGTTCACGATGTACTTTCCGCGATAGATCAGTCCTTCTTCGTGCAATTGCACGAACGCTTCGCGCACTGCGCGCGATAGCTGATCGCTCATGGTGAAGAACTCGCGCGACCAGTCCACCGAAGCCCCCAGCCGCTTCATCTGCTCGAGGATGGCGCCGCCATACTGGCATTTCCACTTCCACACCCTCTCGACGAACGCCTCGCGGGTCATATCGCGGCGGTTCTTGCCCTCTGCCGCAAGCTGCCGTTCCACCATCACCTGAGTCGCAATACCGGCGTGGTCCGTGCCCGGCAGCCACAACGTGATGAACCCACGCATACGATGCCAGCGGACGATGATGTCCATCTCCGTCTGGTTGAGCATGTGGCCCATGTGCAGACGTCCGGTGACGTTGGGCGGTGGCAGCGTAAGCGTGAAGACGGGTTGCGTGGAACCGGCTGACGGGGTGTCAACGTGAAACAGCTTTTCCTGGATCCAATACTCGGCCCAGCGCGGCTCAATGGCGCCGGGTTCATAGGCCTTGGGCAGATCGTGAGGCATGCTTGTCCGTTCAGTAAATAACGCGTTACTCCTTTGATATTACAGGATTGCAGAGGATGGAAAAACGCGCGTAAAAGCACAAGGGCCGCCACAATCAGCGGCGGCCCGAAGACGAAGCTTAACTCTCCTTAGAATGGGAAGTGGTGCTTCTTTTTCTTCTTCGACGAGCTTTCGGTGGTTGGGTCCGCTGCTGGAGCTGGCGCGGCGTTCGCATTGGCGGAAGCCGGCGCTGCAGTGTCAGCTGCTGGGTCAGCGGGGGGCTTGGGTGCGTCATTCACCTGCGTCGGAGGCAAAGGAGGCGCAGCCCCGGGCAGAGCGCTATTGGCTGCAGGGGCCAGGTCGTTCCCCAACTCCGGAATCGCATTGCTGTCCGCGTTAGGGGCCGGCGGACTCTTGACCACTTCCATTGCCGATCCCGTTGAGGCCCCGGGAGCGGTATTGCCTCCCGCTGCGGCACCGGGCGCAGGTGGGGTGTCAGAACGCGGCGTGGCGCCGTTTTCCGGCGGTGGAGCCGTTCCCGTCCCAGGCTGCGCGGTCGCATTCGTGGCTGCATTCAAGGCCGACATAACGCTGGCGCTCGCCGCTCGCACGATTTCAGGAGCGCTGGCCTGCTTGGGATCGACCAGGGTCGGCTCGCCCACTTTCACCGCCTCCGACGTGTCTGGCCCCTTCTTGAAGTTCTCCATCAGCTTGCCATAGGTGCTGAGTGAGCCGCGGCTCTCCTGCTCCTTTTTGTTCTGAGCGATGGCCTCAGGGGTTGCCTTGGGAATCGGTTTGCCCAAAGCCTCAAGCCGCTTCTTGGCGTCGGCTGCTCGATCTTCCTCGGGGTAGCGAGTCAGAATGCGATCGTAGGCGGCGGCAGCGTTGTCGTTGTACGTCTTGATCAGCGGCCCCTTGGCAGCTTCGGCCAGTTTAGAGCGGCGCAGCAAATCGGCCTCTTTTTCGTAGGCGCCGCCAAGCTCGTAGAGGGCCTCATCGGCCGCGCTAAACAGAGGATACGTGTCGGTCAGGGACTTCAAGCGCGCAATCGCGGCTGGCCACGACTCACGCAGGTAGTAGAAGTGCGCGATCATGAATTCGCGCTCCGCCAAGACTTCCTGCACCGCCAGCAGTTTCTTCTTGGCTTCCGGCACCAGCGGACTGTCCGGGAACTGCATGATCAACTGGCGATATTCTTCCTCCGCGCGCTTGGCATGGGTGTAGTCGCGATCGGGCTTCTCCATTTCGTTGTAATGGATGTTGGCGATCTTCATCTGCGCTTCACTCGCCTCGGTCATATTGGGGAAGAAGGTGATGAAGTCCTTGTATTCGCTTTCCGCCTGCGCCAGCGCGGCCGATCCGCCTTCGGCGTACCACGAGTCGCCGATGGCCAGCTTGGCGCGCGCCACGTACTCGGAATCGGGATAGGTGTTGATCAGCGTCTGCAGGCTGAGCCGCGCTACGTCGAACTTGTTGTGCTTCATGGCGTCCATGGCGCGGTCATACAGCACCTTGTCGGGCTGCTTGGAGTTGATGTTGGCGATCGGATTGACGGACTTTTTATTGCTACAGCCAACAAACACGATCGCGCTGGCCATCAGAACGCATAAAAGAACACGACGAAACATCCTTACCACCTTTGGAAACCTTGCGAACTATAGCGATCAAGCAAATCCTATGCCGGTTCCGGCGACCAGTTCGGCATCGCTCGGGCTCAGCCTGTACCCTGACTCTCCCGGATCCCAGCACCGTTTGGATCGAGCCCGCAGGGCGACATTTGTGTTAGCCGCGGGCGTCAGCCCGCGGTCGACCAATCGATCTGAAACCAGAGCCGGCTTTAGCCGGCGGCACTGTATTTCCTGGTGCTGATTTCACAATTCCTTGCATTGCTCTAGACCCGAATAAGTGTGGCGTCGTGGGCCGCCTTCAGCAGTGCTTCCACGTTGACTGTGGGATTGCCGTGGGAAAAGACCGCACTTCCGGCAACCACAATCTCAACCCCAGCTTTTACCGCCGCTCCAATGGTTTCGAGCGACATTCCCCCATCAATCTCAATACGGAAGTTCAAACCCTTGGCAGCCCGCATAGTCGTCAATTTGCGGACTTTTTCCAGCGTGGCAGGTAGAAATTTCTGCCCTCCAAATCCGGGGTTTACCGACATAATCAACACGTAATCAACGATATCCAGTACTTCACCCAGGGTCTGCACCGGCGTTGCCGGATTCAGCACCACCCCAACCTTACATCCATGGCTGCGAATCAGCTCCAGGGTGCGGTTCAGGTGCCGGCAAACCTCCTGGTGGACCGAAATCCAGTTGGCTCCCGCCTCTGCGAACATGGGAATGAACTCGTCTGGATTTTCGATCATCAGGTGGCAGTCGAGCGGAACCTCCACCACCTTGCGCAACGACGCCACCACCGGCGGACCGATGGTCAAATTGGGTACAAAATGGCCGTCCATCACGTCGCAATGGATGACTGTCGCGCCGCCCCGTACCGCGGCGCTGGCGGCATCAGCAAGGTGAGCAAAATCGGCCGACAATATGGACGGTGCTAGCTCGATCAAGACACACTTCTCAAGCGGGGTTTCCCTTCGAATTTTAACATGCAGGGACAAACCAGCTGGGTAGTGCGACGCTTCGGCGCCACATCCCGCGTCCCCTATCGGTTTGTCATCCCTTCCGCTGCGGAGGCGCGGGGGATCTGCTCTTCAATCGCTGCTGACCGCCGCTCTACACGTTTGTCATCACGAACGAAGTGAGGGATCTGCTCTTTCTTCGCGCCGCGATGATGTGGATGCCCATCCTTTCCCTTCTTTTGAGAAAGGGTGGGAAGAATCGAACCGACAACTGACAACCGGCCACTGACAACTGCCTTTCACAACCTCCCCTCCGGAGCCCGCTCCCTCCCGCCGTCATCCGCCCTGCAGCGCCTTGATCACGTTCTCCACCTGCGCTTCGAACTTCTGCGCATCTTGCTCCCAACCCGTAAAGTCCGCCGCCAGCCGCGACCGCACCGGCTTGGCCTTGCGGGTGCCCCACACAAGCCCGGTTTTGGCTTGTGTGGGTCCTTTCGTTTCGACCATCAAATGACCAGCGTGCGGCTAACACGGCCTCACGCTCACAACGCCGCACTCCCCGCTCAGCAGATACCCGTCCAGGTTCAGCGGAATCACCGCCAGCACCTTCCGCTCGCGTTCTTTCATCAGTTCGCGTTCTTTGGCGGGTGCCCCATCCTTTCGCCCGCTGTCGGCGAAAGGGTGGGAAGATCGAACCGACAACTGACAACCGGCCACTGACAACTGCTTTCCACAGCCGAATCCCGCGGTCCACCTGTTCGTAGATGTCATCGCCCGGCAGCATCTGCTTCTCATCCAGCCAGCACCGGACGCCCCGCCCCTGCAGCGCATCATCGCCGCCGCGCAAACAGCTTGTCTTCGTGCGCGTAGCTGATGAAGCACGAGTAGAACTCAATCGGATTCCGCCCAATCGACCGCGCAAATTCAATGAATTCCTCCGGCACGCCGCACCCGCGCAGAAACTCCACCGGAATCTTGCCTTTGGACTTGTATATGGTGTCGACGCCAACTGTGGATGGGCCCACATGCACGACGGCGTTCAAACCAGTCGTGGTGCTTAAGTCCATTGAGGATGACGACGCCCCCTCCACCGGCGATCCGATTCGAGGTCTTTGTTGATGGTGTCGATTGTAACGGGTTGGATCATTCAAATTGCCGTGGGGAACGGCTATTGACTTCAGTTTAGGAGATGGGCGAGGAAGGTCAAGGGTGTGGATAAGTCGTGTAGAATGTCCAGCATGGCCGAGATTGAGAGCGGAGCAAAGTGGTGGTTGCGCTACGTGCTCGTCCCCTTGCTCGCGAGCGCGGGAGTCGTTGGAATCGTAAGTCAGGTTATTAACAGACCCGGTCCAGCGCCTTCTCCCGCAGCTCCCATATCATCCACGGCGGCCTCCCCAACCACAGCAGAACAGCCTACAACCGCCCAGAGCTATCCTGCACCATCTTCCACAACAGGCAAGACGCCAGGCTCGATAGTTGAGCATTCCGCATCGTCCAGTTTGTCATTGCCGACCAAACCTCAACCGGGTGGAACCGAGACTGAGAAACTTCCAACGACTGCCAAACGATCGTCGCACCCTACGAAAGTTTTTGCCGAGGTGTACCTTCTGGAAAATGGAGAGAAGCTCAATGAGAGCAAGGTCGTTCCTGCAGGTACCGTAATCACAGTCGGATGGGATGCCACCGTAAGCCAGATGTTCCAGCCGGGAGCGCAGTTGTTCCTTATCCGAAAAACAGCGTGGCGGTACAATGAAGGTAAGGTGATTGATTCATTACCGGTCCCTTCCCGAGGAACGAAGGCGTTTATTGTTCAATATCCTTCCGAATACATTGACCTAGTAGAAATGGTCGATGGGAAATCGAACAGCCTAGTATTCTCGCCGGTTCATATCGCGGGAACAAATTGAGGACTTGTTTATGCCGGGTGCCCCAGGTTCGCGCCCGTTATTGGCGCTAACCTGGGAACGCGACTAAGTATGTAGTCTCTTGGCTGACAGCATTTTCGGACGCGGGTTCAACTCCCGCCGCCTCCACCAATACTTCTGATGAGAGATCGTGGCGCCACGTCGGGCGGTCAGCCTTACCATCCGGCTTCGCTCCTGAGTTCGTGCAGCCAGTCCATGATCTCGCCCCGTACCTCGACCAGCACAGTGAGAATACCCTCGAGTACTTGATAGACGTGATCCATTGCTACGAGTAGTCGTCCAAAATCTATATGGGCACGCTCTCCGCCCTCCCCTTGGTAACGGAACGCAAATCCTTTCTTGTCGGCAGAATCGAATTCCCCGATGCAGAGTTCCGCGAATTCGCAGTCATAATTCTCCCAAGGAGCATCTTGGGGCATCTTCGGGCGGGCATCTTTCAATACGAGCTTCCACAGATCCGCCAAGCAATGGCCGCTTTTGATCGCTTTTACCTCCTCATCGGTCAGGCCGCCGTCAGCAGTTAGGTAGCGTCCGGCGAGAGTGATGTCTTTCAAGGCCAGTTCGAGGTAGTGACGGAACAGGAACAGAGCCGCGCGACCCTCAATATCTTCCCGAAGGCTGCCATTCACAACTCCCTCGACCAATTGTTTGCTCGCCCGATAAAAACTCTGACTCATGCTGAGCCAAGTCTTTTCCTGCCCTTCTGGAAAGAAGATTAACTGGTGATAGTTCCAGTGTTCGTAGGCTGTGTATTCGAAACCGCCCGGGGTACTTCCATCGTCCATGATCCGGATATTACTACTGACGAAAGTCAGACGCGTGTATTACATGCGAAAAATACACGCGTGGCCGGGCTGGTGGCCCACATATCCCGTGGCCCATATTTGCCTGCCCTTGGCAAATGTGGGGCCTTTGCCCTGCGCTATCGTACCCAAAGCGCACTCCTACCGACGGGCCATTTCGGACTGAACACCTGCCCGTGACCGGCGTCACCGACGCAGGCACTGAGCTCATTGGCAGAATGTGCTTGACAACTTAACGACGCCCTCAACAATCCTTCCTCTTTAATGAGGTTTGAGGGCGTTTTTCTTTGCTCACGGCGGGTGGCCCGGGTAACGCCCCGGTCAAACCCAAAAAGTCTTCCCGAGGGTGCCCCATTCAAGGGCGCGAAGCGATCTTGAGTGGGGACTTTCGTCTGCGCCGGTCGCCCCACTCATCGAAGAAGCGAAGTGATACCCGTATGTCAGGCATCGCTTTCCAATATCTTTCGGGTGGCCTGATGTGCGACCCTACTGGCGGAGATGCAAATGAAAAATATTTTGTTGATAGCCTGCCTCTTTCGTAA
>CAVZYS010000021.1:0-46087 GCA_963779555.1 uncultured Acidobacteriaceae bacterium
CGGAGAGGTGGCCGAGTGGCTGAAGGCGGCGGTTTGCTAAACCGTTGTACGGTCAAAAGCTGTACCGGGGGTTCGAATCCCCCCCTCTCCGCCATCACCTTTGTTTTGAATAACTTGACAGGCTGTGATACCTTCGGTGATACCGAAAACCGAAGGTTGCCGTCAAGTGAACAAAGAAGTCAATCTCACCGAGCGCGTTAGAACTCCCCAAGGTCTACGATTCTGTCCCGTCGTCATATCGGCTAACGGCCGCGTCAAACCTGATTACGTCCTCATAGGCGGCAAAGAACAGCGCCACCCCGAGGGCGCCTATTACCTCGAATGGCGCGAGGTCGGGAAACGCGTTCGGCAGTCCGTCGGACGGGATGCGGCGCCGCAGCGGCAAGACGCCATCGCCAGCAACAGATTCTGGGCAGCAAGGCTGCAGCATTAAGCTGGTCGATGAGGACCAGGACGACGGTGTGTCGTTGGCCGAGGCTGTTGCCGGCTACCTCGAAGATGTCAGGATCAGCAAGAAGCCGAAGACGTATGCTGCCTACAAGAAGGCCCTTGAATACTTTCTCGAATCCTGCAACAAGACTCGGGTCACGCAGATTGAGCGGCGAGATCTGCTCCGCTTTTCAGCATTCTTGCGCGACGTGAAAAAACTTCAGCCGCGCACCGTCTACAACAAGTTCGAAAATGTGATGTCCTTTCTTAAGGCCAATCGGATTGGCGGCCTGGCGAGCAAGAACGACTGGCCCCGTTACGTTGAGGACGAACCTGAAATCTACGAGCGCGAAGACCTCGACAAATTCTTTGCTGCATGCGATGCGGACGAGCGCCTGTGGTTTGAGTTCTTTCTAATGACCGGCATGCGGGAGCAGGAAGTGATGCACACCACGTGGCTCGATCTTAACCTCAACCGTGGAGTCGTAGCTGTCCGCTATAAACGCGAGTACGGCTTCTCGCCAAAAGCCTACAAAGGCCGCGAGATTCCCATCCCGAACAAGCTTGTAAAGGCATTGAAGAAATGGAAGGCGAACTGCGACCCGGGCTGTTCTCTCTTGTTCTCGACAGTGCTGCAACCCGCTGTCGGCCAACTGCGCCAACCACTCTTCGCGATGCCGTGATCCGTACGGCTTCTTGCCGGCGCAGGCAATCGCCTGGCCGCGATACAGCGCTTTCAGCCGCCCCATGACGCGGGTGATGTCTTCCGTCAGCGCGGCATAACTGCACCCCAGATGCTTCACCGCCGCCGTGCTGTTCTGGCCATGGTAGACCGGTGACAGCAGCCCCGCCCGCAGCAACTCCGCCAGCTTGCGGGCGTCGATCGCGTCGCTCTTGTTGCCCGCTTTTAATAGTGCATTTTTGCGGGGATTGCACACCACCACATGCGCCACTCGTCTCACCAGCAAATCGTACAGCCAGGCCGAGTGTGTGCCTTCTTCGAAGGTGACATGCAACGTCCCACGCGGTCCCCGCAGAAAATCCAGAATGGTGCTGCTGCCGGTGGCAATCACCGACTGCATCACCAGCTTGCCGTCAGCGTCCAGCACGGCCACCGAGATGGTGTCGCGGTGGACATCCAGACCGATATACTTGATGCTATCCATCGGGTGTTTCTTTCGTCAGGTTGAGTTACTGCTTCAGCGCAGCGACCATAACCTACTGCGAAAGGGGCGCCCTTTTATAATGCGTGGCCCGGCCAACCCTCAAACTAACTTGGGTGCCCCGTTCTACCCCAGTAGGTTGGTGCACTTTTCTGGTTCACACGGCTTCCCACACCCTCATTGTCGGAGTGAGTAAAGCAGATCCCTCGGTCGCCACGGCGACCTCGTGATGACAGATCAAAAGAAGTTGCCAGCGGTCAGTTGCCAGTAGAGATCAAAAGACCTGCTCAAGCGCTTGAACGGTGCACCAGGCAGCCGCGTTAGCCGCCAGTGTGCGACCGTCTCAACGCGACTCGATGTGCGGTGCGTTTCTTTTTCTTCTTCGCCCGCAGAGCGTCTGCACGCTTATCGATGACGCGACCGGAGAAGCGCTCTGCCCGGAATGCGTTTGCGTCTTCTCAGCGGGAGCAGTTGTTTCGGGAACTTCATTTTCCGACGTGGTCATGGTTTCTCCTTTGGCATAACTAAGCTTCCGAGGAACAGGACTATTCATCAACGGGCAGTGACGGCTTCAGCGCCCGGAACCGGATTGACAGCTCTTAGCTGATCGAGCCATGCGAGTACATCGGCCGATGAAGCTTTGTCGTCCTTGGTCGGCGCAGAAGCCGGGACGCCAGAATAGAACTGCAAAATATTGTCGCGCAACTCGGGCGTCGTCTGGTCGAACTTGCTGCTGGCCAATTGACCAAGCAGCTTGTCGTAAGTTGAGTCCGTAAGTGAGTACTCAGTTATCCTTGTTGGATTCCCACTGTCGAGATCGCAGTCGGCCAGCACAAGTTTGCCGGCGCGGACTTCTTCGAGAAGGGCGCGATATTGATCGACAGTAGTGTTGATGCTCTTGATGTACAGATCTTCGGTTTGCGCAGTCGGGTTATTGAACCCCAGCCCCTTGAACGGCCCAACTTTGGGCATGTATCGCAAGAGCGATGACAGGATCCGTGTGCCCAAACCCGGCCGCACGTAGTCCTTTCCCCATTCCTTCTCGTAGTCGGAACGGGAAAGACGGTACAAAAATTTCTGCTTGGCGAAATTGGGGGTCTCGCTCATCAGTTCCTTCTTATGGGTTTGCAGCGCGACCTGAGTCATTTCCGGGATCAGGCGGCTGACCGAATAACGATAGGAGCCAATCGCGAGATCCTCGCGGGGCAGCACATCTTTCAGTTCCAGCCCGTACACGATTGGGAAAACTCGTTCCAGCAGCGACTTCGACACCTGAAATCCAATGAAATCGTGGTACTGCGGTGAAGCATAACGATTCCGGGCCACTTGTACGGTGTCGAAGCCGAACTCTGTTTTCAGATGAGCGACTTTGTCCTGCGCATAACGGACTGACTTCCCATACTTCGCCCTTAGCTTCGGATACTCAATCGCGACGGATTGGTTGACTGCCGGATGGCCTGCGATATCCGACGCATAATGCGACAACGCACCCAGAGCGAAGGCGTACTCGTTTGCGTCGTTGCTCTGCTCTAATAGTTCACGAACGAAGTCCCCGGTACGAACGTAATGCACCAAGTCGCTGAATTCGACACTGCCGAACGGATAGTAGCCAAGATCCTGAATGACTGCCCCGCCATAAGCGTAGGCATGGGCTTCCTTGATCTGCTCTTCGGAGAGACTGGGATAACGCTTGAGGATGAGCGGCCTGATCTGATCGGCCCACAACAGGTCAACGATCTCTTCGTGGGTGAGCACGGAGTACGCCGACCCGCCGACACTGAACATCAGAGTTACCAACCACAGGGCTAGAATGCGGATCGAGATCGCTCGGCAGTTCCTCCCCATCTCTTTTCTCAAGGCTGCCCCAACTTTCCTGCCGCATTCGAGCTGTAATTGTTCATGGTGCACACATTCTTCTACTCTTGGTTTCGAAGTTCTTCCTGCAGGTCATTCGTCTCCGTTACGGTCTGCCGACGTGAATGTTGGTGAGAGACTGCATCAGCCCAAAGATATTCAGCAGCCACAACACGACGGCTATCACCACCACAGCATTCAAAATAGACTTGATGGAACCCGCCATGGGGATGAAGCGATTGACCAGCCACAAAAGGACTCCGACAACGATCAGGGCCACGACAACTTGAAGTAACGGCATGTTCTTTTACCTTCTTCTGCTTCCGGTAGAAGCTGCTTTGTTGTATTCCTAAGTTTGAGACCGCTTTCTCTTGCACCGCCGTCGCGGACCGATGAACCCTGGTAACTGCGAGCGCCGGTAATGACACGGATAGGTGAGAGGCGGAGCGCCTTCCAGATATTCAGCTATCCACAAGGTTAGGCCACACCCGCGTGTCCAGTATGTACAAATATGCTCACACTGTCTGAAAGAGGGGAAGACTGAAATAAACTCTACCAGCGGCTAATTGTTATGCATCTAAACGCGTGTGAACTACGTCATTCTTCCTATCGTGGTGATCCTTCTCTTCGGATGTCCCTGTTACTCAGGCACTGTCGGAGCGGACTTGCAGCCTTCTGCGAGCGATCTCATGAAGGATGTTGTGGCGAATGAACTGACCGATAGGACAACAGAACACAGCAACTGGATGTACCACGTCACTAAAACAGTCGACCTGCAGAAAGTGACCCAAATTGAGATTGAAACGAAAGACGGTCCGGTCCACCGTTTGCTCGCGATTAATGGCGCGCCCCTGGATTCACTTCAGCAAAAGCAGGAGTCGGTGCGGCAGGAGGAACTCATTCGTGACCCCAGCCAGCAGCTTGCGATCAAGAAACAGAACGATGCGGACGAGCGCCGATTAGAGAATTTTGTGCGCCTCTTGCCCGGCGCCTTCCTGTTTCAATACGATGGCTGGGATGGCGCCTATGTGCGGCTTAACTTCTGGCCCGACCCAACATTTATCCCTCCTACGATGGAATCCAAGGCTCTCCAGAGCATGGCCGGAACGATCCTCGTCAATCCCCAGCAGAAACGGCTGGCGCACATCAACGGGCATTTGCTGGAGAATGTCGATTTTGGATTCGGACTTCTTGGGCGGCTCGCCAAAGGCGGGACGTTTGAGATTGAGCGGACTCAAGTCAGCTCGTCTCACTGGAAGACGCACCTCATAGACATTAGCGTCTCTGGACGAATGTTGCTCTTCAAGACGATCAGCAAGCAACAACATGAGACACGATCAGACTTCGAACCCGTGTCCAGCGATCTCGATCTGAAGCAGGCGGAAGAGCTTCTGCAATCGCGACCGAACTAGCGTGCGAGCCATTCACGGTCGACACTGTTGTCGTGGGGAGTGGGCTCAAGCGCGTGGTACTTCCGCGGGGTCGACGCAATCCAACATGCAAACTACTTCCGACCCCGCACCGGAAAAAGCTTTACATCGACACGCTAATGGCAATGCCGACGTGCGGGTGTCTGCGGTTGTACATGTAATACCCATCGTTCTCATAGACCACATAGACGTCGTCGGTCTGATACCAGTTGTTCGCCCATGAGTTTGGCCACGGATCAACCACGCTCAACCAATAGCCTCCGTACTGAAAGCGCGGGAAACCACCAACCACCATGTAAGGCTGGTTGTAGATAACAAATGCGTAGCTTGGTCCAAAGTAGCCGTTGTAACGGTCTTCGGGGATGCGGTATCCGTTATAGCCGCCGCGTTGCTGCCAGTCGCGGTGGTCGGAATGCCAGTTCTGGGAGCGGTGGTCCTGCCATGCGGCCTGCTGGGCGCGCTGCTGTTCCTGAGAGTGCTGTACCGGCTGCTGGTTGTAGTTGTGCTGCTGGGCCTGTTGCTGGTGCTGCTGATTCTTCTGGCTCTGTTGCTTGGCCTGCTGGTTCTGTTGATTTTGGTGCTGAGCCTGTTGCTGCTGCGCTTTCTGTTCGTTCTGTTGCTGCGCATGCTGCTGATTCTTCTGGCTCTGTTGCTTGGCCTGCTGGTTCTGTTGATTTTGGTGCTGAGCCTGTTGCTGCTGCGCTTTCTGTTCGTTCTGTTGCTGCGCATGCTGTTGTTGCTGGGCCTGCTGGTTGTGCTGTTGGGCCTGTTGCGACTGGGCTTTCTGCTGGTTTTGTTGCTGGGCGTGCTGCTGTTGTTGCGCCTGCTGGTTGTGCTGTTGGGCCTGCTGCGGCTGGGCTTTCTGCTGGTTTTGTTGCGGGGCGTGCTCCTGTGTCTGTTTCTGCTCCGGCTTGGCTTGCTCTTGTTCGTGTTGCGCCAACGCAGGAACAATAGATCCGAGAGATATAAACAGGACTGCTGTTCCGAGAGTTGTAAGTGCTTTCATTGGAATTGCCTCAATCAGAGGTTAGGCGCAGGAACGGCGAAATAGCTGTATCCTTTTGACCGCTGCTGGCTGTGCCTAAATTTGGCCGACCCGCCGCAACCTGATCGGGAGCGGCCATCTTCTCTACGGCCATTGTAGGAACAGCGATTTATGTACCCAGAAAACAGGGCCCGGCGCTCTGGACCCTCACCTTGCGCATTTCGAGATGATGCGAAGACCATCTCAGTGATGTTCAATTCTGCTCAGACTCCTGAACTCTGCGGAGCTACAAGAGTGACAGCCTCGAGAGATTCAGAAGGGTCGCACTTTGAGCCTCACGACGGCCAAGGAGAAATATGAAAACCAGTACGAAGGATAAGCTTAAAGGCAGTTTCCACGAAGTGAAAGGAACAATCAAGGAGCAGGTCGGACAGGCCACGAATGACCGCGCGCTGAAAGCCGAGGGGAAAGCCGAAAAGAATGCCGGCAAAATTCAACAGCGCATCGGCGATGCTAAGGAGGCCGTTGTAAAGCTGAAAGGAAAGCTGGCGGAGTTGACAACCAAATAGTCCATGCAGACGCCGGTCGGTATCTTTTTAACAAACACAGGATAGAAGCAACCCGGTTTATACACTTCTTCTACATTATTCGTGCACACAACGAGGCGAGCACGGGCAGCAAGTGCTCGCCTTTAGTGTCGGAGTGAGATGACCGTTATCCAATACTCTCCCAATATGAATGTTCTTAAGCTGAGCAATTGTGACCGTACACCTCCGGCCGATAAGGCTCTAATCGATGAATGTGAGTCCTGGTAAACATCCTCAGCGTAGATACATCGACTTGGGGCCAACCGTCTCGGACTCGCAACTCTAGGAGGAAACACCTTTTGATGAAACGACTCGCGTTGTTTTGCATGCTTGCGCTGACACTCAGTACTGTCGCAATGGCCAACATCATCCCTACCAGCACAACTATCGCCGGCACAGGGCCATACACCTGGATTTACAACCTTCAGTTGTCGAAGGATCAAAACGTCAATAGCGGCTTTGCTCCGACGTCAAATCCCGTTCCGCATGCGAACCTGACATTTGCTGGGTTCTTTACGATCTACGATTTCGCCGGTTACGTGGCAGGGTCGTGCGCCGGCCCGGCCGGTTGGACTTGCACCGCCCAGAAGCTCGGCTTCACACCCGATGACGTAGTGCCGACGGACAATGCAAATATCTTTAACATTACCTGGGCGTATACCACGGGCTCGACGATCCTCGGCCAACCCAGCGGCGTGGGCCTGGGCAACTTCTCAGCTCAGTCGATTTATGACACTCCCACACTTGTGAGTTATAGCGGTCGTGGCATCGCCAACAGCGGACCGCAGATTGACACCATCGCTGACAATGTTGGCAACACCCAGGGCCCCTCGTCCACACCTGAACCAGCCACCTTGGCTTTGCTCGGTACTGGAATCCTCGCCGGCGCAATCCGATTGAAATCTGGCTGGTCCGCAAAGCGATAACCCATCAAACAATCGAGACATGCTTAGCTCGAAGCTCACAGACCAAACAGTGGACTGGGCCAACGCAACTCGATAATTAGCTCCAAATAGAACTGATCACTTCCGGCAATGCTGGTGTTAACGGAGTCGCAGTTGCCCGGAGTTGGATTGCGGGTGTCCTCGAAACGGGACACCCGAGTTTCTTCCGCGGCCACCGAAATAGCCCTCTACCTGGAGTCGCCGGCAAATCATCCACAACTGATGTGTTCTGTATTGACCATACTGGTGCGGCTTACGCGTGACATCGTAAGGAAGTGAATTGCTGTTCTATCTGTCACAGACTGGAAATTAGATGTCGAACCGATCAAAAGCCCAGATTCTTGTAGTCGATGACGACCCAACCGTCAGGAAGTGTCTGGGGATCTTGCTGATATCCGCCGGGTACGACGTAACCACGGCAGACGATGGCGTCAGTGCGATATCGCACCTGAGCAGAGCGCTCCCCGATCTGATCGTCACCGATCTCAATATGCCGCTTATGTCGGGAGTCGAATTGATCTCGCATGTACGCAGCCGCCATCCGTCTGTTTCGATTGTTGCGATGAGCGGCAATTACCAGGGAGACGCCATTCCCGCGGGCGTCATTGCCGATCGCTTTTACCTGAAAGGACAGCCCTCTCACAATCTGCTAACAACAATCGCGAGTTTGATCGCGACAAATCCGGCCCGCGAAAGTGCTCAGGAAAATCGCACTCGCCCGGCACTGGACTCTTATAGGTAAAGGAGGAAAGTATGCTTGGAACCATCTTGGTTGTTTTGTTGGTCTTGTTTCTGGTGGGTGCTCTCCCGACCTGGAATCACAGTCGTTCCTGGGGGTATTTCCCTAGCGGCGGGATGGGTCTGCTGCTCGTCATTGTGGTCATTTTGTTGTTGCTCGGCCGGATCTAGTTGAAGTTCGCAGTTACATTCGACGACTCTCAACCTTGCTGACCGCAAGACAGCAACTTCCCGACTGAACACCGGTAGTGAGGGAATATCTGCCCATCTGCCTAACATCAACCTCTAACTCTTTCAACCAGGCCAAGGAGGAGCAAATGCTCTGGACAGTTTTGGTAATTCTCTTGATTCTGTGGCTACTCGGATTCAGTTTCCACATAGCGGGCGGCCTGATCCACATTCTGTTGGTCATTGCTGTGGTGGTCCTGGTCATCAATCTGGTCAGCGGTCGCAGAACAGCCTGATCTTTCACGGCGGAAATCGCCACTCACAAGTTCGTCCACAAAAACAAAGTGGAATGAAAAAGGAAGTGTTTTATGAAGAAATACGCAATCGGTTTTTTGACGTTGTCCCTGGCGACTTTCGCGTTTGCCAAATCTGGACGGCCTGCGACGGAAGATCGCCTGCAGGCAGCCGGGACATCCTTGCACGAGATCATGGCTGCGCCGGATAAAGGCATTCCGGAGGAAGTACTCACGGGCGCCAAGTGCATCGCGGTGATTCCAAACATGGGCAAGGGTGGATTCATCGTCGGGGGAGAGCATGGACGCGGAGTCGTCACCTGCCGGACTAAGAACGGCTGGAGCGCGCCAGCTTTCATCTCGATTGGCGGCGGCAATTTTGGTTTCCAGGCGGGAGCGCAGGAAGTCGACCTCGTTGTGCTCTTCATGAATGATGCAGGTGTGAAGAAATTGCTTTCCAGTAAGTTCGAACTCAGCGGAGAAGCGTCGGCAGCCGCAGGTCCAGTGGGACGGCACGCTTCGGCAGGTACAGACTGGAAGATGAACACGGAAGCATTGAGCTACTCGCGTACCAAGGGTTTATTTGCCGGAGTCGCGGTAGATGGCTCGGTGATCCAACAGGACAACGATTCCACCAAGGCGTTTTACGGAAAGAATGTTCCGTTCGCCAAAACGTTATCCGGTGACGTGCGCGCCCCGGCTGGCACGGACTCGTTTCTCGCGGCTGTGAGGGCCGCCGAAAATAAGGCAGCAGCGCATGAGGCTGCCGAAGCCAAGTAGATAAAGGGTGGCGGGTCGCTGGGCGTCCCGCCACAAGAATTCGCCTCGAACCGGATGCCCCAGGTTTGCGCCGGTCTTTTCGGCGCCAACCTGGGTCTTCGCTTATTCCCGCAGCGCGCTCGAGTGCCGTCCATGTCGACTCGACTTCGACGGCTCCGTGCACGCCGGTGGAGTAGTGAGCAAAGCTGCTTCACGTCCAGTCTTCCGGATTCGCGGGCAGGCTCTCCACTCCGCCGCCGAAACGGCGGCTCCGGTCGGGATGACGGTTAAGTAATAGATGGCGTGAGTATTGCGGTCCCTTACCCGTTCCCGGTTTGACACTCCCTCCGAACCTGCTACCCTTAATACTGCCGATGTATGCGTCGTTGGCTTCCGAGGAACATCCAATCGCTATGGGAAAATTGCGCCAATACCTTCGTTTCATGACTGCTGTCCAACTCCTGCCTGCGCTGGAAAGTGGCGAGGAGACCCTGGTCGGCGGGCAGGCCGTGCTGGAGGGCGTGATGATGCGCTCGCCGCATGCCTGGGGTATCTCGGTGCGCAAGCCCGATGGCACGACTTCGACGCATTCGGAGCCGCTGGAGCGGCTTTCGGAGAAGCATCCGTGGATGGGATGGCCGGTGATTCGCGGCGTCATGACGCTGGGACAGGCTATGGTGCTGGGCTTCCGCGCGCTGCGCTATTCGGCCGATGTGGCGCTGGACCAGGTTCCGGCGGACGAGAATGGCAAGAAGGCCGAGATCAGCGGATGGGTCGCGGCGCTGAACATTGTTCTATCGGTGGGATTTTTCATCGCGCTGTACAAGTTCGTTCCGCTGGTGGCGGCCACCAAGCTGAAGAATGCCTATCCCCTGTTCGGCAACCAGGTAATGTTTAACGTGGTCGATGGCGTGGTGCGCATCGCGATTTTCCTGCTGTTTATCTGGGGCGTGTCGCTGATGCCGGACATCCGGCGGGTGTACCAGTATCACGGCGCCGAGCACAAAACGGTGTTCGCGTTTGAGTCGCGCGATCCGCTGACGGTCGAGCGGGCGCAGACGTATTCGACGTTTCACCCGCGCTGCGGAACCAGCTTCCTCATGACGGTAATGCTGATTTCGATCGTGATTTACATGCTGTTCCCGGTGCACACGTTCTGGGCGCGGTTCGCGTTAAGGGTGGCGCTGCTGCCGCTGATTGCCGGGCTTTCGTACGAGATGATTCGCTTCGCCGCCAAGCATGGGAAGTCGCTGTTCGCGCTGCTGACCAAGCCGGGATTGTGGATGCAACGGATCACGACCAAGCAGCCGTCAGACGACCAGGTGGAAACTGCCATCATTGCACTCAACGAAGCCATGGAGCTGGAAAAAGTTCGCGGCGGCGAACTGGTGATTGCCTAGCGGCGATCACCCCAACACGCGCAAAAGCAGCGCGTGTCGGGGGCCCCGATGCGCCCGCCGCTATGAATTGCTCTTTCAATTTTGAGTGTGCGGAACTGAAGGGGCTAAAGCCCAAAGGTCTTTCAACCGGATTCGACGCCGGCCTAAAGGCCGGCTCTACCTGAGCACTTGGGACGGTGGTCTTCGGCAGATCAGGGTTGGCTCTGAAGGCCGGCTCTACCAAGTTCCGTTTTCATGTTCCCGTAGAATGAAGTGTCTGGCCTGCGCGCGTGTTGGTGCGAAGCGGGCTGGAGTAGACATCCATGTTTGAACGATTAGAACAAACCGAATTGCGGTACGAAGAGCTGAATAGGGCTCTGGCGTCACCGGAGATTGTCTCCGACTCGCAGCGCTATCAGAAGACTGCGAAGGCGCATAGCGAGATCGCTCCCATCGTCGAGAAGTACCGCGAGTTTAAGGACCTGACGCGCGGCATCGAAGAGAGCAAGGGGTTGGTTGAGGGTGAGACGGATCCCGAGATGCTTGCCTATGCGCACGAGGAGCTCACAAAGCTGGAAAAGCGCGTGCATGAGGTCGAGGAAGAGCTGAAGGTCCTGCTGCTGCCCAAGGACCCGAACGACGAGAAGAATGTCATCCTGGAAATCCGCGCGGGAACCGGCGGGGACGAAGCGACGCTGTTTGCGGCGGAGATGTTCCGCATGTACAACCGCTACGCGGAAATCAATCGCTGGAAGGTGGAAGTGCTGTCGAGTTCGGACTCGGGTGTGGGCGGGCTGAAGGAAGTGATCGCCATCATCGAAGGTCAGGGCGTGTATTCGCGGCTGAAGTACGAGAGCGGCGTGCATCGGGTGCAGCGCGTGCCGCAGACCGAAACGCAAGGCCGGGTGCATACCTCGGCAGTTACAGTCGCGGTATTGCCGGAAGCGGAAGATGTGGACGTGAAGATCGAGGCGAAGGACATTCGCATCGATACGTTCTGTTCGTCGGGTCCGGGCGGGCAGTCGGTGAACACTACGTATTCGGCGGTGCGCATCACGCACCTGCCGACGAACACCGTGGTGAGCTGCCAGGACGAGAAGTCGCAGATCAAGAACCGCGAAAAGGGAATGCGCGTGCTGCGCGCCCGTCTCTACGAAATGGAGCAGCAGAAGCAGCAGGACGCGCTCGCCAAGGAACGCAAGGCTATGGTGGGATCGGGCGATCGGAGCGAGAAGATCAGGACGTACAACTTTCCGCAGAACCGCGTGACCGACCACCGCATCGGCTTCACCGCGCACCAGTTGCCGGAGTTCATGGACGGCAAGCTACAGCCCATGATCGATGCGCTGATCACGCACTTCCAGTCGGAGAAGCTGAAGGCGGAATCGACGGTGTTGGCCTAGCGCTGGTCTGGTATATGCAGTACGGGCAGGGAATCGAATTCCCTCAGGGGCTAAACCCTACATTTTGTGCGATGGTTGCGGCACGGCTTCAGAGGCCGGAAAAGCAGATTCCCCGTGCGCCGAAGCGCACGGGGAATGACAAGAATAAGGGACTCTTGCGGCATGGCTAAAGCCATGCCCTTTTAAAATAAAGCGACAATCCTTTTTTAACAGCCTGTGAAGCCGTGCCCTTTCAAGACACGCTGTGCCGCGCATTTTATCGCAGCCTGTAGAATCTCCCCGTGCAACTCAAGCAAGCGCTCGCGTCGGCGGTAGAACGGTTGGAATCTGCCGACGTGGGCTCGTCCCGGCTCAACGGCGAGACGTTGATGATGTTCGTGCTTGGGGTGAATCGCGCCTACCTTTACGCGCATCCCGAGCGCGAACTGAATTCCGAAGAACAGGCCCGCTACGACGAAGTCATCGCGCAACGTTCGACGGGTATGCCGTCGCAATACATCACTGGACATCAAGAGTTCTGGGGATTGGATTTCGTGGTGTCGCCGGCGGTGCTGATTCCGCGGCCGGAGACTGAGCACCTGGTGGAGACGGTGTTGGAACTGGCGCATGCAGTTCCCGCGCCCCGTATTGTCGATGTGGGGACGGGTTCGGGATGTATTGCCCTGGCGCTGGCGAATGAATTGAGGAAGGCTGAAGTATTCGGGGTCGATCTTTCCGCGGACGCGCTGGAAATCGCCCGCGCCAACGCTGCGCGGCTGCAGTTGGATGGCCGGGTGAAATTTCTGCAGAGCAATGTGCTGGAAGCGGTGAGTGGGGTCCACGATTTCGATTTCGTGGTGAGCAATCCGCCGTATGTCGGCAGAAACGAAGCCGCCAAGGTGCAGCGATCAGTGTTTGAGTTCGAGCCAAGGATGGCGGTGTTTTCGGGCGAGAGTGGCCTGGATGTCATTCGTCCGCTGATCATGCAGGCGTACGCCGCGCTGAAGCCCGGCGGTTGGCTGGCGATGGAGATTGGCTACTCCATGCGGGAGATGGTGTTAGAGTTGGTCGATCCCACAATGTGGGATGACTTCCGCGTGGTGCCGGATTTGCAGGGGATACCGCGGGTGATTGCGGGGAAGAAGATATCCAACCTGCCTTGACGCAACCAGAGGCAGCAGTTCAATTTCTCCCCATTTGGTACTTTCACCCTGAGGCGACGCCAAGGCTCTTTGGCGCTCGCACGCCAAATAACAAACTCGTCGGCTTGCTCGGCCTCACTAAGCAACCAGATGTGCGTTATTTCGGCGGGGAGACTCGGCGGAATTAGTGGTGGATCAAAGCTGGTGAGGGCCATCCAGGATAACCCATTCGATATGTGAATATAGACAACGATATGGCGTTCATCTGTTCTCGCCTTTAGCAAGCTTCGTGCGGTTGTCCTCTTTCCAAGCTTCTTTCTCGCCGGCTGCTATTACTGTGTCTGCACCGATCGCACCGACTCCGCCCGGACCGCTGATGTATATCCTCTGGGGTGTTCCTCCCAGAATGACCGATCCGCGCAGAACCTCGAGGTCGTGGCAAATCGCTTGAACACAAGGAGGGCCCTCACCTGTGCAAGAGAAGTTTTCAGTCCCTGCAAGCTCCACCTTGCAAAGATACTCGTCGATCCTGTCCCTGATCTTATTGATTGGGGCATTCGGAGTGGTGAAAATTATCCAGCTTTTCTTGGTTTGAACGGCTCGGATAATTGATCCACCTTTCTTCTTATCCTGAATTGCGACGTTAGTCTGCACTTGAGCTTGATCGACGGACGATGTCACCTCCAGAGCGGCGATAGTGCCGTTGGGGTAATGCAGAGCAAAATCATACTCTCCGTTGGGCTGCGCAAGGCGATACTCCAAACGCGCTCCCGGCAGGGAGGCTTTGAGAACGAGTTTCGCAACCGTTTCGGCATGGTCCATTTGGATTTTGCGCTACGGCTTCGCAGCGCCCTCCCAACATGAGTCGCCCCTCATCGCGCGGTCAACCCACTTGTTCTCGTTTTCACCTCTCGCGAGCGCTTTCACCAAATTCAGTCCATCTGGTGCAAGATCGTACTCGTAACGGAGGACCATCGGAGGTCGGCTGTCCATGGAGCTCGCAAGTGCAGAACAATCAGTGTGAGACTTCTTGCATTGTTCGTCATTGGCAACCACGCGCAAAGCGACGATCAATTCGATGTAGCCCGCATACGGCGCACAAATGGACTTGGAGGCCACAACGTCCCACGTGACGTTGTACGGAGGGCCCTCGATGAACGTCGCGCCTTTGCTCGCGGAAACTGTGCGCTGTGGGCAGGCCTTGATCTTCTGAACGATGGGCCGTATCTGATTCACTTCTGCTTTAGCCCACTCGTCCATTTGCGCTTCGTTCTGTGCGTGAGCGAACAGAGAAGAAGAACAGTGGCTGCCAACACTGACCACCTAGTGGATCGCATTGAGCCTCCTCGCAACAGCATACCGCGAATGCTAGTGCCACTCAGCAGGTACGTCAGTGCCGGAAGTGGCGCACGCCCGTGAAAACCATGGCCAGACCCAGCTTGTTCGCTGTGTCGATGACTTCCTGGTCGCGCACCGAGCCGCCGGGCTGGATGATGGCGGTTGCACCAGCTTCGGCGATGACCTCGACGCCATCGGGGAACGGGAAGAACGCGTCGGAAGCCGCCACCGATCCCTTGATCCCGAGCACCGACTTCATCGCGCCGATGCGTGCCGAGTCCACGCGGCTCATCTGTCCGGCGCCGACGCCGGTGCTCTGGCCGTTGCGCGCGTAGAGGATGGCGTTGGACTTTACGTGTTTGCAGATCTTCCAGGCAAACAGCAAGTCGCGCATCTCTTGCTCGGTAGGCTGGCGTTGGCTGACGACTTTCAGGTCGGCATCGGTCAGCAGGCGCACGTCGTTGTCTTGCAGTAGCACGCCGCCCGAGACATTCTTCAGCACCCACTCCTGCTCCATGGGGACGACTTCGACGAGGCGGAGATTCTTCTTGGCGGCGAAGATTTCACGCGCAGCGGCGTCAAAGCCCGGCGCGGCAATCACTTCCAGAAAGAGCTTGGCCATTTCGGTCGCAGTGTCGGCATCGATGGGACGGTTGACGCCGATCACGCCGCCAAAAGCCGAAACCGGATCGCATTCCAGAGCCCGCTTGTAGGCCTCTGACAATGTGGGAGCTATCGCCGTGCCGCAGGGATTGGTGTGCTTGATGATGGCGACGACGGGCTCTGCAAATTCCTGCGCCAGGTCCCACGCAGCTTGGAGATCGACGATGTTGTTGTAGCTGAGTTCCTTGCCCTGGAGTTGCTTGCCGTTGGCCACGCCTCTTCCGGAGCTGTCGCTGTACAACACTGCTTTTTGGTGTGGATTTTCGCCATAGCGAAGATCGAATGCCTTGTTAAACGACAGCCGTAAAGTCGGGGGGAAGCCCTCTCCTGCACTGAGGTCAAACACTGCCGTCTCGGGAGCGACGATGCGCTCCAGGGTCGAGGCAATCGCGGAATCGTAAGCTGCGGTGGTGGCGAATGCCTTCTGCGCCAGCCGCCACTTGGTTCGGAGCGAGAGCGACCCACCGCTGGCCTGCATCTCTTTGCCAATCGCGTCGTAGTCGGACGGGGAGGTCACGATAGCGACATCCTGAAAATTCTTAGCCGCGGAGCGCACCATCGACGGGCCGCCGATGTCGATGTTTTCGATGATGTCTTGAAACTCGACGCCCGGCTTAGAAGCCGTCATTTCGAAGGCATAGAGATTCACCACGACCATGTCAATGGGCTCGATTCCGTGCTCGGCGACGGCAGCTCGATGTTGCGGGTTATCGCGGATGTGGAGAATGCCGCCGTGCACTTTGGGATGCAGCGTCTTCACGCGGCCATCGAGCATCTCGGGGAAGCCGGTGAGTTCCGATATGTCCTTAACGGTGATGCCGGAATCGCGCAGCAGCTTTGCGGTCCCGCCGGTAGAGATCAACTCCACGCCCATGCCGGCCAGTTCGCGCGCGAAGTCGACCAGCCCGGTCTTGTCCGTGACACTGAGAAGTGCTCTTTGAATTTTCGCCATGAATGCCTCGATAAGATGTTGCGGCAGCCGCCTTGAATATTCTTGTGCGGGGGCCGAGCAATCAGGATAGCGGAAGCATGGCGGTCAGAGGAATGTGTGTGGGATTTCAGTACGGCGGAGTTTGATCGCCACGAGGTCGCAATGCAAGAGAAGGCAGAATCCTCGCGGGCTGACTTCGCTCCACAAGCGCAAGCGCGGCGCTGAATTGCACACGCCTCGCGGACTGAAGTCCGCTCGGCGAGTCAAAAACTAGCGACTTATCGGCACGACTGAAGTCGTGCCGTTTCAAAGCATCGCGTGGGATCGCAGGCTCTACTTCTGTGGCAGCGCGACCTAGCGGCTTGACGGGGCGGCCATCTTTTTCACCATCGCGATGACGAGCTTACGGTCACTGTCGTTCAGGCTCGACGAGTAGCGACGAATCTGCGTAAGAAACCGGACTTCGTCCTCCGCCAGTTGAGGAGTACTCTTACTGCCGTTGTCGCCCTCATTCTCATGGAAGAATTGCGCGATAGGAAGATCCATTGCGGTTGCGATCTTGGCCAGGGTATCGAGCGAGGGGATGGTGTGTCCGTTTTCCACGCGCGACAAATAACAGCGCAATAGTCCTGTGCGCTTTTCGATGTCACCTTGCGACATACCTTTTTGCAAGCGATAGTTACGGATAGTCTCGCCGATGTTCATGCCAGATTTTCTTCCTCAAATGAAGTGACCTAAAGTTAACTGCATAGTAACGGCTTATATCACAAGAGGCAAGCAAAACTTGTATTTGCGAGCAATTTTTTTTTTGACTTGCAAGCAGAGCGAGCGGTAATAGGTTACCTATTTATTACTAAAGTGACGGGAGTGGGCGCACCCATGTGGCGGTAGTATGGCTCAAACAGGCAGAGTCGGCTTAAAGTAGCAACTCCAGGTAGGACAAACCGTCTACGTGGGGAACAGGTTCCGCGGCAACTTCTCGGAAGCCAAAGCGGCGGTAGAGGCCGACGGCGGCCTGCATGCTATCCGGATGAGTATCGAGCCGCATCCGGGAATAGCCGAGGCGGCGAGCGACCTGGATGACCTGCTCGATTAGCGTCTTGCCTAGCTTGTAGCCGCGAAAAGTTGGCCGGACATAAAGGCGCTTCATCTCACATGTGCCCACTTGCGGAAATAGACGCAAACCAACGCAGCCGGCCGGCTCCCCGGCCAAGGTGGCAAGCAACAAAACTCCTTGCGGCGCCGCGTATGCTCCGGGAAGGTTGAGCCACTCATCATTGGGAAAGCAATACTGCGCGGGAAGCCCGGACTGGTAGGCCTGAACTAGCGAGCGAACCTGCTCGACCTGCTCAGAGGTTGTGACTTCGACGATTTCAGTGACGGGCGTCATGCTCGATAATTCAGCCCATCAGGATTCCGCCGTTGACCTTCAACACTTCGCCGGTGATGTATCCGGCTTCCTCGGAGGCGAGAAACTTCACTGCATGCGCCACGTCCATGTCGGTGCCGGTGCGTCCCAGGGGAATATTTTTGAGCATGCTCTCTTTTAGTTCAGCGGGGAGCACCGAGGTCATGGCGGTTTCGATCAAGCCAGGAGCGACGGCGTTGACGGTGATGTTGCGCGATGCTACTTCGCGTGCGACTGCCATGGTCAATCCGATCAGGCCCGCCTTCGACGATGCGTAGTTGGCCTGGCCCGCCTGTCCGATCTGTCCGAAGATGCTGGTGATGTTGATGATGCGGCCCCAGCGCTGCTTGAGCATGGAACCGATCACGGTTTGCGTCAGCAGGAATGGAGCGGTGAGATTGGTGTTGAGCACATCGTCCCAGTCAGCGCGCTTCATGCGCATCACCAACTGGTCGCGGGCAACGCCCGCATTGTTCACGAGGATGTCGACCTTCCCGAAGCGGGCGATTACAGCTTTCACTCCAGCCTTGATCTCTTCTTCGCTGGCAACGTCAACCTTGAAGGCGGCAGCCTCGCCACCGTTGGCGGCGATCTCGCTCGCGAGTTGATCGAGTTTCTCCTGATTGCGCGCGCAGAGTGCAACCTTCGCGCCAGCGCCAGCCAGCACCAGTGCGCAAGCGCGGCCGATTCCCTGCGATGCTCCGGTGACGAGTGCTACGTGGCCTTCCACTCCTGCCATGAGGGTCTCCTGGTAAACCAAAGGTGGATTATAACTAGCGCGTTGACTGGCGACTGGATGTCCGGGTCTGTTTGGGACGCTGCTTCCAACTGAGCCGCGCTAGAGCAGTCGCTCCGGTGCCCAGACGAGGACCTTGAGGGAGCGTGAGAAATACTTGAGATCAGGGATGAGCGGCAGCTCAATACCGGCAGGCGTGGCTACGGTGTTTCGCTCCAGGGCCACGTCAACGGCCTGCAGGTCCCAGGGCAAGTGATGAATCTCGGCGCGGTAGAGGCGTTTGCCGCTGACCGAATAAAGACAATAACGCTCGGTCAGGAAGTGCTCAATGGTCTGGGGATACGCACGGCTCGCCGCCGAAACCGGCCGATACGACGCTCGCAACTCAGCCGGGCGCGGGCCGTGTGTCCGTTTGCTTCGATACGCGATCTCGGGACTTCCACGCCCTTTCACCTTCATCTCAGCATGCCAGTACGGCAGCCGGTAAAAAACCCGTGCTCCCCACACCGCAGAAAGGTGACTGGCATCGAGGCTGAAGAAATACACACCGGGCTTGCCGGCAAATGTCACGTAGGTGCGGACGTTGAGCTCGGCAAACTGCGAGATCCACGGCAAGGATGGAATTCCTGGCGGCCGCAGATGATTGATCCAAAATGGCGTGACGGAGACCCATGCGCGATGCGCAAACGTGTCGAGTGTCAACACGTCAGGCACAAGGGGTAGCAGTTTTTCTGCAGGGACTTCGAAGTGCAGGAAAAGCAGGTCGTTCCAGCGCTGGGTCATCACCCACGGCGTCATCGGAGCCGGCCAGGGACGATGCTGGGTAGCGAACAGGATGGAATCGGCCCCAAGCCACTGGGTTCGGCTTTCTTCCGGATGGGCGGCTGATGCTTGCGGAGAGTCGGACACGGCAGTAACAGCGATTTTACCGCGATTCGGTTGCGTGAGACGGGCGCGAATTGTAGGAGATTTCCTCAGCCTCGGCCGTTTCCTCCGTTGCTCAAAGCTTCTGCTCCACCTATGATTCAGCACAATGCCGAACGAAACCAAGTCTGCCGTCGATACCAGCGAAACCAAGCTTGTTTCAGGGCCCACAACGGATGTTTATGCGGTCCACGGAGCCGATCCTGAAGTGCTGGCGTACGGAATGGCCAAGTACTCGCGATCCTCGCTCTCGCTGCGCGAGTCGCTGGCGGAACTTAATGAACAGAAGGCCGAGAAATTCCTCAACACGTTTTATTTTCAGTATGGCCATCGCAGTATAGCCGACCTGGCGCATGTCGCATTTGCGGTGGAGAAGTTGTCGATCCTGGCGGCCACCGTCGTTGTCGATGAACCGCGATGGGACGGACAGGAACGTTCTACGCGCTACCAGGATTTCCAGAAGAGCGGGTACTACGTTCCCGATTTTGGCGACGATGATGCCGCGCGCAGTCTCTATCGCGAGACTGTCGATTTCCTTTTCGCCGAATACCGCCATTTCTCGGAGGAGATGTTCCGGTATCTGCAGGAGGGCACTCCCAAGCCGGCGGAGATGAAGCAGGACGCCTACGAGCGAACGCTGAAGGCACGAGCGTTCGATCTGTCGCGTTACCTGCTGCCGATGGCGACGAACACTTCGCTGGGACAAATCGTGAGCGCGCGCACGCTGGAGAACCAGGTGTCGCGCCTGTTATCGCACACCCACGCCGAAGTGCGGCGGATCGGTGACCTGCTCAAGCAGGCGGCGCGGGAAGATTCCTACAATGTGAATTGCAATGCCGCGCGTGAGTTGGCAGAGCAGATTGGGCGCGAATGTCCGGAGCTGGCTGAGCGCGCGCAGCAAGTGCTGTTGCGCGCGGTGCGAGTGGCTCCCACATTGATGAAGTATGCGGAGGCGAACGCGTACGAAGCTCAGACGCGGCGGGACCTGACTGCGGCTGCGGCCGAGTTGCTCGGGAACGAGCCCATTGATCCGGCTCCGCTGGTGGATTTGCTCGATGACGAACCGCTGGACATCGAACTCGCGACCACGTTGCTGTATCAGTATTCGCATCACTCATACCGGCAGATTCGCGGAGTGGTTGCGAGCATGACCGAATCGCAGCGTCGCGAGATCGTCGATCTGGGGCTGCGCCATCGCGGACGTTTCGATGAGGTTGCGCGAACCTATTGCAGCGGCCAGAAATTCCGCTTCGACATCCTGATGGATATCGGCGGCTTCCGTGACATGCATCGCCACCGGCGGTGCGTACAAATCTTGCAGGAATACACCCCGCGCCACGGGTACGACCGGCCGGATGAGGTGGAGTCAGCGAATCTAGCTTCTCGCTATGACGCGGCCATGACGCGGGCCAGCGAGGCCGCGACGCGGCTGTCGTCGCGGGCGGTCGTGGAGGCGGACGAGCAATCGCAGTACGTGATTCCGCTCGCTTATCGCAAACGCGCGCTGTTCAAGATGGACCTGGCGGAAGCGATCTACATCAGCGAGCTGCGCACGGGGCCGGCGGGACACTTCTCGTATCGCAATGTGGCGTACGCGATGTATGAGGCGGTAGCACAACGTTATCCAGAGATGGCGAAGTATTTTCGCGTCACAGACGTACGTGAGCCGGTTGATTTACTGAAGCGTTAACAGTGGTCGGATCGATGGGCTGTCGGTTCGTTACGCCTGCCGGAGCTAACCATCTGTTAATAAAGGTGTTACAGCCAAGAGCAGAATTCGCTATCAGCCTCAGATGTAACAGTGATTCCTTGGGTACTTTCGTAACATCAGATTCGCCATTTCTTCGCTTTTTGACTCGTCGGCGTTATATACTACGCGGTCGGTCAACATGCGCCACGCCAATGGGAAACAAGCACTGGACTGCGCGCCTGCCCCACTGACTTAATGCAATCCATAAATCGCGGTGGCTGGCGGGAATGGGATTTTCCCGCAGCGAGACTGCTCAGGAGCGGTAATCATGGCGGACGAGAAAACGGAAAAAAGTCGTGCGGTTGATGTAGCGATATCGCAAATCGAAAAGCAGTTCGGCAAGGGCTCGATCATGAAGTTGGGAACCAAGGAAGCGGTGGTTCCCATCTCGGTCATTTCCACGGGGTCCATCTCCTTCGACGCAGCCCTCGGATGCGGCGGAATTCCCCGGGGGCGGGTGATTGAAGTGTTCGGGCCGGAATCCTCCGGCAAGACCACCATCGCGCTGCAGATCATTGCCGAGGCCCAGAAGCAGGGCGGCATGGCGGCCTTCGTGGACGCCGAGCACGCGCTCGATCCCATCTACGCGAAAAAGCTGGGAGTAGACGTGGACAACCTGCTGGTCTCGCAACCCGACTACGGCGAGCAGGCGCTGGAGATTGCCGAGGCGCTGGTGCGCTCGGGAGCCATCGACGTGCTGGTGGTGGATTCGGTTGCGGCGCTGGTGCCCAAGGCCGAACTCGACGGCGAAATGGGCGACAGTCACGTTGGCCTGCAGGCCCGGTTGATGTCGCAGGCGCTGCGCAAGCTGACCGGCATCGTCTCCAAGTCGCATACCAGCCTTATCTTCATCAACCAGATTCGCGAGAAGATTGGCGTTATGTTCGGGAATCCCGAAACCACTACGGGCGGCAGGGCGCTGAAGTTCTATTCGTCGGTTCGCGTGGACATTCGGCGTATCGGCGCAATCAAAGATGGCGATCTGGTCGTGGGCTCCCGCACCAAGGTCAAGATTGTCAAGAACAAGACGGCGGCCCCGTTCCGCGAAGCGGAATTTGACATCGTGTATGGGGAAGGGATTTCGCGCGAAGGCGATTTGATCGACCAGGCCGTCAACCTGAACCTGGTGGAGAAGTCGGGGTCGTGGTTCAGCTATAAGAATGACCGCATCGGACAAGGCCGCGAGAATGCGAAACAGTTTCTGAAGGGGAATTCCGACATCAGCGAAAAGCTGGAAGCCGAGGTGCGAAAGGCGCTGGGACTGACCTCGATCGCGGAAAAGGCAGCAGCGGCGGCGGCCAATGCCGAAGCGGCGCCGTCGGCTACACCCAAAGGGCCGGCTGGGCGGAAGTAGGCGGGGAGCAGATCCTGGTGGGCTAGAGCAAATTAGAAATTCCTGTGTCTGTTCGAGATATTCACCACGGAGGCACGGAGGGCACGGAGGTCTTATTTCTTTCAGCTTCTCCGTGAACTCGGTGTCTCTGTGGTGGTGATCAGTCCATTTGAGCTACCAGCTCCCGATGGCCGACAAATCCGGCTACACAGAGTCGAATCTGCACCAACGAGGCTGCGGAGAAAGTCAAAAACAAACGACTTATCGGCACGACAGAAGTCGTGCCCTGATACAAAGCCGTTCAGAATCGAGTTTTTCCGCATGCTGTGAAGCAGTGCCCCTTCAAAGCAATTTGCAGTTCGCATTTTTCAGCGGCCCGCATAACAATTTCGAGCCGAGGGGAACGGGCGCAATGCGCGGCCCCTATTTTTGTCGCACGGAAACGATTGCCTCTCAGCTATTGCGCAGCATAAAATCGAAGCTCCAAATCCTACCCGTCGAGGCTTCTTGAAGCAGATTGTCGCCATCTACCCCGGATCGTTCGATCCCGTGACGAACGGGCACCTCGACCTGGTACACCGGGGTTGCAAGCTTTTCGACCGGCTGATCGTCGCCATCGCCTGCAATCCCGACAAAGGCGACCCGCTGTTCAGCATCGAGGAGCGGATGGAGATGCTCAGAGCGATGACGGCTGGCTTGGAGAATGTTACGGTCGATGCATTCGAGGGCCTGTTGATGAAGTACTGCATTGAGAGGAACGCCAATGCAGTGTTGCGCGGAATCCGCGCCGTCAGCGATTACGAATTCGAGCTGCAGATGGCCTTGATGAACCGCAAGATCGAGCCTCGGGTCGAGACCGTGTTCATGATGCCGGCGGAAAAGTACTCGTACCTGAGCTCGAAAATCGTGCGCGATATCGCCTCGTTTGGTGGCCCGCTAACCGGGCTCGTCCCGGAATTGGTGGAAGAGCATCTGCGCCGCAGATTTGCGCACAAGCAGGCAGCAATCTCTGAAATCCCAATCAAGTGAAGGTTGACCTAATGACTACGACTGGAACGCAGCTCTCCTCGTATCTCACCAACCGCATTCAACGGATCAAAGTGTCCGCCACCATGGCCGTGGTGGCTGAAGCCGAGAAGCTTCGCGCCGGCGGCGCCGACCTGGTCGACTTCGGCGCCGGCGAGCCGCACTTCGTCACCCCGCAGCACATCAAGGAAGCCGCCATCGCGGCCATCAACAACAATTTCACGAAGTACACGCCTGTGGGAGGCACGGCTGAGTTGCGCGACGCCATCATCAAGCGCCATGCCGCGGATTTTGGTTCCGACTACAAACGTGAAGAGTGCATGGCGTCGGTCGGAGGCAAGCACGCGCTGTTTAACGCGATCCAGGTGCTGGTCGATCACGGGGACGAGGTCATCCTGCCGGTGCCGTACTGGGTGTCGTTCAAAGACATCATCCGCTACGCGGGCGGCGAGCCGGTTTACATTCCCACGGATGAAAAGCACGACTTCGCGTTGACGGCGGACATGGTGGAGCGAGCGATCACGCCGCGGACCAAGATGATCATCCTGAATTCGCCGAACAATCCATCCGGGTCGGTGATGAAGCCCGAGGACATGATCTCGGTGCTGCGGCTGGCGCACGAGCGCGGCATCTACGTGATTTCCGACGAGTGTTATGTGTACCTGAACTTCACCGGGCACTTGTTTTCCGCGGGCGAAGTACACGAAGTTAAGGAGCGGTTGCTCATCATCGGGTCGCTGTCGAAGACTTACGCGATGACGGGATGGCGCCTGGGATACGTGCTGGGACCAGCTCCCGTTGTGAGTGCCATGAACAAGCTACAGAGCCAGAGTACGTCGAATCCGACGTCAATCGTGCAGAAGGCCGGGGTCGTGGCGCTGAACAGCTCGCAGGATTGCGTGAAGGAGATGCTCGCGGGATATATTCATCTGCGGGACAGGGTCGTTGACGGCCTGCGTTCGATTCCCGGCCTGACGTGCGCGTCGCCGAACGGCGCATTTTACGCGTACCCCAACGTCAGCCACTATTTCGACAAAGCCGGGATGAACTCCGCTTCGGACGCCGCGAATAAGCTGTTGCATGAGGCCCACGTTGTGGTCGTGCCAGGCGAAGCATTCGGCACTCAGGACCACGTGCGCATGTCGTATGCGGTAGCCGAGAAGGAACTAGACCGGGGATTGGATCGCATGCGGAAATTCTTCGCCGGGCTGTAGGTGGGATCAGGCGGAGCACGCTTTCGGAGTTTGCGAAAGAATAATCGGAAAGCAGATTCCCCGCGGGCGGCCCACGAGGAATGACAAGAATCAAGGGAGTGTGCGGCACTCTTCGGCTGCGCCCAGGGTAGGCCCGAAGCCGCACCCTTCAAACAAATCTTCGACCATGTCTGATCTCTATCCATTTCTGTTGCTGCCGATTTTCGACGAGCGCCCATGGGGTGTTCGCGATCTTCGTCCCATCTACACCAAGATCGTGAAAGAGCCGATCGGTGAAAGCTGGCTGACTTGGGGTGACAGCTGCATCGCTAATGGCCCGTTCGCTGGCCGCACGCTGGGTGAAATTGCAAAGCAGTATCGCAGAGACCTGGTGGGATCGGCGGCGATTTACGAGGACCGATTCCCGCTGCTGGTGAAGTTTTTGTTTCCGGCGGAGAAGCTGTCAGTGCAGGTGCATCCCGACGATGCAGGCGCGCAGCGGGTGGGACAGCCGTACGGCAAGACCGAGTGCTGGTATGTGCTGGATGCCCAACCGGGCGCACAGGTTGCGCTCGGCCTCAAGTCCGGGACCACGCTGGAGGATTTCGAAACGTCCATCCGCGAGAACCGCGCCGAAGCACTGTTGAACTGGATCAACGTTCACCCCGGCGACATGCTTTACGTCACGGCGGGGACGGTGCACACCATCGGCGGCGGCATGATACTTGTCGAGACGCAGCAGGCGTCCGATATCACTTACCGGCTTTACGACTATGGCCGCGGGCGCGAACTGCACATCAAAGACGGAATGGCCGCGATCAAATTAGACAGCAAAGCGGGCAAAGTGGTGCGAGACATCGGTGGCGATCCGAATATGCTGGTGCGGGCGCCGTTCTTCCAGGTCGAGAAGATGAAGCTGCGCGAAACAATGCAAGCTTTCGTATCGCGAGATTCGCCACACATTGTGGTGGCCATTGAAGGCGCGGGGATCATCGAGTCCGCAGGCATGGAGCCCGTCAGTTTTGCTAAGGGCGAAGCCGTGGTCGTGCCGGCGAGTGTGCCGGACTACAGGGTCAGGCCACAGTGGGAGCTGGAGGTCATGCGCATGTCTCTGCCGACCGGCAAGGTTGCAGAACCGCAGACGGTGCTTGAATAATCGAGGAGCAGCCTCAGTGAAATCAGTTGTTGGCCTGCTACCGCGGGCATAAGGAAGTTCCCTTGGGAGAATCAACGATCAGCAGTTTTTATCCTGTCATACTCGCGGGTGGCCGTGGCACTCGATTCTGGCCGCTCAGCCGCAAGCGCAGGGCCAAGCAGTTGCTGCCGCTCAATAGCGCGAAGAGCATGATCCAGGAGACAGTCGAGCGGCTGGCGCCTCTCGCGCCCAGTCAGCGCGTCTGGATCATCAGCAATCAGGACCTGCGCGATCCGATTGTGCAGCAGCTTCCAGAACTCGATCCCAACCAGGTGGTGGCTGAACCTGTCGGCCGCAATACCGCACCCGCGATTGGGCTGGCGGCGTTCCTGATAGAGCGGCGGGATCCCAACGCTGTCATCGGAATGTTTCCATCCGACCACGTTATTAGCGACCAAGAGGCGTTTCGCGCAAACGTTCATCGCGCGGTGGAGATCGCGGCCAGCGGAGCGAACATTGTGGTCATGGGAATTCCTCCGACTCGCGCGGAAACAGGCTACGGCTACATCGAGGTAGGGCAGAAATCGGCGCAAGGGAATCTGGCGGTGCGACGATTTGTCGAAAAGCCGCCAAAGAAGAACGCTGAAGAATTTGTAGCAGCGGGGAACTACTTTTGGAACAGCGGCATGTTTGTCTGGGGCGCGCGTACCTTGGCCGACGCGTTGCGTGAGCATCTGCCGAACACCGCTCCTGCGCTGGAACAAATTGCTACGAGCTATGGCACTCCCGATTTCGCTGCAACATTTGCGAACCTTTACCCGAAGTGCGAGAACATCAGCATTGACTATGCCGTGCTGGAGCCGCGCTCAAAAAAGGGAGAGGGGAAGTCAGGAATCTACTGCATCCCAGCAAGCTTTGGCTGGAACGATCTGGGATCGTGGACGGCGCTGTATGAGCATCGCGCGGCGAACCAGCCCGAGCTAGACAACGTAATATCGTCCAAACAGAACTTCACGTTGAATGCGTCGGGCAATTTTGTCCATTCTGAAAAATTTGTGGCGGTGGTGGGAGTGAATAACCTCGTGGTCGTCGAGACTGAGGATGCGTTGTTGATCACCACGCGCGAGAATGCGCAGGATGTCGGAAAAATCGTGGCGTATCTCGACAAGGAAAAGCTTACGACGCTGACTTAGCGGGGATGTCAAAGAGCGGATCCCTCGGGGGCTGAAGCCCCCTCGTGATGGCAAAATACAGGGCTTAACCGCTGGCCTAAAGGCCAGCACTACCCGAGCAATTTCGGGTAGAGCAATTCGTGAGCGGCCGTAGCGTACCCTGCAATAGTCAGGCAATCTCTTATGACGACCCAGATCAAGTTCGGTACGGATGGATGGCGCGGCATCATCGCCGACGATTACACCTTTGAAAATGTGCGGCGCGTAGGCAATGCCATCGCGCACTACGTACACGAGAACGAAGACGTGACGAAAGGCCTGGTGGTGGGCTATGACACGCGCTTCGGTTCGCGGGCATTTGCGGAGTCGATCTGCGAAGTGCTGGCCGCGGCTGGCATCGCGGTCCTTCTGTCCGACGATTACACGCCAACTCCGGCGCTGTCGTATGCCGTGGTGAATCTCGGAGCTGCGGGCGGCGTGATGATCACCTCCAGCCACAATCCTTACAACTGGAACGGAGTGAAATACAAGGCGGGTTATGGCGGTTCGGCCACACCTGCCATCATCAAGTCGATCGAAGGCGCGCTCGATGCTCCATGGATCGAACGTCCCGGAGGCAGTGTCAAAGCAGCCGACTTCAAGACGCCATACGTTGCCGCCGTCAAGAAGTTCGTCGATCTGGATGCGATCACGAAAGCCGGATTCAAGTTCGCGGTTGACGCGATGTATGGCTCGGGACGCGGCGTGTTGAGCCACATCTTCACCGAGAAGGGCATCGAGCACATTGAAATTCGGGGTGAGCTGAATCCGCTGTTTCCGGGGATCAACCCCGAACCAATCGAGCCGCATGTCGCCCTCTTGCAGGAAACCGTGGTGCGGGAACATTGCCAGGCGGGACTGGTCACGGATGGCGATGCCGACCGGCTGGGCGCGGTCGCTGAAGACGGCAGTTTCGTGGACTCACACAAAATTTTCTCGGTAATCCTGGAGTGGCTGCTGAAGCGGAAGCAGTGGCCCGGAGAAGTTGTCCGCGCCTTCAACACGACGCGTATGATCGATCGCATCTCCGCCAAGTACGGGCGCAAGATGCACGAGTGCGGCATCGGCTTCAAGTACATCTGCGACCTGATGCTGGAGCGCGACATCCTGATCGGCGGTGAGGAGTCGGGAGGCATCGGCATTCGGCGACATCTGCCGGAGCGCGACGGAATCCTCAACTCGCTTTTGCTGGCCAACATCATGGCCGATGAAGGCAAGCCACTTGGGCAGCTGGTGCGCGATCTGCAGCAGGAATATGGCGAGCACCACTACGCGCGCACCGATCTTCGGCTTACCCGGGAAGTCAAAGAGGAAGCTATGCGGCGCGTCGAGGCGAAGCCTGCGCGATTGGGCAGTTTCAAGGTGCTGGAGGTCGAGACGTTGGACGGCGTGAAGTTCTTCCTTGACGCGCCGACCAACGGAAATGGGGCCGAGGCTTGGGTGCTGGTGCGGTCGTCGGGCACAGAGCCGCTGTTGCGTATTTATTGCGAAGCATCTTCGCCGGAGTTGGTTGCGCAGATCTTGCGGGAGACCGAGGCCTTCGTAAAATCAGGCGAGCTAGTGGGAGTGAAGTAGTGCAGTTGTCGGAATCAGAATCCGTAATGGCTACGCCAGCAAGCCCGCAGCCGGGCGACACGCCCGAAGTCCGCCGCTACAACCGCATGCGGCGATGGCTCGGCATGGCCGACGCGGTGATCGGCTTTCTGCTGCTGGTCGTGCTGCTGGTCACGGGTTGGACCGGGAAGCTGCGCGACTGGTCGTATCACGGTGCAGGCCAACACTACTTCCTGGCGGTGTTTCTGTATGTGCTGATGTTTTCGGTAATCATGAAGGTGCTCAGCTCGCCGTTCGATTACATGGGGTTCCGGCTGGAACATCAGTACAAATTGTCGAACCAGAAGATGCGTTCGTGGCTCTGGGACGAACTCAAAGGCTGGCTGGTTGGGTTGGTGCTTGGCACGGTGTTCGTAGAGATTATTTATGCCATCATTCGCATTGCTCCGCAGCACTGGTGGATGATCGCGTGGGCGGTGTTTGTCGGATTGTTCCTGCTGATGGCGCAATTGGCCCCCGTCGTGTTGTTCCCGCTGTTCTACAAGTTCGAGCCGCTGAACAACGACTCCTTGCGCGATCGATTGACCAGGCTGGGCGAGCGAGCCGGAACGCGTGTCCGCGGCGTGTACGAATGGAAACTCTCGGAAAAGTCGAAGAAGGCCAATGCGGCATTGATGGGAATGGGCGCGACCCGGCGCATCATTCTGTCGGACACACTGCTGCAAAACTACAGTGAAGACGAAATCGAGGCGGTGCTGGCGCATGAACTCGGGCACCATGTGCGGCGCCACATCGTGAAGGGCATCCTCATGCAGGTGGCCGTGACCTTTTTTGGTTTTTGGCTGACCAACGAGGTGTTGCGGTATGCGATTGCTAAGGACTGGTTCCCCGTGCTTGATCCCCGGCTCTACGATTTCGCCAACCTGCCGCTGATCATTCTGGTCGCAACGGTCTTGGGATTTCTTCTGATGCCTGCACTGAATGCCCTGTCACGCCAGCATGAACGCGAAGCCGACCGTTATGCATGGGAGAACATTCCTGCCATCGGACCGTTCGTGACTTCGATGCAGAAACTCGCGGCGCAGAATTTGTCGGAGCGCACGCCCTCGCGTTTCGTGGAGTGGTTCTTCGAGTCGCATCCGTCGGTTCAAAAGCGAATCAGTGCAGCTGAGGCGTGGGACAAGGGCCGGCAGGGCATCGGCTAGCTGCGGCTGGCAAGAATTTTCTCGACGCGCTGCAGGTCCTCTTCGGTGTCCACTCCAATGGTGTCGAACGGAGTTTCCGCAACGTGGATCGACACGCCGTGGCCGAGGAAGCGTAATTGCTCGAGCCGCTCACTGCGTTCTAATTCCGACTCCGGCCAAGAGCAGAACGCATCGAGTGCAGCCTTGCGGTAGGCGTAGAAGCCGAGGTGCTTGAAGTAGCGAACTTTGCCCGTCCGGTCGCGATCGAAGGGAATGGTCGCGCGCGAAAAATACAGTGCGCGTCCGTCCAGAGTCGTCACGACTTTCACGGCATTCGGATTGTCAACGTCTTCCTTAGCGCACGGCGTTTTCAGCGTGCCAACCTCGACACCCTTGTCAGCCATGAGTTGCAGCAGCGCTTCGAGATGCTCGCGCCGGGCTAGAGGCTCATCCCCTTGCACGTTGATGTACACGTCGGCATCGACCCTCTGCGCAACCTCATGGACGCGGTCCGTCCCGCTGCGATGGGCGGGCGAGGTCATGCGGACGCTCCAGCCGTTGGCGCGACATAGCGACGCGATTTCGTCAGAATCAGTGGCCACGATGACATCGTGCAACGCAGAACACGATCGCGTCGCTCCGTAAACATGGGCCAACATGGGGGTGCCGTTGATCTCGCGAAGTATTTTTCGGGGCAATCGGGTTGAAGCAAGTCGGGCAGGAATGATGGCGATGGCTTTCACCCAGCTAGTTTGCTGGCTGGGGAGGGCTTCTTGCAAGCAAGCAGAGGCCTCTGGCCCCGTCTGGACCGGTCTGGATTTCTAAATTGACCGCATCCCTGTACGAAACATAGAATCAATGGGTTACACCAACCCTTGGGAAAATCGCTGTGCCCTTATACGAATACCAATGCAAGAGCTGTCACAGTTTGACGGAGCGCATACAAAAGTTCTCCGATCCGCCCCTCACGATCTGTCCGCATTGTGGAGGCGAACTCGAACAATTGATCTCCGCTCCCGCTGTGCGGTTTAAGGGAGCAGGCTGGTACGTAAACGATTACGCAAAGAAGCCCAGTTCACCGCCATCGAGCGGGAACGGAAGTAACACCTCATCTGCGCCTGCGTCTGACAACAAGTCGAAGTCCGAGACCAAGCCGGACGCGCCAAAATCAGAAGCCTCTACTGGCAAGGACGCCAAGTAGGCACAGAAGGAGTATCAGGTCATGCCCAAAGAAGCTGTGACCATCACCGATCAACGCACTGATAAGACCTATGAACTGCCCATCGAGCACGAAACCATTCGTGCCATGGACCTTCGCAAGATCAAAGTCCAGCCCGACGATTTTGGTCTGATGACGTACGATCCCGCCTTCATGAATACGGCATGTTGCAAAAGCAACATCACGTTCATCGACGGCGACAAGGGCATACTCCGCTATCGCGGGTATGACATCGACGACCTGGCGGAGAATTGCACCTACCTCCAGGTCGCCTATCTGCTGCTTAACGGCGAGCTACCCAATCCCGAGCGAGAGACGGAATGGGTGCACGACATTACCTATCACACTATGCTGCACGAGAACACCAAGCACTTCATCGATGGTTTCCGCTACGATGCCCATCCCATGGGAATGCTCATAAGTACCCTGGCGGCACTTTCTACGGTGTATCCGGAGGCGAAGCACGTTCGCGACCGCGAAGTCCGGCAGCGCCAGATTGTCCGCCTGATCGCCAAAATGCCGACGATCGCGGCGTATTCCTACCGCCATCGCAAGGGTCATCCATATATCTATCCCGACAACGATCTCAGCTATACCGAGAACTTCATGAACATGCTGTGGCGCATGACGGAGCCGAAATATGTCGCCAGTCCGGTCATTGCGCGCGCGCTCGACATCCTGTTCATCCTCCATGCCGACCACGAGCAGAATTGCAGCACCAGCACCATGCGGATCATCGGCAGCTCGGAGGCAGACCCCTACCTTGCCATGGCGGGAGCAGCCGCGGCGCTAGCGGGTCCGCTGCACGGCGGCGCGAACGAAGAAGCGCTGCGCATGCTCGACGAGATCGGCTCGGTCGCCAACATCCCGAACTACATCAAGCGGGTGAAGGCGGGCGAAATCAAGCTGATGGGCTTCGGGCATCGGGTCTACAAGAACTACGATCCCCGCGCCCGCATCATCAAGGAAGTCGCCGACCAGGTCTTCGAGGTAACCGGCCGCAATAGCCGCATCGACATTGCGCTCGAACTCGAACGCATTGCCCTGAGCGACGACTACTTCGTGACCCGCAAGCTGTATCCCAACGTCGATTTCTACTCAGGGATCATTTACCAAGCCATGGGATTTGGGCCCGAGATGTTCACGGTGCTTTTCGCGATACCGCGAACCGTGGGATGGCTGACGCAGTGGAACGAACTCATGGCGGACCCCGAACAGAAGATCTCGCGTCCACGCCAGATCTACCTCGGCGAGGGGCAGCGTAAGGTTCTGACCCACAGCAAGTCAGCGGACGCCATTGCCGTCAAGCATAAGGAAGCCGTGGTCGCAGGATAGCGCGGCGCGTCTTCAGGGCATGACTAGCGGGTGTTTCGCGAGCCGGAGCACCCGCTCTTTGCAGCAAGGACTCCATTCCGGATGCGGTAGCATGATCCGGTGCCGAGCGACGCACCAACATTCGGCGATGACCGCCCAACGGGAGTCGTTGCGATTGCCGCACTGTGCGCGAGCGCGGGAGTCGTCGCGCTTGGGTTCGCCGCGTTGGCCGCGGCACAGGTTGTCCCGCTCTCCTCAGGTGCGTTTCTGATCGGCGGAGGTCTTGAGCAACTCGGACCCATCGTCTTCCTTCTTTACGCTACGCTCATGATCTTGCTGGTCTGTGGCGCTGTGGAAGCGCTGGCGCTGGGCGCGCCGGGCCGCAATCCTGGTTGCGGTGATCGGCATCGCAATGACGGTTCCTGGGTTGTCCAGCGCGGTGATGGATTCACGAATCCTCGCCCTAGTCCGCGAAGGACTGCAGATCATGGTGCGCGTGGTGGCGGTGTACTACCTGAGCCAGCGACCGGTGAAGGACTGGTTCACCGCGCGCTGATTCGGGTCGGCGACCGGTTTTTCTTACCACGATCGCGAGCTTCCCAAAGCGGCACCCTTGTTTTTGTGCTGTTGTATCCATATATTCGTTGCGATTGAAGAGTCGGTTGCCGTTCATGGATCGATCTCGGGGGACAAGATATGTTTAAGGGATTTCGCGAATTTATCGTGCGGGGCAACGTAGTCGATATGGCTGTGGGCGTGGTGATTGGCGCCGCATTCGGCGGCATCGTGACCGCATTTGTCAAAGATCTGCTGACGCCTCTTATCGCTGCTTTGGTCGGCAAGCCGGATTTCTCCGCCTACATATTCGAAGTGAACGGTTCGAAATTTCTCTACGGCGATTTTCTCAATGCGCTGGTTGCATTCCTGCTGATCGCAGCGGCGGTGTACTACTTCGTCGTGCTGCCCGTCAACGCCCTGATGGCACGCATGCATAAGGAGCCTCCGGCCGCACCAGACAAGAAGAAGTGTCCGGAGTGCCAGAGCGAGATTCCGATCGCAGCTCGCAAGTGCGCGTTCTGCACCTCGGCGGTGGCGTGAGAGTAAGTTAATTGTCGGGCCTAGATCGATGACTCGGCCAAGACTCGATGTCGTCGCGGGCGGTGGGGTTGGTCTGATTGGCACTTCGACCCACAACTGCATCACGAGCTTTAGTTTCCACGAACACGCTGAATTTGGACGCTTTCAAAGCGGGTCGAAAGGTGGTTTACAGTGACATTGAAGCCGCTCTCGACGGACGCCGCCTGCCGCCGTGGTAATCACGGAAATACCCGTCCGCAAGCCACTGATTCAGCGATGTTTAGCAGCGTCAAGCCCGCCCCTTCTTCAGCCCAATCTGTGGTAAAATTGAGAAGGATCGTAAGCCTCTCAAACCGTTGAAATTATTAGTACTTGAGGGTTAAGAACGAAGGCAGCCGGCCACGCCTCCGTTACGATCTGTGCGCGATGAAGCAGGAACCGCAACTGGTGCGCGTTCCTGACGAAATGGAGCAGGATGTCCCCGACCGATACGCAAGCCGCCGCAGAAACTCCCGAAGAAAAAAGCAGTCTCGCAACCCAGAATCTGAAGCAGCCGAATGGCAATGGCAAGAACGGCAATGGCCAGTCTGACTCTGACTACAATGCCGATTCGATCAAGGTCCTCGGCGGCATGGAGGCGGTGCGCAAACGGCCTGCCATGTACATCGGGTCAACCGGCGAGATGGGACTGCACCACCTGGTGTACGAAGTCGTCGACAATTCAGTAGACGAGGCGCTGGCTGGGTTTGCCGATCACGTCGACGTCACCATTCATATCGACAACTCGATCACCGTGGTCGATAACGGGCGCGGCATTCCAACCGGAGATATGGACGTCGATGGCGAGCGGATCCCAGCGGCGCAAGTGGTGATGACAGTTTTGCACGCGGGCGGCAAGTTCGACAGCTCGAACTACAAAGTTTCCGGCGGGCTGCACGGAGTTGGTGTTTCCTGCGTGAATGCACTCAGCCAACTGCTCGAGTTGGAAATCTGGCGCGATGGCGGAGTGTGGGAGCAGACCTACTCCAAGGGCGAGCCAACCAGCGGACTAAAAAAAACGGGCAGCACGAAGAAGCGCGGGACCAAAGTGCATTTCGTGCCGGACACGACGATCTTCACGGTCACCGAGTATAACTACGACACGCTGGCGCAGCGCTTGCGCGAGTTGGCCTTCCTCAACAAGGGACTGCTGATTACGCTCACCGACGAGCGCACGACGGATCCCAAGACGGGCGAGCCCAAGCACACAGATTTCAAATTCAACGGTGGCATTGCCGAGTTCATCAAGCACCTGAACCGCGGCAAGTCCGTGTTGCACGACAAGCCGATCTACATGGAAGCAGAGCGCGACGGCGTCGCCATGGAAATCGCGTTGCAGTACAACGATGCCTACTCCGAGACAGTGTTCAGCTTCGCCAACAACATCAACACGGTGGACGGTGGAACGCACCTGTCGGGATTTCGCACCTCGCTAACCCGCACCGTCAACTACGCGGGACAGCAACTTGGGCTGTTCAAGGACGTAAAGGAAAACCTGACGGGAGACGATGTTCGTGAAGGATTGGTCGCCGTGGTCAGCGTCAAGCTGTCGCAGCCGCAGTTCGAAGGCCAGACCAAAGGCAAGCTCAATTCCGATATCGCGGGGACGGTGCAGGCCTTCGTGAACGAACGCCTAGGCGCGTTTTTCGACCAGAATCCTCCGGTCGCGAAGAAGATCATCAACAAGGCCATCGATGCCGCCAGGGCGCGCGAAGCGGCCCGCAAGGCACGCGACCTGACACGCCGCAAGGGAGCGCTCGACGGTGGCGGATTGCCGGGAAAGCTGGCCGACTGTTCGGAACGTCAACCGGAGCGCTGCGAAGTGTACCTGGTCGAGGGAGAGAGCGCCGGCGGCACCGCCAAGCAGGGACGCGACCGCCGCTTCCAGGCGATCCTTCCGCTCAAGGGAAAGATCCTCAACGTGGAGAAGGCGCGCTACGACAAGATGCTGGGGCACGAGGAAATCCGCGCCATGATTACGGCGCTGGGTACCGGCATCGGCAAGGACGACTTCGATATTTCGAAGCTTCGCTACGGCAAGATCATCCTGATGACGGATGCTGACGTGGACGGCTCGCACATTCGCACACTGCTGCTCACATTCTTTTTCCGCCACATGCAGGAGCTGATCAAGCGCGGCAATGTGTTCATCGCGCAGCCGCCGCTGTATCGCATCAAGAAGGGCAAGTTCGAGCAGTACATCAAGAACGACACTGAATTCGTGAAGGTGATGGTCAAGCGCGCGGCGGACGGCATCGTGGTGCGCTACGGCGAGGGAGCGGCGATGCTGGAAGGTGCTCCGCTCACCAAGTTCATGACCACGCTGAACGACTACATCGGCTTTGTCGACAAGGTGAACAAGCGCATCCGTGACGAGAAGATCACCGAGACACTCCCGAAGGTCGATCTGGCGAAGCGCGCCGATTTTGAAGGTGACAGCAGCAATCCGCCAAAGAAGATTGTCCAACTCGAGAAGGCGCTGAACGCGATCGCGAAAGACCAGGGACTGAAGTCGGTGGAGAAGCGCTTTGAAGAAGAGCACAGCCTGTGGGAGTGCGTGTTCGTGAACTCGCAGGGCGCTCCACACATCATCAGTTGGGAATTGGCTTCTTCTCCGGAATACCGCCAGATGATGGCGAAATACAAGCAGATCGAGCAGTACATGCAGCCGCCGTATTACATCGAGACGGTCAAGAAGGAAGCCGCCAGCAGCGCCAAGGAAGAACTCAGCGATGCCGAGCGCGCGGACCAGGAAAAGGCGGAGCAGAAGAGCCCCAAGACCTCCAAGCGCAAGGCCGAAGCCGAGACGGTTGAGAAAGAGACGGTGCGCGAACTGTTCGACTATGTGCTGAACGAAGGCCGCAAAGACTACACCGTGCAGCGCTACAAAGGCTTGGGAGAGATGAGTTCGCAGCAACTCTGGGAGACGACGATGGACCCCGAGCGCCGCACCCTGCTCGAAGTGAAACTCGAAGATCTTACGGAGACCGAGGCCATCTTCACCACCTTAATGGGCGAAGACGTCGAGGCGCGCCGCAAGTTTATCGAGGACAACGCGCTCGACGTGAAGAACCTCGACATCTAGGCGGCTTGGATTTCGGACACGTGGTCTGCGAATTGCGCTCGCATGCAGCGAAGCTTGGAAGGCTCGAAACCATTGGACACGGTGAATGCTCCGAAGCCGGACGAGCGGTTCTCGCGGGCCGAACTACGCTACCGCATCGCGGATGCGATCAATGATCGCCTGAAGGGGGTTCCCTTCTTCCACACCACAGCGAAGGCGACTGTTGCATGGCTTGAGCGCCGCAGGGACCGGAAGCGCGTCGCTGCGGCACGACACGACATAGTCGCCCGTGCCGGACCCTCGGCTAGGGGCGACAATCTGGAGGCAGGAGCCGCCAGTCTCGACTCGCTGCCATTCCCGCCGCTGGAGATGCGCCGGCTCGTAGGTCCCACGGAACTGACGCTTTATGACAATCCCAACGGTACTCTGGTGTACCCGTGGCTCGCGGCGGAGAACTACGAGAGTGTGTTGGATTTTGGTTGCGGATGTGGACGCGTCGCGCGACAACTGATGCTGCAGCGGCCGAGCCCAACAACCTATGTCGGAATTGATTTACACGCTGGCATGATCCAATGGTGCCAGCAGAACCTTCGCCCTGCGGCGCCCAACTTCAACTTCTATCATCATGACGTTTTCAACGTCGCATTCAATCCCGGCCATGAGAAGCCGCTAACTGCACCGTTTCCGGTGGACGACTCCCGAATTACGCTGGTCAACGCGTTGTCGGTATTTACCCACCTCACCCAGGAGCAAGCCGAGTATTACCTGCGCGAATGCGCGCGCGTGCTGCAGCCGCAGGGAGTGCTGCACGCATCGTGGTTTCTGTTCGACAAGGCCGACCATCCCATGATGGACCAGGATTACAACGCGCTTTATGTGTCGTATGTCGATCCATCCGAGGCCGTGATTTTCGATCGTGCGTGGTTGCGCAACACGGCGCGTGCCCTGGGACTCAGGATCTTCAAGGTGATCCCGCCGGAAATCCGAGGGCACCAGTGGCTGGTGCTGATGACGCCGCGGTCCGATGTTGCCGAAGTGGATCTGCCGCCCGACACGGCTCCACGCGGCATGATCGATGCCCGGCGGGTCGCCCAAGCGCTTCCTGATCAGAGTTAGTGCTGCTCGTCCGGCGTACGGGCCGCTGCAGCTTCCCGCCGCGCAGTACCGGCGTGATACAACAAGTGTTTACCCATGCCTTTTTCCCGGTTATTGCCTAAAGTTGGATTACCTCAGATAGCGAGTCTTGCTCTGCTGTTGGCCTTCGCCGCGCAGTGCCTGTGGTTCATGGCGCACGTGCCCATCACCCAGATGGAGAGCAGCTACATCGAAGACGGGCTGCTGCATGTGGACCGGCTGGTCAACGCCAGCTCCGAATACCGTTCGCCGTTGATTGCAGTGCTTGCCGGATTTCCCGCCAAAGCGATGGGCAGCGAGAGGAACTTCGCCCGCCTCAGTGATTTTCGTTTCCTGATACGCCTGCCGTTCCTGCTGGCGGGCCTGATGCTGGGGGCGTCGCTGTGGTATGTTGCGCGGCGGCTCTATGGCAACCTCGGTGGATACATCGCACTCGGCCTGTACTGTTTCTCTCCCATGGTGATTACGCGGTCGAGTCAGGTTCAGCCCGACATTGTAGGCGCATGGGGAGCGTTCGGCCTCGTCTTCACCGGCATTGCCGTGGCCCACACCCTTTATGCTCCACGCGAAGTTGTCTTATGGAACTGGAAGCGCATTCTCCTGATGGGCATCTCCATCGCGCTCTGCATTGGGGCGCAATGGTCGTTGTGGGTGATGCTGCTGCCGACGCTGGGGTTCATGCTTTGGGTGGGGCACGTGCGTCCAAAGGCGGTCATCGCGATCTTCGCGGCGTCCTGTGCCGTCGGGGTATTTTTGCTTTGGGCAGTGTCCAGCTTTCGCCCCTTCGTTTTTGCGGGGGCCCTGCGCAATGCCAACTGGATCGAGTTCTCCCCAGCCCAGCTTTCCGGCAGAACCGTCTATTCGGTGCTGGGATTGTTCTTTCTGCAGAACGGCCTGGGGCCGGCGCTCCTGCTGCTGGTGTCGTTGGGAACGTTCGCTTTCTGGAAGCGCACCCGCTATTTCGGGACTGCCGCACCACTTATCACCGCAGGCCTTCTAATCGCAGCGGGCCTTACCATGCAACATTTTGCAGGCTTGACCTTTCTGTTCATCTCCCTCCCGTTCCTGATGCTGTTCATGGCGGGCATTTCGGCGGACCTTTTTACGACTCGCTATGCCGTCTTCGCTAATGCGATAATTGTGGGCGCGCTCGTAGCCAATGCCGTTTTCGATGTCGGTGGGTTGCTGCAACTCGGACATTTCGCGAGTCGCTGACAACTTTCCCGCATCCAACGGGTTGGGATTGGAGGGAGCCATGTCGAGTGGGAATCCATCCCGATTGTTCAAACGTTATGGCACGTGGCCCTTGTTCGCCTCTGTCATCGTGATGTCATTTCTTGTGGCCGAGGTCTGCGCCGCGCAGATTCATGGAATTCCGCCCTCAGTTACCTCGACCCAGTACCACATGCCGCCATTCTTGCCGAACGCTCCCGCGAGCGTGACCTCACTGGGCCCGTATGGATACGGCAACGGCCAATTTCCGCCGGTGTGGTATCCGTTTCCCCCCTATGGCGTCGGCTTTGGCCACGGACGCGGCTTCGGTTTCGGGCACGGATTCGGCGACGGTCACAGGAACTCCAACGGGAACTCGAACGGCACCGCGATCGTCCCGATATATGTTCCCGCGTACGACGGCTCGTATGGATACGACCCGGGCGCCGAAGGTGGGGCTTATATGTACTCCGGGCCTCCGCCGGAGGAGACGCACGTGGTAGTCGATATGCCGGCACCGAAACGCATAGTCGCGGAAGATGACGAATACGGCCCGCCACCTGTCAGTGCGTCAAAGTCGAATCCGAAGAGCGATTCGGCAGACGGTGCCAACGCGACTCCTGTCGACCCGACCGTGTTGGTGTTTCGCGACGGCCACAAGCAGGAAGTCACCAACTACGCCATCGTGGGACAGACGGTTTACGTGTTCGACAAACGCACCCAGAAGATCGCGATCACTGATCTCGATGTGGCCGCAACCATTAAGCTGAACGATGACCGCGGCGTCGAGTTTCACATGCCCGCGCATGACAAAAGCTAGGCTTTTCCCGACCTTCGAAGTTGTCGTCCGTAGCCGGGTTGCGCGAGCACTGCGAACCTCCCTTGATACCCCTCTAAGTTATTAAGGCAATGGTACTTACACCTGACAGGCCGACGGTCGGTCGTGGTATAATTTGAAGTGCGCTTGGATCGGATCATCTCCTGAAATTGCAATAAGTTATGCGCTTCTTGGCGGCCTCGCCGCGAGGTTCCGCGCGGTCGGTTTGCGCGCTCGTTTCGGGACGGTTTCGGTCCACACACAATGCAGTTTCTAGAAGGGAAACAAGCCGAACGCCCGCCGCATCGGGCTGACGGCTGATACCTCAACATGGCTGACGATCCAAACCAGCAACTACCACTCGAGAACATCGGGCCCGGCGGCAACATTCAACCCATCAACATTGAAGAGGAGATGCGGCGCTCGTATCTCGACTATTCGATGTCGGTCATCATCGGGCGCGCGCTGCCTGATGTGCGCGACGGCCTGAAGCCGGTGCATCGCCGCATTCTTTACGCGATGCACGATATGGGCCTGCTGCACAATCGCAAGCACGTGAAGTGCGCCAAGGTCGTCGGCGAAGTGCTGGGCAAGTACCATCCCCACGGAGACACCGCGGTTTATGACGCGATGGTGCGCATGGCGCAGCCCTTCTCGCTGCGCTATCCGCTGGTCGATGGACAGGGCAACTTCGGTTCGGTTGACGGCGATCCACCGGCGGCCTATCGGTACACCGAATCGCGCATGACGGAAATCGCCGAAGACTTGCTGGCCGACATCGACAAGGACACCGTCGATTTCGTCGCCAACTTCGACGACACCTCGGTCGAGCCGCTGCTGCTGCCGACGCGTATTCCGAACTTGCTGGTCAATGGCTCGAACGGCATCGCCGTCGGCATGGCGACCAACATTCCGCCGCACAACCTGACCGAGATCGTCGATGCCTGCATCACGCTGGTGAACAATCCGCACGCCACGCTCGAAGACATGCTGCAGTTCGTGCAGGGCCCGGACTTCCCGACCGGCGGGTTTATCTCGGGCCGCGCCGGAATCGCCGAAGCCTACCGCACCGGCCGCGGCCGCTTCATGATGCGCGCCAAGGCCGCCATCGAGCACGTCACCAAGGACAAAGACGCGATCATCGTCACCGAGATTCCGTACCAGGTGAACAAGTCGCGGCTGATCGAACGCATCGCCGAGTTGGTGAACAACAAGGTCATCGACGAGATCAGCGACATCCGCGACGAGAGCGACCGCGACGGCATGCGCATCGTCATCGAGCTCAAGCGCGGATGCGAGCCGCAGATCGTGCTCAACCAGCTCTTCAAGCACACCTCGATGCAGGAGAGCTTCAGCATGATCTTCCTGGCCGTGGTCAACGGCCAGCCCAAGGAAATGGGCCTGGTGCAGGCCGTGCGCCACTTCATCGATCACCGCATCGATGTGGTCCGCCGCCGCACTGCGTTCCTGCTGCAGAAGGCGCGCGACCGCGAGCACATCCTCGAGGGCTACCAGGTAGCGCTGGATCGCGTGGACGACGTGATCCGCATCATTCGCGGCAGCGAGAACCGCGCCGACGCGCGCATCAACCTGGTGGAGTATTTCTCCGGCAAGACCGTCAACGTGACGGAAGGCAATATCGGTGCGGGCGCATCACGCAAGGCGCTGGTGCTGAAGGGCATCGTTCCCACGACCATCACGCGGCCGTTCGATGCGGTGCAGGCTGACGCCATCCTCGAATTGCAGTTGCATCGTTTGACCCGGCTCTCGATTGACGAAATCCTGAAAGAGCTGGCCGAAGTTCGCGATCGCATCACCGAGTACGAATCGATCCTGGGCTCCGAGAAGAAGCTGCGCCGCGTCATCATCACCGAACTCGAAGAGGTGAAGAAGAAGTACGGCGACGCTCGCCGCACCATCATCCAGGACGAAGCTGTCGAGCTGAGCCTCGAAGACCTGATCGCCGACGAGCAGGTTGCGGTCACGGTGAGCCACTCCGGCTATCTGAAGCGGACGCCGATCTCCACCTATCGCCAGCAGCGCCGTGGAGGCACGGGCCGCAAGGGCATGAGCACGCGCGAAGAGGATTTCGTCGAGCGTCTGTTCGTGGCCTCGACCCACGACTACATGCTGGTGTTCACCAACACCGGACGCGTGTACTGGCTCAAGGTGTACGAGATTCCCGAGATCAGCGCCGCCGGCAAAGGCAAAGCGATCGCCAGCCTGGTGTCGTTGCAGCCGGGCGAGAACGTGCGCGCGCTGCTCACGGTTCGCGATCTCGAAGAGGAAGGCAAGTTCGTCTTCTTTGCCACTCGCAGCGGCACGGTGAAGAAGACGCCGCTCAAGGACTTCAGCAACGTCATGTCGCGCGGCATCATCGCCATCGGCATCGACAAGGAAGACGAACTGGTGGCCGCCAACTGCACCGACGGCAACCAGATCATCTTCCTCGCCACCCACGACGGACAGGCCATCCGCTTCGATGAAAGCGATGTCCGCTCCATGGGACGCCCGGCTTACGGCGTTCGCGGCATGGACCTTTCCAAGGGCGATTACATCGTCGGCATGGCCATCACGCCCAAGGAGCACAAGAAAGGCAAGAACGGCGATCCCGACCAGTCGAATCTTGTGCTGTCGGTGACCGAGCAGGGCTACGGCAAGCGCACCGATGTGGACGAGTACCGCCTGCAGTCGCGCGGCGGCAAGGGCGTGATCAACGTCAAGACCACCACTCGCAACGGCAAGGTCGTGTCGATCATGCTGGTCAACGAGAAGTCCGAAGTGATGGTGATCAGCCAGTTCGGCAAGATCATCCGCATCGACACCAAGAACATTCGCGAAGTCGGACGCTCCACCCAGGGCGTGCGCCTGCTGCACCTCGAAGAAGGCGATCGTCTGGCGGCTGCTTCGGTCATTCCTCCTGAGGAAGCCAACGGGAACGGCAACGGCGAGACGGGAACGCTGGTGCAGTAGCGGTGCATTGGATGGAGCAATGGAGTACGCCTTCAGACGTACTCTATGGCCCTGACTTTGCGCTCCGTGCTTTACCGCCTGGTCGAAATGGTTTAGGGTTTCATGCCTTACGCGGAGGCGTCACCGATGCTCAAATCCATCGCCGTGGTAGTCGGCAGCTACCTGCTCTCGATTGTGCTTGTCGTGGCGACGGACCCGTTGCTCTCGCGCCTGTTTCCGGGCGATTTCGAGAAGGGCCGAATTCCCTCCGACACCGCTCTCATGGCGAGCACGGCGTGCTTCGCCGTGGTTTCCGTTATTTGCGCGTGGGTCTGCGCCCGCTTCGCCCCAGACCGCCCAGCGCGGCATGTGCTCTGGTTCTTTGTCCTCGGAGAAGTGATGGGCATCGCTGCCATCATTCCCGGTTGGAACAAGGGCTGGCCGCACTGGTACGGGTTGTCCTGGCTACTCACCTGGCCGGTCGGCTGCTGGATCGGCCTGCTGTTTGCCGGGCGCCGGACTGATTCGGTCTCCGCCTGAGTTCTCACTCAGCGGAGGCATCGAAGAGGAGCGTATGGAAAAGGTCAATCTCGTCCAGAAGCTCTCGTTGTTTAACGATTACTACAGTCCCAAGATCGTCGGCGAGCTGAACGATCTTCACGTCAAGGTGGTCAAGCTGCAGGGCGAGTTCGTCTGGCACCACCACGATGTCGAGGACGAGCTGTTCTTCGTGGTGAAAGGCGCGCTGAGGATGGCCGTCCGCGAAAACGGCGTTGAGCGTGAGATCGTGATCCAGCCCGGAGAGTTTCTGATCATCCTCACGGCGTCGAACACTGTCCCTCCGCCGACGAGGAGACGCACATCATGCTGCTCGAACCCAAGACCACGCTGAACACCGGCAACGTCGAAAACGAGCGCACGGTGCGCGAGCTGCAGCGGATTTAGACTAGCGTCCCCCGGTTAGAAGCTGCTACTTCCCCGCGGGCGTCAGGTCGTTGATCTTCTCCACCTGGTCGAGCTTGATGGTGACAATGTCCTTCGCCTCCAGGTTGCACCGCATCAGGTCGACCATGCGGATGCTGCTGTCCTGGAAGGTGCGCACGTAGAAGCGGCGGTTGGTCACGTCCGCCGCGCTCGTCCACTCCGTGTACTCCGAGGTCTGCTTGCCATTGGCCAGCGAGCGCGTCGAGCCCTTCGGAATGTCGAAGTTGTTGAGCAGATGAAACGCCGTCAGCACCGCATCCTGCGCGGTCGGCGAAGGCAGCGCCGTGGTCGAGAACGCCACCGCCCGCACGAAACGCGACGGCGGCGTGAAGTCTCCCGGCAGTCCGCGCATTCCCGCCCCTTGCCCGAACGCGCTCACCATCACTGGACCGAACTGCTCCGGCGACGGCGCCATGTCGGTCAGTCCGACATAGTTCGCCAGGTTCGTCATGTGCCAGTTGTAGGCGGGCGAGTTGGTGACCACTCCCAGCGGACTTTGATACACCGTCGCTCCGGATGCCGTGAATTCCAGCACCACGCTCTTGCCGCTGGCGTCGGTGAACAGGTAGTGGGTGGGAGGCGTAATCCCCCACTCCTTCACCACAAACGAAGATACCCCGACGTTGATGACGGCTTGCGCGGCCTCTTCCGCAGTGGTTGCCGTCGAGAGCGCGTACGTGACTGCATCCCACGGCCCCAGGGTTTTCTTGTCTGGGCTGGGCTTGGGGAAACTCGCATACCCGGGGAAGTAGAAGATTCCGCCCGAGAGACCTTTCTCGTTCACGCCATCCACCGCCGCGGGCATGCCCAGCGGGTTAGTTGCGACAAACGCGTACTTCGCATTCCACTGCAGGCCTTCCGGAGAGCCCTCGGCCGCGGCGAAATGGTATCCCCGCGGCACAATGATGATGTCGCTCTTCAGGGCGCTACCGAACTCCATGGTGCGGGCGCGCACGATGCTCCCGTCTTGCGCCTTTACCATCAGGCCCGTGCATGCGGAAACGGGAAGACTGGCCACCAACACCACTATCACTGCGAGACAAACGATACGTTTCGTGAGCTTCACTGGGAAATCCTTCTCTCCGGCCTGGGCCTCGTACGGCTGACAGCGGCCACGGCTGCGGTCCAATGCAGAGAACGCGCGACATTGTCTAGCTGTGGGTTTTATCGGCAGAAGCGTGATTTTCTAAAGCTTCTATCCGGAAAAATCAGCGCCGTATCGAAGGTATACTTTCGGCCAGCGAGTTCGGCAGAGCGGGCTGCGCCCTGCATTGCGCCGCGCCGTCCGGGCGCATTTGCGAGCGCTGTCTCAAATTCTTTCAGCGCCAGATCCGGATGATTCTGCTCCAGGAGCAGGTAGCCGAGCTGTTCGCGCGCCGGAACAATCGGCCCCGGTGTCACCGGAAGCTTCTCAATTGCGTCCTCCTCGTCGGCCGAGGCGCGCATCAACGCCGCGGCTTCATCCGGTTTCTCGTTCGCCTGGGCCGACCACGCCATGACTTCGCGCTTCAGGATCCCCACCTGAGTGGCCCAATAGTCGTTGCCTGAGGCACGAAGCTGCTCTTCGATCTGCCGCAATTTCTCAATTTCCGCCTGCGCTCTCGGTGGCGCGTCCACTCCGAGCTAGTCCCATGCCGCGAGCCCACACCGCAATCGCAACAACCTGAGGCGGCGGCTCCTGACGAGCGGCACGATGCTGGCAGCGTCCGCCCACTGACCCCGCTCAACCGTGTAGCGAACGGGCATGGCGGTGGCCGCGTACCCAATTTTGAAATTGCCGGCGTTCAGAGTCCGGCATGTTCTTAAGTCGCTGAATGACCTGCGTCGCGTCGTTGTCCCGTCCACTCTGCAGATAGGCATACACCAGGTAATCCATCGCGTGCAGTTCTTCTCCGGTGTCGCCTGCTTGTGCGCCGCGTCTCTGGCGGCAAGGTTGGAAGCGATGGAGTCGTCCCACAGTCCGAGCCGCGTAAATATGTGCGATGGCATGTGCAAGGCGTGCGGCGCCGAGGGTGCGATCTGGAGTAGGCTCTTGCCGCCGGCAGCCCTCGCGGTGCCAGTTCCGCATTGTCGTAGGCATGGATGAGGTAGTGCGGTATTCCGGGATGCTGCGGATAGCCGCGATCCAGCGGCTCAAGCAGATCGGCCGCTTGTTTCTGCTTCGCATGCGTCTTGTCGGCAGGAGATGCGTTCGCCAGGAGCGCGAGCGCGTAGAACACCTGAGCTTCGACATCTTTGCTGTTCTCTGACGCGAGATCGCTCATCGCGTGTTCGTAGTTCACCGCCCGCGTGCGGTATGGAACGGTGGCGGCGTCCTGATACATCAAGCCCGCCGCATGGATGAACTGGCGCTCGCGTTCGGATCCGCTCCGATCTGCTGCGCGCGCTCGATTTCCTTTTGCGCAATCGAAATTTTCGCGGGCGCAATGGGCGGCTCCCATAGCTGATGAAAGTGCGTCATGGCGATTCCCCAATGCGCCATCGCGCACTGCGGATCGTGTCAGCCACGCCCCGAAACGCCTTCTCGGCGGCGGCGTACGCGAACGAGTGAAGCAGCGCCACACCGCGATTGAACGCTCCGCAGGCCACCGTGCACGAAATCGGAAACGAAACGTTGCCCAGTTTTTCGGGTGCGG
>CAVZYS010000022.1:0-31273 GCA_963779555.1 uncultured Acidobacteriaceae bacterium
GGTTGCGGGGGGTGGATTTGAACCACCGACCTTTGGGTTATGAGCCCAACGAGCTACCAGACTGCTCCACCCCGCACTTCGATCATACTGAGATGTGAACATCCGGTCAAACGTACCCTGCTGCGTCAGTCCGCACTTCGTGTCATTGCGATGGATGTAGTTAGTGATCGTCGCCCTGCATAGAGGCAGCGTTACTCAGTCGTGCTCGGACCGGGTATGTAACACCATTGTTCGTGAGAGCGCAGCGCCGACATAGCTGTCTCATCTCAGGTGCGAGGAGTACGATTGCCCAGTTGAACTTGGTTGAATTACCAATACGTGTCTTCTGGGGCGCGGTGTTAGGCTGTTTGCATGCCGGACGAGCGCAACAACAAAAGTTCGGACAACCCGGCGGTGATTTGGGCGCGCTACTCAGAGGTCGCGTTCATTATTCCTGCGGCGGTGGTCGTCGGACTGGTGATCGGCAAACTGCTCGACTACTGGCTGCACACGCACTGGCTCTTTCTCGGCGGAATCATCTTCGGCGCGGTGGTCGGTTTTGTGCAGATGATTCGTTTGGTTACGCGAGCCAAGGACTGATGGGCAAACGGCGATCGTGGCTCGGCGCTGCTGGTTGGCTTCCCGATTCGGGAAGATCACAACCACGCGGTTTGCTTGACCTTGCGATTCCGCGCGTTTCATCTTAAGTATCTATTGTGGTGGAGGTTTTGTACCAATGACTGTAGCGTCGACTCGTCTTAAATTGTGGGGATTTTTTGCGTTTCTAATTGCAAGCATGGCGGTCATCTCTCATTCTCAGGAGATACGCGGCACGTATGCGGACTTAACCCTCCCCGGACAATGGCAGTCGGGGAGGCAATTCGCATCTCAACAATTCGGGGCGGACGTGTTTTACGATGCCGGCACCGGAGCACTGCTCCAAATGAGCGAGCAGGCTGGGATGCAAAGGGTCGGGGAGATCGCCAAGTTTTTCGCAGCGACCCAGGGCTCAAGTAGAGAAGCCGCCGGAGTGATGTCGGTCGGTGCCTTTCCGCTTCCATTTGTGTACACCGAGAAGGCATCGAAGGACTTAGCAAAAGGGACAAAGCCTCCGAAGATTTGGGAAATGAAAGACGGTGAGGGCAATCCACTGTGGTTTTATGCTTCCCAACTGTTCGACGCCTACCAGATGCATGATTCCGGTGGCTCCTCCGAAGTAAGGGAAGAATTTCTTCCGGTTCACGTGACCAAAGCCGAGCAACGATCGGTGGTGGGCGGGGACGCTCTACTGTTCGAAGTCGAGAGCGATAAGCCGGCTACCGACGCCGTGTTAAAGAGGTTCCATATGCCCGCCGCTTACAAAGACCAGCGGATACGTTTTGGATGGGTGCAGTTTGCTCCTGGCGGAATTGCTTCGGGCCAGGGCGTGCTGTCCGTCGCTTTCGCCGCCGCCGCCAGCTCGAGCCTGAACATCGACGAAGTGGTGAAGCAAGTGTCGGCTGCGAAGATAAAGCCGCTATAGATTGAGGGCGGGCGCGTTTTGCCGAAATGGCGTGCGGTACAGTTGTCTGTTGTATGTCAATGATTGAATCCCCGTCTCGTGATAGCCCAGCCGAGCAGTTCTACGGAGCAGCTTTGCCACGGATCCGCCGATTCATCCTGGTGCTCGGTGGCGTCGGACTGATTGCTTGCGCATTGAAGTTCGGCCGTGTGGTGGCGGCGGGATTTCTCGTCGGGGCAATCGTCTCGTATGTGAACCATCGCTGGCTGGAGCGGATGATCGAGGCTCTGGGCGAGCGCATTACTACTGGACAGAGTCGCGAGAGGGGCGGGATCATCGTGGTCCGCGCGGTACTTCGCTACGCCTTCATCGCACTCGGGGCATATGTTATATTTAGAGTTTCTCTAGCGGGTCTTTACGGTTTCCTGGGTGGTGTGTGCCTCACCATTGCCGCAATCGCCTGCGAGGCCGCAGTTGAGGTTTATGCCGAACTGCGGCGCGACTTCTGATTTTCTGATCATTGTTTTAAGGACATACGCGTGGGTTCATCTGGGCGTGTGTTGAGTCAGCGAAACACGACGTACTACTAGATTTTTACGATCACGATATTTATGCCTGAGCAACTCTGGATAACCGCATTCTTAAATAAGTACCTTGCCGGCGTGACCAACACGATCCTGGGCGTTTTTCACCTCCACTCCAGCCATCCCCAGGCGCCGATCACTAACTATGTTGCGATGCAGTTAGTTGTTTTCGTACTTTTGGTACTGGTCTTTGTCGCGGTGCGTTCTCGGTTGTCGGTGGAAAATCCTGGCAACCTGCAGCACGTGTTCGAAAGCATCGACTCGATGATTAGCCAGCAGGGCCACGAAGTTATCGGCCACGGTTACGAGCGATTCACTAACTACCTGATCACGCTGGGGATTTTCATTCTAACCTGCAACTTGATTGGGTTGATCCCCGGATTTGAAGCACCGACAGCGGTTCCTTCGGTGCCTTTGGGATGTGCGGTAGTGACTTGGATCTACTACCAGATGCATGGCATTCGCGCCAATGGGCCCGGCTATATCAAGCACTTTCTCGGGCCTGTGTGGTGGTTGGCGCCGCTCATGTTCGTCATTGAAGCCGCAAGCCACTTGGCGAGAATCCTATCGCTCACAGTTCGTCTTTTCGCCAATATGTTTGCCGGCGACATGGTGACGCTGGTGTTCTTCTCACTGTTCCCGATAGCGATCCCAGTGATTTTCATGCTGCTGCACGTAGGCGTCTCGTTCATCCAGACGTATATTTTCGTGCTGCTGGCGACGGTGTATATCGGCGAAGCAGTGGCGCACGAGCACTAAAGAGTTTGCTGCGAGCGTGAGGACGTCTGCACGAGGATGACGTCAACCACCCACTGGCAGCATTTCATAAGGAGAAACACAATGCGGAAACTGACGATTGGAATGTTCTCGCTGCTGGCCATCATGATGATGACCATGCCAGCCTATGCGCAGGGCGGATCCGCCGCTGCACCAACCACCAACTGGGTCGCGATTGCCTCAGGCTTCGGTATGGCGATCGCCGCCGGCTTGGCCGCTCTGGGCCAGGGCAAAGTGGGCGCCGCCGCCTGTGAAGGCATGGCACGCAACCCGGGTGCACGTCCTGGAATTCAGCTCGCGCTGATTCTCGGCCTGGCGTTCATCGAGTCCCTGGTGCTGTTCACGCTGGTTATCATCTTCGCCAAGGTCGTCTAGTTTCGGCCGCGGCAAAAATCAACGCCCTGTCTTCGGACGGGGCGTTTATTTTAGGGTGGCCTTTCTCGCCTACGGCATTATTTCAGCAGGTCCTGCGCCCCGCGAATGGCGTAGTCGAGCACATGGTTAGGAAGTACACCAAGGTAGATAACTGCGATCAGGCTGATGACCAGTCCCGCTCCGAGGCTGAGGGGTATCGGGGCCACGGGAGCTTCGACCGCACGCTGGTCGCGCATGTACATGTACACGATGATGCGGAGGTAGTAGTAGGCGGCGATGGCGCTGTTGATGACGCCGATAATGGTGAGGACCACGAGGTTGGAATGCATGGCCGCCGAGAAAACGTAGAACTTGGCGAAGAATCCGCCAGTGATGGGGATTCCGATCAGCGAGAGCAAGAATATGGTGAGCAGGGAAGCGATGAGAGGAGAGCGGCGGCCGAGTCCGGCGTAGTCTTCCAGGGTCACGTACTTCTCGCCCTTGCCCGACAGATGAGCGACGATGGCGAACGCTCCCACATTCATGGCGGCGTAGGAAGCCGCGTAGAACATTGCGGCCGAGATTCCCATGGTTTGCGCGGCGGCGAAGGCCACCAGAAGATATCCAGCGTGAGCAATCGAGGAATAGGCTAGAAGGCGCTTGACGTTGTTCTGCACCAGCGCGCCGATGTTGCCGATCGTCATGGAGAGCACGGCCGAGACCCAGACCATCCAGAACCATCCGGGCGCGCCGGTGGCGAATAGCACGCGCAGCAGCACGGCGAACGCTGCGGCTTTCGGGCCTGTGGACATGAATCCCACAACCGGCGCTGGCGAGCCCTCGTACACGTCGGGTGTCCAGACGTGGAAGGGAGCTGAGGCGACTTTGAACCCCAGTCCAACGAACATAAGGGCGACGGCGAGGTAGGTCAGCACCGACTGGTGAGTTTTCAGGATCTCAGCGATGACATAGATGTTGGTCGATCCGGTCGAGCCAAACACCATGGCGACGCCGTAAAGAAAGAACGCTGTGGCAAACGATCCCAGCAGGAAGTACTTGAGCGACGCTTCCGCGCTCTCCGCTGCCCGCCGCCGGAAGCCCGCAAGGACGTAGGTCGAGATGGACGATATTTCCAGCGCGATGAAGATCAGTACCAACTCGATAGCCGACGACATGAGGACCATGCCGACGGTGGCGAACAGAATGAGTCCGTAGTATTCACCGGCCTTAATCTGCTGGACTTCGAGATAGTCGAACGAGCTAAGAATTACAACCAGTGCGATAAGAAAAATGACCAGCTCAAAGAAAATGCTGAAGGCATCGACGCGCACCATGTGGTAGAAGGCGTCGCCGTAATAGGCAGATTGATACAGCGTAGCGGCCAGACCGGCCAGCACGCCGACGAGCGCAATGACGCCCAGCGGCTTCTTGGAGTCCTGTGTGGGAATGACCGGATCCACCAGCATGACTAGGATGCCGAAGATGGTGAGCACCACTTCGGGGAGAATCCGGATATAGTCAACGGTCGGAATCATCGTCCGATCACCTGTAAGAGAGCTTGAGTAACATGGGTGGCCGCGGGCGCAGCGGATTGGATTCCACTGGAAAACTGTTTGAGTGCGAAGGAAACCGACGGGTCGATCGAGTGCAGCCACAGATTAGGTGCCACGCCCATGACAAGGGCAGCGATTGCGAGCGGCCACATCGACACACGTTCGCGCGCATCCAGGTCCTGCAAGGTCTTATTCACCGGATGGGTGATGTTGCCGTAGAAAACCCGCTGATACATCCACAGCAGGTAGCACGCGCTCCAGATCACGCCGGTCGCCGCAAGAATTCCGTAGATCTGCCGGGCCTGGAAGGCGCCGCTCAGGATGAGGAACTCGCCGACGAACCCATTCAGCAGCGGCAAGCCAACCGACGACAGCATGATGAAAGTGAAAAACGTGGCATAGACCGGCATCGGAGTCGCAATGCCGCCGTACTCTGAGATGTCGTAGGTGTGGCGGCGCTCGTAAATCATGCCCAACAGCATGAACAGCGCGCCAGTAGAGACACCGTGACCAAGCATCTGATACACCGCGCCGTCCATACCAATCTGAGTGAAGCTGAAGATTCCGAGCACGACAAAGCCTAAGTGGCTGACCGAGGTGTAGGCGACCAACTTCTTCACGTTGGGCTGCACCATGGCAACCAATGCGCCGGAGATGATGCTGATGATGGCCAGCACGATGATCCATGGAGCGTTGCTCCGCGCCTGTTGAGGAAAGAGGCCGACACAGAAACGCAGCAGACCGTAAGTTCCCATCTTCAACAGCACACCAGCCAGCAAGACGGAGCCAGCAGTCGGCGCTTCGACGTGGGCGTCAGGCAGCCAGGTGTGAAGCGGAAAGAGCGGGACCTTCACCGCGAACGCAACAAAGAATCCGAGGAACAGCCACTTCGCGGCGGTGGAGAAGCCATCGATCTGGCCGTTCTGAATGGCATCACGGATGGTGACAAAGTCAAAGCTGCCGGTATTGGTGTAGAGCCAGATGATCGCGGCCAGCATGAAGACCGACGCGATCATGGTGTACAGGAAGAACTTCACCGCGGCGTAAATGCGTCGGCCATGCCCCCAAATGCCGATGATCAACGCCATCGGTATCAGTGTGGCTTCCCAGAAAAAGTAGAAGAGGAACAAGTCGAGCGCGACGAAGACGCCAATCATCGCGGTTTCGAGGATCAGCATCAGGATGAAGAACTCTTTCACCTGAGCATTCACAGACTTCCACGAGATCAGCACGCACAGTGGCGTGAGAAAGGTGGTCAGCACCACCAGCCACATCGAAATGCCATCGATTCCAAGGTGATAGTGAATGTTGGGATGCGAAATCCATGGGACGTTTTGCTCGAACTGGAAGCCATCGAGTCCGCGCACGTAATGCCAGGGAAGATGCAGCGAGGCCAGCAGCGTGACCAGCGAAATGCCTAGTGCGAACCAGCGGATATCGCGATCGCGCCGGGGGAAGATGGCCAGTAGCAAGGCACCAGCGAACGGCAGGAAGGTGATGATGGTGATGATGTTGTTGTCGATGTAGTTCATCGCACTCCCTTCCACACCATGAAGGCGATTACTACAGCCGCACCGAAGGCCACCCATCCGGCGTAGGAGCGAATGTTGCCGGATTGCATGTGGCGCATTCCGTCGGAAATATCGCGTGCGCCGGCGGCGCTCTCATCGACTGCGCCGTCGATCAGCGTGGCGTCGATGCCCTTCCAAAGAATGTTGGTGGAAGCCAAAACAATCGGTCGGATGACTGCCGCTCCATAAAATTCGTCCACCTTGTACTTGTCGAATACGAAGGTGTAGAGCCCGCCAGCGGCTGCGGCCATCTTGGTGGGAAGATCGGTGCGCTTGTAGTACAGGTACCATGCGCCCAGGAAGCCCAAGGCGGCTGCACCGACGGAGATGCCCATGAAGAGCAACTCGGTACTGGTCTGCTCGTGTTCGTTGGGACCCTCAGCAGGTATCGTGGTAGTTTCCGCACCGGGCGCGACTTCTGCCGTTGAATGGAAGACAGGATCGAGGAAGTGATCGAAACGATCGGAACCACCAAGTGCCGCAGGAATGCCTACCCATCCGCCGACGAACGAGAGCGCAGCCAGAATCATGAGCGGGATGACCATGACCATCGGGCTCTCGTGCGGAGTGCCGTGACCACCATGAGCGTCATGGCTGTCGTGCCCGTGGTGCGCATCTTCGGTCTGCGCGCCGCGGTACTCGCCAAAGAACGTCAAGAACCATAGCCGGAACATGTAGAACGACGTCATCGCTGCAGCGATCAGTCCAATCAGCCACAGCACGTGGTTTCCGCTCGCCCATGTTGCCCAGAGAATTTCGTCTTTGGAAAAGAACGCCGCCAGGGGAGGGAAGCCGGCGATAGTAAAAGTCGCAATCGTCATGCACCAGAACGTCTTGGGCATGTACTTGCGCAGGCCACCCATGTAGCGCATGTCTTGCTGGCCGCCCAGGCCGTGAATGATTGCTCCGGCGGAAAGGAAGAGCAGTGCCTTAAAGAAGGCGTGGGTCATCAGGTGAAAGATGCCCGCGCCATAGGCTGCAACGCCGCAGCCCATGAACATGTAACCAAGCTGCGAAATCGTCGAGTAAGCCAGCACCTTCTTGATGTCGGTCTGCAAAATGCCGATCGAGGCTGCAAAGATCGCTGTCAACGTGCCGACGACGGCAACTACCATCAGCGCAAGCGGTGCGCGGTTAAAGACTGCGTTGGAGCGCGCGATCATGTAAACGCCCGCCGTCACCATCGTCGCCGCATGGATCAGGGCGGAGACCGGGGTGGGGCCTTCCATGGCATCGGGCAGCCAGACATACAGCGGAATCTGTGCCGACTTGCCGCTGGCGCCCACCATCATCAGCACGCCGATTGCGGTCAGCAGGCCGGCGGAAGCTTCAACCGGGTATGCCGACAGAGCTTTGAACACGGCTTCGTATTGCAGCGTCCCGAAGTGCTTGATCAGCAGGAAGAGTGCGATCAGGAATCCGAAATCGCCGACCCGGTTAGTGATGAAAGCCTTCTTGCCGGCGTTGGCCGCCGAGTCTTTGAGGAACCAGAATCCGATCAGAAGGTACGAGGCCAGACCGACACCCTCCCATCCCACGAACATCAGCAGATAGTTGTTCGCCAGGATGAGGGTGAGCATGAAGAACATGAAAATGTTGAGATACGCGAAATAGCGGTAGTACCCGCCTTCATGCTCCATGTAGCCGACGGAGTAAATGTGGATCAGGAAGCCCACGCCGGTGACGACCAGCAGCATGACCAGCGACAACTGATCGAGGTAGATGCCGAACTCAGCAGTAAACGAGCCGGCGGTCATCCACGTGGCATAGCGCTCGATATGGGGAATCTGGTCGGCGGGCAGGCCCATGAACTGGACCGCGACATAGAGCGCATACGCAAAAGCAGAGGCCGTTGATCCGAGGGCGATGGCGTTCACCACTGCCTTGGGGAAGCGCTTGCCCAGCAGCCCATTGATGGCGGCACCGGTAAGCGGCAACAACGGAATGATCCAAAGATGAAGGCTCATAGTTTGAGAAGATTCACGCGATCGACGTTCAGCGTTTCGCGCGTGCGGAATACGGCGATTATGATCGCAAGTCCAACCGCGGCTTCGGCAGCGGCCACCACCATTACGAAGAACACGAACACGTGCCCGCTGAGCATCTTCAGTTCCGCAGCGAACGCGACGAAAGTCAGGTTGACGGCGTTCAGCATCAGCTCAATCGACATGAAGATGGTGATGATGTTGCGCTTGATTAGAAATCCCGCGACGCCGCAGGCAAACAGGATCGCGCTAAGAACTAGGTAGTAGGACAGAGGGACCACTTATTCCTCCCTCCGGGCCAATACAACCGCGCCCATGATCGCGATCAGTATCAAAACCGACGTGACTTCAAAGGGCAGCAGGTAGTCACGGAAGAGCAGTTGGGCCACCGCCCGCGGATTACCGAAGCCTTCAGTGCCGTTCAGAATCTCCGGACCTCCGATGGCGATGCGGTCCAGACCCGCATAGTGGACGACCACCCAGATGCCGATACTCAGTCCGACGATGAGTCCGGGAACACCGAGCAAGGTTGCTACGCGGCTTCCATGCGGGGTACGCTCTTCTTCACCCGCATTTAGCAGCATGATGACGAACACGAACAGCACCATGACCGCGCCCGCGTAGACGATGACTTGCACGGCAGCGACGAATTCGGCGCCTAGCAGTAGGTAGAGCAGCGCCAGCGAACCCATAACCACAATCAGGGACAGTGCGCTGTTGATGGGATGCTTCTGCACCAGCAGATTGATCGCTGCGCCAATGCATACCGCTCCGAAAATGATGAATAAGGCAAGATGCATGATGATCACTTTCCCGGCGCCGACGCCTGCCGGGGTAAAACTCAAAACGCCCAGTTACTTCAGCGCCACTACCAGGCTGGTGATCAGAATGTTCGCAATCGCCAGCGGCAATAGGAACTTCCACCCAAAGGCCATCAACTGGTCATAGCGGAAGCGGGGAAGCGTGCCCCGGACCCAGATATAAATAAAGATAAAAGCCAGTACCTTCGCCACGAACCAGAAGATCGGCAGAAAAGCCTGCAAAATCGCCGGTCCAAAAACCGGTCCCGACCATCCACCGAAGAACAGCACCGTGGCCAGGCACGCGACGGTGAACATGTTGGCGTACTCGGCCATAAAGAACATGGCGAACTTCATCGAACTGTATTCAGTGTGATAGCCGGCCACCAATTCCGTCTCCGCTTCCGCCAGATCGAAGGGAATACGGTTGGTCTCGGCATACGCGGCCATAATGTAAATAAAGAACGCGACGAACTGACCTTTGAAGATGTTCCACTTGGGAATAAATCCGAGCCATGTGCCTGCCTGGGAATCGACGATGTCACGCAGGCTGAAGCTGCCCGAAAGAATCAGAATGCCAACCAGCGACAGACCGAGAGCTATCTCGTAGCTCACCATCTGTGCAGTCGCGCGCAGGCTGCCCAGCATCGAGTACTTGCTGTTGGACGACCATCCCGACAGCGCGATTCCATATACACCGATGGAAGTCAGGCCGAGGATGATCAGCAGGCCAATGTTGACGTCGGCAATCTGCAATGGGGTGTGGATTCCGCCAATCGTGACCCACGGGCCAATCGGCACCACGGCAATCGCCGTCAGCGCCACGGTCAACGACAAGATAGGCGCCAGCAGGTATAAGGGCTTATTTACAAAAGGGGGTGTGATGTCTTCCTTAAAGATAAACTTTAAGCCATCGGCCAGCGGCTGCCAGATACCGAACGGCCCCACTCGCGAGGGCCCCCACCGGTTTTGTATGTGCGCGACTACCTTGCGTTCCGCCAGCGTCGTGTATGCCACTCCGGTGAGCAGAACGAGTATGGCGATCGCGATCTTGATCAGCGATACCAGGATGTAGGTTCCGATAGTCATTGAATGAACGCGTTCTCGCTGTTTCGTTTCGCGCGGCCGGTGCCGCCTTGCCTACAGCTACCTGCAAAGGAGGGCGCCAGACGGCGCGCCCACTGCTAGTCAGCGGCGACTTCCTTGTCGGCCGGTGAAGTCTGGTTGCGCTCCATAACGGAATTGAGCGCGGCGGAATAACGTCCCAGTGTGCCCGAACTGAACAATGTGTCGTTCGAGGGCAGAATCAATTCGGGATGCCCAGCGCCGGTCGCACCCGTGATCTGCACCAGTTGTGTATGCTCGTCCTGTCCTGCCAGCACAGCGAGACGCGATACGTCATATCCCGGAACCAGCTTCTGAATTTCATCCAGCATGGCGACCGGATCGTAGGGACTCATCCTCGGCTCAAGGTTACGTCCAACAAGCCAAACTGCGTTCTGATCGGACTCGCCCGACTGCGCGCCACGTGTTTGTCCCATGTCCGCGCGGGTACCCTCGTTGCCGAAGGGAACCAGTTTGCTTACGTCATATCCCATGCATTGCGCGATGCGAACGATGCACTCGAAGTCGGTGCGCGTGCCGGCAAAGTCGCCAGCTTTCTTAAGCAATTGCAGATCGCCGGCGGTGTTGGTGTAGGTCCCAGATTTCTCGTATGCGTTGGCCACCGGCAGCACCACGTCCGCAATCATCGCGGTCTCGGTCAGGAACATGTCCTGGACCACGACAAACGCCTTCGACAGCGCGAAGGGATCAATGCTGTAGCGTGCGACGGGGTTCGAGCCGACCACGTAAAGTGCTTTCAGCTTGCCGTCTTTGGCCGCATCAGCCATTTGCAGCAGGTTCAGGCCCGCGACCTTGGGGATGTTATCCAGCCATTTCTCGTGGAACTTTGTCGCGCTATCCACCGGGGCGCAGCCCGGCAGCAGGTCGGGATAGAGTCCCATGTCGGAAGCGCCACGCGAATTGGCATAATCGCCGAGGCAGATAAACTTTGCTCCCTGCGCCAGTCCGAGATCGATCAATGTCTTGACATCGGCGCCGCGCAACTCCGCCCCAAAAATGACGACCAGACCCTTCTCGCCCCTTAGCTTATCGCGCAGCTCGTTTAGGGCTTCGCGCGTGAGACGAGGAGAAGTGATTGCATCGGCGGCGGAATCATTGCCCGCCAGGAACTGAACGAACTTGCCTTCCGAACCGGGTGCGATCTGCGCAAACGCAGTTGCCTGACGGCGCAACTTGATAGGAGACGAATTCGACCGCGAACAGCTTGGCGCGGTGTAGGCGGACGTTGGTGCGAATCTGCCATGCCAGGAGCGGATGCTGTTCTGTCGGATCGTTGCCAACCATCAGGATCGCCGGAGCGCTCCCGACATCGCGCATCGAGGCCGTGGCATTCGCCTTCCCGGCCAGGGCCGAAGCGAAAGCAGGGAAGTCGGCGGTGCGATGGTGGTCGATGTTGTTCGTGCCGAGCACCAGGCGCGCGAACTTCTGGAGCAGGTAGTTCTCTTCGTTGCTGGTGCGGTTGGATCCGATCACGCCGACTGAATTTGGGCCTGACGTCGCTAAAGCTTCCTTGAACTTCGAGGCGATGAGGTCGAAAGCCTCGTCCCACCTGGCGGCAACGAACTTGCCATCTTTCTTGATTAGCGGAGTGCTGAGGCGCTCACTGTTGTTGGCAAAGTCGAAAGCATAGCGCCCCTTGATGCACAGAAAATCGCCGTTGATGCCGCTCTTGTCACGATTGTCGCTGCGCACGATTTCCATGCCGGTATCAGCGCGGCGCACACCCAAAGTCGTCTTGCAGCCGTCGCCGCAGTGCGTGCAGACGGTGCCGACATGCTTCATCTCCCACGGCCGCGTCTTGTAGCGATAGGCTCCAGAGGTCAGCGCGCCGACCGGGCAGATGTCGATGCACATGCCACACTCTTCGCACTCGAGATGATCTTCTTTATTCGGTGCGATGATGGAACTTGATCCGCGGTTTTGAATGCCAAGTGCCCACACGTCCATGCCTTCGCCACAGACGCGGATGCAGCGGTAGCAGAGAATGCAGCGCGGGCGATCGAAGAAGACCACGGGAGACCATTGCTGCTCCTCGCGGTGGTTCTTGATGTCGATGAACTTCGACTCGGCAGCGCCGTACTTGAAGGTCATGTCCTGCAGTTCGCACTCGCCGCCTGCATCGCACACCGGGCAATCCAGCGGATGGTTGGCGAGCAGCAGTTCGATCATCGACTTGCGCGCCTGCTTGATCTTGTCGCTCTCGGTGGTGACGATCATGCCTTCGGCGACCGGCGTGGTGCACGCGGTCTGCAGCTTGGGCATCTTCTCGATTTCCACCAGGCACATGCGGCACGCGCCCTGCAGCGACAGGCCAGGGTAGTAGCAGAAAGCAGGCACTTCGATGCCGGTCGTCTTACAGGCTTCAATGAGCAGCGTTCCTGCCGGAACCGTCAGCTTCTTGCCGTCAACTGTGAGCGCTACGTCAGCCACGATAATCCTTGATCAAACAAAATCTGGGTGCCCATCCTTTCGCTGCGAAAGGGTGGGATTCAACCAGTCGGAACTAAACCAACGCCGGCTCAGTAACTTTCTCGAACGGACACGGCTTCCCGTCGAGATGTTCTTCAAATTCCTTGCGATACTTTTGCACGTACGAAATGATGGGCATCGCCGCCGCATCACCCAGCGGGCAAAACGTCCGGCCGAGCATGTTTTCCGCCAGGTACTTCAGGTTGTCAATGTCCTTGGCCACGCCGCCACCCGCATGAAACCGCGTGAGCGTCTTCTTCAGCCAGTCGGTACCTTCGCGGCAGGGAATGCACCAGCCGCAACTCTCGTGCTGGTAGAACTTTGCCACGCGCAGGGCAAAGCGCACGATGCACATGGAGTCGTCGAGCACGATGACGGCGCCCGATCCCAGCATCGACCCGGCCTTCATCAACGACTCGTAGTCGGCCGGAATGTCAATTTCTTCCGGCAACAAGATGGGCACGGAGGACCCACCGGGCACGACCCCCTTGAGCTTGCGTCCTCCCGGAATGCCCCCGGCTACGTCGTAAATCATCTTCTTCAGGTTGTAACCCAAGGCCAGCTCATACACACCGGGCCTTTCCACGTTGCCGCTTATGCTGACCAGATGCGTGCCGCCGTTCTTCGGCGTACCGAGATCGGCAAACCATTGACCGCCGCCCAGGATGATGTGTGGCACGCTGGCCAAAGTCTCCGCATTGTTGATGACCGTGGGGCCGCCCCACAACCCCACAACTGCAGGGAAGGGAGGACGGATGCGCGGGATGCCGCGCTTGCCTTCGAGCGACTCCATCAGGGCTGACTCTTCGCCGACTTCGTAGGCGCCTGCGCCGGAATGCACGAAGATGTCGAGATCGACGCCCGAACCGAAAATGTTCTTGCCGATGAAGCCGCGAGCGTAAGCGTCGGCGACCGCCTTCTCCATGATCACGACAAGATATCGGTACTCACCGCGCAGATAGATGAAGCCGGTCTTGGCTCCCACGGCGAGGGCTGCGATCATCACGCCTTCGATCACGGAATGAGGATCATACTCGAAGATAAGGCGGTCCTTACAGGTGCCGGGTTCGCTCTCGTCGCCGTTGCACAGCACGTACTTGGGCTTGGGCGATTGCTTGGGCACGAACGACCACTTCATCCCGGTCGGGAATCCGGCGCCACCGCGGCCGCGCAGGTTCGAGACTTTCATCTCGTTGATGATCGCGTCGGAACCCATCCCGAGTGCCTTCTGCAGCGCCTTATAACCATCGAGTTCGAGGTAGCGGTCGAGGTTGGTCGCTCCCATGCCGAAACGCTTGGAGACAACCTTCACTTCGTCGGGATGTGAGACCAGATATGCCATCGCTGTTGTCTTACTGCTGTTCTTTCTTCCTGATGCCGCCGATCAACTCATCAATCTTTTCGTTGGTGAGGTTCTCATGATAGTCGTAATTCAACTGCATGGCCGGGGCCCAGGAGCATGCGCCAATGCACTCCACCTCTTCGAGATGGATGAGACCGTCCGGCGTGGACTGCTTGTTGCCGACGCCCAACTTCTTCTTGCAGTGCTCGAGGATTTCTTCGCCGCCCCGCAGCAAGCAACTCACATTGGTACAGACCTGCAAGTTGTATTTGCCGACTGGATGGGTGCGAAGCATCGAGTAATAGCTGACGACGTTGCGCACTTCCAGGTCCGACAACTCGGTCCGCTGTGCGATTTCGTGAATGGCCTCGTCCGTCAGGGAGCCGACTTCATCCTGGATATAAAGCAGCATCGGTACCAGCACCGAGCGCTTGGTCGGATAATGGGTCGACATCTCCGCGAATCGTTGTTCCAGTTGTTCAGAAAATTTCATTCCGCTCGCTCACAAAACTAGTCACCAGCCACTAGCCACCGGCCACTGCTTTACCGATCGCAGTCACCCAGCACGATGTCAATACTCCCAATGGCGGCCACTACGTCTGCGATCATACGGCCTTCGCACATCTTCCGCAGCGACTGTAGGTTGGCGAACGAAGGCGACCGCATGTGCACGCGATACGGTTTCGCAGTTCCGTCGCTCACCACGTAATAGCCCATCTCGCCGCGCGGCGACTCGATGGGCATGTAAACTTCGCCCTCCGGCACCGTAAAGCCTTCCGTCACGATCTTAAAGTGATAGATGAGGGCCTCCATCTGCGTCTTCATCTTCTCGCGATCGGGAAGAACAACCTTAGGCGCGTCCGCCTTCACCGGGCCCTCGGGCAACCCTTCCAGCGCCTGGACAACTATTTTCTGCGACTCGCGCAACTCGGCAACCCGCACCAGGTACCGCGCGTACACGTCGCCGTCTTTCGACACCGGCACGTTGAAGTTGAAGTTCTCGTAACCCGTGTAGGGATTATCACGGCGCAGATCAACGTCGATTCCGCTGGCCCTCAGCGTCGGACCGGTAGCACACAGCGCGAGGGCATCTTCCGCGCTGAGGTGAGCGATGCCCTTGGTACGCATCACCCATATCGGATTCGACGTCAGCAGACTTTCGTACTGGTCGATGCGCTCTGGGAAGGGCATGATGAAGCGCTTCAGGCGATCGAAGAAGTCGAGAGGCGGCTCAATCGCGATCCCGCCGATGCGGAAATACGACGTCATCATGCGCTGGCCGGACACCATCTCGAACAGCCGCAGGATTTCTTCACGCTCACGGAAACAGTATAGGAACACGGTCATCGCACCGATATCCATGGCGTGGGTGCCCAGCCAAACGAGGTGCGAATTAATGCGCGTCAACTCATTTAGCATCACCCGCAGCCATTGAGCACGCGGGGGAATCTCCAGCCCCAGCAACTTCTCGACTGCCAGGCAGTACGCGAGATTGTTGGTCATGGGGCAGAGATAATCGATGCGGTCCGTCAGGGGTACGACCTGCTGGTAGAACTTCGCCTCGCAGGTCTTCTCAATCCCGGTGTGCAAGTACCCGATGTCGGGCATGATGCGCACGATGGTTTCGCCGTCAACCTCGAGTAGCAGGCGCAACACACCGTGGGTCGATGGGTGCTGCGGGCCCATATTAAGGACCAGCGTCTGATCGGTCGCCGCATCCAGAACCGGAGTTGGTGTCATTTCATCCATGATTTACCGGTATCCCTCGACGGGGTAATCCTTGCGCAGCGGATGTCCCTCCCAATTGTCGGGCATCATGATGCGCTTGAGGTTCGGGTGCTCCTGGAAACGGACGCCAAACAAGTCGAAGACTTCACGTTCGAAGAAATCAGCTCCTGGCCAGATCGGAGTAAGAGAATCCACCCGGGCATCGTCGCCAGAGAGCCGTACTTTTAGCCGCACACGCTTCTTGGTTACTGTCGAAAACAGGTGATAGATGACTTCAAAACGAGGATCGCTGGGTTCCCAATCAACACAGGTGAGGTCGGCGAGCGAATCGAAGTTGAGTTCCGGATCGTTCTTAAGCGTGGCACAGGCATCGCGCAACGCCGCGCGATCGACATAAATCGACAGCTCGTTGCGATCGAACTTCGCGCCCTGAACTGCATCTGCTTTCCACGCAAGCAATCGCGCCAGTTCTGGCCTGTCTTTCAGTTGTTCGACGTCGGTGATTGAAGGTTCCAGGGCCATGGTCAGATCCTCTCCGCCTTGCCCTGCTTGTTCCAGTCGATGACGCCCTTCTTCCAGATGTACCAGTACCCAGCGAGCACGATGCCGATGTACACCAGCATCTCCCAGAACCCAAACATCTTCAGGTCCTTGAAAATGATCGCCCAGGGATAGAGGAAAACGGCTTCCACGTCGAACAGGATGAACAACATAGCGACGAGGTAAAACTTGACCGAAAAGCGCTGGCGTGCATCGCCCACCGGCTGCATGCCGCACTCGTACGGCGACATCTTGGCTTTATTGAATTTGTGATGACCGATCAACCAGGAAAGAACGACCATGGCCGTGGCGAGGCCACCGGCCACAAGGACGTGGATCAGCAACGGCAGGTATCTTGCGAAATAGAAATCCGGCATGATGAAGGTGACACTTAAGAGTTGCCGTACTACTCGGGATCACGTGTAACTTCCTGAGTTTATTTTGCGTTAGGGCGCATGTCAACCAAACGCGGCGCGCGATTCTCGACGGTTTCATAAACCAGCAGAGAAGGCGCAACGATGTTCGCTGTTTTCGGAAAAAAGCGGCGGATCGTTCATCAGAAATTTGCCCCTCCGCCCACGAAGTGAACAATTTCCAGACGATCGCCGTCATGTAGTCGGGTTTCAGTCCACTGTGTGCGCGGCACGATTTCGCGGTTCAGTTCGACGGCCACTCGGTCTCCCTTCATCTCAAGCTGCTCGATGAATTGAGCCAGCGAGCCAGGTTCGTCGCAGGTTTTTGGTTTGCCGTTCACGAATAATTGCATGGGAGCAATGTAACCCATAGCGCGGTGAGATTTCACGGACGCGGCGGAACAAATCGCTGAATGAGCGCGTAAGCACTTAACATGTCAACCCAAGCTCTGGAGAATCAAAGGTCGCAAAGTAGCAGAAAAGAGACCGGGATCGCGTTGCTCACGGGCTACGTTGCGATCTATGCAGCGACTCTTTACGCCATGGCCTTTTTCGGACACTTCGAGACGGGCGATGCGTTGGGCGTCTTCGCGATTCTCGGAGTCGGGTTCTCGCTCGGCGCGTGGCTGCTGACAATCGGCGTGAAGCCCTTGCCGTACCGCCTGCAGGCGCCCGGCAGGGAACTGGCCACGCTACTGATGTATTTGCTTCCGCTGACCGTCTTGATCGCATTCGGATTCTCCGCGATCCACCATTACGTCACCGGTGAACCGGCCGATTCAATCGTCATACTTCTGGCCAAGATGGCGGTGTTTGTCGTGGTTCCGGCGTGGATCATGGTTGCGCGATTTGGATACCGATTGACCGAACTAGCTCCCATGTCAACCAAGTCCAGCTACATGCTGGTGATCATTGGCATGTCGCTGTTGCTGGTGGCATTCCAAGCGGTTGCCGGGCGTGGACTGCGAGGCATGGCCGATTCCCACGTCCGGGCAGAGACGCTGCTTTTCGGGATGCCGCTAGTTTTCCTGTGGTTGGTCCTGGAGGTCGGTGTGGTGGAGGAGTTCTTCTTCCGCGTGCTCTTGCAGTCGCGTCTGTCAGCGGCTCTGCGTTCAGAACTAGGCGGCATTGTTCTGATGTCGCTGATCTTCGGTTTGGTGCATGCTCCCGGACTCTATCTGCGCACCAGCGTGACGCAGGAAGGTCTGTCCGCCCATCCTTCGTTCCTGATGGCCGTGGGCTACTCCATCGTTATCACTTCCGTCGCCGGGTTCTTTCTCGGCGTGCTGTGGACACGAACGCGTAATTTCTTAGTGATCGTCCTGGTTCATGCGGCAACCGACCTGCTGCCCAACACGTTGCCCACCCTGCGCGCCTTCCACATCCTTAAGTAACCATGTGCGGACGAGATCGCAGGTCCAAGTAGCAGGTGACCGTGCGGCCCTTGGTTTAAGACGCACCCTCGCTCTGGGCCGTGGGTTCAGGCACAATCTCGACGCTCGACGTAATCTGGAATGCTGGGCTGAGCGAGCGGTATACCGGACAACTTTGAGCGTAGACTCCGTGGACACGCTCCACGGTCTCGCGTACCGCCTCCGGGTCTTCGGCGCGCAGGTTGTGCGTGACGTGCACGCGTTTGATGACCAGCACGCCGCCTTCGTTCTCGACCTCGCCGCGAACTTCGCAACTCAAGCGGCCATCACGGGCATTAATTTTGCGCGCATCCAGCGCGCCGGCAAAGGTGCCGAGCATTCAACCGCCCAGCGCCGCGACCACGTAGTCGATGGTGGCAGCATGCGGCTCCAGCAGTCGGCTCTCCTCGATGCCGTAATGTTGCGCGATGCCGCCGTGGACGCTGAACATCACCGGTTGCGGTTCTCCGGGAAGTATCGCTTTGCGCAGCGGACCCTTGATGCGCTCGATGTGCACCGTCGAGATGTATGCCACTTCGGACATGGTGTCTCCTTTTCCTGGCCATGATAAAGGAAGAGTCCATCACCGGCGAACTCCCGAGCGGGATCGACATGCATTGTGAGCGGAACACCCTCCAGGAGCACCACCGTCTGTGGCTCATTGATGCTACGGAGACGGTCTACTTCACCCACCCACCTGGCACAGTCTTTTCTAATCGAAGAATGAGCCTGAAGGAAGCGAGAGGGGATGGCTGAGGAAAGCTCCTTTCTTGGATTGTATGGAACGAGTCTAGCAGTCGTCGGGGCGGTGGGAATGTGGGAATCGCGCAGCGATTTCCAAGGTGGGTGCGAAACCCGCAGGGTTTTGCAGCTACCGTCATTTCCACCGCCCATTCGCAGGCTGCCGCAACTGCTCGAAGAGTTTGCCTTTGGCTTGCTGCATGCGCTGGGCGGCTTCGGTATCGCTGACCGCAGCCGCGATGCGTTGGAGAACGGCGACGGTGAGTCCCGGGCGTAGAGCTGGTACGGGCTGGAGGGCCAGCAGGGTCTCCAGCGGAGTTTGATAGCGCCGGTAGTGGCGCCGTTGACGGCCTTTCTCGTCGACTTCGATATCGGCTTGGGCGCAGGGACGATGGTAGTTCAGATAGGGATTCAAGTGCGCGCTGTAGAACTGCTGGATGGGTTCGGCGTGTTCGGCATGGATGTAGCCGTAGCCCATGTGCTTGCGGATCACCGCGCCATTCTTGGTTTCCACCAGCCCGTTATCGTTGCTGTGCCGAGGCCGGCTTTTGGTCTGCTCGATCAGCAGCTTGTTGAGCAGACGGGCCACGGTCTGGTTGATGAACTCGCTGCCGTTATCGGAGTGAAAGCCGCGGATGGGGAAGGGAAACTGGCGCAGCAGGGCGGCCAGCACCGGCTCCAGCCAAGCTTCGCTGATGCGGGCGGTGGCGCTCACGATCTGCCACTGCGTGACCTGATCGACGGCGTTGATGTGGTAGACGCCTTTGGCTCCCGGCCGATCGCCCTGATGCACGGTGTCGACGCGCACATAGCCGGGTCTGGCCTTGCGGATCGGGCCGCCGCGCGCTCGCCGATGCTTACCGCCGTGGGCCTGGTTTTGGTGTAGTTGAGGCGACGTTCGCGGTAGCGTTGGTGGTGGCGCAGGTTGTACAGGTGAGCCACGGAGAGGGAGGCCAGCCGCTGGTACTCCGGCTTACCGTAGTCCTGGTACTCGCGCTCGAGAATGCGTCGGGTGGCCGGGTCCGCTCAAGGTTTCGTGGGCCTCATCGACGGTGGCCAGCAGTTCGATATCGGCGCGAGTATAGCGTTGCGGAAAGCGATGCCGTCGATAGGGAGCGGGCTGGAGCTCGCCTTTGGCCCGATAGTGGGCGATCCGCCGCGTCACCTGGGCCCGGCTCAGGCCGGTCATCTTTTCCAGGTAGCGCCGCAACAAGCCGCGGGCTTGGCGGGCCTGTTTGGGATATAGCTGTTGGCGTAGAACCTGCTCCACCCAGCCGTAAACCTGCTGGCGATTTTCGCCTTCGAACCGGATCTCTTGGCTGGCGTTGAGAAAAGCTTCGATCTGATCCAGGCTTAGTTTCTCTGCTTCGTGCACGCTGGTTGTCAATCCTCAGCATGCCACGCCCCCCAGGCTCATCTTGTATTGGAAACTGACTTCTCCTTCAGGCTCATCTTGTATTGGAAGCTGACTTCGCCTTCAGGCTCATCTTGTATTGGAAGAGACTGCGCCTGTCAGTAGCACATGATATGTCCGGTTGAGATAGCACCTGATCTGTCCGCTTTGCGGGCGGCGAGAGTAGGCGACCATGGCAAGCATGGACTCTTACTCGAAGGCCGCGATGGAGCGGGCGATGAAAGTACAGGAAGTGATTCTGCGGGCCATGGCGAAGAAGATTACCTGGTGGCAGGCGGCGGAGATTATCGGCATCAGCGATCGGCAGATGCGGCGCTGGCACGAGCGCTACGAAGAGCACGGCTATGACGGGTTGTTCGACCGACGGCGAGGACAACCTTCCCCCAAACGGGTGCCGCTGGCGACGGTGGAGCAGGTGTTGGGGCTGTACCGGGATCGCTATTTCGATCTGAACGTGCAGCATTTTCACGAGAAGCTGGGCGAGCAGCACGGGATCGAGTTGAGCTACACCTGGGTGAAGCAGGCTCTGCAAGGGGCCGGACTGGTGGCCAAGGGCCGCAAGCGCGGGGTGCATCGCAAGCGGCGGGCGAGGCGGCCGTTGCCGGGCATGCTGCTGCACATCGACGGCAGCCGTCATCAGTGGTTCCAGGACGAGCGCTGGTATGACCTGATCGTGATTCTGGATGACGCCAGCAGCGAGATTTACTATGCCCAACTGGTGGAGGAAGAATCGACGAAGACGGTGATGGCGGGGTTGCGGGAAGTGATCGAGCAGCAAGGGTTGTTCTGCGCTCTGTATAGCGACCGGGGCAGCCATTTCTGGCTCACCCCGAAGGCGGGCGGCAAGGTCGATCCGCACCGGCTGACGCAAGTGGGGCGGGCGCTGCGCGAGTTGGGAGTGCAGATGATCCCGGCCTACTCGCCGCAGGCGCGGGGCCGCAGCGAGCGCAGTTTCGGGACCTGGCAGGGCCGGCTGCCGCAGGAGCTGCGGTTGCACGGGATCACGACCGTGGAGGCGGCCAACCGGTTTCTGCGGGAGGAATACATCGGCGAGTTCAATCGCCGCTTTCAGGTGGCGCCGGCGCAGCGCGGGAGCGCGTTCGTGAGGTGTCCGCGCAGCAAGGATCTGGACCTGATCTTCGCGCTGCAGTTGGAGCGCACGGTGAACCGCGACAACACGGTGAGCTTTCAGAATCTGCAGCTGCAGATTGAACCGGTGCAGGGGCGAGGCACGCTGGCGGGCTGCAACGTCACGGTGCACCAGCATCTGGATGACAGCATCAGCCTTACCCACGGGCCACATCGGCTGGGACGTTATAGCCCCCAAGGTGTGGCTATGACGTCAACGCAAAACGCGGCGGCCAACGCTGTGGAAAAGACGCTCCGTGGAAAAGTCAAAAAACAGACTTTTCCACCGCGCTTGGAAATCCCGCCTAGAGCGCGGGATTCCCACTTTCCCACAGCGACGACGGCGGCTGGATGAACTCAACAACCGGACATTTCACTTGCTACGAAAAGCGGACATTTTAACTTGCTACGAACAGGAAGAGACTGCGCCTTGCCAAATGTTGTGGGCTACGCGATAATTGATCTTTGCCTCCAGCAGCGGGGGTCCAACAGGTGCCGGCTGGTACTTGTTTGGGGTGTGGAGCTGATCTTCGGAGACGCTGGCATACCCGGTCTCGCCTGAGGGGAAAGCTGTGCCGTTGTCGGCTTCCCGAGATTGAATCAATCGGCAGCAGATTTGGCATGTAGGCGCGAGTGCGACCTACGGAGATGTTGGCCGCTATGCGGCCTGCAGATATCTGGCGGCGCGTTCCGGGGGCTTCCGCCCCTGGCTAGGGAAACGACGGCGTCGCTACGCGACTAGATTTTGAGTTCCGCCGGGGCGCCGATTGAAACCGCCGTGACCGGTTATTGAGAAAGGAATTACTCTCTGTGTTGATGATTCGTCTCTCGCGCCGTGGGGCGCGCAAGCAACCTCATTACCGTATTGTTGTCATCGAGAAGGACCGCGCACGTGACGGCCGCTCGGTGGAAGTGGTGGGCACTTACAACCCACGGACTAATCCCGCAACCGTCGATCTGAAGAGCGAGCGCATCGCTTATTGGACCGGCAAGGGCGCGCAACTGTCGGACCGCGTGAAGAAGCTGGTGGACAAGGCTGCGGCCAGCGCTCCGTCTCCGGCCAATGCTCCAGAGCCGACGGCGGCGTAAGACGGGGAACTGATCGATGGCGAATGCTCCGGATATTCCCGCACTGATGACACTCGTGGCGAAGGCGCTGGTGGACGCGCCCGAAGAGGTCGTCGTCGAGGCCTTTGACGAAGACGGCCAGATTGTTGTGGAGTTGCAGGTGGCCGAGAACGAGGTAGGGAAGATCATCGGGCGGCAGGGGCGCATGGCGCGCAGCCTGCGTACCATACTCGGTGCGGCCGGCTCGAAGACCGGCAAACGCTATCAGTTGGAGATCGTGGAATAGCCGGCAGCTTCATTACGATCGCGCGCGTCCTGGGACCGCAAGGCCGGCGCGGCGAAGTCCTGGCGGAAATTCACACCAGTTTTCCCGAGCGGTTTGCCGAGCGACGCGAGCTTTCGGCGCTGGCAGTGAACGGTAGCCGTCGCGAGTTGCAGGCTGAAGAGCACTGGTTCCACAAGGGCGGCGTGGTGCTGAAGTTTGCGGGCGTTGACAGCATCAGCGACGCCGAGCAACTGGCCGGGATGGAGTTGCAGATTCCGCAGGAGCAGCGCGCGGAGTTGGAAGCAGGTGCGGCGTACGTCAGCGATCTGGTTGGCTGTGAAGTGCTAGTGCGCACTGCGGACGGATTAGTTGCGATTGGCGCGGTTAGCGATGTGCAGTTTGGGGCTGGGGAAGCGCCGCTGTTGGTTATCGAAGGCGAGCGCGAGTATTTGGTTCCGTACGCCGAAGCGTTTCTGAAAGCGACGGATCTTGCTCGGCGACGGATTGAGATGGAGTTGCCGGAAGGCTTGCTGGAAGCGCAGGCTCCGCTGAGTGCGGAAGAGAAGCAACGCCAGAAGACCGAGGCGGATGAGGCGCGGGCAGCGGGTGAGCGGCGAAAAGGGCATGGGTAGAACGATTTCCCTCAGGGGCTAAAGTCCCGTTTGCTAAGGCCGGTAACGGCACGGCTGAAGCCGTGCCCCTTCAAAGCGCTAAGAGTTGATTGAGTATCCCCTTCGCCTAGTGCGAGACGGGGAGGCCTGAATGAAGTTCGAGATACTGACGATTTTTCCGGACTTCTTTCGCGGGCCGCTGGATTATGGCATTGTGCGCAGGGCGCGCGAGGCCGGGCTCATTGATATCCGTATCCACGATCTGCGCGCGTTTACGCAGGACCGCCATCGCACGGTGGACGATCGTCCGTTTGGCGGAGGCGAGGGGATGGTGCTCAAGCCGGAGCCTATCTTCAAGTGCCTGGAAGCGATAGCTGTTTCGCCGCGCGAAGAACGATTGCAAAGCGACGCGTGCGAGACGGTGGTGCTGTTGTCGCCACAGGGGCAGTTGTTTACGCAGGTGGTGGCGCAGGAGTTGGCCGGCCGCGAACGCGTAGTGCTGATCTGCGGACGCTATGAGGGTGTGGACGAACGTGTGAGCGAGTACCTGGCGGACCGCGAGATCTCAGTGGGCGATTTCGTCCTGAGCGGCGGTGAGCTGGGCGCGGCGATTATCGTGGACGCTGTAAGCCGGCTGGTTCCGGGAGCGTTGGGAAATGCGGCATCGGCGCAGCAGGAGTCGTTCACGCCGACGGTTGTGAATGAGGGCGCGAAGGCGGAGAACGAGCCTCCTTCGTCAACGTGCGGGTCGGGCGGATTGCTGGACTATCCGCATTACACGCGTCCGGCGGAGTTTCGAGGGATGGCGGTCCCCGAAGTGCTGATGAACGGGAACCACGACGAGATCAGACGCTGGCGACGTCGACGGGCGCTGCAGAAAACGTTGGCAAACCGCCCTGATTTGTTGCGTGGGGTGGAGTTGAGCAGGGAAGACCGCAAGCTGCTGAAAGAAATTGAAGGGCGGGAGTAATTTGTTCCCACCCTTTCCCGAAAGAGGGGAAAGGATGGGGCACCCACCTCTGGAGCACGCGATGAATGACGTGATCCTGAAGCGGTTTGAGAAACCGGACGAGACTCGGGTTTTCGACAAGGGCAAGTTTGAGATCGTCCAAATTGGCGGATTGACCATTGGGCGCGCCACCTACGAGCCGGGCTGGAAGTGGTCGGAGCATGTAGGCAAGGCGATGGGCGCGACGAGTTGCCAGGTGGAGCATGTTGGCATGGTGGTGTCAGGCGTGGCGACGGCGGCGATGGATGACGGCCGCGTGATCGAGATGCATCCGGGCGATGTGTTTTACAATCCGCCGGGACATGACAGTTGGGTAGTGGGCAGCGAGCCGTACGTATCGCTGCACTTTATGGGAGCAGGCGATTACGCCCGCGAGCACAAAAAATAGCGACGCGGCTTAGCCCGCCAATACACTTTGAGATACAGGCCGCCGCGAGGCGTGCGACAAAGAAGGAAGAAAAAGAAATGTCGAACTCACCGATTATTGACCGATTGATTGCCAAAACGCGGCGCACCGATCTTCCCGAATTCAAGGCGGGCGACACGGTCCGCGTACATGTGAAGATCAAAGAAGGCGACAAGGAACGCGTGCAGGTATTTGAAGGCCTGGTTATCTCCAAGAGTAAAGGCACGCAGCCGAGTTTCATCGTCCGCAAGATGAGCTTTGGACAGGGCGTCGAACGTATCTTCCCATTGAACTCGAAGGTCATCGACAAGATCGAAGTGCTGCGCTCGGCGCACGTTCGCCGCGCCAAGCTGTATTACCTGCGCGCATTGCGCGGCAAGGCAGCCCGTCTGCGCGAAGTGGACGTCCGTACCAAGAAGGCCTAGGGCGGTTGAGATGATTCTGATATGAGGCTTCGGCCGCTGAGGGAGCGTTTCATTTCCTCAGCGGCCCGGAATTCTTTGGCAGTACTCGTACGCACCGCTGAAGCGGTGCGCAGCCCACGTTCACCATGATCTACGGTTGGCGGACCGATTGGGAAGCCCGTTATCGTTTGGTTTTTGGCCGGACGAACTTCAGGGCGGTGTGGGTCGCCGAGTAGCCGACGACCTTGATGTCAACCAGTCCCGCTATGCGCCCGGCGGCGAGGACTTGCATCTCCGTAATTTCCTTTCGTCCCTTGGGATAGACGATCCATATCGCGCCGTTGCTCGCGAGCGACGGGATCAGCTTCTTAATGCGCGCGCAGATCTGACACCGTTTCGGCGCCAAGGAAAATCACATCGGAGTCGCGTAATGGTTTGTCTTCGGCGAATGCCGCAGAGGACTTGCGCGCATCCTGCAGGAGCTCGGGTGATGGCAAGCGAAGTAGCGAAATCCTCGAACCCGACTTGATGCCGAGTTTTTCTGCGACGGACTTCGGGTGCCGGATCGCGTGCGCCCATTTTTCGGCCTGCTCTCCCAGTTCAAGTACTGCTGAGTTGTCCGGCCACGTGAGATGCAGTTCGCCGTCTTTTACGGCTACGGACTGGAGCGACGCGAACGGGATTTTCAGGCGAAGGTCGCCGCGAAACACGATTTCGTTGGTTTCCAATAGCGCCTTGCCGGCGGACTTCGTACCGCCGGATCGAACGGTACACAGCAGTTCTCGTCCCATCGCGTCTCCTTGGCATGGCAGAATTGCGCACATCTCGGGCAGTTGTCAATTGGGAACATGAGAGCGCGAAACGAGGAAGGCGATATGGCCAAAAGAAACCCCGCTCGGCGGAGATGGCGAGCGGGGTTTCTTTCCACGTGGCGTGGTTTCGCGCACGGTTACTGATTTTGGGGGAGCGCGTTGCCCATCCTGGTTAGAGCTTTGCAGCGACTTCGAGCAACCCGACCGCTGTGGCAATCCAGAGCGCAAACGCCACCGTGTTAAGGGTGACGCGGATCGTAACGTTGTCGATCAGCCAGTTGTATTTCGCGTCCATGTGAGTCTCCTTCGTAAGTGGTTTGCGTCCGGCTTGCCTTGCGGGTTACCGGTCCAACTTCTATTGACATATACGGACCAGGGGCGAAAAGGTTCCTTGCAAGGTCTTGGTGCGTTGCGAGAGGCAGGAAATGTGGACGAACGGCTGGCTGCGGGGATGAAGTAACTGTGGTACTACTCTGTGGGACTATCCTGTAACACTCTATTCATCGCGAGATGCAATGTCGCCTAGTTCCCAGTAGCGATTGCGCAGGGTCGGCGGAACCATAACGGGCCTGCCGCTGAGCATGTTCTTGAGCTGCAGAGCGTTGACCGCCGCCTTACCTTCGAAATGGTTGTTGGTAACTACGAAAGTCTTCTGCGCCTTGTCGGCGATGGTGGCAATACGACCCTTCCATGCCTGCAACTCCGGATTGGTGTAGAGGTAGTTGTAACGGTCGCTGCCCGAATCGCTATCGAACCACTGGTCGTAGTTGCGACCGTGCAACCGCACATAGCCGACCGGCGAGGTCACTAATTCGGTGGGGACGACCGCCTTTCCCAGGAGCGGTTGATCGATGTTGCAGAAGGCGACTCCCTTTTGCGCGAAGTAACGCAGGGTTCCTTCGTTGGTCCAACTGTTGTGGCGGACTTCGACGACCAGAGGATACTTCCGGAACTTATCCAGCAGAGCGTCAAGATAGTCGCGATTTTGATTAGTGTTCTTGAAGGAGATGGGAAACTGCACCAGTACCGCGCCGAGCATATCTTCTTCGGCGATGGAGTCCAGACCGGCTTTGGCGAGACGTTCGTCGTCTGGGCCGGATTGAATGGTGTCCGCCGATGTGCTCTGAACCACGGCAATCGGCGAGTGAGTGAACGCCCGATTGAGCTTGGCGCTGAACATAAATTCCGGATTGGTACGGCGCGCCTTGCGGCACCACAACTTGCCCCATTCCGGCTTGATATGCCCGTAGAACGAAGTGTTGATCTCCAGCATGTCGAAGTACTGTGCCATGTATTCGACGGGATGTTGTGACTTTTTAATCTGCGCCGGATACACGATTCCCTCCCAGTCTTTGTACGACCAACCCGCTGTTCCGACGTAGATGTTCGAGGCCGAAGTCATCAATGGAGGCAGGGTAGCACAGGGCCTCTGCGAGCCCGCTGCTGCGTCGCTAGTCGGTGCGTTATCCGCCCACCGGCCCGAATCAATTGTGACCGAAGTCACACATCGAAGTGATTCGCTACATAGGTTCCGTTTCGCGACGGGATATATTTCTGTTGCTGCACACAAATCTATTCTGTCGGGAAGCAGAAATGATTGACCTCAAGAAGAAGTGCTGGCGTGAAAAAGTGACGGCAGAAATCACAATGGCACACATCCATCAAATTGCAGAAGAGTTAGGGACCAACATGAGCGCGGCGGACGTCGCCCGGTTTCTCAACGAGAACGGCATGGCCCAATGCGTCTGGACGCATATGATGCAGGCGGGCGAGCAGTACATTAAGTCGAGCCTGAAGAACGTGAAGAAGAAGACAGTGGACTTACCCGCCGTCAGCCGGCGTGGCGTTCAGGCGACCATGATCCAGTAGGAAGTAAGCAGTGGGGCGATGGCCGACATCGCCGGATTCATATCAATAGATCACCATTACTAGCCAATAAACTCCCCCAGGGTGAGTGACACTGGGAGCGAAACAAACCCCCAACGAATACCCCGAATTCAAAGGCTGCGCGAGCAGCCTTTTCAAGTTGGGAGGCAGCTTTCCGAGATCGCTCGCATTCCAGGCCACCGCGCTGGTGACGCCGGGAATGTCGCTGGCCTGCTTGCTGTCGAGCTTGTCATCCAGCGCCATATTGCAAGCCATTTGGCGCAATTTGGGGAGAGGTTTTCGTCTCGGCGCAGGGACGCCCTGCGACTTCGCGTATTCGCTGATGGCTTGTTGGGCGGCGGCATCCGCCTCGGGTTCCGAGTAGGAGGGCAGGAGATGCGCGAAGTCTTCGGTGACGTAATACAGTTCGTCGGCTTTAAAAACTCCTATTCCGACGGCATTGAATTGCGGGTTGAGGATGTTTGCGCGATGAGGCGGCGACTGCATCAACATGACGTGTGCGACCCCGATATCGCTGTCCAAGGCAATGTTTTCGCCATCATGATCGCAGCGCACGTTCTCGTCGCTTACCCGCAGTTGCAGGGATTCTTCGCCGTCAAATTGGTGAGAGAGAGAGTCGTTCTGAACCATGAGTTCTGTGTGCTTTTGTGCAGCTCGCGTGAGCCGCTGGTCGAGTTCGAGCGGAGCTACCCCTGCTTTAACCCGCTCCTGATTGATGAGCGAAAACAGCTGTTGTTCGGCAGCGGCGTAATTGGGCTCTTGTGGGCAGGCGCTTGTCGTGAAGCTAAGCGCCACGCAGATCACGCACCATAGCGGAATTAGAGTCTGCCTTCTGAGCTTGCCGTCGAATCTGTGTATTAAAGATCGCATGCCGAGGGATTAGACGCAGGGTGTCGCGCTTCCGTTCGCTTCCCAGTCAACATACAATACAGGACAGGTTCTCCGATACTTCCGATGAACATTGCGGGTGTGATTGTCCTCATTCTTGTGGGGGTAGTGATTGGCGCTGGCTTCTCATGGCTGGCCGCTCGATCGAAGAGCTCCGTTCTAGGTGAACGCAAGTCGGAACTGGAGCGGGAACTCGCTTCCTTGAAGGCACAACTCGCACAGCAGCAAACGGAGAACTCCGCGCTCCAGGCTGGCAAAGCCCGGGTCGAGGCGACTATGGAGAGCGAGCGGCGCAACACCGAGGAGAAGCTTCGTTTGCTGGCCGATACCAGCGAGGAACTGAAGGCGCAGTTCAAGGCGTTGGCGTCTTCCGCGCTGGAAAGCAGCAATGCCAGCTTCCTGCAACTCGCTAAGGGAACATTAGAGAAATACCAGTCCGAGGCGCGCGGAGAGCTTGAGAAACGAGAGAAGGCGGTCGAGACCCTGGTCAAGCCGATCTCGGACTCGCTGAAGCAGGTGGACGAACATGTTCGCGAGCTGGAAAAGTCGAGGGCTGAGGCCTACGGCAACCTGACGTCGCAGGTGGCTTCGTTGCTGAAGACGCAGGAGGCTCTGCAGGCGGAGACTGGCAACCTGGTAAAGGCAATGCGCGAGCCTCAGGCGCGGGGACGATGGGGAGAGTTGCAACTGCGCCGGTGCCTGGAACTGGCCGGGATGCTGGAGTACTGCGATTTCCTGGAACAGGTATCGGTCACCGTCGACGAGCGTACGAGGCGCCCCGACGTGGTGGTCAAGCTTCCCGGCGAAAAGAACATCGTGGTTGACTCGAAGGTCCCACTCACGGCATACCTAGCAGCGCTGGAGGCCCCGGATGAGGCTGTGCGCAAGGACCGTCTGGCTGACCACGCGCGGCAAGTTCGGCAGCACATCGAAAACCTGGGTTCGAAGTCGTACTGGACCCAGTTCGAGTCGACGCCCGAGTTTGTGGTGCTGTTTCTTCCCGGCGAAGTGTTTTTCCGCGCAGCGATGGACGCTGATGCCGAGCTCATTGAATACGGAGTAAAGCGTAAAGTCATCGTGGCCTCTCCCACCACCCTGATTGCGCTGCTCAAAGCGGTTGCGTATGGGTGGAACCAGAAGAACCTCGCTGAGAGTGCGCGAGAAATCAGCGCGGCAGGCAAGACTCTGTATCAACGACTGAGTGCAATGGCTTGGAATTTCGAGGACATCGGAAAGCGGCTTGGGGGCGCAGTCGACTCCTATAACAAAGCCGTGGGCTCGATGGAACGGTCGGTTTTCCCAATTGCACGCAAGCTGCCCGATCTCGATCGATCGCTATCGGCGGCAGACCTTCCAGACTTGCATCAGGTTGAGAAAACGCCCCGGCAATTGGAGTCGCCTGATTGGCAACTTCAGCCAGATCCCGAGCCGCTGTCTCTGGTCGGCGGCGATGTTGACTCGGGAGAGTCATAGGCATTCGCTGCGCAGCTGCGCGTGCAAATCCACAACGCGTGCGCGCAATTCCGAGCCAAGCGCCTTGCGATCGCCCGCCGCCAAGACTGGCTCACCGAAACGAATCCTTGTTTTGATCACGCGCTTGCCCAAAAGGTTGAGCAGGTGAGGCGCCAAGAGCATGTTTCCCCACCAGCAGACCTCCTTTTCGGGAATGCCATCTTCGAGTTCGTAACGAATCGCGCACGGCGTCACGGTCTCCCCCGCGTCGATGGCTGGTCGCAACATGGTGGAGTGAAAGCGCAGGACTTGCTCTCCGTTGGTGGTCGTCCCTTCGGGAAATAGAACGACGCGCACGCCGTTTCGCAGGCGCTCGGCGATGCTGGCATTGGCGCGCGAACCGTCTCCAAGCTTCTCGCGTTGGACAAAGATCGTCCCAGCCTGTTCGGCGAATCGTCCGATAATGGGCCAGCGAGCGACCTCAGCCTTGGAGACAAAGACACACGGCTGCGCCGCGCTAAACGCCAGAATGTCGAGGTAGCTTAGATGATTGCTGACAATTAATCCGTGTCCGGGGACGTTGCCTCGCAATGACAGGTCAACTCCAAAGCGTGGCAACGCTCGCGCGCAACAATGATGCAACCACTCCGCGTTTTGCGCCTGCGACACTGGGCTTTTTCGCTTGAGCTCGATTTCGTCGAACTGTCCGCGAACGACCTCGCTTCCGAACGCCAGTAAACGCTGGAGTTGTCTTGAGCGTGTGGTAAACAGGTCGCTTTGTTTTCCGAGCGTGCGAGAGTCCACACTGGCAGTCTAACCAAGTCAACCGACGAGAGAAAATTAGTGGTGCGGAATACCTCAACGGCTTCACCAGCATTCCAACACTGGGCGCGCTCGGCCGCGCGCGCCCAGCTTTGACACTGCTTAGAATGGGCTGGTACTCTAGGGGTTCGACGCGCAGTTTCCCTCCACCTCAGCGTCCCCGTCGTCTAGCCCGGCCTAGGACATCGCCCTTTCACGGCGGTAACACGGGTTCAAATCCCGTCGGGGACGCC
>CAVZYS010000023.1:0-65617 GCA_963779555.1 uncultured Acidobacteriaceae bacterium
CCGCCGAGGTTCACCCCTCGTGGGGGTTCGACCCCCCCTCCCGGCACCAACTAAACCCGTTTTGAATTTGCCCGAAACCAGGTTGATTTCTCTGGCTGCCGCAGCACTCGCCACCTCTCTTTATCGTCCAATAGAAAAGACCCGCCGCGCTGGTGCGCCTGACGGGTCCTTCCGGTTAGCTGTTTGGGATTGGCTTGAGGCTGTCCACTCTCGTGGCCTCAGCGAATCAACTCGACAGCATTTCGAGCGATGCGAGATTTAGAGCGGAAGCCCTAAGCCTCAGCCACCTCACTTGGGATACAACTGTGACAATCAGATTTCATAAATTTTGGATCACCCTCCTTTCCAGTGTAGGAAGAAAATAACATTCCCCGCACGCTCCGTCAAACCCCGCAATCTGGCATGTCAGTAGCACATGATATGTCCGGTTGAGATAGCACGTGATCTGTCCGCTTTGCGGGCGGCGAGAGTAGGCGACCATGGCAAGCATGGACTCTTACTCGAAGGCCGCGATGGAGCGGGCGATGAAAGTACAGGAAGTGATTCTGCGGGCCATGGCGAAGAAGATTACCTGGTGGCAGGCGGCGGAGATTATCGGCATCAGCGATCGGCAGATGCGGCGCTGGCACGAGCGCTACGAAGAGCACGGCTATGACGGGTTGTTCGACCGACGGCGAGGACAACCTTCCCCCAAACGGGTGCCGCTGGCGACGGTGGAGCAGGTGCTGGGGCTGTACCGGGATCGCTATTTCGATCTGAACGTGCAGCATTTTCACGAGAAGCTGGGCGAGCAGCACGGGATCGAGTTGAGCTACACCTGGGTGAAGCAGGCTCTGCAAGGGGCCGGACTGGTGGCCAAGGGCCGCAAGCGCGGGGTGCATCGCAAGCGGCGGGCGAGGCGGCCGTTGCCGGGCATGCTGCTGCACATCGACGGCAGCCGTCATCAGTGGTTCCAGGACGAGCGCTGGTATGACCTGATCGTGATTCTGGATGACGCCAGCAGCGAGATTTACTATGCGCAACTGGTGGAGGAAGAATCGACGAAGACGGTGATGGCGGGGTTGCGGGAGGTGATCGAGCAGCAAGGGTTGTTCTGCGCTCTGTACAGCGACCGGGGCAGCCATTTCTGGCTCACCCCGAAGGCGGGCGGCAAGGTCGATCCGCACCGGCTGACGCAAGTGGGACGGGCGCTGCGCGAGTTGGGAGTGCAGATGATCCCGGCCTACTCGCCGCAGGCGCGGGGCCGCAGCGAGCGCAGCTTCGGGACCTGGCAGGGCCGGCTGCCGCAGGAGCTGCGGTTGCACGGGATCACGACCGTGGAGGCGGCCAACCGGTTTCTGCGGGAGGAATACATCGGCGAGTTCAATCGCCGCTTTCAGGTGGCGCCGGCGCAGCGCGGGAGCGCGTTCGTGAGCGTGTCCGCGCAGCAAGGATCTGGACCTGATCTTCGCGCTGCAGTTGGAGCGCACGGTGAACCGCGACAACACGGTGAGCTTTCAGAATCTGCAGCTGCAGATTGAACCGGTGCAGTGGCGAGGCACGCTGGCGGGCTGCAACGTCACGGTGCACCAGCATCTGGATGACACCATCAGCCTTACCCACGGGCCACATCGGCTGGGACGTTATAGCCCCCAAGGTGTGGCTATGACGTCAACGCAAAACGCGGCGGCGAACGCTGTGGAAAAGACGCTCCGTGGAAAAGTCAAAAAACAGACTTTTCCACCGCGCTTGGAAATCCCGCCTAGAGCGCGGGATTCCCACTTTCCCACAGCGACGACGGCGGCTGGATGAACTCAACAACCGGACATTTCACTTGCTACGAAAAGCGGACATTTTAACTTGCTACGAACAACCCCGCAATCTGGCAACCCGGCAATCTGGCGAACACAGCCGCTCAACGCAGCATCGCTCGACTCCTACACGCCGCTCTCCAGTGTGCTATGGGACGCTGACCAAGTGTCCCGACAAAGACATGCGCGACAGTCCCGTACTTGTGGGCGAGTCGCGGTCGGTCCGCAACATCACCGTGTTTCCGGCATCCGCGTAAAGCTGCACCATTCGTCCACATTGGAAGCAGTCCTGGCTGCCGAAGGGCCCGATTGCTGTCGACTCCAAGTAGTGAGTAGTGCCCACACTCTGGCCCTGCAGCGATACGATCACCGAGAACAGCGCCTTCTGGCCGCTGGGGAGAAACGCCTGACCCGACACGTACTGAATGACGAGCCGCTTTCCGGCGGGCACGGTAACGAATCCGTTCTGGCCTTCGGTTCCGGCGGGCAGCGAAATCTCCACGCTGGCTTGGAACGGGTGTTTATCTGGATTGTTGACTTCGCACACTGGTGTGCATGCGGGCTTCACCGGGGGTGTTTTTTTGGCAACCGGCTTCGGCATGATGTGACCTCCGTCGCGGAAGTTTATCCCAAAGTGGTGGGCGCGGGTTGGTTTTTAGTGGCCTTATGGTGGTGACTCGGGCTCAGAGGTCATCCTCCCAGTCGGAAGTTCACTTAGCCGCGAGCTTTTGTTTGATCGTCTCCACCGATCCCACTTGGAATTCCGGTTCCACTGTCTGCGCCAGCATCAGCGCTTTCTCGTACGACTTCCGCGCGTCGTCAGCGCGACCCATTGCCATTAGCACATCTCCCAGCACCACATTAGGATTGACCGCATTCGGCCACAGTGCAACGGCCTGTTGTGCTTCCGTCAGCGCCTCAGGCAATTGCTTGGCGGTCAGCAAATCGCGGGCTCTTTGCGCGTGTCCGATGGCCGCCGCCTTGGGAATCGCGAAGTGTCCGTCATACACGAACACCTCGCGTGCGATCACGGCTGTCGGTGTCAGGCTCTTGAACTGTTCGTAAGGATTCAACTCGCCCGGACCATATTCAAATCCTGAGAGGTTGGCTGCGCTGATCAGCACGGGGCCATCGACCTCCGCCGGCGGATAAAACTTCTCGTTCACCCACATCGCGTCGGGGGTCGGCAACGCTTTGCACGGGATCCCGTAATAGGTGTAATCCACCACGCCTTCGGCGAAATAAACGAACCAGCAATCCTTGACGCCTCGCTGATCGAGATACTTCTTCGTCGCCTTGAGTTGTTCTCCCCAATCGGAATTCGAGTCGCTGAGCAGCCTGTAGGTCTGCGACGGTCCGCCCCACAATTCGTTTGCGTAAGGAATGTACACCGGAAACGCGTGCAGCGAAGTTACGATCTGGAACACCAACAGCACTCCGACCGCGTAAATCCATTTCCGGTTGCGTTGGATCAGCGTCCATGCGGCGCCCGCCATCAGCACGGTCAGAAATGGATACATGGGCAGGATGTGCCGCATCCCGATGTTCATTCGCGAACTCATGGCCACGATCAGGTACAGCACCGGAGGCACGGTGAGAAACAAAATCTCGCGCCAGCACGTCAGTCTGCGTGTAGCGATGGCCCACACCGTAATCGCCAGCAGCGCCAAGAAGGCCACCGTCGACTTAATCGCCATCGCCAGCGGAAAGTAGAACCACACGCCGTGCGGATAGGTCTTACCCAACACATAACTGCTGTAGAAGTCGGCGATCATCCGCACATCGGCCAGCCCATAGATGTAGGACTCAGGCAGCAGGTGATAACGCGCGATGGCTGTCAGCAGCTTCGCTTCATTGGGACGCGAGAGTTGCTGCAGATATTCCGCTGACGTCGGATTCAATTCCAGTCCCGCTGGACGCGCTGCATAACGAAAACCGTAAAATCCCCACAGCACGGTGAGCGATATCGCGGCCACCACGACCAGAGCTCCCAGCATGTGCAAGAATTGCCGCCCAGTCGGAACTGCACCGCGATCTCTGTCCTTCGACGCACCACGACTCCGCCACAGCTCGCAGAGCGCCAGCACAATCAAGATCGGTGCAGCCAGCACTCCGGTATGTTTGGCCGCGAAGGAAAGACCCGTCGCCAGTCCAACCACCACCAGCCGCCACGCCGATGGCACTTTGACATAGCGATAGAACGCGTACACCGAGGCGAACAGAAAGCATGACAAGCCGGCATCGGTCGTCACCAGCGCGCCATGCGCCAGCAGGTTGGGATCAAACACCAGCAACGTGAGCGCGAGGAACGCAGCCCCTGTGCTGAACATCTCCTGCGCCGCGAGGAACACCAGCACCGCAAGTAGCACCGTCAGCGTTGACGCCATCATGCGGGCGCGAAACAGCATTGTGTCAGCGTCGTTCTTGAACAGGAAGTCCTTCCCGCCAAGAAACGCTTCGTGCTTGAAATTTCTCCGTTGCAGCGGAGGCACCTTTAACTGCATGCCTAGGATCGGCAGCGCCGCGAGCATCTTCACCATCGGCGGATGCTCGGGATTCAGCCCGAAGTCGCCCGTCTTCCACGACATATATCCGGAATACAGATGATCGTCCTCATCCCATGTGATCGATTCCTGCCTAATCGACAGCGCTAGTTGCAAAACCAATATCGCGAGAAGACCCACTACCCCAGCGACGACAAGCCCACGGCCCTTACCCGACTTTCTCTGCAAAACTCCTCCCGATAACGACTCACCTTATAGTGGACGCGAACCCCCTGGTTGCACCGTGACTCGGGTCACATTGCAGTGGGAATCAAGACTACGCAGATTGCGCACACTCTGTTGCCGATGGATTTTCCTTGTGTCCCGCCGGAGAACCCTTACAATGAGCACCCATGAGCACGACAAACGCCGCTTGGGAACCCAAAGAAGACCCGATCATCGACCGCATCGAAGACCAGATCAACTGGTACGACAACAAGAGCATCAAGCTTCAGAAGACCTACAAACGCATCAAGTTGGTCGAGATTGTTGCCGCCGCCCTCATTCCGTTCTTGTCCGCCCTGCACCTGTCGGATGTGAGCTCCCATTTGCCCATCACCATTGGCACTATCACGGCCCTGCTTGGTGTGCTCATCACCATCCTGGAGGGTGTGTTGCAACTCAACCAGTATCAGAAGACCTGGGTCACCTATCGCGCCACCTGCGAGGCACTGAAGCACGAGAAGTTTACCTACATCGCGGGCGCTGGAGTGTACGCGTCGGCTCCCAACCCGCATGCCCTGTTGGCGGAACGCGCCGAGACCATCGGCTCGCAGGAGAACACCAATTGGATCTCGCTGCAGCAGCCGCAGAAGGCCAAGACTGGCGAGTCGACCTAGCGGACGCTTAGAATGGTGAACATGTGGCGTGATTTTTTCCGCTCGATGAAGACCCGCGAAGAGCGCTTGGCCTGGATGGTGGCCATGGCTGCCGACGCGCTGCAATTCGCCGTGTTCCCTCTCTTCGTTGAGGGGGCACTGTCGCCCGTGGATGCCGTGCTCGACGCAGTCGTGGCCGTGGTGCTGGTCCGTTTGTTGGGATGGCACTGGGCCTTCCTGCCGACCCTGATGATCGAAGCCCTTCCCGGAGCAGACCTGTTTCCCACCTGGACCGCCGCCGTGTTCTTCGTGACCCGGCAAGCGCACCATCCGGGCGAGCCCGTGATACTGCCGCCTGAACATTCAAGCCGCACGCGGGCGTAATCCTCGAGCTGGTTGCTTCCGCGGCCGCAACCTCGTTTGGCCGCTAAGCGCCTTCGCAGCTTATAGTGCTTGGGGTACCCCCCTACCCATCTTGAAAACAAAGGATTTACAGCACGACTTTGCGTAAGTTAGTGCAAACAATAGTACTTATAGCTAAAGTATTACAAACAAAGGGGTAAAGGCGCCGAGACTATTGCAGGGGTGGATCGCCTCAGTTCACCTTTTAGTTATCAAAGATCGCCGATACACGCACCCTTCGGTGCAGCCCTGGCAAGAGACACCAATCCCTCGCCTCACGTAGATGGTTTACCGAGCGGGGAACGGGACGGGCAAGGACTTGGGACACAGGGCTGTGTGACAAGTGGAGGAGTTGGCACGAGCGCAGGCAGTTGCCAGTGGGCAGTTGCCGGTTGTCAGAAAGACAGTTGGAAGTTTCGAGAGGGGCTTGCGACGCCGTACGGCATCAATATGTACAGATTGACGATTCTCGGGTTGAGTTGTACGATTTAAATGTGTACAAATTCAGGAAGGAGTCGCTGCCATGCCAAGAATAGCGGTGGAAGACAACAGCCGGATGTCGTTGCGGGTCCGGGCCGAGGACAAAGCGCTCATCCTGCGGGCGGCGGCGCTGCACCACACTGACTTGACGGATTTTGTCATTCGTCAGGCCGTGCTCGCCGCCAGGGCCGTCGTCGAGGAGGCAGACCGGGTGCAACTCTCCGGGCGCGACAGTCTGCGCGTCCTCAATCTGCTGGAGAACCCCCCTAAGCCCAATCGGAAATTGCGGGCCGCTGCCCGCGCGTTGCCCAAGCGGTCGAAATCGTGAAGTGGCACGAAGAGCCGATCGACAAGAAGCATGATCGGGAAGGTTTCGACTGCGGCGACGAAGCGCTCAATGAATACTTGCGCCGTTACGCCCGCAAGAGCCACGAGCGCGGCGGCGCGAAAACGTTCCTGGCGATTGACGCTGCCGACAACAAAACCATTCTCGGCTTCTACAGTCTGAGCCCAGCCTCAGTTGACTATGCCCGGACCCCGGAGATAGTGCGGCGCAGGTTGGCACGGCATGAGGTGCCGGGCTTCCGCCTGGCGCGCCTGGCTGTGGATAAACGGATGCAAGGGCGAGGACTTGGCGGACAACTCCTGCTCGCCGCCGGTAGACGCTGCCTGTTGGCCGCGGCGGAGGTCGGCGGCGTCGTGCTGGTCATCGACGCCAAGAATGAACGAGTGGCAGGATGGTATGCGAGCTATGGTGCCGTCCCGCTGCTCGACGCGCCGTTAACCCTGCTGCTGCCGCTCGCGACCATCGAGGCCGCGCTCAAAAAAGCCGCGACATACCTGTAGCTCTGAGATCCCCGACGACCGTCTCTGTTTTGAGCGCTGTCGTGAGATAGACAGAACCCGCTTTAGTATCCGGCCAACTTGAGCATTGCCTGATAGAGATCGCTGGCCTGGGGCAGGATCTCGTCCTCCACTTGCGGCTGGTAGGCGATGAAGGTGTCTTTGGCGGCGACACGCTTGACCGGGGCGTCGAGGTGGTCGAACAGCTCATCGGCAACGCGGGCGGCGATTTCGGCTCCGTAGCCCCAGCTCAGCGTGTCTTCGTGCGCGACCAGCACGCGGTGGGTCTTAGACACCGAGTTGGCAATCGCCTCCCAGTCGTAGGGGCTGAGCGTGCGCAGGTCGATCAGCTCGACGCTGACGTTGTGCTCGCGCTCCATGCGCTGCGCCGCCTGCAGGGCGCGCGGCACTACGGCGCCGTAGGTGACGACGGTGAGGTCGTGTCCCAGGCGCACGACTTTCGCTTTGCCGAACGGAACCATGTAGTCCGGCCCGGGATAGGGCGCACGTCCATAGGTCTCGCGGTAGAGGCGCTTGTGTTCGAGGAACATCACGGGATCGTCGCAGCGGATGGCGGTGCGCAACAGTCCGTTGGCGTCGAGCGCGTTCGACGGGAACACGACGCGCATGCCCGGAGTGTGGGTGAAGATGCTCTCGCCGCACTGCGAGTGATAGATGGCGCCGCCGGTGAGGTATCCGCCGATGGCGACGCGAATCACTACCGGGCAGGAGAATCCGTTGTTGGAGCGCCAGCGGATGGTGGGCAGCTCGTTGCGTAGCTGGTGCATGGCGGGCCAGATGTAGTCGAAGAACTGGATCTCGACCACCGGCTTCAAGCCGCGCGTGGCCATGCCGGTGGCGCGTCCGATGATGTTGGCCTCTGCCAGCGGCGAGTTGAAGACGCGGTCGGAGCCGAACGTGCGTCTGCAAGCCGCCAGTCAGCTTGAAGACGCCGCCTTTGCCCTTCACCTGCTTGTCGCGCAGGTACTCTTCGCGGCTGCAGTCGGCCACGTCCTCGCCGAAGATCACGATGCGCTGGTCGCGCTTCATCTCGTCTTTGAGGCACGAGTTGATGAGGTCGGCCATGGTCTTTTCGCCACCCGTCGGCTTGACCGACAGCTGCGGACGAATCGGCTCAGTCTCAAACGCGCGCGACGTGGGATCGAGATTGGGCGAATAGAGGTACTGCATATACGTGCCGGGCTCGGGAAACGCGGCTGCCACTGCCTTGTCCGCGGCCTCCTGGACTTCGTCGATGACGTCGAGTTCCATCTCGTGCAGCGCGGCTTCGTCGAGAATTCCCTCGCTGGAGCAGGAACGCGCGGAAGCGCGTGATGGGATCGCGCTCGACTTCGAGCTTGCGCTCCGACTCAGGACGGTAGAGCTTTTCGTCGTCTGAGAGCGAATGCGAGTAGGGACGAATGACGTGCCCGTGCACGAACGCCGGCCCCTTGCCGGCGCGAACGTAGTCGATGGCCGTCTTCAGGCGGCGTAGCTGGCGAGCAAGTCAGTGCCATCGACTTCCGCGAAATGAAAGTTGGGAAAGCCCTGTACCAGCTTGCTGATGTTGCCGCCTGCGGTGTTGACCTCCACCGGCACCGAGATTGCGTACTCGTTGTCTTCGATCACGAACAGCATCGGCAGATTCAGGTTGGCGGCGGAGTTCATCGCCTCCCAGAACTCGCCTTCGCTGGTGGTGCCGTCGCCAGAAGAAACGTAAGTCACCTCATCGCCGTGGAAGACGACGTCTTTGAACTGGCGATAGTCGCCCTCGCCTTTGTCCGCTGCGCCCGGGTGGCCGTTGAAATAGCGTCCCGCCTCAGCGCAGCCGACGGCTTGCAAAAACTGCGTTCCCGTGGGTGACGAACCGGTGACGATGTTGAGTTTGGGGCTGCTCCAGTGCGAAGGCATCTGGCGTCCACCCGACGCGGGATCGTCGGCCGCACCGACCGCCTGCAAGCAGCATCTCGTACGGCGTGTTGCCCAGGGCCAAGCACAACGCGCGGTCGCGATAGTAAGGATAGAACCAGTCGTAGCCCGGGCGCAGCAGGATGCCTGCGGCCACCAGCAGCGCCTCGTGTCCCGCGCCCGAGATCTGGAAGAAGATCTTCTGCTGGCGCTTGAGCATGATCTCCCGATCGTCGATCTTGCGCGACTCGTACATCAGCCGGTAGATCTCGATGAGGTGCTGGGGGGTTAGCCCTTCATATTTTTCGGAGGGCGCAGGCTGCGCAGCGGCAATCTTAGGCTCGACCTTGGTGGTTGCCATCCATGACCTCTGGCTAGAATTGAGGGCCCGCAAACGGGTAGGAACTTGCCCTATTGTAAATCCCCGGGAACGATATGCCCGAATTCGGGACTCGGTCCGCGGTCGTTCTCCGCTTACGCAGCCTGTCTGCCGTTGGCGGTCAGGTGGCTATACTGGAAGTGAATGATACGCACTTTTAGGCCGATTCCGCTGGAAAAAATTAAGCTCGTCCTCTTTGATCTCGATGGCACCCTGATCGATTCAGAACTCGACCTCGCCAATTCGGTGAATGCCATGTTGCGCCACTTCGGACGCAAGGAGCTGCCGCTGGAAGTCATCGATACTTATATTGGAGACGGCGCCCCCATGCTCATTCGGCGCGCCCTGGGCGACCCGGCGCATGCACAGGCCATTCAGGAGGCGCTGAATTACTTCCTTCTCTATTATCGTGAGCACAAACTTGACAACACTCGCGCGTATGAAGGCATCAAAGAGGCGCTGCAACAGGTCGGGACCTGCGATGGGATTCACCGCAAGATGGCCGTCCTGACCAACAAGCCGGTGCGAGCGTCGCGCGACATTCTGGCGGGACTCGGGCTGTCCAAGTTTTTCTTCCAGACCTACGGCGGCAATAGCTTCGAGACTAAGAAGCCGGACCCGCTGGGAGCGCAAACGCTGATGCACGAGGCAGGCGCAGAAGCAGACGAGACCGTGATGGTGGGCGACTCCGAGGTGGATGTGCTCACCGCCCGCAATGCCAACCTGTGGAGCATCGGCGTGACCTACGGCTTCGCTCCGCATACGCTGGAGCGCACGCATCCTGACATCCTGGTTGACACTCCCGCTGAACTGGCGGAGGCGCTGACGGTCGAGGTGGCACCGGACGCTCACTAGGAAATCGCGGCGAGCCGTGATTTCGCTGCTATCCTGATGCCATGTCGCAGCCTGACAGCGTGCGGTCGCCGTTCCAGGAAGGCTTTGCTGTAGTGCGCGAAGAGCCGCTCCTGCTGGCCGCCGAGTGGACGTGGCGATGGTGTTTCGCGTTGGCCGCATGGCTACTCGCGCTGGGCGCGGCTGCCCTGTTTCTCGACAGCCTCAAACTTTCGTCGGGCGATCGGTTTTTGTTGAGCACGCTTCGTCCCACCTTGGCATCCACGGCGTTATCTCACATTTTGCGCGGCTCGTTGCTGCGCGTTATTTGGATGAAGTTCATCGTCCTCGCCGGGCTGACGCTGCTGTGGTGCTTCGCCGCCGCCGTCGGACGTGCCGCTTCGTTGCGCAATCTGATCCCGCTGTTCGGCGGGGATGATCGCGCGGAAGAGGCGGGCTGGCAGTTCCGTCCGATGCTCAAGCTGCATTGCGTCCGCGCCTTGTGGTCGTGGACCGCGCTCGGATGCCTTGTTGGTTCGATCTTTCTGGGAACCGCAATGCTGCAGCAGCAGCGGGCGGCACGAGCGGCTTTCTTCTTCGTCTTCGGCGTCGCGCTGTCGATTGTTTTCGGAGTGGTGCTGAATTGGTTCTTCGGACTGGTGCCGCTGTTCTGTATTCGCAATCAGGCGACTGCCCGCGACTCGGTGTCGCTCACCCTCGACTTTTGCTCACGCCAGGGCGGACGGCTGTTCACTCTGTCTCTCGGTTTTCTGGGTCTACGGATGGTCTGGGCGGGATCGATGTTGCTTCTGGTGCTCGCGCCCACCAGTTTGGGGAGGCACATCGCGGTGGGATGGGTGCTGATGATGATGGCACTACTCTCGTTGGTCTATTTTGCGGGAGCGGATGCGCTGTACCTGGCACGACTGGGAGCGTATGCGGCACTGGCGGAAATCGACGCGCAGCCCGCACCGGCCGTTGGACCCGCGGCACCGCCGCAGTTGACGACACCGTATCCGAGTGCCGAGGGGATTCCCGGCGAATATTCTGCCTAAACGCCGCCTTATTGGGTTGGCTCTACGTCTGTCCCTTGCCGGCAAGAGTTTTCCATCAGAGTCACCACCTCAGCCACTGTCGCAATGAAGATGCCGCCCTCTTCCTTATCCCAGTCGGCCTTCCAGTCGGCATATCCTTCTGCAAAGTCAGGAATTGGTCCCGATTCTCTCACCAGTTCCGTTACGCTTCGGTCGAGAGCTCCCGGCGTGATTGGCGCGTGCGTAATTGAATGGGCTATCTCCTCGCCACTGAGGTCGGTTATATGTACGTCATCGATGGCAATGTGTACGATGGTTTCGCCCAATGGCGTCGAGACCTTCAGAATCGTGAGGGTGGAAAGCGGCTCCGAAGGCCTCGTCTTGTAGTCCCAAACCTGACCGGGGCGATACTTGCACTCACTTGTGGGGCTCATGATGGTAAGTGAAGCATTGTATCCCAGGTTGTTCTGTCCCCGGGTGGCCAATAACTAGTGTTCCTGGTTGCTCTCAGTGTGCCAGCACCAACTTCTCCTCTTCCTTCTTCACCTTGGCGATGGCGATCAACTCTGCCGCCTTCTGAGCGATGTGTTCGGCGCTGACCTCGAACTCCTTGATCAGCTCCCACGGCGCGCCGGAATCGCCGAAGCGGTCCTTCACGCCGATGGCACCGGTGATGACCGGCGTCCCGAACAATTCCTCGCTCTCGGTGATGACACTGCTCACGCGCCATGCCAGTGCGCCGATCTGGTGTTCTTCGGCAGTGACCACGACTCCCGTTTCTTTGGCCGCGCGAACGATTGCCGCCTGGTCAATCGGCTTCATGGTGTGCATGTTGAGTACGCGCGTTTCGTATCCGAACTCCTGCTTGAGAATGTAGGCAGCGCGCATCGCCTCCGGAACCATGGGGCCGCAGGCGATGATGCTCAGGTCCTCATGCTCATTGCGATACGTGGGCGCGAGCACGGTATCGAAGGCATCGATCATCTGCTCTGCCTTGCGGTGCAGTCGGATCACGTTGGCCATCCCGAAAACGAACGGCGTGTCTTCTCTGGTAACGATGGGCGTAGCTTCACGCGCGAAACGAATGTACTTTGGCCCAACGTGCTCGAGCAGAAGATAATCGGTAGCTTTGCGGGTTTCAATGGAGTCGCAGGGCACGGAAACCACCATGTTCGGTAGGCCGCACATGGCGAACAGGTCTTCCAGCGCCTGGTGGGTTGCTCCGTCGGGTCCGACCGAAACCCCACCGTGCGCGCCGGCAATCATGACGTTGAAGTTGCCGTAACAGATCGACACGCGAATCTGATCGAGATTGCGTGCCGCCGCAAATGTCCCGTAGGTTCCGAATACCGGCAGCTTGCCTTCGCGCGCCAGGCCCACAGCCGCGGCGGTCGCCGACTGCTCAGCGATACCCATGCTGATCCAGCGGTCCTTGCGCTCCGGCTTGCCAGCGTAGAAGTCGCTGATGGTGATCGATCCGGAAATGTCGAGCCCCAGGCACACCACGCGCTCGTCGTCGCCGTTGTTGGCGAGCGACTTGCCAAAGCCCTTGCGGGTTGGCTCCATCTGCACCTTCGGAGTATTCGCGGCATTCCACCAGTAGTCACGCGAGAAATGCGGCATCTTCTCTTCCAGCTTGGCCTCAACCTCCTTCTGGTACTTGGCCGCCTGCTTCAACAGCGCGTCGTAGGCGATGGTCTCTTTCAGGCCAAGTTCCTCGAGCGCCTTCACCAACTCGTCGTAGGTCGGGGCACGTCCGTGCCAGCCGGCGACGTTTTCCATGAAGCTGACGCCCTTGCCCTTGACGGTGTTGGCCAGCAACAAAGTCGGCTTGCCTTCCACAGGAACGTTCTTGGCCTTCTGCAATCCGTCAACGACTTCGCGGATATTGTGGCCGTCAACCTCGATAACCTCCCAACCAAAGCTGCGATAGCGATCGACCAGCGGCTCGACGTTCATCACGTCCTTCACCCAGCCATCGATCTGCAGGCGGTTACGGTCGATGATGCCCACCAGGTTGTCGAGCTTGAAGTGCGAGCCTTCCATCACCGCTTCCCAGATGTTGCCTTCCTGCTGCTCGCCGTCGCCCATGATGCAGAACACGGTGTGCTTCTTGCCGGCCATCTTGCCCGACAGCGCCATGCCGACCGCAATGCTCAGACCTTGTCCCAGCGAACCGCTCGACACCTCGACACCCGGCAGCTTCAGCCGGTGCGGATGCCCCTGGAACGGCGAGTACAGTTTGCGCAGCGTGACTACGTCTTCCAGCGGGAAATAGCCGGCGAATCCCAACCCAAGATACAGCGCGGGAGCCTTGTGTCCGGCCGACCAGACAATGCGGTCGCGGTCTTCCCAGTCAGGTGTGTTTGAATCATGGTTGGCGACCTTCAGGTAGAGGGCGGCGACAATCTCCATCATGGAGAGGGTTCCGCCGGAGTGCCCCGAACCCGCGGCGCACAGCGCGACCAGGTCGTAGCCACGCATGAGGCGGGCGGCTTGCTCAAGTTCTTCGATGGAAAAATCGCGGACAACAGCTTTCGAGAAAGCATTCATGAGAGGCATGTCGTTTCCTTTTTGTGGGCAGGGTATTTCAACCGCGCCGAGTTGGCCGATGCACAATGCGGCACCGACCGACGAGGTTGAAAGATTGGCATTGGAATCACCCGCTACGCTTGGGGCCCGAAACACAAGGGTAGGCCAGGAGGCGGTGACTCGCAGTGCCCGCTATCACGAGCAGCTGTGACGTTTGCCACAAGTCAAGCCCATGCGGGAAATGGCTTTGCTTTGAATAACTTGTAGGTCCTGCTGGCCGCAAGCAGAGGTTCCAGCTTCAGCTGCCAGTCACTACTTCCCTGTTACCTTCGCAAGTCTGATTGTTGCACAGCCGTCGGCCGCGCACCCGTCACGGGAAACGCGAGTTGCTCCCAACTCGGCTTTTCGCTGAGTAATGAGTAACAGGTAACCGGCTGCCTCGCGAATTTGCTCCACCGGTTGATTTTGTGCGCAACGTGGGAAACCGCGGCTACTGCGTGCAGCTCTCGCTGACCATCTTCAAGTTCGCAACCTGCAGGTCAGTGTAAGACTTGCCCGCTGCTTCGGTCTTTTCCTGCTGCTCGACTGTCGATTCATGCGAATCCGGCAGCTTCACTTGATGACCAGTGACGGTAACCGTGTGATTGACATGCTGGGAGAGGTTTACGGATTTTCCGACAAGTTCGTAAAACGTGCCGTCCTCACCGGTAATGTAGTACCCGCCCTTCTCGCCGCCCTGCTTCAGGCAGCCGGTAACGCTGGTTGAAGTATTGCTTTGGCCCGCTCCTGATTGCCCGTACTGCGCGACAGCCGCTTGGGCGAACAGCAAGTATGCACACAAGCTCACCAACGCCAGAGGAAACAGCCAAGATGTGAATTTCACTTTCCGTGACATGTGTGGGACTCCTGGTTTTTCTTGAATTGAGGCGGAGGGCGCAGGCGAACAGGACGCTTGCGTCAGTCTAAACTCGCCCCTATCTCATGTCTACGCTCGGTAATAGCGGTCCTTCTCGGTCGGGTGTCTCATTGCACTGGCAACTGACTGTTGTCCCGGTGAAGAAGGCCGGCCTTCCCCACCGGAGATTTACGGTTAGCGGGCGACGACTTCTTCCTCCGCCGCTTCGCTCTCAGGCTCTGAGTTATTGTTGAACCCCGCCGGTTTCGCGAACGAAACTGGACGGATTTCGATAGCCAGGTCCTGCATCTGGTCCCAGGTCGGCCGCGTTTTGTCCGAGTAGTTGGAGCAATCACGGACCTTGAACGGTACCAGGATCAGGTCAGTCGGAAAGTTGCAATATGTGAGCTCTTCACTTTCGCGAAATCCGCGCATGATGTGCGCGTGTTCGCACTTTGCGCATTGCGACTGCGATCCGACCGGCGTTCCGTTTTTGACGTACAGCGGCACGGCGAACTGCTTTCTAATCGGCGTTCCTGCCGAAGGTCATGGTTCGGCCGGGGAACAGGCAATCGAACTGGGTTGCGATCTCCATTGCCTGGTTGCGGACCTGGTTGGGCCCGCCGCAGGGCTTAAACCTGCGACCCCTCTACTAACTGCGAGTAGTCCGGTCTACACCACCGGCCGAAAGTTAAGAATCTAGTGTGAACGATTAGGCGATCCGGACTTCCGCATATACCTCGTTCTCTTCTCGGACGAATCCCTTGACCTGCACTGGAGCGATGGTCACCAGGCGGCTGCTGAATCCGGTGCACTCGCGTACCTTAAACTTGATGGGACGCAACGTGCCTCCAAAGGTGCACGAGATGAGTTCCTTCCCGCTGAAGCCCTTGACCATGTGCGAATTCGCACACGTGCGGCACAATGAGCCGGGACGTTGCTTGATCGCCACAGGCTCGCGCTCGCGGAATATGATCCGGAGTATCGTGATCACGATCCAAATTACGGTCACCCACTCCATAACTCACCTCACTACCTCTGCTTCTCCCCTCTGAATTACGCCGGGTAGCCACTGGCAACAGTTAACTTCGGGACCGCCTTCTGCAAGAGTTTCGTTAGACGGAGACTACGCTCCCACTCCTGCATTCGCTTGTTCCGGCAGGGATTTCGGCCCCCACTCTCTTTGGGCGAGAGAAATAACTGTTACCTTTACTACCGGCGCTAGCCTGCTCTCGCGAATACTAGCTTCGCGAGAGTCCATGGCCAGGGAACCCGCGCGCATGGCTTGCGGGTTCGACGCTCCGCCCAAAAGGAGCATCAGCGAAGTAGCCATATACCTCGCACTGGCCAAGCTCAATTGCTGGGAGGACAATCGACTACGGTCGGTTGTCGATTAGCAGTCTCGAAAGACCAGTGGTCTTCGGTACCCAGCAAGACTTAATTACTTGTGGTTGCGTAGGGTTCAATCGCCAGGAGCTAGCGATAGTTCGCAAAAATAGCCCGGCGGCCGCTGCACACCACTTCCGGCTGCAGTAACCTACGCATCGAGTTGTGCGTTGTAGTTGACATCGGGCGTTCTCCTACGCGAGATATACAATGCTACAACTTTAGAAAGATTGCAAGTGCAAAATTCGTTTTCAATCATAATTATTTGCCAATACCCATCGGCATCGAACCATGGTGGCGGACTGCCGGCGCAGAGTGTCGGTATACCTCCCTACTTTTGTGGGGACAATTCACCACCCATTCCTGCCTGCCGCTGTCGGTAGCGCTACTCTGCGCCATGGCCTCTGAACTTCCACTCCGCTGCGCGGCCCAACGCGCTATCATTTCAAACACGGCGAGGCACACAATGCAATATCGCAACTTCGGCAAATCCGGAATCAAGGTCAGCGACATCGGATACGGGGCCTGGGGCATCGGCAAGTCGATGTGGATCGGCGCGAACGACGAAGAGTCCTTGCGCTCGCTCACCGCAGCGCGTGATGCCGGTGTCAACTTTTTTGACACCGCGCTGGCTTATGGCGATGGTCACAGCGAACAGCTCATCGCACGCGCCTTCGGCAAATCCCCGGAGGTCATCATTGCCAGCAAGGTGCCGCCCAAAGACAGTGTCTGGGAAGTGAAGTCCGGTGATCCGCTGCAGAAAACGTTTCCGAAGAAATATGTACTGTCATGTCTCGACTTGACGTTGAAGCACCTCGGTCGCGAGCGCGTCGACGTCTACCAGTTCCATACCTGGCATGACGACTGGGCCGCCGATCCGGAATGGCAGGAGACGGTGCACGAGATGAAGGCATCAGGCAAAGTGCGGCTGGCGGGCATCTCCATCCAGAACCATCAGCCCGCTAACGTGCTCAAGGCACTGGACACTGGGCTCATCGACAGCGTGCAGGTCATCTACAACATCTTTGACCAGTCGCCCGAGGACCAGCTCTTTCCGTATTGCGAGCAGCACGGCATCGGCGTGATCGTGCGCGTTCCCTTCGATGAAGGCGCTCTCACAGGGAAGCTCACGCCTGACACGCGGTTTCCTGACGGCGATTTCCGCCATCATTACTTCCGAGGCAATCGCCAGCAGGAAGTTTGGGATGCGGTGCAGGCCATTGTGCGCGACACCGGCATCACCCTTGACCAGCTTCCGGAACTCGCGCTGCGCTTCTGTCTGACGGCTGAAGCGGTTTCCACGGTGATTCCGGGCATGCGCAACGTTCGACATGTGGGCGCCAACGTCGCCGCCTCCGACGCTGGCCCGCTGCCGCCCGAGATGCTGCAGAAGCTGCGCGCGCATCGCTGGGTACGCAACTTCTGGCACTGAGTTTGCTCATTCCGTCCGGTTTACACTATCGCTTTGATTGAACAACAGGCTTTCTCCGGGGACACTCATGTCACTTCGCCTTTGTCTCACCCTCGCACTTTTCACTCTTGCGGTCGCTGCCCGTGCCCAGACTCCACCTGTCGTGCAGTCACCCGAAGTCGCTGCCGATGGCAGGGTCACTTTTCGCTTTTTCGATCCCGGTGCGACGGCGGTAAAGCTCAACTTTGACGGCGCCGCCCAACCGACGCCCATGAAGCGCGACGAAACCGGCCTGTGGAGCATCACGCTCGGGCCGCTCGATCCCGACATCTATGGCTACGGTTTCATCGCCGATGGCGTCATGCTGCTCGACCCGAACAACCCTAGCATCAAACCGAATCTCCTTCAGCCGCAGAATATGGTCGAGGTCAGCGGCGCGGCTCCGCAATTGTGGGACGTCGGCGAAGTGCCGCACGGCGTCATTCATCATCACTTCTTCAAGTCGAAGATCGTGGGCGACGAGCGCGACTTCTACGTGTACACGCCGCCCGGCTTCGATCCCAAGGCGAAGACCAAGTATCCCGTCTTCTACCTGCTGCATGGGTTTAGCGATACCGCCGATGCATGGACGGTGGTGGGCAGAGCCAACGTCATCCTAGACAACCTGATCGCGCAGGGCAAGGTGAAGCCGATGATCGTGGTCATGCCGCTGGGCTACGGTACGCCGGAGATGATCAAGCTGAAACAGGCGGCGTGGGACCATCCCGACGTGCGCCAGCAGAACTTTGATGGCTTCCGCAAATCGCTGCTCACGGAAGTGATGCCGATGGTCGAAAGCAGCTATCCGGTTTCCAGCAATCGCGAGGATCGCGCCGTTGCTGGGCTGTCCATGGGAGGCTCGGAGAGTTTGCTGACGGGACTCAACAATATCGACAAGTTCGCCTACGTCGGATCGTTCAGCGCCGGGGGATTGTTCGATGACTACGCGCCCGCTTTCCCCGCGCTCGACACCAAGCAGGCCTCGCGACTGCACGCACTCTGGATCGCATGCGGGACCAGCGACCACCTGATCGACGACAACCATAAATTCAAGGCGTGGCTGAAATCAAAGGACATTGCCTTCACTGACATCGAAACTCCCGGCGCACATACCTGGATGGTCTGGCGCCGCAACCTGATCAACTTCACGCCTTTGCTGTTCACCAGCAAGTAACTCGCGTTGAGATCGTAGCGTCGGTTGTTACTGCGAATTTGCCGTCGTGTTTACGGGCATGTCAGGTTGAGCGAGAGTCCGGCGGACTAGACCCGAGTCGAAAGACCTGCTTTACTTAGCGATGCGCAACTTCTCTGCATCAGTTTTGTTTAAGGAACAAGGCTCATTGGAACTTCTGTGCGCTTTTCGGCGAATTGCCCTTATTCAGGCATCGGGCTGCATTGGCTGGTCCGCGCGATCAGTCACTACCACACCAGGAACCAGGAATTTTATGGGATCAAAGATTGCGTTGAGGTTCACGTTCATAGCGGTCGCAGTCATAACTATTCTCAGCTCACTCGCCTTTGGGCAGACGCCTCAACAGGACCGCGTCGTTCGCCCGGTTGACAACCGCAGCGTGGTGCGACTCCGGGGCACGATGCATCCTCTGGCTCGCACTGCATTCGATAAAGGTCCGGCCTCGCCCACGCAGCCCATGCAGGGCATGACGTTGTTCTTCCAACCTACGGCGGAACAGCAAGCCGCGCTCGACGAGTTGCTGGTCGAGCAGCAGGACCCGGCCTCGCCGAACTATCACAAGTGGCTGACGCCGGAGGAATTTGCCGACCGCTTTGGCCTCAGTGAACGGGACATCACCGTCGCCGCCACTTGGTTGCGCTCGCAGGGCTTCACGGTGGACCAGACTGCGCGCAGCCGCACGTGGATTGCGTTCAGCGGTATCGCGGCGCAGGTGCAGGCCGCCTTCCAAACGTCAATCCACCATTACTTGGTTAACGGCAAGATGCATTACGCGGCGTCGTCCGATCCCTCAATACCCGCTGCTTTGGCAGAAGTGGTCACAGGCATCGGCGCACTGAACAATTTTGCGCCTCATGCGCGCACCCTCAAAACTCAGCCGCGGGTCACGTCATCTGTCACCGGCAACCACTTCATAGCGCCGGGCGATTTCGCCACCCTTTACGACTTGCAGTCCCTCTACAACAGCGGCATCAATGGCAGCGGACAGACAATTGCCGTCATGGGCCAAACCCAACTCTCGACCGACAGCAATCCTGGCCGCAACGGTACGCCCGGGGCTGTCGTGAATGGACAGCAACAGCAATACGATGTAGTGACTTTTCGTGGTCTCGCCGGCTTGCCTGCGCTCACTTCCAGCAACTTTAAGGTTGTGGTCGTTCCCAGCACAACCGATCCGGGGCTGGTCACCGCTGATTTGGATGAAGCCAACCTTGATGTCGAGTGGTCAGGAGCCATTGCCCCTGGTGCCAACCTGGTCTTTGTCATCGAGAATGCGAACAGCAACGGAGGAGCTTTCGGCGCCCTGCAATATACGGTGGACAACGCCACCAACACTAGCGTCTTTCCGACGATGCCGAACATCATCAGCATCAGCTATGGACTTTGCGAACCGCAGGTCGACAGCACGACACAGGCCCAACTCACCACGGCAGGACAGCAGGCCAATACGCAAGGGCAGACCATTGTCACGCCGTCCGGCGATAGCGGCGCAGCCGATTGCGACACCAGCCTGCCTGCCTCTCAAGGCTTCGCCGTTGATTTTCCGGCAAGTCTTCCCACCGTCACCGCGATGGGGGGAACTACGTTTATCGCGGACTCCGCGAACACCAGCGCGCCAACTGCGGCAACACCATACTGGGCCGGATCGACAAACGACACCGCTGCCTCAGCGCTGGCCTACATTCCCGAGAGCTCATGGAACGACAACAGCGGCACCACCCTGTCCGCAACCGGTGGGGGCGTCAGCACGTTGTTCACCAAGCCGACCTGGCAGACCGGCACAGGCGTGCCCAACGACGGACAGCGAGACGTTCCTGACATTTCGTTCAATGCAGCGCCCGGACATGATGGCTACCTGATCTGCTCGCAGTCGAATTGTGTAAATGGTTACCGCAATGGGCCCACTGCAACTGGGACCTTCGACGTGATCGGCGGGACGTCGGCTCCCACGCCTGTGTTCGCTGGGGTAGTAGCGCTCATCAATCAGAAGATGAACGCCGCCCAGGGCAACATCAATCCAGCGCTCTACACTCAGGCGGCGAGCGCACCATGGGCCGTTCACGACATCACGACTGGGAGCAACATCGTCAACTGCCAAGCTGGCTCGAAAAATTGCCCCACCGGTCTCACATTCGGCTACAGCGCGGGCGTGGGCTACGACCTCGTCACCGGACTGGGAACGCTGGACGTGGGTGCTTTTGTCAATGCGTTGACGAACGTCGCGGATTTTTCGGTAACTCCTTTGGGCACTACGTTAACCATCCCCGGAAGCGGCTCGTCCAGTCTGACCCTCAACGTGCTGGGGACAAGCGGGTCAAACATAACCTTCACCTGCTCCGTCGTCGCTCCATTGACGGCGACGACCTGCTCCGCGCCTTCCGTAACCGCCAACGGTGGGACAGTTGTTGCCTCTATGCTCACGGTAAGCACCTCGAGTCCACTCTCAGCCACCGGAACAGTGAACGTACAAGCATCGAATGGATCTATTTCCCATACCGTGCCGATCGCGATAACTGTAAACGGAACCAATCCTGACTTCACCGTTACCAGTTCCGTGTCCATTCTAGGGCTCTCCAGCGGGCAGACTGGCACTGTGCCGATCGTGGTCGCTCCGGTGCAGGGCTTCGCCTCCGATGTCGCGCTCACGTGCAGCGTGTCGTCTTCGCTCGGCGCCACCACCAGTGCAGCCTTGCACCACCCACGGTGACCGGCGGCAACGGCACCTCGACGCTCACCGTCAATGGGGCGACCTTGACGGGCATGCTTCGCGGCGCGCCGCTTCCGTTCTCGCATCGTGGCGTCGGCGCCTCTGCCACATTTATTTTTGCCGCGGGCATGGTGTTCACGATGAAACCGCGACGCAGGCCGCGCGGCAAAGGCTGGCGTAACGGCCTGCTCGGCCTGTTGCTGCTTTGCACAACGCTCGGCATGGTTTCCTGCGGGGGTGGAAGCAGCGGCAGCAACAGTGGTGGCTCGACGGTGACTCCTTTGAGCGGCACGGTGACGGTGACTGGCACCAGCGGTAGCCTCAGCCATAGCGTTTCGATCCCTGTCACCATTCAGTAACGCAGATTCCCCGTGGGCTGAAGCCCACGAGGAATGACAAGAATAGAGGCTTATTGCGGCATGGCTGAAGCCATGCCCTTTCAAAGCGAAGCCAAGGTCCAGCTAGTTTCACAATGAGGGAGCGCGAAGTGGGTGGCTGATCACGTCAGCGAAAGCGCGTCCACGTCCACAACCAAATTTGCCCGCGGAATCTTCTGCGCCACAGCGTGTTCAATCATGGCGCGCAGCGCACCGTTCATGCGCTCCCGGCTCGCCGACTTCAACAGGAAGTGATAACGGTACTCGGTCTTCAGGCGGACAATCGCAGCCGCCGCGGGTCCCATCACTCGCACCCCTTCCAGTCGCGTGGCTTCGAACCACTTGCCGAGAATTCCCGACCAGGTCAGGGCTTCATCCAGCTTTGTGCTGCGCACCAGAACATTGCTGACGGCGTTGAAGGGCGGGTAGTGCATCCAACTGCGGAAACGCGCTTCCTTCTCGTAGAAACCGCGATAGTCGTGCGCCGCCGCGTATTGGATGGCGTAGTGATCGGGATAAAACGTCTGCAGCACGACTTTGCCGGGAGTTTCGCCGCGTCCCGCGCGTCCTGCGACTTGCGTGAGCAACTGGAACGTCCGCTCAGCGGCACGGAAGTCGGGAAAGCTCAGCGCGGCGTCCGAGCCCACGACGCCCACCAACGTCACGTTGGGGATGTCGTGTCCCTTGGCAATCATCTGCGTGCCCACCAGCAGGTCGATCTCCCCCGCGTGCAGCGCGCTTAAGATGCGCTCCAAGTCGTCGCGCCCGCGCACTGTGTCGCGATCGAGGCGGCCGATGCGCGCTTGCGGAAACAGCGAGTGCAGAATCTGCTCCAGCTTTTCTGAACCGGTGCCAAGGTACTGCACATACTCGCTGCCGCACTTGGGACAGGTCTTGGGCGCGGGGCGCACGAACCCACAGTAATGACAGATGAGGCGATGCTCGCGCTTGTGGTAGGTCATGGCGATGGCGCAATTGCGGCATTGCACCGTATCGCCGCATGAGCGGCATAACACGAACGACGAGAAGCCGCGCCGGTTGAGCAGGATCATTGTCTGCTCGTTGCGCGCCAGGCACTCGCCGATCTCTTCTACCAGCTTGCGCGACAGGACCTCTTCCTTTTTGTTGCGCTGGAATTCCTCGCGCATATCGAGGATTTCAACTTCGGGCAGCGGGCGTTGTTCGATGCGCTCTGACAACTCCATCAGCTTGTAGCGGCCCTGCGCCGCGTTGTAATAGGTCTCGAGCGAAGGCGTGGCCGATCCCAGCACCGCCACCGCGTTACACATCTTGGCGCGCATCACCGCCACATCGCGCGCATGGTAGCGTGGCGTTTCGTCCTGCTTGTAGGAGTGGTCGTGCTCCTCATCGACCACGATCAGGGCCAGGTCAGGGACCGGCGCGAACACGGCTGAACGCGTGCCTACCACAATGTGGGACTCGCCACTTCGGATGTGCTTCCATTGCTCGGCCCGCTCGTCATCGGTGAGAGCCGAGTGCAGGATCGCGACCTCGCCGCCGAAGATCTGGTGCAGGTCGGCCGCCATCGCCGGTGTCAGTCCTATCTCGGGAACCAAGAGGATTGCCGAGCGTCCCTTGGCCAGCATGGCTTGCATGGCCGATAGATACACCGCTGTCTTGCCCGATCCAGTCACGCCATGGAGCAACATCGGCAGGAACTGCCGTTGATCGACTGCCGCGTTGATCTGGTCGAGTGCGGCCTTCTGCGCAGGATTGAAGAGGAACTCCAGCTTGCGGGGCTTCAGGCCCGACATGCGGAAGCCTGCGGGCTCATCTTGCAATTCGACGATGCCACGCCGTACCAGCGTCTGCAGCGTGGTGCGCGGCACTGGCAACTCGCGCAGCGCTGCTACCGTGGCGCTCTGCTCCGGCTGCGCACGAAGGTACTCAACGATGCGCTGCTGGTTGGCGTTGAGCTTGCCTTCATGGGTCTTCAGCGTCGCGATCTGGATGTTGCGACTGGCGTCGCGGACCCCGCTGAGATCTTCGCGGAAAATCCACTTCTTTCGCAGCAGAGTTTGCAGCACCGAGCGTGGAGCGCCGGACGCCGAGCGCAGCGATCCCTCGCGCATCATTTCGCCATCGGCCAGCCGGTTCAGGACGGCATACTCCAGCATCTGCTGTTCTGGTTCCTGCCGCGAGCGCAACGACGAGCCAATAGTCGATGCCGCGTGCAGCGCTTCCAGTCCTTTGTCGGTGATGCGGTATCCGATGACGCGGCGAAACTCCGCGGCTAGCGGCAGCATGGTGCGCAGCACTTCGCCGATGGGAGCTATGTAGTAGTGGGCAATCCAGCGGCCCAGTTGCATCAGATCGGGGGTGAGCGCCGGGATCGTGTCGAGCACCTGCAGCACCGGCTTGGCCTCGAACTTGGGCTCGCGATCATGCAGTTCGGTGACGATTCCGCAGAGGCGCTTCTCGCGGAAGGGAACGATGACGCGCCCGCCGACACAGGGCTCGGCCATCTCATCGGGAATCGAGTAGGTAAAGGTGGCGTCGAGCGGAACCGGCACGGCCACATCGCAGAAGCGGGGCATGGCGGGCAAGCTGCCTTCAGCGTCCTGTGAACGTGGTCGCACGTGGCGGCGGCTGCAGCCCCAGAAATACTTCATCACCATCTGCAGGTCTTTCCACGTCTCGGTTTTCTGCCGCGGATCGCGCAACAGAAATGCCGGATGGTACGTTACCGCCAACTTGCAGTCGAACGGCTCGTCCGTGCCGGTAGGTTCCCACCCTTATCGCCCGCTTTCGGCGATAGGGTGGGTTTCGGCGAGAAATCGTAGAACCGCCCCCGCAGCGAGGCCATGGAATCGTTCATCCCGAGCAGGTTTTTGGCGGCGGTCGCGCCCAGCGCGACGATCACCTTGGGACGCACCACGCGAATCTGTCGCATCAGGAAGGGCGAGCAGGTGTCGCACTCATCGCGCTCCGGGGTGCGGTTTCCCGGCGGACGGCACTTCACGATGTTGGCGATGTATACCTGTTCGCGCTTAAGACCCATGGCGGCGATCATGTTGTTGAGCAGTTGTCCGGCGCGCCCGACGAACGGCAGGCCTTGCTGGTCTTCGTCAGCGCCCGGACCTTCGCCGATGAACATCAGTTCCGCGTTCGGATTCCCGGTGCCGAAGACGATTTGCTTGCGTCCCTGCTTGGCCAGCTTGCAACGCTGGCAGTTCGGACCGATATCGTCGAGGATGACGCGCAACTGCGACGCCCGATCTTCGCCGCTAAGATTTTTCTTGCTAGGGATATATGCCTCGTTAGCTACTTGCTCTTGCTCTGCGGCTAGTTGATCGCCAACCTCGGCGAGAACTTCGACGATGGACTCACCGGCATCGGCGCCCGGTTCGATAGCACGTTTATACAGCGGGCCAATGCCCAGTTCGCGATAGAACTTTAAGCGTTCGCGCAGTGCGGATTTGCTGGCGGTATCGAGGGTCATCGGCTACGAACCGGTGCAGGCACCAGTGTAGCGTGTTGCTGGCGGAGCCGGATCGCAGCATCGAGAATTTTCTGGGCAACGTCGAGCTTGCTGGCTTCGGGAATCGCAATCGCGTCTTGCGCGGTCACCAGCGTGACCTCGTTGCGGTCGGAGTTGAAACCGATGTCGGTGCGCGCCACATCGTTGAGTACGATTGCGTCCACCCGCTTTTTCGTCAGCTTGGCACGTGCGTTCTCCAGCAGGTTGGTGGTTTCGGCGGCGAATCCGATCAGAAACGGCGTGCTCTTCCCGGTGGCGTGCCGCAGGCTACCAAGGTCGGAGAGGATATCGGGGTTGGGCTCGAGATGGAGATCCATCGGGCCGCTGCGCTTGATCTTCTGCTGAGAGATGTTTTTCACATGGTAGTCGGCAACCGCCGCCGCCATAATGACGATGCTAGCTTTCTCCCAGCGATCGAGCACGGCGGTGCGCATCTGCTGCGCCGTCTCGACAAAAATAGTTTCTGCTGCCGAGGGTGGAGTTAGCGCCGTTGGTCCGCTCACCAGCACAACGTGGGCTCCGCGGCGCAGCGCCGCTTCCGCTAGCGCATATCCCATCTTGCCACTGGAGCGGTTGCCGATGTAGCGGACGGGATCGACCGGCTCATGCGTCGGTCCGGCGGTGACCAGCACCGTCTCGCCAGCCAGATCCTGGGCGACACCAAGGCGCTCAAGGGTCGCAGCTACGATGTGCTCGGGGTCGGCAAGCCGCCCCGCACCGATCATGCCGCATGCCAGGTAGCCGCTGTCGGGTTCGATGATCGCCACGCCGCGTTGCCGCAGAATGTCCAGGCTGGCGCGGGTCGCGGGATGCTCCCACATGTTGACGTTCATGGCGGGAGCAACGATCACCGGGGCCCTGGTCGCGAGATAGAGCGTGGACAGAAAGTCGTTGGCAATGCCTTGCGCGAACTTTGCGAGCGTGTCGGCCGTGGCCGGCGCCACCAGCAGCGCGTCGATCGATTGCGCCACCGCGATGTGCTCCACTGCAGAATCGAGGTTCGGCTCCGCATCACCGCCGCTGAACATTCCGGTGATGACCTTTTCGCCGGAGAGGGCCGCGAAGGTGAGGGGGCGGACAAACTCCTGCGCCGCGTCGGTCATGATGACCTGCACCCGCACGCCACGGTCTTGCAGCAAGCGCACGATCTCGGCCGCCTTGTAGGCGGCGATGCCCCCGGTCACACCCAGCGCAACCTTCATCTTTGCCCTCAGCTCTCCCCCGAGCACGGTGGGATGCAGATCTTAGATGCAGACGACCTACTCGTCGCTCTCCCCGCCAACCGCCTTCGTTAAAAGATCGCTAGCAACCTCGGCGGGAGTCTTGCCCACCTCCCACTTCACTTTGCCGGCGTTGATCTCTTGTTCGGCAATGCGACAAGCCTTGGCGGAGTGCGGCTCGACCACCGGGGGTGCGCCATTCTGCAGTTGGCGGGCCCGCCGGGCTGCAACCAGAACATAGCGATACTTGCTGTCAAAACCATCAGCCAGCTTCATTGGTCACTCCATTCAGCTGCGAGTACCGGAAAAATCAAACGTTGCCAGGATCGTCTGCACCTTCTTCATCATGTGCCGACGCTCAGCCAGTTCGGCGGTGGCGAGCACGCGTTCGTCCTCAGCATCTCGCGGACCCGGAGAGCGCTTGACGCGCTCCGCCTTGACAACGGCCTGCAGGATGTCGATCGCCGCCTCCACCTTCTCATTCACCAGAATATAGTCATACTGCGAATAATTCTCAATCTCGCGTGACGCTCCCTGCAAGCGGCGCTGCAGGATGGCCTCGATCTTCTCCGCGGGCATCTCGTCTCCGGTCAACTTAGTGCGCTCCGCATTCTCTGCCACCGTCCGTCGCCGCAGCCGGCTCTCCAATTCCTGCCGGGAGGGCGGAAGAATGAAAATGCTGACGGCCTCGGGCATCCTCTTCTTCACCTGCGCGGCGCCCTGCACGTCGATGTCGAGAATCACATCATTGCCACGAGCGAAAGCCTCGCGGAGGAAACTGCGGGCGGTACCGTAGTAATTGTCGAAGACTTCGGCGTACTCCACAAACTGGTCCTCGGCAATCATCTTCTCGAATTCCGTGCGCGTGATGAAAAAATATTCGCGCCCGCTTTGCTCGCTGCCGCGCGGCAGCCGGGTGGTATAGCTGATGGAAAACTCCAAGTGGGGCACGACGCGACGCAACTCCGCCGTCAATGTCGTTTTGCCGGAGCCGGATGGGGCCGAGATGATGAATACGATTCCAGTCATTCGAGGTTTTGTACCTGCTCGCGGGCTTTCTCGATGTCCGACTTCATCGCCAGGCCGAGTTCGGTGATGCGCAACGCCTCGCCGGCCACGCCCGTGGTCTTGGAAAGCAGCGTGTTGGCTTCGCGGTTCATTTCCTGCAGCAGGAAATCGAGCTTCTTGCCCACTTCGCCGCCGCCGTCGAGGTGCGATAAGAAATGCTCGATGTGGTTCGTCATGCGCACCAGTTCTTCCTGGATGTCGCTGCGCTCCGCCAGCATCGCGGCTTCCTGCAGGATGCGATCGGCATCGGCATGCGTACCGATCAGTTCCTGCATTCGGCCATGCACCTTTTCGTGGTAAGCCTTGAGGACTTTGCCGCGCAGTCCTTCGACTTCCCTGGTCGCCTTCGACAAATGCTGCATGCGTTCGCGCAATTCCGCGCCCGCGCCGTTGCCCTCTTCTTCGCGCATGTGATTGAGCCGCTCGATGGCCTGCTCCAAGGCGGTGGCGACGGCGGCGTCGAGTTCGTCAGCGGCATCGCCCGGCCCAGCGGCGTTCAGTGCGCCTGGCAATTTCAGCACGGCGTTGAGGTCGGGCTCGGCACTGACTCCAAATTCCTCGGCGGCTTGACGGAAGGCGCTCAAGTATCCGCCGACCAGCTCGCGGTTCACCGAGAATGCCACTCCGCCCGCGCGTTCCATGCCCAGCGTGACTTCGATGTGTCCGCGATGCAGGCGGTCCTTCAGCACCCGGCGGACCTTCATTTCGACCTGGTCCAACTCTGTGGGGATACGCAAATGCAAATCGAGGAAGCGATGGTTCACCGACTTCAGGCTGACGGTGAGCGTGAGCTGATCGTTCACATGCGTCTTGACCTGCGCATATCCCGTCATTGAATGGATCTTCATGGCAGCTCACTCGCTCCCGTTGGAAATCTCGACGTCGACGAATTGCATGTCGTAGAGGCGGCGATAGGTGCCGGCGTGTGTCATCAGCCGTTCGTGCGTGCCCTGGTCGGTGATGATGCCGTTTTCCAGCACCAGGATGCGGTCAGCCTTGCGCACAGTCGAAAGCCGATGAGCGATGACGAACACGGTGCGTCCGGTCATCAGGTTCTGCAGCGCCGACTGCACCAGCGATTCGCTTTCGGTGTCGAGCGCCGAGGTCGCCTCGTCGAGAATCAGAATGGGCGCGTTCTTCAGGATGGCGCGGGCGATGGAAATCCGCTGGCGTTCGCCGCCACTCAGCCGCAATCCGCGTTCGCCGATCTTGCTGTTGTAGCTGTTGGGAAGCTCCATGATAAAGTCGTGTGCCAGCGCCGCGCGCGCCGCCTCTTCTACTTTTACTTTCGGTACAGTCGGCTGGCCGTAGGCTATATTGTTGCGTACCGTGTCGTTGAACAGGATGGTGTCCTGCGTAACGATGGCAATCTCGGAACGCAGTGACGCCACGGTGAGATCGCGCACGTCATGGCCATCGATGAGCAGCCGGCCGCGGCTCACATCGAAGAAACGCGGCAGCAGATGGACCAAGGTGGTCTTTCCCGATCCGCTAGAGCCCACGATGGCGACCACTTCTCCCGGCGCGATCTGCAAGTTGATGTCGTGCAAAACTTCGCGATGGTCGTCACCCTGCTTGTAGCTGAAGTACACGTGTTCGAAGCGAATGTGCTTGTGAAACGGCGGTAGCTTGATGGCGCCCGGCTTTTCCCGCACATCATCCTGGGCATCGAGAAAATTGAAGATGGCCGATGACGCTCCGAGCGCCTGTTGGAAGTTGTTGTTAAACTGCGCAAACTTCCGCACCGGCTCGTAGAGCTTGAACACCGCCACGATGAAAGCCAGGAAGATGCCTTCGGTGAAAACGTGGTGCTTGATGTACTCACGCCCCATCAGGATCAGAAGGGCAATCGCGATGGCGCCAAAAATATCCATCATCGGCGAACTGATGGCGGCGGCACTGACCGAGCGCAGGTTGGCGCGGAACAAGCGCCTCGCGGCGTCGCGGAACCTTCCCGTCTCCCACGCTTCCATCGAGAACGCCTTGACGATGCGCACGCCGGTGATGGTTTCGTGCAAAATGTTCTGGATTTCCGCCAGCTTGTCCTGCCCCTTGCGGGTCGTGCTGCGAACCCGCTGACCAATACGGCGCGCCGCGTCGAGAATTATCGGGACGAACAGAACCAGGACCCAGGCGAGCTTTCCGCCCAGCAGCACTACCACCACGGCCGTAAAAATGAGAGTGAAGAACTGCTGCAGGAACTCCGCCAGCACCGTGGACATGGCGTACTGCACCCGCTCGATGTCGTTGACCAGCGCCGACAGCAGCGTGCCGGTCGAGTGCTTCTGGAAAAACGCTACCGAGCGCCGCAGGGTCGCGGTGTAGAGCTCGTTGCGCAGGTCGGTGATCATGCCGAATCCGGCGTAGTTCACCAGATAGGTGCCGAGATAATCGAACGCGCCCTTCAGCACCGTGGCGGCGACCAGGGCAAAGGCCACCATCGTCCACACGTTGTGGAAGCGGTCGGGCACGAACCAGTTCAATTGCAGCGCCCAACTTGTGGTCGGCAGCAGCTGCAGCTCGCGCGACTGCGTGCCGGGATTCAGGACGTGGTCGAAGATGGGCCCGATCAGGAGCAAACGGAAGGCGTCCAGCAATCCCACGAACGCCATCGACACGACGGAAGCGAGCAACTGAAACCAGTACGGCCTGACGTAATGCAGCAATCGCTTCAGTTGAAGCATAGGCCCCGCGCTCTCCGGCATGGAATCACTGGCGCAATCGATTTAGAAGGGTGCATGTGCAAACTGTGATTCTAGCGCGGCCAGGCCGCTCACGCGAAGCACACACCTTCCGGGCTGATCTTGGGAGGTCAGGATTTTCCGCCTACATCATCACTCGGTTGCTCCGACGAAATTTTTTGGAACGAAAACACCTGCGCCGCAGAAAGGAGTACAGCGCCCTTAGTTCCCGCCAGTTCTAGCTGATCTGGCGGAGGCTGGAAGACCTTATGGCGCACATACCCGTCGCCGGTCGACACAGTGCCCCGAACGCCATCCCGTCTGACGTGTCCTGTCTTTCATTGGCAGCTGAAGTGTGGGCCAATCGCGCCGTCACTGGTTGCGGTTAGCGAATTTCCATCACCAGGAGGAAGAAAGAATGCACTCGCGGGAGAGGAAGAAGTTCTTGCTGGCGTCTCGGCAGGCGGTTGTTGCGACAACTACGCTGCTGCTTTTAATGATGAATGTGGGCTGCGGCGCCGGAAGCAGCGCTAGTTCCGTGCGCACTAGTGGCATGTCTAGTTCCGACAGGAGGGTCGGTAAAGCCTCAGTCTTGACCTATCACAACGACAACTATCGCAGTGGCACCAATCAATTGGAAACCTCTCTCTCGCCGGCCACGGTTCGCCCTTCGACTTTCGGCAAGGTAGCGACTTTCCCAGTGCAGGGATATGTCTATGCCCAGCCGTTGTATGTGCCCAATGTGAAGGTGGGCGCATCTGGGCTCGCAAACCTCGTAATCGTGGCCACCGAACACGACCAACTGTACGCGTTTGATGTGGACTCACGAACACTGGCATGGCATACAGACTATCTGGCATCCAGCGATGGTGCCCGCACACTCTCCACGGACGACGTTTCCGGCTGCCAAGACCTGATTCCCGAGATCGGCATTACTGGAACTCCAGTGATCGACCCTGTCACTCTGAAGCTGTACGTCGTGGTCAGAACGAAGGAAATCGTAGACGGCGCGACGGTCTTCTATCAGCGCCTGCATGCGGTCGACATCTCGACCGGACAAGACGCATTACCGCCCACCGTCATTACCGGACCGCCTCCAAGCTATGCCGCCACGGGAACCGCAACATTTGATCCGCTGCTGAACAACCAGCGTGCGGCTTTGCTGCTCGCCCATGGTCAAGTCTTTGTGGCTTGGGCTTCCCAATGCGACTTCGGCCCCTACTTCGGATGGCTGATGTCGTTTGACGAGTCGACCTTGCAGCCGACCGCCTATTGGACCCCGGTTCCCAATTCCACCGAGGGCGGAATCTGGATGAGCGGCGGTGGCCCCTCCGTCGACGCTAGCGGCGATCTTTATGTCCCCGTTGGGAACGGAGGAAGTGGAGATCCCATCGCAATCGAGAACAACTTCGGCAGCAGTGTCATTCGTCTGCACTGGTCGCTGGCCAATGGCTTCTCAGTTGCCGACTATTTTGCGCCGTACAACTACCAGACCTTGGATGACATCGATGATGACCTCGGAACTAGCGAAGCGTTGCTCTTGCCCGACCAAATCGGGGCTCAACACCCTCATCTCCTGGTCGTGGCCGACAAGTTGGGAAACATGTACCTTCTCGACCGTGACAATCTGGGCAAGTGGCAACCCAACATCAACAGCCAGATCGTACAGTCGCTCCCGACACCCGGCATCGGATTTGCCTCTCCCCTCTTCTGGAATTCCACCTTGTACTTCGCAGGCGCCCACGACCTGGTCAGGGCGTACACCTTCGATCCCGTAAACCAACAGTTCAACCCCAATCCCGGGTCCTCGTCGAGCGACCCTCTAGACAGCCGCGGCTCGACGCCATCGCTTTCCGCCAATGGCAACGACAATGCTCTGCTGTGGATCGTGAACGGTTCGTCGGGGGGCCGGAATGCTGTGTTGCATGCGCTGCATCCCGAAAATCTCTCCAACGATCTCTACAATTCGGCGATGATGCCGGAACGCGATAGCGCCGGTGTGGGAGTGAAATTCGTTGTGCCCACGGTAGCAGACGGCTTCGTTTTCGTCGCCGCCCAAGGTGAAGTTGATATGTACGGCCTGCTGAATTAGCCGAGCCGGCAGTCTGGGGACCCCTTTTCAAGGGCAGACCCAGGGTCCGAATGACTTCAAGGTCTGCCACAATTCAACACGTTGCAGCTTTTACTGACAACAACTGCCAACTGTCGGGGCAGTGCTGGCCTGTAGCGCCTGCCCTGATCGTAGCCCCGGGGGAATCTGCTTTTACCGACAACTGACACGTCCACTGCCCTAATCGCTGACTGGCGAGTCGCGATGGACCACCTTCACGTTGTAGCCCGACTTGGCCAGCCGCTTCTTTACCTCTTCGGCAATCAACACCGAGCGGTGCTTGCCACCAGTGCAGCCAAACGCGATCGTCAGGTAACTCTTGCCCTCGCGAATGTAGTGCGGAATCAGGTAAACCAGCAGTTGCGAGATGCGGGCAATGAATTCCTTCGTCTGCGGGAACGAGAGGATGTAGCGGGCCACTTGCGGGTTCCGCCCGGTCAAAGGCCGGAATTTGGGAATGAAGTGTGGATTGGGAAGAAAGCGCACGTCGAACATAAGGTCGGCATCGTCCGGTACGCCCCGACGGAAGCCGAAGCTCACGCACGAAATCAAGATGTTCTGCTCCCGTTCAGAGCTTCGAAAGCTTTCGCCCAACAAGTCGCGCAGCTCATGGACATTGAACTTGGTAGTGTCGACCACCAGGTCAGCCATCTCGCGCACCGGCTGCAGGCGACGACGCTCGGCGAGCAGCGAGGCCTTGACGGAGGTCTTACGTCCCAGCGGATGCGGACGCCGGGTCTCGCTGTAGCGGCGCAGCAGGGCGTCCTCGTTGGCTTCCAGAAACAGCACCGTGGTCTTCAGCGAGCTGCGCAACGATCGCAGCATCTGGGGCAGCTTGTCCAGCCGTGCTCCCTCGCGAATATCGACCACCAGCGCCGCGCGCTGGATCTCCGTCGAGTCGCGCACCAGGTCGGCGAAGTTCGCGATCAGGCCGACGGGCAGGTTGTCGACCGCGTAGTAGCCCAGGTCTTCAAAGGTTTTGAGGGCTGAGAGTTTTCCCGCACCGCTGATACCGGTAATGATCACCAGTTCGTGCTGGGAACGGGGCACGGACGGCGGGACGGCGCGCTTTTTCGACAACGTCTTTTTGCTCGCGGTTCGCGAAGTAGCGCGCTTCTTCGAGGCCATGGTTTGCGTGTTACCCGAAGGCAGAGAGTATCAGACTTCGCACATCACGTCAGTTGCCTGAGGGTGCCAAGTGCTCCTAGTACTTTATTGCTGGATGTTCCGGATTTTCTGTCGTTTAAGGCTTGCGCTCTCGCCTGTCCTTGTCATCTTGAGCGCGGAAACCGAAGAGAGCGAATCGGAGGACTGCCATCGCGACCCTAAACTCGACTTTCGAAAACTCCCTACGTGCCTTCCGTGGTGGGCAACAAATTGTGATTGAGGGCGAAAAGCGCCAGTTCCAGCCGGTTTCCCACTCCCAGCTTATTAAAGATGTTCGTGAGATGGCGCTTGACGGTTTCTTCGCTGATGCCAAACTGCTTGGCAATGTCCTTATTGGTGCAACCTTCGGTGATGAGCGTGACCACTTCCAGTTCACGCGCCGTCAACCCAAAAGTCTTGCGCGGGGGCGGTGCGGTTTGAGCGGTGAGGTCGCGTAACACCTGCACCAGATTCTGAACCGGACGTCCTTCCAGCCAGTATTGCCCCTGCATGACGGCGCGAATACAGGCCGAGAGGTGTTCGACCACCGCGTCCTTCAGCACCACGCCGCGCGCTCCCAATTGCAGCGCTTCCAGAATCTGGCGATTGTCGATCAATCCGGTCAGCACAATGGTGCGCGTATTCAGGCCGCCTGCGGTCATCTCTCGCAGCGCCTCCATGCCCGCCACATTCGGCATGGCCAGGTCCAGCAGCAGAATGTCCGGGTGCAGTCTCCGCGCCAACTCGAGCGCCTCGACACCGTCTTGCGCTTCACCCACCACCTTGATGACCGCATCGGCCTGCAACATGTTGCGCAGACCAACCCGCACTACCGGATGATCGTCAGCAATCACAACTCGAATTGGAGTCGCCGTCACCGTTTCCGCTCGAACTCCCAGATTGTTTTACTATGCTGCCGTCTTGTCTGCCGGGATCACAGCGGCCCCTAGACGGCGCGACAACTCAGCCTGAACTTGCAGCAATGCCTGCCGGGTCCGATCCAACTGCGCGCCGGCACCCTGAAGATCAGCGCTGCTTCCCATTTCTTCAAGGGCAGACGCGCACTGCGCCACGGTGCGCGCACCCAGAACCATGCTGCTGCCTTTCAGGTGGTGCGCCCTGGATCGAACCTCAGCCGCCTGCTTCTGATAGACCGCGTCGAGCAGCAACCGCAGCGCTTGCCAAGCGTCGGTCAGGTAGTCGCGGTAGAGTTCAGTGAAACCCGCAGTATCGCTAGCCATGGCTTGCTGCAGTTGGTCGAAGGTTTGGGACGCAAGTGTTGTCTCGTTCACTGTCACGGGGCACTCCCCACCGCAGCCATAGTACCCCATAGGTAAACATCCTCTGCAACTTACGTCAAGCGGAGAATCCCTTATGCCCGGGTCCCCTGCGAGGTTCCGGCATCGCGCACTGCGTCGCCGTAGTTTATTAATATCGAAATTGCGCAAAATTTGGCTTGCGTTTTTCGAGGAACGCCGCCAGAGCCTCGCGCGTTTCCGGAGAGTCCAGGCGCTCGGCGATGACCTGCACCTCCTCGCGGATCGCACGCTCGAGTTCTGCCTGGCCCGTCTTGCGTAACAACGCTTTGGTCGCTCGCAGCGCGCCAGTCGGTTTTTCGGCCAGTTTCTGCGCCGCCTCCAGCGCGGTGGGCAGCAGCGCCTCGGGCGGAACCACCGCATTCACCAGTCCCAACTCGTAGGCGCGTTGCGCGGTGATTGGCGCGGCCAGCATCAGCAGCTCCGCCGACCGTTGATGCCCCAGCAGGGCCGGTAAGAGCACGGTCGAACCAGCCTCCGGAACGATTCCAAGATTGACGAACGGCATCACCAGCTTGGCGTTGTCCGCGGCATAAACAAGGTCGCAATGCAGCAGGATGGTGACGCCGATGCCCACTGCCATTCCCTGTACTGCCGCGACGATCGGCTTCTTCGCGCCCACCACCGCCGCGATGAAACGCAGTGCAGGCGGCACCGCCTGCCCCTTCCATGGGTTCGCCACGAAATCTTCAAGATCGTTGCCCGCGGTGAACGAGTCGCCGTTGCCGTGCAGCAGCATCACCCTGACATCGGCGTTGGTCTCAGCCTGCTCCACTGCCTCCGCCAACGCGGTGTACATCGCATTGCTCAGAGCGTTCTTTTTCTCTGGACGGTCCAGCGTGATGCGCAGAACGTCCGCCTTCAATTCGGTTTGCACATGGCCCATGTTCTTTCCCCTGCCACGCCAGTTTAAGTTGCCATTATCGCGGCGCGGCCACACGGAATTGTACTGGAAGAAATTGTCGGGAGCGGTGATACTGTTGACAGCGCTCCTTCAAATGACCGTCTTTTGATGTGAGTCGAGTAGACTTCCATGGCTTCCTTGATTTCCGCGACCGCACCTTTTGCCTGCCTCGTTGCTCCACGCGTCGTGCGTTCATGAAGCGGCCTTCTCGAATTCAATTCCTTGCAGTTCTGTTATGCGCCTCGGCCATTGCCGCTCTTGCCGCGGGTCCCGACGCCGTTACGCCGCCGTGCGGGTCCAGGCTAAGACTGAGCAGCGACCAAGTTTCCCAGCGTCTCGCCGCAAACAACGCCCAGCGCGCCCGACAACTGCAGAACTTTGAAGCGATGCGTCAGTACACGCTTGACTACACCGGCTTTCCGTCATCGCGTAGCGCCGAGATGAGCGTAAAAGTTTCGTACCACGCGCCCGGCACCAAGGAATTTATGGTGCTCGCCGAGTCAGGTTCGAGGCTCATTTTGACCCGAGTATTTCGCAAGCTGCTGGAGTCGGAACAGGAATCTTCCGGCGATGAGAAGAACCGCACCGAAGTTGCGCTCACGCCCGATAATTACCGTTTCGCCCTGCGGGGCTGCGAGGTCACCGACGGCAGGGATTTGTACGTGATGGATGTGCAACCGCTGCGCGAAGCCAAATTCCTTTATCGCGGCACCATCTGGATCGACGCGCAGGATTTTGCCGTGACCCGCATCGATGCCGAGCCCGCCAAGAACCCGTCGTTCTGGACGAAGAAGTCGCAGATCCATCACCGTTATCAGAAAATTGGCGACTTCTACCTGCCGGCCATGAACGAAACCGTGACCGACGTCCGCCTGGGTGGAAAAGCGGTGCTCACCATCCACTACCAGGACTACAAACTGAATCAAACCGGTCGCGACCTGGGCGGAAACTAGCTCAAGTCTCGACGCGAAAGATGCTGTTCCCGCCCGATCGATTCCGGTTAACAGCTATGCCGGGGGTTGGGAGTCAGAGGTCAATGTGCTACACTCTATAACCAGCAATGACGCGTATAGAGGTTATCCGCGGGACTTCTGATTTGCGCCTGCGGCCTTCCGCGCGACCCAGTCGAACGGCCCTGCTGCTGGCCTTCGTCGCCATCTACGTGGTCTGGGGGTCCACCTATCTGGCCATACGTTATGCGGTGGAAACCATTCCTCCGCTGGTGGTGGCCGGGGTCCGTCACAGCATTGCCGGGTTGACGCTGTTGACTTGGGCCTACGCGCGTGGCCACCGTCCGACGCTACGCGAATGGCGCGCCAGCCTGGTGCTCGGCACGCTCTACTTCGCCATCGGCCACGGCAGCTTGCACTGGGCCGAAACCGTCGTACCGTCCGGATTGGCGGCATTACTGATAGCCAGCGAGCCCATCTGGATCGCCGTGATGGCAGCCGTGGTCTCCCACGGGGAACGGCTCACGGGAAAAACCGTCATGGGCCTGCTGCTGGGCATCGCGGGAGTAGCGCTACTGATAGGCGACGTGACCGCCTCTGGGCACCGCGCCGTTCTCATCGGATCGCTGGCGATTCTGGTGGGCACCCTCTCGTGGTCAGTCGGCGTGTTTTACTCTCGCAGTGCTTCGTTACCGCATGATCCGGTTGCGCGGGCGGGTATGCCCGAGATTGTCGGGGCTGCGGTTTTGCTGATCGTCGCGGGCCTCAGCGGCGAGTTCTCCAGTCTTCATGTTGCGACCGTGACGGCGCGATCGGCGTGGGCGTTGGTGTATCTGATCACCTTTGGGTCGGTCGTCGCCTTCACCGCCTATACCTGGCTGCTGGATCATTGCTCGCCGACGCTGGTGTCGACCCATACCTACGTCAATCCGATCATCGCGGTGTTACTGGGATGGCTGTGGGCCGGCGAGGTCATCAGCACGCGAGTGCTGGAAGCGGGACTGCTGACGCTGTTTGCCGTGTTTTTGATCAGCCGCGGCACCGGACAGTCCGGGCAACTGAAATCGGAAATCGAGGAATCTGAGGTGGCGTGAGCCGACTTCGCGGGCATAAGTTATAACAAAAGTTATAACAAGGAAGAAATGACCAGAAAAAACGCCGATTGGAACCGTGAATTTGAGCTGACCGGAGGCGTACTGTGCCTCGATTTTGCCAACACGGTTCTCAAACGTAATCAGCCAGGGCGGGCCAAGGACGAACTGGAGAACTATGCACGGCTGGTTGGATTCGCGAAACAAACCGGGCTACTGTCTTCGGCTAAAGCCGAGCGGTTACGAAACCGGGCGTCTGCTGGTGCCGCTAGCCAGGCGTTGCGAACGGCAGTTGTGTTGCGGGAAGCTATCTATCGCGTTTTTTCCTTCCTGGCTGATGGGAAGCCGGTCGCGTCCACTGACTTGAAGTTGCTTGATGAGTTTGCCATCGAGGCGTACAAGCATCGGCGACTGGTGCCCGCGCCGCAGGCCGGTTATGCCTGGCAGTGGAAGGCGGAGGAAACGGAGAAGCTGCGAGCAAATGTTATGGCCGATCGCGCTGTCGGCAGTGGAATTGCTGACCTCGCAGCGGGTGGGCGCGGTGCGCAAGTGCGCGGCTGACGATTGTGCGTGGCTGTTTCTCGACGAGAGCCGGAATCACAGCCGGCGCTGGTGCGACATGACGGTTTGCGGAAATCGGCAAAAAGCGCGGCGATACTACCACCGCGCCGAGAAATAGCCCGCGGGCTTCAGTCGCGTTGTGACTGCGGAACCACTAATAGTTTGCGCAACTCTGTTCCGCGAACGACCTCGACCTCGGCGGCCAAGCCACTGCGTTCTGCAGTCAGCAGGCGGTGCAGGTCGTCCACGCCGGAGACGGGATGCCCGGCGAAGCGCACGATGACATCGCGCTCGCGCAATCCAGCGCGCTCGGCGGGCGACCCAGCGACCACGTTTTCCACCAGCAGACCACTGTCGGCGGGTAGGTCGTAATAGCGGACGATGCGGCGATGCAACGGCACACCCTGCCCCATGAGTCCTACATAGCTGCGGCGAATGCGGCCATCGCGAATCAGGCGTGAAGCCACGAACTCCGCGGTGTCCGCTCCGATGGCGAAGCAGATGCCCTGCGCTCCCATGATGGTTGCGGTATTGACGCCGACGACGCGTCCTTGCGAATCGACCAGCGGGCCACCGGAGTTGCCAGGGTTCAAGGCAGCATCGGTCTGCACCACGCCGTCGATGAGGCGGCCGGAACGCGAGCGCATCGTGCGGCCCAGCGCACTCACCACGCCCGCGGTCACGGTGTGCTGGAAGCCGAGCGGATTGCCGATGGCGATCACCAATTGTCCTACGGCGAGTTGGCGCGAACTGCCCAGCGGGACGGATGGGGCAGAGGTGCGTCCGCGAATGACGGCGAGATCGGTATCGGGATCGTCGCCCACCAGTTCGGCAGGAAAGCGATCGCCTTCCTCTGTGGTGACGGAGATTTCCGCCGCGCCATGAACTACGTGGCTGTTGGTGAGCATGAAGCCGTCGGGAGTGAAAACAAAGCCCGAGCCGGAGCCGCCCTGGTGTTCGTTCTTCTGACGCACCTGGATATGCACGACGGCGGGGCTGACACGAGCGACTGCGCCCACCACGGCACGCGAATAGGCGTCGAGCAAACCAGAATCAGGATTGTGCGATGGGATGGTTGAATCGTATAGCGCATCGGGCTGCGCGTCTTCCGCAAGCCAATGAAGGGTAGCCATAAATCCTCGTGGAGATGTGATGCCGGCGAAGGGCCTTGCGATTCCACGCTTGGCTGGCGCCGTACGAGGACTCCGGAATCACCACTACATTGGAGAGTTCACTCAGGTCGCCAAACAGGCGCTCATCGGATGATCAGTCTCCAAAGGAGGACAACGACCGCCGCAGCTATTCCGACCGCGTAGCCGATCATTCGAGCTTTACCTACCTGTTGTTGTTCCTGCATGAAAAACCTCCTTGCGAAAATAGACTGACTTCCGATCAAACCGGTAGCTTCAGATGCGGATTCGCCAACCTTAGTTTGGATCCTTCGGCCAGGCACGCAGGGCCTTGCGAAGCTGCACCAGTTGTCCGAGGTGGTAGGAGTTATGGTCGGCCACCAGCAGTGCTTCTCGCAGCAGGGTCTGCCCCTGCCCGCGGGGGAGGGGGTCGAGCAGCGAGCGCGAGCGGTCCAGCACCAGTGTCCGCATGTCTGCGAGAGAGTCGAGCACCGACTCCACCGACTGATCCCAAGCTTCGTCCTGCGGCGGAGCAGGCATTAACGGCCAGTACCCTTTCGGCCAGGGAGGAGATTTGTGGCGCGCGTCACGGGTAAATTCCACGATGTCCCAAAGCGCAATGCGCAGGTGCTCAAGCAATTCCCAAGCCGAGTGCGAAAACCCGGGGGGAACTTCGCCACGCAGGTCGAGGGGAAAATCCTGCAGGGCCGTGCGGAAATCAACATGCGCCTCGCTCCAGTCTAGAATTTTTGCCAGTTGTTCGCGAAGTAGCTGTTCCTGCGTCATGCGTCCTCCTGCAGCCGGATAGGCGCGAGAACATCGTAGCAGGTGGAGTGTGGCGAGTTCCAAGTGATGGCGATCGCAGGGTCCGGCCAACCAATACAGGTCGCTTCACTGCGAACTCTCCGGTTCATCCACTTTGCGTGACAGGGTACCTTGACTTGCGAGTAAAATAAGAACACTCATGACGGATGGCGCCTTATTGGTTCTGGCTCTTAGACAATATAGGTATCGAAATCACACATGCCCCAAATAGGTAGTTTCACGCTTCTGCTCGCCCTGGCTCTGGCGGTCTATTCGTTTGCAGCCGGGGCGCTGTCGCTGTATCGCAAGGACGACCGACTGGGTGAGACCGCACGGCGCGCGGGAATTGCGTGCTGGGCCGCGGTCACGATCGCAGCATTCGCACTGGTGCTGGCGGCCTTTGGGAACGATTTCTCGGTGGCCTACATCCTGCACCACAGCAACCGCGACTTGCCCATCGCGTACAAGTTCGCGGCGCTGTGGTCGGGACAGGAAGGCTCGCTGCTGTTGTGGGCGTGGCTGCTGTCGACCTACGGATTGGTGATGCGGCTGCGCTATAAGGTCGATCCCCAACTGACGGCTTATGCGTCCTCGATTATCGCCGCGGTGCAGGTGTTTTTCCTGTTGCTGGTGAATTTTGCCGCGCATCCGTTTGGCCTGGTGTCGGGCACGATTCCGCCGGACGGCAATGGACTGAATCCGCTGCTGCAATATCCCGAGATGGTCATCCATCCCCCGATGCTGTATCTCGGCTACGTGGGAGTGACGGCTCCGTTCGCGTTCGCGCTGGGCGCGCTGATCATGAAGTATCCAGGCGAAAAGTGGATTCACATCACGCGTCGCTGGACCATGGTCGCATGGCTGTTTCTGACCTGTGGCGTTTTTCTGGGCGCGCACTGGGCCTACGCAGTGCTGGGTTGGGGCGGCTATTGGGGATGGGACCCGGTGGAGAACGCGTCTATTCTGCCGTGGCTGACGATGACTGCGTTTCTGCATTCGGTAATGATGCAAGAGAAGCGCGGCATGATGAAGATGTGGAACATGTGGCTGATCTTCACCACGTTCCTGCTGGCTATCTTCGGAACGTTTCTAACGCGCAGTGGCGTGGTCAGTTCGGTGCATGCGTTCGCGCAGTCGGGCATCGGGATCTGGTTTGTGTGGTTCCTGTCCATTGCATTCGCGACCTGCGTCTTCTTCTTCGTGCGCAACCGCGAGACGTTGAAGAGCGAGCATCGGCTGGATTCGCTGATCTCGCGCGAGTCGAGCTTTTTGTTCAACAACCTGGTGCTGCTGGTGGCCTGCTTTGCGGTGCTGTGGGGCACGCTGTTCCCGGTGCTGTCAGAGTGGGTGACGGGCAGCAAAGTGACGGTTGGGCCGCCGTTTTTCAACCGGGTGAACGTGCCCATTGGATTGTTCCTGGTGTTTCTGACCGCCGTCGGACCACTGCTGGCCTGGCGTCAGACATCGTGGGACAGTCTGCGGCGGAATTTCCTGTGGCCGACGATTATCGGCGTGGGAACAGCGATTGCGCTGATCGCCGGCGGCATGCGGCCGTGGCAGGACAGCGCCTATTTCTATTCGCTGATGGCGATCTCGCTATCGGCACTGGTAGCCGCAACGATCTTCGGTGAGTTTTGGCGCGGCGGCCGCGTGATGGCCCGTCAACAGCACACCAACATCGTGGAAGGGATGGTGGTAATCACGCGGCGCAACACGCGCCGCTACGGCGGATATATCGTGCACTTCGGCATCATCCTGATCGTGATTGGTTTTGCCGGCCTGCCGTTCAATCAGGACAAAGAGCAGGAGATGGGCTTTGGCGACAAGATGCAGATCGGCGGCTACACGCTGGTGTGCCAGTCGTTCACGCAGGACGACACGCCGAACTACGGCAGCGAGTGGGCCGTGCTCGATGTGTACAAGAACGGCAAGAAGATCGACACCATGTATCCGGAGCGGCGCTTCTACAAGGCCAGCGAGCAGACCTCGACCATTGTGGCCAATCGCTCGCGTCCGAACGAAGATCTGTACCTCGTTTACACCGGAAAGAATCCCGATACCGGCAAGCCGATCATCAAGGCGCACGTGAATCCGCTGGTGATGTGGATCTGGATTGGTGTAGTGGTGGTGGGATTCGGAACAGTGCTGGCGCTAATTCCGAACGTGAAGCCGGCGAAGGTTCGGGCGACGGAGAAGGAACGCGAAGAAGCGGAAGCGGCGTTGAAACAAGGCGCGGTGGAAGTAGGCGGAGACTGAAGACAGTTGTCAGTGGGCAGTTGTCAGTTGCTAGTTTCTGGCCGATTGTGGTGAGTAATTGCGGCGCGCCGGAGAGGGTTTGAAGGTACGGGATCTCTTGCGAAGGATCGAGGAAGACGGATGGACTCAGGTGGCGCAACGTGGCAGCCATCGGCAATACAAGCATCCCTCTAAGGTAGGTAAGGCAACGATTGCGGGTGCGACGTCGGATGATGTTCATCTGAAGACTCTGTCGAGCATTTTGCGACAAGCGGGATTAAAGAAATGACAACTGCCAAGAAGAAGTACCTCGTCGTCTACGAAGTCGGCAGCGATAACCTCAGCGGCTTTTTGCCAGATGTTCCGGGAGTTGTATCGACCGCGCCGAACCTCGACGCAATGCGTCAAACGATGCGTGAGGCGGTGGAGTTTCATCTCGAAGCTTTGGCAGCCGATGGGGACGGCGTCCCGGAGCCCCGCACGACGAGCGTGGATTTCGCGCAGGAAGACCCGGAGCACGGTGTGCTGTCGTGCATCGTAGAGTGGCTTGAAATTGAAGTTCCGCAAATGCAAAACGTGGCGTGAGAAGTTCGGGGAAACGGCTTTTTTTCCCGGCAAGCAGAATGCCAGGAAGTTAGGACATACCGATTGAAGAGTTTTATCAATACGAAACGGTTGCTCCAGTTAGGGTTGGTTGCCGTGATGGCCGTCGGTTTCATGGGTGCCGATGTCGATGCCCGGTTCAACAAGCTGGGACATCAGCTCATGTGCATGTGCGGGTGCAACCAGGTCCTGCTGGAGTGCAACCACGTGGGCTGCGCCTATTCAGAACGGATGCGGGGCGAGCTGACGGCGGGGATGGAGCGCGGCGACAGCGATTCGCTGGTGCTGCAGAGCTTTGTGCAGAAATACGGCAACACAGTGCTGTCGGCGCCCACGACCACCGGATTTAATCGGATCGCGTGGATCATGCCGTTCGCGGTGTTTGCGGCGGCCAGCGCGCTGACGCTTTGGCTGGTGCGGCTGTGGAGGGCGCGCCCAGTGGCGCAACCCGTGGCACGGCCGAACCTGGAGAGAGACGAACTCGACGAACTGCGCAAGAAGGCGCGTCAGGAGACGGAATTTTGATTACTTCGTTAATCGCAATTGTGGTGGGCGCGCAGGAGACACCGTTCATTTTGTTTGGATGCGCGTTGTTTGCGGCAGCGCTGTTTGTATATGTGTTCTATCAGCCGGGCGAGGTCGAGACCGGCGAGGCCAAGACGCGTTACGGGTATCTGCAGGAGCGCAAGGACGCGACCTATGAGAACCTGCGCGACCTCAACTTTGAATACAAAGCCGGCAAGTTGAGTGAAGTGGATTACGCCATGCAGCGCGCGTCGCTGGAAGATGAAGCGGCGGCCATCCTGGCCGAGATGGAGGCGATCGAGAAGACGCGGTTGCGCAGGCCATCGGCGAAGGGAGACCGGGCATGAGTCGAGTCTCCCCAGGGGCTGAAGCCCCCTCCTCAATAGGGATCTTTACGGCACGGCTGAAGTCGTGCCCCTTCAAAACAAAATCGGTTGCAACCTTTGCCGTAGTCATTCTGATGCTGGTCTCATGCAGTTTCGCGACGGCGCAAAACATTACCGGCACGGTGACCAACGGGACAACGGGCAAGCCGGCGGCGGGCGACGAAGTCACGCTGCTGTCACTATCGCAGGGCATGCAGGAGGAGGGATCGACCAAGACGGATGCGCAGGGCAAGTTCAGCCTTCCGGCCCCAACCGAGCAGCAGGTGCCGCACATGGTGAGAGTGACCCACGGCGGAGTCAATTACTTCCCGCAGGGCGGGCCGCTGATGCCGGGCATGACCACCGCTGCAGTCACCGTATATGACACGGCCAAGAAGCTTGACGGCATGTCGCAGACGGTAGAAGTCGATCGATTCCAGACCGATGGTAGCCAGCTACAAGGCATCGCGCTGTTTGCGATCAAGAACGGATCTAATCCGCCGCGCGCGCTGGACGCTGACAAGACGTTTGAGTTTGTGCTCCCGTCTGGGGCGCAGATCGATTCGGGCATGGCCAAGTCCCCAGGGGGACAGCCGCTGAATATGATGCCCTCGGATGCCGGACAGAAGGGCCATTACGCATTCAGCTTCCCGCTGCGGCCGGGGGAGACGCAGTTCCAGGTGAGCTATCACATGCCGTACAACGGCGAAGCCAGTTTCTCGCCCAAACCTCTGGCCGATGTGCAGCACTTCGTGGTGATGACACCTAAGGGCATCACCTTCACGGCGAAAGACGCGAAGCGCTTCCGGTCGATGCCCGACAACTCGGGCGCGGGCGTCATGGTGGCCACTGATGCAAAGGCTGGCGAAGACCTAGGCTTCAAGCTGACGGGAAGCGGGCAATTTCAGGCGGAGGGGCAGCAAGCCGCGGGCGATGGTGACGAAGGCGGCGGCGCCATGGGCGGCGGACAGGCTGCGGGGCGAGACAATCGTCCGGGCGGCGGACTAGGCGCGCCTATAGATTCCGACGATCCACTGCACGACTACCGGGCGGTGATTCTGGGCGTGTTTGCGGTTGGTGCTGGTGATGGGTGGAGCTTTCGTGATTTCGAAATCGAATAACCAGGTGATTGCGGCCAAGGCAGCCGCCGCATCCGATGTCTCCGAAGTAGCTCCGAAAGCTGCCCGCGGCGCCGCCTTGCTGGATGCGATGAAAGAAGAGTTGTTTCAGTTGGAGCTTGATCGCCAGCAGGGCAAGGTCAGCCCGGAAGAGTACGCGACAGCGAAGGCCGCGCTGGATGAAACCATCAAGCGGGCATTGGCGCGGACGAAGGCGTAGCGCCGCAGTGCCTCTTCCTGCGCTTCAACGACAAGCTGCCGGATACGGGACTGAAAGATAGGTCAACGCGGATATTGTCAGCTCAACCGACTCGCTCATTGCAGACACGATGTTTTACTACCGACGTTGGAGTAGGTGACTTCCACCCTGTCGTCCAAGTGAAGGACGACAAGAGTGGAGCCTCCAAATGAGGTGGGAGTAACTGCTGGCTACTCTTTCGCCAGCGCGTAGTAGCCTTGGCGGGCCTGCACTTTATAGTCGCCGCTCTTGGTTTTGATCTGGATCTTGCGGTAGGAACCATCCAGCTTGTTGTTCGTCGGAGTGTAGCCGAGGTTGTACTGGCTGCGTAGCTCGTTCTGGATCTGGTCAAAGGCCTGGCGCAATTTTTCCTGGTTGTTGCCGACTTCGATGACGCGTCCGCCCGTTTCTTCAGCCAGCTTCTTCATGTCACCGAGACCGAAGCCCTGGTACCAACCGCCGCGGTCGGCGATCAGGATGACGTAACACATGGTGTCGGCCTTCTGCGCAGCTTCGATGGCGTCGCGGATGCGGAGGCGGCTGCCCTCGTCCTCACCATCGGTGAAAACGATCATGGCCTTGCGGCCTACCTCATTCTTCAGCTTTTCGTCGGCGGCCAGATAAATGGCGTCATAGAGCGCGGTACTGCGGGGATGGGAGTTGGGGACGGGGCCTCCGCCCATACCAACCGGACCGCCACCAGCAGAGCCGCCGCCAATTTGCAATCTATTCAGAGCGCGTGCGATGGAACTGACGTTGTTGGTGAAGTCCTGATCGAGATCGATGTCGGAGTCAAAGTTGATCAGGAATGCCAGGTCCTTAGGGCGCAGCACACTGTGCAGAAACTCGACACAGGATTGCTGTTCGATGGTGAGCACGCGCTCCTGGCTGGGACTGGTGTCGATGAGCAGGCCGAGCGTCAGGGGTTGGTTGGCATCAGCGCTGAAATACTTGAGCGTCTGGGGCTTGCCGTCTTCGATCACTTCGAAGTCGGTCTTGTTGAGGCCGGGAATGAGCAGACCATGGTGGTCTTTGACATTGAAGAACACGCTGACCACATTGACTTGCGCCTTGAAGGTCTGTCCCGATTCTTCAGCCTCGGGCTGCTGTGACTGCTGGTCCTGGGTCTGGGGCGGTGCCGACGAGGTGGGTGGGGCTTGGTCGTGTACGGTCGATTGGGCGGCCAGCCACGTCGTGGAAGACAGCAGCAGCGACACGATTACGGTGCAGGAGCGGATACGGGTCAACAACATGGACACTCTTTCTCGTGGGATAGGTTCATTGTATTGCAATAGCGTTCCTAGAGACAGCTTCCGCGTTCCGCCAGATTAGGGTTGCGGTTATACTGAGGCTAAGTCCCGGCTTACTGGAGATCAACCACTCAACATGTCGAAACGTCGACTGATAATTTCGGTCCAATCCGCCATCTTGCTGGCGGCGGTGGTGACCATGGCCGCCACCTTTGCGGCAGGTCAGCAGCAACCACTGCCTGATGCTCCAAAACCGCAGAACAACGCCCCCTTGCCGGACGTTACGACGCCTGTTCCGGGCATGAGCGACGACAGCGAACCCACCGCTCCGTCCAAAGATAACCCGCAAGCACCGCCAAATACTCGGTCGGGTGGAGATCAATCGCAGGCGGCGCCAGGGACGAATCCACAGGCGCCACCCCCAGGATCGCAGGGCATCAAGACGGTTCCTCCGAGCAAGGGAAGCAATGCGCCGGGCAACGATTTCGATCAGCTTTTCACGCTCAGCAAGGACGTCAACTTCATCAGCGTACCAGTCACGGTGAAAGACCCTGACGGCAAGATGGTGGATGGTCTGCTGGCGCAGGACTTCAGCGTCTACGAGGACAATGTCAAGCAGACCATCACGTTCTTCACCAGCGATCCGTTTCCACTGTCGGCGGCAGTGGTGATCGACCTCGGCATCTCGGAGAGCACGCTGAAGAAGGTAGCGGGGACCTATTCAGCGCTCGATGGCTCGTTTGGGCCCTTCGATAAAGTTGCAGTATTCACCTACGGCAACTCCGTGCACAAGCAGTCTGACTTTGGCAATCCGCAGCGGCTGCAGCTTTCGTTGCAACGCATTCGCGATCTGTCGGGTCAAAATCCGGGCGCACCGGTAGTGGGCGGTCCCTTCGGATCAGGCCCGACGAACAACGGCAAGCAGGTCGATGGAGCACCGCTGCCACTTCAAACCGGGACCCGCGAATCACATGTGCTGAATGACGCTATCCTCATGGCGGCGGGAGATCTGGCCCATCAGCCGCGTGAGAACCGCAAGATCATTTTCGTCATCAGCAATGGCTACGAATACGGCAGCCGCGCCAGCTATGCGCAGGTGCTCAAAGTGCTGCTGACCAACGGAATTGCCGTGTACGCCGTAGGAGTCGAGGAAGCGTCCTTCCCCGGCATGAACAAGATCGACAAGCTGCACATCCCGGGGCAGGGCTACACCAACATTCTTCCCAAGTACTCTAATGCTACCGGTGGAGATGTGATTGACTCGTACTCGCGGGAGGCCATCGAAAGCGCCTACCAGTCGATTACGTCAGAAGCTCGCAATCAATACACGCTCGGGTACGACACACCGCAGAGAGCATCAAGCGCCTATCGCGACATCGAGGTACGGGTAAAGCGCCCGGGGCTGCTCATCACCAACAGGCACGGCTATTATCCGTTGCCGCCGCAACGCGAGACGCCGGCAAATCCGACAACACCGGCCTCAACGCAGCCGCCACCGCCTGGCAACTGATCGCAGAAGAACAGGTCTAAGTTTTTCAGTTCCAACTGCTTGTGCGCCGCTTCCCCAGCGACGCCATTGTGTTTCCTGGCGTGGGAGAGGGATGATGTCCACCATGTTGATTCGAGCTTGCGCAGCTATTCTTACGCTGGCGTTTCTGCCACTGACATCAGTCGCACAAAGCATCACGGCTGCTGAGGCGATCGCGCGTATCCAGAAACGCTACTCTCCCGCCATTCCGAACGATACTGTCGATACCGTTAAGGCGGGCGACCCGTCCACTCCAGTTACCGGGATCGTGGCCACCTTTCTCGATACCATAGATGTTCTGCGTGAAGCGGCACGCCGTGGCGCAAACCTAGTGATCACCCATGAGCCCACGTTCTACAACCATCTCGACGATGCGTCTTTCTTTGCCGAGGATCCGGTTTACCGTGAGAAGCTGGCGTTCATTCAGCAGCACCACATGGTCGTATTCCGCCTGCACGACGGAATGCACAGCGTCTCACCGGACCCCGTTGCAATAGGACTGATGCAAGCCCTCGGCTGGCAGAGCTACATGGATGCCGGCAACCCGTTCCGGGCCACAATACCGAAAACGACTCTGGCAAAGCTGTCGCTTGAGTTGGCGACGACACTCAATGCCCGGACACTGCGTGTCGTCGGAGACCCCAATCTCTCCATCACGCACGTTGCCATCCTCCCCGGCGCCTCTGGTCTGCACAAACAGGTCCTCGCACTCCGCAGCGATAACGTTGAGGTGCTGCTCGCGGGCGAAGCTCCCGAGTGGGAAATCGTTGAGTACGTGCGGGACGCGAGCGCACAAGGCCGCCACAAGGCCTTGATCTTTTTAGGTCACGAGGTTTCCGAGGAAGCCGGCATGAAGACAATGTGCCGAAGATCTGCGCGCGTTGTTTCCCAACGTCAAGGTGCAATTTGTCCCCGCCGGCCAGCCCACGTGGAACCCGGACCATCCGCCGGTAGCTGCGACTACCAAGGTGCTCGCGAAGTAAGCCGTTACACAGCTCAATCCGCTATTGACTAGCCACGGAGTTGCTGCTTTCTGCGCATTTGTGCAATGCTCACCGCGATCAGGTGATTCCTAACTTGAGCAAGAGGTGAGCATGCCCTGCAATCCTGAGGAACTGAGACACGTCCCGTTGTTTGCTCTGCTGGATGACGAAGAAATCGCTATCCTGGCGAAGCAAGTTGAGATGAAGAAATTTGCGCCCCGTCAGCGGATTTACAAAATGGGCGAACCGGGCGGCCGGGCCTACATCCTGATGGATGGCCGAGTGCGGGTGACGATGGTGGACGAGGACCAGCAGGAAGTGGTCGTCGACGAGCCCGGCCATGGCGAGTTCTTCGGCTTTGCCGCGATGCTGGAGCAGACGCCCCATCAGACGACAGCCATTGCCTTGGAAGACACCTCGTGCGTCGAGGTCGATCGCGACGACATTGCCATTCTGCTGCAGAAAAAACCGATGGCGGGCATGGACATGCTCGCCGTGCTTGGCAGGCAGTTTCATGCTTCGCAGCAACTGGTGCGGGTCCGCGCCAGCCGTAACCCCAACGAGATCATTGAAAAACAGGCGACGTTTGGCGAGCGCATCGCCGATCGCGTCGCGTCGTTCGGCGGTTCGTGGACCTTCATCATCACGTTCCTGATTGTGCTGGTTATCTACTCCGGCTTTAATGTCCTTTTGGGCCACAAGGCATGGGACCCGTATCCCTTCATCCTGCTGAACCTGTTCCTGTCGATGCTGGCGGCGCTGCAGGCTCCAGTCATCATGATGAGCCAGAACCGGCAAGACACCAAGGACCGGTTGCGCGGCGAGTTGGACTACGAGGTAAACCGCCGTGCTGAATCGGAGATCCAGGGGCTGGCAGGCAAGTTGAACATGCTGACCGACAAGGTGGGCGACGTCGAGGAGTTGATCCGAGAGAGGCTGACTACATGAGGGGTGCGATTAGATAAGGGGATGTGCGCAGAACTCGTTAGATCCCGAGCTTCTTGACTTCTTCGTTGTAGTACTTGCGGTAGAGGATGTCCCACTCCTGCGAGCCTTCCAGGATGGTGCGGCGCTGGCTTTCGATCTTCTGCCGGGCGGCAGCATCGATCTTGGCTTCCTCGGCCATGAGCAGCTCAAGAATGCGGCGGGCTTCCTGGCGAATGGTGTTGCGATCCTCGATGAAGTCAACGCTGTCCGTCTCCGCCAGGGTGTCAGCCACGGCATGCGCCAGCTTGTTGATCTTCTCGCGGCTGATCCTCATAGCACAGCCTTGTACTTGCGCACCAGTTCGTTCTTGATCTTCTTGAACATCTCCTGGTAGTTGGCGCCGCTTTGGCGCATCTCGTCGGAGTAGGTTTCAAGAATGATGCGGACCTCGTCGTTGATGCGGTCTTCGAGCGTCAGTTCCTCGACCATCGCGGCTTGGACGCGGTCGCGCACCAACTGCGGATCGTGGGTCTCGATGAACTCACCATCGACGAGTTTTTTGGTGACTTCGCGGGCCAGATAGCCCACATATTCCTTGGAGAAGTGCATGCGTGTAGAAATCGGTTGTCGGAACACCTGATTTTAACACAGGTTTTAGACCGGTCCGGCGGGCTGAGCGCTTGTGCCACGGGGATGATCCGCGTCGTCCGCGCGATCCGCGGTTGCCCTCGCACAAAAGCCTTCTCCGTGTCCTCTGTGCCTCCGCGGTGAAGTCGCCGTTCTCGAAACCGGCGCTCACGCTATAATGCAGCACACCTCATGGCCCTGACCCTTGGTACCAAACTCGGACCCTACGAAGTTGTTGCATTGATCGGCGCAGGCGGTATGGGCGAAGTTTACCGCGCACGCGATCAGCGCCTGGGACGCGATGTCGCCGTCAAGGTTTTGCCCGCTTCCTTTGCGGCCGATCCCGAACGCCTGCGGCGCTTCGAGCAGGAGGCGCGGGCCGTAGCCGCGCTCAATCATCCCAATATCCTCGGGGTCCATGACATCGGGCAGCACGATGGAATGCCGTTCATGGTGTCTGAGTTGCTGGAGGGCGAGAGTCTGCGCGAGATTCTTGCTCGCGGGCCACTCTCCCATCGCAAGTCCATCGATTACGCCGTTCAGACCGCACACGGCCTGGCGGCGGCCCACGGCAAAGACATCGCGCATCGCGACCTGAAGCCCGACAACATCTTTGTTACGCGCGAAGGCCGTGTGAAGATCCTCGACTTTGGTCTCGCCAAGACTGTGGACAAACCTGCAGGCCATGGTCTCCACACGGGGATGGCCACCATGACCTCCGACATTCCCAATACCGGTGTCGGCACCGTGGTAGGAACTGCGGGCTACATGTCGCCCGAGCAAGTCCGGGGCGCCCATGTGGATTGCCGCACTGACATTTTCAGTTTCGGCGCGGTGCTGTACGAAATGCTCAGCGGGGTCCGAGCCTTCAAGCGCGACACCACGGCCGAAACCATGACCGCGATCCTGCACGACGACCCGCCAGAGTCGCCCTCCGGTGGCCGTCCCATCCCTCCGGCCCTGGATCGCATCGTGCGCCATTGCCTAGAGAAGGCTCCCGAACAGCGCTTTCAGTCGGCCCGTGATCTGGCCTTCGACCTGGAATCCGTTACCTCGCTCACGGCGTCAGGCGGACTTTCCGCTGCCAAGGTCAAGGAGCGCAAGACCCGTACATCTTTGATTGCAGCCGCCGCAGCCCTGGTATTGCTGGCAGGTCTCGGCGGATGGCTGCTTTCTTCGGCCCGGCATCCCGCGACCGGTGCTCAATTTCATCAGGTTACCTATCGCCGCGGTACGCCCGGCACTGCCCGCTTCACTCCTGACGGACAGAACGTGGTCTATACCGCTGCTTGGGAAGCCGCTGAGCCTGAACTCTACTCTGTGCCTGCCGACGGGGTGGGGGGACATCCCATGGGCATCAAGGACGCGCGCCTGCTGGCGATTTCCAGCCGCGGCGAACTTGCCGTTGCGCTCGCTCCGCAGGCGATCACCACTCTTCTCGCACCCGGTAATCTGGCCCGCACTACAGGCAACAGCGCTCCCAAGCCCGAAATCGAGAACATCCAGGCCGCCGACTTCACTCCCGATGGTTCGGCTCTCGCTATCGTGCGCTTCGTGCCTGCGGATTTCACCTGCCAGCTTGAGTACCCCATTGGCAATGTGCTCTTCCGTGAGAAGCTCATCGACGATCTTCGTTTCTCTCCCAACGGCAAATACCTCGCCTTCATCGCCCATACCAATCCCAGTGACGATCGCGGCACGGTGACGATCCTGCGCGCCACTGGAGAGAAGGTTGCCACCGGCCCGCTGTACGAAAGCTCCCAGGGACTGGCATGGAGCGTCGGTGGCGATGAAGTCTGGAGCAGTTCCCCTCTCGAATCAGGAGAGATCCACGCCTTATCGATTTCAGGCAAGATCCGCAACCCGTTGGCCATGCCCGGCCGTCTGCACTTGCGCGACATCTCCTCCAAGGGACAGCTCCTGGTGGGGCAGGGCATCGCCCGTCGTGGCATCGTTGTTTCCAGCAATCACGGAGAGTCACTGCGCGACCTCTCCTGGCTCGACTTCAGCTACCTCCGTGACATCAGCGACGATGGCAAGATGATCCTCTTCGAGGAGGAGGGCTCTTCGACGTCCAATTACACCGTTTACGTACGTGACGCGGACGGCTCGCCTGCCGTTCCCATCGGCGAGGGATACGCCGCCTCGCTCTCCCACGACAAGAAGTGGGCTCTGGCCATCAAACTCACCGAGCCAAACCACGAGGTATGGCTGTTGCCCGTCGGGCCCGGCGAGCCTCGTCGTGTCAATCCACCTACCCTTGTGCCTGCGAATATCCTGCCTGGATTTTTGTCCGACGGCAGGCGCATCGTTTATTCCGCGAACGAGGCCGGACATCTACCTCGCATTTGGTTGCAGGATCTGAACGGTGGTGCGCCCAAACCGATCTCACCCGAAGGAATGGTGAATCGAGCGATTTCTCGTGACGACAAATGGGCGCTCGTGGGAGTCAGGGACGCTGCCTCTGGCAAGATAAGCACAGCCCTGTTGTCCATCGACGACGGGAAAACGGTAGAAATCAGCGGATTGAAGCCCGGCGAACTGGCTTTGGGCTGGACCAGTGAAGGCCAGCTTTACGTAGCGTCGGTGGCCGGCAATGGCGCAGGCGTCAAGGTGGAAAAGCTCAATCCGCATAGCGGGGCACGCACCGCGTGGCGCGTCCTCGCCACCGCTCCCATCGGAGGCGTGATTCCCGATCCGCCCGTCATTACGCCTGACGGCAACACCTATGGCTTCGACTACCGCGTGCGGCTGTCGGACCTCTATACCGTGACCGGCGTGCGCTGAGGTTTCGGTCGAACCTTGCAGCCGTTCCCGCCTCGGTTGGACGCATCCCTGTTGCCTCGTCTTGCCGGCATCGGAGTATGATGAACTTTCGCTGGGGCGCGGCAGTGTGCTGCTCCGCAGCTGCGAGAAACTGCCATGTCCGACGACCTAACCAGCCTGAAAGACGATATGGTGGCGTTCATTCTTGGCCACGGCATGAGCCGCTTCCAGGGATATGTCACCGAAGACGTTCACAGCGTCATGTGGGACCCGCGCGACAATCCTGAAAGCTGGAAAGATTTTGTCGAGTTGGCCAAGAAAGCCGGTTGCGCCTTCCTCTCGATGGACGAGGAAGTGCTGGAGCGCGACGAACTCGACTACCTCGTACAGCGGCTGCAACAGGCCACCTATCCCAGCGACGACGACATCGAGGAAGCCCGCTGGCTGCGCAGTTTCATAGGCAAGACCGGGTTTCTGCAACTGGGCTGGCCCCACCAGGGCATCATGTTCCTCTACGAAGTTTCCACCGAATGGTATGAACGCTATCAACGCCTGCTTGACTTGGTCGAAGACTTCGGCACCCTGGCCGTGGACGACAACGACCAGGACGAAGAACGCTAAGTGCGCTGGCACCTCCGCGACGCCCATCCTTCAGACATCGATCGGTTGACTCGTGAAGCCGGGCTATCGCCCATCATCGCGCGATTGCTCGCCGCCCGTGGTGTCACCACTCCAGAACAGGCGCAGGAATTTCTGGCGCCTTCGCTCTCTCACCTGCACTCGCCCTACCTCATGGCTGGACTACGCGCTGCGGTCGAACGCCTGAGGGCCGCCATTGAGCGTGGCGAGACCATCTTCATTTATGGTGACTACGACGTTGACGGCACCACCGCCATTGTGATCCTCAAGGCCGCACTGGAGATCTGCGGCGGCAAGGTGGAGTATCACGTGCCGCACCGCATCCGCGAGGGCTACGGCATGCGCGACGAGGTGATCGAGCAGGCGGCCGCCGATGGCGTCAAATTGATCATCAGCGTGGACACCGGCATTCGCGCGTTTGCTGCTGCCGAAGCTGCCGCGCGCTGCGGCGTTGACCTCATCGTCACCGACCATCACCTGCCGCAGGCGGACGGCGTTCCCAAGGCGCTGGCGGTGGTGAATCCCAACCAGCACGGCTGCGAATATCCCTGCAAATCGCTGTGTGGCGCGGGCGTCGCTTTCAAGATCGCGCAGGCGCTGCTGGAAGGTCACGGACGCGCGAGCCTGTTGCCTTCGTTCCTGAAAATTGTTGCCATCGCGACCATTGCAGACGCGGTTCCGCTGATTGGCGAGAACCGCGTTTTCGCCAAGCTGGGTCTACAGGGGCTGCGCGATCCGCGCAATGCCGGGTTGCGTGCCCTGCTGGCTAACTGTCAGCTCGACGGATCGCGTCCGCTAAGTGCGGGAGACATTGCATTTCGGGTGGCGCCGAGGCTGAATGCTGCCGGACGCATGGACCTGGCGGAGCGCGTTATCGAGCTGTTCACGGAAAAGGATGAAGCCCGGGCGACCGAGATGGCGATGCAGCTCAACGTACTCAATGGCGATCGCCAGGTCGAAGAGCAGCGCATCCTCGACGATATCTTCCGCCAGATCGATTCCACGCCGGAATGGAATGGCGCATACACACTGGTTGTCTCCGGCGAAAGCTGGCACCGCGGAGTGATCGGCATCTGCGCTACCCGTGTGGTCGAGCGCTATCACCGGCCAGCTTTGGTGTTCGCTTGCGACAACGGCGAGGCGTACGGATCGGGCCGCTCCATTGAAGCCTTCCACCTTCTCGATGCCCTGGAGTCCTGTCCTGAACTGTTCACCCGCTACGGCGGGCACTCGCACGCGGTCGGTTGCGCGCTTCCGGTGGAGCGGCTCCCAGAGTTGCGCTCGCGCCTGGAAGCCTATGCTCGCCAGCGGCTCGTGCCCGAGGACTTCGTTCCGGTGATGGAATACGATGGGGAAATCTCTCTCGACGGCGTGAATCAGCAGTTCTGGGAGTCGCTGGCCAAGCTGGAGCCGTTCGGGTCGGGTAATCCGACGCCGGTGTTTGTGGCACGCGGTGTGAAGCTGATCCAGCCGCCGCGCACAATGAAGGAAAAACACCTCAAGCTGAGGGTGTCGCGAGCGGGCTCCAATGGCGACGGAAAGCTGCCACGAGCGCAAGAAGTTGTGGGTTGGCGCATGGCCGAGCGCGCCGCGCAGGAGTCGTTGTTATTAGGGGATATCCTCGACCTGGCCTTCACGGTTGACTACAACACTCACCCCGATTTCGGCGGGGTGCAACTGACCCTAACCGACTTCGCCCGCCCTGTGCCGGTGGCAGAACTGCCCGCGCCAGAGGCCTCTCCGCCTAGCCAGGCTTTACATTGAGCTTACTTCAGCGATAGTATTCACCTCCGATGGTGGTTGCAGTCCAGCAACTCTGCACCAGTTGCGGCAACCCTGTGTTGCCCGACGGCAAGCTCTGCCTGTTCTGTGGAGACGTGCTGACGGAGTCGCCCGAAAAGGCCTCAACTATAGCTGACCCATCCAACCCGAAACCTGAGTCGGAGGCGGCGACTCCGGAGGCGCCGGAGTACGCTGGTTTTTGGCTGCGGGTTTGGGCGGGCACTGTTGATGTCTGCATTGAGGTCATCGGAGCGCTTCTGCTCTCGGCGCTGGTCTACTACGCCATGCGCTGGTTCATCGACCCGAGCTACGGCCTGACGGACGCAACCGCAAAGTACGTGAGCGGCATCGCTGCGGTCGGATTCTTAACCATCGGAGCATGGCTGTATTGCGCCTTCACCGAAAGCTCAAACTGGCGCGCCACCATCGGCAAGCGGGCTGTAGGGTTGCAAGTCGTTACCGCGTCGGGCGACAAACTATCCTTCGGACAGGCCACGGTCCGCCATTTTATGAAGTTCCTCTCGCTGTTCACCGCCGCCGTCGGATTCATGATGGCGGGCTGGACCAAACGCCGCCAAGCGCTGCACGATATGCCTTCCGACTGCGTGGTGATCCGCGTTCCTCCCCAGGGCTTCTCAATCCTGCGCCGCTAGGGGCGAACGTTCTGCTAACGGACTCTCGCCGCAATTGGCCTCCTTCTCACCGCACAGGGTAATATCGAAACCAGATGCTCCAATCCATCGCCCAGGTACGGAAATGGCTGGTGGGGTTTGCGGTCGCGCTGCTCCTGATCGTCACTGCCTCGTACTTTATCGCCAAATCCAAGTTGAAGCCGCAATTCCACAGCCTTCCGAGGCAATTGGGACTCGACATTCAGCAGACCAGTGAAGGGTTCACTCTTTCCAAGTCAGAGGGCGGGCGCACGATTTACACCATTCGCGCTTCCAAAGCCGTGCAGTTCAAAAAGGGCGGCCACGCCGATCTCAAGAACGTGCATATCGTGGTCTACGGCAAGGCGCATGACCGGTATGACCAGATCTACGGGAACGAGTTCACCTACGATCCGGGGAGCGGCGACGTCAACGCGATTGGGGAAGTTCATCTTGACCTTCAGGGTTACGCGGAAGGCCCGACCAAGCCCGACCAGGCTCCTCCCGCAGAGTTGAAGAACCCGATTCACATCACCACCAATTCGCTCACGTTCAACCAGAAGACTGGCAAGGCCCACACTGATAATGAGGTGGAATTTCAGACCCTACAAGCCTCCGGCACAGCCAGAGGCGCTGAGTACGACTCCCAGACCAATCAGTTGCAGTTGAAGTCCGACGTGCACGTCGTTACGACCGGAGACAATGCCGCTGATATTTTCGGTTCCAGTGGGACCATCCAGAAGGATCCGAGGCAGGCTGTCCTATTCAACGCTGCGATTTACGAGCCTGACCGCACCCTGACCACTGACAAGCTCACCATGTTCTTCGAGTCGGACAACTCTATAAAGCACGCGCAGGCCGAGGGCAACGTTAACATCGAGGTGAGGGGGCCAACCATCGTGGACATCAGCGGACCGCACGGCGACCTCAACATGGGCCCGCAGAATGCCGTGCAGCAGGCCATCGTCTCCGGCGGCGCGAAGTACAACACGCGGGGCGAGAACCTGAGTCACGGCTCCTCCGACACGTTCGTTCTCGACTTCGAGGCTGACAATCAGCCCAAGTTCTTCCACATGCTGAAGAACGCACGCATGCGGCAGGACCCGCAACCCGGCAAGCCCGGCAGTCCGGGACAACCCATGGAAATCGTCGCCGACCAGCTCCACTTTGTACTGGAAAACGGCAACGAGCTTAAAACCGGCGATACCGCCGGTAAAGCGCAGATCACGATTTTCCCGTCACCCACTGGAGCCAAACCTGCCAAGGCCAACGCCAAACCCGGACAAGATTTCGGTTCAGGCAACGCGACTACGGTCGCCACGGCCGGCAAGTTCCACGCGACTTTCGGGGAAGACAACCGCATGCAGACGCTGCATGGGTCACCGGACTCTCGCATCGTCTCCACTTCGCCCGGACAACCGGAGAAGGTCAGCACATCGCAGAACGTCGATGTTACCTTCGCCCCCGATGGCGGAGCGGAGAAGCTCGTCCAGACTGTCGACTTTACCTATCACGAACCTTCACCAAAGCCGGACACGGGCGGCCGCGCCATGTTTGCCGACAAGGCCACCTATACGCCGGCGGACCAGATACTTGTGCTCAACGGTTCGCCGCGCGTGATTGACGGAGGAACGACCACCACCGCGGATGTCATCCGGCTCAACCGAGAGTCGGGCGAGGCATTCGCCGATGGCAATGTCAAAACGACTTACAGCGACCTCAAGCCTCAGCCCGACGGAGCGCTGCTAGCAGCTTCCGACCCGGTGCATGTGACTTCGTTGCACATGACATCGAACAATCAGCCAAGTGTCGCGCACTACAGTGGAAATGTTCGCCTGTGGCAAACTGCTAACGTGGTACGCGCTCCCCTGATCGACTTCGACCAACAGAACCGGACCATTGTCGCCCACGGAGACACCGCCCAATCGGTGTCCAGTTTGTTTGTGCAGCAAGGTCAGGACGGCAAGCTTTCGCCGGTTGACGTTACCGCCGATAAGCTGACTTACGTAGATGCAGAGCGGCGGGCCCGCTATACAGGCAAAGTCCTCGCCAAGGGGACCAACGGCACCATCAGCGCAGAGCAGATCGACGTTTACCTGAAGCAGGCTGATTCCACCGACGGCAGTCAGGTCGGAACTCAGACGAAAGCACCGAAGCCTATTATTCCCGGTAGCGAAGGACCGAGCCGAGTCGACCACATGATTGCGGTGGAGAAGGTGGTCATCACCGAGCCCAATCGACGGGGAGTGGGCGATCGACTGGTTTACACCGCCGATGACGGAAAGTATTACCTAACTGGGAAATCCGCCAGCATTTTTGATGCCGTACACGGCACAACCTGGGGTGATTCGTTGACTTTCTATAGTCACGATGATAGGGTTCTGGTGGAGAGCAAACACTCTTCACCCACCGTGACTCGCGCACGTATCACTAAGTAAATGCAGACTTTATCGGCGGACGAGATCGGCAAAAGTTACCGTGGACGCAGGGTTGTCAACGGCGTCAGCCTCAATGTGAAACAAGGTGAGGTCGTGGGCCTACTGGGGCCCAACGGGGCCGGAAAAACCACCAGTTTCTACATTATCGTGGGTTTGATTCCCACCGACACTGGCCGGGTGGTCATCAATGATCAGGACATAACCGATGTCCCCATGTACCTTCGGGCGCGGAACTTCGGCATCAGTTATCTGCCGCAGGAGCCCTCGATCTTCCGCAAGTTGACGGTTGAGGACAACATCCTGGCGGTGCTGGAAGCGCAGCCGATTTCATGGCACGAACGCCGCGAGCGTCAAGAACGGCTGATCGAGCAACTGGGGCTGAGTGTCATTCGCAAGAATCGTGGATATGCGCTGTCAGGCGGGGAACGGCGCCGAGTTGAGATTGCGCGCTGCCTGTGCATCTCTCCGTCGTTCATTTTGCTGGATGAGCCGTTCTCCGGAATCGACCCCATCGCGGTGCTCGATCTGCAGAGAATCATCTTCGATCTCAAGGCGAGTGGCATCGGGGTGCTGGTGACGGACCATAATGTGCGGGAGACGCTCTCCGTGACCGATCGCGCTTACATTATTAACGAGGGCAGAATCTTCCGAGCCGGCACGCCCGATCAGTTGGGCAACGATCCGGAAGTGAAGAGGGTTTACTTAGGCGAAAGCTTCACACTGGTTTAGGTTTAGAATTTCAGCAGGAGGAACAGGTCCCAGAAGGGTTCCCGCGGTCATGGTCTTATTGCAGCCCAAGTTGAGTCTCCGAGTATCTCAGAAGCAGATTCTGACTCCGGGGCTGGTGCAGATGGTCAGTGTTCTGGCGCTTAACAAGCTGGAACTGGCTGACATGATTAATGCGGAGTTAACCGAGAACCCGGTGCTCGAGGAATTGGAAGATTCGGTTCCTCTGTTGGACGAAGTTTCCGCCCGCGAAGAGAAAATGGACCGCGACAGTTCGGCGGCTGTCCAGGAAGAACCTCCCAAGACTGCCGAAGAAAAAGACCCGTTCGAAGAGATCGATTTCGGCTCATTCTTCTCCGAATACCTGGATCCCGGCCTGCGTACTTCCATCGAGATGGAGGACAGCGAGAAGCCTTCGTTCGAGAACTTTCTGTCCCGTCCCACAACTCTGACCGACCATCTCATGTGGCAACTGGGATCGTTGCACGTGAAAGAAGACGTGTACCGCGCCGCGGAATTGGTCATAGGCAATCTCAACGAAGATGGTTATCTGACCGCGACCGAAGACGAGCTACTCGGGCTGATGGAAGACGAGCAAAGTTTTCCAGAGCGGGCTGCCATCGCAGTTGAAACGGCGCCTACACCGACTGTCGCGCCCTTCGAAGCCTCGGCCCCGCATCCTAATGGACATGACTCAGCGTTGTCGCTTTCAGACATTCTGTTAGAGGAGGGGGTGCCAGAAGCCGCCACCGGTTCACTGGCACAAGCCAATGCTTCTATCGGGGCGCGTCCTGCGCTGGTGCCGCCGCGGACCGTGCCGTCGCGTGTGCCTTTCAGCCGCGACGCACTGCGCGAGGCCATCGACCTAGTCAGACAATTGGATCCCATCGGAGTTGGCGCGCGCGATCTGCGCGAGTGCCTCCTGGCCCAGCTTAATAACCTGAAAAGCATCGAACGCAAGAACGGCAACGGCAATCATGTTGCCGAAAGAGAATCGATTGACGACGCCATCGTCTTGGTTGACCAGCATCTGCATGCCTTGCAAAACAAGAACCACAAGGAAGTGGCCAAGGCAATGGGGAAACCGATCGAGGCCGTCATGCGCGCGATGGACTTCATTCGCACGCTCGATCCGCGGCCCGGCCTGCGGTACAACAAGGCTGAAACCAGGCTGATCGAACCTGATGTAGCCTTCGTGAAGCAAGGCGACGAGTACATCATCGTCATGAACGATGAGGAGATCCCGCAGTTGCGCCTGAATCCGGCTTATCGCCGCCTGTTGAGCCGCGATGCCGCCGAAAAGGACGTGCGCAACTACGTCAAGGAGCGCTACAAGTCGGCCATCCAGCTCATCAAGAACATCGAGCAGCGCAAGCAGACAATTTTGCGCGTGTGTTACGTTATCCTCGCCCGGCAACGCGACTTCCTGGACCGGGGCATCGACCAGTTGAAGCCCATGATGATCAAGGACGTGGCGGAAGAGATTGGCGTGCACCCGTCGACGGTGAGCCGCGCGGTCGCGAACAAGTATGCTCACACCCCGCAAGGCGTCTTCGAATTACGGTACTTCTTCAGCGAGAGCGTGAACGGCCCGGAGGGCGGCGGCACTTCCCTGCTCATCCTGAAGCGCCGGGTCAAGAAGCTCATCGAGGAGGAAGACACTGCCAACCCGTACACCGACGAGCAGATCACCCACATCCTCCAGTCGCAGGGCATCCAGGTCACTCGCCGGACGGTTGCGAAGTACAGGGAAGACATGCGCATCCCGAACACCCACCAGCGCAGAGTGAAAAGTTAGCGGCTGTATCCGGCGTCCACCGGTTCCGCACGCGTCTTTTGCAGCCTGCCCGCCGCGGCGGGCCAGCCGGACCGGAAGCCGAAGTGGTGACAAACACCGCAGCCCCATCAAGTCGTAACCAAATGAGCTGCGGTGAGGAGGGAGCTCAATGAACGTAGAGATTTTAGCCAGGCAATATGAAATTACTCCCGCCGTCCGCGGTGAGGTGGAAGACGGCCTCACCAAACTCCAGAAAATTCTCGGTGAAAACTTCAAGAGCAAGGTCATCCTGACCAACGAGAAGCACCGTTTCATCGCGGAAATCACGGTCAAACGCCGCCGCGGTCATATCGTAGGGCTGGCCGAGTCAACCGACATGGTGGCGGCCGTCAACCAGGCGCTCGAACACATCGAGACCCAGGCGCTCAAGAGCAACGGACGCCGCCGCGCCACCACCCGCAAAGCCAAAGACAAGAGCTGGAAGGAGCCGGTCGAGGCCGACGCTGAAGCGCAGATCGCCGTTGGCGCCAGCGCGTCGACGGCCGTACCCGTCGTAGTACATAAGTTCCCATCGATTGCGCGCACCACGGAAGCGCACCTGGTGAAATCCAGTGACGCGATTGCCATGCGGCCCATGACCATCGAAGAAGCGGTGAAGGAATGTGAGTTCCGCGACCGCGACGTCTTCGTGTTCCGCGATGGCAAGGGCCGGGTGAAAGTCCTGCACCGCCGCAAGGACGGCAAGATCGAGTTGATCGAAGTGCCGTAGGGGCGAAGACGCTTTCTAAAGAGTGCGGGAGCTACCGCACGTCCGATCCGTTGCGCTCCGTTCTACCGAATGGCAGGGCGGGGCATTTTCTTTGTTTGCACAGCACTCATATTGTTCATAGATATCGAAACTATTGAACAACTGCAATGCTGTACCCCTAAAGACGTAAGCGGCTACCCGCTCTGGGGGATGAACGAGACATATCGCCTGCAGTAGCCTCGATCATGGCAGTTCAGCTAAGTGGCTACGTAAGCCGGTCGGGCGGAAAGCGGAACGAGAACACGTCCGCTTGGGCAACATCTTCCACTGCCTCCTTCATATACCACCATTCTTTCTTAGCCTCGGGCGCCTCCGCGATTTCGGTCGCAGGCAGCCCGATTGCGAATCTTCATCCACCAAACCAATCATAATTCTTTCGCGGGGATGTATCCCGCACGAGGCATCATCATGACTACTCCTCAACTTACGGCATGGCATCACAGCAATAGATATACCGCGGAAGCCGCCTGCGAACACTGCGCCGGCGTAGTTCGCCACGAGACCTGGTGCATTACGCAAAGTCCCGTCGTGTTGTACGCATATTCGGCGGTGTTAGACGCCGAACAACTGACTGAACATGACCGGTTGATCCTGCACGCGCTAGGCGCGGCATGGACGGGGAAATGCTGTGCCGGCGCCTGCAAATCCACGCGTGTCGCGTGACGCGCGGTCGGCTTTCGCCGGTCAAGGTTGGTTCTCCTTATCGCCGGAGAGCCATTACAGACGCACGATCTTTTCGGACTCGAAACCCCGCATGGCGTTGCGGGTGTCGACGATCAGATGGGATGAATCCAGCAAGCCCTTGTAATCGAAATCCGAATGGTCGGTGATGATGACGACGCAGTCCGCTTGCCGCGCCGAGGCTTGGGCGTCCTGCGACTTCAGGTCGATGCCATCCAGTTTGAGCGCCGGCACGTAGGGATCGCTGTAGCTGACCTCCGCTCCCAGTTTCTTTAGCAGCAAAATGACATCGAGCGCCGGAGACTCCCGCATGTCGTCGATGTTCCGTTTGTAGGCAACGCCGGCGATGTGTACCCGCGAGCCTTTCACTGCCTTGCCGTGGCTATTGAGCGCGCTCTGCACCTTTCCAACCACGAAGTGCGGCATGTTGCCGTTGATGTATCCGGCCAGTTCGATGAACCGCGCCTCGATGCCCGATTGCTTCGTCTTCCACGACAAGTAGAACGGATCGATGGGAATGCAGTGGCCGCCGAGCCCGGGCCCGGGATAAAACGGCATGAAGCCGAAGGGCTTGGTAGCGGCCGCGTCAATCACTTCCCAGACATTGATTCCCATGCCGTCGCACATCAGCGCCATCTCGTTCACCAGGCCGATGTTAATCATGCGGAAGGTGTTTTCCAGCAACTTCACCATCTCGGCCACACGCGTGTTGCTCACGGGCACGACCTTCTGCAGCGCCTGCGAAAAGAAGACCCTGCCCATCTCGGTGCACGCCGGCGTGATGCCGCCAACCACTTTGGGTGTGTTCAAGGTCTGATACACCGGATTGCCGGGATCGACGCGCTCGGGAGAGAAGCACAAGAAGAAGTCCTCACCCACTTTCAGTCCGTTCTTTTCAAACGTCGGAAGCAACAACTCATTGGTTGTGCCCGGATAGGTGGTCGATTCCAGAATCACCAGCAGGCCGGGATGAAAGTGTTTGGCAATGGCGTCGGAGGCCGACACGATGTAGCTCATGTCGGGGTCCTTGGTCTTGCGCAGCGGCGTGGGCACGCAGATGTTGATAGTGTCGAGATCGCGCACGATGGAAAAGTCTGTCGTGGCGTCGAAGCGACCGTCCTTCACCAGTAGAGCAACATCGCTGCTGGGGACATCCTGAATGTAGGATTCACCCTGCATCAGCCGGTCAATCCGCGACGGCTGCAAGTCGATACCGGTAACGTGGAAACCCGCCTTGGCGAATTCGACCGCGAGGGGCAGTCCTACATAGCCCAGTCCCACGATGCCCACGTGCGCGGTTTTCGTCTCGATCTTCTCTTTGAGTGTCTGGAACGTGCCTACGGTTTGCTCCGTTAGCTGCATATAAATTGCCTCCGGAATAAATGTGCCCTCTGGACAAAGGCTGAAGCAGCAAGGTCAGTCGCCTTCACGAGGACGCCGTAACATCACACCATTACATTTATCGTTATCATTTTACAGGGTTCAAAAGAAGGCCTGCGTCACAGCTCTCCGTGCCGCCGAGCCACACGAGTGCGGGATGGGGCTAACGGCGACCCTGGCTAGCCGTAGCAGCAGTTAGTTTCGATGCATCGATGCGTGGCATTCGACGCACAGCGTGATCAGGTTCAGCTCGTCGTCGCACGCCTGGCTGCGGCGTTGGCGGTGGTGCACCTGCAGGTTCTGCATCGTGCCGCAGGTCTGGCAGCGCCAGCCGTCGCGCTCCAGCACCTGGCGATCGAGTTCGCGGTAGCGGGTCGCATCCAGTTTGATTCGCGGGCTTTTGGGATGGACCTCCTTAATGACGGCTTCTGGTTGAACTGGGAGAGAAACGCGGATTGTTGCGGCGCGGGCAAAAACCCGTAGTAGCGCGAGAGGGAATGCAGCAGGATCTCCGGGTTGTGGTTGTCCATCGCGGCCCCGGCCAGGAAAATGTAGTCGGCGTTTTTGGCGGTGATCTTGTCGGCGATACTTTTCTGGCAGCCCATGGCGTCGATCGTCACCACCGTCCCGCTCAACTCCAGCGCCTCGAGCAGCTTAGGAATCGCCGTGATTTCATTGGATTTTTCATCCACCCGGCGCTGCGCCAACACTAAACTGTTGCTGTCTGCCCAAGCTGAAACCATATGCACGATGGCTTTCTTGCCCGGCTCGCAGGTGCCCCGCAGCGCTTTGCCGTCGATGGCAACGACCTCGCCCGCCATCAGCTTGGCAATCGATGACACCCAGGCCACGAAGCCCTTCTCCAACTCCTCCGGATCCAGCGCCGAGAACACCCGATTGAACGTGTCGTGCGAGGGGATCCCGCCCGGAAGCGTCAGAAAACTCTGGAACCACTCGAGCTTGGAGTCCGCATAATCCTCGATCTCATTCCATGGTTTGCCTCCACTCAGGATCGCCGCAATGGTGATCAAAAGTATCTCTTCCAGCAGATGCTCCCGCGTCCGCTCTACTCTCGGATCGCGTAACTCAGCAAAGTATTTCAGGGGACTATCCATCCCCCCATCTCATCCCACCCAACCCAACTCACATATAGCAATTAAGATGCGTTTGCCCTGCCCGTGAGAGGCTGCTGCAGTCTGGTGTGACGGGCCGTTACGTGTCATAATCACTTCCCGAGAAATCCAGTTGAGAGTATTTCGTCGTGTATGGTTTTGTTTCTATTCTGAGGACAAACCAAATTATGAGATTGGCCGTGTTACTGGTTGTCTTTTGGATTGCGGTTTATTTCAACAGATCCCACAGACGGGGATAGCCTGGGACCGGCGCTTTGCGACTAACTCGACAAGTTTTCCGGGCTGTGCGTCAGCGCAAGGTGTTGACAGCCAGCACGTCGCTGGGTCTTGGTTCCCGGCCGGATGCCAACTCAAATTCCCCGCTTGCCTTGATGTATCCACTCGAGAC
>CAVZYS010000024.1:0-494738 GCA_963779555.1 uncultured Acidobacteriaceae bacterium
CAGAGCCTGTTACGAAACTCGGTAACCGGGGAAAAATACAGATGGGAGTTGGGGGCGAGGGTAGTAAGTTAGCGGACATGGCTTACATCACAGGAGAAGCGCGGGAGCAGGTGACGATGTTTCCGGTGACGCTGGACGAGCTGATTCCGGCAGACCATGTGTGCCGGGTGATCGAGGTGTTTGTGAACCGGCTGGCAATGTTGGAGCTGGGGTTCGTGCGCAGCGAACCGGCGGAAACGGGGCGACCGGGCTACGATCCGCGGGATCTGCTGAAGCTGTATTTGTATGGCTACATGAACCAGCTACGTTCGTCGCGGCGGCTGGAGGCGGAGTGCCAGCGCAACGTGGAGGTGATGTGGCTGTTGGGGCGGCTGCGACCGGACTACAAGTCGATCGCCGAGTTCCGGCGGCTGCACCGGGAGGCAGTGAAAGAGGCGGGGGCGGAGTTGGTGCGGCTGGCGCGTGAGGTGGGGTTGGTGCGCGGGGAGTGGGTGGCGATAGATGGCTCGAAGTTCCGGGCGGTGAGCAGCGCGGCGCGAGTGAAGGAGCGGGAGGCGGTGCAGCGCTATCTGGACGAGATGGAGTTGGCCGACGCGCAAGAAGAGGTGGTGATCGATCCCAGCGCGGTGCAGGCGGCGCTGGAGAAGTTGCGCAGCGATGCGGAGCCGGAGGCGCGGTTTATGCGGACGACGGAGGGGAAGCGTCCGGCGTACAACGTGCAGACGGCGGTGGATGCGGAGTGCGGCATCATCGTGGCGCAAGAGGTGACGACGGAGGCCAACGATACGCGCAGTCTGCTGCCCATGGCGGAAGCGGCGAAGCAGGCGTTGGGCGATCCGGCATCACTGCAGGTGGTGGCCGATGCGGGCTACTCGAACGGGGAGCAGGCAGCGCAGTGCGAAGCGCAGGGGATCGAGCCGCATGTGCCGGCCAATCGCGGCGTGAACCATTCAGGCGATGGAACGCTGTTTGATCGCAGTGAGTTTTCCTACGACGATGCGAGCGACACGATGCAGTGTCCGGCAGGAAAGATTTTACGGCGGCAGGCGGTGCAGAAAGCGCGGCGGCAAGTGGTGTATGCAGGCGAGGCGATGGTGTGTGGGGCGTGTCCGTTGCGAGCGCGCTGCACTACGGCAGGGCGCCGGGTGGTGAAGTGGCACGTCTATGAAGACGCGCTGGAACGTATGCGGCAGCGGGCGACGGCGGAAGCGATGCGACTGCGACGGTGTCTGGTGGAGCGTGTGTTTGCGGAGTTGAAGTACCGCAGCTTCGGGCATCCGCGCTTTCTGCTGCGCGGGCGCGGCGGAGCGCAGACGGAAATCAGCCTGGCGACGATGGCCTACAACCTGAAACGTATGCTGAAGGTGCTGGGAGGCGGGGCCTTGCGACTCGCCCTGGCCAGCTAAACGCTGCCCTTGCCGCCGGACACGAAAGGACGCAAAGCAAATCGCGATCGGAGGTTGTCAGAAACTCCAAACCACCGGGAACCAGACCATCGGCTCGACGGTTTCGTAACAGGCTCTTCAACGCTGGGGAGGCATCCCCCTAATATCCCGAGTCCCGTAGGGACGACAGGCCCTCTCATCCCCAAACGAATCGCTCATCGTAGGGAATTTCCGATTTCTTCAGCAGCGCGAGAAACTCCTGCTCGAAGCTCCACTTCTTGTGATGCTCCACCTGGCCGTCGATGTAGTCAATGACTCTCTTCCGCTGCGATTGGCTCACGCTGAATGCGCCATACCCTTCCTGCCATGCGAAGCGCGAGCCCGACTCATTCAGCCACCTCGACGTATTCCCCTTGATTTCTTGCACGGCCTTCGCCAACGTCACGGTCGGCGGCAAGGACATCAGCAAGTGCAGGTGGTTAGCGGTTCCCCCGGCGGCCGGCAACAACAGCTTCTTCTGACGTGCAATTCCGCCGACATATTGCCAGAGTCGTTGGGGATCGGGGATCGAATTGATCCGGCCCTTGGTGCTGAAGACGCAATGCACAAGGTTGCAGGTATAGGTATGCGCCATGCCAAAACGCTATGCGCGAGACCTTGCAATTGCGGTGATGCACCGCACAACACGACGTTCATCTCTGCCGTCCCTACGGGACTCCGGATCGATTGGGGACGCGTGCCCCAGCCCGCCGCGGCGGGCTGGGCTAAGCTCTTCTGTCCCTCACGGGACAGGAGTCCTGGGCGTGAGACGAATTACTTCCTGCCCGGCGCCGCTAGATCCGTTCCGTTCCTTACAGCGCCAACCTGGCATTCGCCGTTGAATGTGATGGAGTGCTCCATCCTTGTCGCGACAGCGACAGAGCCGCCCTGAGCAGAAGTCGACAGAGTGGGGCACGCAGACGAGGACATCCGTCGACCCCGAGCCCACAACAATCCCAGTCCCGCGTCGCGGGACGACAGAGCTTAGCCCACCGTTTCAACGGTGGGAAAGCGTGCGATAAAAATCCCAGAGTCCCCCTGGGACGACATTCTTCCCCGAGGGCTTCAGCCCGAGCCATGCACGCTCGGAACATCTGCCGTCCCTCCGGGACTCCGGATCGATTGGGGACCCATACCCAGCCTTGAAAGGCTGGGCTAAGCTCTTCTGTCCCTCACGGGACAGGGGTCTTGGCATCAGATGAGTTGCTTCCTGCCCGCCGCCTCATGTCCCCAGCGTTTATTCTCTCCGCACTGCTTCTCGAAACTCGAAGCTGGAAACTTGAAACTGCTTTGGTTACTAAAGTACATCCCCCATGTACTTTCGTAACTTGCGCTCCCTTTCCGTTGGTGAAACCCTTTAACAAAATGGGGTGAACAAATCCCATCGGCACGTTAACTTTCGCTGCCCGCTCATCGCGGTCGGCCTGTTCTATTTGGAGGATGTATGTCTGTACGTACCTGTGACCATCTCAAGGAAGATGGCGTTTTCTGTAAGTCCCCCGCCTTAAACGGCCGCAACTACTGTTATTTCCACCTCAACCTGCGTGGACGCCGCCTCAAGGCCGCCCGCGCCCGCCGTCGCGGCGACAATCCCTCGCTCAACCTCCCCTTTCCCGAGGACATGCACGCCGTGCAAGTTTCCCTCGCCGAGATCCTCTGGGCCCTCGCCGAGCACCGCATCGACCACAAGGCCGCCGGCCTCATGCTCTACACCCTGCAACAGGCTTCCACCAACCTCAACCAGACACCCCGCTGGCAAGGTGAGCGCAAGGCCGTCGAAACCGGACGCCCCCTCCGCGCCCTCAGCGACCCCGACTTCGAGAAGCGATTCGACGTGCCCGAGAACATCGATCTCGACGCCGATCCCGCCGTACAAGAGAATTTGGGTAGTCCGCAATTGCTTTCTTCTGCCGACAACCGCCCACTGACAACTGACAACTCTCCCGTGGGTGCCCCACCCTTATCGCCCGGTTTTGGCGAGAGGGTGGGAAGCAGCGCCCCGCCTCCCGCCGAGCCGTCTCCGGTCGCCGCCGCTCCTGATCGTGTGCCCGTTCCCGAAGACGTGCTCGCGGACTTGAAGATGACCCAGGCGGAGAAAATGGAGTTCTTCCTCTACTGCTGGCGGTTCGACACCCTCACCCCCGAAAAGGAAGATCAGCTCAGGGTCGCCTGGCTCCAGGCAAAGCGGCTCGGGCAGCTTCCGGAAAGCCCGGAAGATCGGCAAAGCCGCGCGGGTCTGGAAGCGATGTTCCCAGACACACCCCGCTCCAGCGCGCAGGATGTGGCATGACCCGGATCACTCCCATCTCGCGTCGGCGAGGCGCCTGCAACTCCTTGCGAATCTATCTTTTGCCTCTAACTGGCTTTGTTTCCGATCTTTTGCGCCGTAAATCCGCCCTAACTCATTGCAAACACACATTGCAGGGGGGAGGGGGAGGGGGTAACAACTCAGTAACAGCATTTAGATGCTAGTCGTCCGCTGAAGTGCCGACGCCGAGGCTTTCGCCCTCAGGAAGAGAAACAGAAAGCGGAATCATCGCCGCTGGCACTTCCTGGTCCTTGTACTGCAACTGGTAGAGCTTCCAGTAGATGCCGCGATTGGCGAGTAGCTGCTGGTGCGAGCCGATTTCGCGCACCTTGCCTTTGTGCATCACGATGATCTTGGTGGCGCGCTGCACGGTGCTGAGGCGATGCGCGATCATGATCGAGGTGCGGCCTTCGACCATGCGGGTCAGCGCGTCGCGGACGCGGAATTCGGTTTCCGTGTCCACGCTGGAAGTGGCTTCGTCGAGGATGAGGATTTTCGGGTTGTGCGCCAGCGCCCGGGCAAACGAGATGAGCTGCTTCTGGCCGGTGGACAGCGTGCTACCGCGCTCCTTCACTTCTTCGCCAAAGCCTCCGGGAAGCGAGCGAATGAAATCGGCGACATTGACCTGCTCGGCCGCGTTTTCGATGGACGAGTCGGTGATCCAATGCGAGCCCAGGCGAATGTTGTCGGCCACCGTTCCGGAAAATAGAAACGGGTCCTGCAGCACGACGCCGTAGCGCTGCCGCAGTTTCGCCAGATCCATCTCGCGAATGTCGATGCCGTCGATGCGAATCGCGCCCTTCTGCACATCGTAAAAGCGCAGCAGCAACGAGATGATGGTGGTCTTGCCCGCGCCGGTGTGACCCACGAACGCGACCGTGTCTCCGGGATCGATAGTGAAGGAAACATCGCGCAGCACCCAGTCGAACTCGTCTTCTGTGTGAACGGCCGCGGCAACGGTGGAGGCGGCTGTGGTGAGCTTCTCACCCTTGCGCGCGGCCTCCTCGGCGGCCTGCGCCAGGGTGCGATAGGCGAACCACACGTGGTCGAACTCGATGCGTCCCGGGCCGTCGGGAAGCTGCGGAGTCGGCGGCGAAACGATCTCCGCCCGGGTGTCGAGCAGTTTGAAAATGCGCTCGCTCGACGCCATCGCCGATTGCAGGATGTTGTACTTCTCGCTCAGGTCCTGGATGGGACGGAAGAAGCGCTGCGCATATTGCATAAACGCGACCAGTACTCCCAGGCTGACGGCGTTGCGGAGGACCTGGTTGCCGCCAAACCACACCACGCAGGCGATGGCGATGGCCGACAGCACTTCGACCACCGGGTAGTAGATGGCGTGCGCCAGGATCGCGTCCTTGAAGGCGTCCATGTGGGTGCGGTTGATCTTCTCGAAGCGCTGGTAGGATTTTTGCTCGCGATTGAACAGTTGCAGGACGACGATTCCGGTGACGTGCTCCTGCAGGTAGGCATTGATTTTTGCAATTGCGATGCGGATGCGCCGGTAACTTTCACGCACCGCCTTGCGGAACAGTGTGGTGGCGTAGAAGATGAGCGGCAACACAGCGAACGTGATCAGCGCCAGCTTCCAGCTCATGTTGAGCATGATGGCGAGTATGCCGGCGAGCACGAAGATGTCTTCGAAGATCGAAACCACGCCCGCGGTGAACATTTCGTTGAGGGCGTCGACGTCGCTGGTCACGCGAGTTACGAGGCGGCCAACGGGATTGCGGTCGAAGAACGCAACGTGCAACTGCTGCAGGTGGCGGAAGATCTGCGCTCGCAGATCGAACATCACCTTCTGTCCCACCCATTGCATGATGTAGGTCTGGGTGAACTCGAACAGGAAGCTGACCAGGAGCAGTCCAATGTAGATGGCCGAGATTTGCGCGATTCCCACGAGAGGCTGCGAACTGAGGAAACGGTCGAGCAGGGAATGGGACTCCGTACGATTCGCAAGGTACTTGTCGATCGCAACTTTCGTCAGGTACGGGCCGAGAACGTCAGCACCTGCCTTGAGAATGATGGCGATCAGCGCAATGACTACCTGCAACCGATAAGGACGCAGATACGTCAGCAGCCGCTTCATCAGCCGGCTGTCGTAGGCTTTGCCGAGTACGTCCTCTTCGTGGATGGTGGCCATGTCCCCGAAACGATTGTAGCGAAAGTGATTGCGATGATGTTTAGACGCTGGTTGGGTTGGAAGGGATAGAAAATTCCGATGGGCGGCTCTGTTCTCTTCGGATCAAGTCAGCTTTCGCAGTACCAGCGCCGAATTCTTCGATCCAAACGCGATGCAGTTGCATACCGAATGTTGGATCGCGACTTTGCGCCCAACGTCAGGTACATAGTCGAGATCGCATTCCGGGTCGGGCTTGTCGAGGTTGATCGTCGGAGGGATTTGCTGGTGGGTCATGGCTACCAGAGTGGCGGCAATGCCCGCTGCGCCCGAGGCACCCTGGGGATGTCCGATCTGCGACTTCAGGCTCGACATCGGAGTGGCTTGCACGCTTTCGCCCAGCGCCAGTTTCAACGCCCGCGTCTCGATGCGATCGTTGAGCTGGGTCGAGGTGCCATGTAGATTGACGTAGTTCACGTCGGACGCGGCGATGCCCGCATCGTCCATCGCCATCTGGATCGCCCGCGCCGGTTCTTCGCCACATTCCGCCAGCCGCACGCGGTGGAAGGCTTCGCACGTCGAGCCGTAGCCCGCAACTTCGGCCAATACTCTCGCCCCACGGGTACGCGCATGTTCGTACTCTTCCAGCACGAACATCCATGCTCCCTCGGCCAGCACGAAACCGTCGCGGTCGGCGGAGAAGGGACGTGAAGCCCGCTCCGGCGCATGGTTCCACGAGCTAGTCATGATTCGCATCAGAGCAAAGCCCTTCATGATTCCGGGAGCGATGGGCGCATCGACGCCACCGACCAGCAACATGGGAATAAATCCAAACTGAATTTGCCGCAGTGCATAGCCGAGGGCGTCGGTCGACGACGTGCAACCGGTCGTGACAACGTGACTCATCCCGCGCAGGCCGAAGCGCATGCTGATCTCGCTCGACATGGTGCCCATGGTTCCGCTGGGAATCGAGAAAATGCTCGCTTGTTTCGCCTTGCCGTTGAAGTAGAGGCGGTAATTTTCCTCGGAAAAGTCCTGCGCCCCTCCGCCGGAGCCAAGAACCACGCCAATCTCGCGCTGCTGAAGCAAAGAGAGACTTGCGGTCTCGACGCCCGCCTGCTGCAGCGCCTCAGTCGAGGCAGCAAGCGCTAAGGGTACGGCCCGCGAAAGATGCTTGCGCTCATGCGCGTCAACCCAGGCGAGTTCGTCGAACCCCTGGATTTCTCCGGCGATCTGCACCGGCAAGTCGCTGGGATCGAAGCGGGTGATCCGCCGAACCCCGCTGATTCCAGCTAGCGCAGCGCGGCAGAATTCCTCAGTGCCGATGCCGTTTGGGCTAACCACACCCATGCCTGTTATGACGACGCGTTTCTTCATGAGGTAGGTTTCCGACGCCACATTGGGCCTATTGGATGAGTGAATGTCGAACTGCACAGAACACAATCGCTCCGGCCCGCGCGTTCGGAGGATAATAGAGGCAATCTCATAGTTGCTGGAGCGATGAAAACCGAAGTCCCTCAGGGGCTAAAGCCCGATTTCAAGCGAAGCGATTTGGCACAGCTGAAGCTGTGCCCTTTCAAATCCAATTCATGGAATAGCTCTCAATAGTAAAGATACTCCGAGAAAAGATTGTCACTAGGAATTTACATTTCAGTTCCATTCTGTCGCACGAAGTGCAGTTTCTGCAATTTCGCATCCGGCGTGTTCTCTCGCGCGGTGTTTGATCGCTACGTAAGTCAGGTCTGCGCCGAGATCGCGGCGGCCGAGGCCATCGCAGTTGAAGTGCGAGGCAAGTCGGAGCGCCAGGTCGATTCCATCTATCTCGGCGGAGGTACTCCGTCGATACTTGCGCCCGATCAGCTTGAGCTACTGTTTCGCACGCTGCGAGATAACTTCGGTGTCGAGCCAACTGCGGAGATCACTGTGGAATGCGCTCCCGGCACCATTACCGAACCGGTGCTGGAGGCGCTACTGCGTTGTGGTGTCAACCGCGTCAGCCTGGGCGTGCAATCGTTCGTCGATCGAGAGTGTTCGTCTGTCGGTCGCTTGCACAATCGCGCGGTAACGCTGGGTGACATCGCACGGCTGCGTGCCAGTGGCATAGGAAATATCGGTATCGATCTGATTGCCGGGTTGCCTCATCAGACCGACGAGAGCTGGGATTATTCCTTGAGCGAGACGCTGGCCACGGGCGTGCCGCACGTGAGCGTCTACATGCTGGAGGTTGACCAGGATTCGCGGCTAGGCAGCGAATTGCTGGCCGGAGGCACTCGTTACCATGCGCACTTTGTGCCGGACGACGACCGGACCGCTGACATGTACCTCGTTGCGTGCGATCGATTGGAGAAGGGTGGCGTTCACCAGTACGAAATTTCAAACTTCGCACGCCCTGTGACACACGGCATCGGACTGCGCGATTCGCGTCATAACCTGAAGTACTGGAACCGCCAGCCGTATCTGGGATTCGGTGTCGATGCTCACTCTATGCTGGCAGCAGATGACGGTCTGGCTGGGGAGGGAATCGAGGCGGTGCGTTTCGCCACGCCCGACTCGCTGGAAGGTTATTCGTCGGCGGCGAACGACGCGCAGCCAGTAGCGGCGCGAAAGAAGCAATTGCAGGCAGCGCGGACGCTTGTCAATTCCCGTGATGCGCTAGAAGAGTCTTTCTTCCTCGGGCTGAGGTTGAATCGCGGTGTCTCGCTGGTCGAGATCGCAAATTGCTTTGGACCAGATGCGGTCAATGAAGTCGAGCCTGTGGTTACCGAACTGATCGAGGCTGGCTTATTGGAACGCGCCAATGAGCGTGTTCGTCTTACCTCTCGCGGGCGATTGCTGTCGAACGAAGTATTCGCGCGGTTCTTACATGAGAAGCCGGCGCTTCGATGAGAGCGACAAAGAGCAGATCCCTCGGTCGCCACGGCGACCTCGTGATGACAAACATCGAGGAAGGGGATGTCAACGGAGCCAGACCACTTCTAGAAGACGCGATAGCACGGGGCTAGCGCCGTCCTGCTAAACTCATCGGTTAACGTCGCCTACGAGTGCCCTCATGATTGATCTACGCAGTGACACTGTTACCAAGCCATCGCCGGGAATGCGACGCGCCATGTTTGAAGCCGAGGTTGGCGACGACGTGTATGGCGAAGACCCGACGGTCAACCGGCTGGAGCAACGCGCCGCCGAAATCTTCGGGCGCGAAGCCGCGCTGTTCGTCCCCAGCGGGACCATGGGCAACGAGATCGCCATCAAGTTGCATACCACCCACGGTCAGGAAGTTATCTGCGAGGAGCGCAGCCACGTTTTCACTTCAGAAATGGCGATGATGGCGCATTTTTCAGGCGTTTTGCCGCGCACCTTGTGGGCGGAAGACGGCATCATCACGTGGGAGCACGTGAAGGCCAAGCTGAGGCCGAAGAGCTACTTCGCCGCCAGGACCGGGATGGTCTCGCTCGAAAATACTCATAACTTCGCTGGCGGCACGGTAACGCCTCTCGATGTTTTCAACGAGGTTTGCGATCAGGCGCATGTCCTGGGATTGCCCGTGCACCTGGATGGCGCGCGCATCTTCAACGCCGCTGTTTATCTTGGGACCCCCGTTTCGCAGCTTACCGCCAAAGCCGACACCGTAATGTTCTGCCTGTCGAAGGGATTGGGCGCTCCCGTGGGATCGATGCTGGTTGGCAGCGCCGAACTGATCGACCGCGCCCGCATCTATCGCAAGGCGCTGGGCGGAGGAATGCGACAGGCGGGCATTCTCGCTGCCGCAGGTTTGATCGCATTGGAACAAGGCCCACAGAAGCTGAAGACCGATCACGAGAACGCAAAGTTTCTCGCGCAAGGGCTGGCCAAGATTCCCGGCTTCAAGATCGATCCCGCCAAGGTGCAGACCAACATCGTGATCTGCGACATCACCGGAACGGGGAAGACATCCGGGGAAATATCGTGCTCATTGGCCGGCCGCAAGGTAATGACGGGTGGCATTGGACCGGAACTCCTGCGCTTCGTCACTCATCTCGACGTCAACGCGCGAAGAATGCGAACAGGCGCTTGCGGTGGTCGCCGAGGTTTTCGCTGCCAGAGCGCATTCTGCTTAAGTGACGCTTACGACTCGCTGCCGGATACGACGATAACGCCCACAGGCGCCGGGAGGGTCTGGCAGCTGTGGGCGGTCGAGACTGGCGGACTGGCCTGGGAGGTACTTTGGGTTATTCGTCGTTGCCGCTCCCCCCACCGCCGAAGAGGTCAGACATGACGTTTGTGGTGGTATCGCAGGCGTGATTCAAGCAGGGGAGACCCAGCCCCCCTTCCAGAGACTTGAGCAGCGAGAAGTGCGTGTAGAAGCGCTTGCTGGAACCACCGCCCCGCCGCCCGTAGTTCGTGTCCACCGTCAGAAGCACCTGGTTGGTGGTTGGCACGATGCTGTAGTCGTTCTCGTCCCACACCACAACGATAGCGCTACGCCCGTTGTGCCACGCCTTAGACGCATGGATCGCATGAATAACGTTGCGCAGTTTCAGGTCTCCGACATAGATGAGCGCCGGGTTCAGCCCCACCAGTGTGCCGTTGGTTTCGAAGTCGAAGTCGCACTGTGAGCCACCGTTGCCGCGTCCGTGTTGATCGTTGCACTGGTTCGCCGCAATGAAAGAGAACGTCGGCACGTTGCCGGACATGAGGTCTTCATACAGGCCTCCCTGCCCCTCGAAGCCGACGATGTTCTTCGCCCCAGCTTTGAGATCGTCTTGCACGCTCTTGAAGTACACGAACGGATCGTGTTTCGCGGCGTAAAGCTTCAAGAAGTCGCCCGAGATGCTGCTCGGAACAGTAACGTCGGTGAAGTAGCCGTCGCTATAGGTGACGTTGTCGGCACCACTCGGAGGCAGGCTCTCCTGGTAGCTTTTCCAAGTCATGCTCCGTTCGGTGAGCTGGTCCGCGATGGTTTTGCCCACGGTGTTAGGGGCGGCATCGAAGCCCAGTGTGCCGTCTATGTCAATAAGGGAGCAGGGGGCCGTGCATTCGTTGCCCGAGTTATCGATAGCGGGTGTAGCGGCGTCGGTGCCTGTCCCGTAAATCGGGCAGACCGGTCCGCTGTTGGGGGTGTCGAAGTTCGTTGTCGGCAGGGTGGTAAGCAGGTTCGGCGTACAGTTGTCGTTGTGCCAATCCGGACCGTTATCGGAGCGAATGCCGAAGTTCGAGCCGCCGACGATCTCCAGGTAGTTGGTTGAACTCGGGTGTCCAACAGCGAAGTAGTTCTTTGCTGTGTTGGCCGAGTTCATGTAGCTGTTGGCGAACGGTGCGTCCGGATTACCGACGATCTGGCCGTAGGCGTGGTTTTCCATCAGGATCACGAAAACGTGATCGAGATGGGGGACGCCCTTCGGCACGGGTCCTTCGGCGGCGAACATCGTTCCTGCCAACACACCTATGCAAAGCAGCATAGTCCCTGCGTTTTTCCTCATGTGCTTTTACCCCTTTAACGTTCAGAAGAGTGCCGCCCCCAATGGGAACGGTCTAGTGAGGGGGACAATAAAGGGAGCTTGTTGGCAACGCGTTAACGCCGAATGAAATTTCGGAGAACTTAGTGATCCTGCTCGGGTCTCTGCGTTGAGCGTGTTTCAAATATCACAAGCATCGTTCCGCGTACTGCTACTATCCGCCGGGTTCGCTTATTTCATTCCCTCAGGCGTCCGAAACAGGCTTTTAACCGAGGCCGAACAACGGATTGGTCAAACGCCAAGAGCGCGTGCGCCTAACCAACTGCCGCCGAGGGGGCAGGATCCGCTAACGCCGAATAATAAAGACCTTTCTGCCCACCTGTGACGCCGCGGTTTCTTCGACCCTTACCGCTGTGTCATAATCACTAGTTTCGACTACTCGTTGCGGACTCATTAGAGAGAGTTGCCGGTGCGCAGCGGGGGAGGGGCCCGTGGATTTTCAGCTCTCGGATGAACAACTGCAATTGAAGAAGATGGTGCGCGAGTTCGCTGAGCGCGAAATTGCGCCCAACGTCATGAAGTGGGACGAACCCGGCGAATTTCCTTTGGAAACCGTGAAGCAACTGGGACGACTGGGCCTCTTGGGGACCATTTTTCCGGCTGAATACGGTGGCTCGGGCATGGGCTACATGGAGTACGTCATCGCGATTGAAGAGTTGTCGCGCGTCGATGGATCGGTCGGCATCACAGTCGCCGCGCACACTTCGCTGGGTTCGAACCACATTTTTATAGCCGGCAATGAAGAGCAGAAGCGCAAGTACATCCCCAAGCTGGCCACGGGTGAATTCCTCGGGGCATGGGGACTGACCGAACCGGGTTCCGGATCCGATGCTGGTGGAGCGCGCTGCTCGGCTGTGCGGCGAGGCAAGAACTGGGTACTGAACGGCACGAAGACGTTCATTACCAATGGCCACTATGCCGATGTCGCCGTTGTCGTGGCCGTGACTGACAAGACCGCGCACACACATGGACTATCGGCTTTTGTGGTTGAGAAGGGAACCAAAGGGTTTCGCGCCGGGAAAAAAGAGAACAAGCTTGGTCTGCGCGCCAGCGATACTTCAGAGTTGATCTTCGAGGACTGTGAGATTCCCGCTGAGAACTTGCTCGGCAAAGAGGGTGACGGGTTCATCGACGCCATGCGAACGCTCGATGGCGGCCGGATCTCGATCGCTGCGCTCGGCTTGGGCATGGCGCAAGGCGCTTACGAGGCGGCCGTGAAGTACTCGAAGGAGCGCAAGCAGTTTGGCAAGGCGATCAGCGAATTCCAGGCAATCGCGTTCAAGCTCGCCGATATGGCCACCGAAATCGATGCGGCACGTCTTCTGACCCATCGTGCTGCCGCAATGAAAGACGCCGGCATGAAGAACACGCAAGAGTCGTCGATGGCGAAGCTCTACACCAGCGAGGTTGCGGTGCGCTGCGCCAACGAGTGTGTGCAGATACACGGCGGCTATGGCTTTATTAAGGACTATCCGGCAGAGAAGTTTTATCGCGACGTAAAGCTGTGCACCATCGGCGAGGGTACCAGCGAGATTCAGCGCCTGGTAATCGCGCGGCAGATATTGAAAGACTAGAGGACGGCGGAAAAGCAGATTCCCCGTGAGCTGAAGCCCACGAGGAATGACAAGAATATACGGCTTCGACGCTAGCCTAAAGGCCAACTCTACCCACATTGACCATCAGCGGCCACATCCAGGAGCTCGTCACCCGCGTACGCGGCGGTAATCCACGAGCGCTGGCGCGTGCCATCTCGATCGTCGAAGACCGCACGTCGGAGTCGACTGAACTGCTGAAGGCTCTTTTTCCCTACAGCGGCAACGCGGTGCTGCTCGGGTTGACCGGTTCGCCCGGCGCCGGCAAGAGCACGCTGGTCGATCAGATCGCGCGCGAGTATCGCAAGCAGGATAAGACTATCGGCATCGTGGCGGTCGATCCCACCAGTCCGTTCAGCGGGGGTGCGATTCTCGGCGACCGCATTCGCATGCAATCGCACTACGCCGACCCAGGAATCTACATTCGCAGCATGGCCACGCGAGGCTCGCTCGGCGGACTCGCCAGCACCACCGCTGACGTGGCGACCGTGCTCGACGCCAGCGGACGCGATCTGGTCATGATCGAGACCGTTGGCGTGGGCCAGGATGAAGTGGACATTGTGTCGCTGGCCGACGTCACTGTGGTCGTGCTGGTTCCCGGCATGGGCGATGACGTGCAGACCATCAAGGCAGGAATCATGGAGATCGCCGACGTCTTCGTGATCAACAAGTCGGACCGCGAAGGAGCGGAGCGTGTGGAGCGCGAGGTTCGGGCCATGCAATCGCTGGCTATGCGCCACGACAACTGGACTCCTCCGATCGTGAAGACCGTTGCCAGCGACGGGACGGGCATACCCGACGTGCTGCAGGCCATCGAGAGTTACCGCGCGCACCTGAGCCAGAGCGATCTTGGACGCCGCCGACGCATCGATAACTGGCGCAAGCGCATCGCCGAGATGCTGCGCGACGCGCTCTTCGCTCGCGTCATCAGCGATTATTTTGGCAATGGCGAGGTCGAACGTATTGCCGCAGAAGTTGCCGAACACAAGCGCGATCCGTATTCTCTGGTGGAAGAGATTGTTGCGGAATTGGGGAAACGCGCATGACGCAAATCGATCATCTGGGCATTGCGGTGAAGTCGCTGGCGGAAGCCCGCAAGTTTTACGAGAGGCTGGGGCTGAACGTGATGCCGGAGGAAACCGTCGAGGCTGAAAAAGTGCGGCTGGCGATGGTGCCGGTGGGCGAGAGCCGCATCGAGTTGCTGGAGCCGACTTCGCCCGATTCCGCCATCGCGAAGTTTCTGGAAAAGCGCGGGGAAGGGCTGCATCATGTGGCCCTGCATGTGAGCGATCTCGCGGGCACGGTGGAGCGCCTGAAGGCCGCAGGAACACGACTGATCTCCAATGAAATAAAGATCGGCGCGGGCGGACACCGTTACGTCTTCGTGCACCCTTCCAGTGCCGGTGGCGTGCTGCTCGAGCTGGTGGAAGACGCGAGCCACGGCGCCTGACGATGCTCATCGTCGCGATTGACACTTCGGGCCGCAATGGAAGCGTGGCGCTGTGCCGCGGAGACGCTGACAGCTTCGAAGTGCTCGAACTCTGCGCACTCGAAGGCGGCACGTATTCGGCGCGGCTGATGCCGTGCATTGCCGACTTGCTGCTTCGTTCCCGCATCACGAAGTCGCAGCTCGATGGGCTGGTGGTTGTCGACGGTCCAGGATCGTTCACCGGGCTGAGGGTCGGACTATCTACGGTGAAGGCGCTTTGCGAAGTGCTCCGCAAGCCGCTGGCCGCGGTTTCGATGCTCGAAGCACTGGCAGTCACGCACGGGCATGAGGGAGAAGCTGTACAAACGATTCTGGACGCAGGACGCGGCGAGTTGTACGTTGGCGAATATCACGTAGACAAACAAAGCGCGCGACTGGCGCGGGAATACATGCCAAAGCTGGCCGAGTTTGCAGCGCAGACCGCCTCGCCAGAAGTGCGCGTGGTGACACCTTTTCCAAAGATCGCCGAAACGCTCGCTGCCGCGGGATTCAATGTATCGCTGGCACCGCCATTGCAGGCGGATGAGATTGGCCGTATCGGGGTCCGCAGACTTCTATCGGGTGACACCGCTGATCCAGCCACCCTTGACGCGAATTACATCCGGCGCTCGGATGCCGAACTCTACGCCCTGCCCAAACCCTGATTCCCGTGCGATTGCGTCGAGCTACTCTCGCTGACATCTCGCGCATGCGCGAACTTGAGCAGCTTTCTGATTCGGCCGCGCATTGGAGCGCCGCTCAATATGAAGCGCTCTTCAGTGCTGACGCGCAGGCCAGGGTTGCGCTCATTGCCGCCGATGAGCCAGGCGACGCGCCGATCATCGGGTTCCTCATCGCGCGCTGCCTGCCTGATGAATGGGAGATTGAAAATATCGTCGTCGATGAGCGACACCAGCGACGCGGCGTCGGGTCGTTCCTGGTGCGGGAATTGCTGATTGAAGCGCGAACTGAAGGCGCTGTTTGGGTGATTCTAGAGGTCCGCGAGTCCAACCGTCCCGCCTTGCGACTCTATGAAAACATTGGATTTAAGCGGGAAGGACAGCGCAAGAACTACTATTGTGACCCGGTCGAAGACGCTCTCTTGTACCGCATCAAGATTGCAAATTTGTGACAAAATCCCTTGAAGCCCCAATGGGTGTGTGCTAGCGTTTTGGTTTGTCGGTAGTCCCGGAGGTTCACTGAATGGCAACTCAGGTTCGCGATCAGCTTCTCGCCAGCAATGAAAATTTCCGCAAATTGCTGGAGGAACATTCGCAGTATTCTCAGCGGCTCGAAGCCCTCATCACCAAAAAGTATCTCAGTGAGGACGAGAAGCTTGAGGAAGTTCGATTGAAGAAGCTGAAACTCCGCCTGAAAGACCAGATGGAATCCTTGGAACAGCAGTTCCGGAGCAGCCACCAGGTCGTTTAACTGAACATCAGGCTGTCTCCACGGCGATAAGGAGGACCTTCTTCATCGTCGGGGTGGGCTTGTATCCCTTATCTTCCTGGCTGACCACAATATTGCTTCGCACTGCTTCGCCTGTACACCCTTTAAGTTCGAAACGACGTTCTCAGACACGGTGGTCCGCGATTCGCATCGTCCTCCACTGCGCCGATCGAGTTTCCGGCCTCGCCAGTTTGGATGCATCTTGGAAATCACTGCCTGAGCGCCGGGGCTGACGCGTAAACTGTGGTTATGAACGCGATAGATGTTGAATGCCCAGTTTGCGGAGCCCAACCCGGAGAAAGGTGTCACACGCTCACGGGCAAAGCAAACCCGGTATCCCATGCGAAGCGGAAACTGGCTGCTCTCGAAAGTGAGCCCAGCCGGGAAGACGTGAATCAAGTCGATGCACAGACTGTTGCGCCAGCGAAGGATGGGAACTAACGCCAGCGACCTCCGATTCAATCTCGCAATTCTGAGAGAACGCCCATTGTTTAGGTGACTTGCCTTCCGCCTCAGAGCGTGTAATCTCCTCCTCTGAACCGTCCGCTCCGGGCTGAGCTACCAATCGGAATTAAGAAGATCCCGCAATCGTAGATCGCTGTCAGCGGTAGGGGTTACGGGGTAGGTGTCGAGTCTAGGTGCACCACCTGCGCCTTGCCAGGCCCCCGCGTCGTCACGCCTGAGGCTCTATAATCATTGGGATCCTCATGGTACGTGACGGCTACTATTACGGAGTGGCTTTTATAGCGGCTGCCCTGCTGCTCGGGTGGTTCGTTCATCCCGTGCTGGCGGCGTTTCCTCTGCTGCTGGCGGTGTTCTTTCTGTGGTTCTTCCGCGATCCTGCACGCCAGGTGACCTCGGCGGAGGGCGCCATCGTCTCTCCCGCAGACGGCAAGGTTACGGATGTCTCTACCACGCAGATGAATGGCGAATCTTGCACTCGCATCAGCATCTTTCTGAATGTCTTTAATGTTCACGTGAACCGCTCGCCGATCGCGGGTGTTATCACCGACGTGAAATACAAGCGCGGCAAGTTCGGCAATGCCATGGGAGCCATCTCAGCCGAAGAAAATGAGCAGAACGTCGTAACCGTGCAGGGAGACGAAGGCACTGTGGTCTTCAAACAGATTGCCGGATTGCTCGCGCGCCGCATCGTTTTCAATAAGAAGATTGGCGATCACGTACTTCGTGGCGAGCGGGTGGGGCTCATCAAGTTCGGCTCGCGGGTTGATGTGGTCTTTCCTGCCGGCACCGAGATCAAAGTCAAGGTCGGCGATCATGTGGCCGGAGGTTCTTCTGTGCTGGCGCTGGCTCACGCGCGCAGTGAGGTGTCCAGCCCGCGCAGCGCAGCGGAGGCGAGATGAGCGACCATCCGGCGGAATCCCAGCACGAGGTCTCCCGGCCGCGCCCGCGCCACAAGGGGCTGTACATCCTACCCTCGTTGTTTACGGCGATCAACATTGCTGCCGGCTATTACGCGATTTCGCAGGCGATTCTGGGCACGGCCGGCGATCCCTGGCACTTCGATCAGGCGGCCAAGGCCATTGGTTTTGCCATCCTGTTCGATGGACTGGATGGCCGCATAGCCCGTCTCACTAACACGGTCAGCGCGTTTGGCCGCGAGCTCGATTCGCTGGCCGATGTCATTGCCTTCGGAATTGCGCCGGCAATCCTGGCATGGCTCTGGGGGTTTCGGTCGCTCCCGACCATGGATGATTCCGACCTTCGCGGCAAGGTCATCCAGTTAGGGGCGATTGCCACCTTCGTATTCCTTATGGCGGGGGCGGCGCGACTGGCGCGCTTCAATATTCAGACCAACCCGCAGCCTTCTAACCCGGGACGTCCGGGCAAAAAGTATTTCGTGGGCATGCCGATTCCTGCAGGGGCCGGCGTAGTCGCGGCGCTGGTTCATCTGGTGGGCGGTACCCCATTGCAGATGTGGTGGCTGTCGATCGGTTGGGCGGTCTTCGTATTTGTCATCGCCTTTCTGATGGTCAGTACCTGGCGGTTCTACAGCTTCAAGGAGTTGAATCTGGGCCAGCCGAGGAACTTTCGCTGGATCATCGTCTTTGGCGGAATTATCGGGCTGGGCTGGTTCTTCTCGCGCTATGTGCTGTTCCTGATCGCGCTGGTTTACACCCTCGCTGGTGTGCTGGCGCGGCTCTCCTTTGTCTTCCGGCGGCCCTCGATGCCGCCGCCTCCTCCGCAGGACGAGGCTTCGCACGCCTGATGAAGAATGACCCCAAGACCACCTCTGGTACGCATGCCGAGGCCGGAAGCCGAAGCGGACTGTTCCGCGTTGCCATCGTTGGAGCGGCCAGCCTCAAAGGCCGCGAGTTGAAAGATGTACTCAGCGAGCGCAATTTCCCGGCGCACGACATTCGTTTGCTCGATGACGACGAATCGCTCGGACAATTGGAGGCAGTGGGCGACGAGCCTTCCTTCATCCAGAGTGTTCTGCCCGAACACATGGAAAACGTTGACTTCACGTTTTTTGCCTCGGAGGAGAATTTCACGCGAGGCACCTGGAGCATGGCCAAGAAAGCCGGCAGCGACATTATCGATCTCTCCTATGGATTGGCGGGACAGTCCGGAGTGGAGTTGCGCGCCCCCTGGATCGAGCGCGAAATCGGCATTGTCTCCCACGTCGACCTTGCCGGAACACCGGTCAGAATCGCGCATCCGGCGGCGATGGTGCTGGCCCTGCTGCTGCTTCGTGCCGCAAAAGTTGCCAAGGTATCGCGGGCGATCGCCACGGTGTTTGAACCTGCTTCCGAACGTGGGAAGCGCGGCATGGACGAGCTTCACGAGCAGACTGTAAACCTCCTATCGTTTCAGCAATTGCCCAAGTCCGTTTTCGATTCCCAGGTTGCCTTCAACATGATCGATCGCTATGGGTCGAATGCCGCGCCATCCCTGGAGACGATTCAGAAGCGCATCCAAAGTGATTTCCGGAGCATCGTCCACGGCAAGGCTGCCGTACCATCCCTGATGCTGTTACAGGCTCCGATCTTCCACGGACACGCGTTTTCGCTTTACATTGAATTGGGGCGTACGGCGAATGTTGAGGAACTGACCGGCGCGCTCGCCGGCGAGCACGTGGATATTGCGCCGGGAGGAGAGGACTCGCCCAGCAACGTCAACGCGGCGGGACAGGAGAGTATTCAGGTGATCGTGCGGAAGGACTCGGAGCGCGATAATGGGTTCTGGATCTGGGTAGCCTCCGACAACTTGCGGGCCGCTGCGGTGGCTGCCGTGGAATGCGCGGAATCCTTAATACCCGGACGTCCGCGAGGGACTGTGCAGTGATGAAGTTTCGCTTCGCTCACTGGACGGCATTGGGGATATGCGTCGTCTTCTTGTTCGCAATTGCCGGGTGCGGATATCACACCAGCGGTCACGCGGTGCGTTTGCCGGACAACATTCACACGCTCTACGTACCTATGTTCGAAAACGCGACCCAGACGTTTCGGGTGGAGCAAACCATCACCGCGGACGTAATCCAGGAGTTGCGCAGCCGAACCAGCTACCACATCGTTACCACCAACGACGGCACGGCCGACGCCACGCTCCGCGGAACCGTCACGCTTACCGTGAATTCTCCGTTGACCTACGATTCCGTTACGGGGCGCATTTCGTCATCGTTGATAACCGTCGGCGCAAAGGCCTCGCTGGTCAACCAAGCGGGCAAAACACTGTGGGACAATCCGAATTACCTCTACCGCGAGCAGTACCAGGTCTCCCGTGATGTAAGCAGTTTCTTTGACGAGTCGAATCCCGCATTTTTGCGCGTCGCCAAGGAGTTTGCCAAGTCGCTGGTGAGCAACATCCTGGAGGCCTATTAGTGCGCAGCTTTGCCGCCTCAGACCGGTTCGTGGCCGCTGTGCAGGCCCGCAAGCTGGCGGCGGGCTACGTATTCGTGGGCGACGAAGCGTTCTTTCGCAAACGCTGCCGCGACGCTGTGCTGCAACAACTGGTTCCCGCCGATGTGCGCGAGTTGAGCGTGTACGACATGGACCTCGGCGAAGTCGAGTTGCAGCAGGTCCTCGACCGCGCCCGGACTCCGTCGTTGATGGCGCCGTTCCAGGTCTTCTTTATCAGGGGAGTAAAGAACCTCTACACTCGCGGCAAGCATGAGGATGAGTTCGCCGCCATCGAGGACTATTTCAAGAACCCTAATCCGGATGCTCTGGTTGTTTTTGTTGCCGACCACATCAACATTCCCGCCGACGTCCGGCGCATGGAGCTGACCGACAAAGATCGCTACGAGCGCATTCGTGAAACCCTGGGTGAGTATTGCACTGTCCTGGAATTCGCTCGCGTCGACGAAGGCGATGCTGTGAAGTGGGCCATCGAGTCCGCCAATGCCGGTGCAGTGAAGCTCGACGCCGACGCTGCCCGCGAATTGGTTGACTCGCTCGGCGGCGACATGATGATGGTTGCCAACGAGCTGGAGAAGCTCGTGCTTTTCGTGGGCGACAAGAAGCGCATCACTCTCGGCGATGTCGAGACCATGGTGCTGGCGGCCAAGCAGCGCTCGTTCTACGAGTTGACCGATGCCATCTCGGCCCGCGATCGCGCCCGCGCCCTCGCCGTTCTCGACGCCATTCTGAACAGCGGCGATGGCGAGGAAGCCGCCATTGGCCATCTCTACATGCTGTCGCGCACCTTCCGGCAGATGCTGGTCATCTTCGAGCGCAATGTCCGCGACACGCGTGCCCTCTGGCAGGCGCTGTGGCAGGGCTTCCGCCTTCCACCGTTTGCGGCAGAAGACGTTATTCGCCAGGCGCGGCGTTACAAATCGCGTCGCGAACTCACCAGCGCAATCCGGCGCATCGCGCGCGCTGACCTCGCGCTCCGGTCGAATCCCGTCAGCAAACGCTTCGTGCTGGAAAATCTCGTGCTCGACTTGACGGCGGGGCCAAAAGCCGCCGAGGCGGGATGGACACAGGAAGAACTGCCGGTCTGACCATGGACATCGAAGCGTATCTCCGTCGCATTCAGTACGACGGAACACGCGACCCGTCTCCTGCAACCCTGTGTGGCCTGCATCGCCAGCACCTTTACACCGTCCCTTTCGAGAATCTCGACATCGCGCTGGGCAACCCCATTCAGCTTGACCCCGAGCTGCTGTACCAGAAAGTCGTGGAGCGCGGACGCGGCGGCTATTGCTACGAGTTGAACAGTCTGTTTCACGATCTGCTCAGAGCCATGGGCTTCACCGTGTGCATGCTGTCGGCGCGAGTGCGCCGCGAGGATGGCGGATTCGGTCCGGAGTTCGATCACATGCTGCTCAAGGTCACGCTCAGAGAGCCGTGGCTCGCCGACGTGGGCTTTGGGGAGTCGTTCGTCGATCCATTGCCGTTCTCGCCGGGAGCAAGCCAAACCGAGCACGGGAACTTATTCGGCGTTGATCATGAGGACGGAACCTGGGAGCTGTTCAAACAGGACAAGGATGGCCGGGTTCCGCTGTATCGGTTTTCCGACGTACCACGCCGACTTTCCGATTTCGAGAGCATGAACCTGTACCAGCAGAGCTCGCCTGAGTCGGGGTTTACGCGCCGTCGAATCTGCACCAAGGCCACGCCCGATGGGCGGATCACGCTGGCAGGCATGCGACTCATTGCGACGAAAGCGGGTGCGCGCCAGGAGTTGGTCCTGATGCACAAGGAGGAATTGCGTCAGTGCCTCCGGGAACACTTCAGGATCGAGCTCGCCGACGATGTGCACTGGCCAAAACTCACGGCCTGAATATCTGCGGACGGCTTCGACTAAGCGGCTTCAATCAGGGCCAGCAGACCGTCAACTGTCGGAATTTGGTGGGCCTGCTTGTAGGAGAAGACGCTCCGGCCGTCGACAAGCACCTCAAGCTCTCCATGGGCATGACTCACCTTCGGCGAGATGCCGTATTTCGATTTGAGTTCGCGCTTCAGGCTCCCGGCCAAGCGTCGCTTGTCGGTTCAAACCAGGCAGCGGCGAATCTCGATTTTGGTGTTTTGATCCATAGGTATCAAAAGGGCTGGAGTGGTGCGAGCCCCTTACCCGCACCATTTCAGCGACGTCTCTGAAAAAACGGAACTATTTCTTCTCGCTGACGCTCACGCTGGCGGTGGTGTCGGCCCAATCCAGCTTAAGAGTAGCGGAGTTCCCGCCCATCTTGTCCAACGAAATCGTGAATTGCTCGGTCGGGGCTGCATTTTTGGCGACCTTCATATCAACTCGCGCGAGGTCCTGCTTCTCGTCGTAATCGGTGCCCCACTCGCCGGTTTGCTTGTTGATGATGAGCTTCCATCCCGTTTCGCTGGGAATCGTGAATAGCGTGTAACTTCCCGCAGGAACCGCGGCTCCGCCGATCGTCAGGTTCACATCGGTCTTAAGGCTGGTAGCGGCATTGGCGCCGGTGCGCCAGATCTGGCCGTAGGGAACCAGCGCGCCGAAGATCTTCCGGTTGCGCATCGAGGGACGGCTGTAATCAATGGTGACAGTCTTGCCGTCATCAAACTTCACCGACGCCGTTCCCGGCGGGCTCAGCGGGTTCTGCTGCTGGGCTGCCATGCCGATGGCAAAGATTGCGATCATCAAGGCGACGAAATATGCACGGCTCTTCTGCATTGCACTCTCCTTTGAGTACACAAGAATGTCACATTCAGTTGCGGGTCTATTATTCACGCCTTCGGCAAACGATACAATCGTAAGACATCGCCGGTGGGCTTGTGAACCCGCGCGAGAGTTTATGTCACGGCGAAAAGAGTCGGCAATGAGCGTCCTAGACGAGAAGCGCGAGGAATTGGAGCACTACGAATTCCGCATGGGCGTTCCGCGAGGCCGGCTCGCCGTTGCGCTCGACACACTGACCGATGCGCTCACCATGGTGGGACAGCACGGCGTCTATTGCCAGAGCGCGCGCCAGACTCGGCAAGCCCGCCATGGACATTCAGATCGTGATGAAGGGGATTACCGACGCCAAAGAGTTGATCGCGTCGGTCATGGAAGAGATAAAGAAGCAGAAAGAAGAGGGTGGTTCACCACAGAAGCACTGAGGCACAGAGAAGTGGAAATCAAACTCTGAAATCGAAACCGGCGTCTAAGCCTTCTTTTCGACGACCGCCAGCCGCTCGCTCAAGGGAGACACTTGACGCAGTACTTCGAGCTGGTTGTTTGCCCGCAGCGCAGCAAACTCAGATCGCATCTCAGCCCGGAAAGCCTCAATGGTCTTGACCACGGCGTCGTGCTGGACCTCCACTTGCTTCTGAAGTGACTCCTGACGGGACAAGATGGCCTTGAGATCAGGAGCGACCAGGTCCTGAATAACCTGCCGCAAACCGGTGATTAAGTCTGCCATATCGCAATCCTACAACTCATGCCGACCAGCCGCAAGACTTGCCGGACGGTGTCCGATTCCAGATATTCGGCTTCGTGTCAGGCATCTTCTCGACGCATCACAGTCTCAATCTCGGAAGAAAATGCAGGGCGGAGTTATTGGCTCCGCCCTCTACTGCTTCACCGTCCTCAGTGTCTCAGTACCTCTGTGGTGAATGTTCTTCTACACCGTTACGTACTTACCGGTCTCGAGCACACGAGCCGCAACCAGTTCTTGTAGCGCGATCACGTTGACCGGTTCGTGCTTTACCAGACGGCGGACGATGGCAACCTGGGTGCGCATCATGTCGCCTTCCGCCACGGCTGCGATCACTTTCTTGGCATTGGCTTCTAGCCGGCTCATTGCACACGCGATATAGACCTGCGTCATCGCCACCACCAGCGCGCCCTTCTGTTCGCCGTTGGCTTCGACGAACTTGCGTGCGCGCAGCAGACAGGAATCCATGGCAAACGTCTCGATCACCATGTCGGCAATCGCGCCCATGATTTCCTGCTGATCGGCCAGCTTCTGCATGTACTTCTGCGAAGCCGCACCGGCTACCAGCATGGAGAGCTTCTTGGCATTGCCGACGATCTTCTGCTCGGCAGCCAGGGTGCCCTCGAGTTCATCGAACGACGGGCCCGCCATCACTTCGTCCATCGTCTTCTTGATGGCCGGCAGTAGCGCGAGCTGTCCGCTCATGGCACGCTTCAGCAGCCATCCCGTGATGATGAGGCGGTTGATTTCGTTGGTGCCCTCGAAGATGCGGTTCACGCGCGAATCGCGATAGGCCCGCTCCGCCGGGTACTCCTCGACGAAGCCGTAACCACCATAAATCTGGACGGTTTCATCCACCGCGAAATCGAGCATCTCAGAACCCGCAACCTTGATGATGGAGCACTCGACTGCGTACTCTTCAATCGCTTTGCGGATGACCTCGGAGCTCTTCTCGCCTTCCGGCATGGCGTTCTCCATCATGCCGACGGTGCGATAGACCATGGACTCGCTGGCATAGATGCCGATCGCCATCTGCGCCATCTTCTCGCGGATCAGGCCGAAGTCGGAGATCGACTTGGTGAAGGCCTTGCGGTCCTTGGCGTAGGCGATGGCATTCTGCAGCGAGGTGCGCGCCCCGCCGACGCATCCGGCGCCGAGCTTGAAGCGGCCCACGTTGAGGATGTTGAACGCAATGATGTGTCCCTTGCCGATTTCGCCGAGAACGTTCTCGACAGGTACCTTGCAGTCGTTGAGAATGAGCGGCGCCGTGGACGAGCCGCGGATGCCCATCTTCTTTTCTTCCGCGCCAACAGAGAAGCCGGGGAAGTCCTTCTCGACCAGGAACGCGGTCAGTTTTTTGCCGTCGAGGGTGGCGAAGATCGTGAACAGGTCGGCGAAGTGGGCGTTGGTGATCCACATCTTCTCGCCGTTCAAGATGTAGTGCTTGCCATCGGGCGACAACACAGCGCGGGTGCGGCTGGTCTGCGCGTCGGAACCGCTGGTTGCTTCCGACAGCGCGTACGCGCCGATCATCTCGCCTGCAGCCAGTTTCGGCAGATATTTCTTCTTCTGTTCGTCGGTGCCGAAGAAGACGAGGGGAAGGGTGCCGATGCCGGCGTGCGCGCCCATGGAGACGACAAAGCTGCCGCATTTCGCCATGTGGTCGGCGATGATCGCGGACGAAATCTTGTCCATGTCAGAGCCGCCGTATTCGGCGGGAACGTCGGCGTTGGTGAGGCCCATCTCGGCAGCCTTCTTGAGCAAATCGACGGTGACCTGCCAGTCTTTGTGCTCGATCTTTTCGACGTTGGGGAGCAGTTCGTTGACCGCAAACTCATCGGCGAGCTTGGCGACCATCTGCTGATCTTCGTTGAAGTCTTCAGGAGTGAAGACGGTTTCCAGGTTGTGGTCTTCGAGCAGAAAACTTCCGCCCGTAATTTTTGTCTTGGGAGCTACTGTTGTTGTGGCCATCTTCAACCTCAGTTCTAAGTTAACTCAAGATCTTTTTCACCACGGAGACACGGAGGTCACGGAGAAAAGCGGAAATCTAGGATCGTTGTTTACCTCGCTTTTGTGCGTTTCTCATCTGCCGTCCCTCCGGGACTCGGGTCTTCAATTCGCGCCTGCCCAGTGCTGAAGCGCTGGGCTAAGCTCTGTCGCCCCTCCGGGGCTGCGTGGTGTGGCGACCGATGTTTCTCGCAAGCCCGAACTTGAGGATCAGCAAACTAGAATTTTTGTTCTTCTCCGTGTACTCCGTGCCTCCGTGGTGAAATATCTCTTACTGCAAATTCTCGAAGATGCCTGCGGCACCCATGCCGCCGCCTACACACATGGTCACCATGCCGTAACGTCCGCCGCGGCGCCTGAGTTCGCGCGCCACAGTCGCCGTCAGCTTGGCTCCGGTGCATCCCAGGGGATGTCCCAGCGCGATCGCTCCGCCATTCGGGTTTACCTTCGACGGATCCAGCCCGCCTTCTTTGATCACAGCCAGTGACTGTGCCGCGAAGGCCTCGTTCAACTCGATTACGTCGATGTCGCTCAGCTTGAGTCCAGCCAGCTTCAGCGCCTTGGGAATGGCGAACACTGGGCCAAGGCCCATCTCTTCGGGCTTGTATCCGGCAGTCGCAAAGCTGACGAAGCGAAGCAGCGGCTTCAGTCCCAACGCTTTGGCGCGCTCGGCGGACATGACGACCGCTGCCGCCGCCCCGTCCGACATCTGGGACGAATTGCCGGCGGTGACGGTACCTTTTACGTGGAACGCCGCTTTGAGCGCACCCAGTGCTTCCAGCGAAGTGTCGGCGCGGGGACCTTCGTCCATCTTGAAGATGATTTCGGTGCGCTTCGGCTTGCTGCCGTTCGGGGTAGTGAAGCTGACGGGTACCGGCACGATCTCGTCGTTGAACTTGCCCGCCTCGATGGCCGCGAAGGCTTTCTTGTGGCTCTCGACCGAGAACTGGTCAGACTGCTCGCGCGTAATGTCGAAGCGTACGGCCAGTCGCTCAGCGGTCAGTCCCATAGAGAGGTAGGAGTCAGGGTAGTTCGCCACCAACCACGGGTTCGCCGAGACCTTGTTGCCGCCCATGGGAATCATGGTCATCGATTCGACGCCGCCCGCGACGACGACCTCGGCTCCACCGGCCATGATGCGTTCAGCGCCCATTGCAATGGCCTGCAGGCCCGACGAACAGAAGCGGTTGATGGTCATGGCCGAAGCCTCGACCGGCAGTCCGGCACGGAGCGACGCGATGCGCGCCACGTTCATGCCCTGTTCGGCTTCCGGCATGGCGCAACCCAGGATCACGTCCTCGATTTCCTTAGGGATCGAGTTGCGGGCACGCGCTCCAGCGCGCCCTTGATGGCGTAGGCGGCGAGGTCATCGGGACGGGTGGCCCGCAAGGTTCCTTTGTAGGCTTTTCCGACCGGGGTACGAACGGCACTGACGATTACGACTTCACGCATGAGAGGCTCCGTAGCTGGTGACTGGTGACTGGTAACTAGTAGCTAACATGTTCGTCGATTCTGGAGTGCGGTGTTCTGTGCGCCAAATTGTGGCAATACGTGTTTCACGACCATTTAGAATCAATGGCTTGGGCTGAAATTGTTCGCATGAATATAATTCAAAACGAGTTATATGTATCCAAGTCTTGGGTAAGGAGTTAGGGGTCGATATTCGCCCAGTCTGTCGCATTTTCGTAATGGTCACGTTAACCAACTAATTATCAGACCCTGCCGCTGCTACGCGGCTAAAACTCTTCCAACACACATTAGGGGAATGCGCGGAGGAACCTCAGCTAGCGTCTTATTCCAAGGTGCTGCAAAACCGAGTTCTCCACCAAAACCAAATCCTTCGGTGAGAGCGATCCAATCAAGTTGCCCAGTCGTAGCTTCGAGACGGTCGTCACCTGATCCGCCATGGCCTTTCGGAGCTCTCCCTGTAGCGTGACGAAGGCCTGTCCAGGGTAAAGTCTCGCCGTCTTGCTCGTCAGGGGAATGACAACCACGCGATTGAGCATCGAATTTGCGGCATCATTGCTCATAATGACAGCGGGGCGTGTCTTCTGTATTTCCCCACCGATCGAAGGATCGAAGGAAACCCACCACACTTCACCCCTATTCATTGGCTTGGTCTCGTATCAATCCTTCGCTCCACTCGTGGGCTTCCCGTTCATGCTCTGTGTCACGCGCCATTTCAGCGTAACCCGCCTTCAATGCGTCGTGTCCTCCCCGTGCTAACTTCTCGGCCTCCTCCAGTACCTTGTCCTGCAGCTCACTGGGGACGAGAAACCACGTGGGTTGTCCGAAGGCCTGTGGAGTACCGATGCCTTTGTCATCCGGGTCGCCGTTCCAACGAATGCCCACCGCGTCTTTCCTGTCCCATCGGAGCCTGACCACCGACCAACCTTCTTCCGTTTGCGGTCCACTGTCGTACACCACTTCGACATCGCTGACCAGAGACTTGGGAGCAATCACTCTATTGGGATCAATGTAAGCCATGTGCTTACCTCCTGTTCAAGACTTATCTTAACCCCGTTTACTGTAAGTTACAAACATACCTTTATAATATGATGTTATAACAAGTAAGTCTCAATTCCTCAATGTCTTTCCTGTCTTCAACGTGTACTGAATGCGCTCCTGGGTCTTCTTTTCACCGGCGAGCGATTTGAAGGCCTCGCGCTCTAGGTCGAGCAGATACTGCTCGCTGACCAGAGTGCCGGGGTTGACCTCTCCACCGCAGAGCACGTGGGCAACCTTGGTGGCGATCTTCACTTCGTGATCGGAGATGAACTCGCCACAGCGCATGATGTGGATTCCCATCTTCAACGTTGCCAGGATGCTCTCGCCGGGCGCTGGGATGTCCGTACGCATAGTCAGCGGCCGGAAGCCTTCGTGGAAGAGTTCCAGCGCGCGGGTCTTGGCGTCGGTAAGGACCCGCTCGCGGTTCATGGTGATGAGTTCACCCGGTGAAATGAAGCCATAATTCTTGGCTTCCAAAGCCGAGGTCGAAACCTTCGCCAGAGCGACGATTTCGAAGGCCTGCTTCATGGCTTCCATCAACTCGACGCTCTCGCCACGGCCTTGGGGACGGATATGCGTCGCCTTGTGGATGGCGCGGAGGGTCATCTCCTTGCAACCTCCGCCGCCGGGCAGCAAGCCGACGCCGACTTCGACGAGTCCGGCATACAGCTCGGCGTGAGGCCGGCGAGAGTGAGCATGCAGGGTGATTTCCGTGCCGCCGCCGAGGGTCATGCCGAAGGGCGCGACCACAACCGGCTTGGGCGAGAACTTGATGGCTTGCGTCATGTTCTGGAACTGACGGATGGCCATGTCAACTTCGTCCCACTCTTCTTCCTGGGCCGCCATGAGCAACATCATGATATTGGCGCCGACGGAGAAGTTGGATGCGTCGTTGGTGATGACGAAGGCGTCGAAGTTTTCGGCTCCGCCGCCACCCTTCATGGTCTGGGTGATCAGCGACACGATGTCGCCGCCAAGCGCGTTCATCTTGGAGTGAAACTCGATGCAGCCGACACCGTCGCCGATATCGATCAGTGAGGCCCCGGCGTTTTTCTTGACCACGCCATTGGCTTTCTTGGCGACGGTGACCGACCAGACTCCGGCGGGAACTATTTCGTCGCGGTACTCGCCGGTCGTCACGTCGAAGTACTTGCGTCCGCTGGCAACCTTGGGATCGTCAGCGTACCAACTCGTCTTTCCCGACGCCAGCAACTTCTCGACGTTGGCAGCGACCGGCTTGCCTTCCTTCTTCATGCGCTCGACGGTCTTGGCGACGCCGGCGGCGTCCCATAGTTCGAACGGGCCCATCTCCCAGTTGAAACCGGTCTTCATGGCCTTGTCGATTTCGACGATCGAGTCGGAAATTTCAGGGACACGGTTGGCCGAGTAGGTCCACAGATCGGAGAGCACGCTCCACAGGAATTGATTCGCCTTGTCTTTCGAGGGCGCAATCAGCATCTTCAAGCGCTCAGGCAAATCGTCGACGCTCTTCGCCATTTCGAGTGCGGCCAGCTTGGCTTTCTGCAGCGGGCGATACTCGATGGTCTTCCAATCAAATGCAAAGCGCTGCTCGCCCTCGGGGCCCTTCTGCTTCTTGTAGAAGCCGCCCTTGGTTTTGTCGCCCAGCCACTTGCGGTTGAGCATTTCGAGGAAGAATGGCGGCAGCTTCAGGTCGCTGCGCTCGTCCTTGATGTTGATGGCGCCGTTGCGAACGACGTGGCCGAGAATGTCGAGGCCGACCATGTCACCGAGGCGGAAGGTGCCGGTCTTGGGCCAGCCGACGGCGGAGCCGGTGAGGGCGTCCACTTCTTCGACGCTCAGGTCCATCTCCTGCATGACACGCATGACGTTCAGCATGGAGAAGGTGCCAATGCGGTTGGCGATGAAGTTGGGCGTGTCCTTGGCTTGCACCACGCTCTTGCCGAGGTGCAGATCGCAAAAGTCGGCGATGGTCTTCATGGCCGCAGGATCGGAGTCAGCGGTGGGAATGATTTCCAGCAACCGCATATAGCGCGGAGGATTAAAAAAGTGCGTGCCAAACCAGCAGCGGCGGAAGTCTTCGGAGAAGCCCGCGGCGATTTTGGCGACAGGAAGGCCGCTGGTGTTGGTGGTGATGATGGTTCCGGGCTTGCGGACGGCATCGACCTTGCGCAGCAACTCGCGCTTGAGGTCGAGGTCTTCGATGACGGCCTCGATGATCCAGTCCACTTCGGAGAGCTTTTGGAGGTCGTCCTCGAAATTGCCGATGGTGATCAGGCAGTCCAGCGACGGCTTAAAGAAGGCGGCAGGTTTCGACTTCACCGCGGCTTCCTTGCCGGCGGCGGAGAAGCGATTGCGCGCGGGACCGTCGGCGTCGGGAGGAACAATATCAAACAGGTAAGAAGGAACACCGGCATTTGCCAGGTGCGCGGAGATGCGGGCGCCCATGGTGCCCGCGCCCAGGACTGCGACCTTATCGATTCGTTTCTGCATGGATGCTCAAGCGCTCCAACTTCTTGCCGGCGGAAGCGCGCCGGACTGGGGTTATTGATTCAGACGCTATGGCAGCTACAAGAGATTTAAGAACTTCGATTGTGTGACGTACCTAGCTCAGGATGAAGGATGCGGGATGACCGCGGACTAATGCGGAAAAGAGGATGAATGCGAAACAGAGGGAGACGGCTCATCAATTTTGCTCTCCTCATCAATCGAACGGCCTAAAAATACAAGGAGCGCGCGCCGCAAGATGTGGGGTGAGGATGGCAACGGCGCGCGCCGTATTAAGTTGTCCTGATAGTAGTGAATGAATCCTCATTCAGTCAATGAAAATCTCAAATTTCTTTTGCTTGCTCGTCCCGATTTGGGTCAGGAGATCGCTTTAGCGATGAGGAAGGCGGCTCCGGCAGCAAGCCCCCCAATTACAACGGTTTGCAGCGCCGACCTGCGGGGTTTGGAGCCCGTGAAACGGCCTTTGATGTAGCCGAAAACTGCGAGCGCCAGCAGCGTAACCACGGCCGACCACACCAGGGCCTGGCGTGAGCTGTGGAAAAACAGGTAGGGAGAGAGCGGAATAAATCCGCCGCCGATGTAGGACGCGGCAATGGTTGCTGCACTCTGCAAAGCACGCTTGGGATCGGGCTCTTCCAGGCCCAATTCGAAGCGCATCATGAAGTCCACCCACTCTTTGGGCTTCTTGGTGAGAGCCGCGACCACTGGCGCACTTTCTTCGCGCGTCAATCCATAGTCCGTAAAGACTTTTTGGACCTCACGGGCTTCCTCGTCGGGAATTTCTTCGACTTCGGATTCTTCGCGTCGGCGCTCGCTTTCATAGTGTTCGGCATCGCTGCGGGCGGCGAGGTATCCGCCCAGGCCCATAGCGATGGATCCAGCGGCGATTTCGGCCATTCCTGCAACGACGACCAGGCGGCTGTTATCCACCGCTCCGGAAATGCCGGCGGCAAGTGCAAAGGGCACGGTCAGGCCGTCCGACATTCCAATGACAACGTCACGGACGATTTCGCCCGCAGTAAAGTGGCGCTCAATGTGCGGTGTCTGTGGCATGATCTCCGAGCTCGGGATGGATTTTCAGGTACTCGAGTGCGCGCTCCGCAACCTCACGCTCACCTTTGTAGCTTAGTTTTGAAGGAGCCTCTTCCAAGGGAAGCCAGAAGGCATTTTGCACCTCGACCCGCATTGCGGGCGCAATATTCCCCAGGCGACCGGAACGGTATAGCAACAGGTAAAAGCTGACGATCTTGAAGACTTTGGCGCGATCTCCCCAGTTGCGAACATAAATGTACTTGATGTCGGCCAGTTTGGCGACCATGTCAGCGCGAACACCCGTCTCCTCGCGCACTTCCCGCAGGGCAGTCTCTTCCGGCTTCTCGCCCGGGTCGATGGAGCCTTTCGGCAAAGCGACCAGCTCAGCGTCGGCCGGCGTCCGATTTACCTTCCTGATCTTGATGTTTCGTCTGGGCCGGTCCATGTGCGGTTCTATCACCGCTAGATACCAGCGGCCACGCATCTTTCGGAGCACCACACCGCCAGCCGAGGTTTCACGCACCATGGGTTTAGCAGAAGGGAAAAGGCTAGTTTGGCAGAGTCCCGCCACTGCTGACAACTTTCCGGGTTTATCGGGTACATAGGGAGCCAACGTAAATATTTCGCCTGAGTTTGACGAGGTGAGTCGAATGATACTGTTTTCTGAGGCAAAATTGCCGCATCATCGTGTCGCGGAATGGCATCCATGAAGCAGTGACCGATGGTCGGAAAGCCGCCGTCGAGTGAGGTAAGACTTTGAGTAACTTGGATCGCATCGTACGCTCGGTGCGTGCATTTTCTCGGGAACTGACACGTTCGCCTAACGAGTTGCTCCCCTCTCCCCGGTTGACGCTCGGAATAGCTCTAGGTGGAGGATTCGCTCGGGGCATCGCTCACATCGGCGCACTGAAGGTCCTCGAGCAAGAGAATATTCCCGTGGACTACGTGGCCGGCACGAGCGTGGGAGCGATTATCGGAGCTTCCTACTGCGGCGGGATGACGTCGGTCGAGTTGGAAGCCATGGCTCGGACTCTGCGCTTTAGCGACTTCGCCCGCTGGACGCTTTCGCGCTATGGGTTCTGCAACAGCGATCGCATGGTGCGCTTGTTCGAACGCACCCTGAAGAAACATACCTTTGAGGATTTGGCCATTCCGCTGGCCATTACCGCCACCGAGTTTCGCACGGGCGAGCCAGTTGTCTTTACCAAAGGAGCGCTGGTCGACCCGATCCGCGCCAGTTGCGCCTATCCGGGCATGTTTCTTCCGGTGGAAATCGACGGGCACTCGTATATCGATGGCATGCTGGCCTATGCTGTGCCGACCACGCCGTTGCGTCGCATGGGCGCAGATCGCGTGATCGGCATCTACCTCAGCGCCAACTGGAGCGACGCTCGGCCTCCGCGCCATGTCTTCGAAGTAATCGGCCATTGCTTCTGCATCGCACAATCGAAGCTGTCCGAGGCGTGGGTTAAGGACGCCAATCTGGTGATTGAGCCTAACGTCAGCGGCTTCACCTACGATTGCTTCGAAAGGGCCGACGAATTGATTGCCGCTGGTGAAGCTGCGATGCGCGCGGCGCTGCCGCGGGTGCGGGAGATGCTGGATTTGCGCGAACCTGCGCCGTCGCAGAAGATCGGGCTTGTGCCAGTCGTAGGGGCGGCGGCGCCTGCACAGACCAGTCCGGCGGCGTAGAGGGACGCAGCAGGAACATCGTGCTACCGTTGCTGGACGAGTTCTTCCGCACCACGAGTCCTATCGTTTGGTCCGCCACGGCGGACGATAAGGATGGGGCAGCCAGATTCATGTAAGGGGAAAGTCTAAGGACCCCACTCAAGCAAAGGCAGCTTGAGTGGGGCACCCGATACCTGGATTTCCATCGCTCTCACTTCTAAGCACGAACGCCGATCATGAGGCCGCTGGGGCCGGGCAGGCGCACGCGGCGGACATCGCTGAAGCCAGCATCGCGCAGCCAGCTCGCGTATTCCGGCTCGCTGTAGCTGCTGCCGGCTCGAGTTCCCACCAGCATATTCAGCGAGAACAGAGCGGCGGCGCGGGGAGCGGTCTTCGTCGGCTCCAGAATGAAATCCTGCACGACGATTTGTCCCTTGGGAGCTAGTGCGAAGTAGGCGCGTTGCAGTAATTCACGGTTCTCTTCTGCGGAAAACATGTGGCAGATCGCGGAGACCAGAATCAGGTCGTAATTCTTGCCCAGCGGGTCGCTCAGCATGTCACCTACCCGCGTGGTGATGCGGTCGGCGAGTCCGGCTTTCCGGACGTAATCCTGCGCAAGAGGAACGACTTCGCCGGTGTCGAGGATCTCCGACGTAAGTCCAGGCACAGCCTGCGCAAATGCGATGGAGTAAGCTCCCGAGCCACCGCCCAAGTCGAACATGCGCTTGGTCCCGTTGGCCGAAACCGCCTTCACCACCGCACCGGCGCGCTCCCTGGCGTTGCGATCCATGGCCGCGATGAAGGTCCTGGCCCAGTTCTCGTCGCGAACGCGGGCAGCCACTGACGTTCCAGCGCGCACAGCCTCCGTCAAGGTGGACCAACGATGCCAAAGGTTGGCGGTGTGCAGCAAGCCTGCGCGGGCACTGTCGCGCGAACCTTCGGCGAAGAAGCGCGCACTGGCGGTCGTGTTGAAGTAGGTTTCCTCGCGCTTTTCGAGCAGCTTCAAACTTACCAGCGCATTCAGCAGCATCTCCGTGGCGCGTGGATCGGCGTTGGCCGTCTTGGCCACTTGCTGCGCCGTAGCGCCTTCAGCAACGGCGGTGAATATGTCGAGTTCAAGCGCGGTGAGCACTGCCCGGCTGGGCATGAAGGCGCGCACCATGTCATTGAGGTCGTCGGGAAGTGTGCCGGCCTCGTCTCTAGCTTTGACCATCGCTAGGTAGTGCTGTGTATGCTCGGTCGCCGCGGCTTTCATTGCGGGAGGATCGTTCCATTGCAGCCGCGAGACCACATTGCCGGCGCGTAGGTGCGAGGTCACGATCGCGGGGACGTCGGTGGGCTTGAGTTTGCGGTACCAGACGCCTTCGGGATAGACGATCATGATGGGGCCGTCATCGCACAAGCCGAGGCACCCGCAGGTCGAGACCTGAACGTCGTTGCTGAGTCCCTGCTTGCCCAACTCGCCGTGCAGGGCCCCCAAGATGCTCATTGAACCGCTGGCCGGGCAACAGGTGACTCCCTCGGGTTTCTCTTGCGTACAGACGAATACGTGATAGCGGAACGGCTCCATGATTTTTCTCCTGTCTTCGATTTTGGTACGAGATCGCCAGAGAAGCCGTGATGCGGGTCACAACGCGCGGGCAGGTCGGGAGTGTTTCCCGAGAGCAAGACAGGGTTTCTTCGGGTAATCTAGATGTCAACCGCATTCCGAGGAGAATCTCCGATTGAACCGACTTTTTGCTGCTCTTTTGGTTCTCACGCTCAACCTTTCGCCCATTGCCTACAGCCAACAGTCAACTGAGAAGGCCCCGTTTAATCCCCCGACGACGATCAGCGGGTATCAGAATGCCACCGCGGAGTTGCAGGCGGAGAAGACGTTTCTGGCTGTGCCCAGTGCTGAGCTGGCTAAGGAACACTTGCGCATCCTGACTTCGGCGCCGCATGTGGCGGGGTCTCCTGAGGACAAGAAGACCGCTGAGTACGTCCTGCAGAAATACAAGGAAGCCGGACTCGATGCCTATATCCAGGAATACAAGGTCTGGATGAACCTGCCGGCGGAGATCAAAGTCGATGTGGTCGCGCCGGAAGGCGTCGTGATGCACGGCCCCACGCGCGAGCATGTGAGCGACGACCCGTATCAGGATGATCCCCGTGTGGTGACGGCGTTCAACGGATTCTCGCCGTCGGGCGACGTAACTGCTGACGTCATTTATGCGAACTACGGGCGGCCCGAGGATTTCAAGAAGCTGAAGGAGTTGGGAGTCGAAACGAAAGGCAAGATCGCCATCGTTCGCTACGGTGTGAATTTCCGTGGCGTGAAGCCGTTCGTGGCTTCGGAATACGGTTGCGTGGGCGTCATCATCTACTCCGATCCATGGGACGATGGCTACTTCAAGGGCGACAAGTATCCCAAGGGACCTTGGCGTCCGGATACCGGCGTGCAGCGGGGCTCGATTCAGTACCTGTTCTTTTACCCCGGCGATCCGACCACGCCGGGAATCGCTTCCGTACCTGATCTTCCCGACAGCAAGCGCATCTCTCCCGATCAGGCGACTGACATGCCGCGAATACCTACGACGCCTCTGTCCTATGCCGACGCCACGCCGATTCTGGCGAACCTGGGCGGGCCGGACTCGCCTCGGGAATGGCAGGGAGCTTTACCGTTCACCTATCACGTGGGTCCCGGCCCGGTGAAGGTGCACATGCTGCTGAAGCAGAACTATCAGTGGACCACGATCTACGACGTGGTCGGCATGGTGAAGGGCAGCGAGTTTCCCGAGCAGTGGGTTATCACTGGAAATCATCGCGATGCCTGGGTGTATGGGGCGGTCGATCCCAATAGCGGCACGGCGGCACAACTGGAAGCTGTGCACGGCCTCGGGGAGTTGCTGAAAACGGGGTGGAAGCCGAAGCGGACGATTGTGTTCGCCAGTTGGGATGCGGAGGAGTTCGGGCTGATCGGCTCAACCGAGTTTGCCGAGCAGCATGCGGACGAACTCCGCCAGGCGGTCGCGTATTTCAATATGGATGTCGCCGTTGCCGGACCGGATTTCGGGGCATCGTCGGTGCCGAGTTTGAAGCAATACTTGCGCGAGATATCAAAAGCTGTACCGAGTCCGAAGGGCGGAAGCGTGTACGAGCAGTGGAAGGCGACCCAGGAAAAGCGCGAGAAAGAACGCGGGCACGATCGCGCCTCGAGTGGCGCCGGTTCGCGCGAGCCGAATGCGGTGGTGAGGAAAGACGTCAACGTCGGCGACCTGGGCAGCGGCTCCGACTACACGCCGTTCCTGCAGCACTTGGGGGTTCCGTCGGCCGACATCGGATCCAGCGGGCCGTATGGGGTGTACCACTCGGTGTTCGACAACTTCGCCTGGTTCACCAAGTTTGGCGATCCGACCTTCGCGTACGAACAGCAGATGGCGAGGGTCTATGGGCTCGACACAATACGCATGGCCTCCGAGGATGTCCTGCCGTTCAATTACGAAGACTATGGTAAGGAGATCGGCGAGTACGTGAAGGCGGCCGACCAGAAGTCGAAAGATACATTTGGCGCGAAGTCGCCGTCGTTCGCCGACGCACAAAAAGCGGCGTCACGACTGGAGAAGGCGGGCGCGCAGATGCTGCAAGTCCAGAGCGCGATGAAAGGGAATACGGCGCACGTCAATCAGGCACTGCGCGACACGGAGAGGGCGTTCCTCATCGACGGGCTGCCCGGCCGGCCGTGGTTCAAGCACTCGATTTACGCTCCCGGAAAATACACAGGATATGCGGCGGTCGTGATCCCCGGTGTCAACGAAGCGATCGATGCCAACGATGCGGCGCTGACGGAGCAGCAGCTCAAGCTGCTGACCGAGGCGCTGAACCGCGCGGCCGAGACGCTGGAGAAAGGGATGTAGTCAGTGGCCCGACATTTCCCGGTGTTGGAAAGTGTGGGATCCTGAGCTCCGTGGTTGAAACTGGCAACTGACAACCGATAACTGACAACTGAAATGAAAACCGCAGGCATGATCGGTGGGCTCGGGCCTGAGTCCACCATCGACTACTACCGGTCCATCATCGCGCGCTATCGTGCGAGGAAACCCGATAGCGGGAATCCGCACATCGTCATCAACAGCCTCGACGTGGACAAGGGCATCGCCATGCTCGACGCCGGACGGCTGGATGATCTGGCCGATTATCTTGCTTCTGGCGTTGAAGCGCTGGTGCGCGCGGGAGCAGACTTCGCCTTCATCGCCGCCAACACACCTCACTTGGTGTTCGACGAACTCCAGCGGCGGTCAGCCATCCCGCTCCTCAGCATCGTGCGCGCCACCGCCGACCATGCCAAGGCGCTCGGCCTGAAGAAGGCCGGCCTGTTTGGAACCGGATTCACCATGCGAGCGAGCTTCTATCCCAAGGAGTTCCAGCGGGCGGGAATTGCGCTTGTGACGCCTACCGAGGTGGAGCGCGACTTCATCCACAAGAAGTACATCGGTGAGCTGTTGAAGAACCAGTTCCTCTCGCAGAGCCGAGAGGAAATCATGAGCATCGCACGGCGCATGCAGGCTGAAGACGGGATAGAAGCTCTCGTCCTGGCGGGAACGGAACTTCCTCTGCTGTTGCGAGAGGCTGCTAATGATGGCATCGAGTTTCTCGACACGACCGTAATTCACGTCGAGGCAGTGGTCGATGAGTTGGTGCGTTAATGAGTGAAGTGCTCGGATTAGTTGTGATAAGGCGTGTTCACAATTTTTATCTCCTCTGGCTTGCTATTTTCTTTGTTAGACCGCAGGATGATGGACGAAACCCAATATCCCTTAGAAGGTGATATGAAGAATTTCCTGGTCGTTACCGAACACCCCGTCGAGCGTGTCCTCCGCGTTCTTGTCGGTGTCGTTCTCCTCTCCCTCGTCTTCGTTGGGCCAAAAACTGCCTGGGGCTGGATTGGCCTAATCCCCATACTTACGGGCGCTACCGGTCTCTGCCCTCTCTACACAATCCTTGGGATCTCAACTTGCCCTAAGAAGTCTGCAACATAATTTACGGATGGGGCGTTGTAACGGCTGTCACCACCATAAACTGCACAGACGAGCCGTGAACGATTGCGAGTGAAGTATCGCCAGTACGCAAGTTATTTCATGACGAGAGTTCTCGGCTAACTCCGATGATTGCCCATCATCTCTTGCGCCGGTAGCGATTGAACTGGTGGTCACCCGATTTGCGGCAACTGAGCCAGGTCCACTGCGTCATCGTTTCCTTGGTGAAGCCGGGGCCAGCGAAAACCGTGGGCCGCAACAATGGCGATATTCCTATTTCGCTGGGCAATCGCTCCTGTTCCGGGGGAACCTCTTGTCCGATCTCGAGTGGCGAGACGGTAAGGAACTTCTCGTCGACCAGATCGGCGCGCGCCAGGTTGCCGTACAGCGTCGGGCCACCTTCGCAGAGCAGGTAGCTGATTCCGAGTTCGGTACGGAGCTTTTGCACCGCATCAGCGAGATCAAGCGTTTCACCGGTTCCGGTCGCAATTACCACAACATGCGGATGCGTGGTTAGGGGGCCAAGCCGCCCGGCACCTGCCGGCGACGTGACGATGGCGACATCGACGGCATCGCCGTCGAAGGCCTTCAGCCGCGAGAGATCGAGATCGGTAGCGCGGGTAACGAAGATATTACGTTGCCGGTCTTTGCCGAGTTTCTTGCGCAATTCCAACAACTCAGGCTCGACGACCTGGAAGACGATACCCCGGCTTTCTGGACCACGATTGCTCTGCTCTTCACGCAGGGTGTTCATGCCCATGATCACGGCGTCGGCGTGAGCTCGCAGCAAATCCATCAGCCAGCGATCGGCGCGGGACTGCGAAATCTCACCGCCGGAGGCGTACTTGCCCAGCAGGCTTACGATTCCGTCGAGCGATTGCACGAAGTTGGTGTAAATCCAGGGGCGATCGGCGGGCGGCGAAGGGAAGCCAAAATTACCGTACGGGGAAAGAGCGTCGTCCGCGAACGGACTGGGCTCGGCGTGGTCGAAGAGCACTTCGAATGTGGGCGTCTGGCTGGGACCGTCCATCGGTAGCTTGATTCTATCGTGGCGCGAGTCGGCGCCTGCATTTTCGCCAGTAGACAAATGTTCCCCAAGATCGTTAGTTTGTGGGGGTAGCAAAAAAGGGCAGTACGCAACTTCGTCGCGCTGCAAGAGGAGACGCTATGCCGGAAACGGGTGGAGTGAATATCGAGATCGCTCACAAGCTGAATGAAGGGACACGAGCATTCGGCGCCTCACAGCTCAGCATGGCTGGAGGCGCTTGAGATTGTGGAGGCGGTGCTTCTGGCGATGGTCGCGATTGCCACGGCATGGAGCGGCTACCAGGCGGCGCTGTGGGACGGAATGCAGGATGAACGCTACGAACAGTCAACCAAGCTCCGGATCGATGCCCAGGGCATGACGACGACGGGCGACCAGGAGCGGCTGTACGATGCGATGACATTTTCCGAATGGCTCAAGGCGGACGCCAGTGGAGAGCAGAAGATTGCGCACCTGTTCGAGCGCCGCTTTCGTCCCGAGTTTCGCGTGGCCTATGGGGCGTGGCTGAAGACCAACCCGCTCAATGATCCGAACGCCCCTCCCGGTCCGCAGCTCATGCCCGAATATCACAATGCCCATCTGGAGCAATCGGCCAAGTTGAACGGACAGGCCTCGGAGCTCTTCAAGGAGGGGACCAAAGCCCGTGCTACGTCAGACATGTATGTGCGGGTTACCGTCTTGCTGGCCACGGTGCTGTTGTTGACCGCCATCGCGCAGCGCTTCAAGACCCACCAGGTCAGGGTGGGACTCGCGGTGGTCGCCATGCTCTTGCTGTGCCTCCCGATGTGGCGCATTCTTCACCTGCCGCGACTGTGAAGTAAACGCGGGTCCGGCATTTCCAACCGTAGACAAGAGTTCCGCTCGCTCGTTACTTTGGGAGGTCAACAAAGACGAATTGTGCGCAATATCATCGCGCTGGAAAGGACAAGGCCATGCCGGAAACGGGCGGGGTAAACATCGAGATCGCTCACAAGTTGAATGAACGCGAAGAGCACGCGGCCCATCAGAAGGCGCGCTGGCTGGAGGCGCTGGAGATCGTGGAAGCGATTCTTCTGGCGATGGTCGCGATTGCCACGGCATGGAGCGGATACCAGGCAGCCCTGTGGGATGGAATGCAGGATGAGCGTTACGAGCAGTCCACCAAACTCCGCATCACGGCCGAGGGCTTGAAGACGTTGGGCGACCAGGAACGGCTGTATGATGCGTTGACCTTTTCTGATTGGATAAAAGCTGCTGCCACTGGCGATCAGAAGATTGCACAGCTCTTCCAACGACGCTTTCGACCGGAGTTTCGCGTGGCCTATGAGGCGTGGCTGAAAACCGAACCACTCACGAATCCGAACGCTCCTCCCGGTCCCCAGCTCCTGCCGGAATATCACAATGCCCATTTGGAGCAATCGGCCAAGCTTACGGACCAGGCCTCGGAGGTGTTTGAACAGGGGACGAAGGCCCGTGAGACGTCGGATATGTATGTGCGGGTTACCGTGTTGCTGGCCACTGTGCTGTTGTTGACCGCCATCGCGCAACGCTTCAAGACTCACCAGGTCAGGGTGGGACTGGCGGTGATCGCCATGCTCCTGATGTGCCTGCCGTTGTGGCGAATCATTCATCTGCCGCGTTTGTGATAGAAAAGACGTGCTCATGAATTTCGTGCTGAGTGACGTCGAAGCTCGCGTGTTGGGCGCGTTGGTGGAGAAAGACATCACGACGCCGGATTATTATCCGCTGTCGCTGAATGCGCTGGTCAACGCCTGCAACCAGAAAAACAATCGTGATCCCGTCATGAACCTGGAGGAAGGCGCGGTGCGCGACGCGTTGAACGGTTTGCATAACGATGGCCTGGCGGGTCCTGCGGGTGGCGCCGACAGTCGGGTCACCAAGTACGAACATCGCTTGCAGGAGACTTTCAATTTCTCGCGAGGCGAAACCGCCGTTCTGTGTGTGTTGCTGCTGCGCGGGCCGCAGACGCCCGGCGAATTGCGCGGCCGGACGGAGCGCATGCACCGCTTCGAGGACCTGGACGCGGTGCAAGCCAGTTTGCAGAAATTGATGCAGCGCGAGCCTCCGCTGGCAGTGGTGTTGCCCCGGCAACCCGGTACCAAGGAATTCCGCTACGCGCATTTGCTTTCCGGCGAGGTGGAGGCGGGGGAGTTGCCACCGCCGCGTGTGGTCTCAACGTCTGGTGACGATCAGCGGGTGAGCCGATTGGAAGAAGCGGTGCCAGCGTTGCAGAACGAAGTCGCCGAACTCAAGCAGCAACTGGCGGAGTTTCGCAAGCAGTTTGAGTAGTGGTGCATCTCGAACGATTCGCCGACAAACTCGAAAAACAGATTCCCCGCGGGCTGAAGCCCACGAGGAATGACAAAAAGTAGGGGACTTGTACGGCGCACCTAAAGGTGCGCCCCTTCAAGGCATCTCGATATTCGACGTTGGCACTAATCGTCGCCGTGCGCCAAGCCTGGCGACAAGTCGAGCGAGTGGGTTTCCTCCCACGGCGGAAGCAGTTCCATCAGTCCCCACAAGATGAAGAACGGCAGGATTGTGAGCACGATGGCGACCAACAATCCTTCACGTGTAACGAAGCCCATTTTGTAGGTGGTGTAGCCGAGGAAACTCTTGGAGAAGAGCTGGCCTCCGATGACCACGTTCCAGCGCATGGCGAAGATGCCCATCAGGGTGAGGCATCCGGCGAATCCGTAAATCAGCTTGCGCCGTCCTTCTTTCAGGGGTAGCACCTGGGTTGCTGCCAGCAGCAGGATTGGCGTGAGAGTGCCGAGCAGAATCTGAATCACGATGTGGGGGAAGTACAGCTTGGTGTGGACCATGAAGTCGAGGCTGCGGAACGACTCGTCCGATTCATAGATGCGATGGATCAGGTCAAGCAGCTCAAGCGTGAAGTCGACGAGAAATGCGTAGAACAAGTATTTTGCCACCGTGTCGATGCATCTCATGTCGATCTGTGCACCGCGGGCTTTGCACATGAACATGTACACCAGCATGACGGTGGCAATGCCCGAGACAATCGCCGAGAAGATGAACACCACCGGCATCAGAGGAGAAGACCACCATGGGTTGGCTTTCACGCTGCCGAAAATGAACCCGACGTACCCGTGCAGCAGGAAGGCCGACGGTATGCCGATGACGGTGATGATCCAGCCCACTTTCTGGTCGAGTGCCAATGCCTGCTCGCTGATGTTGGTCGAGCCGAGCGTCATGACCTTGTAGATCCAGCGCGTCCAACCGGTGGTGGCCTGCGACCGCACGACGATGTCGCGGCGGTAGTCCAGCCAGATCTCGAGCACCAGGACCGCCATCAGGTACCACAGGTAAACGAAGCCGAACATAGCCATTGCCGACGACGTGTGCGGCGTCAAGTACATCTCCAGCGAGCGCTCGGGATGCCCGAGGTGCAATTGCAGTGGTAACGGCGCGATCAGCATGAACGCCAGGGCGGTCAAAAGCGCCAGCCGGTAGGTCGGCTTCACCGCGTCCACGCGGAACACGCGCTCCAGCGACGCCAGAATGAAGGCGCCGGCGACCAGTCCGGTGAGGAACGGGTAGAGCACGATCAGCACGCTCCACTGCAGCTCGATCTCGTTGGGGTACATGAAACCTTCAACCGGTATGCCGTGCAAGAAATCCTCCTATCGCACCGAGCCGTCGAGGCCGTAGTAATAAACTTTTGCCTTGGTCGCCATGTATGGTTTCAGTACCTGAACGCTATGCGTTTCGAGGAACTTGTGGATGGGGTCGTTGGGGTTCTTGAAGTCCACAAGCTGACGTGCGCCGGTGGGACAGGTCTCGCAGCAGGCAGTTGTCAGTCCCTTGGTTATACGGTGATAGCAGAGCGTGCACTTGGAGGCCGTGTTGGTCTCGGGATTCAGGAAGCGGCAGCCATACGGACAGGCCTGAATGCAGTAGCGGCATCCCAGGCAGTACTTCTGGTCAACCATCACAACGCCATCGGGGGAGACAAAGGTCGCGCCCACGGGACAGACCTGGGTGCACGGCGAATCCGCGCAATGGTTGCAGAGCTTGGGCACGAAGAAATTCTTCCCGCCTTCCTGCTTGGCGGGAGGGAAGCCGTGCAATGCCCCATCGGGGGAATCGACTTGCGGCATCTCGCTATCCCAGCTGGCAATGTGGTAGCGCTCGACCCAGGTACGGTAGTAACCGTCGGGAACATCGTTTTCGGCCTTGCAGGCCTGGACGCAGGTACCACAGCCGATGCACTTGGTGATATCGATCAGCATGCCCCACCAGTGCTCGGTCATTTTGTAGTTCGGGGAAGCCTCAGGCGTGCCCGCAAGAATCGAGTCCCAGGCGATTGCGGCAGCGGGCAGCAACATCAGTAAGCGACGGCGCGTGATGGTCATTGGGCCACTCCGTTGTCGATCTTCGGACTATGCGGTTTGTGACAGGTGTCGCAAGCCACTCCGCCGGAATGGTCGGCGGAAACTACTTGCGGAAAGGTCTTTGGCTTGGCTATGTTGGCCTCGTGACAGCGAACGCACAGCACCGCGACATCGATTTTCGGAGGCTGAAGCGCTGTGGGGTCGTCGGCGTGCTTGGCCAATGGGCCGTGACAGGACTCGCACGCGACATGCGCGTGCACACCCTTGCTCTTCACATCGAGCACATCGGTGTGACAGCTTTCACAAGCCTGATGGCCGGCGAACATCACCGGTTTCGAGGCGACGTCGGCAATAGCCGCGGCCCGGTAGTGGCCATATTGTCCAAAGGTCTTGGGAACAAAGATCCCGCGCAAGACCAGGAACAAGGCGATCCCCACAGCGAAGACCGCCGCCATCCGAAAAAGGTGCCCTGCATCCTTAAGGTTTGCCATAGGTTTGACCGCGAACATCTGGTGCGGCTGTCGATCTGCATGCCGGACGATGCCTGTCCGGCCGAATCGGGCAAGAAGACATCACCTTCTTTGATAAAAGAGAACGTCCCAAGCCGCTGTGCGACGCGTCACATCTAACTGTGATGTGTAAAATGTGGAACAACAGTTGCAGAGTGTAGCAAGTCAATATCTTTAACAGCATCCGAGGCTTTCAAGGGCTTAAACACTGTCCCTGATGGCGCTCTGGGGTACCATACCTGCAACGAAACTGCGTCGAAAATAATCCAATGGGGCGAGGGTATTAATGACGGAAAAAGTCAAGAAGACGGAAGACGAGTGGCGTAAGGAATTGACTCCCGAACAATATCGCGTGCTGCGCGAGAAGGGAACGGAACGGCCCTTCACCGGAGAGTACGAAGACGTCACGACTCCGGGCGTCTACAAATGCGCCGCTTGCGGACAGGAATTGTTCCTGTCGGACACGAAATTTGACTCCGGGTGCGGCTGGCCGAGTTTCTTTCAGCCGGCAAGCGTGGAGAACGTCGATTCGCACGAAGACAACAGCTTTGGCATGCGTCGTGTTGAAGTCACTTGTTCACGGTGCGGCGGGCATCTCGGGCATGTCTTCCCAGACGGCCCAGGCCCGACGGGACTGCGCTACTGCATCAACTCCGCATCGTTGAAGCTGGATCCGAAAACCGAATAATTACCACAAAGACACCGAGGCACAGAGAAGCAATTCACCACAAAGGACACGGAGAACACGCAGGATTTCCTCTGTTTCTCAGTGGCTCAGTGGTGAATTACTTTGTGACAGATTCAGAATTTTCTGGCGCACGAAGTCCACAATTTCCGGCGTGACATAGGGTGGCGGAGTGATAAGGAAGATCGCCTTCCTCTGGACCGGCTTCAGTGAGACTTTCTGCTCCCAGACATCTGCATGGCCAATGACCTTGGCGTTCTGGAGAATCACGGCGTCGGCGCGGTCGAGGTACTCTTTGGCCGATGCCTTGAAGTCAGGATTGGCAGCATCGAGCACGGTGAGATAGAGGTCGGGACGCAGGAAGCGCATCACGCTGTTGGATTCGAGGATAGCGTTTTCCGTACTGGCCAACTCCTTACGGAGCCTCGGCATCACTTCCGCCAACATTCCCTGGCGGGTGCGGACCCAGAGCGAACGCGCTGCGCCTGACACTAGAAATCGGGACGAATCGCTCTCGCCGCTGCGGTCACGCTCTTCCGTGACTGCCCACGAATGGTCGTCGGTGGCGCAGTCGCAAGGTTCGCCGTTGGCGGAGCAGATTCCGTGACCGTATTGCGTGATCTTGACCGCGGTCCAGCGCATTTCGGGCAGCGCGGCAATAATTCCGGCGACCACGCTGGTCTTGCCTACACTACGGGAGTGTCCACCGACCACGACGAGCGCCATAACTCCTATTTCCCCGCCTTGCGGGTGAGCCGCGAAAGCGTTGCCAATTCTTTGAGATATTCGCGAACCGGCTTGACCGGCGTTCCCCAGAAGACCACACCCTTACCGCGGATCGTTTTATTGGGAAGTACTCCAGCTTGCCCTCCGAGGATAGCGCCCTGCTCGATGTGGGCGTGATCGCCCATGCCGACCTGTCCGCCCAGCACGCAGTCGTCACCCACACTACAGCTGCCGGAAATGCCGGTCTGGGCAGCAATTACGACGTTGGCGCCGACATCGCAATTGTGGCCGATGTGCACCAGGTTGTCGAACTTCGTGCCCGGCCCAATGACCGTCTCATCGAGAGCGCCTCGGTCGATGGTGCAGTTGGCGCCGATCTCAACGTAATCGCCGATGACAAGGCGGCCGACTTGCGGAAACTTTACGTAGCGTCCGAACTTCTCGTCGCGGACAAATCCAAAGCCGTCGGAACCCAGGACCGTACCCGCGTGGACAATGACGCGGCGCCCGATTGTGGTTCCGGAATAGATCACCACGCGCGGATAGATCTCGCAGTCGTCGCCGATCACCACGGCTTCTCCGATGTGGCATCCCGATCCAACGGAACAACGCTCGCCGATCACGGCATTCGCTTCAATCACCGTGAAGGCACCAACGCTGGCGGTGGGCGCGACTTTCGCCGAAGCATCAACGACGGCGGATGAATGAATGCCGGATGTCGGCAGCGTTCGGGGATACAGGAGCTTGGCGGCGGTGGCGAAAGCAAGGCGTGGTCGCGAACTGAGCAGCAACGGCTTTCGCGCGGATGAGCCGACGGCGAACTCGCCGGCAATGACGGCGCTCGCGTGCGAGTTCAAGGCATCTTCGAGGTGACGGTCGGATTCGACAAACACCAGGTCGCCGCTCTGGGCGTGAGCGATGCTCGCCACTTTATCGATCTCGATGCTGCCATCGCCGATCAGGCGGGCAGCAGTGAACTCAGCCAACGCTTGCAGAGTTTGTGACATTGGTCAGTTATAGGCGAGTGGCTGATGAAATTCAAAACCGTTCACCACAGAGGCACGGAGGCACAGAGAGACTGAGGAGGACGAGCCGACATCCAGATATCCTTCTTCAGATTTTCTTTCAGTCCCATCCGCGCAATCCCCCTCATCATTTCCAAAAGCACCGACACCAGCGGCAAATATGACGAGGCACAAGATATGGCGAGGATTCCGGTGCAGTACGGCATGCTCATACAGCCGGAACCAGCATTCACCGCTTATTTTGCACATATCGCCGCGGATCAATGCAATCTCCGCGTGATCTGGAAAAGACTCGCGCCTGGTTCGTCTTTAAGCGAAAGTAGGTGCGGGGGGGTTGGTGAATGGTTCCTACCGGGTTAAAGCCTCAGCCGCGCTGAACTGTGGCGCTTCCGGATGCCTTGTGTCTTTACTGCCATCCAGTTCTGTGAAAACAATGTGAAGAACTCACGAGATTCCTTTGACGATAATTGCAAGCCGCTTGTCTTCAGCAACTTGCACGGAACAACTAGCGGCCCGAAATATCTGTCGATTGCACCAACACTGGGCGTTGACAACTCACATTTCCGTATTAGGATTGGTTCCGTCGACGGCAGAAAAGGGCTGACATCTTAAACGTAGTTAGCCTGAAGTAAGCTGAGTGGTCAGTTAGGCGGGGCGACTCGCCGATACTGCCAGACCCGAAAAAACCGACTGCATTGCGAGGTGTCAGCCGGGGTTTGGAACTGCGAAAGCGGTGATCGCATCAAGGGCTGTGATGGTACATGCGTCCACGCTGGGGACTCTCTCGCGGGAGTTGTCGGCTAGAGCATAACCAACGTCACAGCCTTTTCCTTTTGCTCATCACCCGACAGCGATCTTCCGCACGAATCTCGATTCATTTCAATCCGATGCAGGAACCCAATTGCGCATCCCTGGCGACCGGCTAATTTGTTTGTCGGGAGCTACACTGGGATGTGAGAAAACTTATTGTTGTCGTCATTGCGCTTGTTGTTTTGCTGCTTGTGTTCTTACTGGCAAGATCAGCAACACCCGTTGTCGAACTCCCGTCTGCAGTCGTTTCCCTGGGCCAAGCTACTCCCATCAACGTTCGCGTAGCCGATCCGCGTGGCATTCGCAGGCTGCAAGCGTTCGTCGAGCAGAATGGTGCTCGCTACCAAGTCTTTGCGGTGGCGCAGCCGTCGAAGTCGCCGGACAGTACCTGGAACTTCACGGCTGGCGTCAAGACCACTCCCCAGTTGCAGGCGGGCAAGGCGAAGTTGATCGTCGAAGCGACTTCGAACGACTTGCTTAGAAAGACAGGCCGCGCCGAACGCGACCTGACCGTCGTTACTCAACCGCCGATTGTTAGCGTTGATTCAGAACAGCACTACCTGTATCTGGGGATGGCAGACCTCGCCGCGTTCAATGTCTCGGGGAGCTGGACAGAAGCGGGAGTGCGCGTCGGCGATGAAAAATTTCGCGCCTGGCCCATGCCTGGCGGCAAGCCGGGCTTGTTTTCCATGTTTGCGTTCGCCTGGAACATGCCGACCAATACCGTGCCGCTGGTCTATGCTGCGAACGGTGCAGGAAACGACGTGACCAGCCCCCTCGTGGTCGTGTTTCCGAAGAAGGAGCAGCCTAAATATAAGGTTCATGATCTACAGGTGAGCGACGCTTTCATGCAGAAGGTGATTAGCGAACTTGACCCGAACGGAACGGGTGATCCGGTCACGCGCTTCGTGAAGATTAACAGCGAGATGCGCCGCGCCAACAACAAAACGCTTTCCGATCTGCAGTTCAAGACCGCCGACAGGTTTCTATGGTCCCGGCCTTTCATCCGGCAGCCTCACTCCCAGGCTGAGGCGAACTTTGCCGACGTGCGGAATTACATCTATCACGGCCAGAAGATCGATCAGCAGGTTCACCTGGGATACGATTTGGCGGTTACGCAACACGTCGGTGTGGAAGCATCGAATGACGGCACGGTCGTTTATGCGGCTCCTCTGGGAATTTACGGCAACTGCATCGTCCTCGACCACGGCTATGGACTACAGACGATCTATGGCCACCTCAGCAGGATTGATGTCCATGAAGGCGACACGGTGAAGCAGGGCCAAGTGATGGGTGCGAGCGGCCAGACCGGCATGGCCGGAGGCGACCACCTCCACTTCGCGATGCAGCTCGACGGCATCCAGATCGATCCAAAGGAGTGGTGGGACGCACACTGGATTAAGGATCACATCGCGGGGCGGGTAGATCTTCCGGGGTTCAACCCGTAATGCAAGCTGTCGCCTGGAACCGGTTGAGCAGGATTTCGCGATGAGTTCCTGAACGAGAGAACAAGGTCGCGTAACGCCGCTTTGCCGGTCCGCACAGAAAGCGCCAGTAGGACGGCGCTTCCCGTTGCAATCCCCAGGCCGATCGCGCGCAGGGCGTAACCCGTTTCGATGCGGCGCAGGCCGTTACCGTTCCGGTCAAGAGCCTCGCAGGGGAGTTCTACTCTGGCCTTCCCGTGTAGTGTTCCTTCGTATGCACGGCCGCGTGGTCTTCCACCGACTCCAGATGCCTGAACACTTCCGCCGGCACTCTGAGTTCCTGGCAAACGTTCTTGTAGCAGCGTCGCCAGCCGATGCGCCTCGCCAACGGCCGCTGAGTACGGAAACAACAACTGCGCCTCGATAAGCTGCCGATCCCCGGTTGTACGGTAGCACTCACCGTGATATTGCAAACCCAGCTCGTTGCAGATGGCGTCGAGCCTTGCCTCGAATCCTCGAACACCGCGCTGATTTGACCGTAAAGAGCTTGCTCGCCCCTCAACGCCGGCACCCGCTTCAGCACCGCCGGCAGCTGGTCGAAGTAGGTCTCAGGGTTGACCCACTTGTTGGGTGGACCCGCGGGCACCGGGACCGACGGAATCTTGCTCCAGTCCGTGGTTTTCATCTTTCCGTCGAACTGGCTCAGGGGATAGAACATCACTTTGGTTAACGGCGCCTGGATGGCCTTCTTATCAGCGGCCGTGTCGTCCATCTGAATACGCGGAATAGGGAATGCCAGATCCGTGGAAGAGCGCACGATGGCAGTGATGCCCGCAGGGATCTTATCCTTCCAGTTCGGTCCCACGATCATGTAGAAGCCGGGCCTGGTGCCGTATTGCTGGCCAATCTTGCCAATTCGTTCGTGCGGTTATCGTAGATCGGATAGACCCAGAAGCGTTTGCCGAAGTCCGGAACCTGGAAGACCATAGGCTCCTTGTCTAGAGCCGCAAACCCGCCGCCGTACACCACATCCTGATTAGGGCAGACGATGAAGGTCTGTTCCGGGCTGATGTAGTCGTGCAGCATCGTGAGGTCGCCAATGGGGGCCATCGGTAAGACCCCGCCAAGGTAGAGGCGCTCGGGTGCCTTGGCGAACGCGTCGCGATGGCTGCTGGTGGCGACGATCGGATAGCTTCAGAAGTAGGCTGTGCGTCCGACCATCTGGACATATTCCTTCGTCATCGCGGTGCCGGCCACGGGGCCGCTAACTTCTGCGGCTGTGGTGGGTATCGGGACCTGCTGCGCCTGCGCGCATGTAAATGCCAATGCGCCCATGAGTGCGACCAGGACGAGCTTCGGCGTCGAATGCGCTTTTATTATTGTGAACAACCAACAAGGATTGGCCTCCGTTCGAGTTGTGGTGGCAGGACTGTTTCGGCAGGTACAAGCAGTACCATCATCGCACCGTGGCTCATGGTCATCCGGTGATCCATGTCACAAACGCTGTCTAGCTTCAACAGGGAGAGTGAGCGATCGTCGTGCGGGCAAAGGAAGCGCGGTACGCCACTTCATTTGAATAGCTCAACGGTCGCGAACGGCTCCGCCCAGCCGGGCCGGAAGCGATTGAGGGTGAAGTTCGTCGGTTTCCCGGGCTGCACGTGTACGAGGACGCAGTCGTATTCCTCTATCGGGCTTCCGCCTTTCCAATACAAATCGGGCGGGTAGCCCTCTGTGACCTTAATGTGCATTCTGCCGTGAAGAATCGGATCCTGTTCGGCGCCGCCGCAGCCCAGCAGCAGGTACCTCACACCATGCCGTACAACTTGGACACATCACGAATTACGCGCGCAGCCGCTTGCGGAAGCCTAGTTGGACTCGCGGCTTCGGCATCGAACGGCAACGCCATTGTTTCGGCCGTGTGGTTCCTGTTGCTCGGCGGACTGCTCGCGGCTGACGGAAAGCTATCCCTGCGGGTGACTACCGCGTTCTGGGCAGTGCGCGGCGCGCAAGGGCGGGCGTTCTAAAGCAATCGCAGCTTTTCTGCGGGCACGACACCAATCCAATGCGTATGGCGCAACGCCAGCTTCAGGCCTACGCAAATCCAAAGAACCGGTTGCAATCACAGGACCGCCGTTTCGGTCCCAGTTGACGGGCATCAGAGAGCGAGCGTGAATAGCGCTCAACAATAGTGCAGCCTGTGCTGGATGATTGACGATCGAAGGACGTCGAACATTTGGCGCGAGCCCAATCAGGATGAAGTTTCCCTGTCCAGTAACTGTCCAGTAAGTATCCCCTGCCATCACTTACAAGGACTTACACAGCCACCCCGCCACGAACCGACTGTTGGGCTGCATATTAGCGGTCTCAACCTTCGGGCCATCTCAGTCGTGGTCAACGCAGTGCAGTTGTAGCTTAGGTGTCTCGAGATGGTGGGTCAACTTCATGCCATCCCGCTGTCCCTGCACAAGAAGATTGCTCATGGCACGCGCTTGGCTAGGAGGGCAACTCTCCAGAAAGCCCTCAATGGAGGCCTACGCGGAAATTTCCACGTTGATCCGAAGAGGCCGAAAAGTAGCAACACGGGAGTCTGCGGGAGAGTTGAACGCGAAATCGTCAATAAAAATGGAGCGCCCGGAGTCCGACAGTTTGAACTCCCTATCTCAGACGCTACGGCAAGCACGCCCCCTGTATGACGAATGTCGCTCAATTCTCAACTACTTAGATGAAAGGCCTACAGCCGCCTGCCGGTTGTCATCGGCTATCGCCCCGCGACAGACGAAAGCCGAAACAGCCGCAATGACGCGCCTGATATACCCCACAGTGTATTAGAACTGAGTGCAAGACAGCGTAACCGAAGGGACGTGATGTAGCCTGCACAGTGTGCAGTCGGGACGGCGCACCAGCATTGTCGCTACCATCGTCGCGACCGTCCAATATGGGGCAGGATTGCTCAGCGTTCCCCCTTGCTGACGCACCTTGCCTTCTGTCTCCATTCGCTCAAAACTGTCGGCAACAACGTCCGGCGATAGCGAGAGAACTTCGGCTATCTCCCCTGCCCTGACTGCTAGTTCCCCGCCACCCGTAAATGGCCGGGGTGTTGTCCATAATGATCGATTCGCAACAGTCTCAAGAACCTTGGCATCGATTTGCCCAGATCGTCTCGATCTGAAGAAGTCGCGCACCATTTTGGATGCGCTCGTAACGTCCGAGAAGCTTACAGGGAGTGCCATCATTCATGTCTCCTTTGCTGTCGATTCGGAGAAATCATCCTACCAGCCTGCGTGATTGGCGTCACAGCATCCGATCTGCTAAAACTGCCATCATTCCCTGAAGTGGCAGTGACTATGGAATTGCTGGCCATCATCGCAGTCGTGCTTGAGAGCGTTCGTCACGACTGGGGTTGGAGTGAGTGCCCTATTCTCAGAGGGTTTTGAGAGGACACAGTGACCAGTGACGCATATAATTGACCCGACTTTTCGCGGCGTGTTATAAAGACTCGCTTTCATGTGTTGCATTTCTAATCTGGGCAAATTCTGCCTGGAGGACCGATGCAAGTATTCCCGACGCGGCCAAACCTCAGCACTTCCGTCTTGAAGTGGAAGCGCGTTTCCGGGATTTGAGCAGGTCAACCTATGGTTTTCAGTCGCGCTCGATCGGAACGCAACGTGTAAGGCCATAGTGGCCTTACCTGCTGGATGCTCATGGGTCGTAGGCTGAAGCTCATTGCGGACGGTCGCGTGAGAACGCAATACTGTTCGGACATTTCATGGGGCGATCCCGAGACAATCCGGGCGTAACCCATCGGAGGACTCTTATGCAAAGCTGGCTCGCCACCTTGCGGCGGCTGTCATTTATACCCGGATCGATTTCGCGTTCGGCCATGGTCGTCGGCGCAACCCTCACTCTTCTCATGTTGAATGCCTCGGCAGTCTTCGCTCAGCCGAACGAAGCCGCCGGCGAGGCGAATCTGCAGCTGCCCGATCTCAGTTCGGTCAGCTTTCTCGGGATGACCGGGCATAATCTGTTGCTGATCGGTTTACTTTTTTGCGTGTTCGGATTGTTGTTTGGGCTGGCGAATTACGTGCAGCTCAAGAACGCTCCCGTGCACCGCTCCATGCGCGAGATTTCCGAGCTGATTTACGAAACCTGCAAAACCTATCTGATCACGCAAGGAAAGTTCATCCTCATCCTTTGGGTCTTCATTGCGGTCGTCATCACGGCGTACTTCGGATGGCTGGCCCCCGTCCCCGGGAAGCCGATCGCAGTTACCCTTCCGGTGATCCTGCTGTTCAGCCTGGTCGGCATAGCGGGCAGCTATGGCGTGGCGTGGTTCGGCATCCGAGTCAACACCTTTGCGAACTCGCGAACTGCGTTCGCCGGACTGCGCGGCAAACCCTATCCCATCTACGCGATTCCGCTCAAGGCAGGCATGAGTGTCGGCATGATGCTAATCAGCGTCGAGTTGCTGATCATGCTGTGCATCCTGCTGTTCGTCCCGGGCGATTACGCGGGCCAGTGCTTTATCGGATTTGCGATTGGCGAGTCGCTGGGCGCGGCCGCGCTGCGTATTGCCGGCGGCATCTTTACTAAGATCGCCGACATTGGTTCCGACCTGATGAAGATCGTCTTCAAAATTAAAGAAGACGATGCCCGCAACCCTGGCGTCATCGCCGACTGCACGGGCGACAATGCGGGCGATTCGGTCGGCCCCAGCGCTGACGGTTTCGAAACCTACGGCGTGACAGGCGTTGCACTGATCACGTTCATCCTGCTGGGCGTCAAAGATCCTCATGTCCAGGTGCAATTGCTGGTTTGGATCTTCGTGATGCGCATCATGATGCTGGTTTCCAGCACGGTAGCGTACTTCTTGAACGAGGCGGTCGCTAAAGCGCGCTATGGCAACGCCGACAAGATGAACTTTGAGGCGCCACTCACCTCTCTGGTGTGGCTGACTTCGATCATCTCCATCGTGCTGACCTACATTGTTTCGATGGTGATCATTCCCGATCTCGGCGGTGATTCCACGCAATGGTGGAAATTGGCGACGATCATCAGTTGTGGCACTCTGGCCGGCGCGGTCATTCCTGAACTCGTAAAGGTGTTTACGTCGACGTCGTCGGGACACGTGAAGGAAGTGGTGACATCGGCGGAAGAAGGCGGCGCATCGCTCGACATCCTGTCGGGACTGGTCGCCGGCAACTTCTCCTGCTACTACCTGGGATTCACCATGGTCATCCTCATGAGCATTGGCTACGTCGTGAGCACTTATGGGCTTGGCATGCTGATGCTGGCCCCGGCCGTGTTTGCCTTCGGCCTGGTGGCGTTCGGCTTCCTGGGCATGGGGCCAGTAACGATCGCTGTCGACTCTTACGGACCGGTGACGGACAACGCGCAGTCGGTGTACGAACTGTCGTTGATCGAGCAGATTCCGAACATCGAGAGCGAACTGAAGCGGGACTACAACATTGACGTCAACTTCGAAAGCGCCAAACATATGCTGGAAGAGAATGACGGCGCGGGCAACACATTCAAGGCCACCGCCAAACCGGTGCTGATTGGAACTGCGGTAGTGGGCGCGACCACCATGATTTTCTCCATCATTATGGCACTCACCCACGGACTCACCGAGAACGTCGGTGATCTCTCGCTACTGCACGCTCCCTTTGTGCTTGGACTGATCAGCGGTGGCGCCATCATTTACTGGTTTACTGGCGCCAGTATGCAAGCGGTCACCACCGGCGCCTATCGGGCGGTGGAGTTCATCAAGAAGAACATCCGTCTGGAAGGCGTCGAGAAGGCATCAGTCGAAGACAGCAAGAAGGTGGTTGAGATCTGCACCAAGTACGCGCAGAAAGGCATGTTCAACATCTTCCTTGCGGTGTTCTTTGTGACCCTGTCATTTGCCTTCGTGGAGCCGTTCTTCTTTATCGGCTATCTGATTGCGATTGCCATCTCCGGCTTGTATCAGGCCATGTTCATGGCCAACGCCGGCGGGGCATGGGACAACGCCAAGAAGATCGTCGAGGTTGAACTGAAACAAAAAGGAACACCGCTGCACGACGCAACCGTGGTGGGTGATACTGTCGGCGATCCGTATAAGGACACGTCTTCGGTCGCCATGAATCCGATCATTAAGTTCACCACGCTCTTCGGCTTGCTGGCGGTGGAACTTGCAGTTCAGTTGACGGCCACGAGTGGCAAGACGTTCGCCCACATTCTGGCGATCATCTTCTTCGCGATTTCCTTCACGTTCGTATGGCGGTCGTTCTACGCCATGCGCATCGTAAAAACTCTGTAGCGCTTTCGCAGATAACGCAAACGCCATCCCGCACGGGATGGCGTTTTTGCTGGACAAACTCAAGCTTCGCTGGAATGGGACAGCCGCCGATTTCAATTACTGCCCTTCATCTTGTCCTTCACCGCATGCGCGAGTTTCTCGATCTGTTCGGCTTTCTTGATTACATCCAGGGAGATGATATTTTCGTTCGTCTTGTCCACATATTCCTTCAGTTCGGTCGCCAGTTCGAGCAGTTGATCGGTGTCCTTCTTGATGTCCTGCTGGCGCTGCGAGTTCTGCTTCTTGAGCATTTCGCGTCTCTGCTGCTGAGTCCATGGGTCTTCAGCCTCACGCTGCCGCTGACTGCCCGATGTACTGGCGTCGGGGACCTGCGAAGGTTCAACGACTTGAGCCATTGCGCTGCGCGCGTTGAGTGCCAAAATCAGCAACACTCCGGCCAACATGTACCCCGACGTCTTTTGCGCCACTGAACTCAAATTCATAAGATCTCCGGACTGACGACAAATCTGAAGAGCGCTAGCTACCGTCCGACTCTCGACAACCAACTTGCGAGTCCGATCCCCGTGTTCAGTGCAACTTATCGCGCGTTGTTATAATCGCCCAACCGTGATCATTCCGGCGATCAAACTCATCTTAGCGGCAATTATGGTCCCAAATCGCGCGGTCGAGGTAATCAACGACTGGCGCGACGACGCGTTCGACTTCCTGCGCCACCAGTTCCCGAAGATCGTTGCGGTACTGCTCATTGCCTTCATTCTAAGCCGCCTGCTCAAACTTGTTACCCGCCGCCTGACGGAATTCAGCCATCGCCAGGACCTGCCATCGTCGGTCCGATCGCAACAGCTTCGGACGCTGTCCAGCGTCACTTACAGCATTGGACTGTTCGTCATACTGTTCATCGCCTCCATGCAGATACTGGCCCTGCTTGGCGTCAACATGGGCCCGCTGCTGGCCAGCGCCGGCATCGCCGGCATCGCCATCGGTTTCGGGGCCCAGACGCTGGTCAAGGACTTTATCAACGGCTTCTTCATACTGGCGGAGAACCAGTACGACATCGGTGACACGGTGCGGATCGCCGGAGTCCAGGGAGTGGTCGAGATGATGACCCTGCGGCGGACGGTATTGCGCGACGCCGATGGCACCGTCCATACCGTTCCCAGCAGCGGTATTCAGGTGGTCAGCAACCTCACCCGCGATTGGACGCAGATCAACCTGCACGTTTCCGTGGCGTATGGCGCCGACAGCGAGCGAGTGATCGCCGTGCTGAAGCAGGTTGGATTGGAAGTTGCCAGCGACGCCAAGTTTGCCGACCTGATCGTCGCCACACCCGAGGTTCCGGGGATCGATAAGGTCAGCGGCACTTCAGTCGATTACCTCATGCTGGTTAAGACGAAGCCAAGGGCGCAGTTCGTCGTCAAGCGTGAGCTGCAGCGGCGAATCAAGGCGAGCTTCGAACAGAACCATATCGAGCCTGGCGATCCCAGCCGCGTGACGATTGCGGGCATCGGAAAGCCGAGTTAGCATCCAGCGTCGAATTTCTTACTTCGCCGATCCACCCAGTCCAGCCCATTTCTCCAGCAACTGGATAGTGGCTGCGTAATCGAGATCGTCCCATCCCTCTTCACTCGACAATTCATAGATTTCGTCCACGGTTTCCAGGGCCGGCAGTTTTACGCGTGCCTCTTTGGCTGTATCGAGCAGCAGGTGAATGTCTTTGTGCATCAATCGCAGGGGGAAGTTGGGCGAATAGTCACCACGCAAAACGAAAGGCGCTTTGTAATCGACCACCCCGGAACGGATCATCGAGGCCTGGACCAACTCGACCATTTTTGCGGGCTCAACTCCGAGCTTACGAGCCAGCGTCAAACCCTCAGCGAATCCTTGATAGATCATCGCTATCTGCAGATTCATGCATATTTTAGCTGATTGTCCCTTGCCAGTGTCTCCGACGTGAATCACGGTTTTGCCCATGGCCTTGAACAGCGGCTCCATGGCCTGAACCGTCTCCGCGGGACCACCCACGATGAAAATGAGCTGTCCATTTTCGGCTCCGATCTTGGAGCCGGTGACGGGTGCGTCGATCCACTGCACTCCCTTTTCGGCGACGCGTTGAGCAAATCGCAAGGTGGCCGACGGAGAAATTGTACTGGAATCAGCAATCACCATTCCTTCACGCAGCGATTGCTCGATGCCGTCGTCGGAAAACACAATGCGTTCGACTGCCGCCGTATCGGCCACGCACATCCAAACCACTTCGGCGTCCAGAGCGGCGTCGGCGGGAGAAACCGCCGTCCTGGCTCCATCGATGTGCTGCTTCGCTGAGCGGTTCCACACCGAAACTTCGTGCCCTGCTTTAACCAGGTTCGAGGCCATCGGCCGTCCCATAATCCCCAAACCAAGAAACGCGATTCGCATGCATCTCTCCTTAAGACTGCCACTTGATTTAAGCTGACTGGCTGGAGAAGGTCAAGGAAGGCTCTTCACTTAAGTTCGGGGCGCATCGTAGGGAGAGTCGCTAGCGTCTAATAGGCTGACCTCACATGATAGGCATCAGCATCAGACGAAAGGCCGGACAGTTCGGCACACTGGTCGGGCGCTCGGCGCTCACCCCGCGTACCGGCGGCAGTCGGAAGCCGGTTCTGGCGTCGCGAGGACAGCTGGGAGTTACATTCATTGGGCACTCCAGCTTCTTCCTGCAAATTGGCGGAAAAAACATACTGATCGACCCGAACTTCGCCCGCTGGATTTTTGTGCTGAAGCGACTGCGTCGTCCCGGACTGCGAATGCGCGATCTGCCTGCTATTGATGCCGTACTGGTCACCCATGCGCATTTCGATCACTTGCATCGTCCGTCGCTGCGAACCATCGCGAACCTGACCCGTCGCGAGTCGGGCAAGCGGCCGCTCATTGTCGTGCCCAGGAACCTCCATGATCTCGTGGGTGATCTCGGATTCTCACGGGTGGTCGAACTCGATTTGTGGCAAAGCTTCCAGCTTGGAAACGTCGAGATCACACATACTCCGTCACGACATTGGGGAGCGCGCGTGGTTCGCGATGTTCATCGCGGCTATGGCGGATACGTGCTGCGGGCCGGTAAACACTCTGTGTACCACGCGGGTGACACCGCGTACTTCGATGGCTTCAAGGAAATCGGGGAGCGGCTCAATCCTGAACTGGCGCTCCTGCCGATTGGCGCTTATCATCCGGCTTCGTTTCGCAATGTTCACACCAGCCCGGAAGACGCCATCCAGGCATTTTTCGATCTCGGCGCACGGTGGATGGTGCCGATGCATTACGGTACGTTTCGACTATCGTACGAACCGGTGGACGAACCCGTGCAGCGGCTATTGGCTGGTGCGAAGCAGCACGGGATCGGGAAGAAAGTTCGCGTTTTGGAAGAAGGCGTGACGCAGTTCTTCGAGTGAGGTCGGCTAAATTCCCGCCAGTGCCTGGTCGAGGTCAGCAATGAGATCTTCGACGTCTTCGATTCCGACCGAGATTCGCACCATGCCGTCGGTCAGGCCGATCTCTTTGCGGCCCTGGGCGCCGATGGCGGCGTGGGTCATGGTGGCAGGGTGCGAAATCAAGGTCTCCACGCCTCCCAAGGACTCGCCTAGGGTGCATACCCGAACTCGCTTCAGCAGCTTCTTGGCATTGGCGAGAGATCCCGTTTCAAAAGTGATCAATGCGCCAAAGCCAGACATCTGGCGGCAGGCCAACTCGTATTGCGGATGGCTCTTGAGCCCGGGATAGAAGACCCTCTTCACCTTGCGATGGCTGCTGAGATAGTCGGCGATCACGCGTCCGCTCTGGTCGTGCTGCTTCATGCGAACGGCCAGAGTTTTGACACCGCGGAGCACCAACCAACATTCGAACGGCGAGAGGATCGCTCCGACCGCCTTCTGCACGAAGGCCAGCTTCTCGGCTTGATCTTGCGTGGTGCAAACCAGAACGCCGCCGATTCCGTCGCTATGGCCATTCAGGAATTTCGTTGTGGAGTGCAGCACCATGTCAGCGCCCAGTTTGATGGGCTGCTGAAAGTACGGCGACATGAAGGTGTTGTCGACAACCACCTGGCAGCCGTGTCTGTGGGCAATCTCGCTGACCGCAGTGATGTCGGTCAGTCCCATCAGCGGATTGGTGGGCGTCTCGAGGTACACGAAGCGCGTGCTCTTGCGGATGGCTTTGGTCACATTGCGCGGATCGCTGGTATCGACGTAGGTGAACTCGAGTCCGAAGTTCGCCAGCACCTGGTTGAAGAGCGGGGCACGCCCCCGTAGAGGTTGTTCGATGCAACGATGTGCTCGCCAGCCTTCATGAGGTGCGCCAAAGCCGAGACGGCAGCCATTCCGCTGGAGAACACGCGCGCCGCGATACCGCCTTCCAACGAAGCGAGGTTCTGTTCAAGACGGGTCCGTGTGGGATTGCCGGCGCGTGAATAGTCGTAGCCCTTGGTTTTGCCGAGCTCTTCCTGGGCATAGGTCGAGGTGGCGAAGATTGGTGGCGCTACGGCTCCGGTGGATGGATCAGGCTCGTTTCCAACATGGATCGAGCGCGTGGCGAATCCTGCTTGCTTTTTGATCATGAGTCGAGGCTTCCGAGCTATCCCTTGAAATTAAAGATGTCCTTGGAGAGATACCTCTCCGCGGAATCAGGAATGATGGTCGCCACTCGCTTGCCGGGACCCAGCCGTTTGGCGATCTCGATCGAGACGAACACGTTGGCTCCGCCACTCGATCCTGACAGTATGCCTTCCTGCGCAGCGAGCTTTTTTACCATGTCGAAGCCGTCGTGATCGCTGACCGCGATGATCTCGTCGGCGAGCGTGCCGTCAAACGTCTTGGGGATGAAGCTGACGCCGATACCTTCGATCTCGTGATCCCCTTTGGGACCGCCGCCCAGAATCGACCCCTGAGTCTCGACGGCAATCGCAAGCACATGCGGATTGCGTTCCTTGAAATAGCGGGCCACGCCGGTAAAGGTGCCTCCGGTGCCAACGCCGATGACGACGGCGTCCACCTGTCCCTGGAGTTGATCGTAGAATTCGCGGCCGGTGGTTTCGTAGTGGAAGTCGGGGTTGGCCGGGTTTTCGAACTGCAGGGCAAGCCACGAGTTTGGAGTTCTGGCCGCGCGCGCTTTCACCAAATCGATCGCTCCCTGCATTCCCTCGGAATGAGGGGTACGAATAACCTCAGCTCCCAACGCCTCCATGAGAATGACCTTCTCCTGGGAAAAGCGTTCCGGGACCGCCAGCACAACTTTGTATCCACGGTTGCAGCCGATCAGGGCCAATCCGACGCCAGTATTGCCGGCGGTGGCTTCGAAGATGGTTGCGCCCGGTTGCAGGAGGCCGTCTTTTTCGGCGCGCTGAATCATTCCCAGAGCCGCGCGGTCCTTAATGCTGCCACCAGGGTTCAGATACTCGAGCTTGGCGTATACGCCAGCGGCGTTTGCAGGAACAATCTTGCGCAGGTGGAGGACGGGAGTTTCACCGACCAGTTCGGTGATCTCCTCCGCCACCCGAAGAGAGGCCATTTCAGCAGATTTCATGGGCACCCTGATGTTGACGGTGTTGACTGACAAGCGTACGTGATGCTGATTGCCCCGGTCAACGTGGGGTGGGGTGAGGAAAGTCCTGTGTCCGTTCGGGAGGATTCAGCACGGAGGCACTGAGGACACAGAGCTTCTGTAGTCGAATCGCTCAGTGATCTTTGTGCTTCGGCGGTCATTGTCTCCCCTTTGGGTGGGCCGCAGGCCCATGCATCCCTACGGGGGAGTCCCAGTTTTGGCAGGACGCCCCGAGGTGTACCCCCTCCCCCTGACTGTTTGTGTTTTCAATCATTTGTGAGAGGGTTTCGCTCAAGCTTCTCGGAAACAAAGGGTTTAGTGCCACATCATAGATTTCATTAGGGTTACAAGCGCGGTTTTGGGCACGGCGAGGGCGGGAAGTGGACTCGGCGCGAAGGGTTTCGGCGGTCAGATCCATGGCCCAGAGCATCATCAGGGCGGCGTCTGGGTCGATGCGCTCGGTAGCGAGAACGCGGTTGAGCTCGATCTTGTTCCAGGCAAGGTCGCGAGAGGTTTCGGGGACGCGGAGGCGGAGGATGAGGGTGCGGCGACGGGCGCGGGCCAGTTGCGGAGGCGCGCCTGGGCGTCGAGGTGATGGCGACAGCAGGCGCGGCGGCGGACGGCGGGCTGCTGACAGCGGCGTCCGTTGGGGAGGATGTGGCGGCAGATGGGGATGATCAAGGCACACGAGTTCATAGAGACCTCCGCGGGTCAAAGTTCAGGGTAGGTTCAAGCGCGAGGGAAAGCGAGGGGGAAAATGCAGAGTGACATTACGAAAGTAACCAGAGTTTCCCGAAATGGGAAAGATGCGCCTGGAACCGTACCGCGGCTGGGAACGCTCCCACATATCCCAAAGGAAGGGATATGTGGGCCACCGACGAAAACCCCCACTCAAGGTCGCTTCGCGCCCTTGAATGGGGCACCCTCGTGAAGATTTTGGGTTGACCGGAGGGTTACCTGGGCCACCCGCCGGCTCGAACATCTTCCCACTCTGACCGCGGGCTGACGCCCGCGGCTAACACAAATGCCGCCGCTCCGCGGTTCGAACATCTTCTCACTTTGACCGCTTTCACCCGAACGGGGGCCTGAGGAAACAACTCCACATATCCCAAAACCAGCGCTATGGCGCCAACCGCGAATGGGACGGCTAGCGAAAGTTGCCTCTTAGGCTTACAATTTTCCCGTTCCAAAAATCACTGCGCCCGCCCCGGGCTGAGGGGCGAGAATCGAAACCAGGACCTTGGTTTCTGCAAAGGAAAAGTATGAAATTTAAGTGGCTCGTAGTACTATGCGCGCTCGCAATAATCGTTCCGTTCGTCTTCCTCGCGGGATGTTCGAAATCCGATACCCAACCGACAGGTCAGAAGGCACCCGGCACTGAACAAGCTGTTGCGGATGCCATCGACGTTTACGTTTACGGATATCCACTAGTCACGATGGACATGACGCGTCGGCAATTCACCAACGTATCCACGCCTGATGCTGCTCACGCCCCCATGGGACAGATGCTGAAACTGCGCAACTATCCGGCGGTGGACAACCACGCCGTCACCGCGCCCAATGCCGACACGCTTTACACCACTGCGTGGCTTGACGTTACGAGCGAGCCGTGGATCTTCAGCGTCCCCGACATGGGAGACCGCTATTACCTGTTGCCCATGCTTAGCGGCTGGACGGATGTCTTCCAGGTCCCGGGCAAGCGCACTACGGGCGGCAAGGCCCAGCAGTATGCCATCACGGGTCCGGGTTGGACCGGTACACTGCCGGCGGGCGTCACCGAATACAAATCGCCGACTGGTATGGTATGGATCCTAGGCCGTATTTACTGCACGGGCACGCCTGCGGACTACGCTGCGGTCCATGCTCTGCAGGATAAGTTTTCACTGGTTCCGCTTAGTTCCTACGGCAAGCCCTACACACCCGTTCCCGGTACGGTCGATGCCTCCTTCGATATGAAGACCGGCGTTCGCGACCAGGTGGACGCACTGAGCGTCAACGACTACTTCAATTACCTGGCGCGGCTGCTAAAGACAAACCCCCCGGCCGCCGCAGATTCGCCTATTGTCGAGAAGATGAAGGCGATCGGTCTGGAGCCTGGAAAGGATTTCGATGCAAGTAAGCTAGGCACCTTCGACAAGGAAGTGATCAAGACCGTGCCCAAGCTGGCGCAGGTCAAGATCATGGAGTACTTCAAGAAAGCGGCTGAGCCGGTGAACGGCTGGACGTACCTGATCAAGGACATCGGAATATACGGCACCAACTATATCCAGCGAGCGCTGGTAACGGCCATCGGTCTCGGGGCGAACCGTCCGCAGGACGCCATCTATCCGATCACTCAGAAGGATGCAGACGGCCATGAGTACGACGGTGCGTCCAAGAAATACGTGGTGCACTTCAACAAAGGCGAAACGCCGCCGGTCAACGGCTTCTGGTCCATCACGATGTATGACAAGGACTACTTCTTTGTGCCGAATCCGCTCAATCGGTACACCTTGAGCGCGCGCAACAAGTTCGTCCCCAATCCTGACGGCTCAGTTGACCTGTATCTGCAGGCTGACTCACCGGGTAAAGCCAAAGAAGCCAACTGGCTGCCGGCACCGAAGGCGCAATTTATTCCTATGATGCGGCTGTACTGGCCGAAGGAGACACCACCTTCGATCATCGACGGCAGTTGGAAGCCACCGGCGATTACCGAAGTCAAGTAGGTAACCCAATCGGGGCAGCTCACAAGGGCTGCCCTGCCTTCATGGTTGGTGGCCGATCCAACGGCGTTGACCGTGGAAGTTGAGCCTTCTACGAATAGTTATTAATATCATGCCTTATCGAACCCCAACCCGAAGTCGTGCCGTGATAGGAAGCGTCGATAGAGCAAAATACGCGGCTCCTCGGCTGAGGGTGAAGGCTCGGCCGGCGCGGGCTGACGAGGCGGTTACGAAACGCTGCCGTCCCTAACGGTGTCTGTGTTATAGCTAGAGCCGCTGCTCCGCGGCTCGAACATCTTCCCACTTTGACCACGGGCTAACCCCCACGACATTGCGAGCGACGGTTCACCGGGCTAAAGCCCGGTGCTTCCACCGAAAAGCAGATTCCTCGCGGCCTGAAGGCCGCTCGGAATGACAAAAATAAAGGGCACTTACGGCACAGCTAAAGCTGTGCCCTTTCAAAACACACTCGGAAGCGAGTTTTTCAGCAGCCAGTGAAGCACAGTGTTCGGAGCGGTACGGCTGAATCTGCGCCGTTTCAAAACTGCGTTGGGTTTATTCCACGAACTTGAGGGATGCGATTCCAGGATGCGGCTTGATTACTTGGCGACAGACTTGTCGGCTGGTGCATCGGAAGCTGCGCGGTTCTGACCTGCGTAATAACCGCTGCGGGTCCGCACCTGAAGCTTCTTGTAGCCTTTCGCGTTGGCATCCACTTTGACGGTGCGAAAACCGCCTTCACTCTGCGGCTTGGACGGCTTATATCCGATGGTGTATTGATTGCGAATATCGTGGGCGATCTGCTGGGTGATGGCCTCCACTTCGCCCAGACCCTGAGGAAAGAACGCGATGCCGCCGGTTTCCTCTGCCATTTGGCGTAGCGCGCGGCGCGCGCGCTTGGAATGCTCTTCACCCAGCAATCCAATGGTGTACACGGTCGGTCCGTTCTCCTCCTGGAGACGGCGAACCGCCTGTTCCAGTGACTCGCGACTGGCGTTGTCTTCGCCATCGGTCACCACCAGCAGGACTTTCTTTTCCAGCAATCCGGACTTCTTGAGGTGATCGGAAGATGCGACTACCGCATCGTAGAGGGCGGTCCCACCACGCGCTTCAATCCGCTCGAGCGCATCCTTGAGCTTGGGAATCGACGAAGTGTATTCCTGGTCGAGGTAGAAATCCTCGTTAAAGTTGACGATGAACACCTTGTCCTGAGGGTTGCTCGACTTGACGAAATTGATCGCGGCGGCATTCACCGCCTGACGCTTATCGCGCATCGAGCCGGAGTTGTCGATCACGATACCCATCGCAACTGGAATGTCTTCGCGGCGGAAGGAAGTGATCTTTTCGGGTTTGCCATCTTCGTAGACGGTGAAGTCGTCGCGAGTGAGGTCGGTGACCAGGCGGTTCCTGTCATCGACGACCGTTGCATGCAGCGTTACTTCGTCCACTTCCTTGCGGAAGACATAAACATCGCCGCTCTTCTCAGCGGGAGCTTGTCCTTGTTCGGCGGACGGGCCCGTGTGCGACGGCTTCTGTTGCGCCGGTGCAGTCGAATTCTGTGCGACTATAAGGGTCCCCAGGAAGATTAAGGCAGCGGTCAGAAAGAAAAGGGTTCTACTCCGTGGGTGCATAGTATCCCGTTTTGGCGTAAACGTGCAGGGGCGGCAGGCCCTTCGGGGGATTCAATTTCACTTTAATCTTGCGCCATTTGCCATCTCGCGCCGGGTTGGAGGGACGATATCCGAGAACGTACTGGTTGCGCAGTTCAATTCCAATTTTGGTGGCCACGTCAGCGAGTTCGTTGGTATTGCCGATGGTAAAAGTGCGTCCGCCTGTCACATCCGAAATTTCAGACAGCAATTGCGGGCCTTCGCGCTCTTCCGGCGTCTTGAAATCACGGTCATAAAGGCCGATACCGTATATCTGCACATCCGCTTCCTTTACCATCGACTTGATTTCAGCTTCAGTATAGCGGCTGTGATTATCGCCACCATCGGAGATGATCAGGAGAGCTTTCTTTTCGTGCTTGGCCTTGCGCATGCGGTTCATGCCGAGATAGATGGCGTCCAGCAGTGCGGTCCGCCCCTTTGGAGTGGCATAGATCAGCTTGCTCTGGATGTCTTCAATGGAAGTCGTAAAGTCCGCCAGCACCTCGGGCTTCTCCGAAAAGGTCACGAGGAAAAACTCATCTTCGGGGTTCGCAGTCCTGAAGAACTCCACGACCGCATCACGCGACTTATCAATCTTATTGGCCATCGAACCGCTGATATCGAAGATCACGCCCAGAGACACGGGAGCATCCTCACTGGAAAAGTGCTTTATCTCCTGCGGTTGGCCACTGTCAGTCAGGAAGAAATTGTCTTTCTCCAGCCCGGTCACCAGCCGGTTCATGGGATCGGTAACGGTCACCGGAACGAGCACCAGATCAACGTCTTTGCGGATGGGCTTGGTGTGGGTCTTGAGCGATGGATCGACCGAAACTCCAGCCGCCTTCGCTTCGGCCGCAATCGCCGGTGGCATGACGGTCGGGTCGGGCTTGGCGTCCTTTTTCTGCTCGCGGGGGACGACGTGAACGTCGGATTGCTCGTTCTGGGCGAATAAGGGCACGACGGTGCCGGCGCTGAGAAGCAGCGCTGCAACCATCACAGCGAGACTGTTACGCAGGCACAACAAGGTATGGACGGGATGGAAGGTAAAACGTCCCGTCACTTCGGGTTCAACCAAGGGCCGAATCATCGAACTGGCTGACCCGACTCCCTTACTGCCGCCGCGGGCCATAGGAACCTCTACGCAAGTGGGGTGAATGGTATCACAGGTTGCACTAAACCACGTCATCGATTACCACCACTCCGAAGCTGGCGCGCCGATCATTCAATCCTCTTGATGACGCTACGAGCACCCCGGTTTCCTTTTCTCAAACTGCTACAATCGAACTTCGTCTTGAGCGCGGCTGCGGCCCGAATTGCGCCTCAGGAAACCGATTCCTATGGCAAAAATATACCCCTTTAGAGCCCTGCGGTATGACCCTGCGAAGGTGCCGCCCGACCAAGTAGTTACCCAGCCTTACGATAAGATTTCTCCCGCCATGCAGGACCGGTACTATGCAGCCAGTCCCTACAATCTGGTGCGGATCATCCTCGGCAAGACGGAACCTGGCGACGATGAGCGCAGCAACGTCTACACCCGCGCTGCTGCCAATTTAAAACACTGGCGCGCGGAACAGGTTCTGGTGCGCGACCCAGAACCCAGCATTTATCTCTACACCCAGACCTTTACGGTGCCGGGCGATACCTCGAAAACGCAACTCGAGCGGCGGGGCTTCATTGCTGCCGGTCAACTTGAGGAATACGACCAGAAAGTCGTCTTCCGCCACGAGCAAACGCTCAGCAAGCCCAAGGCAGACAGGCTCAACCTACTGCAGGCGACCCAGTCACATTTTGGACAGATTTTCATGTTGTACAGCGATCCCGCGGGCGCGGTTGACACGACCTTGCAACAAACTCGCCCGCCCGACGTTGAAGTACGCGATGAGTACGACGTGGTCCACCGCATGTGGAAGGTTTCGGACCGGGCGACCATCCAAAAAGTCCAGGCTGCCATGGACGACAAGAAGCTCATCATCGCCGACGGCCATCACCGATACGAGACTGCGTTGAATTATCGCAATGAGATGCGCCAACGAGGCGGCGGCGATGCAAGCGCACCCTACGAGCGCCTTATGATGACGTTTGTGAACATGGACTCTCCGGGACTGGTGGTGTTGCCGACGCACCGCGTGGTCTTTGGACTTGTGGGCTTCGACGTCGCGGCCATGAATAGGAAACTGGCCAAGTACTTTGACATTGAGGAACTCGGTCCGGTCACCGATGTGAATACCGCGATGGGACGGTTGCGCGACGCGGGCAAGCTGCGTTCCGCGTTATTGGCTGTCACTGCGACGGGGGCATTCTTGTTGCGTTCGCACCCGACGCAAGACTCGCCGGCGCTGGCCGGCCAATCGGAGCGCCAGCGCGGCCTCGACGTGGTTCAACTGCACAAGCTGGTGCTGGAAGAGACGCTCGGGATGTCTGAGGACGACATCCGTGACCAGAAGCACCTGAAATACGTGCGCGAGGCCAAGGAAGCCGCGGAGGAAGTCAGCAAAGGAGCCAACGTCGCGTTCCTGATGAATCCGGTTCGCATGGAGCAGGTGCGCGACGTCGCCTTCGGCGGCGAAGTGCTGCCGCAGAAATCCACCGACTTCTTCCCCAAACTGCTGAGTGGCCTCACGATCTATTCATTGGAGGACGACGCCCCAGGGACGGCCGCAGGAGGACACTAGGTTGCGGTTTTCGCGGCTGAGGGTGGTCCGTATTGCTGCGGCTCTTGCAGCGGTCGCGTTGCTTGTTGGATCTGCTCGTTTACTACGTCACTCGACGGTCGAGGCGCAGACGGCGCCGGCAGCGGCGCAGCTCTCGGTTTATTCCCCACAAACCTATTACTCGGTCCCGCTTCTCAATCTCAACGGACAGCCTTACGTCGGGCTGGTCGAACTGCTGGAGCCGCTCGGAACGGTCGATGCGCGTCCTGAAGGCAAGAAGTACAAGCTGAAGTTCACTCCGCCGGGCGCCCGCGAAATGGAGTTCCAATTCCAGGATGGCAAGGACAATGGCAAGGTCAAGGGCGACAAGATCAAGTTGGCGTCGATTTTCGCAATCCAGGGTGGCCGGGGATATGTTCCGCTCTCGTCGGTGGGCGAACTGTTGGCGCGTTCCCTCTCTACCCCAATTCGGCTGACCCCGGCTGCACGGCGGCTGCTGATCGGTAACATCGGCGAACGATTCACGCTTAACTTGCGCAAAGGCGAGCCGTCAAAGTTGTTTGTGAGCTTTGATTCGCCAGTCAACCCCACGATTGCGACCGAGCCTGGACATATTCGCTTCATCTTCCGGCGCGAACCCGTGGTCTCCGCCGTGGACCATACGGCCTACACCGACGCTCTCATCACTGGGGCTAACTTTTCGGAGCATGACGGCATTGCCGAACTGGATGTGACGGGGACCTCAGCGTTGATGGCCAACTTCGCCGATGGCGGCAAGACCATTGTCGTGACCGGCGCGCCTCCCCCTCCGCCCTCTGTTGCCGAACTGCCAATTTCGCAGGCGAAATAATATTGCCCTGCCTACCGCGCAACCGCCGAAGGCTCCGGCGGGACCACGATTCCTTGTGCTGATCGATCCTGCCCACGGAGGCACCGAGATCGGCTCAGCCATTAGTCCAACCCTGCCGGAGAAGGACGTGGTTCTCACGCTCGCCCGGAAGCTGCAGCATGAACTGCAGAGTCGTGGCGTTGCGGCCGGACTGCTGCGGAATTCCGACATCACGATCAGTCTCGATCAGCGTGCCATTTCGGCCAACGCTGCTCGCCCCGCTATCTACGTGGCACTCCACGCCGCCAACAGCGGTAAGGGAGTGCATGTTTTCACCTCGCTGCTTGCCGCGGAGTCGGTTTCGACGCGTGACTTTCTTCCCTGGGAAAGTGCGCAAACTCCCTATCTCGATTTCAGCGGGTCGGTGGCGGGATCGGTATCCGCCGAATTGGAGACGCGGAAACTGCCGAATGCCACGCTGGCAGCACCGCTGCGTCCGATGAACAACATCGCGGCTCCGGCGATTGCTATCGAGATTGCTCCTCCGAGCAATGACGTTGACGAAATTGCGAGTCCCGCCTACCTCGACCAGGTGGCGCAATCGATTGCCGCCGGAATTGCGGCCGTGCGCGGCAAGATCCCGGAGGTGCGCCCGTGACCCGACCGATCGTCGTGATGTTCCTTGTGCTGCTGCTGGTCGCCGCCGGCCTCGGGTTCTACGCCTACCATCTCAAGGCCAAGGTTGCCGCTGAGGAACAACGATTGGCGCAGCAGTCGCAATTGGCCGTACCCCCGTCCAGTGGGCCAACCACCCTGGTCACGCTCTACGTCGCCTCGGATGAAGAAGGCGGGTTGCGTCGTTCGCAGCTCAATGTCGCGCTTCCGCAGGAGCGCAGCGAACGGGCGCGTGCCGTTTTGCGCGTGCTCTTAGGCACCTATCTGCTGCCAGGGTCGCAGCATCCGATTGGCGCTGGAACCGATGTTCGGGACGTCTTTCTCATGGGAAGCGATACGGCAGTGGTCGATACCAATGCCGCGTTTGCTGACGCGCATCCCTCGGGCGTGCTCGCCGAGGAACTTACCATCGCTTCGATGGTCTCGACCCTCAACGCCAACGATCCGCAACTCACCAGAGTGAAAATCCTGGTCGATGGGAAAGAGCGCGATACACTAGCCGGTCACGCCGACTTGCGCCGCTTTTATCTGGCTGGCGGTATCGGGCAGGTCTTGAAGGACACGCAGTGACTCTTCCGCGCATTGGAGTATTCGACTCGGGCGTTGGCGGCCTTACGGTGCTACGAGCCATGGCCGAGCAAATGCCGGCCCACTATTTGTATTTCGGAGACACGGCGCGGCTGCCCTATGGCACCAAGTCCGCCGAGACGGTGGCACGCTACGCCATCGGCGCTGCCCGTTTTCTCGAAGCCCAGAAGATCGATCTGCTGGTTATTGCTTGCAACACCGCGACGGCTTTGGCGCTACCGCAGATCAAACAAGCCGCCAATGTTCGGGTGGTCGGCGTGGTAGAACCGGGAGCGGCCATGGCAGCGGAAGTCAGCCGCAGCCGGTCCGCCATTGTGATCGCCACCGAAGCTACGGTCAGCAGCCATGCGTACCGGGATGCACTGCGGCAGCACGGACTGGAAGCGCACGAGAAAGCGTGTCCGCTGTTTGTTCCCCTGGTAGAAGAAGGATGGATCGACCATCCGGTGACCGAGCAGGTGGCCCGCATCTATCTTGGCGAGGCCATGGCGCAGTCGTCGGACACTGCTGACGTGCTGGTGCTGGCCTGCACCCACTATCCCTTGATCGCTCCCCTGTTGCGCCGCATCACGCCTGCGCATGTGAAAATCGTTGACTCGGCCGAATCGACTGCGCGAGTTGTGCGCGGCTTGTTGCTCGGCCAGCCGACAACTACCGAGCCGCCGGGTCGTCCGTCTCTGAGCCCCAGTGGGTCTTCATCCGACCACCGCAGCTTTCGCTTTTTTGTCACGGATTCCGTCGAGAAGTTCAAGCGATTGGCTACCCGCTTCCTGGGACGCCAGGTTGATCACGTCGAGCACGTGGACCTCGGCGGCTGATAACAACGCTCTCTCGACCGCAACTCCTGCTTCGCTGGCATGCGAACGATACAATCGTTGCTTATGGTCTATCGCTCCGACAATCGCACCCCCGACCAGATGCGTCCAATGAACATCATCCCGGACTACATCTCCACTGCGGAAGGCTCGTGCCTCATCGAGGTCGGTAATACTCGGGTCATATGCACCGCTACCATCGAAGACACCGTGCCGCAGTTTCTGCGGAACAGCGGCAAGGGTTGGGTCACGGCCGAATACGGAATGCTGCCCCGCGCCACGCTTACCCGCAGTCCGCGCGAGGTCACCAAGGGCCGCGCCAGCGGTCGCACGCACGAGATTCAGCGGCTCATTGGGCGCTCGCTTAGGGCCGTGACCGACATGGACAAGTTCGGCGAGCGCACCATCTTCATTGACTGCGATGTCATCCAGGCCGATGGCGGCACGCGCACCGCGTCAATCACTGGAGCCTTTGTTGCCATGGGACTGGCCATGATTGCCATGGTTGAAACCGGCGCGCTGAGTGTCGCGCCCATTCGCGACTACGTGGCCGCTACCAGTGTTGGCATCGTGGATGGCGAAGTCATGCTTGATCTCTGCTACGAAGAGGACTCGCGTGCCGATGTGGACATGAACCTGGTCATCACCGGCAGCAAGAAGATCGTGGAAGTGCAGGCGACGGCGGAACATCGTCCGTTTGACGACGCCCAACTGGCGCAAATGATGGCGCTGGCGAAAAAAGGCATCGAGTCGCTGGTGGCGCGGCAACAAGCCGTGCTGACGGGGCTGCCTTTACGGCAATAAGAAGCATGAACAATGGCGGCTTTCTCCCTCCCGGTCCCATAATTCATTTAGAATTGAAGGTCCTGTAAACGCCAATCACGGGACCGCCATTATCTGTAGGGTGGGATTCAAATTTCATAAGAATCGGGCGCGCTGCGCCTGAGGAGGTATTGCCGTGAAACTTACTCCTGGAAAACTTGCTGGCATGAAGGCCGTCTCGAATGAGAATGGCGTCATCGCCGCTGCCGCAATGGATCAACGTGGGTCACTCAAGAAGGCCCTTGGAACCCGGGCCACCGACGAGGGTCTGATCGAGTTCAAGAACTACGTCACCGAAGTTCTTACCCAGCACGCCAGCGCCATCCTGCTCGATCCCGAGTGGGGGCTTGGGCCGTCCAAGCTGCGCGCCAAGGGCTCCGGCCTGCTGCTCGCCTACGAAAAGACGGGCTATGACAAGGCTCTTCCCGGCCGCCTGCCCGATCTGTTGGACGTGTGGTCCGTCCGCCGCTTGAAGGAAGCCGGCGCGGATTGCGTCAAGATTCTGCTGTACTACTCGACCTTCGACGACGCGAAAATCAACGATCACAAGCAGGCCTGGACCGAGCGCATCGGGGACGAGTGCCGTGCCAATGACATTCCGTTCTTCCTCGAGCTGATCGGCTACAAAGAGGGATTGGAAGACAAGGGTCCCGAGTATGCCAAGCTGAAGCCCCAGGTGGTTGCCGACTCAATGGCGGAGTTTTCCAAAGACCGCTACGGCGTGGACGTGCTGAAGGTGGAAGTTCCCATCAACCTGCAGTACGTGGAAGGCGCGAAGTCGTTCAAGGGGCCGAAGGTTTACACCAAGGCCGAAGCGCTGCAGTACTTCCGCAATGCCGCCAAGGCAACCAACAAGCCGTTCATCTATCTGTCGGCGGGCGTCAGCAATCCCGAGTTCATCGAAGACCTCGAGTTCGCCAAGGAAGCCGGCGTGAAGTTCAACGGCGTTCTCTGCGGGCGCGCTACCTGGAAAGATGGCATCCCGATCTTCGCCGAGAAGGGCGGAAAGGCGTTCGAAGCGTGGCTGAAGGATGAGGGCGTGAAGAATATCCAGAACGTGAATAACGCCCTGAAGGCCGCGACTCCGTGGTACAGCATTTACGAAGTCGCCGAGCCTGCACTGGCAGGCAGGTAGGTAGCTACCAGCAGTCGTTAACGGCGTGAAGCTGTGCGAGCGCGCGGATGAACTCCGCGCGCTTTTGCTTCGTACGTTACTTCCGGCAGTGCATGCAGTAGCCGCCAATTTCAAAGCGCGCGATCAGGATGTGGAAGTGGCAATCGCGCTCGACCTGGCCCTTCACGCGGTCAAAGAGGTCGCTCTCGAATTCCTGCACTTTGCCGCAGCGCAGGCAGGTCATGTGCATGTGATCGCGCTGCGGACGGCGCTCGTAAAAATGGCCATCCCCCTTCACGTGCAGCAGGTCAAGTTCGTCCACCAGAGCCCTGACGCTTCAATAGCGACAGCGTGCGATACACGGTCACGCGGTTGATTTCGGGATCGAGCTTCGCGGCTTTGCGCAGGATCTGCGCAGCATCAAGGTGTTGTTGCGCAGTCTCGATGATCTCGAGGATAATCCGGCGCTGACGCGTCAGTCTGATCCCCCGGCTTAAGAGTGCATTCTGCAGTGAGCCTGGTACGGCTGACTCCGGCAACGGCATCGTCTTATGCCTCCTTCTGTGTTGCATGTAGTTGCAACGACGTTGCAACAAAATTCGCTCAGCCCACTTGACCTGCGGTAGCCGAGCGGTTCAAATATTTATATAGTAGTTGCAACACAGTTGCAACTGAGAATTATACCACGCAAGTTACGTCCATTCATTATTTTGAGGCATCTCATGACCGATGGCGCTCTTCTCAAGACACTGCTTTTACTTTTCGTATCGTGGCTCGTACCGTCCACTGTCGGCGCCGGCGAAAGGCCTTACTTCATCACCTACGACCAAACCATGGAAGAACCGGGAAACCTGGAGATCGAAATGAAAGGATTGACCGGTTCTCCACAAAATGGCGACCAGTTTCTATCGGGTGTCACGGAATTCGAATATGGCGCGAAGGGCTGGTGGACCACCGAGTTCTATCTCGATGGCCAGACTACGGCCAACCAGAACACCATCTTTACCGGCTATCGCTGGGAGAACCGGTTTCGGATGCTGATGCACGAGCACATCATCAATCCTGTTCTGTACGTCGAGTTCGAGGACATCAACGGCGCCGACAAGAGCCTCATGGAAGTCGTAGGGTTCGACACGCAGTATGACGGCCTGGTACCCAACAAAGAGGCAAGCCGCGACCGCCAGCGCGAGATTGAGACCCGGCTCATCCTGTCGAGCAACGTCAACGGCTGGAATATTGCCGAGAACTTTGTCGCGGAAAAGAACCTGGCCGGTGATCCCTGGGAATTCGGGTACGCCGTCGCGGTCAGCCGTCCATTGTCGTTGTTGGCTTCCGCCGATGAATGCACTCTGTGCCGCGAAAACTTTCAGGCAGGAGTCGAGTTCTATGGCGGACTGGGCACGGCGAACAAGTTCACCCTGCATGGCACGTCGCAATACGTCGCCCCCGTGCTCTCCTGGCAAGTTGGCAATGCGGTGTTCAAGGTATCGCCAACGTTTGGCCTCACAGACGCCAGTTACCGGGCTATGTTGCGGTTCGGAGTGCAATACGAAATCAGCGGATTCCGGCGCAAGCTGGAGAAGTTGTTTCGCTGAGACCTACCTGTAAAATAAGAAACTCAGGAGAGAGCCTTTGAGCCGACGCTTGCGTCTTTTGATCAGCCGTGCCGCATTTCTGATGACCCTCGCTATGCTCTGCATGACTCCGTATGTTGCCGCCCAAACTTTTCGTAATGCGCCTGCATCAGCCGCTGAAATGAAGAATCCGTACTCCGATAACGCGCAGGCCGCGGCCGGGGGGAAGAAGCTATACGCGCAGAATTGTGCGCAGTGTCATGGCAATAACTTGCAGGGCATGGGACCGGCGCCGACTTTGCTGGGCCCATCAACCAAGAACGCCAAGTCGGGCGAACTCTTCTGGTTCATCACTAACGGCAATCTGAATAACGGAATGCCGTCGTGGTCGCAACTGCCCAAGCAGCAACGCTGGCAAATCGTAACCTTTCTCGAATCGAAGAACGCTGCTGGCAAGGAGTAGTTCTGAACGATCCGAAGCGAGCGTAGGACGCTCTCTGTGCTTGCGTGGGTGTGACGGTGCCTCACGGTTTCCTGCGCCATGCCAACTGTCAGTGCAACGAAAACCCGAAATCCGCTATAACTGAATTGTGAGCACAAGCAACCCCTTCTTCGCTCCTAAGACGGCCCTGATCACCGGCGCATCCAGCGGAATTGGCCTCGAACTGGCGCATCTTTTTGCCCGCGACGGCTACCGACTGGTGCTGGTGGCGCGCAATCGCAGTACCCTGCGCCAACTGGGTGACGATCTGCAGTCGCGCTACAGCATTACCGTGCGGATCGAGCCCAAGGACCTGGCCCATCCCGCGACTCCCACCGAGCTTTACCAGGAGTTGCAGGAGTCAGGTATCGTGCTCGATGTGCTGGTGAACAATGCTGGATTCGGCGGTGCGGGCGCTTTCGCCGATACCGATTGGAACCACGAAGCCGAGATGATGCAGGTCAACATGGTGTCGCTCACGCAGCTGACGAAGCTGTTCCTGCCGCAAATCCGCGCCCGCGAGGGCATGATCATGAATGTCGCCAGCACTGCGGCTTTTCTGCCCGGTCCCTTCATGGCGGTCTACTACGCCAGCAAGGCGTATGTGCTCAGCTTCACCGAGGCGTTGGCGGAAGAGATGCGCGGAACAGCCGTGAAAGTCTCGTGCCTCTGCCCGGGACCTGTGAAGACCAACTTCCAAAGGCGCGCGTATCTTGAGGGGACCGCGAAGGCCGATAGCCCGCTCATGGTCGATGTACGCGAAGTAGCGCGCGTTGGCTACGAAGGGTTGAAGCAGGGCAAGCGTATTGTCATTCCGGGATGGAAGAACCGGCTAGGCGTGGAATTGTTGCGCCTCTCTCCTCGCGAAACGGTTACCAAAGTCGTCAGGAAGGCTCAGGAAAAGAAGAACGGCTAAGTCCCACACCGGTCTGATCGCCATCCGAAACCGGCAAAACATCGACTACAGATTGAACAATTCGCGAAGCCGTTTGGTTTGCGCGCGGCTAACTGGTATCTCGGCCTGTTTCTTGTCGTCCATGCGAATTTGGTACGAACTCTTAAACCAGGGGACGACTTCTTTAATGCGATTGATATTCACCAGGTAGGAACGATGGGCACGCCAGAATACATTCGGGTCGAGGGAGTCGAGCAACTCTTCCAGCGTCCGGCAATTGGATTGGCCTTCCATGTTGGTCGCGACGACGGTTATGATCCCGTCCTCGATCGAGGCGTAACAGATGTCTTTCTGGTCGACCAGAAACATGCGTCCTGCAGATTTCAGCAGCACTTTCGCAGCCTGGGGGCGCTGTTGCTGCTCGAGCATCTTCACGAGGGTGCCGATCTGGTCGCTGGACGAGGTCGACGATTCGAGTTTCTTCCGCGCCTTCTCCAATGCCTGCTCGACTCGTTTCTTGTCGAACGGCTTCAGCAGATAGTCAATGGCATTGACTTCAAAAGCTTTCACCGCATACTGGTCGAACGCTGTGGCAAAAACGATTTGCGGTATCGGCACCTTGCGGTCGAGCAACTTCTTGATCACCTCAAAGCCGTCGAGTCCCGGCATCTGCACATCGAGGAAGACGAGATCGGGCGACAGGTCCCTGATCAGGTTGACGGCCTCGACGCCGTTCTTGCCCTGCGCGACCACATCGACCCCGACTTCTTTCAACAGGTAGGCGAGTTCGTCACGTGCGAGTTGTTCGTCATCGACAATGACTGCCGAAATCGACATTCATGCTCCCGAAAGCAAGTTGAAGAAGTGAGTATAAACCTCCGTGGGTCGATTGGAGCAGAGCCACAATGCGAAATGCAATGGGCCGCCGCTCCTGTCGTACACTGTTACTCGATGGTGGTGATCTTTGGGATTCATGCGGTCAGCGAGGCGCTCAAATCGGGCGCCCGCAGCTTCGACTACGTGGGCATTGCGCGCGAGCGCCACGATCAACGGGTGCAGCGGCTGATCGATGATTGCCGCACCAGCGGAGTGCAGGTGCGTTTCCTGCCGCGCGAGGAACTCGACCGCGCCGCCAATACCAACACGCACCAGGGCGTGATTGCAGTCACCAGCAGCAAGCAATACGCTGACGTTGACACGCTGCTGGAACAGCGGCACGGAGAGCACAGCTTCCTGGTCGTGCTGGACGGTATTGAAGATCCACACAATCTTGGCGCGTTGATCAGGACTGCTGACGGAGCTGGCGCTGACGGCGTCGTCATCCCCGAGCGCCGGGCGGTAGGACTAACCGGAACTGTGGTGAAAGCCTCAGCAGGGGCCTCGGAACATCTCGCGATCGCTCGCGTGACTAACATCTCGCGCACCCTGGAAGAATTGAAGGACCGCAACGTTTGGACGGTCGGTCTGGATGAGCGAGGCACTCAAAGCTACGACGAACTCGATTACAAGATGCACTGCGCCATCGTTCTGGGCGCGGAGGGCAAAGGTTTGCACGATCTGGTGCGCAAGCGCTGCGACTTCCTGGTTTCCATCCCCATGCTGGGCCATGTGGCTTCACTCAATGTATCGGTCGCTGGCGCCGTCGTGATGTACGAGGTGGCGCGTCAACGACGGGCGATGCAGGATCAGGGGAAAGCCAAGCCCTCCAAATGAAGCAGTGGTTCGCCCTCCTACTACTAGGCCTGATTGCGGCTTCTGCCGCGGCCCTCGATCGGGAAGCCTTCACCATCACCCGCTACCAGTTGGAAGTCCAGATCGACCGCGCGTCGCACGTAATGGCTGTCACCGGCCAGTTGACGTTGCGCAACGATTCCAAGTTGCCCCAGAAGAACGTGGTCTTTCAGGTGTCGTCCTCGCTGAGTTGGAATGGCATAGTCCTCGACCGCAAGCCAGTTGAGTGGATCGGCAATGACTACACCTCCGACATTGATCACACCGGTGGCCTGTCGGAAGCCGTCGTGACTTTGCCGAAGGATGTGCCGCCGGCAGGCACCATTACCCTGGATGTGCAGTACGGCGGAACGGTTACGCCGAACTCCAAGCGACTTACGCGCATGGGCGCTCCCGCCGAAATGGCGCTACGGAATGATTGGGACCAGATCAGCGAGCCGTTCACGGCAATACGAGGACTGGGATATGTGGCCTGGTACCCGGTGTCTCTGCCGGCGGTCAGCATGAGCGACGGGAATGCCGTGTTCGATGCCATTGACGCCTGGAAATTCCGCCATCAACGGACCGAGTTCGATGCGCGCATCCAGGTCATCAGCGCAGACGCCAAGCTTTGCATTGTGGGAACCGGGACCGTCTCAAATTGCGGCGAGTTGGGTGAGACGGAAGATCCGCGCACAGGTGGCCGGGTGAACCAGATCAGCAACAGCATCCACCTCAGCAGTCTGGGAGGAGTCGTGCCGGCATTCTCCGTGGCGGATTACGTTCAGCTGGATCGACCCGGTGTAACGATGTTTCACACACCCGACAAAGTATCGCTTGCCAAGGATTACGCAGTCGCGGTCGAAGCCAACGAATCCGTGCTGCATGAGTGGTTGAATCCGGCGGCGCAAGTGCCCATCGTCATCGAACTCACCGATCCCAACGCCAGTCCCTACCAGGACGAGGCGGTGTTGTTCACGCCTCTGCGTCAGTCCGAAACCGCTACGCTCCAGCTTCTGCTGGTACCAGTGCAGGTCGCGGCTCGCTTCCCATCTCCCCGTCGATGGATCGAGGATGGACTGCAGCGCTTTCTGCAGGCGGTGGTCGTCGAACGCCGTTCTGGACGGAAGGGCGCGCTGCAATTTCTTGACGAATACCTGGCTCCCCTGGTGAAGGCTGAGGAATCGGCGAACGCTGAGCCAGGCGCGGGGGCAAAGACCGACGAGAACCACGCGGGGGATGACACGCTGTTGAATACGTCGGACGAGATTCTACTGCGCGGCAAAGGCAGCTTTGTCTTCTGGATGCTGCGTGACATGGTCGGGGACGAGGTTTTGCAACACGCGCTGGCAGCATACCGTCCCGGAGCCGACATAAACCCGGCGTATCTTCAGAACTTGCTGCAGGAGGGCAAGAAGCGCGATCTGGAATGGTTCTTCGACGACTGGGTATATCGCAATCGCGGCCTTCCGGACTTCCGCGTGGAGAACGCCTATGTGCGACCGTTGCTTGAGGACCCGAGCAAGATTGTGCTGGTGACGGTGACCATTGAAAATCGCGGAGGTGCTGGCGCTGAAGTTCCGGTACTGCTCCAGACGCCTTCGGGCGAAAGAATTGTGCGAGTGCTGGTCAAGGCGCGCCAGAAGGCTTCCGGAAGGTCACAGGTTCCGGATGCACCCACCAAGGTCGTGGTGAATGATGGCAGCGTTCCGGAAAGCAGCTCTGCCGACAACACCTTTGACATACCGGCGAACCCGGCTCCTCAGTAGCACGGCACTTGCCAACAGGCAGGGTCGAAAGCTACAAACGTGATTGATCGCAGTTGCGCGACCAGCGCATGAAAGAGGCCCGCTTGAGCTACATTCAGTTTCTGGGCGCCGCCGGGGTAGTCACCGGATCAAAGCACTTGATCAACACTGGCGATGAAGGTGGCAAACGGGGCATTCAGGTCCTGGTGGACTGCGGACTCTTCCAGGGACAGAAGGAATGGCGCGAACGCAACTGGCAGGACTTGCCAATTCCGGCCCGTGAAATAGACGCCGTCATTCTCACTCACGCGCACCTCGACCACTCGGGCTGGATACCGCGCCTGGTGAAACAGGGTTTCCATGGCCCGATTTACGCGACGCCTGCCACCATCGATCTATGCGGCATTCTGCTTCCCGACTCCGGACATCTTCAGGAAGAAGACGCGGCCTTTCATAACAAGTTCAAAACGTCGAAGCACGACCCAGCTTTGCCGCTCTACACCATGGAGGAGGCGCAACAGTGTCTCACACTATTCAAGCCAATAAATTTCGATGAGCCAAAGCGCCTTTCCGATGAGATCTCGTTCCAGTTCGTCCGGGCGGCACACATACTCGGCTCGTCGATGGCGGAAATCACCCTGACTTCTCAGGGAAAGACCTCGCGCCTGCTCTTCACTGGAGACATTGGACGCGTGCGCGACAGCGAAATCTCCCCCGGGCGGGTGCTGCACTCGGGACCAACTGAGCACGAGCTCTGCGACTACCTGGTCATGGAGAGCACGTATGGCAATCGCCAGCACCCGCATGATGACCCGAGGCCCGAAATGGCCGCGCTGATCCGCACCACCGTGCAGCGTGGTGGCAGTGTGGTGATTCCGGCGTTCGCAGTGGAACGGACCCAGAAGCTGCTTTTCATACTCAAGGAATTAATGGAGACCGGCCAGATTCCGCGGGTCCCGGTCCATGCCGACAGCCCGATGGCGATCAAGGCGGTCCAAATTTTTCTGAAATACACGGGTGAGTTCAGCCCTCAGACGAAGACGCTCATCGACAAGTATGGCTCTCCGTTGGATTGGGCGAATTTTTATTTCGATCTCACCACGGACGATTCCAAGAAAATCAACCAGTCGAAATACCCGGCCATCATCGTCTCATCCAGCGGCATGGCAACCGGCGGACGGGTCTTGCATCACTTGATGCAGCGCCTGCCGGATCCGCGAAACCTGGTTCTGTTTATTGGTTTTCAGGCGCAGGGAACGCGTGGCTATGACATCAAGAACCATGCCAGCGAGGTCAAGATTTTCGGGCAGATGGTTCCCATTAGGGCGCAAGTGGCGGCATTGGAACAGTTCAGTGACCACGCCGATACGCCTGAACTGCTGGAATGGCTGCACACCTTCCAGGCGGCGCCGAAGCAGACCTACCTGGTCCACGGCGAACCTGCTGCCGCCTCGGAGTTGCGAGCGGCGATGGAGAAGGACCTCGCCTGGAATGTGCAAGTCGCCGCTTACAAACAGAAGGTCCCAATCACCTGAGCAAGGAGAGTCCGATGGCAACCTATGGCTTGATTGAATATGCGGATGCGAATCCGGAAGTCCGGGCTGTTTATGATGACATCATGGCGACGCGCCAGGTCGATTGGATCAACAACTTCTGGAAGGCGATCGCCAACGATCCGGTGCTGTTGAAGCGAACATGGGACAGCATCAAGCAGATCATGGCGCCCGGCGCGCTCGATCCGCTGGTCAAGGAGATGATCTATGTCGCGGTCAGCGTAACCAACGGATGTGACTATTGCATTGCTTCGCACACGGCATCGGCCCGGAAAGGCGGAATGACCCCGGCCATGTTCCACGAGTTGATGGCGGTGGTTGGGATGGCCAACGAAACCAATCGCCTGGTGAAGGGATACCAGGTTGAGATTGATGACGCCTTCAAGACGCCGGGGGAATAGCGGGGCGCGAGAGTCGGCCTAACTGCTGCGAAGAACTCTGATCTCTACTCCCACCTTGAGTGGTTTCCATGCTCTGTCGGTCGTGTACACAGGGGCTTTGAGCACCGCACCCAGCGCCAAACAGGTCCTGTCTCCCAGCGACAATCCCAGCGAACGTGTCTCCGCCAGCATTTCTCCCACGAGCCGAGACTGATGAAGATCAAAATCGACAACTTCACGCACCAAGCTCAACACGGCTTTCCAAGCTTCATTCCTGGGTACGCCTTTGCTCACAAGCTTGCCGTGGACCTCCGCGAGATTGACGGCGCTGATCGCCGACTCGCCAAGAAGAGGGATTATTTGGTCCGCACCGGGCTCGTCGCCCAGGACCGCAAGCACCACCGAGGCATCAAGCACCACTCTACTCATGCCCGGCAGCCTTCCGTCGCTCCTTGATCAGTTCATCTGAAAGATGGGTAGAGGGCTTGATGTAGCGACTCACCAGCTTTCGGGCCCGTGCGACGTTGCCTTTCAATGTGGCCATGCGGATTTCATCCTCTTCCAGCCGCAGCACGATTTCGTCACCACCTCGGATTCCGAGCGCTCGACGGAAGGAAGCTGGAATTACCACTCGACCGTTCTGGTTAACCCGTGTTCGAACTTCTTCCATGTCAACCTCGCAAGACTCTGCCATCAAAGTACAATTATGACATCTTTGCGTATAAGTGTCACACTGCCTGGGTCGTGCCCTTTCATGCTATTCGATAGCGACGGTTGCCGGGGATATAATAGTGCTTCCTATGAAAGCCTTCGTTTACGTTTCGCTCAAGAAGAGTGTGCTTGATCCTCAAGGCAAAACCATTCATGGCGCGCTGAAGAAGATGGGCTATCGCGGGGTCAACGACCTGCGCCAGGGTAAGTACTTCGAAATTGCCCTGGACGACAACATCGGCCGCGAAGACGCTCAGGCCGAAGTCGAGCGGATCGCGCGCGAAGTGTTGACGAATCCGGTCATCGAGGAATATCGCTTCACGCTGGAGACCTAGCCGCCGGCGGTGCGCGCATCACGTTGCTGGGCCTCGACGGCAGGAGTAGCTGCCTTTTCTCACAATCGATCCCCGTGATCAGATAAGATTTAGTGAGACCCCGCGTTTTCATTCGAGATCGCGAGCGTTAACGTTCATCGTCCGCAAAATGCGGACAAAGCTATTTTCCTGGAGCAAACAGATGTGCGGCATTGTTGGGTATGTGGGAAAGAAACGGGTTGTACCGGTCATCATCGACGGCCTGCGCCGGTTGGAATATCGCGGTTATGACTCAGCCGGCATTGCTGTAGCGGGCAATGGCGAAGGGTTGCAGGTGAGGCGCGCGGAAGGCAAGCTGCGAAACCTGGAAGAGGTCATCCAACTCAAGCCACTCGACGGCACATACGGCATCGGGCACACCCGCTGGGCCACGCACGGACGTCCCACGGAAGAGAACGCCCATCCGCACCGCGACTGCACCGGCAAGATCGTCGTCGTGCACAACGGCATCGTTGAAAACTACATGATCTTGAAGAAGAAGCTCATCGAAGGTGGGCACAAGTTCCGCACTGAAACTGACACCGAGGTCATCGCCCATCTCATCGAGAAGAGCCTGGCGGACGCCGACCACAAGATCCCACTGGAACAAGCGGTGCGTGAGACCGTCAAGCAACTGACTGGCGTCTTCGCGATCGCCGTTATCTCTTCCGATGAACCGAACAAGATTGTCGCCGGACGTAACGGGCCACCCGCCGTGATTGGGTTGGGTGACGACGAATACTTTGTCGCCAGCGATGTGCCCGCCATTCTTTATCACACGCGCGACCTGTTCTTCCTGGGCGACGGCGATCTGGCCGTGATCACACCCGACGGCGTCCAGTTGACTGATTTTGACGGCCATCCCATTACACGCCAGGTGCAGCACATCACCTGGGACCCCATCATGGCCGAAAAGGGCGGCTTCAAGCACTTCATGCTCAAGGAAATCTTTGAGCAGCCCCGCGCCGTGCGCGACACCACGCTGGGTCGCGTTTCGCTCGATACCGGCAAGGTCTTTCTCGACGAGATGGACATTACCGAGACGGACCTCCGCAAACTGCAACGTGTCTACATCGCCGCTTGCGGTACGAGTTGGCATGCCGGTCTGGCTGCCAAGTTCATGATCGAGCGCCTGGCGAAGGTCACGGTTGAAGTGGATTATGCCAGCGAGTTTCGCTATCGCGATCCGCTGACTGGGCCTGACGATCTCACCATTCTGATCACCCAGTCCGGCGAAACCGCCGACACCATCGCCGCCATGCGCGAGTCGCGGGCCAAGGGTTCTAAGACCCTGGGCATCTGCAACGTCGTCGGTTCCATGATCGCGCGCGAATCCAATGGCACGATCTACACTCACGCCGGACCTGAGATTGGCGTTGCTTCCACCAAGGCTTTCACCGCGCAATTGACCGCGCTGTTCCTGTTCGCCGTGTACCTCGGCGAGGTTCGGGGGACAATCAGTCCGCCAGAGGCGAAGAAACTGTTGACCGAACTCACCTTGATCCCAGGCAAACTCGAGTCTCTGCTGGGCCGTGACGACGAGACCGAAGAGTTGGCCAAGCGCTATCACCGCTCGCAGGATTTCCTCTACCTGGGACGCGGCATTCACTATCCGATCGCCCTTGAGGGCGCGCTCAAAATGAAGGAGATCTCCTATATTCACGCCGAAGGCTATCCGGCGGGAGAGATGAAGCACGGCCCCAATGCGCTGATTGATGAAGATCTTCCGGTGGTCATCATGGCTACGCGTGATCTTGACGACCCCGGCTCGGTGCAGCGTTACGAGAAGACGATTTCCAACCTGAAAGAAGTGAAGGCGCGGTCAGGAACGGTGATTGCGATTGCCACCGAAGGCGATGAGGAGATCAAGGAATCGGCAGACCATGTGCTCTATGTTCCTCACGCTCCCGAGTTGCTGGCCCCGATTCTGGAAGTCGTCCCGCTGCAACTGTTGGCGTACCACATCGCGGTCCGGCGGGGATGCGATGTCGACCAGCCTCGCAACCTGGCGAAGTCGGTGACAGTGGAATAGATATCTGCACGAACCAACTTGCGAAGGCAGCTAACAAGGCTGCCTTCTTCTAATCCACGATCTATCTTTCGCCGTTCAGCGGTTAGACGTGACGCCAATCGCACGACAGGGGCATCTAAGTAGCGTGAGTGATCCTAATCCAGTAGTGTCTGCGGTGGCAGTGTCCACGCCAGTCGTCCGCCAACCTGGCGAGCGTAAGCTGTTGTCCGCGCGCCTCGTGCGTTCCATATTCCTTTCGGAGCAGACCAAACATCTCGAGTTCGCGGTCGAGGGAGCGGATAAGTTCAACTTCATTCCCGGCCAGTTCGTGTCGATCGTACAGCCGAAGCCGGACGGCAAGACGCACACCCGTGCGTACTCGATCGCCTCTACGCCTCGCGCGGGTGCGAAATTTGACTTGTGCCTGAATCGCGTGGAACAAGGCTTCCTGTCCAATTGGCTATGCGATCTAGATGAGGGTGCGACGGTCCAACTCCACGGACCGCACGGGATGTTCACTTTACGCGAACCCCGTCACGATGCTGTGTTCATTGCGACCGGCACAGGAATCGCGCCGTTTCGCGGAATCGTGCACTGGCTTTTTGAGCAGCCCGAACGCAACCAGGATCACGAATTCTGGCTGGTCTATGGCACGCGCCACGAAGACGGCCTCTATTACCGCGATGAATTTCTCGCAATTGAGAAGGCGCATCCCAACTTCCACTACCTGCCGACTCTGAGCCGCGCCGGTGACGAGTGGCCGGGACTTCGCGGATACGTTCAGGACCATGTGCGTGAGGTCTTGACCGGACGTTCTGACATGCGGGCCTACATATGCGGTCTGCATCAGATGGTGGATGCCAACCGCGCACTGCTCAAAGACGAACTAGGCTGGGACCGCAAACAGATCGTCTTCGAGCGGTATGACTGAACTTCCACACTCGAGTTTCACTCCGAACTCAGCGCTGAGTCGTTTTGGGCGCAGGCTGTGGCAGAATTGCCAATTCGCCACATTTATTTTTTTACGTCAGGAAGTGAAAAGAACTTGGAAAACGCGCCCGTGTAACAAGCGGGCAGAAGAAAGCCGGGGCGGAACTCCCCGGCGATTTCGATTCTACTTCTAACCAACTACAGGTTGATCTTGCGGCGGATTACACCAGCCATCGCCACGATGCCGGTGCCCAGCAACGCGAGCGACCCCGGTTCGGGCGTCGTCGTGGTGTAGGAGAAATTCTGGAAACGCATACCCGCCGGATCATTATCGTCGAAAATCGTAAAGCCGCGGAAGTTTCCGAGGCCTGAGAAAGAGTAAACGTTGTATCCCGACGAAAGCGGCTGGGAAAGCGAAGCCACCAGACCGCCATTATCGCCAAAGAAATCGATGCTGACCGGGCCAGCACTGTCCGCAAAACCCATGGTCCAGGTTACGGAGTTGGCATCAGAACTGAGCAGAACTGAAAGTGGTCCCTGGTTTCCCGGCTCGGGAAGAATTGAATTCGACGCCGGTGAAACTCCGGGGCTAAAAAACGCGACGTCCAAAGTGCCGCTGGGCAAGAGCGTCAACGGATTTGTGGGGCTACCGGAGATCCCTGTTCCTCCCACAACCGTCTGCCCGGCAAAGGTCTCTGCAAAACTCGCTCCCGGCGCTACAATCAGCGTGCCTGTGGTAGCCCCACTGAGGTCAACATTAACTGTGCCTGCCGCGAGTGGCAGAGTTAGGCCTAGGACGACAGCTAAGGCCAAAGTGCCCATCGATAAACTCTTCGTCAACATACTTCCTCCTTTTGGACTGAATCCAATGACATGTTTTTTGCGTTGGACTTTTGGGACTCCTTACAGTGGAGCCGAACTGGAGTTGTCTCTGAAGCTTTTCAGCGTTGTCGCTGGATGCTTGGCTTCGACGCATTGAGATAACGCAAGCGTCGTGCCAAAGGGCAACCGGGCTTGTTGCCTGGGCATTCTGCTGCGCTTGCAACAACATGAGAATCGGGCAGATTCACAACCGCATTCAAAGAGAGGTAAGTCAGTATCCGACCGGATACCGGCGAGTATCCTTTTAGTCCCTCACCAGCGCAGTCGATTCGACAACGCTGGTTTCCGGTTCATGAGGGACTTGCCAGGAGTTTTGGCACGTCACAAGCGAAACGCTGCCAAATCTGTTGCCCATTAACTGCCGATTGAGCGCAGTTGAACCCGATTGGGACGACCTAATCTATTTTTGAGTAGCTGATACAACGAGCGGGCCGGGGGGAAACTATCGGATCTCCTCGACTTTCGAGCCTCTAGTGAACGAGAAATAGCCGTGTCGTAAGCGACGCAAGCGGTGATTCCGTTATGGGGCGAGTCTTGTCGCACGATTATTGCAATGCGCCGGTCAGAAACCCCGCCACTTCCTGCTTGAGCCGCCCCAGAGCGTCGCTCTTGATATACATCATGTGGCCCGCGTCGTAATAGCCCAGCGTAACCTTGGCGTGTTGTTGGGCATTCAGGTTCATGTGGCTGAGCGTGTACTGCGTCGCGAAGAAAGGCGTCGCCAAGTCGTAGTACCCAGAAGCCACGAACAACTTCATGTAGGGATTTTTCACGAATGCCAGACGCAGCGATTCGCTGGTGTCAGGGAATCCTTCTCCGGCCGATCCCCAATCCCAGTCGGTCACGCCTCCGCCGAGCACGTAGTACTCAAGATCGGTCTTGTAGCCGAGGTCGGTGTGAACGTAGTTATTGAACGTGGCGGTAAACGGTGGACGTATTGCCGACAGCGACGGGTCGTAATACATGCCTTCCCCGCGAACCCGAGAGAGATCGTCGCCAGTGAAACGGCTGTCGAGACGACCGACCATCAGGCGCTGGTTGCGCAGTAATTCGCGGCAAAAGACACCTTGCGTCAGGCGCATGTCGTTCTCGTCCACGACACTTCGATCTATGCCGGTGAATCGCGCCACTTGGTCAACCAGCGTCTGACGTTCCTGCGGCGTCAAGTTGTCGCCCTTCTCGAGAGCGCTGGCATACGGCCCGGCGGCAAACTGCTGGGCATCGGACAGCACACTGGCGAGATCGCGCTGCTGCAAGTCCGGTGGAAGCTTCTTGTGATACCACGCAGTCGAGGTGTAGCTCGGCAAGTAGAGGACGTACGGCAGGTCGTTACCGCGAGTGAACTCCAGTGTCTGGAAGTTCAGCACCGATGACACCAGCACTACACCACTGAGTGCGATGCCGCGATCGACGAGGTAGCCGCTCAGCCCAGCGGCGCGAGTCGTTCCATAACTTTCGCCCACCAGGAACATCGGCGAAGTCCAACGCTGATAACGACTGAGATAGAGGCGGATGAATTCTGCGACAGACGAGATGTCGCCCTTCACGCCGAAGAATTTCTTGGCCAATTCCTTCTTGGTCGCCCGACTGTAACCAGTACCTACAGGATCAATAAAAACCAGGTCGGTCTGGTCGAGCCACGTTTCCTGGTTGTCAACCAACTCGAACGGCGGTTGGGGCATACCGCCGTCAGGCAGCATCTTTACCCGGCGCGGGCCGATCGCTCCCAGGTGCAGCCAGATCGATGCCGATCCCGGACCGCCATTAAAGGAAAACATCAGCGGACGTTTGGGTGCGGCGTTGTCGAGGGTGTAGGCGACAAAAAAAATGTTGGCCTCAGTCTCGGTGCCTTCTTCGTTGTGAATCGGCATGTAGCCGGTCGTCGCTGTGTAACGCAGTACGCGTCCACCGACGTGAATCTCGTGGTGCGTGACAATTGGCGGCTCTTCTTTTGGTTTTTGAGCTGCCGCCTTCTCCGAGTCGGATGGAAGCTTGCCGGACTTTTCGGTGGTCTGAGCACCCTGCTCGGCCGACTTTGCTGGTTCGGGGGATTCCTTCTGCTGAGCGGCCAGGCCGACGGCACAAGCAAGTAGCGTGAAACAAACGACGGTGGCCCAAACGTAGCGCATCCCGGTTCTCCCTCGATCGAGAGTAAATTGCATCCCGTCCATGGACGGCAATCCGTGCAACTCTAACACGCGAATCCCCGTGCTAGGACTTCCCCGGCCTGCGCTGCTCACGCTCGACCTTGGAAGCTTCGCGCCGCCGCAATGCGCCTTCGTATCTGCGTTTCTCGTCTTCCGTTTCCGGGATAACCGGGTTCACCGGCAAGCGGCGGCCGTGACGGTCCACCGAGACAAACGTGAGATACGCTGCAGCTACTTTCTGGCGGGAACTGGAAATGTAGTTTTCGACCGAAACCCTGACCCCCACCTCCATTGAGGTCTTGAACACGCGGTTCACCGACGATTGCAGCAAAACCATGTCGCCCACGTGGACCGGCACCAGAAAGTCAATATGGTCCATGGAGGCGGTAACAACGTAGGAATGCGAATGACGATGGGCCGCCAGCGCGCCCGCCAGATCGATCCAATGCATCAGGCGGCCGCCTAATAACGCGCCCAGCGGATTGGTGTCATTGGGCAACACCAGTTCGATCATCTCGGACTTCGACTCGCTCACCGGCCTCGGTTGCAGAACTGCCTCATTTGGCTCCATCTCTTCCCTTCTTGGCCTGATCTCGTGATCGACTAGCGGGCTCGGCCCTGGCAACGAACAGGCTTCAACGTCTCCCCCAGCGAGATCAAAGCTGCCCGGTAATTGTAATGGCCGCGCGCTGCCGCCTGCACCTCGCAGATGCCACATCAGGGTCGGATATTGAGATTGGTGCTCTCGCTCCTGTACCATCGGTCGAACCCCAGGAGAATCGATTCATGCCGGATGAAAGCCGCGTAGCGGCGTTGCAGGAGATCCTGAAAGAAAACCCGAATGACGCTTTTGCCCGCTATGCTCTGGGCCTCGAATACTCCGGCTCCGGCGAAACCGAAGCTGCCCTGGCAGAGTTCTCCAAGTTGCTCGAAGCCCATCCCGACTACACCAACGGGTACTTCATGTCGGCCCAGGCCCTGGCTCGCGCCGAACGCATTGACGAAGCCCGCGCAATGTTGCAGAAAGGTATCGAATCGGCACGCCGCACGAACAATCGCCATGCACTCTCGGAGATGGAGGCCATGCTCGATGAGCTGGAGCGTGGAAGCTGAATCTTCAGTCATGCAGCACCGATCCATGCGCAAGTATCAACCGTCATGCAGATTTGCGCTGGTCCTGGCCCACTCATAGGCGATAATTACGCAAGCATGCTCCCATTGTTGTTAAGTACGGCCAGTTCCGCGAAATCCACCCAGTGCATTTCCCCGCACTGGCGCGGCGAGGCATTGTTGCGATTGCTGCGGCTATTGTTGCTGGTCGTTCTGGTGTGCTCTTCCATCGGTCTCGCGCAACAGGGTTCCGGCCCAAAGGCAGAACCAAAAGCTTCCGCCAAGACGACTCCGGCTAAACCCGCGACTCATTCTCTCGCATCGGTCCTGAAGGGAAAGCCGGCCGTCCCGGTAACCAACCAGGAACTGCCAGCCGCGATTCCAGAGCCAGTGGCTGCGCTCAGTATCCCGCTGCCTGAGGTTGCAGCGCGTTCGCAGGAACTGGGCCAGACGCTACGCGATCTAAGCAGCAAGTTGCCCTCGCGCGAGCAGTTGGAATCCATGCGCACTTCTCTCTCGGATCTGGCGCCGGAACTGCAATCGAAGCAGAAGGAAGTAGACGCCCTGCTAAAGTCCACTCCGAATTCGCTTGAGGTTCGGGAGCAAGAAACCTATTGGCGGGGCATGCAGACCTATACCGCCGCGTGGCAGGACCAGTTGCTGGGGTGGGCCAACGATGCACAAGCGGCGATGCAGAAGCTCGGCGAACAGGAACCCATCTGGGCCACCACTCTGCGTGAAAACCAGGGGGTGAAGGATCTCGATCCGGTGATCGCACTGATCAGCGACAATTTGAACGACATCCGCAAACTGCGCGCCCAGGCAAAAGATGAGCTGCAGACGATCGTGACCTTGCAGATTCAGGCCAGCGCTGGTGTCGATATGGCCGGCGATGTGCTCGATCGCCTGGCTCAGGCACGCAAGCAACTCACCGGACACCTTATCGATCGCGACAGCCTGCCGTTGTGGAAGATCGCGACGCGGCACCAGGTCGGAGAGAATTCCCAGAACTTCGGCTCGATTAACAATCGTTGGATTGCCATTGAGGCATTTTTCCACGAAAACGCCGGGGCTTTGTTCTTCGTTGCCCTCCTGCTGATTATCTCCGAGGGCCTCGCCTACCGCCTGCACGTCACGGTGCGAGACCTGAAGCCGGAGCAGAACCTGGAACCGGGCGTGCGTCGAATCCTTCATCACTGGTTTGCGCTCGGCCTGCTTCCTCCCTTGATGTTTGGCTATCTCATGGTCCCAACTGCTCCGATGGCGCTGATTGGGATCGTGATCCTCATTTCGTTCATCCCGATCCTGGTGTTATTGCCGCCCTTTCTGGAACGTCGATACCAGATCATGCTCTACATCCTGGTCGGCTTCAGTGGCTTTAATGCTGTTGTCAATTGGATTCCGCTGAGTCCAACGTATAAGCGGGAGTTGCACTTTCTCGCGAACGTGGTGTTGTTCGTTTTTTTCGCGTATATCCTGCCTCCTCTAAGTGTCGCCCGCGCGAAAGGCGAAAGCCTGCTACGCCGGCTGGTGCTTCTGGGTTTATATCTCGCGTTGGCGGCCTTGGGAATGTCCATCATCGCCAACCTTTTTGGTTATGTAAGGCTGGCCCAGTTTCTGTCAGCGGCATGCGGGTATAGCGCGTTCATCGCGATTAGTGCTTTCACCGCTTATCGAGTCTTCAAAGTACTGTTCCTGGCGGGCGTCGCTACACCCGCTGCCGAGCGCATCGCCGCGGTGCGGCTGCATCGTTACCAGATCACTCGTTGGGTGCCTCGCGTCGTGTCATGGGCTGGCGTCTTCGTCTGGCTGACGGCGACGCTTGACTTGCTCAGCCTCAGCGAATCGTTCAGCGACGCCGTCAAGCGTTTTCTCGACTTTCATATTGCGGGAAGCGCCGCGGGAATCACGCTCGGCGGTGTCCTCGGCTTCTTCCTTATCCTGCTGGTCGGCTACTTCACCGCTACTGCAATTCGCTTCGGGCTTCGAGAGGAAATCCTCAAGCGCTTTCAGTTGTCCCGCGGCCTCCCGGAGCTGATCTCCTCCACGCTCTACTACATGGTTTTGTTGATGGTGTTCCTCTCCGCAGTGAACGTAGGCGGGGTGGAACTGAATAAATTTACCGTTCTCACCGGCGCGATCGGCGTCGGCTTCGGCTTTGGCCTGCAAAACATCATCAACAATTTCGTTTCCGGCTTGATCCTGCAAATTGAACGCCCGATACATATCGACGATGTTCTTGAGATCGACGGCACCACGGGTAAAGTCACCCGAATCGGTGTCCGATCCAGTACGATCCAAACATTCCAGGGGGCAGAGGTCATCATCCCCAACGCTAACTTCATTTCCACCAAGGTCATCAATTGGACGCTTACCGAGTCACAACGCCGTCTGGATTTGCCCGTCGGCGTGGCTTACGGAACGGATCCGAAGATCGTAATGCAACTCCTTTTGGAATCCGCTACAAAGCACGAATACGTGCTGACAAAACCGGAACCAGCGGTCTTCTTCAAGGGTTTCGGCGACAGTTCCCTCGATTTCGAGCTGCAGTTTTGGGTCATGCAGGAGAACAATGGGTTCAAGATCAAGAGCGAAGTAGCTCTAGCCGCGATGCAGCTCTTGGACGAGGCCGGTATCGAGATACCATTCCCGCAGCGTGATTTGCACGTACGCTCAGTCGACCCGAGTGCGGCTAATCTGTTGCCATCCAACGACGCGCAGAAGTTGACTTCGACCGTTGAAAGTCAGATCGACGCGCTTCCTTCGGAAGTGGGTGGCACCCGGCGGACTACTGGGGACTGAAGGTCTATCCGCCGCGTCGGCAGTAAAGTCTTAGTCTGTTTTCCGTCTCACACAATTCCACACGCGAATTGTCCGAATTACCTCCGCTAGAGTGCGCAACTCGCGCCACCGGTTCGGCATCAGCTATCCATATGTCAGCTCAGCCGTGAACCTGCCATCGGAGACATCGCCGCTGCTGGCGTAGAATACGAAGAATCGCTCCGCCACGTGGGTTGGCGGTCGTGGCCCTGGAGGTATCCCGGCTTGAGTAAACTTCCTCAGACACTCGGCGAGCTTCGTCGCAGTCCCCAGTTTTCCGAAGAGCGGGTGTGCTCCCGCCGCGTCAAGGACGAACTGCGCGACAATCTCATGGTCCGCCTGCGCAGCGACGAGCCCGTCTTTCCCGGCATCGTAGGCTATAACGACACCGTTGTGCCGCAAGTCGTGAATGCCATTCTTTCACGCCACAATTTCATATTGCTGGGATTGCGCGGGCAGGCGAAAAGCCGCATCTTGCGCGCACTGACCGCTCTACTCGATCCGCAGATTCCCTATCTTGCCGGGTGCGAGATTCACGACAACCCGTATGCCCCGCTTTGCTCTCGGTGCAAGCAGTTGGTCGCGGAGGATCCTGAAGGAGCGCGCATCGCCTACCTCACTCCGGGTGAGCGCTACGTCGAGAAGCTCGCTACTCCTGACGTCACCATCGCCGACCTCATAGGCGACATCGACCCTATCAAGGCCGCCAAAGGTGGCCACGAGCTTGGGAGCGAGTTGACGGTGCACTATGGGCTGCTCCCGCGCGCCAACCGGGGCATTTTCGCGGTGAACGAACTGCCCGACCTGGCGGGAAAAATCCAGGTCGGCCTGTTCAACATCATGCAGGAAGGCGATGTGCAGATCAAGGGCTACCCAGTGCGTCTGCCTCTTGATGTTCTACTGGTGTTCAGCGCTAATCCCGAGGACTACACCGCTCGTGGCAAGATCGTGACGCCGCTGAAAGACCGCATCGGTTCGGAGATCCGCACCCACTATCCGGCTACAGTTGAGGAAGGCATTGCAATCACCGACCAGGAAGCCTGGACCGAGCGCAACGGTCACCAGTTGCAGGTTCCCGATTTCATTCGGGAAGTCATCGAGCATTCCGCTTTCGTCGCTCGCGAAGACAAACGCGTCGACAAGCGCTCCGGCGTAAGCCAGCGGCTACCGATCAGTGTCATCGAAAACGTGATCTCGAATGCCGAGCGGCGCGCTATCCGTTCGGGTGAAAAGCTGGTGGTTCCACGTATTGGCGACATTTACGCTGCCATGCCCGCCATCACCGGCAAGCTTGAACTGGAGTACGAAGGCGAGCTAAAGGGGGCCGACAACGTGGCACGTGACATTATTCGCGCCGCTGTGGCTCGCACCTACGATCGCTACTTCCACGGCAACAACAACATGAACCAGGTCGTCCAGTGGTTTGACCTGGGTGGTGAAATCCAATTGCGTGATACGGCTAGCGCTCAGGAGATGCTGCACAAACTGAGGGGAATCCAGGGACTGCTCGACAAACTGAGCGCTCTTGGGCTCAGTGGCAAAGAGCCATCAGAAGTGCTGGTTTCGGCGGCGGAGTTCATTCTCGAAGGGCTGTACGCGCACAAGCGCATCGGCCGTAGCGAGGAGCGCGTTTTCACAGCGGGCGAGAAGCAACCGCGTCGTGAAAAACAGAATGTGCGGGATGAGGACGACGAACGGGATTTCCGCCGGCAACGCAGGCCATACAACTAGACGACGATAATGAGCCGCTGATCGCATGAAATTCGTTAAGTACAAAAAATACGTTCCCGAACCCGCGTCGGAGATGAGCATGGAGGATCTGCTCGCCGCCCTCTCCGACCATCTGCTGCAGAGCGGATTCCAACGGCAGTACATGGACTATTACGACCAGCACTCTGCTGAACAAACCCTCGAAGATCTTCGCAATGCCATCGCCGAAGCGCTAATGAACAGCGACATGCTCGATCAGCAATTGCGCGAGCAAATCGAGTCCATGAATACCGAGCAGCTCGAACAACTCATCGAGCAGCTCGTCAATCGCATGGAGCAGGAAGACTACATCAGCATCGATCAGCCGCATGATCCGGCGCGGCCCTCCACAGTTGGCGGAAAGGCCGGTGAATCCCAGGCCCAGGCCCGCTTTGAAGTCACTGACAAGGGACTGGATTTCCTGGGATTTCGCGCCCTGCGCGATCTTCTGGGATCGCTGGGCAAGTCCAGCTTCGGTCGCCATGACACCCGCGACACCGCCACGGGAATCGAGGCCAGCGGAGCCTCGAAGACCTACGAGTTCGGTGACACGCTCAATCTCGACATCACAGCGACACTATCGAATGCCATTCAGCGTGAAGGGTTGCACCTTCCGCTGAACATCGAATACAACGACCTGCAAGTTCACCAATGTGAATACCAGTCCTCGTGTGCAACTGTGCTTATGCTGGATTGCTCGCACTCGATGATCCTTTACGGCGAAGATCGCTTCACCCCTGCCAAGAAAGTGGCGATGGCGCTGTCGCATCTCATTCGTACCCAGTACCCGGGCGATTCCCTCTCGCTGGTGCTGTTTCACGACTCCGCCGAAGAAGTGCCGTTATCGCAATTGGCGCGGGTTCAGGTCGGCCCTTATTACACCAACACTCGCGAGGGGTTGCGAATGGCGCAGCGCATCTTGCAGCGCCAAAACAAGGACATGAAGCAGATTGTCATGATTACCGACGGCAAGCCTTCGGCCCTCACCCTCGAAGACGGGCGCATCTACAAGAACGCTTTCGGGCTCGATCCCATGGTCGTCAGCGAGACATTGCAGGAAGTCTCCAAGTGCAAACGTTCCGGCATTCTGATCAACACCTTCATGTTGGCGTCTGATTATGGACTGGTGCAGTTCGTTCAGAAAGTCACCGAAATGTGCCGTGGCAAGGCCTACTTCACGACACCCTACACGCTCGGACAATATCTGCTCATGGACTACATGTCGCGTAAGACTAAGACTGTGCACTGAGCAGAACCAGTTGCCACTTCCGGCAAGGTTGAACCCTTGAAAACATACGGGAGTGTATTTTCCACTTTGAAGTAGAGCTTGAACGAAGTGGATTCGTTTTTATGCCCAAGCGCCGGCAAACTCGACTCTTTCCCATGAGGCTTCTGGCCGTCGTCAGCCTGGCATTTTTACTGGTAACCGGCGCTGTTTCCGGTGGAATTTGGCTGTCGTCCCTGATGGGCACCTGTCTCGATGAGGAAGGCAAACCGATGCCGGGGGCAATATTACGCTTCACCGATGCCGCCAACGGCAGGCACTTCGAAGTGACGTCGAATGCTGAGGGCAGATTTACATATATTGCGGTCCAATCGTCACGATACAGGCTCGATATAATTCGCAATCGCAAGCCACTGGTGTCATTCGCGAACATTGACCTGCAGTGGAGTTCCCAGCCCCTGCTGTTGGAGATCAACCTTCAGAGCAACTCCGTCAAAGTGACTCGCCAAGTGCTGCTCGCGGAATCATTTCGCACTGAGTCACCACCTCCCACAATTGCCTCTCCCGCAAATGGGGATGAGTCGGCGGTTCGCGCTATCAATCAGCAGATTGCCGCTGCTAAAGCTTTTATGGATGCAGAAAACTGGGCGAGCGCGCGCGCCGCGGCCAAAGCAGCCACCGAGATCGATCCCAAACGCGATCTGCCCTGGGCCTGGCTCGCCTACGTGTACTGCGAGGAGGCAGCGCGCGCGCTCGCCCCTTCGGACTCTGCGCTGCAGAATTGCGTTCAGAACTATCAATATGCGATAGCCATCGCTCCCAGTGCAACGTACTATAACAACCTCGGTGCGGCCTATTCTGCGATGAAGCAATGGAAGGAAGCGGTCGATAATTTTCGTGCCGCCGAACAACTCAACCCCGATCACGCCGCCCTCTACAGCGAGAATCTTGGAGCCGCTATCCTGCAGCAGGCAGATTCCATGCCCAACAGCGACGCCCAGGAAACGCTGCAGCTTGCGGTACAAGCTTTTTCGCAAGCCGCGTCCGCCGTGCCGCCGATCGCCGAGGCGTACTACTGGGACGGTCTATGTCAGCTCCGGCTGGCAGCGCTCAATGCTCCCGGATCTTCCTACAAATCGGCTCAGGAGTCCTTCGAAAGTTACATGCAACTCGCTCCCGCAGGGCACTACGCCTCGCAGGCTCGCGCCATGGTTGATTCGCTCAAAGACCTTGCCGATGCCGGCCACCTCGAGGTAAAGCCGTAACGAAAAAGGACCGCGTCATGCGGTCCGCAGTGCCGTCCAGCGATTGACTGGTCAGCTCTTCGGTTGCTCAGGCGCCGTCTCGACGGCCTTCTTGACCGCTGCTTCCGCACCCTGGAATCCGATCTTCGAGTGGGTTCCATCGCAGAACGGCTTATTCACTGATCCGCCACAGCGACACAGCGAAAATGCTGGCTTCCCAGCTAGGTCATATGGATTGCCATCAGCATCAACGAGCTCAACCGAACCTTCGGGAGCTTCCACCCGATACGGCCCATTCCTACGTACAGTGATCTTCACTTGCGCCATCGCTTTCCTCCCATGTTCGCGGCGCGCTACACCGCGAGTTCATTGTAGCGGAGTTTGTGGATCGGGCTCCTTGTCCGGAAGCGGACAGCGGGTTGCGCCTGCGGACAGCGTCTCCCTCAACCGGTCTGTAAGTTACTGACAGGCTTGGTTGTACGAGTGGCGAGCAAGGTGCACTCAACGTTCTCTGGAATCGCTGGTGTGCTCATGGCAGCTGGAACGAGTCGAGATGGTGATTCGCGGTAGTTGAGGAGATTCGACGTGCATTCGATCGTGCAGGAAATGCGTTACGCAATTCGGCAGCTCGCCCATTCGCCAGGATTTGCCATCGTGTCCGTCCTCACGCTTGCCCTCGGCATTGGGGCCAACATCGCCGTCTTTTCGGTTACCAACGCCATCCTTCTGAATCCGAGCGGAATTCCCCACGCCGCTAATCTCGTGGCCCTGCGCGCAAAGTATGGCGGACTCGCCGATTTGAGCAACATCTCGATCTCGGCTCCCGACTTCGGCGATGCTGCCGCCGGCAAAGACATTTTTTCTGCGTCGGCGATCATGAGTGCACGCGGATTCAACTTCAGCCGCGACAACGCCAATCCGGAATTGCTCAATGGCGCGCAAGTCTCGTCCGGCTACTTCGACGTGTTCGAAGTGCGGCCTGCCCTGGGGCGCGTGTTCACTGCGGAAGAAGACCAGCCGGGAGCAGCCCAGGTTGTTGTTCTGTCGCATGACGCCTGGAAGCAACGCTTCGGCGGCGACCCGAATATCATCGGAAAATCTCTGATCCTCAATCAGCAGTCTTTCCAGGTGATTGGCGTCATGGGGCCTGAGTTCAAATGGCCGAACCAGGCTGAGCTATGGGTTCCCATCGCGCTTCCTCCCGGCAGGTATCACGACCCGAACTACCGCTATAACGAAAACCTCTTTGGAGTGGCCCGGCTCCGTCCGGGAGTCACGCCGCAACAGGCGAACGCGTATCTCAACAAAAAGGCCGAGGAGAATATCGCCTCCGAAGGTACCGGCAGTTACGGGCGGGTCAGTGGCTGGGGAATGTTCTCGGTGCCACTGACGGAGTTCATCGGGGGCAGCCTCCGCAAGCCGCTGACGGTCCTTCTGTGCGCTGTCGGCATGGTCTTACTGATCGCCTGCGCGAATATCGCGGGCCTGCAGATGGCGCGTGCCTCCGCTCGCCAGCGTGATCTCGCGGTCCGTGTGGCGTTGGGAGCTTCGCGCTGGGTGCTGATCAGGCAGGCACTGATGGAAAGCGTGGTGTTAACCGTTGCCGGCTTGGCGCTGGGGTTCATGGTTGCCTTCGTGGTTGCGCCGCTGTTGTTGCGCGGCCTTCCACCGATGCTGGCCGAGCACCTTCACCTCTCGTTCCGCGGGCCCGTGCTTTTGTTTGTCGTCGTGATTGCGGTGCTCTGCTCAGTGTTGTGTGGAGTGGTTCCCGCCTGGCAGCGGACGCAACCGGGTTGGTTCAACGCTCTATCGGAGTCTGGACGCTCCGGCACATCAGGTCACATAAGCCAGCGGGCGCGTTCTTCGCTGGTCATCATTCAGGTCGCTCTATCGCTGGTACTGTTGGCAGGCGCGGGCCTCTTGTTCAGCAGCCTGCAGGCTGTGGAAGCGGTCGAGACGGGCTTTCAGCCGCTCGGTCTGGTCTCGGCCCGATTCTCTCTGCCGAGAACCGTGTACGACAAGGACGAAAAGCAAGCCGCGTTCCTCACCTCGCTGGAAGACCGCTTGCGCAACGTTCCCGGCGTTAGCTCGGCTGCACTGGTCGACAGTGTTCCGTTTGGAAATGATGGTGGAATGTCGAGTTTCTACATTCAGGGTCGGCCTCGCGCGACCAACGATCCCGGACCTCACGGCAGCATCCGCCAGATATCGCCCGGATATTTTTCGACCTTGCGTATTCCCGTTCTGCAGGGGCGAGACTTCACCGATGAAGACCGGCAGAGCACGGAGCAGGTTGCCATAGTCGATGAGGTTCTGGCCCGCCAATACTGGCCCGGCCAAAGCGCCCTGGGCCAGCACATCGCGTTCAACGATCCCAACAAGGGCCCGTGGTACACCATTGTCGGACTGGTGTCTCACGCTCGCGTATCCTCGCTCGAGTCGGACACGAATGAAGGTTTTTATTATCTGCCGCTCGCGCAGTCTCCCTCGCCCGCCGCGTCTGTGGTCGTCAGGACTTCGCGACCCCTTGAAAGTGTGGCCACCGACTTGGCCGCGTCGGTGCGTGCTGTAGATTCCAGCATTCCGATTTACGACATCAAGACCATGGAGCAGCGAGTCAACGATTCTCTGACCGGACGCAAGTTCGTGGTCATTCTGCTGGGCACATTTGCAGCCTTGGCGCTTTTACTGGCGGCTTTGGGACTCTACGGCGTCATCAGCTACTCGGTGCGTCTGCGCACCCGCGAGTTGGGTGTCCGGATGGCGCTCGGCGCGCAGCGCGGCAGCGTGTTGCAGTTGGTCCTGCTACAGGGACTTCGTCTGGCGGCCTTCGGCGTGGTATTTGGGTTTGTAGCGGCGACGGTGTTGGGGCGCGTGTTCTCCAGCCTCTTGTTTCATGTCAGTATGTTGCACCTTGTCCCATGGCTCTCAGCGACCGGTGTGCTCGTAGCCACGGTTTTGCTGGCAAGCTATCTACCGGCCCGTCGTGCCGCATCCATCGAGCCCATGAAAGCACTACGGACCGAGTAAGCCGGCCGACCGGAGAAGAGGAAACAATGGGAACGGTTCTGCACGAATTTCGTCTGGGTTTAAGGCAGATGCGCAAGGCACCAGTGTTCACCATAGTCGCGGTGCTCACGCTGGCATTAGGGATAGGCGCCAACACCGCCGTCTTCACTCTCTTCGATCAAGCACTTCTGCGTTCCTTGCCCGTCAGCCATCCCGAGCAACTGGTCCGCCTGCATTGGACCGGCGACGCGCCCGGCCACTTCAACTCATACGGCGGCGATGATACCGACTATTTTTCTTATCCGATGTACCGCGACCTGCGCGACAAGAATGAAGTCATGCAGGCGGTTATCGCCAACGACCAGCAAAACGTCGCCGTGCGCTGGAACAACAAACCGGATATGGCCAGCTGCGAACTGGTGTCCGGCAACTATTTCGAAGCGCTGGGAATTCGACCCGCGCTCGGCCGATTGTTCGTGCCTTCTGACGAGGCGTTGAATGCCAATCTCGTGGCGGTGCTGAGTTTCAATTACTGGAAAACGCACTTCGCCTCCGATCCCACGGTGATCAACCAAACGCTCTTCATTAACACCCAGCCATTCACCATCGTTGGCGTCGCTCCGCCGGGCTTCCACAGCATCGTCGCGGGTTCGGTGGAGGACGTCTTTGTGCCGGTCACGGCGAAGGGTGTCATCACGCCACGCTGGCAAGACCTGGAGGATCGTCGATCGCAGTGGCTGACGTTGTCGGGCAGACTGAAGCCGGGGATCAGCCGTCAGCAGGCCGAAGCGGCAATGGCTCCACTCTGGCATGCGTTGCGCGCCGAAGAGTTTAAGACCTTTAACCATAAAGACCGCTGGCAAAAACGTTTCCTCGACGACTCGCGGCTGCAGTTGATCGACGGCGCGCGCGGATTTTCACCCTTACGCGACCAGATCAGCACACCCCTGATGGTGCTGATGGGCATGGTCGGCCTGCTGGTGTTGATGGCATGCGTCAATGTCTCCAGCCTGCTGTTAGTGCGCGCTGCCGGCCGTGCACGGGAGATCTCCGTGCGCTACGCCTTGGGTGCCGGACGCTGGCAAATCATCCGCCAGTTGCTGATTGAAGGTGTTCTGCTCGGACTACTCGGCGGGGCGCTCGGCGTGGCACTTGCCCCCGTCGTGTCACAACTCCTGATTCGCCGGTTGCTGGGAGGCACCAGCACGGAGCTGCCTTTCAATCCCAACGCCCGATCTGCGGGTGCTGTTTTTTGCTTTCGGGCTCGCGTTCCTGGTTTCTCTGGCGTTCAGCCTCGCGCCGGCGGTGCATTTCCTGAAGCCTGACCTGGTGAGCGCTCTCAAGCAGCAGACGCTTACGGCGTCCGGCGCGCGGCTGCGTTTCCGGCGGATTTCGGTGGGTGTACAGATCGGACTCAGTTTGATGCTGCTCATCGGCGCAGGGCTGTTCGTCCGCACTCTGCGCAACCTGCAATCCGTGGACCTGGGATTCACCGCCGACCACCTGCTCGGCTTCAACGTCAACCCTCGTCTGGCGGGATATCAGCCTGACCAGGTCAACGCCTTGAATCGGCGGATTCTCGAGACGCTGGCCGCTCTGCCTGGTGTTCGTGCAGTCGCCGCTACCGACGATCCGGATCTCGCGCACAACGACGACACCGGCAGCGTCAAGATCGTGGGCTACAATGCGCGCGACGATGAAGACATGCAGGCTGAGCAGCCGTGGGTAACGCCACGATATTTCACCACCATGCAAGTGCCGCTGCAGGCCGGCCGCCTGTTTATTGATGAGGACGATGTTGGCAAGGCGAGCGTCGCCATCGTCAATGCCAGCTTTGCTCAGCATTATTTTGGCAATCCGCAAGCCGCCCTCGGGCATGTGATTAATTTCGGAACCGTGGAGGAACCAATTAACAGCACGATCGTGGGCGTGGTGGGCGACACGAAACATCAGGGAGTGCGCGCCCCCGTCCGCCGTACGGTGTACCGTTCGTTGTTCCAGGCGACACAGCCGAACTTCATCACTTACCTGATTCGTACCTGGCAACCTCCCGAAGCCGCTGAGAGTACGATACGCACCCCTATGCAGCAGTTGGACTCGAAGCTGGCGCTAGGCCGGTTGCGGACCATGGACGACATGATCGCCGACGATCTCTCGACGGAGCGGATTATCGCCCTGCTGGCCGTGAGCTTTGGCGCGCTGGCCATGCTGCTGGCGGCCATCGGACTCTACGGCGTGCTGGCTTACTCCACAGCTCAGCGCACGCGCGAGATCGGCATCCGTATGGCAATGGGCGCACAGCGGATCAGCGTCGTTCGCATGGTGCTGGCAGACGTGTTGTGGCTGGCGGGCATCAGCATTGCGCTTACCATACCGCTCTCGCTTCTGTTCACACGAATGCTGCGCAGCCAACTCTATGGCGTGGGTCCCTATGACCTGCTTACTCTACTGGCCGGCACCTTGCTGGTAGCGTTCGTCGCTTTGCTCGCGGCCTTGCTGCCCGCCCGGCGGGCTGCATCCGTGGAGCCCATGAAAGCTTTGCGGACGGAGTGAGCGACGCCGTTATTCAGTCGATGAAGCGACAGCGATGCCGCGGAACTGTGCGGGTGTGATTTCTGTTAGTGGGTGCGGGGCCTGAGTTCGCGATTCATGACGGCCGGCAAGTGGGTGTGTTCTCCAAGTCCATCCGCGGGAACGCCTTCCAGCTTCAGGCGCATGTTCTCGGCGAGGTCGTGCATGACTTGGATTTTCTCTGCGACACTTGCGGAAAGCGACGGCTCGCGCAATGCCAGTTCAGAATTCAGCAGGATGGCGGTGACTTCGCCTCGCAACAGGCTGCGCAACGCGTTCTCGGCGGACCGCATGGCGGCCAGTTTCTCGCGGACAAAGCGGAGCATCCCGTTCTGCACCTCGCGCGTCACCCTCTCCGTGCCGTGCAGCGCCAGATTCACGTAGATCGGCATGGCCAAACCTGCATGGTTCAGCAACAGATTGGCCCCGCCAATCTCCGCATGGTTGAACGATTCGTCGAGGACCAGGGCATCATAGTCGTGGGCTTGCAGGCACTCCACCGCCCTCGCCAGCGAGGTGGCGATCTGGGTCTTTTGATGGGTTGTCTGTTCAATCGCGGCGGCGCACTCTTTGGCGCGTGGCGATGTCGTTACCAGGATAATCATGAAATCTCTCCCGTCAGCGGGTCCGGACACACTTCACCGGTCCCGCGTGAATGCAGGTGTGCTGGGGAAAGAATGCGGGCCCGGCGATTACACCGCCGAGCCGTATTCCTTCAGTTTGCGATAGAGAGTCGTCTTGCCAATTCCAAGCTGCCGGGCCGCCTCCAGCTTGTCTCCGTTCAGAATGGTAATCGCGTGGAGGATCGCACGCTTCTCCAGATCTGCCAGGGGCGCAATGCTGGTCGACTCGAGGCTGACAGGCACCATCGGCGTCTGCGTGTGAAAGTTCTGCAGCGCCGTAGGCAAATCAGCAATGTGGATGGTGGGACCCGAGGTAAGTGCGCACGCACGTTCCAGGCAATTCTCCAATTCGCGCACGTTACCCGGCCATTCATAGTTGAGCATCAGTTTGAGGGCGTCGTCGCTGATGTTGCGCTGCACCCCCGTGGTACGGGCCACGCGTTCCAGAATGTGTCCCGCCAGAAGTGGTATGTCTTGTTTGCGCTCACGCAGCGGCGGCACCCGCAACGTCAGCACATTTAGCCGGAAATACAAGTCGCGGCGGAACGTTCCATCCTGCACCGCAACTTCCAGATCGCGATTGGTGGCGGCCAGAATTCGCACATTGATGGGAATCGCTCGCGTGCCGCCCACGGGCCGGATTTCCTTTTCCTGCAAAGCCCGCAGCAGCTTCGATTGCAAATCCACCGGCAGTTCGCCGACTTCGTCGAGAAACACGGTGCCACCCTCGGCGGCCGCCATCAGTCCATCTTTTGCCCGCACCGCACCGGTAAATGCACCCTTTACGTATCCGAACAACTCGCTCTCGATCAGTGTCGGTACCAGTGAACCGCAGTCGACCGGGATAAACGGCTTGTCGCGGAACGGACCCGAGTAGTGGATGGAGCGGGCCACCAGCTCTTTGCCGGTGCCACTCTCACCAAGAATAAGTACGGGATGAGTGCTGTGCGAGGCCTTGGCAATGATGCGGTACAGCTTGTCCATTTCTGGGGCTTGCCCGACCATCGCTCCAAACCCGTGTTTCGATTTCACCTGTTCGCGCAGTAGCCGATTCTCCGTGGCCAGCTTCAAATGGGCGGTTACGCGATCCAGCACCAGGCGGAGTTCGTCGAAGCTGAAGGGCTTGGTGACATAGTCGTAGGCGCCACCCTTCATGGCTTGCACCGCCGACTGGACGGTCGCAAATCCCGTCATGATGATCACGACTGTTTCCGGTCTCCGTCTCTTTATTTCTCGCAAGACTTCCATGCCGTTCGTTCCTGGAAGACGGAGATCCAGCAACACGACATCCACGTTAGTGGTATCCAGAGTGCGGTAACAATGCTCAGGAGAATCCGCGATCTGGGTGTTGAATCCCAAGGCAATGGCGACTTCTCGGCAAGAATCGCGCACCGAGCGTTCGTCGTCAACGATGAGAAGGTTAAGTAAGTTTGTATCGGCGATCCGTTCTACTTCTGAAAGTGGCTCTACGGTTAGCACAGTTAGGCCCTCGTCCAAACGGCTTCGTTCTTTGAAGTGGTGGCAAATTGTTTCTGGAGCCGTCTGTATAACCATTGTCCCTTTTTGGGAAATTGATGCTAGTACAGGGGTCACACCATCGTGTGAGGCGTGTTCTCCGGGTGTGACAGAAATACCGAAGTTGGATGGTTTGCCACCTTCAGCGAAAGCTCCGACACCAGGTCTGCAGCGCCCCGTTCCGGGGTTGCCAGCGCGCAGTCTTCCGCCGCCGAGGCCGACGTTCCCGCGGAACTTCGGCACTCACTTACAGCCGCTGGACACCGTGCTTCCAACCGTTCCAGCAGTCGCTTTACCAGTTCCCCGCCCCGTTGCGCATTTCGCTCAATTTCGTGGAGGTAGCGCCGGGAGCGGCTGTATGACGGCAACTTCCATTCCATCACCTGGGCATTCAGCAGCATGCCGGCCAATGCGTTGTTTAGTCCGTGTAGTATCTCGGCGCAATCAGCGCATACATCCTCAGCATGTCCTGAGGAAGCACTGGGCTTCGTTCCCGCCTTCTTGCTGGAATCCACGCTATGAAATGCATCCATATGCTGTCCTTGGCCTTGAGTTTTCTGCTCGTACGGACACTACTAAAGCAAGGTCGATGCCAAACGAAACCTGATCGACAAACCGTGTCTTTTCAATGCTTGAACGGAGAACTCGAAGCGATGATTCTCCAGATCGGCTAGCAATAGGTTTCAAAACGGGAGCGTGTATCGCGGAGAGAATTGGCAACTAGCATGAAACGCAGACTTTAGATCTCGATTACGGAAATGGAACAAATACATTCTGGATTCCCGTAACGGGCCGTGCAAGCAGGGGATCCTGGTGCGGACTTGTCCGGATCCCCGCGAATTAAATTAAGGCTTGTCCCTGTTCTGACCGCAAAACAAAACCGGGAGGCTCGAAGTCTCCCGGTTCGGTTACCGCACGAACGAAGCTTTACCGCTGGCTTTTGGACGCTGCACTTCCAACGGCGCCGACGGCATTGGATGCAGAGGCTGCGCTCTCGGCGCGCTGCAGCAGAAGTCCATTGTGCCAGGAAATAGCGATGAGAAGGTCCTGATAACCCATGGCAGTCCGAATCGAAAAGCTGGCTTCCGGGGTCTGGTGCCACGTCTTGCCGTTATCCACACTTTCAAAAACACCGTGGGAGTTCATCGCAGTCGCAAGCAGTCGCTGCGCCTTCTCGTCGTGCTTGACTGCCAACACATAACTCGTCGGCAGACCGCTTATGATATGCGACCAATCCTTGCCACCGTCGTTGGAGCGCAGAGCGCCTTCTCTTGTTGCCAGCCATAATGACGAATCGGGAGTCGAGGTGAAATTGTAGATGCCAGTGACATAGTCCGGAACTGCAATTTCGGACCAGGTCCGCCCACCGTCGCGCGATACGAATGCGCGCTTTACACTGGCTAGCGTCAACGTACCGTCAGGATAGTCGTTGACTGCCACAAAGTCGGCTTCGCCATCGACCGAGGTTCCGTACCATTTCTTGCCGCTGTCGACACTGATGAACAATCCTTCGTTGGTGGCTGCGTACCATGCATTTTCACTGACCTGGATCGAGCGCACACGCGGGGCGATCGCAATGGGGATCGGAACCTCCAACGGTTCCTTATTCTTCGCTGCCGTTGATGGCTTCCTGGTAGCGGCGCTCTTGGCCGTTTTTGATTTTCCCGCCTTTTGATAGACCGGTTCGGGAGCCGTTTCATGTTTTGGCTGCCATGCTGGCACCGGCCCACGAATCATGCTGGCTGGCTGCCAGGAACTACTCAGCGAGGCAAGATAAAAAATGCCGTGATTTGTGCCAGCGAAAATGACACCATTCTCCGCTTGTTGCAGGCTGAGTACATCGCGTTCACCCAATCCCTTACTGGCCTGCTGCCACGTCTTGCCCAGATCGTCGGTGCTGAACAATCCGCCGTGTACTTCGTCATTGATGATGCCGACGTAGAGGCGGTTGGGGTCTTTGCGATCGGCGATGACCGAACCCACCATGCGGTGCGAGAAGCCGCGGTTCGACGGCTGGTACTTGGCAAAACCGTCATTGCTCGCCAGTACGCCGCCGCGATCCGTAGCGATGAGCACTCGCTCCGGATTACGGGGATCGATTAATACGTCGTTGACGACCACATCAGAGGACGTCACCAGAGTCCATCGGGTGCCTCCGTCCAGGGTCTTCCACATTCCGCCTGTCGTTCCGGCATAAACGATGGAAGAGCGCTGAGGATCTTGCTTCAGTACCCTGGTGCGGATGGCGGAATGAGGCAGGCCCTGAACTCGATGAAACACATCAGCACCGTTGTCGCTCTTATAAATCCCTGAGCAGGCGCTCGCGTAGACCCGTGAAGGTGTCTTGGGATCGACGATAATGCTGAACACATCCGAATCGTCCAGGATGCCATCTTTTAAGTTATGCCAGCTCTGTCCGCCATTGGAGGTCTTCCACGGCAGATGGCGGGTCCCAGCGTACACAATGTCCGGATTCTGTGGGTCAATGGCTACGGAGACGAAATTTCTCATGGAGGAGTGGTTTTCCATTACCTCGGGGTTTTCCGGAGTCATCCGCACCCAGGTAGCTCCACCATCCTGCGAACGAAATACGCCATCCAGGGCGCCGATCACGAGGATGTTGTGATCGCTCGGTGCCATCGCCAATGCCCGGATCGACTTTCCGTGCACGCCTGCGAGCGCCTTCCATGTAGCGCCGCCGTCATCGGAGCGAAATACATCTCCCTCGTCATCGTGGTAGAGGCCCCACCCCGCCGCATAGACGGTTTGCGGATTGGTCGGATCGAAAACAATATGGTCGATCACCAGGTCATCGCCCGATCCCAAATGTGCGAACGGGGCCCACGTATTTCCCCCGTCGCGCGAGCTAAACAATTGCCCTGAGCTGGTCCCGAGAAGAATGCGGTTCGGATCGCTGGGATCGTAAGCCAGGCAGCGCACGTTGCCGCCATCGGGCCCGATCAACCGCCAATCCGATGCCATCCCAGTTACAGAAACGAATGTAACGAGCAATGCGAAGCCGGCAACCAGCTTCGCGACCGAACAGACAAAGTTCCGCATACCCACGACTACATCTCCCCCTCTTAGTTCACCAACTGAAAACATCATCTGTCAATCATATGCGCGCGCATTGCGCGTCGCACAGTACCAAACCAAATGCCTGTTCCCTCAGCGGTCCGCTGGAGCTTACAGCGATTTCACTATCCCTACCCTGAAACGCAGTTGTTTCGGGTCTCAGGAAAAAGCCGGTGAGAGGCCTTCCTCTCACCGGCTTGAGTTCAACTACGGCACTTCAGCTATTGCGCTGGCGGCGCCGCAGGCTTGGCTTTCGCCTTGTGCTTCTTAGGAGCAGGCGCGTTACGTGACTGCGGCTGCACCTTGGTTTCGTCAACTGGCGTCCCTTCGACCGCCTGACCAGCGCACAGGGCACCGTCGGGCAGATAGAAGAAGTGAGTCGCCTTACCCTTGGCCCCGCCCTCGCGAGGCTCGACACGGCTGGCGTCAGACTTGGTCGGGCCATCCGTAGTCAGGTAGTACTTCACGTTGACGGAGCGCTGAGCGCCGAGTTGCTGAACGTTAACCGACTCCTCCTGGTCCGTGTAGCCCACGATCTCCAGCTTGCCGGTGGGCATCTGCTGCAGACGGAGAGACAGTTTGTCGAGCGTGTCCTTGCAATCGTTATCCACGCGCCACGGTTTCTTGGGGTTCTTCTCGAAGGTACACTCGCCCCAATCCTCGATGCTGGCGCACTGAATGATCGGAGGCACCGTGACCTGTGCCGTGCAACTGCTGCTTTGAGTGACCGGGTTCCCGCCGGTGCGCGTAGTCGTCGCCGTGCCGGTCACCGTGATGGTTTTGCCGGCGTCGGCATTGGATGCAGTCAAGGTCGCCGTCGTGCCACTGCCACTCAACTGCCCGCCTGTCGCCGACCAGCTATAGGTCATGGGCCATCCCTGCGGGTCGGTGGCGTTCATGGTGATCGTCGCCGGCGAGCCGAGGGCAATCGTGGTCGGGCTGGCCGAGCAGCTCACTACCGGCGGCAGCGGCTGCTTGATAGTGAAGTTCGCCGTACACTTCGCCGGCGGGATGGGGTCGGGCTTGCCCATCCAGTTTAGATGGTGGCCGGAGTCAAGATTCTTAAACCCGGGGTCGACGTCGGTGATGGTCGAATTCGCCACGTAGCTGCCCGCCGCCACCCCGGTAGTGTCGACGGTTGCCGTCTTCTGCGAGTCTCCGGAGACCCTGCCACCATTCGTGGACCAAGCGTAGGCAACCTGATGCTTCGGGTTGAAACCGTCGCCCGTGGTGGTGACCGTCACTGGGTCTGGCGCAAACACCTCGGTCGGCGAGGCCGAGGCCGTGCAGGTAAGTGGCGGGTTGTAGTAGCTGCCCAGATTGAACACGACGCCGGCCGACAACCGCACACTATTCCATGTCGAGTTGTGGCCGGTAAAGATCTGCGGATTGTAGGTCGTGTAGAGATAATCCGCCTGCGCAATTCGCAGGGAGATAAAGTGGTTCAGGGTCAGGTCGAAACCGCCTCCGCCACCAACCGCCGCGCGCCACTCTGAGGGCAGGCCCGCGGGGCTGATCTTCGAGGCGCCGACCAGGACGCGGAAAAACGGTGAAAATTGATCGGTGTGAAACTTATACTGCAATCCTACCAACCCAAAGCCAACGTTGGAATACGTGCTGTTGTAGTGGCCGCTGCCGTCGACGACGACACCCAGGTTGTGCGCTTGAGGCAAATAGAAGGTGCTGGAAGCGTTCCAGCCATGAGCGATGTCGGGGACCTTGCCCCAGTCAACGTAGCCATTCGGGTGGTACCACGAATAGCCGCCGAACACTTCCGCTCTTGGCTGTATAGTGACTTGCGCTGCGGCAAATGAACTCAATAAGCAAACCGCAAACGCAAGCGCGATCGATGTCGCCACAAGCCGTTTCGGAACTCCATCACAAAGCGCCATTCTCAATCCTCCGGAACTCTAGCAGTACCGTCAGCAAAGTGGCCTACTCGGGTTCAGTTTTGACTTAACAGGTACAAAAATGATCTACCGACTACGTAACAGCTCCCGATTGTACAGCAACGAACGTGATATACAAAACTACTGCTTTCCGATGTTTACTGATTTTATAACCGGGTGTTTCGTGCTGTTCATGCGAGATCATTCGCACCCCGCCAATGCGTTCCGCGCTACTACCGCGAAACACTGTCCCCCGACGTAAGGCTGAGCTGCAGCTTCTATTATCGTACAACACAGGCTGGCGGCTCGGTAAAGGGAATTTTCCAGAAAAATCCTCGCCCTCGGGAGTGAGCATCCCCGTAGATGCTGATGTGGTACCCGTCTTCGGGGCGACGGCTGGTGCGAACGAGTCCGCGATTAACACCTTTCGGGATCAATTTCCCGTTTTGCATCCCACGTGGCGGCATCGCCTGCCATAATGCGATTGCATCCGGACAGAAACTCGATCCACAACTGGGGTTCAATCACAGAGTGCGGCATTTCGCTACGGGAGTAGGACGTCGGCAGATCCGCATTGGCCCAATTCGGGAACCAAAAGTGTTACCTTTAACAGCAAGCCACCCCGTCGCCCCTCTTCGATTCCGGAGCGCGGGGCAACAAACTTATATGGAGCTGCCGGACTTAATACTAAAGACGCTAGCAAGCCGTTTCGCAAATGTGAGTCCCGGTTCGCTACCTTCGAGAGGCTGTTGTTCGGAATGATTCAGGAAAAAGTACTTATCGTTGAAGACGAGGAAAATGAGCGGACTGGGCTTGCTGAATTGATTCGGGCCTGGGGCTACGAAACTGAGACTGCAGACGACGGCGTTGACGGCCTGGCAAAAGTCACCTCGTGGGCACCGGCGATCGTGGTCACGGATCTCAAGATGCCTCGCATGGATGGCTTGGAGCTATTGGAGCAAATCGCTGCTGCTCCCCAGCAGGTCGCGGTCATCCTGCTCACGGGAATGGGCAAGGTTGACGCGGCCGTTACCGCGATGAAACGCGGGGCCTTCGACTTCATCGAGAAGCCGGTCAATCCCACCCGTTTGCGAAATATCCTGCAGAATGCAAGCCGCATTCGCAGCGCCGAGCGTGAATTAGAGGCCAACCGTCGCAAGTTGCGCGACGTCGGAGTGTTGGGTTCCTTGGTAGGCCCGTCCAGAAAAATGCAGGAAATCTTCCACCTGGTCGAGATGGTGGCTCCCAGCACAGCCTCTGTCCTGATCACGGGCGAGAGCGGAACCGGCAAGGAGTTGGTCGCGCGTACCATCCATGACCTGAGTCCTCGCAAGACCAAGCCTTTTGTAGCGATCAACTGCGCTGCGATTCCCGAAACGCTGATCGAGAGTGAGATCTTCGGCCACGAAAAGGGCGCGTTTACCGGAGCTCTGGAACGTCGCACCGGATGTTTCGAACTGGCGGAGGGTGGCACCCTGCTGCTCGACGAGATTGGCGAGATGCCCATCGCCACCCAGGCGAAGCTGCTCCGTGTGTTGGAGGACCGCAAGCTGCGCCGCCTGGGCAGCAAAGGCGAAACCGCAGTCGATGTCCGCGTGCTTGCCGCAACCAATAAGCCTCCGGAGGAGGCGGTGGCCCGAGGCGACTTGCGCAACGACCTGTACTACCGGCTCAACGTGTTCAATATCCATATGCCGCCAATGCGGGAGCACATGGACGATCTGTCTGAACTGGTTCACGCCATGCTGACGGACATGAATGGAAAGCACAATCGCACAGTAGCCGGCGTGAGCGAAGCCGTCATCAGCGCTTTTCAATCTCACGCCTGGCCAGGCAATGTTCGCGAACTGCGCAACACTCTGGAACGCGCCGTCATTCTATGTGACGGCCCCATGATCGAACCGAAACACCTGCCGCCCGGATTCGGAAAGGCCTTTGTTCGTGCTCCTGTCCACGACGCTAATTCAGTTCACCTCGGGGTGGGGACGACCGTCGGGGAGGGCGAACGGCGGTTGATCCTTAAGACGCTTGAGGCAACCCACAACAACAAGACTCGAGCTGCTGAGATTCTTGGCATCAGCCTCAAAACGCTGCATAACAAGTTGAAGGAGTACGGGCAACAGGGAGCCAACAACCAAAGCGAAGTCGACTCAGCGGCGAGCTAAACTCGCCGTCGCGCTTGGCGAACCGCCGCTGTCGCTTGTACAATAAAGCTCTTGCCAACGTAACGAGTTCAGTCTCTCGCTCGTTCGTTTCCCAAGCCGAAGTGGCGGAATTGGCAGACGCGCATGGTTCAGGTCCATGTACCCGCAAGGGTGTGGGGGTTCGAGTCCCTTCTTCGGCACCAGCACTTCTATAACGACAACAGCCAGGCGCAATGCCTGGCTGTTCGTATTTCGAGGCCATCCGGCTTCAGAGGCTGCTGAAAAAATGGCCTTTCGAGATATTTTGAAGGGGCGCACCTTCAGGTGCGCCGGCCAAGTCCTTTATTTTTGTCATCCCTCGCGGACTTTAGTCCGCGGGGGATCTGCTCTTTCGACTTTTTCAGCAGCCTCTTCAGCTCACGAAACGCTATTTCCGATTACCGCCGCCCGCGCGTACTGTATCGCACCGTTTACCGGCAGATACTGAATCGCTAGTAGTGTTTCGTCGTCGGTCCTCTCGTGCCCCGCCCGGAAGCCATCGAGGTGTTCGCGACAGGCACGAACCAAGATGTCCGGACAGACTCGTGGTTGTCCCTCGACCACCGACCGCAATGCCTCAAGCCCGTATTCCTCGCCTGCATGGTTTTGCGCTTCAGAAATACCGTCGGTGTAGAGCACCAGCGTCTCGCCCGGCTTCAGACGCGCCTTGCAAGCCGTGAACTGCTGATCACAGAACATCCCAAACGGGAGGTCGGTGCTCTCGAAAACCCTGGTACCGGAGTCGCCCGTTAGCAGCACCGGCAGGTGGCCTGCATTCACGATCTCCAGTTCCCCGGCCGCACTCACTCTCCCTGCGACCAGCGTGGCGTACTGCGTGGGCAAGGTACTATCGCAGAACAGACGGCTCGCTTGTGCCAGCATCTTCTCCATGCTCAAACCCATCGGAATCAGGGCACGAAACACGGCCCGCAAGTTTGTCGACAACAGCGCCGCCGCAATGCCTTTGCCTGACACGTCCGCGATCAGGAAGTGCAGCCCGCCGTCGCCGAAACCGATCAGGTCGCAGTAGTCGCCGCTGACCACGCCTGCGGGACGGTAATGGTACGCAATGTCCCATCCTGCAATCTCCACGTTTGCCGGAGGCAGCAACCCGCGCTGAATCTCCGCCGCCAGTTCCAGATCGTGTTCCAGCGATCGTTGCTGAGCAGGAGACAGGCAGCCCAGGCAAACCGAAATGGTCGGATCGTTCAGCAGCCGGCCGGTTTCAATCGTGTCGTGACAAACTTCGCATAGCCCGAATTTGCCAACATTCATGCGCTCCAGCGCGTGATCGACATCTTCCAGCAGCTGCTGCATCTGTTCCGATTCGTGGCGCGAAAGCGCGTCTTCCAGGCGCGCCCGCCGGTCGAGTAGCTGTTCCCTGACTTCGCCGGTGAAAGGAGTCTCTGCAATTGCCATGGCTAACCACCTTAATTCGTTTAGAGGGTTATTTTAGCTTAAGGATGCAAATTCGTTTGGCCTTCTTTCACACTTGAACATGCGGATGTGCAACCAAGTGAACTTTAACGGTTGCCAGTTCTCGCTGCCTTCCGATTGTTGCGTTCAAACACAATTAAAATGCGCAATTTTACGTCCCGGAAAGAATCCCATAAATCAGTTTTGAAGGGACACGGCTTTACAGGATGCTGAAAAAGTCGATTCTCGACGTGTTTTGAAGGGGCTCGGCTTAAGCCGTGCCGCAAACACCGTCGAAACACTAGGCTTCAGCCGCTGAGGAAATTCGACGTATCCGCTTCGTCATCCATCACATCCGGTTCACCGGCATCGTATCCTTGGCTGGTGATCTTCCCTCCGCCAACATGGACAGCCGATCCGCCGCCGCGCCGATCTTCGCGGACGATCGTGGTCGCCCTCGGGCTGCTCATCATCTTGGCGATCGCCGGCCTGGGCGCTTGGTGGTACCGGCATGCCGGCACCCCGGAGTACTCGCTCTCCCAACTGGGCCATGCGGTCCGGGCAAAGAATTACGGTGAGGCCAGCAAGTACGTCGACGAGGAACGCATCGCCAACGCCATCAGCCAATCGCTGACCGATGTGCTGCTGGCTAAGTACACGCAGAAATTCAAAGACGATCCACTGCCCTTCACCGATACCCGCATCGAACTGCTGCACAAGATGGCTCCACGCTTTCACGACTGGTCGCTACTGGGGATTCGCAACGCCATTCGCCTGCTGCTGAGCGGCAACGGCTTGCTCACCGGATCGTCAGGATTCAAGCAACTCGATGTCCATAACTTCTCCGGTCTGCATCCTGTGCGCTCGACTGTCAACGGCGATAGCGCAGATGTAGTCATCGTTGGCCTGCCGCAGCCGAACCCGTTTGATTTGAATGAGATACACATACGGATGGTGCGCATTCCCAACTCGCGGCAATGGCGCATCGAAGAAATTCCCGACGCAACGCCGATTTTCACGCGCTATTTCAATGCTCCCATGCCTGTGTCAAACCCATGAGCGACAGACACTTACGCACTCGTTTCGTGATCTTGGCCGGACTACCCGGCACCGGCAAGACTGCGCTCGCCAAAGCTCTGGCGCAACGCCTTGATGGCATTGTACTTAGCAAGGACGAAGTGCGCGCGGCGCTGTTTCCGCGTCGCGCCATCACCTATTCCAGTGGGCAGGACGATTTCTGTATGTCTGTGATTCTAATGGCGGCACAGCGCATCGCCGCCGATCACACCGTGCCCTTCATATTCCTCGACGGGCGCACCTTCGCGCGTACGCTTCATGTAAAGCAGGTGGCGAGGGCTGCAGCTTCGATCGGAGCGGGCCTCAGCATTCTGCATCTTCATTGTCCTGAAGGACTTGCGCTGGAGCGAATCAAGAAAGACCAAGGCAAACATAGCGCCAAGAATCGCGATCCGCTGCTGTATTTTCTGGTGAAGTCCTATTTCGAACCGATCACGCTGGCCAAGCTCGACGTGGACACATCGCGTCCGGTAGAGGAGTGTGTTGCGAAATGCATCGAATACTTAACCACAGAGACACAGAGGCACTGAGAAAAACACGGCGGGCGAGATCGAAAAACTGGCCCTCAATGCGCAGGTTATAACAATCGTTATAATGCACTTTTTGGACTATTTCAGCACAGAGACACAGAGGGAATCAGGTCAACAAACCGGAGATTCGTTCACCACGGAGAACACGGAGGGCACGGAGAATTTCAGATCGTAAAAACCTGCAATCGTTGCCGCCCTTCAACCCTGCTACGTTTTGCTTCAGGCCAGCGATTCGTTCACCACAGAGACACAGAGGCACTCAAGAAGTCTAGATCGTAAAAGCCTGCGCCTTGATAGGCCCACGGATTCGTTCGCCACGGAGGACACGGAGCGCACAGAGACACTTCAATTCTTTCAGAGTTTCAAGTTCGATGGGCTTTTTACCATTCTTCCCAATGCTTTTCTGATTTCTATTTCTCTGTGTCTCCGTGCCTCTGTGGTGAACTACGGAAGAAGCTGTTCGACGACGGCGTAGCTATCGGCCAAGGCGGAGTCGAGGGCCGAGGGATCTTTCCCGCCGGCTTCGGCCATGTCGGGACGGCCGCCGCCCGAGCCGCCGACTTTTTTTGCGACCTCGGCAATGATTTTGCCCGCCTGAATTTTCGAAGTGAGATCTTTCGTCACGCCGACGATAAGCGCGACCTTGCCATCGCTTACGGAACCGAGTACGACCACGCCCGAGCCGAGCTTGTTGCGCAGGTTGTCGATGAGCACGCGCAGTTGCGCGCGTTCGAGGTTGTCGGCGCGGGTGGCCAGAACTTTTACGCCTTTGACCTCGCGGACGTTTTCGGCTGCTGACTGCACCGAACTCGATGCCGACTTCATGCGCGCCTGGTCGAGTTCCTTGCGGAGTTTCTTGAGTTCTTCGTCGCGGCGCTCGAGTTCCTGCTTGAGCGCTTCGGCGGGAGATTGATCTTCGCCGCCGCGCACCAGAGTGGCAACGACGTTTTCGAGTTGATGGTCTTTGCGGAAGTGGCGCAGCGAGCCTTCGCCGGTAACGGCTTCGAGACGGCGCACGCCGCTGGAGACGCTTCCCTCTTTCAGGACTTTGATCAGGCCGATTTCGCCGGTGGCGGCCGTGTGCGTGCCGCCGCACAGCTCGGTGGAGAAGTCGCCGATGCGGATGACGCGCACGCGGTCGCCGTACTTCTCGCCGAAGAGCGCCATCGCCTTGTATTCGTTGACGGCGACATCGATGGGCACGTCTTCGATGACTTCGACGCGATCGTTGCGCAGCACTTCGCGGTTGGCGAGGTCTTCGATGTCCTGCAGTTCTTCGTCGCCCAGCGAGGCGAAGTGGGAGAAGTCGAAGCGCAGGTGCGAGGGATCGACCAGCGATCCGGCCTGCTTCACATGCGAGCCGAGCACTTCGCGCAGCGCGGCATGAAGAAGATGCGTGCCGGTGTGATTGCGCATGGTGGCGCGGCGGACTTCGTCGTTGACGACGGCATCGAGCTTGTCGCCGACGTGAATTGGTTGCTTGGCAACGACGCGATGCGCGCGCACGCCCTGCACGGGATAGGTCACGCCTTCGACATCGGCGACGAGTGTGTTGTGGTCTTCGGCGTAGAGCCAGCCGACGTCGCCGACCTGTCCGCCGGCATCGGCGTAGAACGGGGTGTGGTCGAGCACGATCTCGCCGCGCTCGCCGGGCTTCAACTCTTGCGTGCCAACGCCCGCGCCGTTTTCGGGCTTGATGATGGCGAGCACTTCGCAGTTGTCGGAGCGCGTCTGGCGATAGCCTTCGAAAACCGTGCGCTTCAGTGCTGAGTAGGCAGGACTCGCCGAAGCTTTGTGCCACCCTTCCAGGAAGCCCGCGCGCGTCTCGCGCTGCTCTTCCATGGCGGCATCGAAGCCAGCGGCGTCAAAGACGATGCCAGCATCGCGGCATGCGTCCTCAATGAAATCGCGACGGAAGCCCAAAGGTGTCGTACAGCTCGAAAGCCTTCTGCTCCGGAAACTCGATGTTCGCTGATGCGGCTCGTCGCCTGAATCAAATCGAGGTAGCATCTAATCGCGTCCGAGACTTAGTCGCGATCGAACGCGTCTCTCGCAACTAGCGTCTTCTGTCGTATGCGCCGCCGGATTATCCGTCTGCGAGCACTTCACGGAAGACGTCCTGTCTATCTCGAGTGTCAACTGGCAGTCCGCGATTATGTCGCTCGGTCTCTCACAGGCTCCTTGATCCTGCCAAGATTTGTGAAGCGCATCCAGAGCCTTCGATCAGCTGCGCCAGGTCAGCTCTTCCAACTTGCTCAAACCTGACGTCCAGCGTGTGCGCAAAGCGCGTCTCTTCAGCCTTTGATCGTCTCCGATACACGCGTTCGCGACTTTCGATCAAGCTCGGGATACGCATCCTTCATCAGGTCGCGGACGGCGAACACCATCTCATGAACAGGAACGGTTTCTTCGCGCCCAAGCAGACGCCCGTGACGAGATTGCGCGTCGAATAATCTTGCGCAGCACGTAGCCGCGGCCTTCGTTCATCGGCAGCACGCCATCGGAAATCAGGAACGTCGCCGCACGAGCGTGGTCGGCGATGACTCGCAACGACGCCGCCTGGTGATGCTGCTCGTCCACATCTTCCGCTTCAGTCTCCTTCTCGAGCTGCTTCGTGCCTGTCAGCTCGGCTGCGCGCTTGATCAGCGGCACGAACAGGTCGGTGTCGTAGTTCGAGATCACGCCCTGCATCACCGCCGTGACGCGCTCGAGTCCCGCGCCGGTGTCGATCGAGGGCTTGGGCAGGGGATTGAACTTGCCATCCGCCGACTTGTCGAACTGCATGAAGACCAGGTTCCAGATTTCGACGTAGCGTCCGCACTCGCAGGGAAAGTGGCAGTCGGTGTGTCCGGCATCGCTGGCGGCGACGCCCATGTCGTAATGGATTTCGCTGCACGGACCGCAGGGGCCGGTGTCGCCCATCTGCCAGAAGTTGTCTTTCATGCCCATGGCGAAGATGCGCTCTTTGGGGACACCCACGTCGAGCCAGAACTTCTCGGCTTCGTCGTCACGGGGAATGTCGCCCTGGCCCTCAAAGATCGTCGCGTAGAGTTTCTCCGGATCGATGCCGAACCAGTCTTTCGAGGTCACCAGTTCCCACGCGTAGGCGATGGCGTCTTTCTTGAAGTAGTCGCCGAAGCTGAAGTTGCCCAGCATCTCGAAGAAGGTGTGGTGGCGATTGGTGAAGCCGACGTTTTCCAGGTCGTTGTGCTTGCCTCCGGCGCGCACGCATTTCTGCGACGAGGTGGCGCGCGAGTAGTCGCGTTTCTCGAGGCCGAGGAAGACGTCTTTGAACTGGTTCATGCCGGCGTTGGTGAACAGCAGCGTGGGGTCGTTCGGCGGGACGAGCGAAGAGGAATGAACCTCTTTATGGCCCTTGGAGATGAAAAAGTCGAGAAATTTGCGGCGAACTTGCGATCCGGTAAGCATAGAAATTGACCGTTAAATCCCGCGAGGAATGCGCCAATCGAGTGGGGCTAAGGCGGGGAACGTAAGTGTTGATTCTAGCATTGGCGGGAGTCGTGAGTGCCGTCCCTGCGGGACTCGTGGTTTCTTGTTGGTGCGTCCCCGGCACGGCGGGCTACGATTGTGCCTCCCGCCACCGGCGGGCTCGGGATCATATGGTGCGAGCCGTCCGCGGGCTAAGGGGCTGCGGAAGAAGTCTGAGATCGGGGGCCCTCGCGGACTGAAGTCCGCTCGGGATAGCAAAAAAAATAAAGGGTATTTACGGCACGGCTGAAGCCGTGCCCTTTCAAAACACTCAGCAGCCTCTTACATCCACGGCTAACACAAATGTCGCCCTGCGGGCTGTGGGAGCTGGCTGGTGAAAGAGGATCGATCCTACCCTTTCGCCACAAACGGGAAAGGATGGGACACCCACATTTACTGTGATTACTGGCCCGGGCTAAAGCCCACGACATTGAGAGCGAAGGTTCACCGGGCTGAAGCCCGGTGCTTCCACCTGAAAAAACAGCAGATCCCTCGCGGATCAAGGTCCGCTCGGGATAGCAAAAATAAAGGGCATTTACGGCACGGCTGAAGCCGTGCCCTTCACTCAGAAACACTCAGCAGCCTCTTACACCCACGGCTAACACAAATGTCGCCCTGCGGGCTCGGGGAGTTGGCTGATCAAAGAGGATTAATCCCACCCTTTCCCAAAAGACGGGAAAGGATGGGGCACCCACATTTACTGTGATTACAGGCCTGGGCTAAAGCCCACGACATTGAGAGCGAAGGTTCACCGGGCTGAAGCCCGGTGCTTCCACCTGAAAAAACAGCAGATCCCTCCCCCGGCCTGCGGTGGGCTCGGGCTCATATGGTGTGACGCGGTCCGCGGGCTTACGGGGCTGCGGAAGAAGTAGAAAAAGCAGATCCCTCGCGGACTAAGGTCCGCTCGGGATAGCAAAAATAAAGGGCATTTACGGCACGGCTGAAGCCGTGCCCTTTCAAACACACTCAGCAGCCTCTTACACCCACGGCTAACACAAATGTCGCCCTGCGTGCTCGGGAGTTGGCTGATGAAAGAGGATTGATCCCACCCTTTCGCAACAAGCGCGAAAGGATGGGGCACCCCACATTTACTGTGATGCGAACGAAAGCAGATCCCTCGCCCGCGAAGGCGGGCTCGTGATGACAAACAAAAACGGGGTCGACGCTAACCCGTCGCCTTCGCTCAGGACAGGCTCTAAAGGCCGGCCCCGGGCTAAGTTCTCAGCCGCCCCCTTTTGCACTACGCACTTGGATCATTGCCCCCGCACCCCGCTCGCCAATTGACCGGCGCTGGTAACCGTCTCATAATCTGAGTGCTCAGCGAATTCCGCTACTGACAAGGTGGCCAGTTGTGAACACACAGGATCCCAAAGACCGCCGTCCTTTCTCGACGGCCGGACGGAAGCTCGACGACGTGTTCGGCGATACCGCCAAGCGCATCGAAGAGGAAACCAAGACGCTCATCGCCTATCTCAACGACGAGGTGGTTCCACTGGTGCGGCAACACTCGACTACCGGCCTGCGGATTGCGTCGGACAAGCTGAAGGAGCTGGCCGACTACATGGAATCGGCGAAGCAGCAGAAAAAGGAATAGCCACGCGGCCTCCGCTCCTCACCGTTGTCGCCGCGGGCATGCTGCTGCTCTCAGCGTGCGGCGGGCACAAGACCGCGGTCTCTAAAAACGTACCTCCTCCCCCGACCGTTGCTCCGGCACCCGCTCCGCCGGCGAAGACGGCTACTGCCACGAAGCCCACGCCAGAGCCGACGGTCTCTCCCAAGGCCAAGCCCATTTACGTGGAAACCGGGCTGGCGAGTTGGTACGGGCCTCCATACCACAATCACAAGGGATCGAACGGCGAAGTCTACGACCAGAATGCGATGACCGCAGCGCACCGCACGATTCCGTTGAACTCGGTGGTGCGCGTCACCAACGAGACGACCAAACATTCTGTCGTGGTCCGCATTACCGATCGCGGACCGTTTGTGGACAATCGCGTCATCGACCTGTCTCTGGCAGCCGCGCGGGCGGTGGACGTTTGGCAACCCGGCACCGCGATGGTGAAGGTGGAAGTGCTGTCGGCTCCGGCGCCAATCGAAGTAGGCGGGCGCTGGTGCGTGCAGATTGGAGCCTTCCAGAGCGAGCACGAGGCCCGCAAGCTGAGAGAAAAACTGCAGGACCGTTATCAGGACGCCAAGGTCGTCCAGTTCACCGGCCCTACCGGTGAATGGGTGCGCATCCGCCCGGAAGGCGATGACAAGCGCAAGGCCCAGGAAGTCGCCAGCAAGACGCACGTAAAAGAGGGTGGAGTGTTTTTGGTGAGGCTGGATTGAAGAAGTAATTGGTAATTGGTAATTGGTAGCTGGCGAAGTTTCTTCTCGTGGCCGTGCGCTCATCGAAATCGAGTCTCACCGGCATAACTACTTATAATCGTCACCATGCACTCCGTTTCACCTGCGACGCCCTCGGACGCTATCCGTGATCGCAGCGCCATCGTCGCGCGCGGACGGAGGTTGGAGTACCTCAGCATCGCGTGGAACGCATTCGAAGCCGCTGTGGCGTTGGTTTCGGGCGTGGTCGCCGGCAGCGTCGCGCTGATTGGCTTCGGGTTGGACTCGGTCATTGAAACTTCGTCGGCCTTGATCCTGTTGTGGCGACTGCGCTCCGATAGCGACCCAGCGCGGCGCGAGCACTCAGAACGAGCGGCGCGTCGACTGGTGGGCATATGTTTCCTGCTTTTGGCCGCCTACGTCACGCTGGAGTCGGTTTATGCGTTGTGGACGCGCGAACGCGCCGCACGCAGCATCGCGGGAATCCTCATCGCCATCGCTGCCGTCATCGTCATGCCGCTGTTGGGACGAGCAAAGCGTCGCGTCGCCGCCGAGCTGGGCAGCCGCGCTCTCCATTCCGATTCACGGCAGGCGGACTTCTGCGCTTATCTCTCGGCGATATTGCTGGTCGGACTTCTTCTGAACTCGCTCTTCGGATGGTGGTGGGCTGATCCGGTTGCCGCGCTGGTGATGGTTCCAATCATCGCCCGCGAAGGTCTGCAGGGGCTGCGCGGCGAAGCGTGCGACGATTGCGACGCAGCTCACTGACTCTGGTCTTGCGTCTTGTGTTCGGTGGCCCTCAAACAGCGCTTCGCCATCGGCGCGCTTTCCGATATTCTGAAAGCCGACTACGATCCGCCTATGCGAAGCTCTCAGCGTCAATCTGTCGCGAAACCGTTTGTCCCGCTCACCATACGATTCGACCATGCACTGCTGTTTGCGGCCCAGGTACATCGCAATCAGGACCGCAAGAAGAGCGGCATTCCGTATCTGTCGCACCTGCTGGGGGTGGCCGCGATTGTGCTCGATTATGGCGGTGATGAGGACATGGGGATCGCCGCGCTGCTGCACGACGCGGCGGAAGACCACGGCGGACGCGCCATGCTGCGCGCAATCGAGCAACTCTTCGGAGCGCGGGTAGCGAAAATCGTGGACGGTTGCACCGATTCGTACGGCGACGATGAAAAGAAGAAGCCGAAGTGGTATCCCCGCAAGTTGCGGTATCTTCGCCGGGTGCGCCATGAGAATGCCGAAACGCGATTCGTCTCGGCGGCCGACAAGCTTTACAACACGCGCGCCATCCTGCGCGACCTGCGCCAGGCGGGCGACTCGGCGTTCGACCGTTTCTCGGCTCCGAAGGCAAAGGTGCTGTGGTACTACCGTTCGCTGGTGCGCGAATACCGCGCAGGAGGCGTCTCGCACCTGCTGAAGCCCCTGCTCGATGATTACGACCGCGCGGTCACCGAACTTGAGCATCTGTCGGGCTTGCTGGCGTCACCAAGTCGCGCGGCGACGCCGAAGGGTAGGCGCAAGCGATAGGAGCTGTTCACCGGAAGGCGAGAACCGAGACCCTTCAGGGGCTGAAGCCCGAGTTCTTTTGAGTCGCTGACGGCACGGCTGAAGCCGTGCCCTTTCAAAACAATGTTGGGATATGCAGGAGCAACCCTTGTCTGCCAATGAAGCCGAGCGCATTACCGAACTACTGAAATCCGCGAAGACCATCGCCGTTGTAGGGCTCACCGATAGCCCGCTCCGTCCCAGTTACAGCGTGTCGCGATACATGCAGTCGCAGGGTTACCGCATCATTCCCGTCAATCCCATGATCACCGAGTCGCTGGGGGAGAAGTCGTATGCGTCACTGCTGGATGTAGCGGAGAAGATCGATATCGTGGATATTTTCCGTCGCTCGGAAGCCGTGCCCGAAATCGTGGAGCAGGCGATTCAGCTTAAGGTGCCAGCGATATGGATGCAGGAAGGCGTGATCCACGAAGCCGCCGCCGAGAAGGCGCGCCAGGCGGGAATCTTCGTGGTGATGAACAAGTGCATCCTGAAAGAGCACGCAAAACGGCAGTGAGAAGAGTGGCACACACCGCTCCGGCGTCGTTCGAACGGGGCACCTGACCGTAAAGCCAGCGATGCGGGCAACCTGACAAGCTCAAAACGTAGCAAACTTGTGAACGAAGGCCAGCTTGTCTTCTGTCAAACCGTGCAACTCTTTCTCATAGAGGCGGCCTTCCCGAACAAGTGCTCCGAAGACCTCTGGAAGTACCGAGTAACGGTAGTCGTACTTGCGGTCAATCTCATTGCGACGCTTAGTCAGAAAACTTTCCAGCTCCCAGAGGTCGGATGGTTGCTCGATCGTAGCCGCCATTCGTTTGGCTTTCTGCATAATCTCGTGCAATTCCGTCTGGAGTGCATGGTCGAAAGCTCTGCGGGCGATAGCTTTTTCTGTGTCTGACCACTTCATTCTGCGAATATCGGCGTAAGTGTCCGGGGCGTCGGAATGGGCTAGGTGGGCCATGCTCGTATTCTCCTCGGCGAAATACTATGTACAAAATGAATCAATAATGCAAGCATTTTGAGCGTGATCGCTCAAGTTTCTCTTGAACAGCCGCGGGCATTCACCGCAGAGGCACTGAGGCACAGAGAATTTCGATCCTTTGCGCAGATCTATTCGACGCGAACTTTCTTAGCTCTCGCCATCGCCGGGATTCTCTGATCCCTTCTTCTCGGTGTCTCCGTGTCTCCGTGGTGAACTGGTCTTGAGCTTCTTGATCTCTTCCAGCCGCGCCTTGATGCGCTTCTCGATGCCTTCCTCGGTGGGATGGTAATAGACCCGGCCCTTCAAGTTGTCGGGCAGGCACTGCATGTCGGCGACCTTCGATTCCAGATCGTGGGCGTACTGGTATCCTGCGCCGTAGCCCACGGCTTTCATCAATCCCGTGGGGGCATTGCGCAGATGCAGCGGCACCGAATCCTGCGCGGTCCGCTCGACGTCTTCCAGCACCGCGCTGTAAGCCGTGTACAGCGCATTCGATTTGGGAGCGGCCGCCAGATACACCACCGCTTGCGCCAGTGCGAGGTTGGCCTCGGGCATGCCGAGGAAGTCCACCGCATCGCGCGCCGCCAGCGTGATGTTCAGCGCGTTTGGATCGGCCAGTCCGATGTCTTCCGACGCCATGCGCACCACGCGACGGGCGATGTATAGCCCGTCTTCTCCTGCCTCAAGCATGCGCGCCAGCCAGTACAACGCGGCGTCGGGATCGCTGTTGCGCACGCTCTTGTGCAGCGCGGAAATGAGGTTGTAATGCTCCTCACCGGCCTTGTCGTACATCAGCACGCGCTTCTGCAGCGCATCCGTTACCACGGCATCAGTGATGCGCGGCTCGCCGCCTTTTACTTTCTGTTCCAACGCCAGCGTGGACGCCACTTCGAGCACGTTGTAAGCGCTGCGGGCATCGCCGCTGGAGTAGGCCGCGATCTTCTCCAGCGCGCCGTCGTCGGCTTCGAGATGAAGGTCGCCGAGTCCGCGCTCTGAGTCTGCCAGCGCCCGTCGCGAGAAGAAGCACGATTTGCTCCGCGGTCAGCGGCTGAAGGACGTACACGCGCGAGCGCGACAGCAACGCCGAGATCACTTCGAACGACGGATTCTCAGTGGTCGCGCCGATGAGGCGAATACTTCCCTTCTCGACATAGGGTAGGAACGCATCCTGTTGCGCCTTGTTGAAACGGTGCACCTCATCGATGAACACGATGGTGCGGGTGCCGTACTGGCGCGCGCGCTCGGCATCGGCCATCACCTGCTTGATCTCCTTGATGCCGGTCAGGACCGCCGAAAACTGCACGAACTCGGCGTGGGTCATGCGCGCGATGATGTTCGCCAGCGTGGTCTTGCCGACTCCGGGAGGACCCCAGAAGATCAGCGAGCCGGTATCGTCGCGCTCGATCTGGACGCGTAGCGACTTGCCCGGTCCGAGAATGTGTTCCTGCCCAACGAACTCGTCGAGGTTGCGCGGACGCATGCGATCAGCCAGCGGTCGGGACTTGTCGGTGGCGTGCATCAGCGTGCGGGATGTTCTGGAAAAGGCTCACGGACTTAATTCACCACAGAGGCACAGAGACACGGAGGAATTAAGCTATAAAACTCGGCGCTTGATGCCGTTCTCCAACACGCTAGATTGAAGTTAATCAGTAATCCGACACGCTTCTTCGTGAGCCGAAGGTAGGTCAGGAGTTGGGTCCTCGAGGGTACGGGCAGTATTTCCTGCACCGGACGATTCCGTTCGTAGAACCCTGACATTGAAATTAATCAACAAGCCGACTCGCATCTTACTGAGCCGCAGATAAGTAAGAAGTTGCGCATGACGAATCGGTGTAATTTCTCGACAGATTTCAGTTCAATCGCGATCTTGTCTATCGACCGCGAAGTCCATTCTGTACCCAATCCAGATGCACCCCTTGTAATCGACGGGAGGCCCACTTCGGTCGAAAAGCTCAGTCGCGTAATGAAAGCTCACGGCAAAGGCAGGCCTGATACGCTGACTCCAGTAGACCTGGGCCCAAGGTCACGATGCACCTCAATCGCAGCAGCGATGATTTCCCGCGTCAGCGACTGCTCCGGATACGACGTGAGCAGCCTTTGCAGTCGGGCTGGCCATCCAGGACGGAGTCTTGTGATCCATGGTTGCAGTCCCCTCGCGACAAGCCACCAGCCGAATTCTATTCCTCCGTGTCTCTGTGCCTCTGTGGTGTAGACTGGACTTCTCTGCCGCGCGGCCTCATACAGGATGATCGACGCAGCGATCCCGGCGTTGAGCGATTCGACCCGCGGTGATTGCGGAATGGCGACGATCTCATCGGCTTGCGCCAAAACATCTTTTGGCAGGCCCGCTCCTTCGTTGCCGACGATCAACGCAACCGGCCCGCGAAAGTCTGCGTGCGAGATCGGTGTGCCCTTGTGCGATGAGGTAGCCAATACGCGCAAGCCTCGCGCCTTCACATCGGACAATGCGGTCGCGATTTCGACCTTCACTGCAGGCACACGGAACATCGAGCCCGCCGAGGCGCGGACTGCTTTCCAGTTCCACGGGCTGACCGTGCGCTCTCCCAGCAGCAGTCCCGTGGCTCCAAACGCTTCGGCTGAGCGCGCTACCGTGCCCAGGTTTCCCGGGTCCTGCAGGCCAGCGCTGATGATCACAAGCGCCGGGGCGGGAGTGAAGACCTCGTCAAGCTTGAAAGTCTTCACCTTTACCAGCGCTGCCACGCCCTGCGGGGTTTCAGTTGGCACAGCGCTGGCAAAAACCTCGTCCGGCAGCAACAGCGCTTCAGTGTGCGATGAAAGTTGCGGAATCAGCTTGTGCGCCCGCTCCTTCGCCGACTCGCTGAAAAACACGGTTCCGAGGCGAAGACCGGACCGGATGGCTTCTTCCACCAGGTGGGTGCCTTCAATTGCCACCTCACCTTTTTCGTTAGGAGCAGCCTCGCTGAAGGCCCGGCGCAGTTCCTTCACCCGCGCATTTTGGCGGCTTTCCACGCGTCGCAGGCGGTCCTCGGATTCCAGCAGGTTGGTCATACGATTCCCAAAACAGGCGTCTATCGTACACCGCTGAAGTCTTGAGAGGCGCGGCAACGGTCTATCGTGTTAACCTTTCTGTTTCACGAATCCAGGAAGCCACGCGCATAAGGGCGCTCCTGAAAACCCGTCACGAAGAGGTACGCTTGCGTCCCGAAATCGTCAAGATTAACGTTAAGAACCCGGAAGCTTCCCTGGTTGTCTATGTCGCAGAAAAGATCCGCGCCGGCGCCGTGGTTGGCATGCCGACGGACACCTTTTACGGTTTAGCGGCCGATCCCTTCAATCTGCACGCTGTCGATCGCGTTTACGAGATCAAGACCCGTTCCCGCCACAAGCCGCTCTCGTTGTTGATCGAGTCGGTGGACCAGGCGTCTGAGCTGGCGTGGCCGGTGCCCGAGACATTCTACCTGCTGGCGCGCCGCTTCTGGCCCGGTCCGCTTACCATCATCGTCAAGGCCGATCCTAAACTGCCCCTCAAGGTAACCGCCAACACCGGTAACGTCGCATTACGGGTGCCTTCGGCCGAAGTTCCACTGGCCATCATCCGCGCCGTGGGATCGCCGATTACAGCCACATCGGCAAACCTGCACGGCGCGTCCGAGTGTACCAATGCCCTCGAAGTGCGCGACCAGTTGGGCGATTGTCTACCTCTGATCGTCGACGGCGGCCAGTCTCCCCGCGACATGCCCTCGACCATCGTTGACCTGACCAGCGACGATGGCGCCTGGCGCTTGCTGCGAGAGGGAGCGGTGCCGTCGGACGAGATCGCCGAGTTGCTGGGGCAGGAGTAGCCGCCACGGGGCCCGGAAGTTTCCAATCTCATCCCTATCGCTGGCTGTTCGCTCTGGGTGTCGTCGCCGTGGCGGTGTATCTGCTCGCCACGACATTCCGGGTCATGCGCGAGGCCAATCTCGATGAGGCCCATCCCGCCGATGCCATCGTCGTCTTCGGTGCGGCCGAGTATGTCGGACGCCCGTCTCCCGTCTATCGCGCGCGTCTCGACCACGCCTTTGAGTTGTTTGAGCGAGGCATGGCTCCGCTGATCATTACCACCGGAGGGGCGGGCAAGGACCCGAAGTTCAGCGAAGGACAGGTTGGGCGCGACTATCTCTCGAAACTCGGCGTGCCGGACGTGAACCTGATTGCCGAAACCCAGGCCGGCGACACCGAACAATCCGCCCGGCGCGTGGCCGTAATTCTCGAAGCGAATGATTTTAAGAGCGCCCTGCTGGTGAGCGACGCCTACCACCTCTATCGCGCCAAACGCATGATGGAGCAGCAGGGCATCCGGGTGTACATCTCACCACGTCCGGATTCGATTCCAAAGACGGCGTGGGGACGTTTGTTATCCGCTCTGCGCGAAGCGTTCAGCTACACGCTGTATCGGTTGCATTTGACGTAGGGAGGCTCTTCGCTCTTTGCTTTTCGCTATTTGGCCTGTGAATCCCAACTGCATTGGGCTTGACGTTTGCTATGGAACGTTGGTATTACTTCTGCCATAATGTAATGGGAGGGAATATGGAATCCGCCATTACCGTGAAAGGCCAGGCGACCATCCCCAAGGCGATTCGCGAGCACCTGCGACTAAAGCCCGGGGACCGGGTCAAGTTCTTCGTGCATCCCGACGGAACGGTGGTCTTGTTGCCGAAGCTACCTGCCTCTGCCTTGCGAGGCTTCCTGAAGCGCAAGCGGCCAACTGTCACTGTGGCAGAGATGAACCAGGCCGTCGCGGAAGCGGCCGCTGACGTTGGGGCAAGGCGCCGGCGGAAATGATTGGACTCGATACCAACGTCGTGGTCCGTTATCTCACGCAGGACGACCCCCGGCAGTCGAGGAGAGCGACACAGATTTTCGACCACCAGCTTACGACCGCAGATCCCGGCTTCCTCTCGGTAGTGACGATGGTCGAAACGGTGTGGGTGCTCGACCGGGCGTACGGGTTTGTCGGTCAGGAAATCGCTGCCGCGGTTGAGCTCCTGCTGCAGACTGACGTGCTGCTGATTGAGAACGAGCAGGAAGTTTTCACGGCCGATGGTTGCGCTCAAGCAAGGACGCGGCTCGTTCGCCGATGCCCTCATCGCGGCGCTTGGCGCTAAGGCCGGCTGCAAGCACACTCTCACGTTCGACCAGAAGGCCTTGCGGTTGCCAGGCTTTCGGCCGGCGTAGGCCGTATTCCCTCGGACTTTTTCAGGGCATTGGCCGATCGCCGGGCAGGAGTTTCACTTCACCAGCGCCAATAATCGCACCGGGCCGCCCGAACCGTTTTCCAGCTTGATCGGTGCCACCACAATTGTGGCCCCGGAGACTGGAACCAATCCGAGGTTGGCCACGTTCTCCAACTGGTAAACGCTCTCTTTGGCGGTGAACTGGTGCACAGGAAAAGTCTTGCTGGCGCCGGGGTCGATACTCATGGTGTCGATCCCAAGCCCCACCACGTTACGTGTCTTGACTAGAAAGGTGGCGGCTTCGAGTGAATATCCGGGAAAGTGCAGTACCCCGTCAGAGCCCGCATTGCGAAACGACTTGGGAGTGTTCCAGCGGTCTTCCCATCCGGTATAAGCCATGACGACGGCGCCAGTTGGAATGTCGCCGTTCTGGCTCTCCCAATCAGCAATGTCCTGCACGCTGATTTCATAGTCGGGATGCTCGCTCACCTTGCTCCGCACGTTCAGCACTACCAGCGGACGAACCAGTCGCTCGGCAGGAATCTGGTCTACGGTCCACATGCCGCGCGCGAAGTGCGCCGGAGCATCGAGGTGCGTCCCGTAATGTTCGGGAGTGGTAAATTCGCGGGCGTAGTAGCCATCGTGGTCGTAGCTTTCGGTCTGCTTGGTGCTGAAGGGAGACTTCGACGTTCCTTCCCAACTAGGTGAATGGTCGTTCAGGTTGTGCGTGAGGTCGACAACGTCGCGATAAGCGATCTGGTCGGGCATCGAGGTCTTGTGCGCTGCAAAAAGCAAAAGCGCCAGCGCCAGGCTCCAGCCTATCGCAAATGTCTTCCACTTAATCATTCGTGCGTCGCCCGGACACTATCACCGTCTGCCGGGCAGAAATATCCTTATGGAGTATTGGACGTGCTGGATCCCCCGTTTGTTTCCGGAATTGTGCCTGAAATCTCCCGGCACCTACTAGTTAACAGAACACTGAAAATGGACGGAAGATGCGGAGATGTCGCAGCCTGTGACAGAATGCCGCTGGCCGAGGATGCATCTCACGTGGACGCACTATGTTCTCGGCCAATTTCTAATTGCCAGGTGCTAATTGCTCGTCTTCAGCGCGAAGCTGAACCACAGCGAATTCGACCCGTTGTACTCGATGCCCGACCTGGTCTGTGTTCCGAATCCCATCCGCTCGACCTTCAGCGAGCAGCCATGGCATGGCTGCTCCAGCACAATTTCGTAGCGGCCATCTTTTTTGATGTTTGCCGTGCCCAGCACTTTGCCGGACGCGTCGGTCAGCGTGACCGTCGAGCGCGGCAGCGGATAGCCGCCGCTATCGGTCACCACACCTTGCAGCCTTCCCCTCGGAGGCAGGCCGTCGGGAAGATAGTCGCGCATCATGTAGCCCGGCCCGCGCAGCGGGCGACCGCCCATCTGACCGGTCACTTTGTCATGCTCCAGCGCCGCCACGCCGTTGACGAAAACGTATTCGAATCCCACCGACGTGCGATTCGGGTCCTCGAATGTCGCCACGTCCTTGACCGTCTCAGGATTGAAGACTGTGATGTCGGCGAAATAGCCGGTGCGCAGCAGGCCCCGGTTCTCCAGCTTCACTTGTTGCGCGGGCAGCGAGGTGAATTTGCGGATCGCATCCTCCATGCGCAGGACGTGCTCTTCCCGCACGTACTTGCCCAGAATGCGCGCGAAGCTGCCATACGCCCGCGGATGCGATTTCGACTCGCCCAGCGGACCGGTTGGGCTCACTTCGCCATAGTCGGTACCCACGCTCACCCACGGCTGACGCATCGCCAGTTTCACGTCGTCCTCGCTCATGCTGAAGTACACGGCGCCGACGTTGTCGCGATCGGCGATGATCAGGTCCATGGCCGCGTCCAGCGGGTCCTTGTTCTCCATCGGGCCGATCTGCGCGACGGTCTTGCCCTCGAACTTGCGAAACTCGGGATTCAAAACCGATACCACCATCACGCCAGTCGGGCCTCCGGTGCCGCGCCACATGTTTTCGAACGCGCCACTTCCGCCTTCCAGTTCCTGACGGATTTGCGCCCGCGTCGCCGGGTCCTTCAACCGCGCGACAAAGGCGTCGGTGCCGCCCTCGTGGTATTTCGGCGGAATGATCGCGCCCAGCGAAGTGGCCGACGCAATGTAGGGATACTGGTTCGCTGTAACATCGACCCCGCTGGCGCGCGCCTGTTCGATGGCGTCGACCACTTGCGGCATCTTTCCCCAGTTCTGCTTGCCCGAGACTTTGAGATGAAAGATCTGCACCGGAATGTTGGCTTCGCGCCCGATGCGGAACGCCTCATTCAGCGCCTGCGCCTCGCTGTCGCCTTCGTTGCGAATGTGCGAGGCATAGACTCCGCCCTTGGCCGCGGCCGCCTTCGCCAGCGCAATCAACTCTTCGGTCTTGGCATACGACCCGGGAGCGTAGATCAGCGCGCTCGACACTCCCATGGCTCCGTCGCTCATGGCATCGTCCACCGCGATCTCCATGTCCTTGAGTTCGTCTGCCGTGGGCGGGCGGTCGGCGTGACCAATCACCAGCTCACGAATTTGGGCTGCTCCGACGTAGGTACCAAGGTTGATGCCACTGCCCTGCTTGGTGAGCCGCTGGAAATACTCTTCCAGCGAGCGCCAGTCGGCGGTCACGTGATAGTGCTGCAGGACGTCGGCGTGTTCCGCGTTCAGCGCGTCGTTGGTCGGAGCGATCGACTCACCTTCGCCAGTGATCTCCGTGGTCACGCCCTGGGTCAACTTGCTCACCGCCTGCTTGTCGACGAGCAGGTTGAACTCCGACTGCCCCAGCATGTCGATGAAGCCGGGAGCGACGATGAGTCCGGTGGCGTCGATGATGCGCTTGGCGGTTACGCCCGGACCAGCATGTCCAACGAAGGCTATGCGATCTCCGATGACGCCGACGTCGGCGTAAATCCACGGGTTCCCGCTGCCATCGATAACCCGGCCCGAGCGAATCAGCACGTCATACTGCTGGGCCACCAGCGGCGCCGCACAGACCACGAATATCAAAAACAGTGTCACTTTGATTCGTGCCACGATCCACTCCGAAACTGCTGATTTGCCAAGCCGCTTCGCGACAGCAATGTTGAGTGCTTCCCCTAGACGCTCATGCCCTCCACGACCAGGACAATCAGGATTGCCAGATCGGCCGCAAACACCGTGCTCACAAAATTGACGGAATCATTGCCCATCTTCCCCCGGTTCTCCAGGGTGGCTCCCAATACGCTGTCGAAGAACATCCCGGCAATGCCCGCGATCACAATCACCGGCACCCATCGCCCCGCTATGACTCCAAAGAATGTGCTCGCCCAGGCCACGATGAATGCGGCGATGCAGCCCGCGAATGTCCCCTCCAGGCTTATCGCGCCATTGGAGCCGATGGACGCCAGCTGGAAGTCCAAAATCATGCGCGCCTGTTTGGCCGCGGCCTGGCCGGCCTCGCTCGACACGGTGTCTGCGGCGGCTTCGGCCAGCGCTGCCATGGCCCCCACCATCAAAATGCCGGAATGTCGCGGAAATAGAATCACCGCCGCTGCGCAGAGCGCCGTCGCGCCAAGGTTTGCGGCCACCTGCGCTGCGGTACGACCGCTTCTGCGTTCAGCCACTCCCAGGCTTCGCTTGCGCTCGCTCCGCCATCGCGTGGCCAACAGCGTCAAGATAAGGACGGCCAACAGAGGGAGCAACCCGCCAAGGCCAGCCGCAACCATCAACAGGAACGCGACGACAATGCCGGCTATCGCACCGCCATCGCTTACCGCGCCCATCATGCGGGCCAGCATGGCAAACAAGATCGCCACCACCGCGGCTGGCAAGGCATTGGAATGATCGAGACTTAGCAAGCGTCGTCCAGTATTCCCTAGAAACGAATCTGTCGCCGGATTCCAACCGCAATGGTGAAACGAGTCAGATTACCGCTCTGCAGCGTATCCTAACAAACCAGGGCGGGCTCCGTGGCGCAGCAGCGCGGACCTCGAAGGCGATTTCAGTTGAAGGTTCCGCTTGCCCGACCTACGCGAAGCCGCCGCTTTTGAGGTGTACCGCAAGACCGTGATGTCCCGCCGGGGACACTAAATTCCAGCGTCCGCCCGCCGCGCCACACATATCGTCGAACAGCCGCACAGCGCTTCAGCCTGATTTAGACCAGAAAATTAGGATGAATTCCAGCCGTTTTGTTCTACTCTATCCCTGTAAACAACGGGAGCGCCTCCCATGAAATCGGCTGCGAAGCATCCGATCCGGATCGCCCTGGTGGAAAATGATCCGCTTCGTTTCATCGGCTTTCGTGCTCTTTTCGATGGAGATCCCGACTTCGACGTCCGGAGCTGCACCTCCGCCTCGATCTTCGAAAGCCACAACTACGACCTCGTTCTGATTGGATCGCGCGCCGGCCCAGCGATCTACGAAGTGATGGCGGCCCTGAAGGCGCTCGATCCTTCGGTGCGCATCATTACCACGATCAGTGTTCCCGGCGACGAGATGCCCCTGCGTGCATTGTGCGCCGGCGCTAAGGGCTACATCCAGGAGAACGCATCGCCTGCCGAATTCAAGCAGGCCGTACGAGTCATCCATAGCGGGTCGGTCTGGGCGTCCAGGCATCTGATCAGTAAGTTCATCGAGCGGGTCACTGCCCTTCCCCGCATCACCACTCGGGAAGTGCCCCTGGTTTTCACCGAGCGCGAACGTGAGGTGTTGCACCTGTTGGTATCGGGACGATCCAATCGTGAGATTGGCACCGCCCTGGGAATCGAGGAACGCACGGTGAAGGCCCACGTCGCAAAGTTGATGCGCAAGGCCGGCGTCACTAACCGTATCGCCCTCTCGGTACACGCTCTCACGCATTCATTGCTGGGCGTAGGCCACTCTGAGTAGCCTGCTCAGTCAAACTCTTTCGCAATTGTTAACGATATAGTACACATGGTTACTAAAGTACATCCCCATGTACCTTCGTAATTTGCAAGCTTCTCTAGTAGGACGCATACTGCATTCACCTACCACAGAACCTGGGAGATAGGGTTGGAGGGGGACTCGAGGGTCTCCTCCTCCAACCCTAATTTTTTGCTGTCTCGCGATCCCTGCCGAGTTCCCGAAACTGGTCGTAAACAACGCGCTCCAACCTCAGACGAAATTCGAATTCCATCACGCATATGGTTTGTGAAACGGCCTGGCGCAGCTCTGCCGCTACTCGCGCTTGATCCGCGGGGACACTAGAAAGTAACCAGCAACCACGCTTCAATTCGGCTGAATCTGCGCCAAAACGAAATAAGATGACGGCAGCTGGTGTCGACTGGCCGGATGCACCGAGATTCAGATTGGAGTCGAGTTATGAAGAAGTTTTCCGTCGCCCTGCTGTTACTGGTCTCGTCAGCAATGTGGGCTCAGTCGGGTGCGCGCAGCGCTGATGTCGAACGAGTGCAGAGCGCGACCACCATCCTCAGTCAAATCATGGAAGCCCCCGATCGCGGCATTCCTGACAGCATCATGTCGGGAGCGAAATGTATTGCGATCGTTCCGTCCATGTTGAAAGTCAGCTTTGTCTTCGGTGCCAACTACGGTAAGGGCGTAGCGACGTGCCGTACCGCCACAGGTTGGAGCAGCCCCGCATTCTTCCGCATCACGGGCGGCAGCTTCGGCTTCCAGGCCGGGGGACAGGCCAGCGATCTGGTGCTGATCATTCGCACCGACGACGGCATGCAGCACCTGTTGCAGAGCAAGTTCAAGCTGGGAGCCGATGCTTCGGCTTCGGCCGGACCGGTGGGACGGGACACACAGGCAGCTACCGACCTGACCATGCGTGCCCAGGTCCTCACCTATTCGCGCTCGCGCGGCCTGTTTCTCGGGGTTTCGCTAAGCGGAGCGGTCATTCGGCAGGATGATGGTGACGTGCGCGCCTTCTATGGCAAGGACTGGACGTTTTATTCCTTGCTGAACGGCGAAGTGCCGCCGCCTCAGGACTCACAGGTCTTCCTGAACTCGATTGAGCACTATGCCCCCACCAGGCGCGCAGCGAAATCTGCAGTAGCCCCAATCCCGACGCCTGCTGTCGCACCAACTCCGGTTGCTTCTGCTGCACCGTCCGAGCCTGCGGCTTCAGCGACACCTGCGGTGACGCCGGCACCCGTGCCCGCGGCCGCATCAACTCCCGCTCCAGCGGAGCCAACGGCCTCAGCCACACCGGTTTCCGAACCGGCTAAAGCTCCAACTGGAGCGCCAGCAGTAACGCCCGCTCCGGCGACGCCTGCCGACCCTGCGGGCAGCGGAGACACTCAGCCTTAGCACCAACCCGGGTTCACTGCGGTGGCTGCGGCCACCGCATTTTTGTTGTGGCAACACCAACCCCTCGCAGGCTTCGTTTTGCTGCCCATCCTGTCCGGTGTTACGGTCAATTAGCACCCAATGCTATTCAAGTTGCAATATGTGCCGCTGGTCGTTCTGGTGCGATTCGTCGGAATACTGCCTCGCCCGCTGGCGCGCGGCGTGGGTCTTATTATCGGCGGCATCGTCTATCATCTGCATCCGCGCTTGCGGCGCGTGGGTATGCGCAATCTGGAAATGGCGTTCCCAGACAAGCCCCTTTCCGAACGCCGCAGGATTTTGCGAGGGGTCTATCGCTCCTTGGGACGGCTGCTGGCGGAGTTCTGCCTGTTCCCGCGCTATACGCTTGCCAACGTTTCGGAGGTCGCCGTTTACCAAGGCTTCGAGAACTTCGACGCTGCCGAAAGGCGCGGCAAGGGTGTACTTTTTCTCACCGGGCACTTCGGCGGATGGGAGATCGGATCGTTCTTTCATTCCCTGCAAGGGCATCCCATGCGAATCGTCGTGCGCCCCATCGACAATCCGTATGTGGATGATCTGGTCACCCGCTACCGGACGCTCCACGGCAACACCGTGGTCGGCAAACAGGGTTTCGCCCGCGGTCTGTTAGCAGCCATGGGCCACAACGAGACCGTCGGCATCCTGATGGACACCAACATGACGCTGCCTCAGGGTGTGTTCGCCAATTTCTTCGGCATTCCGGCTTGCACCGCGGTCGGCATCGCTCGCGTGGCCCTGCATACCGATGCGGCCGTGGTGCCGGCATTCACCATCTGGGACCCGGTGCTGCGCAAGTATCGCGTCGAGTTCGATCGCGCGGTTGAGCTGGTGCGCACCGGTGACAGTGAGGCCGATGCCATCGCCAACACCGCCATTTTCAATCGCATCTTTGAGGACTACGTGCGCAAGTACCCCGACCAGTGGCTGTGGGTGCATCGCCGCTGGAAGACCCGCCCTCCGGGCGAGCCGCCGCTGTACTAACGGGCCGATTTTTTTCACCACTGAGACACTGAGGCACAGAGGACGGAGATCAGAAAGCAAAAGCCAACCGGTCCATGACTCTTCTTCCGGAACGATGAACATTGTGTATGCTCCGTCGGAAATGTCCTTGCCGCCAACGGTGAAGGGGTATTGACGAAAAGAGCCAGGGGCTTGCCGCCCGGGGTCCACACCTGGCCCATACGGAATGGAGCTGCCTAATGCTCTCTTCTCTTTGGAACGAGTTCGACACGACGGTACTCGATGGCGAGTTGTTTATTGGGATCGAAATTGCAGGTTGTGTTCGCGTCAGAAACTGAGCTTTGAGCGCGGGAACCTGCGGAAATGGTTAACAGGCAGACAGCCAGGATCAACTAACGAGACGAGCCGAACACATTGGAATCCTCCTGAGTGTGAAATGAGTTCGGCGAAGTGGCGAAAACCAGATGAGACTTGCTAACCGCCCGGGCAAATTCTTGTGCTCCTGACGTTCAAGGCCGCTTAAGTTCGGGCGACCAGGTTGTAAAGCCAGGCAAGAACGAAGCCGGCGATTCCGCCGTCGAGCAGGGCATATCCTGTTCCAACCAGGGCGTCGGTAAGGCTGCGCGCCCCGTGGAAACCGGGATAAACCGAGCTGATGCTTTCGAGGAAGGCTTTTCCATAGGCGGGAATCGCCAGATGAACCAACCCGACCAACAGGATTCCTGCTCCCCAAAGCAATGCGGAGACTAGGGTCATAGCTTTCTCCGAGAGTCGCATAACGCCTCCTTGTGTAATCCAATTGGCACCCAAGACGGGCGTCGTCTATTTGTGACAGCTGTCGCTCTCGACCGCCACGTCATAGGCCCGAAGAAAGTGGTGTGCCCCGCCTGCGGAGCGTTCACTCGCGGTTGGATGGACGACGTAGCCTGCGACCGTAACCTCGTGGTCGACATAGTTGTTCATCAACATATCCGACTCTCTAACTCCCCACGTAGTACCGTCGCTGGCCCGGACTACGTATTCCTTCGCTACGGGCCCCTGCTCAAGGCATCCAGTTATTTCAACTGGCCGTTTGTATGCCGCTTTCGACGCAGATGTAGCCTGCGCTGTGAGCGTTCCTAGGGTGCCGGCAAACATGATCGATGCAGCCCAAATCCCGATGGTGGCTTTCATAACGAATCTCCTTTCTCCTTGGGGCGACCACTTCACCGTGTCGCCCCTTTGCTTTCTGCAAAACGTTAGTGTTCGTTCACTTCGATGCGACGAACAAGGTTTGTTCCTTTACGCGGCGGTGAGTGCGCACTCTCTCGTATTGCACCGTGATGGTTCGAAATGTTGCTCACGGCTGCAGTGAAAAGTGGGCGCGTCGGTTCATTTGCCAGCACGCCTCCGTTTCCCCCGCGCAGAAAGGCTTTTCCTTGCCGTAGCTGATGGTACGAATACGGTCCGCTTTGATCCCCAGCCTCTCTAACTGGTCGCGCACGGAATCCGCACGGCCGTCACCCAGCGCCAAGTTGTACTCCTCAGAGCCCCGTTCGTCGCAATGCCCAGAGATCGTCAGCTTCATGTAAGGATGTGTTGCGAGGAACTTGGCGTCGTGTTCCACTGCCGACTCCTCGTCCGATTGCACAGCGGATTTGTCGTAGGCAAAGAAGATGTCCTTCACGCTTTCAGAAAAGAGTTCCTCGTCGGTCGGCGAAGCTTTCGCTGCCGAGGTAGTCCGCTGAGTCACGGTGACACGCGCACTGGCTTCCTTCGATCCTCCCGGTCCTGTAGCAGTCAAGATGTAGGTAGTCGATGATTGCGGCCGGACGCCCGTGCTGCCTTGCGTCGCAACCGTACCGATCCCTGAGATGGAGATCGTTCGCGCGTTTTCCGTGCTCCATGTGAGCCGGGCTGACTCGCCCGGTTGCAGGTCGTTAGGACTGGCTGCGAGAGTTGCGCTGGGTGCGGGCGTTGGTGGTGGCGGCGGCGCGATCTTTGCGACTGTCGGCTTCTTGGCACAGCCGGTGAGTGCGAAAGTAGAAGCTAACGCAATCAACGCGACGACGCGATGCAATGAATCGGACATATAGCCTCCAATTTTGAGGTGCAGCAAATTGTGGGTATTCAGTAAGTGAGGGACGTCGAACTAGCAGCGCAAAGGCAGGGCCGCGGTGCGAGCGGAGCCGGCGACGGGAATAAAAGAAAGATCTTTTCGGATCTGCGATTCAGGACGGGCATTCCCCAGAGCTAGAACGGTCGAGAGGAGCACGAACAGAAGGGACGCATATGCAAATGACCGCAATGCCGATGCCGGCCCGTGGGTTGTCGTGAATGGCCCAGAGCCTAATGGGCACAGCACTACAAGCGCAACTCCCAGAGTGGCCAACAGCGCTACATTTCGACAGACGATCGACATATTCAGGCGCCTGACAGGGACACCGCTACCCGATTCGAACACTGGTGCGGCACCAGAGTTGCTATTTTTTTCGTTGTTTGGCACTTACCACTCATGTCCAGGTGATTGCGAAGAAGCACAGGGGAAATGATAGCTAAAACTAAATCCGCTGAAGTAACTCGCGCGCGCTGGCTCTTCTTGCCAATCCTTGGATAGCCGCTCGAGAATCGCCATTGCGACGGGTACACCCAGCCTGTCTCAACCCGAGTGCGGTTCGCAGCGTTGGCTGGTCTCACACATAGGAAGCGTTGTCCTCATGCTCTTCTGAAAATCACGCTGTACGCAACGGGCAACGGCCTCGCGCTATAGATCAACGTATCCGTAGGAAGCCCTGCGAGTGAGCATACCGAGCCGGATGCTCCGGAGAGCATAAAGATCCTTGGCGCGGTTTCTACCGATCGCTGTGGCGTAGACTTAATTGGATGCCAACTGAGTCCAGCACTAATCCCTGCTAGGACCGAATTCAGCATTCCGACGCGGAGGTTTTGCGATGATTCGATCGATTCATTGCCTCGTTTGCTCTATTTTCCTTCTGTTCACGAATCTGGCTCTCGCGCAAGGTACAAGTTAAAACGCAACTGCTGCCTGCAACTTTGACACGACCAAGCAGGTCGCAGTCGAGTATCAGCGCGTTGCTGTTGACGTTAAGAAGAAAGTGCTCGGTAATGAGATCCCGTACGGCAAGGTCTGGGCGCCGGGCGGCAAGCCCATGACGATGTTTACCAGCACTCCCGTCACGATTGGCGGCAAGGATTTTCCGGTTGCTGCCTATACATTGTTTGTGGTTCCGGAAGAAAAAACGTGGACTCTCATTTTGTCCAAGAGCACCGACACCAGCGGAAAATACGACGAACACGAAGATTTTGCGAGGATCCCGATGCAGTTTGGGGAACTGTCAAGTCCGGAATCTCAATTCAGCGTCTACTTTGCGCACGTCGCTCCTGACCAATGCAGCATGCGCTTCGATGTCGATAAAGCCCGAGCTTGGGTCGTCATTCAGGAGAAGAAATAGGCGCAACGGGTGCGGCCTGGCGGAGGCTTGCAGCGGTGCCCGCGGCCCCAGCCTGTGACACTTTTTGCTTCAGCCAGCATGCCGCAGTCGTCGGCTGGTGGTGTCCAACTTCCGGCGCCGCTCGCCCGTCGAGAAGGAGCATAGCGATCCGCCTCGAAACCCGCGCGACTGAATTTGCATCAGCGTTGCCCGCGTATGGACAGCAGTCTACCTGGTTATTTCTCAGCATCAGTTCAGAAGTCATTTCCTGTGGATCGAGCCAGACCAGAGCAGTGATCGACAGTGAGGCCGAATGACCAATTGGGTAAACGGCTCACTTTACAACGCGTCTGGTCACGCATGTAATGACCGTGCGGAGACACTTCTTTATGGAACTCTATCGGTCATCGCCGCCTGAGATTTAGTTTGCGGCATACGGCGGATCCCCATTGAATGACCGTGTCGCCTACAAGAGTTGCATCTTTTTTCTTCACAAAATTTTTTTCTTCACAAAATTCCCGTTACTTGTTGTTTCGAGAACTTGTGGATACTTCCCAGCAAGCCTTTCTCTTGAGGGTCGAACACGCGGTAGGCTGCCAGCTTGACCCGGTCGTTGACGAGGAACCAGGCTAGAGCATATCCCCAAATGAAGAGTGCCCAACCCCACCCGATCGGGGCCATAAAAATCCCGTAGACGGCGAGGAGTGTCGCGATCAATTGTGTCCCGACCACTGCTGCCAGCAAGATCGGCGCCGGCCGAATTGACCAGAACGCCCCCCGCGTTCGCGTGACGAAGATAGTGAGATGGCCGGCAACGGACAGCTTGAGATACATGAACGACTGAATCACTTCACGGTTGAGATGGAAGACCCGTTCCCCGAGATAGAAGAGACCAAAGGAAGCAACGACACCGGCGACACCCAGCACCGAGGCGATGCCGAGGACCACAGGCATATTCCAGGCCTCTGGGCGATTTGCGTACCGCACCCGATCGTAGGCAATCGAAAGAATCGCTCCATCATTGAGAATCGCCAGCAACACAATCATCACAGCCGTAACCGGGTAGAAGTTGAATACCAGAATCGACAGCGTCATAAAAAGCAGCACCCTGATCGTCTCCGCGATGCGATAGATGGCATAGCTGTTCATGCGCTGGAACATCTTTCGACTTTCTTTGATGGCATCAATGATCACTGACAGGCCGGGGTTCAGCAGGGCAATGTCAGCAGCAGCCCGCGCAGCATCGGTGGCTCCGGAAACAGCAATCCCGGCATCGGCGAGTTTGAGTGCTGGAGCATCATTTACTCCGTCTCCGGTCATGCCTACGATGTGTTTTTCCTCCTGGAGCACACCGACAATGTGAAACTTGTGCTCCGGAAAAACCTGAGCAAAACCGTCGGCCTGTTCGATGGCTTGAGCCAGCTGACCAGCCTCGTAATGTCTGCCCTCAGCAAAGATGGAGGCGTCCACGATATTCTGGCCCAAGCCAAGCTGGCGGGCCATTTCCTTGGCAATGGCGACCTGGTCGCCAGTAACCATCTTCACCTTCACGCCCATTTCCGAAGCGGTCGCGATTGTGCTCTTTGAATCTTCCCGTGGAGGATCGAACAATGGCAGAACGCCCAGAAACCGCCAATGGTCCTTCTCATCGGTGCGGGCCACACCCAAGGAGCGAAAGCCCCGAGTCGCAAACTCATTGACTGCTTTCTCAACTTCCCCACGCACCTCCACGGCATCGGCCGCCATGTCGAGAATCACTTGTGGCGCCCCTTTTGTGACTCGAAACTGAACTTCCTGCGGTCCTTTGACAGCAGACTCTGTGCGTTTGTGCACTGAATCGAAAGGTTGGAAGTGCTCTACCTGGTAGCAGTCCAGCGCATGTGGGTCTTTCAGGCCGCTCAACACAGCCAGGTCGATGGGATCCTGGTTTTCGGCCCGGGAAGCCAGCGACGCGGCCAGAACCACATCTTCGGGCCGAACGCCACTCACGCAGAACGGATCGCCCAGTGTCAATTTATTCTGCGTCAACGTGCCGGTCTTGTCGGAACATAGAACATCAATGCCGGCCAACTCCTCCATCGCAGCCAAACGAGTGACGATCGCTTGTTTGCGTGCCAGGGTACGGGCGCCCACGGCCATCGTCACTGAGAGCACAGCTGGCATGGCCACGGGAACTGCAGCGATCGTCAAGACCAGCGCGAACTGAAGTGTCGTAATCATTCTGTCGCCACGGAACAAGGCCACAGCGAGAATCAGTGTCACCAGAACGATGGCGATGACGATCAAGTAATCGCCAATCTTAAGGACGGCTCGCTGGAAGTGGCTGACAGTGTGCGCCGTCTCCACCAGGTGTGCCGTTCTGCCAAAATAGGTATTCCGCCCGGTGCCATAGACCAGGGCATCGATTTCTCCCTGCTTGAGTATCGAGCCGGAGTAAACGGCCTCGTCCGAATTGCGTGAGACCGGCAATGATTCCCCTGTCAGAGCGGATTGATCCACCTGTATTGGGTCGCCTTCGAGCAGTCGGGCATCTGCGGCAATGATGTCGCCGATCCGAATCCGCATCAAATCGCCCGGCACCAGCTCGCGCGCGGGGATTGTAGTCCACACGCCATCTCGCTTGACCCGCGCCTGCAACGCGAGCGTCGCCCTGAGCGCGGCGATGGCGTTTCCCGCTTGAAATTCTTCCCAAAAGCCCACCCCGGCATTCATCAAGAGAAGCGCCAGAATGATGCCGAAGTCCACCCAATGGCGTACTACAGCAGAAAGAATGGCAGCGACCTCGATCATCCACGGGATAGGGCCCCAGAAGTAAGAAAGGAATTTCAGGATAGGATTGAGTTTCTCTTCAGGTAGTTCGTTGAATCCATATTGAGCGAGTCGGCTCTTGGCCTCCGTCGAGGTGAGCCCGCTGGGCGGAGCGCTCAGGCGCACGCGTAATTCCGCCAAACTCAGAGATACCAGGTCTTCCTTCCCACTGGTTAAAGCGCCGTCGACTTGCTTTAGGGAAGGAGATTTCGAACTCGTGGCCGCCATATGCCGTCCTTCTGCCATCGGCACGCTTACGGTTCGACAAATGTAGAAACAGTCGCCCGAAGTCACTGGCCAGGCGGGTTGTCTTTACCTGAAAACGAGACGATGTTCTCAATGGACGTCATCTCGCCTATGCTCGGGCCGATCATCGTCAGCCCTCTGCTGCAGAATGCCTTTCGCGTTCATCTTAGTCCCGGTTTGACATCCGCAGCGAACGGAATTCACATTTCAATATCCATATTCGAACAATCACCGGAAAAACAACAAGAGCCGTGTCCCTACTACTTGGCGGCATCTAATGCCATTCACATGAGCAGCGTCATTACGCCACCGCTGCCGTGCGTCCGCCTTCCATATCCCCTGCTTCGGCAGCAGCGGGTTTCTTCCCGGTTATTTCGGTCTCCGCTTGGAGCCAATCATCGCGGTCGTGACCGTTTTCACAGCCCCGTTTCTCGTAAAGCTGATACGCACGTATCCGAATTAACTCTTCAGCCCATTCGATTATGCTTTCCTCGGGCTTCGCGGTTGAAACATTCGCTCCTTCGTGACCGTTCATACTCGGCGTAGTTCATTTCGAGTTTCCTTTGACCGGTGAGATTTACGCGCGAACAGCGCCCAATCTCATGGATCTCATGATTGCGCTGGGGGCGGCGCGGCCGGAGCATATTCGATGATTTCTCCGCGGCTGAGCGTGGCCTTCGTGGGTGTGGCCATCGCTACAGCCTTGGTGCCGCCGCTCTCAGCGAGCGCTATCTGCATGGCGCGAGGGAAATATAGTTTGGCATTTGGCGCGCTGCTTCTTGCTTTTACCAACATTGTGGGCATTCAGGTGGCTGGCTCGATTGTAATGTGGTTGGGCGGCGGCTACCGCGGAATGCCACAGCCACATCCCAGGAGCGAGTGGACAAGAAACTTGCTGAGTGTGGCCACATTTTGCACTCTCGCAATTGTGCTTGGCGTCCAATTGCGCGAAGTGATTTCCGAAGAGATTTACATGACCTCCGTGCGCAATATCCTCAACACCGCAGCCGTCACACACAAAGGCGCGTACCTCTCGGAAGTGAGATTTCGGCGCATTTTAGGCTCGTCGTGCCGGGGTGGCCCTACAGTCTGCCTCGCTGTGTGACTCCTTCTTCCAAGGACTGCGAACTCGATGCCAAACCATACTGAACGAATGACTATAACCTGCAACGCAAGCACACGCCCATCATCTGTCGATCGTGCTCGATAAGCCCGTCAGTCGAACAAGTGGAATGTTTCTGACGCCCTGGAATCTCCGTGGCGGGCTGCCTCGTGGGCACATACCGCGAAGTCCGGACAGATGGCGGTGGCTAGGACATTTTTGCTGGGTGGGCAGTACGGTATGCTTTTGGGATGCCAGACGGAGAGATGGGCGAGAACGGCGAAAGGGTCAGCGGAGGTTGGTGGAAAACCCCGCTGGTATATCTCACAGACAGACTCCAACAGCGGGAGGACCAGGTATTCCTGGTGCTGGCGCTGGTAATAGGTGCTTTGACTGGGTTGGCAGTTGTCGCCTTCATCCTGCTGACAGAACGAGCGGGGATGCGGCTGTATCCAGTGGGCAGTGCCCGGTGGCGACGTCTGCTGCTCCCGGTCGGAGGCTCGCTGGGAATCGGCTACCTGCTGTACCGCTATTTTCCCAACGCACGAGGAAGCGGCGTGCCGCAAACCAAGGCTGCCCTGTATGCCCGCGGAGGCCGCATCACGATGCGCACCGTGATCGGAAAGTTTTTCTGCACGTCGGCAACCCTGGCCAGCGGAATCCCATTGGGGAGAGAGGGACCATCGGTTCAAGTTGGCGCGGGCATTGCTTCCGTGATCGGACGCCGTCTGGGATTGCGGCCCGAAAAAGTGAAGGCTCTACTGCCGGTGGGCGCGGCGGCCGCCATCGCGGCCGCTTTTAATACGCCGCTGGCGGCAGTGCTGTTTGCGCTGGAGGAGATTGTGGGCGACCTCCATGCACCAGTGCTGGGCTCGGTGGTGTTGGCCTCGGCGACTTCTTGGATGGTGCTTCGGCTCATGCTGGGCAATAACCCGCTCTTCAAAGTTCCAGAATACCAACTGGTCAATCCGCTGGAGTTTGGAATCTACGCAGTGCTTGGCGTCGCTGGCGGCCTGGTCTCCGTGAGCTTCACCAAACTCTTGCTGGGCATGCGGGCGCGCTTCCTACGCTTCCCCAAGAACACCGTCTGGTTCCAACCGGTGGCGGGCGGCTTGTTAGTTGGGCTGATGGGATTGATTGTGCCACAGGTCTTGGGCGTTGGATATGGGTACGTGGGCGATGTCTTGAACGGACGGATGGCGCTGAACCTGATGGTTCTGTTGCTGGTTCTGAAGCTTATAACCGTAACAACAAGTTATGCGTCGGGTAATGCGGGGGGTATTTTCGGGCCTGCTCTGTTCATTGGCGCGATGCTCGGAGGTGCTGTAGGCACCGTGGCGCATCATTTTCTGCCCGCCTACACCGCGACGGCAGGCGCGTACGCACTGGTCGGGATGGGCGCGGTCTTTGCGGGTATCGTGCGCGCTCCGATGACTTCGGTGCTGATGATCTTCGAGATGACGCAGGACTACGCCGTCATCGTCCCGCTGATGATTGCGAATTTGGTGAGCCTTTTCATTGCCTCTCGACTGCAGCGGGAGCCCGTTTACGACGCCCTGGCAGTTCAGGATGGCATACACCTCCCTTCGGCCGAAGCCCGCCAACGACAGGGTAAGCGTCACATAATCCGAATTATGCGTGCTCTGACCGAGTCACTGCCGAGCGAGCTTACGGTTGGGGAAGCGCTGCAGCGGGCCAACTCGAGTAAATTCCAAACCTGGCTCGTGCTAGACAACACCGGCGTAGTCGGAGTGATCAACCGCGCCACGCTGGAACGAGAATTCACGCAAGATGCTAACCGGGAGCTAAGGAGGATTGTCGGCATACTCAATTTTCCGCATGTTCACTCCGATCAAGGCCTTGACCTGGCCCTGGAACGGATGGGGGCCAACCAGATTGACGTCCTGCCGGTCGTGGATCGCGCGAATGTGCACAAACTGGAAGGCATCGTGACCCTGCGCGATGTCCTGGAATTCTACGGCGTCAGCTCTCCAGATCGCGCTTAGGCTCACAGTAATGTCTTAACAGCTGATCCAAAACCATTTCGCGTAGTTCCATCGGTTTGCGATTGGAGAGAAGCAGAAGAGAGTGAAGGACACGCCCACAGGTGGTACGAAGAAGCAGAGCGAGCAACCGGCGATTTCACGGATCCTGGTGGCGACAGATTTTTCGACGCAAGCGGAGACAGCACTTAAATGAGTTCAGCGTATGGCGGACGGTTTTGGCGCGAAGCTTGTCCTGTTGCACGTTATCGACGTCACGGCTTTGGGCACAAGCGGGTCAACGCTGGTTGGTCCAAGCTCGATCCCGCCATTGCTCACAGAGGCTGAACAGGATATGTAGCGCTGGCAAGACGTTAGCCTGATGCTGAGGTGGTCATGTATGAAGGTTCGCCACGGCACTCATCGCGGAATCCGCGCTGAAACTGCGATGCCAGCTCATCGTCATGGGTACGCACGGGCGATCGGGCTGGCGCATCTCTTGATGGGAAGCGTGGCCGAGTATGTTGTGCGGTACAGCAGGGTTCCCGTTCTCACGGTCCGTAACATTGACTCACGCGGTCGGGTGAAAATCTAACCAAGTTGCCACTTGGGAGATAGCGCAGCTGAGTGCGGTTCAGTTCAAAGCGTTAGGCCCCCAAAGTATCTCGCCAGTAACGCGGAGCTTGTCGAGTCGGCTGACTCGCCGCGGATTGGCTTCCATGTGTCGGAGGACAAAATCTCCGACCGTATCATTTGGTGACGGGTGCGTCGGCGGTGAAGGACGTGCCACCGGCGGTGGGCGTCGAGGAGACGTCGATCGCTTGGGCTGCAGCCATACCAACCGAATTGGCGGCTGAACCGTCCGCGCCGGCCGCAACGGCCACGCCATCGGGCACCTTTAATCCCGGTCCGAGCCGAGAATCGAGATAATCAACTCGCTGCGAAAACAGTTTTGCATCGGCATCCGGTGGAGCAATAAATTCGTGCTCCAACCCCTGCTTTTCCCAGGCAGCGAGCAAGCGCTCTGCGTTGTGAAGCTCGGACGAGTTCGGGTGCGTATTCTTGGCGCGATACTGAATCCACTGGACTTGGGATGACGGGAGATACATGGTCGCAGCCAGGCGGACAGGAAGTTTGAACTTCTGCGCGATTGCGGCGCAGATGACGTTCCACGCGCCCAGGGCGGCCACCTTATCGCGGTAGGTTCCGTGCAAACGAATGACAAGTCCTCCATTCGCTTCCCCACCCACAGAAGCGAGATCAAAGTCCTCCACTCCTGCGGCTCCCAGGATAGGAGCCAATTCGTCGTGGGCGGATTCGCGGACCCTTTGCAGCATTTCGCCCGTGGATAGTCTCGCCTCTCCGCTGGGGGGCCGTATCATTCCTCCCGCTACGTAATCGCGACCGACAGGCACTGCCGGCTTGGGTTTTTCAGCGTGTGCCAATTGAATCTGGTCGATATGAAGGACCACTTTTCGTCCGAGCCGTTGCGACAACTCCTGCTCGATTCGCTTTTCCTCGTCCGGCAGAATCAATTTGGCAGTCTGGACCGTAACCTCGGCCGAGACGAGAGCGTGGCCCACCTGCACCGTAACCTCATCCAGCCTGCTGGTTCCCGGATGATTCAACTTCATCGCGAGCGTAGACCGGATCTGGTTTTGTACCCTCCTCTGATCGGCTGCGCCAATGAGGGTCCTGATCAGGGGAATGGAGAGCACTACAAGAATCACCCACGAGATTGCCATGCGATGGCGAACCCACCAGCTTTCCGCTCGTGGCATTGGAGCCACAGCACGACGAAGGCCTACCAGAAGGAAGACGATGTCGGCGCTGACAATGATGGAAGCGAGATTGGTGATAAACAACATGAATGCGCCCGAGGCGACGTTCCATTGCCGGGTGCTGATGCCATATCCAACTGTCGCAAGCGGAGGCATGACCGCGGTGGCGATGGCGACACCAGGCACAATCGTGAAGCCGGGACGCTTGGAACACAGCGCCAGTGTGCCGGCCGCCCCCGAGAAAAAGGCCACCAGCAAGTCCATCAGATTCGGATTGATGCGGGCTAGGATTTCCGGAGTAATGTCTTTGAGCGGCGAGAGCCATGCCGCGATCGCCGCAATCAGGATCGTCTCCACGATGCTCAAGGCGAGATTGCGCCCGGCTTTCTTTGCTTGCTCTCCATCCGCGAGCGTCAATGCCAGACCGCAGTTCAAGATCGGCCCCATCAGCGGTGAGATGAGCATCGCACCTATGATCACGGCCGGACTGTTGAGCAACAGTCCGAGCAATGCAATCAGGCAGCCGAAGACGAGCATCGAAAAATATAGAGCGTCAAACTGACGGCCTTCCGAGACTTCTTCGTAGATCTCCGCGCTCGGCCGAAATAGGGCCTGGATGGTAGATCGCGGACTAGATATGGTAGCGCTCATTCTTGACGTCCCTGGGATGGCAACAGCTTATCCGAAAATTCGAGCGTCAGATGCACTTTCAGGCGTAGATGTGGCCGGCAACGAAGGAATCTCACTGCGGAGCGGATGCTTCTGCAATCCCGGCGTTGGAGAAATTGCCGAAGGCTTGCTGTCTAAGCATGTTGGCCAATTTGGATACCTCGTGACCGCCGAGCTGAATTCTTTCAAGCCTTAGGCTGCAGCGGCGAACCTGGTAAAGCCCCGTTCTTGCGACGAGACTTCAATTGAAGCTCGCGAGATTCGTGATGGCTACGGAAAATAATGACAATCACGGGCAGATTGATCTGCAGTATGTTTGTTCCCAGAATGGGAATATTGCGAAATAGTCTGTAACACTTCGTCATGAGGATGCGTTTCTTCGTTAGAGCCTTGGATACCATCGAGTTTTGGTGTTCCGTATTTGGGCAGGGCTCGAAAAAAGGCGCAGTACGTCCATGGGCGAAAAACTCACCAGGCGTGATTTCGTAAAGCTGTCGTCGGTCGCCGGTGCGGCGCTAGGCGCGGGAGCTACCGTAGCACATGCAGGCCCGAACCCTCCCGGCTGGCGAGGCTCGGAGCGGGTCGAACGTATCGCCACCAATTGCGAGATGTGCTTCTGGCGCTGCGGCGCGGTGGCGGAAGTCAGCGACGGAAAACTCGTTCGGGTCGCGGGCAATCCCGATCATCCCCTGACCAAGGGTCGTTTGTGTGCACGTGGCAACGCCGGGCCGGAACTGCTCTACGATCCAGACCGGCTGAAGTATCCCCAGATTCGCACGGGCCGACGCGGAGAAGGGAAGTTCCGGCGAGTGAGCTGGGACCAGGCACTTGATTTGTTCGCGCAACGCCTCGGCGATATCAAGCACAAGTATGGACCCGAGAGCGTTGGATTCTTCCCGCACGGCGTCGCCTCGGGATTCTTCAGCACGCTGATGAAAGCGTACGGCACGCCTAACAGTGCCGAGCCGGCCTTTGCGCAATGCCGCGGCCCACGAGAGGTCGGGTATGCGCTCACCTTCGGACAAGGTCTAAACTCTCCCGAGCCGGTTGACCTCGAAGAGGCCAAGCTGATCATCCTGATTGGCTCCCACATCGGTGAGAATGTATTCACCTCCCAAGTCACGGCTTTTGCGGAGGGACTCTCTCGCGGCGCGAAGCTCATCGTGGTCGATCCGCGTTTCTCAACCGCTGCGGCAAAGGCTGACTACTGGTTGCCCATTCGTCCCGGCACCGACACTGCGCTGTTGTTGGCGTGGATCAATGTCCTCGTGGCGGAAGGTATCTACGACCGGGAGTACATCGAGAAATATGCACACGGATTCCCGGATCTAGCGGCGCATGTGCGCGAGTTCACGCCGGAATGGGCCGAGCCGATCACCGAGATATCCGCACAAGTGATCCGGCAGACAGCACGCGCGATGGGCGATGCGAAACCTGCCGTGGCGCTCCATCCCGGACGTCACGTGACCTGGTATGGCAACGACACGCAACGGGCTCGCGCCATGGCGATCCTTACGGCGCTGACCGGCAGTTGGGGACGCAAGGGCGGAATCTTCCTGCCGACTCCAATCAAGACAGGGAAGTTTGTGCTGCCGCCGTTCCCCAAGAGTCCGCGTGGCCGGGCGGACGGAGCCGGGACCCAGTACCCGCTAGCGTCGGAAGAGCAGGGACTTACCCAAGGACTGATTGATGCGACGCTGAGCGGCAAACCGTATCCGATCAAAGCATGGGTGGTTTACGGTCAGAACGTGCTGCAGAGCATTCCGCAGCGGCAGAAGACGCTCAAGGCGATCGAACAGCTCGAATTCCTGGCGGTGGTCGATATCCTGCCGATGAACCAGGTCAATTATGCCGACCTGGTCCTGCCGGAAGCCACTTACCTGGAACGCTACGACATGCCGGCGGTGGTGGCGTCGGCCAAGCAGCCTTTCATCGCGATACGCCAGCCAGCGGTCGAGCCCATGTACGAATCGAAGCCGGGCTGGTGGATCGCTAAACAAATGGCCAAGAGGTTAGGTCTGGAGGCTTACTTCCCGTGGGACACTCCGGAACAGCACCTGGCAACCGTGATCAAGCCTCTCGGAATCGACGCATCGACACTGCGGGTGTTGGGCGCGATCGCATTTCCGGGACGTCCTTATATCGAAGACCGCCTGCCCGAGGACGGTCCACTGTTCCCGACGGAGAGCGGCAAGATCGAACTGTATTCTTCGACGCTCAAGGAGTTGGGTTTCGATCCAATGCCACTCTTCACCCCAGTTGCGGATGCTCCGACTGGCTACTTCCGCCTGATTTACGGACGATCTCCGGTTCATTCGTTTGCGCGGACCCAGAACAACGCCCGACTGGATTCGCTGATGTCCGAAAACGAAGTGTGGCTCAACACCGACGCTGGCAGAGGCTTGGGCCTTCGCGAAGGACAGCGGGTTGTGCTGGAGAACTCCGAGGGCGTGAAAAGCCTGCCAGTGCTGATTCGGCTGACCGAGGGCATCCGTCCGGACTGCGCCTTCATGGTGCACGGATTTGGTCATGAGTCGCCGAAGTTGCGGCGCGCCTATCATCGCGGAGCATCTGACACGGAACTCATGACTCAAGTGCTGGTCGATCCCATCATGGGGGGCACCGGCATGCGTGTGAATTTTGTACGCATCCAGAAGGAAGATGCATGATGGCGCGCTACGCAATGGTGATCGATCTTGATAAGTGCGTAGGCTGCCAGGCTTGCTCCGTCGCCTGCAGCGAGGAGTGGGAAGTTCCCATCGGACAGGCGCGCACTCATGTGCGTTCCACCGGGATCGTTGGTAAGTTCCCTAAGTTGGTGTCAACATTCCATGTAGGACATTGCAACCATTGCGACCATCCCCCGTGCGTCCTGCCTTGTCCGACGGGAGCTACCTACCAGGCGGAAAACGGCATCGTAAAAGTAGATCAGAGCCTGTGTATCGGATGCGGCTACTGTGTGGAAGCCTGCCCGTACGATGCGCGGTACATCAATCCCCGGACGAATAAAGTCGATAAGTGCGACTTCTGTTCGGCCCGCTTGGAGCGGGGCGAACAGCCGGCATGCGTAAATACCTGCACGGCCCACGCGAAGTATTTCGGAAACCTCGAAGACCCGCAGAGCTTCGTTTTCGGCGCCGTTTACGAGAAGCACGCCCGTCGTCTGGAGAACTCCAACGCGGCGGTTGGTCCCAATGTCTATTATCTCGGAAAGCCCGGACACCTCGATCTGGTGTCTGCGACATTCGGACCGCGCGCGCCGCGCCTATTGCGACCGGCGGAAGTCTGGAGGCGAATGCTGAAACCGCTGGTTCTGGCGGCGGTGGGAGTGACATTCCTGGGCCAGGCCGTAGCGTTTTTCTACCAGCTACGGACCGGCGAGAAAGATTTCGAGGAGTAGCGGCGATGAGCGCTTCATCCATGTCCCATCTTCCGGCGCGGTTAAGCGTGGCCGAGATCGACGCGATGTCGCAGCGTCAGATCAAGAAGCACCACGTCGCCATCATTCTGTTGCACTGGTTCAATGCAATTGTGTGGCTGCTGGAGCTTTCCACCGGCATGGCGCTGGTCAGCTCGCCTTACTTCCGCGTTGCTCCCAGGTGGTATCTGCAGATCGTGCAGAGCTTCTTCGGGACACGTGCCAACATGCTCCATTTCCACATTGCGCTCGGCTTGCTTTGGGCGATCATATTTCTGGTTTATGGGACTTTTGGATTTCAGACTTACCTGCGCAAGGAAGTCTTGCAGAAGGAAATTGCCCTCGACCGGGACGACGTGCGCTGGTTGTTGGTACGCGTCGGTAACATGATTCGGGGCACAAAGAATAAACTGCCGCCGCAAGGCGTTTACAACGCCGGGCAAAAGCTTTTCGCTATCCTGGTGTACATGATGATTCCGCTGGTCATGATCACCGGCGTGATCATGAGCTTCCATCTGATCAGCACGACGGTGGTAGCGTGGGCGGTGGTGGTTCATTTCTTCGCCGTTGGCATGGTTGTGTCAGGGCTGATGATCCACGTTTATATGGGCGCCGTGTTTCCGGAAGAAAAGCCTGCTTTCTTTTCCATGATCACCGGCACGGTCAATGAACTCTTCGCATACCGTCACCATCACAAGTGGTGGAAGGAGGTGGCAATGGAACGGGCCGCCTTTGAACAGGAAATGTCAACGGGTGTGGCGGAGCCGGAAGCGGCCAAATCGCCGCAGACAGCGGACGCGCCCACCGCGGCCAACTGGCTGACACGCGCATTGCGTCAGCATGATTACTGGCCGCCTTATGCGGCTGGGTTCGGTCTTGGCCTCACGCTGCTGGCGGCGTTCGTCGTCATGGGGCAGGGGCTGGGAGCATCGAGCGCATTTACCCGCCTGGTTGCGTGGACGCTGGAGAAGATATCACCGGCATATGCCGGTGACAGTCTCTACTGGAGCCGCTATCTTCAACCGGGACAGTCAGCGCTCTATGACTTCATTGTCTTCGAAGTCGTGGGCGCGGCCATCGGCGGGTTCGTTTCCGGCTGGATGTCGGGCCGATTGAAGATCACGGTGGACAAGGGCCCGCGCATCTCGAAAGCCACGCGCTACGCCTTCGCGTTAGGTGGAGGCATTCTTACCGGCGTTGGTGCGCGTCTGGCACGCGGCTGCACTAGCGGACTGGCGCTCTCGGGCGGGGCGGTGCTTTCGGTGGGCGCGTTTGTCTTCATGATGAGCGTCTTTGCCGCCGGATTTATCGGGGCCTACTTCGTGCGGAGGAACTGGTTATGAACGCACCCTACGTGGAAACGTTTTCGACCGTCAGCTATGTCGTGGCGAGCTTGGTCCTGGGATTCTTCTTCGGGTTCTTCCTGGAGCGCGCCGGGTTCTCCAGCGCCCGCAAGCTGACCGACCAGTTCTACTTCAAGGACTTCGCGGTATTGAAGGTCATGTTCACGGCCATCATCGTAGCGATGCTTGGAATCGCGTATTTCTCGCTGCTGGGATGGTTGAACTTTGGTCAGATTTACGTGCCGGAGACCTTCGTATGGCCGCAACTGTTGGGCGGGATTCTGCTGGGCGCGGGATTCATTCTTGGCGGCTACTGCCCCGGAACCTCGCTGGTGGCAGCGGCCATCGGCAAGATCGATGCCCTGCTGTTCATGGTGGGAATTCTGATTGGGATCTTCGGATTTGGCGCCGCCGTTCCGCGCTTCCAGAAATTCTATCTTTCAGGCGCGCTGGGTGCGCTCACCATCCCGCAGTGGCTGAACCTCAATCCCGGAGTGGTGGCCTTTGCTGTCACGGTGATTGCGCTGGCCGCGTTCTGGGCGGCGGAAAAGAGCGAGGGCAAGTGGCGTTTGTTCGCCAAAACATACGGCGGAGAGACGGAGGGAGATCAGCCTCATGAAAGTTAACCTGGTTCTGACGGGCAAGACGATGGCGGCACTTGCTCTTACGTTTGTCGCCGTGGTGCTGGCAGTGGCTGGAACCATGTCTCACGGGACCAGCGCCGGCCCAGTCGACAGCGCCGCCATCATGCAGGGCATCATCGACGAGAAAGACCACGTTACCCCGGTCGAACTAGCGCACTGGATCGTTGAAAAGCGGCAGGACTACCAGCTCATTGACCTGCGCCAGCCTTGGCAATACGACGATTACCACATTCCTTCCGCAGTCAATGTCCCTCTCGGGCAGTTCTTCCAGGAGTCCAATCTTAAACAGCTCGACCGCAGCAAAAAGATCGTGGTTTACGGACTGGGCGCAGGCCACGCGGCGGAGACACAGCTCCTGCTGCAGATGAAGGGCTACAACGCTTATTCCGTGCGGGAAGGCATCTCAGCCTGGTGGGACCAGGTGGTCACCCCCACCAGCCTGCGCTCGGAGAGCGCCGATCCCGCCGGTTACCAGCAGGCGAAGCAGCTTCGCGAGTTTTTCTTCGGCAGCATGTCTTCCCAGCCGAAAAGCACTGCAGTCCCAGCCGTCAATGCGCCAATCCTTCCGCCCGAAACGCAGCCCGGCGCCAAGCCGGAGCAGAAGAAGTTAAAACTGGGCAAAGGATGCTCTTAATCCGCGTTTCTACTTGTGAGAGTTCCGTCGTTTGATAGACCCTTGGGCGAAGGCGCGTTCCTAAGTCTACGAAAGCGAGATGTTTCGGTGACGCCAGACAGTGTCAACATCAACATCTATATTGCTGGGTAGTCGTGCAGTTTGAAATGTCTGCAGTGGAAAATGCCCCATCGAACCCACGGCCAACGCGATTATTGCGACAATGACCCACACCAGTCGGGCCGACTCGCGCCTGCGGAATCCCTTTCCTCGGCGCCAGTGGGGTTGCACTGAACTACTTGGTCGAATTTATCCCCGCTTCGCCTTGACCTTGGATCCTTACACACAACATGAAAGACCACTTGCGCCGCGTTGAGCGGCCATAGTCTTCGAACGCAGTCATCGTTCAATACACGCTCTAGTCAAAATGGCCGTGACGCACAACCACCAGTGACGGCAATCACCGACGACCAACTTCCAGGTGCTTATTTTGAATCCTACGATGGCGAAAACCCGCAAGGGTTCGGAGGTGTGTATGTCCGGAACAGAGAGTGCCAATTCGCAGACCAGGTTCATCCGCCGATCCGATACCGAGAGCACTTGCACGGTCTGCTCTCATTCGATTAAAACCGAGCGCCCCGCAGTTCTGGAAGTGGCGGAAGACATTCACGCAGACGTTTGCCTGGCAAGGCCAGATTCTCAGCTCTACTACTACATCCTTTCTTGAAGGCCAGGCTCATCGTCGACGGTTTCGCCGGGATCGTACCGCTTCACGGCTCGGCGACCGGCAACGCCGATGCCAATTGCAGGTCAATCATCAACTGGATACGCCTGTCCACCTGATAAAACTGGGCCGTGCTTTTCGCGGACAACACCTTGCGGAACAGCGGCACATACTTCAGCCTCAACTGCGCAACCGCTTCATCCACTTGGATCCACTGTTTCACCGCGGCATCGGCCTGCGCGTCTGTCAAATTTCCCTGCTGTTGCACGTACTGCTTGATCAGGTCGTACTTCAAGTTATTGTTCTTGACCAGTTCGGCGACGTACTGCTCATAGATGGGCCAGAACTTCTCCGCTTCAGCGTCGGTCAGTTTCATGTTGGCGGCGATCACCTGCTTGCGTTCCGAGCGCAGGTTCTTCCGCAGCATCTGGATGTCAGCGTCCGTGATAGGTTGGCCTTGCTGGCCCGAATCGGTCTGTGCGCCTGATTTGTTAGCTTTGTCCTGTGCCCCAGCAACCCCGGAACGAACGAGTAGCGATGCCAAGATGAGTGACGAAACTGTGGAACCGATGGTTCGAATAGACGGCATATGTACACCTCTGTGAGATTCCTACCCGGCGAGCAGACTTTGAACATTGTCCTGCTCTCCTGAGCCGCACGCAACTGCCGATGCCTCCCTATCAACTCGGCAACCCGAGAACAGCCGAAAGTCCCTCTTGACAAGTGACACGCGAGAAAATAGCTTGCTTTTTGTGGGGATTACTCCGCGATCACAGGGACAAAGCGATGACTGCACAAAACAAGGACGAACACGCCGCATGGCTGCAGGGGCCTTCCGCTCAATGCGAGGTGGTCTCAGACAGCGGTCAGCCTATCTGGCGCCTTATTCTGCTGGGTGCGCCGGGAGTTGGCAAAGGTACCCAGGCCGACCTGCTGCACCAGAAACTTGGTGCCTGTCACCTCTCCACGGGGGACGTTTTCCGCGCTGCGGGTCGCCAGAGCGAATGTGACCTCAGCCCGGCCATGAAGGCTGCTACCGAATATATGCGCCGTGGAGAACTCGTGCCCGATACCACAGTGTGGGACATGGTTCGCGAGCGCAGCGCTTGCTTGCGTTGCGGCGGGGGCTTCATCCTCGACGGATTTCCCCGCACCATCGGGCAGGCCGAGTCCCTGAAGCAACTGATGGACAACGAGGGACTCTCCCTCACTGCGGTCGTCAGCTACGATCTGTCAGTCAGTGAAATCGTTTCGCGGCTCAGCGGCCGCCGCACCTGCGAACAATGCAGGACAGTGTTTCATCTCACCGATCGTCCGCCACAGGTCGAGGGGGTGTGCGATCGCTGTGCTGGCAAACTTTTTCAGCGGGAGGACGACCGTCCTGAGTCGATCCGGGTAAGGCTGGAGGCCTACGACCGAAGCACCTCGCCATTGATCGAGTTCTACCAGAAACTTGGCTTGCTGATGCAGGTTGAGGCAACCGGGGCCCCGGATGAGATCTGCGGCAGGACCCTGGCGGGTTTATCGTCCCGGCACTCCCAACCATTGAGTTGAGTCGTTCAAATTCACCCGGCCGATGCTAGATAGGCAGGCTGGCCCACTCATAAGTCTCCTTTGAAAGGGTACAGCTTCAGCTGTGCCCTAACCCGTTGCTTGGATGCGGGCTCTTGAGCGATTCCGGAGTTGCTGTATCCCGCACAAGTCGACACTGTCGCAGGCGATTGACGCTCCAGCCGCGCAGCGGCGGCGACGTTCTGGTACGCAGGGGCGCGAGCCCCTGTACGTCGTGCCATAATCCAGTTCAGGCCGCGCAGCGGCCAACCCTTTTCGTGCCCACATACGCCGGACACAGCAACCTTGGCACTGCTCCAGCCGCACGCGAACTCAAGCTTTGTACCCCATCCCAGCCAGCACGCCGCGCATGTAGGCAAAGCTTTTAATCATCCCCGGCATCGGGTTGTCTTCGTTGATCTCGTACTCAAGATCCACATAGCCTGGATACTTGATTGCGATGAGTGCGGCGAATATTTTCTCGACCGGCAAGATTCCATCTCCGACCGCGACTTGGCTCTCCTTGCTCGTGGCAATTGCAAGGTCCTTCATATGGACGTCGTACAGCCGGCCCCCCACTTGCTCGATCGCGTCGGGTACATCGGTTCCTGCTCGAACCGCATGGCCAACATCAATGCACACCCCCATGCGGAAATCCATATTCTTCACCATCTTCAACGCGTCCAACGGAGAACGAAAGTATTTGTCCTCAGGTCCATGATTGTGGATGGCAATCCTGATGTCGTATTCTTTCGCGAACTTCTCCAGGCGGGGTAGCGTCTCCGGGGTCGGTCCGGCAACGATGAGCGGTATGCCGGCGATTTTGCAGTACTCGAATTTGCGCCTCATATCGTCGTCTTTGTCGACGGCGAAGTAGATGGTGCCTGCGGCAGTCAACTTTATGCCGGCCGCAGCGTATTCGTCCGCCGCCTGCCTGATCTGCTCCGGCGTGGTCATCGCCAGGTGTACGTCCTTCACGTTCAAGTAAGGCGTGTTCAACTGCTTCATGAACTCGATGACATCGGCACGGCTGAACTTTCGAAAAGAATAGCTGGCGACCCCCAGCCGGATTGGGGAGTTCTGAGGGCGTTCAGCGGGAGAAGCGATGCTCCACACGGATTTCGTCGGTAGAGTGGCTGCAACCACGACGGCGGTGCTTCCGCGCAGGAAGTGCCTACGGCTTATGGTTGGATTCATGTTTCTTTGACCTCCGGGCACTGACTGCACAAATCTGACCGCTAGCGAACCCTCCTGAGGACCGAAAACTTCTGCTTAACGAGGAATTATCGCGCACGATTCGATATCACACCTAAGTGCTACGAAAAAGATTCCAGCGTGACCGGAAAGTTTTACCTGTATCTTTTTCATAGGCTAGCACTAAGTCGTTTTTTTTCAACAAAACATGTTTGGCATCAAAAGTGCTACTACATAAGCAGACGAAGTGGCGCATAGGGGTCATCAGTTGAGAGGTTTTCGGCCAGAGTCCTCTTTAGCGGTGACCCCTTTTTAGATTCCCTTAGCTGATCGTCGATTTTCATACCCTCCCCCTTGATCACCGGGTGGTTTTTCTCGATCCCTTCCGGAGGTCGCTATAACCGCAAGAAAAGGCGAAGTGCGCGTGAGTTGCACTTCGCCTTTTCTTTTGGCTGTACCTCGACGCTCCCTAAACCAAAGCGAGCTTTTCCGTTATATCGAAGCCCGCAGAGCGCAGTAATCTCTCGACCTTGGCTTCGTTAAGCCGGGTCGCATCGTACTCTACCCGAATCGTGTGGTCCGCTTCCTCAAGACGCAATTTCCGGATTCCGTAAACATCGCTCAGTTGCCCAAGGGCGGTCATGACGCTTTCGCTCGGCTGCCCTCTGTAACGAAACAGCACATCCACTGCTGTCATCGATAAATCCTTTCTGTCGTGCAATGATAGTGACGAGTGGACTCAATCGGCTCCTCGCGGTCCTGGCGTTCCCAGCGCGAGCTTCCGGCTCCAGCGTCCCGAGGAGAGTCAGCACTTAATATAGAGCATTGCCACCGCCGTCAACAAAAGTGGAAGACACGACCATCGTCGAGGCCAGAACAGAGACAGAATGAGTGATATCACTGAAACTTCGGGTGCGGAAGCCACACCCTCGACGGCTGTGAAAGACCCCGTCTGCGGCATGTCGGTCGATCCCACCAAGTCCCGCGGCAGTTCTCAATACCAGGGTGTCACTTACTATTTCTGCTCGCCCGCATGCATGCATCGCTTCGTCTCCGAGCCCGCGAAGTTCATCACGGACCCTAACCTGCCGGAAGGCGGGGACGCTGCTAAAGTGCCGGTATTAACCAGTCCAGCCCGTAAGGTCCACAGAGATCCGGTCTGCGGCATGACCGTGGATCCCTTCAAGGCTGCGGCTTCCATCGAACATCTCGGTCAGCTGTATCACTTCTGCTGTAAGGGATGCGCCGAGAAATTCAGTGCAGACCCCGCGAAGTACTTGTCCCCCGCCTACAAGCCGGGCGGAATGCCTGCGCCAATACAGATTGGCGGCACCCCGAGCCAGCCCGCTCCGAAGATGGAACGTGATCCGGTTTGCGGCATGAAGGTTGACCAATCCCGGGCTGCGACGATTACGTCGGAAGGCGCGACTTATTATTTCTGTTGTCGAGGATGTGCGGACAAGTTCAAGGCCGATCCCCAAAAGTATCTGGCGAAGGGAGCGGCTGCTCCCCACTTGACCGGCATTGCAACGGCGAAACCTGCTCCGGCCTCTACCGTCGCCTACATCTGCCCGATGGACCCCGAAGTCCTCCAATCCGGTCCCGGAGCATGCCCGAAATGCGGCATGGCGTTGGAGCCCGAAATGCCCATCGCGGCAACTCGCACTCAGTGGACCTGCCCTATGCATCCCGAGATCGTGCGCGACGGACCGGGTTCGTGTCCCATCTGCGGCATGGCGCTGGAGCCGATGACTGTCGCGGCGGCGGAAGAAGAGAATCCCGAACTGCATGACATGACGCGTCGCTTCTGGTGGAGCGTGACGCTGGGCATCCCGCTGGTCGCCTTCTCGATGCTCCGTATGGGACCGCTCGCGCGCCTGGTTTCTCCGGCGCTGGGCAACTGGGTCGAGTTCTTTTTGGCTACACCCATTGTGCTGTGGTGCGGGCGTCCTTTCTTCGAGCGGGGCTGGGCGTCGGTAAAGTTCCGCAGCCCGAACATGTTCACGTTGATCGCCATGGGCGTCGGCGTGGCCTACGTCTACAGTGCGGTCGCGACCATCGCTCCGGGCATCTTTCCTCCCAGCCTGCGCACCATGCATGGAATGCCCGCGGTCTATTTCGAGGCGGCGGCGGCCATCATTGCTCTGGTCCTGCTCGGCCAGGTGTTGGAACTCAAGGCCCGCAGCCGCACCAGCAGCGCTATCCGTGCCCTGCTCGATCTCTCGCCGAAAATGGCTCGCCTCATGCGCGACGACGGTAGCGAGTACGACGTGCCGCTCGACCAGGTCAAGGTGGGTGACAAACTGCGCGTTCGTCCCGGCGAAAAGATCCCAACCGATGGAATCGTGGTCGATGGTCTCAGCTCTGTCGATGAGTCCATGATCACGGGCGAGTCCATTCCGACCGAGAAGCGGGCTGGCGACCGTGTGATTGGCGCCACCGTGAATGGCACGGGATGGTTGCTGGTGCGCGCCGAACGCGTCGGCAGCGAGACCGTTCTGGCCCAGATCGTTCAGATGGTCAGCAATGCACAGCGCAGCCGCGCGCCCATTCAGCGCCTCGCCGACCGCGTCGCAGCCTACTTCGTTCCAACTGTTCTCGCCGCCGCCGTAGCCACGTTCATCGTGTGGTTGACTGTCGGCCCCGAACCTCGTTTGGCCAACGCCATCGTCAATGCAGTTGCGGTCCTGATCATCGCCTGTCCCTGCGCACTTGGCCTGGCAACTCCGATGGCAATCATGGTAGGCACAGGACGAGGCGCACGTGCCGGCATCCTGATCAAGAACGCCGAGGCACTTGAGACCTTCCAGAAAGTTGACACCATCGCCCTCGACAAGACCGGCACGCTGACCCAGGGCAAGCCCGAACTTATGAACGTGGTCGCTTTCGGTGGCGAGACCGAGGACCGCGTGGTGCGGCTGGCAGCAAGCTTGGAGCGCGGCAGCGAGCATCCGCTGGGCGCGGCCATCGTCGAGGCGGCTCAGTCCAACAATTTGGGACTCATTCCACCCGACGGATTTCGCTCGCTCACCGGCAAAGGCATTGTGGGAATCGTCGGCGGTCACGAAGTTGCCGTGGGCAACGAAAAGCTGTTCGAGGAGCTCGGCATCGGTGCGGCGGAATTGAAAACGCATGCTGAAACCATGCGCCTCGATGGCGAGACCGTCGTCTACGTTGCCGTCGATGGACGCGCCGCCGGTCTGCTGGGCATCGCCGATCCGGTCAAGCCCGAAGCCGCCGACGCCATTCGCGACTTGCAGAAAGAAGGCCTGCGCGTGGTTATGCTCACCGGCGACAGCGAAACCACCGCCGCTGCTGTCGCGCGCAAGCTCGGCATTACCGATTTCGAGGCTGGAGTGCTGCCCGACCACAAGGCCGACGTGGTCAAGAAACTCCAGCAGCAGGGAAAGACCGTTGCCATGGCAGGCGACGGCATCAACGACGCTCCTGCATTGGCGCAAGCCAACGTGGGAATCGCCATGGGAACCGGTACCGATGTCGCGATGGAGAGTGCGGGTGTCACGCTGCTCAAGGGCGATCTGCGGGCACTGGTGCGCGCGCGCCGCCTCAGCAAAGCAGTGATGGCCAACATCAAGGAGAACCTGTTCTTCGCCTTCGTCTATAACTCCATCGGAGTCCCGATCGCAGCCGGCATTCTTTACCCCAAATTCGGATGGCTGCTGAGCCCAATCATCGCGGCTGCAGCCATGAGCTTCAGCAGCGTGTCGGTGATCACCAACGCGCTACGCCTGCGGAGCGTGAAGCTATAGAAAAGCAATCGGCCCCGCAGGTGCGTCCGCTGTTTGAAGCCGGGCATTCGTCCTATAATGGACCCAGGCACAGCGAGCGTCAGCTCTACTGAAATTGTGGGGATGCAATGCATTTACTGACTGAACGCCATCAGAACGTCACCGTCATGACCGTAAGCACCCTTCGGAGCCAGTTGGAAAGCATCAGCCGGCGCTCCTGCAGGTTCACCATCCATAAGGTGCATGGCGACCACGTCTCCATCCGCAGTGACTGCGCTGAGTCCGGCATCCGGAAGCTGTCCTATGTTGTGCTGCCCGCCTATCCCACTGGCTGCCCGAACGATGCCCCGTGCAGCAATCTGAACGTGATTTTGGATCCGTTGACGTTCATCGATGCCGACACCACCGCTGAGCGTGACGTATTTGCCCCGTTGCTCGGACATGAAACCTTGGCGCATTACGAAAAGATGCACCAGCACGTCGGCCTGACCGTGTCACGCTGCTGTTAGCTCTTGCGTCTCCGCGGCAGCGCGAGGTCTGCTGCAACGGGATGCTTACGCCGCTTTGCCGAGCCGCGTCGCCTCCGGGACCTCGATCAGTTTGCCGCTACTCACGTCATAAATGTAGCCGTAGATCGCGATGCTCGACGGCACCAGCGGGTGCTCGCGGATGCGCGCCACGTCGTCCCGAACGCTCTGCGCCTGATCGGCGATGGTGAGCCACTCGACATACTCCCCGGCACGGGAACCCGGGCCGCTGCCGATGTCGTGAAAGCCGCGATCGGTGAGCGCCGCCGTTTCGAGACTCTTTGCCAGCAGGCCACGAATTACTTCGTTGGTGAAGAACTCCATGCCGCAATTGGTGTGGTGAATGACGAACCATTCGCGCGTGCCCAGCAATTTGTAGGAGATCACCAGCGAGCGAATGGCATCATCGCTAGCGCGTCCGCCCGCGTTGCGGATAACGTGGGCATCGCCCTCCGCCAGTCCGGCGAATTTTGCCGGATCGAGGCGGGCGTCCATGCACGTGAGAATCGCAAAATGCCGCGCCGGTGGCATGGCAAGATTGCCTTTTGCGCCAAAACTGGCGCTGTACTGTTGGTTAGCGTTCAGTACTTCTTGGAGGATTTCGCTGCTCATAGGGGAAGGCTCCTTGTGTGTCAGTGTTTGTGATATGTCGCTGCCAAATCAGCGGGCCCAAAGGGAAAATGCCGACGATCAAAAACGCTTATGGGAATCAGTTAGAGTTGTGACGAAGCAGACAGACGGAGGCTAGCGACAACAACAACCAGGGCGGGTGTAGAGGCAGGAGTTCATTCGTTCAATTCGTCTGAAGCGCTGGGTTGCCTTCAGTGTTGTTGATAATACTGAGACCAGGAGGATGCGTCAAGTTGCAGAGCCGGAACGCATACGGAGCTGCCAGCGATAGAGTGAGAGCACATCTTATTAGGGAATTAGTCCGATCGTTCAGCTGCATTCCGGAAGCTGCCTAGAAACAACACTGCGCAGGCATGGGAGCCCACACCTGCGCAATCATGGAAGGCCTTGTCGCTAGTGAAGGAAGCGTTTCCGCTGACTCCACAGTCCGACGATGCTGCTGCCCATTAGCAAAATGGTGCCGGGCTCAGGTGTTGAGGCGAACGTGAAGTTTGGACCGAACATTCCAGGGGCATAGGTGCCGTCGTTGCCAGGATTCGGAAAAGCGAGAACGGAACCCCCGTCGAAGGCCGAATTGACCCAGGTGATGCCAGCCGCTGTCGAGAAGGAGGAAACCTCGATATATTGGTAATCCGAGTTGCCCTGAGGCATCGTCATCGCTATGACGTAGGAACCCGCAGCCAAGCTGAAGGGCGACACACTCTGGAAACGGAAACCGCTAGTGAGCGTGCCCGCCGTACCGGACGGCACTGTGGTCGATCCCAACAAAGCCTGCGTGCTTTGGTCAAAAATCCCAACATCGTGAGAGATCGCCAGCCCGTCGGAACCGTAATCAAAAACGCCGAGAGATGTGACCGTGATCGGTGCTGAAACCTGAAAAATCCAACCGTAGAGCTGGTCGCTTCCGGAGGTAGCATTAAATCCTCCCGAGAAGGTGCTGAGCGCGACGGTATCGGCGTTAGCCACGGCTGAAACAACCAGAAGCAACGCACATAGCCAGAACTTGTACATTTTGATCCTCCGAAACGAAGTGAAGTGCGGTGAATGGTTAGTGGCAGACGGTGCCACGACTAATACGGAATTTCCATTTTAGCTGCCAACAGCCCGATACTATATCAGGACCCTCGTTTTTGAGCCCCGCCTTCGTCGAATTATACTAATCCTTGTGACCGATTTCCGTAAGGGAAGACTGCACCTCCGAACAAAAAACTGAGTAGTGTCGTTCCATTTTGGGAATCTCTGCGCCTACCGCAATCACTCCTCGCCGATTTCTGGCTCCTCCTTCGTTCTCCCCGACTCGATTCGTGTGCTACGACACTGGTTGTTATAGATGTAAGATTCACAAAAACAACATCCCCCAGTGGCTAAAGCCACGATTTCAAGCTGTCCGTTTCGGCGCAGCTGAAGCTGCGCCCCTTCAAGTCAGGTTGAAGTGATGTGCGACGCGCGCCAGAGGATTCTACTAGTCGATCTTAGCCACCTTGGCCACGATGCGTTCGTAGCGCCGCCACGGCAGAAGCCGCTTCGCCCAGAGTTGCTTTTTGGCGTCGGCGCCGATCATGTAGCGCAGCCTGGGATTGGGGTTGTTGGCGATGCGCAAGATGAGTCGGGCTACTTTGCCGGCGTCGCGGCGTTTTGTAGAGCCCTTCTTGATGACCTTCACCAGACGTTTGCTGCGCTCCTTATTAGGGGAGTTGGGATCGAGCGAACCTTTTCCGACCACGACATTGCGCGTCCAGATATCAGTGTCGAATGAGCCCGGCTCGACCAGCACCACACGAATGCCCAGTGAGTGCGTCTCAATACGCAGGGACTCGCTAAACCCTTCCAATGCGAACTTGGAAGCGCAGTAGGCGCTCAGTATGGGCTGTCCCAGGCGGCCGGCTACGGAAGTCACTTGGATGATGTGGCCCGACTTCTGCGCTCGCATGACCGGCAGCACAGCCTTGGTCATGGCGACGTTGCCGAAGAAGTTGGTCTCGAACTGGTGGCGGATTTCGCTGAGCAGCAGATCCTCACCGAAGCCCGAAACACTGAATCCGGCGTTGTTGACCAGCACATCGATGCGGCCATGATCGCGCACGATCGTGTCGACCACGCTGGGAAGGGAATCGAATTCGGTGACGTCGAGTCGCCGGATGTCGATCTGCTCGCGCACTCCGGCGCTCTGTGCCGCGGTTTCCAATCGGCCGCTGCGCTCCAGGTCGCGCATGGTGGCGACGACCATGTAACCGTTCTGGGCGAACTCAATGGCGGTCAGCAGCCCAATGCCACTCGAACTTCCCGTAATCACAGAGACTTTACCGTCAGCCATGGTTTTCCGCCAAATCCTTCAGATCGCCAACGAACTTCGAATTGGTTCCATTCACGTTGCTGAGTTTGCCAAGCCCGCGTTGAATACGAGAAGATAACAGGTTTGCAGACACTTCATGAAACGGACTGATACGCATGCCAACCGATAATGCACAGGACAAAAGCAAGACCGGCCGCGGAGAACTCGCGCCCGCCAAAGGCAAATTAGGGGTGATGATCCCCGGGATGGGCGCCGTGGCAACCACGTTCGTCGCAGGTGTAGAGGCCGTGCGTAAGGGCATCTCAAGCCCGATTGGATCGCTGACCCAGATGGGCACCATCCGCCTCGGCAAGCGCACCGAAGGCCGCTCACCCAAGATTCAGAGCTTTGTGCCGCTGGCCGGGCTGAACGACCTGGTCTTCACCGGCTGGGACATTTTCGAGGACGACATGTACGCTGCTGCCGGCAATGCTGGCGTGCTGGATCGTTCACTGCTGGAGCAGGTGAAGCCGTTCCTGTCATCGATCAAGCCGCGCAAGGCCGTCTTCGACAAGAATTACGTGAAGAAACTCGACGGCCCCAACGTCAAGAAGGGCAAGAACAAGAAGGAACTCGTCGAGCAACTCCGCGCAGACATCCAGGAGTTCAAGAAGTCCAGTGGCGCCGATCGGCTGGCGATGATCTGGTGCGGATCGACCGAGACCTTCATTGAAGCAGGGCCGGTACATCAGACGGTTGAATCGTTCGAGAAGGGGCTGCTCGCCAACGATGAGAACATCGCGCCTTCGATGATCTATGCCTACGCCGCCATGCAGGAGGGCGTTCCTTTCGCTAACGGCGCGCCCAACCTGACGGTGGACATTCCAGTCATGCAGGAGCTGTCGCGCAAGAATGAAGCCCCGATCTGCGGCAAGGACTACAAGACGGGACAGACGCTGATCAAGACGATCCTGGCGCCCGGATTCAAGGCGCGCATGATCGGACTGAATGGTTGGTTCTCGACCAACATCCTGGGCAATCGCGACGGCGAAGTGCTCGACGATCCCGGCTCGTTCAAGACCAAAGAAGAGTCGAAACTGTCGGTGCTGGAACACATTCTGCAGCCTGAGTTATACCCCGAGCTATACGGCAACATTTGCCACAAGGTTCGCATTAACTATTACCCGCCACGTGGTGATAACAAAGAAGGTTGGGATAACATCGACATCTTCGGATGGCTGGGCTATCCGATGCAGATCAAGGTCGACTTCCTGTGCCGCGACTCGATTCTGGCGGCGCCGCTGGTGCTCGACCTGGTGCTGTTCCTCGACCTGGCGAAACGGTCGTCGGCGCTGCGCGGCATCGGCATCCAGGAGTGGCTGAGCTTCTACTTCAAGTCTCCGATGACGGCTCCGGGACTCTACCCCGAGCACGATCTGTTCATCCAGTCGATGAAGCTGAAGAACACTTTGCGACACCTGATGGGCGAGGAGATGATCACGCACCTGGGGCTGGAGTATTACGACTAGCTGGCGATACCCGCGGTCCGTTCAACTCGTGAACGGGCGGCGGCAGCCAGTCTAGCTCTTCGTCGCGTCGCCCCGGAACGAGTCGCGCTCCAAGCGACGGAAGTAAGTCTCGTCGTCAGAAGAGTGCAGGTCCACCCACTCCTCGTCGGTCATTCCGTTGCGCCATTGCAGGAGGGGAACTGCATCGGGTCCCACGGGATGGCGCAGTTGCCATGTTCCACTCTCCGCGATCTCCACGATCCTCTGCGCGACCACGGAGGGTGGTGCCGGAGTTTGCAGCGCGTTAGTGAACACGGTAGCCATGCGCGCACGCTGCTGGTAGAGCGATCCGTTTGACGGGCCGGCAATACGCTGCGCCATTGCGGTGTCGATGATGCCCGGTTCGACTATGGCCACGCGAACGTTAAACGTCTTCATCTCGCCTGCCAGCGCTTCGCTGAGCGCTTCCAGAGCCCACTTGGAAGCCGTGTAAGGGGCCAGCGGCGGACTGGCGAGGCGCCCGGCCACGGAAGTGACGTTGATGATGCATCCGCTACGGCGCTCTCGCATGTGCGGCACCAAAGCCTGGATACAACGGAGCGCTCCGAAATAGTTGGTCTCCATGACGGCGCGGAATTCGGCAAACGGGAGCTCTTCCACCGAGCCAGCCCGCTCCACTCCGGCGTTGTTGACTAGCACGTCGACGGGGCCGAGTTTGAGTATGGCTGCGATTCCATCGCTCACCGACTGGTCGGAGTCCACGTCCATGGTGGAGATGGAAATCGGCAGTTTTTCGTGGGCAGCTGCTTCCGCGAGCTCCGGAGATTGAGCCGGATTGCGCATGGTGGCGTGGACCTCGTAACCGGCGCGACCGAAGGCCAACGCTGCTTCCAACCCGATTCCTTTGCTGGTTCCTGTAATCAGCACCGACGCCATGTTCTCTCCTTGGGGCTCACGCGACTCAGCCGCGGTCTGGGCATTATATCGTCAACTTTCGTCGGCGCGGCGCGCTTACCCGCGAAAGAGCAGCCTCACCGCCGAGCATCACAGGCGGCGTTGAGAGTTCGAGCCCTATTGGTCACCGGCCGACGCGTTGACGCCAGTTCGAAATGCAGCCTAGCATGGAGCGACGTCAGGAGGCGCTTTGATCGGCCAGGTACTGGGTCATTGGCGTGTGGTGGCGAAGATTGGCGAAGGAGGGATGGGGACCGTCTATCGCGCCCATGACGAAGTCTTGCACCGCGACGTGGCGCTGAAGGTCGTCAAGAAGGGAGTTGGACTCGACTCCTCGGGAAGCCAGAACCTGTTGCGTGAAGCGCGCGCTTCGTCGTCTCTGTCTCACCCGAACATCTGCACCATCCACGAAGTTGGCGAGACTGATGGCGAGCTCTACATCGTGATGGAGTTGGTCGAGGGCAAGTCTCTGCACGCGATGAGCGCAGATCAGGGACTACCGTCGGACGCGGTGCTCCGCTATGGCGTCCAGATAGCCAGCGCACTGGTGCGCGCGCATGACCGGGGCATTGTGCATCGAGACCTCAAGAGCGCGAACATTCTGGTTACGTCTGACGGGCTGGTGAAGGTCCTCGATTTCGGCCTGGCGAAGCATGTAGGAGCAGATGTATTCGAGGGCACGACGAAGTCGTTCGCGACCGTCGAAACCGCGTCGACCGTAAGCGGCACATTGCCGTACATGGCTCCCGAAATCTTTCGCGGCGAGCCTGCCGATTACCGTACCGACTTATGGGCCCTGGGTGTCGTGCTCTACGAAACGGCTTCGGGGCGCTTGCCGTTTGAAGGACGAACCGGCTTCGAAATCAGCTCGGCGATTCTACGCGAACAGCCCAAGCCGCTCGGACCTCCGGTGCCTCCGGGTCTGTGGTCGGTGATCCAACGTTGCCTGGCGAAGGAACCAACGCAGCGCTATCAACGCGCCGGGGAAGTGCAGGCCGCGCTGGAGGCCGTGCAGTCGGGCGCAATGGCTGCGGCAGATCCCAACGCGGACCGAGTCGCCGCGCCCAGAACCACGATTCTGCATAACGTACGGCATATCCGCGTCAAGAAAGGAGACTTTCTCCTGCTGGTGGGAACGACAAAGGGCGCGTTCCTGCTGAAGTCGAACAGTCAGCGGACGAAGTGGGAGGTGGGCGGGCCTTATTTTCACGGGTATGCAGTTTACTCGCTGGCGTATGACGACCGCGAAGGCAGGCACCGCATATGGGCTTCAACACAGAATTACTGGGGCACGTTGCTGCGCTCGAGCGACGACTTCGGCAAAAGCTGGACGACTCCGCAGGAGGCCACCATTCGATTTCCAGCCGACACCGGGCTATCGCTGAAGAACATCTGGCAAATAACGCTCGGCCGGCCCGATGAACCGAACGTGCTTTATTGCGGCGTCGAGCCGGCCGCGCTATTCGAATCTCGTGACGACGGTGAGACATGGTCGCTGGTGCGCGGACTGTTCGACCATCCGCACCGCCCGCGCTGGATGCCGGGCAATGGAGGTCTCGCCTTGCACACGGTTGTGCTCGACCCCAGCGACAAGCAGCGAATGTACGTCGCCATCTCGTCCGGCGGCGTTTACCGCACCGACGATGGTGGCTGTACCTGGACGGCACAAAACCGCGGCATCCGCGCGGTGAACATGCCCAACAAATATCCTGAGTTCGGCCAGTGCATACACAAGGTCGCCATGCACCCTGCGCGTCCCGAACGGCTGTTTCTGCAAAGTCATTGGGGCTTGTATCGCTCCGACGACCACGCCGAAAACTGGAAGGACATTGCCAACGGTGTGCCGTCGGACTTTGGCTTTGCCATGATCATGCACCCGAGGAACCAGGACTGCGCGTACATCGTTCCGGTTGAATCGGACGAGTTTCGCTGTACCTGCGACGGGCGACTGCGCGTTTATCGCACCCGAAATGCCGGCGGTTCGTGGGAGCCGTTGATGCGGGGCTTGCCGCAGAAGGGAGCTTACGAAACCGTCTTGCGCGACGGGCTGGCGGCGGATTCCCTCGACCCGCTGGGGCTTTATCTCGGCACCCGCAGCGGGCAGCTCTTTAACTCGCGAGATGAAGGGAAAACCTGGGAGAGGATACTGGAAGGACTCCCCCCGGTGCTTTGCATTCGGAATACCTTGGTTGAGGACAGCTCTTTCACCCCAGAGCCAATTTCGCATAAAGTGGCCATCCCGCCCTCATCTCGTCGGACGAAGTCTCCGGTTACGAGCAAGACGCGCCGGAAAAAGAGGTGATCATGCCGGTGACGTTCAACATTCCCGGCGCCCTGCGTGAATTTACCGGCGGCCAAAGCAGAGTGGAGATCCAAGGTTCAGCCGCAACCCTGGCAGACGCCTTGTCCGCGTTGTGGGTCCTATACCCCGGGGTTCGCGATCGCATGGCAACAGAACAAGGCGAAATTCGGCAACACATCAATGTGTTCATCGGAGACGAAGACATCAGGTATACCGGTGGACTTATGAGCCGGATTGCTGCAGGGGCAGAAATATCCATCCTTCCGGCCGTCAGCGGCGGCTCGTCGCTTACCACATGAGGCTCGGAGATAATCACGCACCTCGAATCAGGGATTCCGCCCGCGTCACGCGATCCCCTGACCTGCGGCGCAGACGTTGCGTCACTTGTAACGTTGGCCCGTCGCCTGGTCGAAGACGGCGTTGCGCAGGAACTGTTCCGTGGTCCATGGTGGCGCGTCTCCTCCCAGATACTGATGGAACCACTCCAAGTGTGCGGTGTAGTACAAGGCCATTTCATACCAACTGGGCCAGTGGCCGGCGTTGGAGTAGATGATCAGCTTAGAGGGTACATTCATCTTCTGCAGCGCCGTAAACATCTGCAGTGACTGCGTGTAAGGAATGCGATAGTCACGCTCACCGGAGATCACCAGGCAGGGCGTCTTGAAGTTCTTCACGAAGTAGGAAGGGGAGAACTTTTCGTATTGGTCGGAGTTCCAAGGCTGACCCTTGAGGTCCCATTCAGGGAACCACAACTCTTCGGTCGAGCCGTAAAAAGAACGCAGGTCGAAAATACCCATCATGGAAGCGATCGCCTTGAAGCGGTTGGTGTGCCCCTCGAACCAGTCCATCTCGTAGCCGCCGAAGGACCAGCCCATGGCGCCGATGCGGGCAGGATCGACGTAAGGAAGCTTGATCAGTTCATCAGTGACCTTCATCAGTTCATCAAAAACCTTGCCACCGTAGTCTCCGGAAATTTCCGCCGCGAAATCCTGGCCGTAGCCGGTGGATCCATGGGGATTGGCGAAAGCCACGACATAACCGGCTCCGGGATAAACCTGCCAATCACCGCGAAACGAATCCTGCCACTGCTGCTGCGGCCCGCCATGCACGTTTAGGATTAGCGGATACTTCTTCGAGGGATCGAAGTTATGAGGCTTGACGATGAAGACTTCGATCTTCGATCCGCCTGCCCCCGTTACCCACGTGCGTTCGGCCGGACGGATATCCACTTGACTGACAACCTCGTCGTTGAAGTGAGACAGGCGCTGCGGCGTCGAAGCTTTTCCATCCGCCAAGTCCACGGCAAACATTTCGACGGGTTCGCTGACGGAGCGCTGAGTGTAGAAGATGCGGCTGTTGTCGTGTGAGAGTTCGAAGGAGTCGATGGTGCGGTCCGTCAACACTTGTTGAATCGAGCCGGAGTCGATGGTCACGCGGAAGATCGGATTGTCGCCTTCGACGGGAGCGCTGAAGTAGAGGGATTTCGAGTCCGCGGCCCATTGGAAGGAGTCAACCCAGTTGCGGAAGGATTCGGTGAGCACGCGTGAGGTGCCAGTGGAGCGGTCATAGATAGCCAGGCGAAAGAGGTCGGATTCATAGCCGGGTTGCTTTTGCATTTGATAGGCGATGTACTTTCCGTCCGGCGAGTATTGCGGATGACCGTCGAAGGCGGGATTCGCGGCAGTGATGTTGCGAGCGGGCTGACTGCCGGCGAGCGCGATGATCCATACGTCGCTATTGGTAGACGAGGCGAGGTCGCGGTCATGATTGGAGTCGAAGGCGAGTTCCGTGCCATCGGGCGAGAAATCGTAGCGCAAGGCTCCGCCAAGTTGGAACGGTGGCGAGTCGAAGTTTCCCGGCGTCAGATCGCGCACCGCACCGGTGGAAGCGTCGGCCAGCAGGATGTGGGTGCGCTTTCCGTCTTTCCATTGCGTCCAGTGGCGGTAGAGCAACGCATCGGCCTCATGGGCGTGAAGCGGGCCCTTGCTCCAGCGCTCATCGATTTTTTTGTTGCAGGCATCGTCGGCGCCACATTCCGGATAGACGTCGCTGGAAAATGCGATCGATTTTCCGTCGGGAGACCAGAGCGGGTCGGAGACGCCGGTGGAAATGTTGGTGAGTTGACGGGCTTCGCCGCCGCTGGCGGAAATGACGTAGAGGTTGTCGTCGCCATCGCGCGAACTGACAAAGGCGATCCACCTCCCGTCGTGTGAGAACGTGGGCGACGATTCACTCTTTTCGCCAAACGTAAACTGACGCGCGTTCTTGCCGTCGGCGTCCATCAGCCATACGTGGCTGGTGCGCTTCGCCTTTCCCAGGTCGCTCGTTTGCAGGGTAAAAAGAATGGTTTTGCCATCTGGAGATGCGTGCAGGTCTCCGATTCCGCGAATGCGGTATGCGTCTTCGATCGTGAAGGCGCGTTTGTCGGCAGCGCTGGAGATAGCCAGCAGCAGGAAGCAGGCTACGACCGAGGATAATCTCCTGTACATGAATTCCCCTGTCTTGAAACGACTTGTGTGGATAACCCGCGAATTTAAACACAACCCGACCGGTTCATGCCAGCGATTCTGCAACCACTGATCGAAGGACCCGTCAACCGGCCAATGGGAGTGCTGGCGCCTCAGCGATTCAAGCCGTACTTCTTCATCAGTATTTCGCGCCTGGCTGGTTGGAAGTTGATTCGGCTAGGGTCGCGATCGACCGCCCGCAGTAGACGCTGGTCCATCACGCTATACCAGAGTGGAGGGAAGTAGGCCACGGTGAACATTCCGAAATAACCGTTGGGAAGCGTGGGCAGTTGCTCGAAGTGGCGTAGCGACTGGTAGCGGCGTCCGGGATAGGCGTGGTGATCGGAGTGGCGCTGCAAATGGAAGAGCGCCCAGTTGGAGAACATATGGTTGCTGTTCCAGGAATGATAGGGCTGGCAACGCTCGTAACTGCCATCGGGCAGCGTGCGGCGTAGCAGCCCGTAATGCTCGACATAGTTGGCGCAGGTGAGTTGGAAGTTGGCCCACAACGCCGACAGCACGAGGAAGGGAAGCACGCGAAGTCCCAGCCACGCGATCATCACCGCATAAAAAGCGAGCGTGACCAGCAAGGGTTGCAGGATTTCGTTGTGCAGGCACCAGACGGGTAGATGAAAGCGGGCAAGGCGATCCTTTTCGAGTCGCCAGGAACGTTCGACGGCTCCGGGCATTTCTCGCAAGGCGAACCACCAGAGGCCCTCACCCATGCGCGCTGATGCGGTATCTCCGGGTGTGGCGACATCGAGATGATGCCCGCGATTGTGCTCGATGGTGAAGTGACCGTACGCGGTGGGCGCGAGAATGATTTTCCCCAGCCAGTGTTCGACCGCGGTCCGCTTGTGTCCCAACTCGTGGCCGACGTTGATGCAGTAACCGCCCGCGCTTCCGGTGGTGAGAATGACAGGCAATACGCCGTACCAGGGAAGTGCGTGCCGAGCGAAAAACCATGCCGCGAAAATGTAGGTGATCCAGAGCACGGGCACCACGGCGTAAGTTATGTAGCGGTAGTAGCGGTCTTCTTCCAGAGCAGCGACTGCCGACTCGGGCGGATTGCTGCGGTCTTCGCCCACCAGGAAATCCGCCAGCGGCATCACAATGTAGTTAAAGGCCACTGGCAGCCAGAGCATCACGACTCTGTGCGAGAGCAGGTAGAGCAGCAGACCTGCGTTCATCAGCGCCGGAACGAAGATCGACAGCAGCCACAGGTAGCGCTTGCGGTCGCGATATGTGGACGATTCAGCCAATGCTGCGAAGGTTGACATCGGTCCCCACCTGCTACTGACGTGGGGTAATTTTGATGCAGAATGGGGCGATAAGGCAAGAGGATCCGGCGAGGAATGTGGCCACCGAAAAAATGCCGGGCGCGTGGCCCGGCATGATCACATCCAATTGAAAGTTACTGCGGCTTGGCTGGAGGGGTGGTCGCCTTCTTCGTCCCCGTGCCGGTTGTGCTCGCGGCAGACTTCTTGGCGGGTGCTGCCGCAGGATGTCTGGGATCGATGATCTTCACGTGCGTAATCTTCGGAGGACTGAAGGGCCGGTCGTTACGCGGATCGGTCGATAGGCGGGCGATCTGCTTGACCAAGGCGACATTGTCGCACTGCCCGAAAAGGTTGTAATGGCCGTTGAGATGCGGAGTTGGGACTTCGGTGATAAAAAACTGCGACCCGTTGGTATTCGGACCACTGTTCGCCATAGCCAGCCGTCCGGGCTGATCGAAAGTGAGATCGCTGGTTTCGTCTCTAAAGCTGTAGCCCGGGCCACCGGTGCCGTTGCCCAGCGGATCGCCGCCCTGAATCATGAAGTTCGGTATGACGCGATGAAAGACGGTGCCATCGTACAGTGGCTTGTTGTGCATGATCGCGCCGCTGGATGGGTTCTTCCAATCCTTGCTTCCGGTTGCCAGCCCGATAAAGTTTTCCACGGTGATGGGCGCCTTGTCGGGAAAGAGCGTGCAGGTGATGTTGCCCATGGTGGTTTCGAAGATGGCCTGCACCGGCTGCGATGCTGGAGTAGTAGTCGTTGCGGTTGTTGGCCCAGCGGCCGGCTTGACCTTTACGGTTTGTGGCGTGCTGGTTTGTGCACTCGCGAGTCCCAGCAAAGCGAGGCTAACAATTGCAGTTAGAAAGTTACGCATGGTTCCTCCCAATCGTGATTAAGGATTATTGCTGCGGTTGCGCATCGGGCGCGACCTCGCGGCGCGTGTCGTGATGCGCTTCTTCCGCTTGAATTACTTTTGCCGTCTTCTCGACCTCGGTGAACACGCGCATCAAGTTGCCGCCAAGGATCTTCTGCAGGTCCGCCGCCTTATACCCGCGCTGGTAGAGGGCTTCGGTGATCTTCGGCAGGTCGGCGGCGGAGTCCATTCCCGCGGGCGCGCAGTCGATGCCATCAAAGTCGGAGCCGATGCCCACGTGATCGACGCCTGCGATCTTCACCATGTGATCGATGTGGTCGATCAGGTCGCTGAGCGGAGGGCGCGGCAGCTTCTTCTCTAGTACCGTCTCGGCATCGTAAAGCTGCTGCATCGACTGCGGCGTGTGTTCGGTCATGAAGAGTGATTGCACCCGTTCGTAATCGGGGTCCTTAGCGGCTTTGAGTTCCTTGCTACGGTCCACCCACTTCTGCGAGATGAAGCCGCAGTAAAAATTCACCTGCGCGACGCCGCCGTTGCGTGCCAGCGCCACCAGCATGTCGTCAGTCATGTTGCGGGGAACATTGGTCAGCGCGCGCGACGACGAGTGCGACGCAATCACCGGAGCGCGGCTGGCGACCAGAGCCTGGAAAAACGTGCGATCGGCCACGTGCGAGATGTCAACCATCATGCCCATGCGGTTCATCTCGCGTACCACCTGGCGTCCGAAATCGGTGATGCCGTGATGATGCTCGATGCTCTTGTCGTCGAGGTCGCCGCTGGAGTCGCCGAGTTCGTTGGTGTTCGACCAGGTCAGCGTCATGTAGCGCACGCCGAGGCGGTAGTAGTCGCGGAGGACGCGGATGTCGCCCTGCATCGCGTGTCCGCCTTCGACGCCCATCAGCGATGCCAACTTGTGCTGGCGATGCGCGGCGAGAATGTCCTGAGTGCTGAACGCCATCATCATCTTGTCGGGATGCCGCCGCGCCTGCTCGTACACCGAGTCGATCATGTCGAGTGCGCGCTTAATTTCCTGTCCCTTGTAAACCTTGGGATCGACCCAGATCGACCAGAACTCCGCGCCCAGGTTCCCGGCCTTAATCTTGTTGAAGTCCATGTAACCTTTGCCGGCGTCCTGCGCGAGGTCGAAGTTCTCGTCGACGAAACGGCCGGGCGTGTCGGCATGGGTGTCGATGACAAGCGCAGAGTTATGGATGGCCTGCCAGCCAGTGGCCACGCCCTTATCGGAGATCGTGAGGGCACGTGAAGGAGATTTGGCGGGAGCCGGAGCGGTGGGAGCAGCAGTTTGCGCGAGAGAAACAGTTGAGAGCAGGGCAAGTAGGGTGATCAGCCGGGGCACGCGGGACATGAAGATGAATGGACTCCAACCAAGAATCATGACGCGATTGGATTGTAAATGAAGCCGTAGCCTCACAAATACCTTGAGGCTCGCGATCGTGAATCATCGGCGAGCCTCTAGGATTGCATTCGCGAGATGTCTACGTCCTGAACAAATCCTTCACCGCCTGCCACATCACCTGCCCGCCGACCTCCGCAATGGATTTGGTGAGCGGAATGTCTTTCGGGCAGACCTCGACGCAGTTCTGCGCGTAGCCGCATTCCTGGATGCCGCCATCGCCCATCAGAGCCTTCAGGCGTTCGACCTTCAACGCCTTGCCCGTGGGGTGGGTGTTGAACAGGCGCACCTGCGAAATCGTGGCCGCGCCCACGAATCCGGTGTGTTCGTTGAACTGGGGGCAGGCCTCCATGCAGCAGCAGCACGAGATGCAGCGCGACAAGGGATAGGCGTACTCCTGCTCTTCGGCCGACAACTTCGGCCCCGCACCGAGGTCGTAGGTGCCGTCCACCGGGACCCAGGCCTTCACTTTTTTCAGGTTCTCGAAGAGCACGCTGCGATCCACCGACAGGTCGCGCACCACGGGAAACTTCGAGAATGGCTCCAACTTGACAGGTTTCTCCAGCTTGTCGATCAGCGCCGAGCAGGCCATGCGGGCCTTGCCGTTGATCAGCATGGCGCAGGAGCCGCAGACTTCTTCCAGACAATTGGAGTCATAGGTCACGGGCGTGGTCGCCTTGCCCTGCTTGGTGACCGGGTTGGCGGCGATGTCCATCAACGATGAGGTGACGTTCATGCCGGGGCGATAGGGCAACTCGAACTCCTCCCAGTAGGGCTTGGAGCTCGGGTTGTCCTGGCGCTTGACTTTGATGATTACGGTTTTTGAGTTCGCCATGATCGTGTGACTCGAATACCTCAGGGGCCGAAGCCCCCTTTATAAATCCGTCCTAATCGGCACGGCTGAAGCCATGCCCTTTCAAGGAACCATTCTTGACGCGGGCCTGAAGGCCCGCACTACCCTAATACTTCAGCCATAGCCCTGTGGCCGCTCATTCACTGGCCACTAGCCACTGCTTTACGTCGCCGCGTCATACCGCCGCGGACGAGGCACAATCAGCGACGTATCGACCGCCTCGAATTCGAAGCGCGGTTCGTCGGCATCGGCCGCAAAGTACGCCTTGGTCGTCTTCAGGAAGTTGGCATCGTCGCGCTCGGGGAAATCCGGCTTGTAATGCGCGCCCCGCGATTCGTTGCGCCACGCCGCGCCCTGGGCAATCACGCGCGCCAGTTGCAGCATGTTATAAAGCTGCCGCGCAAACACGAACGAGGTATTTGCCCACATGGTGCGATCGCTGAGGTTGACGTGGCGATAGCGCTCCAGCAACTCGACCAGCTTGGCGTCCGTCTCCTGCAAATTCTTGTTGTAGCGGATGACGGTGCAGTTCTTGGTCATGGTGTCGCCCAGTTCGCGCCACAACAGGAACGGGTTCTCCGTGCCATCGTTGTTCATCAGGCGGCTGTTGATCTCCTGCTGCCGCTTTTTCTCGGAGTCAAACACGTTCGAATTGTGCGTGTGACCGCTCTTGATCACGTTGCGGGCATAGCTGCACTGCGCCCGGACCCGCGATGAATCCGCCATAGATGCACGACAGCAGCGAATTCGCGCCGAGGCGGTTCGCGCCATGGATCGAATAATCCGCTTCACCGCAGGCATACAGGCCCTGGATGTTGGTCTTCTGATCGTTGTCGACCCACAACCCGCCCATGGTGTAGTGCATGCCGGGGAAGATCTTCATCGGAACTTCGCGGGGATCGTCACCTACAAACTTCTCGTAAATCTCGAGGATGCCTTCCAGCTTGCGATCGAGCGTCGCGCGGTCAATGTGCGTCAGATCGAGGTAGACCATCGGCTGCCCATCGATGCCGAGGTGATGCTCGTAAACCACTTTATGAATGGCGCGGGTGGCGACGTCACGCGGAACCAGGTTGCCGTACTTGGGATACCACTCTTCCAGGAAGTACCACCGCTCGCTCTCAGGAATGCTCTTGAAATCGCGCTTGTCGCCCGACTGCCTTGGGACCCAGACGCGGCCGCCTTCGCCGCGTGCGGATTCAGACATCAGGCGCAACTTGTCTTCGCCCGGAATCGATGTGGGGTGCACCTGGATGAACTCGCCGTTGGCGTAGTACGCGCCCTGCTGATAGAGGGCCGACTGCGCCGATCCGGTGCAGACGACGGAATTGGTGGACTTGCCAAAGATCGCTCCAATGCCGCCGGTGGCGATGATGACAGCCTCGGCGGGGAACGTGACCACGTCCATACCGCGCAGATCCATGGCGCAAATGCCGCGGCACACGCGCTGCTCGTCAATCACCGCCGAGAGGAACTCCCAGCCTTCGTACTTGGTGACCTTGCCCTCAGCCTCGTAGCGGCGCACTTGTTCGTCGAGCGCGTACAACAACTGCTGTCCGGTCGTCGCGCCGGCGAAAGCGGTGCGGTTGTAAAGCGTCCCACCGAAGCGGCGGAAATCGAGCAGGCCTTCTGGCGTGCGGTTGAAGGGAACTCCCATACGGTCGAGCAGGTCGATGATGCCCGGCCCCATGTCGCACATCGCCTTGACGGGGGCCTGGTTGGCCAGGAAGTCGCCGCCGTAAACGGTGTCGTCGAAGTGCTGCCAGGTGGAGTCGCCCTCGCCCTTAAGGTTCTTGGCGGCGTTGATGCCGCCCTGGGCGCAGACCGAGTGAGACCGCTTTACCGGGACGATGGAAAAGAGGTCAACGTGGCCTCCCATCTCGGCGATTTTGATGGCGGCTGAAAGTCCTGCCAGCCCACCACCCACAACTATGATCTTAGGATTAGCCATGATGATCTTTACGCAGCGTAAATGAGGCGGCCGCAGCCACCCGGATTAATCAACGACATTAATGCAAAGACGTACTCTCAAACGTCGAAACTGGACTTGGTTCCGGAACCAGGGGAGCGCTGATGAAGGCGCGAATCGTAATCAGTCCGATCGCGACCAGCGCAACTGCAAGGCCGAGGCACAAATATCCGAAGCGCTTGCGTGCCTTCTCGCCAACCGTGATGCCCCATTTGGCGGCAAACAGCCACAACCCGTAGGAGAAGTGCCACGATGCCGCGACGATTCCGATGACGTAGGCCGCGACTGCCCAGGGATTCTGGAATTCATGCTGCACCTTCCAGAACGCCGCACCGTAGCCACCACCCATCAGGTGCACCCCGGTGAAACGCATGTAATAAAGGTGGTATGCGATGTAGGCGAAGGCAATGGCGCCGGTCCAGCGCTGCGAGGTGTAGAGCCAGTTGCCGGTCCAGGGATACTCGCCAACGTTGGACTCGCCGCGGTACCAGATGTAGAACCCGTAAAGCGAGTGGTAGAGCAAGGGAAGAAAGATAAAACCCCACTCCAGCACTGAGACGAACGGCAGGCCAGTCAGAAACTTGACCTGGTCGTTATAGGCCAGCGCGCCCTTGGTCGCTTCTGAGTTGGAGATGAAGTGCTCGATCAGAAACGCGCCGATGGGGATGATGCCGGTCAGGGAATGCAACCTGCGCAGCAGGAACGAGTTGCCTTCGCCGGCACGGAGCGAAGGAACTCCCCCCGGAATCTGAAGGGTGCCCTTATCAATATCAGTAGGACTGGCGGATGAAGCCACGACGCCGACTCCTTATGATTCGCAGAGATGATGACGCGAACCTTGCATTATCAATTTCGCCAACTGCCTAAGTCAAGAAACTCAATAACTTATGTTTGATTCAGGAAGGCACTCGCACGATGCACGAGGTGTCTCGCTGATGCCTACTCAGGATAACGGACAGGGCGGGCGAGGACATGGTGACGAACGTCACTTAGCCTTGTGAGGATGCAGGTCACTGAGATGGTCCGCCCAATCCAGAAATTGGCGGAAGGCCGCGCCGCGATGGCTGTATCGGGCCTTCTCTTCAGCGGTAAGTTCGGCAAAAGTCTTCTCGATCTCGGGAAAAAAGAATAGTGGATCGTAACCGAAGCCGTTGTAGCCGCGCGGCGCGTGCAGAATAACCCCTTCGGCTTTGCCATGGAATGTTGCCAGGGTGTGTCCATTACGCGCCACGGCAATCACACAAACGAACCGGCCAGTGCGGTACTCTTCCGGAACATCGTGCAACTCGCGCAAGAGCCGCGCGTTGTTGGCCTCGTCGGCCGAGTTGGCGTCGTCGTCGTTTGCTTTGTGCTCATCCGCAGCGTAGCGCGCCGAACGTACGCCCGGCGCACCTTGCAGGGCGTCGACCTCCAGCCCAGAGTCGTCGGCGATCACCAACTCGCCATCGCTGTATGCGCTGTAGTGCTCGGCCTTCTTGCGGGCATTGGCTTCAAATGTCAGACCGTCTTCAACCACGGTGGGAAGCGCGGCAAAGTTGGGGAGGGTTGCGATTTCTATTTTGTGGGCGGCAGCCGCTCCCACGAGGTCGCGGATCTTGCCTTCATTGGATGTCGCAACCAGAACTCGTTTCATGAACTGAGCTTCCATGGGCCTGCGGCCCACCCAAGGAGATGAAAATCACCACCGAGGCGCAGCGATCACGGAGAGAGATCTTACTTAATACGACTCCGTGTCCTCCGTGCCTCCGTGGTGAATGATTTTCGACAGAGCGATAACTTCCTTGGCGAGTTGATCTGGCCAATCATGCGTGCGAGTGTATGTGCTCGTGATGCTCGCTGTGATTTAGCTGCTTCAACGAGCGATACAGCTTCCACAAGGTGAGTATCAGACCAGCGGCAAGCAGCAACTCGGCAATGCTGATCATCCACAGGGAGTATTCGAGCGAAACCCGGTAACGCGTAATCCCCAATAGACCGAACACGCCACTGGCAATGAACAGACCGCCGGAAAGCCGTCGCATCCTGGATACATGGTGGTTCAGGGCGATCGCCAGTCCCAGGATGATCGACGCCAGAAAGAAGAAGGCCCACTTCCATTGGGAGTACTCCGAAATGTCGACCGCCACGGCGTCGGTGAACGGCTTCACACTCATTGCGGTGAGGATCGCTCCGTTCTCCAGCAGGTCGCTCAGCGCGGCGCCGGTGATCAGCAAGGCTGCGCAGATGCCGAGGATGCGCTTTCCCATGCGTCCCGCCAACACCGCAAGGCTCACGAACGTCAGCCAATACAGGAGGATGAAATCATAATCCAGGTAGGTGTTGCGGACGACCATCTGGATATTGTTGGCAATTCCGGCGTCGTCGTCGGCAGCGACTGCCTGGTTGAGTTGTGCGGCGTCGGATCCGAGTTCCACTCGCAGAATGCGGTTACTCTCGTGACCCTGAAAGTTGGTGGTTGCCAACATGATGATTGCCCATGCCGTCAAGGCGAGAATGATGATCGCGACAGCTTTTTCAGTCACGCGCATTGCTGTGCCTCCTGACGAGGGCGGGGTCGGATTTGACAGGGAACAGGTGGCCGCCCTCAGTTGTGCAGCTGGCGAATGCCTTTCTGGCTAGACGGTGGTAATTTAGCACGACCTCCCGGTCGATGAGCCAGCGCTCGATCAAAGAGGGCACCTGGTTTGTAACCGTGCCCTCAACGATAGGTCAACCTTCTCTCATATCCAAATCAGGGTTTCTTGAACGTCCCGTAGGGTGACGACGCTGGCGCTGGCGCATCCGGCAGCACGTGTTTCCGCATGGCGGCATCGCAGATTGCATAGCCCCAGTCGATCAACTGTTCCTGCAACTGGTTGTTCATGGCAGTGAGCCGGGTCGCGGTCTGGGCCAGCTTGGTGGTGACATCATCGAACGGGCAGACCAACGCGTTCGGCAGTTCATAGTTCAGGATATTTGACCCAATCCCCCAGTAGGAGCCGTCTCGAACCCCGAGATTGTAGAGTTCAATGATCGAGCGCGTCCGTAACGTTACGACCTGAGCATAGATCGTGAGCAACACGCGGTTCGTCTGGCTGACCCAATCGTGTTTGGGATCGGGTTCGGGCTCCAAGGCCCCGCCGCCATTACTGACCAGTACGGTCTTGTTCTGCTTCCACGCGGTCTCCAGGCCGAGATTGTCATACACACCTCCATCGGCGAGAACCGCCTGCTGGCGGAAGTCGGGTAGTTTGATGTCCTTAGCCGGCGGAATGTCCTTGTCGAAGCTGTTGGGGTCGAGTTCCAGTACGCAGGGCGAGAGCAGAGGCGGGAAGGCCGACGATGCCGCGACCGCCGTGGCGAGCTCAACGTCAGGGTTCCTTATCAGCCCAACTTTCCAGTCGCCCATGAAGGGCTTGGAGAAGCGCCACAGTACTCCGGTCTGCAGGCTGGTGGCATTAAACACAAAGCGCGGGCCCTCGTTGTCGCTTGGCAAATCTTTCAGCTTGGCGTGGTTGTACAGGTATTTGTTGTAGTGAGCGATGACGTGCTTCGATACTCCGCCGAAAACGCCCTCGAGGACCGAGCTGATATCGATCGACTGCGAGGCCATGCCGCGAATGGGCTGCGTAACCTGCTTGTCGAAGTTGGCGGCAAGGCCGTTGGCGTCGAAGCCCAGCTTGGTCCAATTCATCGCCAGAACTCCACTGGTAATTGACCCGCCGGAGACGCTGGAGACGCGGTTAAGTTTGGGCAGATAGTGCAATTCGTTGAGACGCCACAGCGTGCCCAGATGAAACAACATAGCGCGATAGCCGCCGCCGGAAAGACACAGGGCAATGCCGTCCGTCGGCTGCTTCGGATCGCCGGGTTGGTCGTGAACGGGAGACAGAGCAGGGGGTGGTGTAGGAACGTCGGGCATAACGCCTCCGGTGAAACAGAAAAGGAGTGGGACTTCGTTCGAGCTACAAGGGTGACAGGCGCACTGTAGCACTGTTTTGGCTGCCCGCAAAGAACGATCGCGATCTGTGATTCGTCTGTCTTACAAAGCAGGATTTATACTTGGCCGTTCTTCAACACATGCGAGGTCTTATGCGATATGCGTATTTTTGCGTAATTGTGCTCCTGGGGGTATCTACTGTCGCCGGAGCCCAAGGCTCAAAGAAGACGACCACCCCAGCAGGTAATGCAATGTTTGCCCAACTCACCGACCAATTCGTGAAAGAATCTCTGGCTCTGTCTCCAGTCAATGCTTCGTACGCTGGCTTCCATCAGTACAAAGATCCCAAAACTGGCAAGGTGATCGAGCTCGATGCCGAGCTCGACGACGTCAGCGCGGCGGCGGTCGCGAAGCAGGAGGCGTTTTATCGCGCCTGGCGCGCGCGCTTCCAGAAAGAAACTCCAGTGGCGTCGCTCAATTCTCAGGACGCCGCCGACTACCGGCTGATCGACGACAACATCGCACTCAGCCTGCTCGAGTACGAGCACATCCAGAGCTACCAGCACCAGCCGCAGGTGTACGTCGAGTTGGTGGGCAACGGGCTATTTCTGCCGCTGACGCAGGAATACGCTTCGAAAGAAATTCGCATCGGACACGTGATTTCGCGGATCGGGCAAATTCCGCGCCTTCTCGACCAAGCAAAATCAGTGCTGACGGATGCCGACCCCATCTTTATCTCAACCGCGGTGGAAGAGAACGAAGGCAACGTCAACCTGGTGGATTCGGTCGCGGCCGATATTCCGGCGGGATCGCCACTGCAAGCCCAATACGACAAGGTCGCTCCTGCGGCGAAGAAGGCGCTAGGCGATTTCACTGCATGGCTGCAGAACGACCTGGCCAAGCGTCCAACCAACGGCCGCGATTGGCGGCTGGGGAAAGAATGGTACGGACAGAAATTCCGCTACGTGATGGAAACGTCGGTCACGCCCGAGCAGTTGCTCTCCGACGCCGAGGCCGAACTCAAGCGCCTGCGCACCGAGATGATGCAGGTGGCGCTGCCGCTTTATAAGCAGATGTATCCCGGACAGGACGACTACAGCAACCTGCAGGGACGGGAGCGCGAGAACAAGATCATCAGCGCGGTGATCGACAAGATCAGCGAGGAGCATCCCCAGCGCGATCAACTGATCGAAGCGGTAAAGGCCGATCTCGAGGGCATCAAACAGTTCATCCGCGACAAAAAGATCGTTTCACTGGGGAGCCGCGACAACCTGAAAGTGATTCCGACACCCGAGTTTGAGCGAGGCGTTTACTCGGTGGCGGGATTCCACTCGGCGCCGCCGTTGGAGCCCACCGCCGAAGCGCAGTACTGGGTGACGCCCATCGATCCCAAGATGCCCGCCGCCAAGGCCGAGAGCAAACTGCGCGAGTACAACAACTACACCCTGAAGTGGCTCACCATTCACGAAGCGTTGCCTGGACACTACGTGCAAGCCGAGCACGCCGATGACGTTCAGCCGCCGACGCGCCGTGTGCTGCGTGCCCTGTTAGGTAACGGAGCGTACGTCGAAGGATGGGCCGAGTACATCGCCGATGTCATGACCGAGGAGGGCTACCTCGACCACAGCCCCAAGTTCCTGTTGATCCGGCGCAAAATCACGCTGCGCGCCGTCGCCAATACCATTCTCGACATTCGCATGCAGACGATGCACATGACCGATCAGCAAGCCATGGACCTGATGTTGAACGACACGTTCCAAACCCAGGCCGAGGCGGAAGGGAAGCTGCAACGGGCGAAGCTAAGTTCGACGCAGTTGCCCACCTATTTTGTCGGGTCACGGCAGTGGTGGGAGTTGCGGAAGAAATATCAGGCAGCAAAAGGCAGCAGCTTCACGCTCGAGGAGTTCCACAACAAGGCGCTCGATCAGGGCGCGTTGCCGCTCGAATATCTGGAGAAAATTATTCTGCCGTGAATTGAGCGCGAAGGGGCGACTGGTAATGAAATGGTGCGACAGAACGGGGTAGGGGAAACACCTTAGGAGGCGGACTTCTATCCCCGAGTCGTGCCCGAAGGTCCTATAGAATCTGCAGTTCCGTGCCAAATCGGTACGGAATGTGAAGAACTGTAAAATAAACTGCTCAGGCCGCTATTTTGAGCAACTATTGTCGGCAGAAAGCGTCTATAGTAGTAACCCAAATCAGGTGGGCGCCGCAACCCCGACAGCAACCCCAATAGGCGCCCACCGCCCCCTTTAAAAACTGCATAGATTTGAGCGGTGACCAGTTCGCGCACCCGCCTGCAATCTCGCATTCTTCCATTGCGTGTCCAAAAATATGAGGTTTGTTTCGGGCATTCATCGTAGTGGCGCCAAAATCGAACCGGGGAATCGCATTGGCGCTACAATAATCACAAGGCAGTGGGATATGAAGGCAGCGGTTCATGAAGCCCGTTGGTGGGAGACCATGGCCGACGGCCGTCTGCACTGCTACCTCTGCCCGCGGCACTGCCATATCGGCGAAGGCCAGCACGGTTTCTGCTTCATCCGTAAAAACGAACAAGGACGCCTGATTCAACTCGGCTATGGCCGCCCGGCTGCTGTTGCTATCGATCCCGTCGAGAAAAAGCCGCTCAATCATTTCTTTCCGGGAACGACCATTCTTTCGATGGGCACCGCCGGCTGCAACATGGGTTGCTTCTTCTGCCAGAACTGGGACATCTCCAAAGCCAAATCGGACCAGGTGCGCTCCGCCGATCTTCCGCCGCGTGAAGTGGTTGCACTGGCGCTTGAACATCGCTCGCCGCATCTCGCGTTCACCTACAACGAGCCGACCATCTGGGGCGAATACGTCATCGATATCGCCCGCGAAGCGCACCAGGCGGGACTCAACACCGTGATGGTTTCCAACGGCTACATTACCCGCGAGGCGTTTTTCGACATCTACCGCTACATCGACGCCGCCAACATTGACCTCAAAGCGTTCACCGAGAAGTTTTATTCGAAGGTCACGCTGACACACCTGCAACCGGTGCTCGACACGCTGCGCTGGTTGCGTCATGAGACTGGCGTGTGGTTCGAGATCACGAACTTGATCATTCCAACGCTGAACGACGACGATTTCGAGTTCAAGCAACTGTGCGACTGGGTGCTGGAAAACCTGGGCGACGACGTGCCGCTTCACTTCACGGCATTCCATCCTGACTTCAAGTTGCAGGACAAGCCTCCGACGCCTCCGGAGACTTTGCATCGCGCCCGCCGCATGGCCATGCAGATGGGCCTGAAGTACGTCTATGAGGGCAACATCTACTCCGACGGCGCGAACACCATCTGTCCGGGATGCAAGCAGGTAGTGATCACCCGCTCATGGCACTCCGTGATGTCGAACAAGTTGAAGGATGGCTGCTGCGCGAAGTGTGGAACGCGCATTCCTGGCGTGTTCACGAAGCGAGAAGCAGAACATCGGCGGGAGTGGGCCGACCAATTGACATCCTCTGTGTCAAAATGAGGTCAGCAAGCTAAGCTTTAGTTTAGTTGATTTTCCGCTGAATGCGACTGCCAAAAGTTCTCAAAACTGGCCGGTTTTGTTGACGATTTTCCTTCCCTCTTTGAGATTGCGTCTCGGGCTGCGAGTGAGATGGCGATTTCATGCCAATCTGACGGGTTTTAGCTCGGGATCATTTCCGGATTGCCGACCACCAGGTTTTAGCCAATAACAGTCACCCATGCATTGACTCGCGGGGAGTTCGCCCGTACCATCAGTTATCCATCCCAACTCCACCCAGAAAATGATCGGTCAAACGATCTCCCATTACCGGATTAGCGAAAAGCTTGGCGGCGGTGGCATGGGTGTCGTCTATAAGGCCGAGGATACCGACCTCCGCCGCTTCGTTGCCTTAAAATTCCTGCCTGACGATGTGGCGCAAGACTCGCAGGCATTGGAACGGTTCCGGCGTGAAGCCCGGGCCGCCTCCGCGCTCAACCATCCGAACATCTGCACCATCTACGAAATTGGCAAGCACGGCAGCCAATCTTTCATCGCGATGGAGTTCCTGGACGGCATGACGCTGAAGCACCGCATAGCGGGTCGTCCACTGGAAGCCGAGTCAGGTCTTTCTCTGGCCATCGAGATAGCGGACGCACTGGACGCCGCCCACGGCGAAGGGATCGTTCACCGCGATATCAAGCCCGCGAACATCTTCGTCACCAGGCGCGGTCATGCCAAGATTCTTGACTTCGGCCTCGCCAAGGTGGACAAGGTCGCGTCTACCGGTGGCGACTCCGCGACCCTGGAGGCAGAGTCCGACGCGCAGCACCTCACCAGCCCTGGCGCCATGGTGGGCACCGTCGCCTACATGTCACCCGAACAAGTTCGCGCGAAAGACCTCGACTCCCGTACGGACCTGTTCTCCTTTGGAGCGGTGCTGTATGAGATGGCGACCGGCAAGATGGCGTTCGAGGGCAGCAGTTCAGGAGAGGTTTGCGGCGCAATCCTGCACCAGAATCCACAACCACCGTCACAGATCAATCCGCAAATCCAAGCACAATTGGAATCGATTATTCATAAGGCATTGGAGAAAGACCGGTCCCTGCGCTACCAGCACGCTTCGGAGATGAGGGCCGACCTCTCGCGCCTGCTACGCGATTCGAGTCGCGAAGGCAACCCGGCAACGGATTCTGGGAAGGGTTCAACCGCTGCGCGTGTCCCGGCTTACAACCGGTGGGCATTGGCAGGAGGCGTTATCGTAGCAATCCTTGCTGCTCTCCTCCTCTGGCGGGTCAAGTATTCCCCAACCTCGCCAAGCGGTCCCGTGCCTCAGACGGCAATTGCAGTCCTGCCATTTCAAAACGCTGGTTCCGACAAGAACACCGACTTTCTCCGCCTTGCCCTGCCCGACGAAATTGCGACTACGCTGAGTCATGTGCAGTCGTTTTCCATCCGCCCCTTCGCGACTACCAGCAAGTACAACAACCCTGACGTGGATTTGCAGCAAGCTGGTCGCGCGATGGGCGTTACATCCATCGTTACGGGTCATTACCTCGCTGACGGGGACCAGTTAGCGATCACACTCGAAGCGGTGGACGTCGCCAGTAATCGCACGGTGTGGAGAGATCAGGTCCATGCCGCCGCTTCCGACACTCTCGCGATGCGGGAGCAGCTTACGGCGAAAGTGCAGCAGGGGTTGATTCCTGCGTTGGGCGGCGCTCTCGTCGTCTCCGAGGCCGGTACTCGTCCCAAGAGCGCAGAGGCCTATGACCTGTACTTGCGCGGTATTGCGGCTTCCCGTGATGTGGCACCCAACAAGGAGGCGATCTCGATGTTGGAGCGAGCGGTCGCAATCGACCCCAATTACGCACCCGCTTGGGAGGCTCTGGGGCTCCGTTACTACTTCGACAGCGAATACGGTGACGGCGGAGAATCGATGTTCAATCGTTCGAATTCGGCCTATCAGCGCGCATTGGAACTTGATCCAAACCTGCCTTTCGCTGCTTCACAGTTGATTACCAACCGCACTGAGCGCGGCGAACTGATTGACTCGTACGCAAAAGAAGTAGCCCTGGTGAAGCGCAGGCCGGAGAGTGCCTCGACCCACTTCGCGCTCTCCTATGTCTTACGTTACGCGGGTGTTCTCGGTGAGTCGGCCACCGAGTGCAATACCGCTTTGGCCTTAGACCCTGGCAATAAATCATTGCGTTCTTGCGCCTGGACTTTCATCTATCTGGATCAACCGCAAAAAGCGATGGAGTTTGTACAGCTGGATCGAGGTTCTGAATGGGCCGCCAGAATGATGACTTTCATTTTTCTAACCCAGGGGAGATTGCCCGAAGCCAGAAACAGCATTGAGAAGATGTCTTCCAATCCCATCTTTGGACACGATTTGTTGCAGGCTTGTCTGGATCCCGAACGCCGTACCGAAGTGCCTGCGATCGCCCAGAAGCTCGAAGCCACCACTATGGCGTGGCCTGATCCGGAGCAACGATTTACCAACGGGAATTTGCTGGCTTACTGTGATCAGAAAGAGTCGGCTTTGCGTGTGCTGAAAAGCTCGGTAGATCATAACTACTGTGCTTACTCGGCTCTTCAGTCCAGCCCACTGCTGGCGAAGCTGCGGGGAACTCCTGAGTTCAACTCCTTGCTGTCTGTGGCAAGAGACTGCCAGCAGAATTTTCTAGCGAAGCGAGACCAACGCTCACCTTGAACAGGCTTGGCGTCGAAGACGATTGAGCTTTTTGCGCTTTAGAATCGGGACATCGGGGGAGCCAAGTAGTTCCTAGCGGCTCGTAAGCCAATCCGGAAGGACTCAAGGCCGACAGCGGGTTATTACTGGGAAGTCAGCCGGCGTCTCCGAATATGTCCGCTCCTGCCGATATAGGTCCCGTCGGAATGTCACTTAATCAAAACAGGCCTTATCACTCCCTATCCCAGAGAGCCGAACATTAAGGCCCGGCGCGCCGCTGTGACCTCTGGCGTGTCAAGTTAGCGCTCGTCGCCACTAATCCATTTACCGGCCGTGGTGACATGGAATTGCCGCATCTTCTCCAGCAGGCGCGTGGGGTCGCGGTCCTCCAGCACTAATCGCCGGTTCTCTTCGCGCAGAAAGCCTTCGCGCACAGCATGGTCGAACAATTCGAGCAGGGGATCGTAATAGCCCTCGACGTTAAGCAGTCCGCACGGCTTGGCATGAATGCCGAGTTGCGACCAGGTCACCATCTCGCAGAACTCTTCGAAGGTGCCAAAGCCGCCAGGCATGGCGATGAATCCGTCAGACAGGTCGGCCATCAGCGCCTTGCGTTCATGCATGGATTGGACAATGCGCAATTCGGTGAGACCTGCATGGCCGACTTCTCTTGCCATCAGCGAATCCGGAATCACGCCGACCACTCGTCCGTGGCGTTCGAGGACAGCATCGGCCAGCACGCCCATCAATCCGATGTTGCCGCCGCCGTAAACCAGTTCGATATCGCGCTCGACCAGCAGGCGTCCCATGGACACCGCAGCTTCCCGGTAGGCTGGATTGATTCCCGAATTGGAACCACAGAAGACACAAATTCGTCGGAAGTTCATAACGTTTGCAGGTTGGTCAAGTTAGCCTAATCAGTTTAGCGGAGATGGATTGCGAGTGCTGCTCTGCGGCCGTTCCTAGAAGTGGCTCTGATAGATGGGATTTGAAAGGGCACGGCTTTAGCCGTGCCGCACCGAGCCCCTTAAACGCCGGGCTTTAGCCCCTGCGGGAATTTGAAGTTTCCTACAGGCACTATTTATGAGACCGCTTAACCGCTTCTAGGCCGCGGTGGCGTCGCGGGATAGTGCCGGTCTTCAGGTCGGCGTCATCCGATCCAATTTTCGTCAGTGGACAAAATGAATCGTTTGATAAAAATTATCATCTGAGAGATATGCGCCGGGAAACTTACAACGAGTTTCGCCAGTTGTGCCGCACGCACAACCTGGCAGCGACCCACCAGAGACAAAAGATCTACGAAGCCCTGGTGTCTCGGCCCGGGCATTATTCGCCGGAGGAGATCTACGAACGGGTCAAACCAGACCTGCCGTCGATCTCGCTCGCGACGGTTTATAAGAACCTGAAGACCTTTGTTCAGGCCGGCATGCTACGCGACGTGAGTCATCGCCAGGGCCCCTGGCGCGTAGATGCCAACACCGCACCCCATCATCATTTGATCTGCACGCGTTGCCATTCGATCTCCGACCTCGCGATCGATCTCCTTGAACCGGTGAAACTGCATGGCAGACTGCCATCGGGATTCCGGCTCGAGAAATTCAATGTCGAGGTGCAGGGCGTCTGCAAGGCGTGCGCAACATCAGAAAAGCAGCACTAATTTCAACTTATACGGAGAGATAAATACAATGTTAGGAATAGGCGAGAAGTTCCCTGATTTCAGCGTCACCGCGACCGTCAGCCTGGAAAAGGGCAAGGAATTCAAGACCATCACCGACCAGGACTACGCCGGCAAGTGGAAGATCTACTTCTTCTGGCCCAAGGACTTCACCTTCGTTTGCCCCACCGAAATCGCTGCCTTTGGCAAGATCAACAGGGAATTCCAGGACCGCGATGCGCAGATCCTGGGCGGCAGCACCGATTCCGAGTTCGTGCATCATGCCTGGCGCACCCATCATGAGGACCTGAAAAATCTGCCGTTCCCCATGCTGGCCGACATCAAGCGTGAGTTGTGCGGACAACTCGGCATCCTCGATGAGAAGGCCGGCGTCGCTCAGCGTGCCACCTTCATCGTCGATCCCGAAAACGTAATTCGATTTGTTTACGTCACCGACTTGTCGGTAGGCCGTAACCCGCAGGAAGTCCTGCGTGTGCTCGATGCTCTGCAGACCGACGAACTGTGCCCCTGCAATTGGCAGAAGGGCCAGGAAACGCTGCACGTCTAAGTCCGATGACCGGCGGGACCGCGAACGCGGTCCCGCAAGTCATTATAACGTTTGTTATAAGCACCCCCTTTTTGACCCCGAGGCACAAATGAGTTTCGATGCATTAATGGAAAGCATTCCTTCCTACGCCAAGGACCTGAAGCTGAATTTCTCCAGTGTGGTCCGGCAGCAGACCGACCTGAGCGAGCAGCAGCTATGGGGAACTGTAGTGGCTTGCGCCATGGCGTCGCGCAATGAAGACCTAACCGTCGCCGCCCTCGAAGAAGCAGCTAACCATCTGACACCACAGGCTTTAGAAGCGGCCAAGGGCGCGGCGGCGATCATGGGGATGAACAACATCTTCTATCGCTTTCTGCACCTCAGCTCCAACGAAAAGTACAGCACCCTGCGCGCCGGGTTGCGGATGAACGTGATCCGCACCCATGGCATCGATCAGCTCGATTTCGAGTTGTGGTGTACTGCGGTATCCGCGATCAACGGCTGCGGAACCTGTGTCGATTCGCATGAGAAGGTTTTGCGGGACAAAGGCTTTGAGGAAGAGAAAGTCCTGGCAGCGGTGCGCGTCGCGTCGGTGATGCACGCCATCGCCGTAGTGCTTGATACGGAGCGAGTCGCAGCCAGCCAGCCGGTTACGGCGTAGTCGGGTACGTCGCTCACTCACGCACAACAAGGAAGCGGCCAGGCTTGGCCTCGCCACCGTCATCAGAGAGCCAACTCAGTAATTGCGAAACCGTGCAAGTGACCCGACGCCAGCCATCCTCAATAGTGCTGGTAGTCTCTGGGCGCTAAGGGTGATCTGTCAATTCCACTTAAGCGACGGGGCGCAATCGGAATATTGCCGACCGGCTGCAGGTGGAGTTGGTGGATGGGTGGGGAGCCGGAACCCGAATTGTCACTCTATTTCTGTGACAAGTGACCCAAGGCTACGTTTGCGACAGAAACGCCAAGTCCAACATAAATCACATATTTACAAGCACCTACCGATGTGAGGGGCGGGGGAAAACCGCGGCTGTTCGCGATACACGTCACATCTAGTTGTGATCTTTGCACTTGTTGTGTGTGCGCTGTCAGCAGTCTGCTAGAGAGTATCTGGAGCAGGGGCCTCGCGCGCCGCAACGCTGCGTTCATCGCAGGAGCGGCTGAAATCAGCTGGGTTCCGCGTTTTTTGTCGGTCACGTAACGATGTGACCGGCCGCACGGCACGGAGTGCGGTAACGCGCCACTCATGGCAAATGAGGCTCTTGGTCCCCGGATGTGCGCTCTACGTGCGCCGGCCATTATCAGGAGATACACCGTGCATGATGGGGGGACGTCGTGCTTTCACCATATGGGCTGGACATCATTGAAAATTGCCTGACCTGCAAAATGCGGGTCGACCATATTTTTTGCGATCTTCCTGCTGCCGCTCTGCAGTCATTTGAAAATATCAAGTATGCAACTGCTTATCCCAAGGGTGCGGTGCTCTTTGTCGAAGGCCAGTCACCGCGTGGCATATTCGTGTTGTGCAAGGGCCGCGTCAAACTTTCGATCTGTTCGACCGATGGAAAGACGCTGATCCTCAAGATCGCCGAGCCAGGAGAAGTCCTTGGACTCAGCGCGTCAGTCAGCGGCAAACCCTATGAACTGACAGCAGAAACAGTCGATCCTTGCCAGATCAACTTCGTGAAGAGGGAAGACTTTCAGCGTTTCCTGCGCGAGAACAGCGATGCCTGTCTGCGGGTGGCCGAGCAACTGAGCGAGAAGTACAACAGCGCGTGCCGCGAAATCCGCTCGCTGGGTCTGTCGCACTCGGCAGCCGAGAAACTGGCGAAGCTGTTGCTCGACTGGAGTACGAAGAATGGCGAGGCCGCCAAGACAGAGCCACGCCTGAAGCTAGCGCTGACGCACGAGGAGATCGCACAGATGATCGGAACCTCGCGAGAGACGGTCACACGATTGTTTGCCGACCTCAAGAAGCGGCAGATCGTGCAGTCCAAGGGATCGACCTTGCTGATTCGGAACAAAGCCGCGCTCAAGGCAATGGCGATTACGCCATAGGGGCCGCACCAAATCGGGAATTGAATTTAGCGTCGCCAACCGGTCGAGTTGCGCACGGGTGGCACTGCGTAACAAATGCTTCTTTTGCGCAAATGTATGTTCATGTGGGCCGAACCGTGTGAACAAGGTCACGAAAACGGGTGATTGCAATCACTGCGCTGACCCGGAGTAAGGACGTATCACAAGAGCATCATGGAGAGCGAGACTCAACAAAGTTGCTTCACCTGCGATTTCCGTCCGGACCGGGTCTTCTGCGATATGCCAGCCGAATCGCTGAAGGCGTTCGACGAGATCAAGTCGCTGGCGACTTATCCCCGGAACACGATCCTGTTCGCCGAAGGGCGGCCAGTTCGTGGCGTTTATCTGCTGTGCGACGGCCGTGCCAAGCTCTCCATCTGTGCGGATAGCGGCAAGCGCCTGACATTGCGTGTTGCCGGGCCCGGCGAGGTTTTGGGACTGGGGGCCGCGCTGTCGAATTCGCCTTATGAAATCACCGCGGAGCTGTTGGACACTTCGCAAATCGTCTTCATCCGCAGAAAAGAGCTGATGAAGTTTTTGCGCGAACATCCCGAGGTCTGCCTGCAGGTGGTCCGCATGCTCAGCCAGGACTTGCATGGAGCGTACGAGCGTGTCCGTACTATCGGCATGGTGCGCACCCGGCGTCCCCGCACCATCGTTCGTCCTCGTGCCATGTACGTATAAACGTAGCCATCCTCCGATCCTGCCCGCGATTCGTCGCGGGCTTTTTCGGGACATCCACCGATTGCTCGGAGGGGGCATTCCCCCGGCCAAGTTGAGCACGTCTGGATCGGGCGAAATCCAAATTTAATCTGACTTGAGGCAGGCGTTTGGACAGGCGTGGCGCGAGTTCCGAAGGGAACAACTAATTGAGTCAACTGTTCCTTTTTGACCATCTTTCCATATATCGAAAGTGTTCGACTGTTGCGATGCAGTCGCTGTGGGGTCATTTGTTGCTGTCCGAATTGCACACTTAAACTGCTTTTCTGCGCTACGCGGGTCTCGAAACTGGCTTAGGAGCGAGGATGACTCACCCCAAACGCAGAACAATCGCATCATTTTTTTTGGCGTTCCTGCTCGCCGGCTGCTTAACTGCTGGGACCGCGGCGGAGGGACAGTCAGGCACTGCGAATCCGCAAACTTCAGCTGCGTTGCCGGGATCAGCGGGCGGCCAGTACGCCGAGACTGACATCTGCAAGACCTGCCATCAGGAAGTGTGGGACAAGCACTTTGCCAATACTCCACATGCATCCCTGCTCAAGGGTGACCAGCATGGATGCCAGTCTTGTCACGGTCCCGCGCAGGCCCATGTTGATGGTGGCGGCGATATTACTAAAATCATTCGCTTCGAGACGCTGAGTCCGGCTGAGACGGCAGCCATCTGCACCAAGTGCCACCAGTCGAGCCTGGAGACGCAGAACTTTTCCAAGTCAGAACACCTCGCGAATGGCGTCAGCTGCACCACATGCCATAGTCCGCACAAGTCGGGAGATGTGAACTTCATGCTCGTGAAATCGCAGACGGAGCTGTGCTTTGGCTGTCACGCTGCGCAGAAGGCCGAGTTCGCCCGTCCGTACCGTCACCGCGTCGATTCCGGGCTGGTGCAATGTAGCGACTGCCATAATCCGCACGGCACGCAAACTGGACACCAGGTTCGAGCCGCGGCCGGCCAGTTTGCGGTCTGCACCAAGTGCCACACCGACACCATGGGCCCGTTCGTCTTCGAGCATGCTCCGGTAAAAACCGACGAAGGTTGCTTGTCATGCCACACGCCGCACGGCTCGACCAATCCGCGGTTGCTGCAGGTGAACAATATCAACTTCCTGTGCCTTCGTTGCCATACGCCCAACATGAACGGAGCCGCGGGTGAACCGATCGGGCCGGCCCACAACCAATCCGCCAAGTACCAGGCTTGCACCATGTGCCACACGCAAATCCACGGATCCAATTTCAGCCCGGTGTTCTTCCGGTAGCGAGAGGCATGATATGGGAATCCCGACAATTGGCGAATTTTACTTACGGCTCGGGGTCATCGCCGCGAGCCTCCTGATTACCCAATGGGGCATGGCCCAAAATCCGCCAGCCGCATCAACTCCTCCCGCACCGCCACCACCCGCTGCCGCGGGCGAAGGGAAAGATATTGGCGGCTTTCATGTCACGCAGTCCATCGAGTTTGGCGGGCGCATCTCCGAGGTCAACGGCAGCCAGGCGATGTACGACACCTTGGTCAATCAACAAACCGGGGCACGCATCCTGGAGCAGTCGCTCACCATGCAGTCCCTTACCCATCAGGACATCTTCGACACGTTGACCTTAAACAGCTTCGGTTGGGGCGGCGATCCGGAACAAGCGGCACGGCTGCGAGTTTCCAGGTACGGCTGGTACAACTTCAGCGGCAGTTACCAGCACATGCAAAACTATTTCGACTACGACCTGCTCGCCAACCCTTTGAATCCGGCTGCCGGAGCGTCACCATTTATCCCGATTCTTAACTCACCACACAGTTACTATGATCGCCAGAACCTGTACAACTTTGACCTTGTGATCCTGCCGATGCACCGCATTTCTTTTCGCGTGGACTACAACCGCAACCGCATCAGCGGACCGTCATTCAGCAGCGTTCACCAAGGCACCGAGTCGCTGAACAGCGAGAACTGGGATTCTACGTTGAATGGCTACCGTTTCGGCGCCGATTTCCGCGTCAACAAGAAGACCACGCTGAGCTACACACAGTTGCTGCAGTATTTTGATGGCGGACAGAACTACGCACTCGATCCTTTCAACTCATGGCCGCTCTCCAACGGACAAGCTGTGACATTCGGGCTTCCCTGGTTCAATAGCGGCAGTCCCTGCAGTGCGCCATTGAAGAATGGCATCGCCAACCCCGTCTGTAACGGATATCTCAACTACGGCTTGTTTCAGCATGTGAATACGTCAATCCCTACGGAGCAGGTGAATCTTAAGTCGTCCTCACTGAAGTGGCTTGACTTCAACGGCCAGTATCAATACAGCCATGCCAGCTCCAGCACGCCACTGACAGAGATATTCTCCGGCCTGACCACCAGGAGCAACAACCTTGGCTATGACACTGCGGGCAGCAAGTCGAACTCCAGGTGGAACTCATCTTCGGCCGATGTTTCCGCCATGATTCACATTAACGATCAACTGCGATTGGTGGAGACGTTTCGCTTCCGCAATTTCAGTGTGGCCGGAACATTCCTGGACCAGGAAGCCGCCTATTTCAACGCTGCCAGCTTGGGGGCAGGATCACTGCTGAACCCGATAGCGACCTTTCCTCCGACCGTCTTGACTCACGGCTCAAGCTCGGCGGCTGACATCACCAACGAAGTCAACGTCAACATGATCGGGCAGAAGACGTACCAGAACGATTTCCAGCTACAGTACGATGTGTCGCGGTATTTTGGCCTCCGCGCTGGATTCGTATGGAGCCAGAACACAATCCAGCCGGGCAATAGCTCCCAGGCTGCTCTAGGGGACATTTACTACCCGAACACGCCCAATCGGGGTAACTGTGTTGGATTGCCCCTGAATCCTGACGGCAGTTGCACGTTTGTCGGCGAGATTACGCCGTGGGGCAGTCCGACAACCGAGATCAATCGCTACTCGGCTGTTTTCGGCGCCTGGTATCGCAATGGCAAAGGGACGCATGCAAATATCGACGCTCAATTTGGCAGTGCCGATAACTGGATCTACCGTATCGATCCCACAAGCTTCTTCAATGTTAAAGGCAACATTTCATATGCACCGCAGCCGTGGCTGATGCTAGGGGCGAACTTCGTCTTCCAGCAGGGCAAAAACAACGCCGCCGATATCAATTACAACCAGCACAACTACGTTGCCATGGCGAATGCCACCATCACGCCTGGGAAACACTGGGGACTGGATCTTGCTTACAACTTCGACGCAATTCAGCAGAACACGATTCTCTGCTTCGAAGGCAGCGTGGTTCCACCTGGATCTGTACCGTGCCTGGGCGACAGCAGTCTCATGCAGACGTATGCCGTCTACCAGACCCACACGCAGTATGGCTACTTTGCCTTGACGTTGACGCCCGTAGAGCGCGTCACCCTACGGCTGGGCTACAACATCGTCGATAACCAAGGCACTACGACCTCGTTCAACGCGCTGCTGCCCCTGGGGCCGCTTTCGTCGATGTACCAGACGCCCCTGGCTGCAGTCGATGTGAATATTTACAAGAACGTGACGTTTAAAGCTGGCTGGAATTATTACCAGTACAACGAGGGATCTTTCGTTGGACCCACGGCTCCGCGCTACTTTCACGCCAATAACGCAACGCTGGCGCTGCGCTACGCCTTCTAGTTCAAGCTGCGCCGGACGAGGTCGACACCCGCAAACACCGGTGTTGGTGCGGCTTCGCGCAAGGCGTGAATTAAGGCGAACACCGGCTTTGTGAGCCCTGTCACACCCGCGGGTGAGCCCACTCACTGCCCCTCGGTACTCAGAACTGCGATTTTTAAGAGTCACCTACTATCGGGCCGGCGACAACGCTAGCGGTCGCAGTTCACCGTCCGGCAAGGCCTGCACGGGGACGCCTAAACCAAACGGAGGCTTTTGCAAAACGATGAAAATCACAACTGTGGTTCTAATTGCGAGTATGGCGCTGGCTGGTTCCGCCTATGCAGCGGACGGCGCCGCGATCTTCAAGGCAAAGTGTGCGATGTGTCACGGCGCTGACGGCAGCGCCAGCACCGGGATGGGCAAAAGCATGGGACTTAAGCCGCTGAGCAGCCCGGAAGTGCAGAAGATGTCGGGTGCCGACATGACCACCTTCGTCGCGAATGGCAAGGGCAAGATGCCGGCGTTCAAAGGCAAGCTCAGCGACGACGAGATCAGTGCAGTCGTCAAGTACGTCCACACGCTCAAATAGGAGTCGTGGCCTGAAGCAAGAAGCCAGTTCTGGCCTGGCAGATGGAAAGGGAAAGGGATTTTCGTGAAGCGTAGCAGTTGGATTGTTGTACTTGCTTTTTTGCTTCCGGTGATGGCGGCGGCCCCCAATGCCGCTGCCAAATCACCAAAGATGAGCAACGATGATTGTCTCGCCTGTCATAGCGATCCCACTCTGGCGAAAGACGAGAACGGGAAGCAGGTCAGTCTGCATGTGGACGACGCGAATTTTAAGGCGTCCATCCACGGGAGTGCGTTCAGTTGCGTAGATTGTCACACCGACATCAAGGCATTTCCGCACGACCCCACACCAGCTAAGCCGGTGTGCGCCACCTGTCACGCCGATCAACAGAGTGCGTACGAGCACGGCATCCACGCCAAAGCCGGCGCTGCGGGCAATGCCAACGTGGCCAAGTGCCAGGACTGCCACGGTAACGTCCACGAAATTCTGCCTGCTAGCGATCCCAAGTCGAAAGTCGCGCACACCAACATTCCGGCGACCTGCGGCGCCTGCCACGGCAAAGAACTGGTGATGGCCAGCAGCGGAGTCAGCTCCGCACCCTACACTTCTTACGAACAAAGCGTGCATGGCAAGGCAGTGACGGGCGGATCCGAGTACGCCGCCGTTTGTACCGATTGCCACGGCGCGCACGACATTCTGCCGGGCACAGACCCCAAGTCTCCCATCGCAAAATTCAATGTTCCGGCCACTTGCGGCAAGTGCCATGCCGATGTGGAGACAGTGTTCATGCAGAGCACCCATGGGCAAGCTCTCACCCGCGGCAACTGGCACGCTCCGGTGTGTACCGACTGTCACGGAATTCACACCATCAAAGGGCCCAGCGATCCCAAGTCGGCAGTGGCGGCCGGCAATGTCGGCAACACCTGCGGCTCGTGCCACGAAAGCGTTAAGCTCTCATCGGAATTCGGGGTGCCCGTAAACCGCGTCTCGTCGTACCTGTCGAGCTACCACGGACTGGCGTCGCGCGTGGGATCGGCGACCGTTGCCAACTGCGCCAGTTGCCACGGTATACACAATATCCTGCCGTCGAGCGACCCGCGCTCGACCATCAACCCCGCCAATCTTGCGAAGACCTGCGGGCAGTGCCATCCCGGTGCGAACGCGAAGTTCATTACTGCCAAAGTTCACCTCGATGGCTTGCAAAAGGCCGACGTAGGCACCAAGGTCATCGGCCTCATCAGCAAGTTCTACATCTGGATGATCGTCGCTGTAATCGGCGGCATGTTGCTGCACAATTTTTTGATCTTCCGCAAAAAACTGGCCCTGCATCGCATCGGGCATCCGCGGATTCTGTTCCGCATGACGCTGCTGCAACGCGTCCAACACCTTACTCTGCTGATCAGCTTCCTCACCCTGGTGCTCACCGGCTTCGCGTTGCGATACCCCTCGTCGTGGCTGGCGATCGCCTTCATCAACGAGCATGTGCGCAGCCTGATCCACCGCTTCGCGGGAGTGGTCCTGATCGCAGTGAGCATGTTCCATATCTGGTACGTCAGTACCAATCCCGACGGCCGTCAGCTCATCAAGGACATGCTGCCCGACTGGAAGGATGTCACCGACGTTCGCGATGCCATGCTGTACTACCTGGGATTGAGCGAGCAACGTCCGATGTTCCGCCGCTTCTCCTACGCCGAGAAAGCCGAGTACTGGGCGCTGGTGTGGGGGATGTTCGTCATGGCGGGTACCGGTCTGATGATCTGGTTTAAGGTGCTGATTGGCGATCGAGTGCCGGGCTGGTGGATCGACGTTGCCATCACCATTCACTGGTACGAAGCCGTATTGGCTACGCTGGCCATTGTTGTGTGGCACATCTACGCGGTAATCTTCGATCCCGACGCTTACCCTATGAACTGGGCGTGGTTCGACGGCAAGATGTCGATCGAGCAATACGAACACGAACATCCGCTGGACACGCTGGCGATCATGAAGGCGAATGGCTCGCTAGAAGAGGAACAGACCGCCGACTCCGAGGAGAAGCCAGTAGAGACTCCGCGATAGTGCCGGTGCGGACCGTGGGGGTCCGCATCGCCTAACCGTTGGTCACAAAAACAAGTGCATAACCGTGTTTTTGATTGCGGTAGAACTTTGTTGTGATAACTTCGGAATCATTTTCAAATTGATCGAACCAGAGGTCGTTAAATGTCTGCGGATTCGCAGGAAGCAAATCCTGAAAGCTCCCACCCTCCGGTCAGCGTAAAGCTGTACAAGAACCCGATCAGCCTGATTGGCATGGCGTTGGCTGCGGTCGCGTTTGCCAACATTCTGTTCCTGATGTTCCTGGATGCGTTCAGCCACATCTCCAGCCCCTACGTCGGGATCCTTGCCTACATGGTGGCTCCGGCCATTATGTTCGTGGGCCTGGTGATGATTCCCGTGGGCATGGTGGTCGAGCGCCGCAGACGCCTTCGTGCAGTGGGCCACCCGCCGCATTTTGCGCGTTTGGACCTGAACAACCCCGCGCAGCGCAGCGCCGCCGCATTCTTGCTGAGCTTTGTGGTGATCTTCGCCTTGATGAGTGCGGTCGGCAGCTACAAGGCCTATGAGTTCACTGACTCGGTGCAATTCTGCGGACAACTCTGCCACTCGGTCATGGGTCCGGAGCTGACCGCCTACAAAGCATCGCCGCACGCAAAGGTGGCGTGCGTCGAGTGCCATGTGGGATCGGGAGCGGGTTGGTACGTGAAGTCCAAGCTCTCGGGAATCCGGCAGGTGTACTACACGGCGATGGGCACGTATCCTCGTCCGATTCCAACGCCGGTCCATAACCTGCGCCCGGCGGCCGACACTTGCGAACAGTGCCACTGGCCAAAGAAGTTCTGGGGTGCGCAACTCAAAGTCTTCGCCCACTACGGAACCGACGAACAGAACACCCCCCGCGTCCTTCGCCTGCTCATCAAGACAGGTGGCGGTGATCCCGGCTTGGGGCAGTCAACCGGTGGAATTCACTGGCACATGAACATCTCCAACAAGTTCTCGTATTTCGCCAGCGACGACCAGCGCCAAGTCATCCCTTGGGTGCGGATGGAAGACAGCAAAGGCAACGTCACCGATTTCGTCGTAAAGGACAATCCCCCGACACAAGAACAAATCGACAAGGCGACCAAGCGGCGCATGGATTGCATCGACTGTCACGACCGGCCCTCACACGTCTACACGCCGCCGGACGTCTCTGTCGACCGGAGCATGGTAGCGGGCACGATCGATCCCAGCCTGCCCTTTATCAAGGCGCAGGGCGTCCAGGTCCTGATCGCCGACTATAAGTCGCAGGACGAAGCCAAGCAGGCCATTGCGGAGAAGATCCCCAAGTTCTATGCGGACAAATATCCGCAGATCGCTACCACAAAAGCCGCCAGCATCAGCAAGGCGGTCGACGAACTGCAGGTCATCTACGGCAATACGTTCTTTCCCGCGATGAAGGTGGACTGGAAGACGCATCCCAACAACATCGGACATATGTACTATCCGGGATGCTTCCGCTGTCATGATGGCAACCACGTCAGCAAGGACGGCAAGGTCATCAGCAAGGACTGCAATTCGTGTCACACGCTGCTCGATCAAGAAGCGGGTTCAACGAAGGTCGCGGAAATACCGGCTGAGCAATTCAAGCATCCAGTCGACATTGGCGACTTGACGGCGGTGAATTGTGCGGATTGCCATACCGGGGGCGTGGGACCATAGAACTTCAGGCATTCACCACAGAGACACTGAGACACTGAGAAAAACATCAAGAGTCTGAGGGGCTATCGCTATGATTGCAGGTCGTATCGATACGTCCCGCCTGCTCACTCTTTTGTTTCTGTACCTCTTGTTTCTGTACCTCCGTGTCTCTGTGGTGAAACTTCCTGTCCATTCCCCAAGTGACGTACATCACACGTCGCGGTGATAAGACTCACGGCTCATTGGGTCGCTGGAATCCTATCGTTATTGCATAGAGACGAGCCGGGAAAGCAGACCTAATGAGGAGAGAGAGCATGTCAGAAGGCAATGGGAACACGCACACTTCGCCTAGCAAGGAATTCACGCCGCGACTTATCTTCTGGGAGGTGACCAAGGGCTGTAATCTACGCTGCATCCACTGTCGAGCCACTGCCACCGAGTTGATGTCGCCCCAGGATCTTCCCACTGCCAAGGCCCTTGACATCATCGACCAGATCGCCAAGTTCGGGAATCCGATCCTGGTTCTAAGCGGCGGCGAGCCGCTTTATCGTCCTGACATCTTCCAACTGGCTGAGTATGGCACCAGCCTGGGACTGCGGGTTGCACTGGCTACCAACGGCACGTTGGTCACCAAGGACGTTGCCGAAAAGATTAAGCATGCAGGCATCAAGCGGGTTTCGATTTCGCTGGATGGCTCGGATGCCACCACCCACGATTCGTTCCGTGGGATTCCCGGCGCGTTCGACGCTGCCGTATACGGCATGCGCAACATGCAGGAATTGGGAATTTCGGTGCAGATCAATACCACCATTGCGCGGCACAACGCACACCAGTTGCCTGAGGTGCTCGATCTGGCTCGCAGGCTGGGAGCCGATGCGCTGCACACATTCCTGCTGGTGCCGGTGGGATGCGGAGTTGACATCGCCGCTGAACAGATGGTTGCGCCGGACGAGTACGAACGCATGTTGAACTGGTTTTACGATCAGTCGCTGAGCGGCGACATCGAGTTGAAGGCCACTTGTGCGCCGCATTACTTCCGGGTGGCACGCCAGCGCCGCGCCGCCGACCGCCGCGCCGGGAAACCCACGCCTGCGGCGCCAATCGCGCATCATCCTCCGGGACACATCGGCGCGACGGAAATGACGATGCCGGGTTCGACGGGGATTTCGCTCAAGCCGGGAGGTGGGCCGCCGGTTGGTCACACTGGACATCCCGGCGGTCACCCCAGCGACATGAACGCGATGACCAAGGGCTGCCTCGCTGGAACGGGTGTCTGCTTCATCTCGCACGAGGGTGAAGTCTTCCCCTGCGGCTATCTGCCGGCAGTCGCTGGCGACCTGCGTAAGCAGAGCTTCGCCGACATCTGGACAAACTCGGTCGTCTTCGGCCAACTACGCAATGACGACAACCTGAAAGGGAAGTGCGGTTGCTGCGAGTTCCGCCACGTTTGCATGGGATGCCGCGCCCGCGCCTTTGCCGCCACCGGCGACTTTCTCGCGGAAGAGCCTTTCTGCGTGTATGAGCCCGGCACATCGAACCAGATGATTGGCGAAATGGCAGAAGCCAAGAAATAACAAATTCTCCTTGCTGTTCGTCTTCCTCCACCGGGTCCCGCGAGGGGCCCGGATTTTTTTCCCGGCAACCTGAGCCGGTGACTTACCCGCCTCGTTGCGACCTCCGGGGAATGCCAACTTGACCATTCACACGGTTTGACCGATGGCATCGGACTTTTACATGGAGTGGGGAGAAGAGTCCGGCTTGACGTGAGATTTTCCTGCCGATCGAGACAAAAGTCACATCGGCCCGAGGCGACGCGATCTAGCATCTATAGATGGCAGCATACGCAGGTACTTTGCAGAATTCCAGACTGAAAGCGATGATTGTTCCCCGCGAACACGGTGCGTGGGGCATGTTGCTGGTTCCGTTGGTGACAGGCGCCGTGGTGGCGGCTGGTTCGAGCGTCAATATTTCGGCGCTCGTGCTCTTTCTGGTCGCGGCCTTGTCGCTGTTCTGGCTGCGAACTCCAGTTGAGGCATGGCTGGGAACATCGGCGATTAAGGCCCAGTCTCCCCCAGAACGCTCGATGGTCGTCAAAGTGTCTGCAGCTATCGCAGCGGTCGCTGCCACGGCCGTGACAGCGTTGTTCATTGCCGGTTATGCTTGGGGGCTTTTCCTGATTGGAGTGACGGCTGCGCTGGCATTCGGAGCCCAGGCTGCGGTCAAGAAAATGGGACGCCGCGGACGCATGCCGGCACAGGTGATCGGTGCGATTGGGCTGACTTCGACTGCCGCGGGAGCCTACTACGTTGCGACCGGTAAACTCGACCAGATCGCTGTGATGCTTTGGCTGGCGAACTGGCTATTCGCCGGGAACCAGGTGCATTTTGTGCAAGTACGCATTCACTCCAGCCGCGCCGGAACAGTGAACGAAAAGGTCCGCCAGGGCTACGCCTTTCTCGCGGGGCAGTTTGCGCTGGTTGGAGTAGTCGCGGTCCTCTGTCGTATCCATGTCTTTCCCAAGTTTGCAGTGTTCGCCTTCGTGCCTGTGCTGATGCGTGGGACGTTTTGGTTCCTGCGCGGACGCCGGCCGCTGAATGTGCATAAGCTTGGCTTTGCGGAACTGACGCAGGCTCTGATCTTTGGAGTCCTGATCTGCGCTGCGTTCATGGTCTAAGTTCGCAAGCGACGCGCGAAGTCAAATTACGAGCCGCGATCCTGCATAAGACCGCCATGACTTTCGGCAATGAGCAATTGTTCTTGACCTCGAAGCAAGTGCCACAGCTGGCCGTTTACAATGTTGCGGATGCCTGCGACCAAGCCACCTTCATCATTTGCTGTTCTGAAAGATGTACCCATCTTTTCCAGTCTCAGCGAGTCGGAGTTCGCATTTCTGACGGCCCGCGTGGTACAGCGCAAGTTCGCTGCGGGAGAGCTGATCTTCGGTGAAGGCGAGCCTTGTGCCGGCCTGTATGTCGTCGAGGCGGGTAACGTGCGCATCTTCAAAAGCTCATCCGGAGGTAGGGAGCAGGTCTTGTCGATCGACGGGCCGGGAGGCTCCATCGCGGAGTTGCCAGTGTTCGACGGCGGCAGCTATCCGGCATCGGCGCATGCCATCACGGCATGCACCTTGCTCTTCTTCAGCAAACAGGATTTTCATGCGCTGTGTATCCAGCATCCGGAGGTTCCGCTGAAAGTGTTGCGAGTCGTCGGCGGACGGTTGCGGCGATTGGTTGGCATCATCGAAGAACTTTCATTTACTACAGTGCGGCACCGGCTGGCGGCCCTGTTGGTGAGGCTGGCGAAGTCAGAAGGCGTCCGCAACGGGGCTGCAGTCACGCTGACCCTGCCGGTCAACAACAACGAACTCGCGGCGCAAATCGGCACGGTTCGGGAGTTGGTGTCGCGTAATCTCAGTCGCCTGCAGGCGGAAGGCTTGATTCAAATGGATGGCCGGACGATCGTTGTCCCGGATTTGAAAGCGCTCGAAGCTGAGCTGAGCGCTGGTTCGTAGCGATAATGGAGCAGTCGCCCACCCAGCCAGCTACAAGCGCAACTCGTTCCGGGACGACGAGTCTGGGCAACTCTACTTCACCCGACCAACAAGAAGGGCGACGCTGGGCTGCCCTTCTTCGAGATCAAATTCAGAACACTGCCTGGGATCAGCGCCGTGTGACCCGCGTTTCGACTCGCTACGATAGCGGGGTGACCTTGTCAATGTGAACCGAACCGCTATCGGTCATAGATCCGGTCACTTTTACATGCTGCCCTTCATGGCCGGTAACCGCATCAGGATTCGCGATGGGAACGACCTTCTGGTCCTTGTCGGTCACCAGGACCGGTTTCTCGCCACCAGCAATACACTTCTTGGCGCACGCAGCATGCGCTGCATTCGCGCCCTTCACGCCACACTTCGAGTCGCTGATCCATCCATCCCAGCTATTGTCTTTCGGAGCAGCCAGGGCCATCACGCTGCACAGAAACAATCCGAGAACCACCAACACCGTTTTCCTCATGTTGCCTCTCCCGTCCGCGTTGCGACACGGACTGCTAATGATCGAAAGATTCGATACGCCACCAAGTCAACATGGAGCGGCTTCGCAGGAATTAGCTCACCCACTCTGATTTGGCCGCAACCGAGTATATTGCAGCAGCGATTGGAATGCGAATCTTCCGACACAATTTCGTCACAAGCTGCGCCCTGGTTGGCGCTGTGCGGCGCAGTGCCTGCTCCGTCCCAATTGTCGAAACTTTCCTTCAGAGTGGATTCGACGGTGCCCGAGATCCGTCTACTGCTTCTCTGGGCTGGGGGCAGGAAGGTTCTCGGCTACGGCAGAATTGGTCCGAATATCAGCCTTGGGCTTGGGTTGCACCAAGACCACTTCTCCCGGCATGACGTACCCCAGCTTCTCGCGGGCCTCTTTCACAATGGTGCTAGGGTCGCTCTGCAGTTTCTTGACGCGACTTTCCAGTTCCTCATGTTCACGCTTGGCCTTGTCGATCTCCTGCTGGAGCCGTTGGTATTCAGCGCGTTTGGCCCGCCATTCCATGGTGCCATTGGCCCCAACCGTGACCTTGTACCCGATCATCACGGCAAAGACACCGATGCACAGAGTTGCCACAACAGTTCGCATCCGGCGGAACCAGATACCGGGTTTGCTGCTACATTCCATCGCTGCCGAAGTGCCTTCCCCGTGATATTTGAGCCATCTCCGGTCGCGAACCAGAGCTCAAGCTCTACTCGGACCATGACCGCAACCACACACGACCCACTGTTCGTAGTGAACGGCGATTCCAAATATGCGTCAAGCGAACGAACGGCGAAAGCCTGCAGGAGGAACCAACTTCACCAATGGCTGACTTCGGTCTTGAGCCGAACTTAGCGGCTGAGCCCGGTACACCGCATTGTGATTAAGTCGCGTGCTAGAGTCGGGAAAAGATCGTCACGACGAAAATCTGATTTCATATTTCTCAGGAGGCACTGAGATGGCAAATGCTCGAATCGTGCTGACGACGGTTGGGGTATTGGAAAAGGCCGAACAACTTGCCGGTGCGCTAGTCGAGCGCCGTCTGGCGGCCTGCGTCAATGTCGTCGGCCCCATCCGCTCCATTTATCGCTGGAAGGGCGCTATCGAGCGCGAGCAGGAATACCTGCTGATCATCAAAACAACGGCGGAAAGGGCGGCTGATCTGGCGACGGCGTTTGCCGAACTCCATCCTTACGAGCTGCCTGAACGAGTGGAACTGGCCATTGAAGGCGGTAGCGACGACTACCTGCAATGGCTGAGCGCGCAGGTCGCCGGCGATCAATAGGCCAGAAGGATTCTCAGGTCGCGCACGTTGTTTCCGGTAGGTCCGGTCATGATGGCGTCGCCAATGGATTGCAGGAGAGGGAATGCATCGAATTGCGATAGTGCCGTCCCCGGGATCAAGACCGCGTTGCCTGGCTCGCGACCACTGTGGTCCCATCAACCGTTGCCCCTGCAGCGGGACTATTGCCGTCGATGCCGTCGGTTCCAGCGCTGAGAACGGTGATCGATTCGCCCGCGATCTTCTGAGAACAGTACAGCGCGAACTGCTGGTTGCGTCCTCCTATTCCAGACTCATCTCCGACCTTGACCGTGACTTCTCCGCCGGATAGCAGGCAGACGGGCGAGTTGGTTCTACGTAGCTCGCGCAGACGTGACAATAAATAATCGGCGCCGCGTTCGTAATCCCAGTCATCACAACTGTTGTCGACTTCGACGTGGAAGCCGCGTAATCTCGCACGTTCTGCACACGCGCTCACTGCGGTCTGGTTAGACAGCACCGTTACGTAGCGGCTGTTCTGGAATGCCGGGTCGCCCTGCTTGGGAGTCTCCTGCAGGTGGCGGTTTTCGAACATGGCCTGCACGCGCTCGGGAAAGTGGGTGAGCATGCCGTAACGGTCAGCGATCCTGTAGCAATCCGAAACCGTGCTGCTGTCGGGCATGGTTGGACCAGAGGCCAGCGCATCAAGTGCATGGTCGGGCACGTCGGACACCAGAAGCGACACCTGCGTCGCCGGGACCGCCGCTTGCGCCGAACGACCGCCCTTAATCGCTGAGAGATGCTTGCGGATAGCATTGATCTCCGCGATCGGCGCTCCAGAATGCACCAGGGTTCTGTAGGTTTCGACGATGTCCGACAGTGTCAGATCTAGCGAGATAGGCTTCTCGGCCACAGCCGAAGCCCCGCCGCTGATGAGAAACAGCATCAGCGATCGGTCCGGTAGAGCGTGCAGAAATTCGAGAATCGCGCTACCGGCGAGAATCGAATCCTCATTGGGAAGAGGATGGCCGCCGTAAAAATATCGAAATCCTGCGGCCGGCGACGGGGGTGGAGTGGGGCAGGCGACGATGCCTCCGAGTTGGGCAGGGAGAATGCTGGAAAGAGCCGCGGCCATGCTGTGTCCGGCTTTGCCGATCGAAACCGCCGATACTTGAGAGAAGGTGCTGAGGTCGTAGTGTTCGGAGCCGACGAATAACTGGCCATCGTCGTGCCGGAGGTTTTGTGCAAAAGCAGTGGGGATGCTGCATTCGGCCAGCGCATGGTCGAAGATTTCGCGCGCAAACTTCCGCATCGCCAGAGAAGCGGCGTTCTCGGGTGAATTCGGCGCTGATAGCGTTGGTTGCGGCATGCCGCAAGATTATATGCGCTGGGAATTGTCTACTCACCGGATGCAAGCACAAATCGCAGTTTCTTTAAGTTTGTGAAGTCAGTTGCTCTTGCAGCCAGCTTTCCACTGTGGCGCGCATTTCGGAGAGATGACCTTCGAAGAAATGGTCTCCCGGAATGAACACCAACTCCTTGGGATCGGCGGCATTGGCCACGACAGCCTCCAGCGCTACGTGCGGGCCGAATTGGTCGCGATCCCCGCTGAGAAACAGCTTCGGCTTGGCGCACTGGCGAAGGAAGTTGTAAGCGTACATGCGCCCTTCCGCCTCCACCGGAGTACCCAGAGAAATCAGCGCGCTAACGTCGGGATCAGGGCAGCAGGCCCGTAATCCCATGGCCGCACCAAAGGAGAATCCGGCGAAGATGATTGGCAGAGAAAACTCCTGCTTGAGCCACTCCAGCGCTACCGCTACGTCATCGGTTTCTGCCTTGCCATCGTGTTCTCCAGCGCTCAACCCAGTGCCGCGAAAGTTGAAGCGCAAAACCGGAAATCCAAAGCCGTGCAGCGCTTTCATGGCATGAAATACGACCTTGTTATGCATGGTCCCGCCAAACAGAGGATGAGGGTGGCAGACTAGTCCAGCATGTGTCGCGTCGGAAGCACCGACGTTGAGCACCGCCTCGAGCCGGCCGGCAGGGCCGTCGAGAAACAAAGAACGGATGGCAGCGTGCGAAGCAGGCAACGGGAGCGTCCGGCTGCAAGTTTGCAGACGTTCATCATAATCCAAGGTATCTTTGGGAACTGGCTGTGAAGGCCAAGCGCAAACGAGCGGTCGCCTCGCTTGAGTCTTCCGGACTTATTCATAGACTGGAGAACAAATGGTTCGCTTCGGAGTAGCCGGATTTGGCCTTCATGCAGTCAAGCGCCTGATGCCGGGATTTGCCATTGCCAGGAACTGTCGTGTTACCGCGCTAACGCGCCGCGATCTGGAACACGCCCGCGAATCTGCCCGCGAGTTCGGCATCGAACACGCGTTCACCTCGACTGCTGAGTTATGCGCGTCGCCCAATGTGGACGCAGTGTTTATCGCGACGCCGGATGCGTTGCATCTTTCCGACGTGCTGGAGGCCGTCCGCCATGGCAAGCCCGTGCTTGTGGAGAAGCCAATGGCGATGAACGCCGCGGAAGCGCGACAAATGGTCGAAGCGGCGCGCGTGGCTGGCGTTATGCTGGGCGTCGCCCACGTCATGCGTTTCGAGGAGAGCGTGCGCTGGTTTCGTGAGCGTGTTGCCTCGGGAGCGATCGGTAAGCCGGTGCTGGCGCGCGCCGCATTCGTCGCGCCCTTGGAGGGCAGTGCCCGTACCTGGATTAATGATCCCCATCTCGCCACCGGAGGACCGCTGGCCGACATCGGGGTGCATTGCCTCGACACACTGCGTTACGTGTTGGACGAAGAAGTCGAGAGCGTAATGGCGCAGGCGCAGTATGACTCCCACTGGATGGTCGAAGCGTCGGGCACGGCGTTATTTCGCTTTGCTGGCGGGACACTGGCGACGATGTCGGTTTCCGCTCGCGCGCCCTATCAGACTTTGCTTGAGGTCATTGGCGAAGACGGCATGCTCTCGGCGGTGAATGCGCTCAACGTCGAGCATCCCGTCACCCTCGAATTCCGCCGTGGCTTCGACCTTGTCGAGAAGAGGGAGGTGATGAACGACCGCGCTTACACCACACAGGTGGAGGCCTTTGCCGCCGCGGTGGAAGAACGCAGGCCATTTGAAATCCCGGGTGAAGAGGGACTGCAGAACCAGCAAATACTCGACGCTATCTTTAGAAGCGCGAAGAGTGACAAGACAGAAACCGTGTGACTGGCCGGTTGGGTTTTGTTCCACACAAGTGGTGCCCGCTCCCGGGCAGCGGCCATGTTGCAATGCGGCCAGGCCATCTATTCCGATCGTTCCTTCGCTTCAGGATGGTGTGGCAGCGCCTGCGGCATCTCCGAGACGTTCCATGCCCACGCTGCCAGGAGAGCCGCGCCTTCGTTGATCTGGTCGGGTATGACCTTGTCGAATGTGTCCGTCTGGCTGTGGTGCGCCTCGCGGTAGTGGTCCGGCAGCTGCATGCAGAAATATGCAGGCACACCTTTTTCGAGGAATTCGACGTGGTCTGAAGACCCAAAATAGCGAGTGCTGAGCGGCTGCATATCGAAGACTTCCTGCAATGGCCGATAAATCTCAGACATCAGCGGCGCGGTTTCCCATAAGTTTTCGAGCGCAATGCTGAAGACCTTGCCGGTGCCCAGGTCGTGAATCAACACGGCATCGATCTTCGCTAGTTCCGCGGCATGGTTCTTCACAAAGGTGTCAGCGCCAACTCCGCCCTGCTCTTCGCCGGTAAACAAGACGAACGTAATCGTGCGCTTCGGCGTCCATCCCAGCGATTTCAGCGAGCGCGCCGCTTCCAGCACCGCCATCGCGCCGGTGCCGTTGTCGAGGGCGCCCTGTCCCAGGTCCCAGGAGTCGAGGTGCCCGCCGACGATGACGCGCTCATCGGGAAGCTCAGAGCCCTTGATCTCCGCTACCGTGATCGAGGCAGGAGACGGTTTAGGGCTGAAGGTGTTTTGCAGATTCGCTTTCATCGTTACCGGCCCGGATTGCGTCAGCCGCCAGATCAGGTCGTAGTCTTCGTGCGCTAGAAACGCGGTGGGCACCGAGCTGGGATGGTATGCCGGATGGGTAGCAGTCATGTTGAACAGGTTGTCGGTCTTACCACTATCAACCAATATCAGAGCCGGTTGTTCCTCCTGGATCTGGCGCATAAGCTCCATTCGTTCGCGCCACGACAGAATGCCATCTGCCCTCACACCGCGCGGAGGTGGAATCACGGCATCGTATGCGTTCTCGGGATTTGGATCGACCTTGGAGAAATCAGCCGGCCTCCTTACCAGCACGATCATGCCTTTGAGTTTGCCCTTGTAGGCATCGATGTCCGACTGCTTTCGAACATCGAGTGCCATCACTGTGCCCGACAGGTCACCGTTAGTGGCCTTGCTCCATCCGAAAGCACGGATGCCGATGCTCCGTTGAATGGGGCCGGTGATCTCTGCGGTTTCGCTGCCGCGCGTCCAGGCGTGATCGATGTTGGTAGTCTCGAGATGGGCGTCAATGCCGTAATCCTGGAAACGCTTCAGGGTCCAGTCGCTGGCGGCCTGCATCTGCGGCGAGCCGGTCAACCGCGGACCGATCTGTGTCGTCAGGTACTCCAGATTTTTCATCAACTCGGAGTGCGCCTTAACTTCGTCAGCGATCTTCTGGTCAGCCTCTTCCATGGCCTTTCGATAAGACTGCTGCTGTTCCGGAGTACGTTGTGAGTAGACCTGCGGCGACTGCGCCATTATCAGTCCGCTGAGGACAATCGCGCTGGCGATTGCCTGCAACAGACGGCGGGTTCGAATCATTGCACCATCCTTGAGTGAATTGGCAGGGACTTTCATCATAGCGGCTTATGCCCGCCCTGTGCCAATCGCCGCCACCACTTCAGGGACTAACCCTGGTTTACAGGATATTCACACGGCTTCACTCAGTTGCGTGTTTGGATGCCTAGTGGAGTTGAACAGAGAGGTGAGCCGATAGGAGATTCGCTGTTAAACTATTCGCTGACGGCTGTCATGGAACTGCTGCTCAATCTCGTCTGGATTGCGATGGCGCTCGCTGCCTTCTCTGCTTTGTTGCGGAAACGCAGTACCGTGCCTCGGCTGCCCGGTGTCACGTACAGTAACGCGCTGCTCGCCCTGGCTTGTGCGCTGGTCCTGCTCTTCCCGGTTGTTTCGGCAAGCGACGACCTGCATCCCACACAGGCGGTGCTGGAAGACGCGACTAAGCGGATGCAGCAGGTGGTTGCGCCCTACCAGCATGGTGAGTCGGGATCGTTCACGGCTATGCTCCCCGCGTTGCTGGCCATCTACCTGATGTTCGCGCTGATTGCGTTGCTTGCTTGGCGGCCGATCGCATACGAAGCCCGAGTGATTTCGCGTGAATACAGCCCGCACGACGGAAGATCCCCTCCTTCTCTCTAATCAGGTGTGTTGGTCCCCTGCCGCGCAAGCGGCGCAAAGCTCCATTTTTATTCATTATTGTTCGATTCTCGCCTGCGGGGCGTCTGGCCTCGGTGAGGACGAACGAGCTTATACCTGATGAAAGCAATCGTTATGAAGACCGAGATACCCTTGCCCAGCCGCGTTGGTCTGCGACTCAGCATGGTGCTGATTGCTCTGATGTTGGTTGCGAGCTTTAGCGGATGCGCCAAGTCGAAGATCGATCCCACTGCCACCAGCAAGGTGGAGACGAATTCCGATCCCAACGTTTTTACCTTGCCCCACCCGGAGCAATTTCCCGTAGTCGAGGTTGATCTTCGCAAGGTCACTGATGAGTTGCACGTCAACGGCGTGATTGCGCCCGATGTGAACCGGGAGGTGCCAGTCGTCTCGCTGGGAGGTGGCCGGGTGGTCGAGATCAAGGCCAAGCTGGGTGATTCCGTCAAAAAGGGCCAGACCCTGCTGTTGATCAACAGTCCCGACTTGTCGCAAGCCTTCTCCGACTACCAGAAGTTCAAGGCCGACGAGCAACTGGCCGACAAGCAACTGGCCCGCGCCCAACTGCTCTATGACAAGGGAGCCATCGCACTCGCCGATCTCGAAACTGCCGAGGATGCTGACGCGAAGGCCAGGGTCGATGCGCAGACTGCCGCTCAGCACGTAAAAGTACTGGGCGGGAACATCAACAATCCGTCGCCGCTACTGCCCGTGGTTGCGCCTATTTCCGGAACCATCGTGGACCAACAGATCACTGGCGGTACCGGCGTGAAGTCACTCGACAACTCGCCCAATCTCTTCACCATCGCCGACCTGTCCACCGTTTGGGTGGTATGCGATGTGTACGAAGACATGCTGTCGCGCGTGCACGTCGGTGACGCCGCCGAGATCACTCTCAACGCGTATCCCGATCAGAAGTTTCGCGGGAAGGTGGTCAACATCAGTGAGCTGCTCGATCCGACGACGCGCTCGGCGAAGGTTCGCATCGAGTTGCCCAATCCTAAAGGCCTTATGCGCGCAGGAATGTTCGTCACCGCCACGTTCAAGGGACGTGAACTGATCGAACGGGTCGTAATCCCCCCGACTGCCATTGTGCATCTGCACGACAAAGACTGGGTCTTTGTTCCTGCCGGAAACAATCGGTTTCGCCGAGTTGCCTTGCAACTGGGACCGCAGACCAGCGATGGCTTCGTGCAGGTGGCGAGTGGACTGAAGCCACAAGACAAGGTCGCCACCAACGCGCTGCAACTTGCGACTGCGGCCGAGGAGCAGTAGGGCATGATCCGGGCGCTGGTCGATTTTGCACTGCGCAATCGCACCCTCGTGCTGGCGGTCGGCGTCGGCTTGCTCGTCTGGGGCATCCTCTCGTTTCACAACCTGCCGGTTGAGGCATATCCCGATGTCGCTGATAAATACGTCTGGGTGATTACGCAATGGCCGGGGCGCGCGGCAGAGGAAGTGGAACAGCAGGTCACGATTCCTATTGAAACGCAGTTGAATGGTGTCGCCCATCTCACGCATCTTCGCTCCACTTCGATTGCGGGACTTTCGTTTATCACGGTGTTGTTTGACGATGAGTCGGACAACCCGCAAAACCGGCAACAAGTACTGGAGAAATTGACCCTGGTGAGCCTGCCACCAGGAGTGAATCCTCAAATCGGGCCCGACTTCAGTCCCGCCGGGCAGATCTACTTCTACACGCTGCAAAGTACCGATCCGCGCTACGACGTCATGGACCTCAAGGCGCTTCAGGACTGGGTGGTGTTCAAGCACCTGATGTCCGTGCCCAACGTAGCCTCCGTCTCGATCTTTGGCGGTCAGACCCGCGAGTATCAGGTTCAAATCGATCCCGACAAACTGGTTGCTTACGGTCTGACTATGGCGCAGGTGGAGCAGGCCCTCGCCAGTAATAACGTCAACGGCGGTGGCAGCTTCATTGAGAAAGGACAGCAAGCATACAACGTTCGCGCCGTTGGACTGATGCAGAATACCGAGGACATTGGTGCAACTGTGCTCACCGCCAAGAACGGCACTCCAGTGCGCATCCGCGATGTGGCGGTGGTAACTGAGGGCGCTAAGATTCGCCTCGGGAGGCTGGGCAAGGCGATTCGTCACGACGATGGACGCGTGACCGATAACAACGACGTGGTCGAAGGCATTGTGCAGATGCGCAAGGGCGCCGAAGCCGAAGCGGTGCTCCGCGACATCGACAAGAAAGTCGAATTGTTAAATACCCGCGTGCTGCCCAACGGTGTGAAGATCGTTCCCCACATTGATCGCGACGATCTGGTACACCTGACGACGCACACCGTTCTGCATAACCTCACCGAAGGCATCCTGCTGGTCGTACTGGTGCTGTTCTTCTTCCTCGGAAACTTACGGTCCGCGCTGATTGTGGCGCTCACTATTCCTTTTTCGTTGTTCTTCGCGTCGATTCTGCTCGACCTCCGACACATTCCGGCAAACCTGCTTTCGCTAGGCGCGTTGGACTTCGGCATGATCGTGGAAGGCGCTGCCGTAATGGTTGAAAACATCCAGCGCCGCTTGGAGGGCTGGAAAGAAGGTCATGCATCTGTAGACGAGACCATTCGCTCCGCCGCGCACGAGGTGCAGCGCCCCGTGTTTTACGCCATCGCCATCATCATCATCACCTACCTGCCGATCTTCACTCTGCAGCGCGTAGAGGGCCGTCTCTTCAAGCCCATGGCGTGGACCGTTACCTTCGCACTTCTGGGTGCTCTGCTGTTTTCCATCATCATAGCCCCGGTTCTCGCCAGCTATATCTTCCGCAAGGGTGCGCATGCCTGGGACAATCCGATCGTCAAGTGGATTACGACAAACTACGAGCGGACTCTAGGCTGGATCATTGTTCGCCGCCCTGTCGTTCTGGCCTCTGCCATTCTGGTCTTTGCCCTGTCGGCATACCTCGGATTTGCCGGAATCATCGGCTCGGAGTTTCTGCCGCATCTCGACGAGGGTTCAATCTGGGCGCGCGGAACCTTGTCCCCGAGTACTGGTCCATCTGCGGGCGGCGAAGTGATGGATAAGGCGCGCATCATCTTCGCCAGCTTTCCGGAAGTGACAAAAGTAGTTTCGCAGGTAGGCCGCTCTGACGATGGTACCGATGCCACCGGCTTCTTCAATACGGAGTACTTCGTCGATCTCAAGCCGCGTAGTGAGTGGCGACCACAATTTCGAGGCCGCAAGGAACTTCTGATCGAGGCCATGGACAACGAAGTAGAGAAGATCCCCGGCGTGACCTGGGGCTTCTCCCAGCCCATTGCGGACAACATGGAAGAAGCGGTCAGCGGCGTGAAGGGTGAACTCGCCGTCAAGATTTTCGGTTCAGACCTGAAAGATCTAGAGCAAAAGGGCGAAGAGATTATGGCAGTGATGCGGACGGTTCCCGGGGTCGCCGATCTTGGGCTTTTCCGCGTACTCGGTCAACCGAACGTCAACATCGCGGTGAACCGGCAGAAAGCAGACCGCTTCGGTATCAATGCTTCCGACATTCAGGACGCAATCCAAACCGCAGTAGGGGGCAATCCCGTCAGTCAGATCCTTATCGGCGAGCAGCGCTTCGATCTCGTTCCTCGCTACCAGGAGCAGTTCCGGCAATCCGTGGATGACATTCGCAACATCCGCATTGCCTCACCCAGCGGCGAACGCGTCTCGCTGAGCGAAGTCACCGACATCCGCATTGAAGACGGCGCGTCGATGATCAATCGGGAAGGGAACCAGCGCTATATCGCGATTAAGTACAGCGTTCGCGGCAGCGATCTCGGCAGTACCGTCGAACAAGCCATGATGAAGGTGAATCGCGAAGTCAAGTTGCCGCAAGGCTACACGCTGGAGTGGGCCGGTGAATACGAGAGCCAGAAGCGTGCCAATCATCGGCTGGCGATCGTAATTCCGCTCACCATCCTGGTAATCATGTTGGTGCTGTACTCCATGTTCCGCTCCTTTAAGTGGGGATTCCTGGTGCTGCTGAATCTTGGCCTCGCACCCATCGGCGGCCTGATTGCGCTGCTGCTTACGGGCGAACACTTCAGCGTCTCCACCGGCGTTGGTTTCCTGGCGCTGTTTGGCGTGTCAGTGCAAACGGGAGTAGTGATGATCGAATACATCAACCAACTCCGCGCCCGTGGCTTTGCGGTGCATGAGGCAGTGGTTGTGGGGTCGACCCGTCGCCTGCGCCCCATCATGATGACCATGCTGGTCGCGAGCCTGGGCCTGCTGCCGGCCGCCATGTCGCACGATATTGGCTCTGACTCGCAACGTCCGTTTGCCATCGTGATTGTGGGCGGACTGCTGACAGAATTATTCTTGAGCCTCGTTTTGCTGCCCGCGTTCTACGCCTGGGTGGCCGGGCCGAACGATGTCCTGCCGGAAGAGGCGGAGGAGGTCACCGAATAATGAGTAAGCCTTTTTCGCACTCGTCGTTTCGCAAATTCGCCACTGCGGCCGGACTAACCGCGCTGGCAGCTTCGCCTTGTATATCTGCTCAACAGCTACCTGTTGCCCCCGAGCCAACTCGCGTGTTGACGGCACAGGCGCAGACTCCGCCGCCCTTGGCTGGACCACCGCAGGTGCCGGTCCCGTTGATAAACCCCTCGGCGCGGGCGGTCACGCTCGAACAGGCGCTTGATCTGGCGAAACGCAACAACCCTTCCTTGCAGGCGAGCCAGACGCTAATTCGGCAGAACAAGGCCCAGGAAATCACCGCAAACCTGCGTCCCAATCCCGTCCTCTCTTGGGATGCGCAATATCTTCCCCTGTTTGAGCCCAGCCTGTTCAGTAACCCGACCTACTGGAACGACAATTCGCAATTCGACGCAGGAGTCGGCTACCTCTTTGAGCGCGGAAAGAAACGCCAGCATCGGTTGGATGCCGCCAAGTCGGCCACCGGGGTGACCGAGGCACAAGTCTTGGATTCGCAGCGCACTGTCCTCGCCAACACCGCGCAGTTGTTCATCGCAGCGTTGTTGGCGAAGTCGAACCTGGAGTTCGCTCAAGGCCTGCTCGACAGCTACAAGAAGACGGTTGCTCTGAGCGAACAGCGTAACCAAGCCGGAGCGATGAGCCGCAACGACCTGCTCAAGATCCAATTGCAGTCGCTGCAATTCGAGAACGACGTCAACGATGCCCAGTTGGCTCGGGCTCAGGCGCTGGCCTCACTGCGTCAATTTCTCGGCTTTGATTCGGTGCCGCCAGTCTTTGCAGTAGTCGGCAGCCTGGCATACGAGCCGGTGACCGCGCGCCTGGACGATCTGCAGGCTCGCGCCCTCGCCAACCGCCCCGATTTGCAGGCGGCGCAACGCAGCGTGACTGCGTCCGAAAGCCAAGTCGGTCTGGCCAAAGCCAACGCTAAGGTCGACTTAAACGTGACTTTCGACTACACGCGTCTGAACCAGAGCAACCTGGGAGCCTTCTACTTCAACATCCCGTTGCCCGTGTTCAACAAGAACCAGGGAGAGATTGCCCGCACACAATACGCCGTCACCCAGTCGCAGTTCCAGCAGAAGGCGGCCGAACAGCAGGTCCTTACCGATGTCCAGAACGCCTACGAAGGCTTGCGGAGAAGCGAACAGATGCTCCGGTTGTACGACAAGGGTTATCTCGACAAGGCCAAAGAGTCGCTCGATATAACAAAGTTTTCCTACGAACATGGAGCGGCTTCGCTCCTGGACTTCCTCGACGCCGAGCGCAGCTATCGCTCGACCCAGTTGAGCTACCGCCAGGCGCTGGCGACGTATATGACATCGCTCGAGCAATTGCGACAGGCGGTAGGCACCAGGGAACTGCAGTAGACATTGGTAACGTGGCGAGATGATCTGAGCTGCTTAAGGGTGGCATGGTTCACATGCTGCGTAATGCACGACGTCACAGATCGGCTCCCTCCTCATGTATTCTGAAAACTCCCGCATGATCGAGAATCCTAAATCTGCCTTAGCCCACCGCCGGTCGCTGGCTTTCGTCGTCTTCTTGCTCGCATTCCTGCTGGCCTCTGCGGTTGGTCAAACAGTTTCGCAACCGACGCAACCGCCCCAACCAGTCCCCGGGCTCGGCGCAACCGTCAAGGATCAGCCTTCTGCGCCGCCGCAAGCGCAACCCTCGCCGCCACCGCAAGCGAAGGCCGCCCAGACCGAGCCGTCGAAGCCCATCACCAAGGCCCAGGCCAAAGAACTCTTCCGGTCAGTGGACGAGATTCTTCAGTTCGTCAGCCAGGATACCGGCCTGCCCATCAAACACAAGGTGAAGCGCAAGCTCATTACGCGGGACAAGGTCGAACGCTATGTCGACAAGCGGCTGAAGGACGACAAGGACACGCAGCGGCTCGAGCGCTCGCAGCTGGTCCTAATGAAGTTTGGGATGATTCCACCGAACTACGACCTGCACTCCGAATTTCTCAAGCTGCTCAGCGAACAGGTGGCTGCCTACTACGACTCGAAGACCAAGACCGTGAATCTGCTCGACTGGGTCCAACCTGAGCTGCAGAAGACAGTTCTAGCGCACGAGTTGACGCACGCCTTGCAGGACCAGGCGGTCGACTTGGAGAAGTGGGGCATGGCCGGCGCGAAAGACGACCTTCCGCTTCCCGATCAGCAGGAGCAGGTGGTGGAAGAAGCCCAGGCCGCCCGCCAGAATGTCACCGAGGGACAGGCGATGGTCGCTATGCTCGACTACACGCTGGCTCCCGCTGGATTGAACGTTCTTACGGCCCCAGACGTGGTGAACGCGATGCGAGCCACAATGACTGACGGCAAAGACGCGCCAGTGCTGGCGTCAGCTCCAGTCTTTCTACGCGAGTCCCTCTTGATGCCATACACCTTCGGCTTGGACTCTGTGCGGGAGGTTCTCAGCAAGAAAGGAAGAACCGCCGCATATGCGGGTATGCTCGCCCATCCTCCGATTGATACTCGCCAGGTTATGGAGCCGGACACCTACATTGCTGGTCAAGACGTCGAGCCACCGACCATTCCCGATCTCGACAAACTAATTACTCCCGGTTATGAGCGCTACGATTTTGGCGGAATGGGCGAATTCGACATCTACCTGCTGGCCCGGCAGTATGCCCCGGACACAGACGCGAAGCAGTATTACACCCACTGGCGCGGCGGCTACTACCTGGCAGTTCACGCGAAGGCGGCGCCGAAAGATCAGATCGCATTGCTCTACTTCTCGCGCTGGGACTCGCCCGTAGCTGCGCAATCCTTCCAAAAGCTCTACAGCGGCTATGTCCCTGCTCGGTACCATCTCGGCCCCGATGTCGGGATGATTGGAGGAGGAAGCTCGATCGACCCTCGCCTGGAGTGGAACGTGGGTGCGCAGGGAAAAGTCGTTCTCCAAACCCGTGGCAGCGACTTGCTCATCATGGAGGGACTGGACGATGCCACCATGGATCGCGTTAGCCGGGCATTGCTGCCACGCTAGCCCTCCCCCATTCCTGCGATAACGAATCAGTAAATAGCTCCCGAGACCTCATGAAATCCGGGGGAAACATGAATTGTTGCCGCGACCGTGACCCTGTGACGCACGTCACAAGCCGATGTGACACAACTATTACAATGCGTTTCCCGCCGAGTTGTTAGTCTGGAAATGGCTCTGCTGCTTTCCATAGCGCATTGAGCGATAGGCAAGACCAAGGGGTTCCATGACACGCAAACACAAGATCAACTGGATAACGTCGGGCTTTATGGTGGCGTTCCATATCGGCGCAGTGGCGGCTCTCTTCATGTTCAGCTGGCCCGCGTTTTTTACCGCACTTTTCATTTACTGGGTGGCCGGAAGTCTCGGCATCGGCCTGGGCTATCACCGCCTGCTGACGCACCGCGGCTTCAAGTGCCCCAAATGGTTTGAATACTTCCTCACCACCTGCGCCACGCTGTCGCTCGAAGGCGGGCCGATTTTCTGGGTGGCCACGCATCGCGTGCATCACCAGCTCACCGACAAGCCTGGCGATCCGCACAGCCCGCGTGACGGCGGCTTTTGGGCGCACATGGGATGGATCATGAGCGGCGAAGCCATGCACAACAAAATCCAGGGCCTGCTGCCGTACGTGCCCGATCTCCGCAAAGACAAGTATCACGTCTGGCTCAGCGAGTGGCACTGGATCCCGATGGTTGTCGTGGGCCTCATTCTGCTCGCCGTCGGCGGCTGGAAGGTGATGTTCTGGGGCATCTTCCTGCGCACCGTGCTCCTGCTGCACTCCACCTGGTTCGTGAATTCAGCCACCCACATGTGGGGATCGAAGCGCTTCGCCACCGACGACGATTCGCGCAACCTGTGGTGGGTCGCCCTGCTGGCTTTCGGCGAAGGTTGGCATAACAATCACCACGCGCATCCGCAGTCGGCGCGTCATGGGCTGGCTTGGTACGAGGTGGACTTCAACTGGTACGCGATCAAGGCGTTCGAAGCCGTAGGCTTGATCTGGGACGTGAAGCTTCCCAAGCTGCGCGAAGCCCGCATCCAGGCGATCGAAGAAACTCCCGCCAAAGCCCAAGAGCAGCTGGTCGGCGCTTACAGCGGCGACTAGTCGAGAATCTCGATTGAATTAGGGACGACGGCAGTAGCGTCGTCCTTTTTGTTTTGTCGCGGTGGAGCGCTGACAATGCATCTCGCGGTGCTATCCTTCCCCTGAAAGCGCCATGCGCATTACTAGCCGCAAAAAGACCATCGCCTTCGCGATTACCATGGGGGTCTTGGTTGCCTCCGTCGCGCTGGTCCTCAACGTTAGTTGGATCGTGCTCAACTGGCGTGAGGTCGTACCTCTTATTCTCGGAGTCATCTTCTTTGGATTTATTATCGCGGGTGTCATCCTCAATACGATCTTTCTGGTGCGCGAGGTGCGTCGTAACGAGCAGCAGGACAGCTTTCTGAACGCCGTAACACATGAGCTGAAGACGCCGATCACATCCATCCGGCTGTACCTGGAGACCCTGCAGCATCGTGACGTGGACGAAGCGCAGCGCCACGAGTTCTATCAAGTCATGCTGGAAGATACTCAACGCCTGATGGGCACGGTCGAGCAGGTCTTGCGCGCCGCCCGAGTGGTGCAGAAGAACGCAGTGCTCAACAAGTCCGAAGTTGAAGTCGGCTTGCTGGTACAGGATGCGGTAGAGTTGGCGCGATCCCGGCATCATCTGCCGCCCGAGGCGATGGCTTGGGAACTAGACGGCAAGTCCACGGAACGCCTCACAGTTGCCGGGGACCACGACGAGCTTTCTACTGCGCTGTCCAACGTCCTCGACAATGCGGTGAAGTATTCGCGAAACGAACCGCGAATCCGCGTGGAAGTGGTGACGCCCGATCTGCAGCGGGTGCTGATCAAGGTGCAGGACAACGGTGTCGGCATTCCGCGCGGCGAACTGAAGCGCATTTTTAAACGCTTTTATCGCGTGCTCACGCCGGGTTCGACCCAGGTGAAGGGGAGCGGCCTTGGCTTGTTCATTGTGCGGGCCATAGCCCGCCGGCATGGTGGCAACGCCTTTGCTGAAAGTGAAGGGACAGAAAAGGGAACTACTGTGACCATTGAGCTTCCAAGGTTCCAGCAATGACGGGCCGGATTCTGTTGGTAGAGGATGAAGAGCATCTGGCCCGCGGCCTCAAGTTCAATCTTGAAGCCGAGGGCTACAAGACCCAGGTCGCGGGCGACGGAGAGTCAGCGCTCGACTTGTTGCTCAAGGAACACGTCCAATTTGATCTGCTAGTGCTCGACGTCATGCTTCCCGGGAAGGATGGCTTTACCGTCGCTTCGGAACTGCGCAAGGCCAATCACTTCATTCCTCTGCTGATGCTCACCGCTCGCGGCCGCCCTGAAGATGTTCTCGATGGCTTTGCCGCCGGCGCTGACGATTACCTGCCCAAGCCGTTTGACCTGAATATTCTGCTGGCTCGCATTCAGAGTCTGCTGCGCCGCCGCGAATGGAGCCGCACGCTGGTCACCGATCCGCCAAACCAGACGCGCGTGGCCGAGCCCAAGGCGGCGGGTCCGCTGCGCGAGTTTGACGTGTATTCCTTCGCTGGCAAGCAGGTGGATTTTGGCACGCTTGAGCTGCGCGCCCACGGCAAGGTGTATCGGCTGACACTGATGGAAGCTGAACTCTTGCGTCACCTCATTGCCAGTAACGGCAAGGTGGTATCGCGCAAGCAGATCCTGGAAGAAGTCTGGGGATTGCACGAAGACACCGACACTCGCGCCATCGACAATTTCGTCGTGCGGTTGCGCAAATATATAGAGAAAGATCCATCCAAGCCGCAGCACCTACTCACCGTTCGTGGTATCGGATACCGTTTTCTCCCTTCGCCATCTTCGCTCAACCAGTCCCCGGCGAATTGAGACGCACTGGCGCGCTGGCAATCACACATCGCGATGTGAGCATTGTCATTGCTATGGGTTTCGCGATGCCGTAAACTTCCCGCGCATAGATTAATGTTTTTCTCATAAGATCACGGCCCGTAAGCGCATGGCCCGAGGACTTGCCAGGAGTCATCAGCGAGTTCCGGTTGGTTGCGAGTGGCGAGGAGATTGTTTTATGAAGCATCTTCATCATCTGGTGGTTGTTTTCTGCTTGGCGGTAATCTGCGTGTCCGTCGGAATTTCTCTGTGGGCTCAAGACAATGTGGTTATTACGGTCAGCGCCACTGGCGCGGGTGACACTCCGCTAATGACTTTGGGCAAGCCGGACTTTACAGTGCAGGAATCGGGAAAGCCGCGCGCCATCACGACGTTTGTTGGGCCGGATGCGAAACCTGCCGCCCCACCCCAACTGCAGCCCAACGAATTCAGCAATCTGCCGGACTTCCGCGAGGTCAGCGGCGCCATTTTCGTTGTCCTGGACACGAGTGGTACCCGTTACTTGAACGAGCGCGATTCGCGTCCGCTCATCTTGAAGTTCCTGGGCAAGGCGGCGCAGGCCAAACACGCAGTTACGCTCGGCATCCTGAGCAATAAAGGGCTGTATCTCTATCACGACTACCGCACCGGTTCCGACGTGTTGTTGGCGGCTCTCATCAAAGCCGGTCTCGGGGGCATGAAGGGCGTCGTTCCTCCTCCTGGTGTCAACGAAGCGGAGGTGACCGCCGAAGCGGCGCGGCTTACCGCGTTCAGTAAGGGCGATCATTCCAATTCCACGCCGGAGCTGGAACTCCTGCGATCCCCTATTGACCTCCCTCTGACCATGTTTCAGGATGTCGGTTTCGCATCCGAGGGTCTGCCGGGACGTAAATCGCTGGTGTGGATGACTAACAGTGTTCCTTTCGATATCGAAGCAAAAACCATGCAGTTCAAATCTCCGCAAGAAGCGGGCCAAGGGGTTGCGGTTTCGGGCCCTACCGTTGGAGGCGCCAAGGACTCGCTGAACCAATCCGAGATAAAGCGCCTAATGCCAATATGGCGCCGGGCCATGCGTGCGCTATTTGACGGCGGAGTGGCGGTCTATCCCGTCGAAGTCAACGGAGCAAACACCGCAGCTTCGAGTTCGTTCACCCAACAAAGAATGAAGGAACTGGCCTTGCTTACCGGAGGCAAGGCTTTTTACGGCAGCAACGATCCATTCCCAGATATTTTGCAGAGCAGCACCGGTAACACCGCAGGCTACGAACTCGGGTATTCCCCAGATGCAAACACGAGTCCTGATTTTCGCCGCCTGGAAGTCACGGTCAATCAGCAGAATGTCCAGGTCAACCATCCTTCAGGATATTTTCCCTACGAAGGAACAGCGAAATTGCGCGCCGCCGACGAGATTGGCATAGCCATGACCTCGCCCTTGGAATACACAGGGATACGATTCAAGGTCGCGGTCGCCGGCATCGAGGAAGGGACTGGTGGAAAGAAGAAGGTGAACCTGGTTATTAGCCTTCCCGGTGACGCCGGGGTGTTGAATGAAGCGACCGGTGCAGTGGACGTCGTCCTTGTCGCCGTCGCTACCAACGCCAAAGGCGACAAGGTCGGCAACATGAACGAAGGCGCCGGCGGTAAATTTCCCCCGGATGCAGTGGCGCATATCAAAGAATCAGGTTTTCAACTTAAGCGATCATTCGAAGTATCTCCTGGTGAATGTAGGGTCAGCTTCCTGGTTCGTGATAACCAGACGGGACGTATGGGAGACGTATTCTTCCCACTAAATGTGAAGTAGGGTCGGCGGCGAGCGAACTGACGGAAAGTGACCACGGAGATTCGGCCTCGAATGACCCCGGGTCTGCACGCCTGGAAGAGGCCATTTCACTGAAATCATGCCAGGTGGACAGGTCTAGCGCGCACGGCCCAGCACGAGCGTAACGTCGTCAGGCTGTTCGTTCCCGCCGATCCAGTCTGCTACAGCTCCCGTCACCGCGTCACAGATGCGTGATAGCGGCTGATCGCGATGCAGGCGGATCAACTCTACCAGGCGCTCTTCGCCGAATTCCCCAAACTCATTTTCGGGTTCGGTCACCCCGTCGCTGAACGCGACAAGGATGTCTCCGGGCCGCATGTGTATGCGCGACTCTTCATAGCTCATGGCGTCAAACAACCCGACTACCGTTCCTGATGTGTCCAGTTGGGTCATGCTGCCGTCTCCCCTGATGACATAGGGCGGCAAATGTCCTGCGTTGGAGTAAGTCAGGATCCTCGTTTCAGCGTCGTAGCAACCCAGGAACATCGTCGCGTATTTTTCCGGCGGCGTGCTGCGATAGAGCTGGTAATTCAGCGTGGCCATTAACATTCCAGGAGAAACATGAGTGTCACGGCTGCCAGTTCCGCGATAATACATCTGCGGATCTCCGGTGGACTCGCTGCCGACCGCGACCGCAGCGAGCGCTACGTCGGGCTCCAGCGAATAGGCCCGCACGAAGGCGTGCACCGTTGCCATCAGCAAGGCTGCCGAAATACCTTTGCCACTGATGTCGCCCACGGCCAGCACCATGCGGTCATCGTGCAGGGGGATGAAATCGTAATAATCGCCACTCACGGTTCGCGCTGGCCGGCACACTCCATGCACTTCCAGGGTGCTCAGTTCTGAAATCTGCCGTGGAAAAAGCAACTCCTGTACCTCGTGCGCAATCGCCAACTCGCCTTCCAGTCGCTGCTTTTCCTTTTGTTCGGCAATTAAGTTCGCCAGGGATGCGGACATGGAATTGAAAGACTCTTCGAGCGCCGCCATCTGGTCGTGGGTCTGGATCTGTATGCGATGCGAGAGGTCGCCTCGATTTACATGCTGGGTCGCGGTATAGAGGTCGGCAACCGACTTCGTCACGCTACGGGTGAGCCGCACCCCGATATACAGGGCGATCAACTCGATCAGCCCGAAAAAAAAGGCAATTCCCAGCAAGACCTGGACGATGAATATTCCGGCCTTGGTGTTCAGATTGCCAAACAGCACCTTGTACAGCATGGATGGCCGCGTGCCGACAATGATGACACCCGTTAACTCCTTACCGCTCTCCCAATCCACTACGTTGAACGGCGTCCACCAGCGGAACTCCGGATCAAAGCGCGACGCGGCGGGGACTACCCGGCCCGCCTTAATATTCTGAGCCCCACTAGTCGTTCTCTTTCCCGCCAGTGACTTGGGAGCCGCAAAACTCTCAGGGGAGGAGTCACCAGAGGGCGCCTTCTTTTCCGACGACATCGGTGCCGGCTGGTCAAAGTGTATATCCTGGTCCGGTGGATAGAGATCGACCGAACCCACGTGCGCCGCCCGCTGCAACAATTCCGAGGTGATCGGCAGGTTCGACAGGATGATCATGTGGCGCGAGCCAGCCTCGATCCGTTTCACCGATCGCAAATCAAGCCGGCCGTGGTCCATGACGAAGCGATTGAGGCCGCCTTTTGCTGTTTCTGGAAGCTTCAGCTCGACTTCCGTGATCTTACCTCCCGGCTCAATCACAAATCCTTTGTCGCCTTCTAGCACTGTCAAAGTACGCTGTCGCAAGCTTTCGTCCGACGAACTCGCGATTTCGGCGGCCAATTGCGGCGTCAGCTTTCCCGACTCGGTCAGCGTGCGGAATTGTTCCGACAGTGCATTGTTGACAGCGGTCAGATGCTGCAATTCGCTGTCAAGGTCAGCAAGTGCGATATAAGTGGCAAATTGTCCAGCAAAAAGATATCCAGCCAGCAACACCATCGATAAGAGCAGCACTATGGGAATGACGCCGATAAATACATACGTGACAATCAGGCGATTGCGCAGCCGCCACATCAGGCGTTGGCGCACCCAGCGTAGGCCTCGCAGCAGAAGGCAGACCGTGAACACATACGTGATTAGGGCTGCCCATACGCTCAGCATGGAGCCGCTATGCGAACCCGCAATCAACCGGCACAACTGCAGCGCCAGCGCCAGGCCGCCAAACCAGAGAGTCGTCTTTCCCAGCTTGCTGGTCGGACGCAACATCCGCCTTAGGGCGAGTCGTATTTGCGTCGAGTTAGGGAGCTCAGTCACGGACTACCTGCATTCTATCGCGGTGGTTAGGGGATTATAGCCGCGACGCCGCGGGCATCATCTGTACTGTATTACGGTTTCCTGGATGGTAACGTTCCCGAGAGCCGTGGCCGATACTGCGGCGCGACACAATTCCAGTCCATGAGAGCGGTCGACTGCCGTTAAATTTCAGGATAGAGATCAAAGAAGGCGTCGATGCTCGTGCGCAGTTGCTTTTCAATATCGTCCTTCGATCCCTCGACAATATGAAGACTGATGCGGGCCTCGCGGCCGTTCTTAAGCTTCACCAGAGCTTCTCCCACCTCATCAATTTCTTCCGAAGGCAGCAGACGCATTCCATATACCAATGTGAGCTTCGCCATGCAGTCGATTCTACCGCCCATTACGCATTGCAGGGGCATGACTTTCAATCTCGTCGAGGTTCATACCATTGAAGTCGGGCTTTAGCGAACTTGATCCAAGCACTTTTTGGGATGCAGTCTTTTGCAAAGTACCGCACATCGAAAAACCGTCATTTCGCGAATCACCTGCACTTGTTAGAATCCAAAGGGCATTTCGTTTCCGCCCAACTGAGTGCAGCACAACGTTTTGTTGCCTTGCGTCATGTCGAGCGCAGCGCTCCCGCATCTTTCCTGGGCTTTACGGAATCTATTTCTACTTCTATGACCGACAACGTTAGCAACGTCATCATCATCGGCTCCGGATGTTCGGGGTTAACTGCCGCCATCTATGCGGCTCGCGCCAACCTCCGCCCGCTAGTCATCGACGGGCATGAGCCCGGCGGCCAGCTTGCCATCACCACTCTGGTCGAGAATTTCCCCGGCTTTCCCGAAGGGATCCAGGGGCCGGAACTCATCGACAACATGCGAAAGCAGGCTGCGCGCTTCGGCGCGGAGTTTAAGACGGGTCACGTGGTCAGCGTCGATCTCAGCCAGAAGACTGAGGGACTCGGCAGCAAGCCCATCGAAGTGAGTCTGGGACGGGATGCCCTGCTCGCTCGCGCGCTGATCATTGCCAGCGGGGCTTCGGCACGTTGGCTCGATCTGCCGAACGAGAAAGCTTTGATCGGACACGGGGTCTCTTCGTGCGCCACCTGTGACGGATTTTTCTTTTCAGGCAAGGAGATCGCGGTCATCGGCGGCGGAGATTCGGCCATGGAGGAAGCTCTCTTCCTGACCCGGTTTGCTTCCAAGGTGACCCTCATTCATCGTCGCAATGAGTTCCGCGCGTCGAAGATCATGCTCGAACGTGCGCGCCAAAACAATAAGATCGAATTCCTTACCGATACCGTCGTTGACGACGTGCACGACGTCAGCAAGAAAGAAGTCACAGGACTTCGGTTGCGCAACTTGAAAACGGGCGAGCAGTGGGATTTCCCCACCAGTGCGATGTTCCTTGGCATCGGACACACTCCGAACGCCGGCTTCGTTGGCGATCAGCTCAAGCGGGATGGCGAGGGATACCTCGTTCCTTCCGATGGGCACGTGTGCACCAAAGTCCCCGGCGTGTTCATTTCTGGAGACGTGGCCGACCGGCGCTACCGGCAAGCCGTTACTGCCGCGGGAACCGGTTGCATGGCCGCACTGGAAGTCGAAAAGTACCTGGAAGAGATTGGCAAATGATTCGATTCTTCCTTTTGAACTCGGGCTCCTGACAAAAATGCTCCTGACAAAAATGCCAGCTCCATCCTCAAGCAAGTCCAACGCTGACGAATTCAGCCGCGCTGAACAGGCTGCGCAGTTCATTCTTGGACGCACCACCCTTCGTCCTCGCATTGCCCTCGTGCTCGGATCCGGCCTTGGCGGCTTTGCGGACGAGTTGGAAAACCCAGTCCGCATCCCGTACGCGGATATCCCGAGCTTCCCGCGAAGCACTGCCGTTGGTCACGCTGGAACGCTGGTCATAGGGACTGTTTCTGGTATTGCAGTTGCGGCCATGCAGGGACGCGTGCACCTCTACGAGGGATACTCAGTGCAGGAGGTTGCATTTCCCATTCGCGTATTTGGCCGCATGGGCGTGCGGGCCGTAGTCCTGACCAACGCTGCTGGCGGAATCAATCCGACCTACGGACGCGGCGCGCTGGTCGTCATTCGCGACCACATGAACCTGCAAGGTCAAAATCCCCTGGCCGGCGCCAACGAGGACCGCTTTGGTCCTCGCTTTCCCGACATGACCGATTCCTATAACCCTCAATTCCGCAGCTTTGCGCTCGGAGAGTCCCAACGATTGGGCGGTGACATACACGAAGGCATCTATGCCGCCATGCTGGGACCGAGCTACGAAACACCGGCGGAGATCCGCTACCTGAGGACAATCGGCGCCGACCTCGTGGGCATGTCCACTGTGCCGGAAGTGATCGCGGCCCGCCACATGGGCCTCGAGGTTCTGGCGATCTCGTGTGTCACTAATATGGCCGCCGGACTGAGCGGCCAGAAGATCAGCCACGAAGAAGTACTCGAGACCGGTGAGCGGGTCCGGGGGAAGTTCCTGGCGCTGCTGCGCGCCGTTTTGCCACGCATCGAGCAGCACATCGGATCTCGGTTTGCGTAATAACGACCTAGCGCAATTGCGTTCGGATAAGAGCTTTTACTGACCACTAACCACTGGGTTTACACTGGAGCCGCATGTCCGGGAAGTCCTATCTGATTGGCATTGCCGGCCCGTCGGGAGCTGGGAAGAGCTATCTCGCCCACCACCTTTCCCAACGCCTGCGGGCGCCCGTTCTGGCCCTCGATCGCTACTATCGCGATCTCTCCCATCTGCCGCTGGAGGAGCGCGCCCGTTCTAACTTCGACGATCCGGCGGCTCTCGAACACGAGTTGCTGATTGCTCAGGTGGCGCATCTGTACGAGGGGCAAGCCATAGAAATTCCCACTTACGATTTTTCACTCCACACTCGCACTGGTGAGACGCAGTCGTTTCAGCCAGCGCAATTTGTGATCGTCGAAGGGCTGTTCACGCTGCACTGGCCGGAGTTGCGTCGCCTTCTGGGGACTGGAGTGTACGTTGACATGACCGACGACGTTTGTCTGCAACGGAGGCAGGAGCGCGATGTGCGCGAGCGCGGCCGCACTCCTGAGTCGGTCGTCGAGCAGTTTCGCGTGACGGTCGCTCCCATGGCAGAGCGTTATGTGCGCCCCACTCAAGCGCATGCCGACGTGCTGGTCTTCGGCGCTGCTCCCATTGAGGAGGAAGTCGAGCGCGTGCTGGCGCACCTCAGGAAGAATATAGGGGACCCCGAGCACGCGGCTTCAGGTCACATTCTCCGTTTCCCGTCTCCGTCCCTGCCATCCCGATAAGGAGTGTCATGAACCTCCGCTGGATCGTTGCCCTGTCAGTTGTCAGCCTATGCGTTACGTCGGTTTCTGCGCAGGTTGCCGCGCAAAAAGCCCCGAAGGAAGTATCGCTTTCTACCAGCAAGACGCTGCTGGAGCCCGTTCCGGGCGAACCGCAGCGCACCAACAGCCTTCCGGTAACGGTAGCGCTTAGTCCTGACGGCAGGTACTTGGCCCTGCTCAACAATGGCTTTGGTTCAGCCGAGTCGGACTATCGGCAGTCGATCGCGGTGCTGGAACTGGCAACGAATCAACTGCGCGACTTTCCCGACCCACGGCTGGCGCCGCACGCGCAGCAGACATACTTCCTCGGCTTGGCTTGGAGCGGCGATGGCACCGAACTCTACGCCTCAATGGCGTCACTCACCGATCCGGAGGGCAAGAAACCGGGCAACACCGGCAACGGGATCGCAGTGTACCGATTCGCCAATGGGACATTGACGCCGGATCGGTTCTTGAAGCTGCCACTGGCTCCCCTCGGCAAGGACAAGAAGAACACGTACGGCGCGAAGTTTGCCTCCGCTGGAGCGGTGTCTCCGTATCCAGCAGGCATTGCCGTGGTGAGGCGCGACGGCGGCGACGCGCTGGTGGTGGCCGAGAATCTGGCGGATGACGCGGTACTGATCGACGCGCGCGATGGCAAGGTGTTGCAGCGTTTCGATCTAGGACGCGGTAAGGTCGTGCCGACCACGTTCCCCTACGAAGTAGTCGCCAACATGGACGGCAGTCGCGCATGGTGCTCGTTGTGGAACGGTTCCAGTGTCGCCGAACTCGATCTGCACTCCGGCAAAGTGGCGCGGCAGATTACCCTGTCGCCGCCTAAAGAGGAGACGGAGGCATCCTCGCATCCCACAGCTCTGCTGCTTAGTCCGGATGAGAGTCGACTCTATGCAACGCTGGCCAATCGCGACCGGGTCGCCGTTATCGCAACGGCAGATGGCAAGGTCGGGCGCTCCCTCGACACTCACCTGCCGGGACAGAGCTATGGCGGAAATTACCCGATTGCTCTGGCGCAGTCCAAGGATGGCAAAACGCTCTACGTGGCGGAATCCAGTTCTGACGCTGTTGCGGTTTTTGACTTGCGCGAAAGTCGAGGAACCCACGCCCAGGCCAACCAGGACCGCGCCGCCAACTTCATCCCGACCGAGTGGTACCCCACGGCGCTGGCCGTCCGGGGCGACGACTTGTTTGTCGCGACGGGGAAGGGAATCGGCACGGGACCAAATTCCGGCACCGAGACCGTGGCGTTGCGCGGCAACAAGCTTCAGCATCCCTACATCGCCTCTCTCGTTCGTGGTTCCATCGCGCGCGTGAACTTGAAGGACGCGGAGCGCGATCACGAGGCGCTGACCGCGGAAGTTCTGCAGAGTAATCGCATGGAAGGCCGGACCGATCAGATCACTTTCCACCCCGCCGGCAATCCCATCCATCACGTGGTTTACATCATCAAAGAGAACCGCACCTACGATCAGCTCTTTGGCGACATCAAGGAAGCCAACGGCGACGCATCGCTGGTGATGTATGGCGAAGACATCACCCCCAACCAGCACAAGCTGGCACGTCAATTCGGCGTGCTCGACAACTTCTACGACAGTGGAGAGGTTTCCGGCGACGGGCATCCCTGGTCGATGGCGGCCATTACCACCGACTACAACGAGAAGGCGTGGCCAGTCGATTACCGCGGCAGAGAGCGGGACTACGACTCCGAGGGCACCGTAGGCGACATCGTTCCGTTCACCGAGGGCATTCCTGACGTTAACGAGCCTGCGACCGGATATCTGTTCGATAATCTTGCGCGCCATAAGGTCAGCTATCGGCATTATGGCGAATACATCGAAACCCACTGGTGCGAAGAAATGAAGCAGAACTACACTCCGGCTGCGACTGGCGCTCCGACCGGGGAACTGCCGAAATGCGACCGCCGCGACATCAAGCCGGGCGAAGACCTGCCGCCACAATTGGGAAGCGGCAAAAGTAAGTACCGGTACATCATTCCGTTGATGGCCTACAACGTCCCGACGAAGGCTGACCTTCGCGACCATTTCGATCCGACCTATCCCGACTTCAAGGTGGAGTTCCCGGATCAATTTCGAGTGGACATATTTCTGCGCGAATTTGCCGGGTTTGTTGCTGCCCGCAATAGCGGCAAGGGGGAACAATTGCCGAGCTTTGCTCTGGTGCGGTTGCCCAACGACCACACGGCCGGCACCAAGGTCGGTTCGCCGACTCCGAACGCGTGTGTCGCCGACAATGATCTGGCCGTCGGGCGCGTAGTGGAAGCCATCTCGAACAGCCCTTACTGGGACGACACCGCGATCTTCGTGCTGGAAGACGACGCGCAGAACGGCGCGGACCACGTCGACGCTCACCGCAGCATCGCGCTGGTCGTCAGCAAGTATTCGCCGAGCGCTCCGAAGCCCTTCGTCGATCACAACTTCTATACAACGGTGAACATGATTCACACCATGGAGACCCTGCTCGGATTGCCCCCCATGAACAACAATGACGCGCATGCCGCAGTCATCGCCTCACTGTTCACTGGCGCAGGCGATCAGCCGTCGTTTAAAGCCGACTATCGCAATCGCGAGAATGGCACGATCTATCAGGCAAACGCGAAGGATGCACCTGGAGCGAAAGAGTCAGCAGAACTCGACTTCTCCGTCGCCGATGCCGCTGACACGGAAGTACTGAATGCGATCCTCTGGCATGCGGCCAAAGGCGACGCGGCCATGCCCGAACCGCGGCACAGCGTGTTTCCAGTTTCAGCGGACGAAAAATAGCGCCGTCAGTTTTCTGTTTGCATACGGGCTGTTAGCGATTGAGGTGCCTCATCCGCTTTTTAGATCTCGCTGATTCCGATGTCATTGATTCCGCAGAAGTCATCGGCTGCGAAGCACGGAAGTGGCGCTCGGCGTGACCATCTCGGGTGATGGCGCAAACGGCTTCTGCATTAGAATATAAGGCTGAGAGTACGTCGGGGTAACGCGCCATAAGTAGCGACGAAAAACCTAACGGTTCTGGCAAACGGCCGGAACATTCCGGGGACGGTGACTTCGCCGAAAATTCCGGCGCTCATCGCGCCGAAGGTTCGGGGGATCATGGCGAGCGAAAGCACGAGACGCACGCCTATTCAGCTCCAACCCCCGGATTCCTGGCGCAAGTCCGGACCGCTGAAATGCTGCGGGAAGCCATCCTGCGGCACGTGCGATACACCCTCGTCCGCCCGACTTCCGACCTGAAAGCCGCGGACTATCTCATGCCGGTATCGCTTGCGCTGCGCGACCGCATCGTCGATCGCATGCTGGAGACCGAGTCCCGTTTCCGCCACAAGGACGCCAAACGCCTTTATTACCTCTCCATGGAATTCCTCATGGGGCGTCTGCTGGGCGATAACCTGTCCAACCTCCGTATCGAGGAGTTGTGCCGCGAGGTGCTGGCCGGGTTCGGCATCGACCTCGACGACGTGCTGGAGAGCGAATCCGACGCGGGACTTGGCAACGGCGGCCTTGGCCGCCTCGCTGCGTGCTTCCTGGAATCGCTGGCCACCTTGGGCATGCCCGGCTACGGCTACGGCATCGACTACGAATACGGCCTCTTCAAACAGGAGATCTTCAACGGCTTTCAGCGCGAGAAGCCCGATCGCTGGAAAGCCAACGGCACGCCGTTCCAGATCGAGCACCCGGAAGAAGCCATCAGCATTCCGATGTACGGCCGCATGGACTCGCAGCGCGATGCTGACGGCAATCTGAAGCAGACCTGGATCAACTACAAAATCGTGCTGGGGGTTCCGACCGACATACCGATTGTCGGCTACCTCGGTCAAACCGTGAACTGGCTGCGTTTGTTCGCGGCGCGCGCTTCGGAAGACTTCGACATCGATATCTTCAACCGCGGCGACTACATTCGCGCCGTGGAACAGAAGATCGGGAGCGAGAACATTTCCCGTGTGCTCTATCCTTCCGACACGGCGATGGCGGGCAAGGAGCTTCGCCTGGTGCAGGAGTACTTCTTGGTGGCCTGCGCAGTGGGCGACATCGTGCGCCGCTTCCGCCAGCAGCACGACGACATCGAACTGCTGCCCGCCAAGGCCGCCGTCCAGATGAACGACACTCACCCCAGCCTTGCCGTGGCGGAATTGATGCATGTCCTCTTGGACCAGTACGGCTTGCCATTCGAGAAGGCTTGGGACATCACCTGCAACACGCTGGCTTACACCAACCACACTCTCCTGCCCGAGGCGCTGGAGAAGTGGTCCGTTCCACTGATGGAAAAAGTGCTGCCGCGGCACGTGCAGATCATCTTCAGCATCAACGATCGTTTTCTGCGCCAGATTACTCACTTGCCCTTGATGGACGGGGAAAAGCTGCGCAAGATGTCGATCATCGAGGAAGGCTACGAGAAACATGTACGCATGGCGCATCTGTGCATCGTCGGCAGTCATTCGGTGAACGGCGTCTCAGCGTTGCATAGCAATCTGCTGGTGAAGTCCCTGGTTCCTGAGTTTGCCGAGATCTGGCCGGAGAAGTTCAATAACAAGACCAATGGCGTGGCTCCCCGCCGCTGGCTGATGAAGGCCAACCCAGGGTTGACGGACCTGATCAGCCGCACCCTTGACGAGCAGAAGTGGATCACCGACTTAAGCCGACTGCGCGATCTCGAGCCGTGGGCCGAAGACAAGGAATTTCGCGCAGCGTTCAAAGAGGTTAAGCGGCAGAACAAGCTGACGCTGGCTGACGCAATTCGAGCGCAGGTTGGCGTGATTGCCGATCCTGATTCCATTTTCGACGTACAGATCAAACGAATCCACGAGTACAAGAGACAACTGCTGGCGGTAATGAAAGTGATTCATGACTATCTGCGGATTGTCGATCACGGAGAAATGCCGACGGCGCCACGGACGTATGTATTTGCAGGTAAGGCGGCTCCAGGATACTGGGCGGCCAAGCAGATCATTAAGCTCATCCACAACGTTGCCGACGTCGTGAACAGCGACGATCGCGTCAAGGATGCGATCAAAGTGGCATTTCTGCCGGACTACCGGGTGTCACTGGCGACGCTGATCATTCCTGGCGCCGATCTCAGCGAGCAGATCTCCACCGCCGGAATGGAAGCCTCGGGCACCGGCAACATGAAGCTGTCCATGAACGGAGCCCTGACCATCGGCACCTGGGACGGCGCCAACATCGAGATTGCCGAAGAGGTCGGCCTCGACAACATCTTTATCTTCGGGTTGCGTGCGGAAGAAATTCTCCAGATGCAGCAGCAGGGGACTTATAACCCCAGGGAGCGCTACGACAACGATCCGGAAGTGAAGGAAGTGATGGACGCGCTTGCTTCAGACCGCTTCTGTCCCAGCGAGCATGGCCTGTTCCGCTGGATCTTTGACGAACTTGTCCATCGCGGCGATCGTTACTATCACATCGCGGACTTTCCCAGCTACGTTGAGACCCAGAAGCAGATCGCCTCTGAATACCGGCAGGACGATGTTTGGTACCGCAAGTCAATTCTCAATGTGGCGCGCATCGGAAAGTTTTCCAGCGACCGTACCGTGCTGGAGTACGCTCGCGATATCTGGCACATCGGACCGCATGAAAAGTCGGCTCCGGTCACGAAAACGGCCGGCAAACCCCACACTCCGGTTCCGGCCCTGCCTGCGGCAGTGAATGGAGAAGCCATCCCCGTAGTCGAACTCACGCCGGAAAACGAACCGAATCCGGTCAGAGAGTAACCCTCATCTAATACTTGAACTTTCGCGCGCGCAAGATTGATTCGACGCGTCTCTTACGCTATGTCTTCAGCAGCCATGGATTCGTTGCTGGCGGCAGTGTTGCTGCCCTCCGGCACTTCCTCGAGAGGATAGCCGAGATCTTTCCAGGCGTGATACCCGCCTAGCAGCGGGCGTACGTCGCGGATACCATGGCGCCGAAGTCGCAGCGCCACACGGGCGCTGGTCGCTTCGTTGGGTCAAGTACAGAACAGCACGATCTCGCCACCTCGGGTGATTTCGTTCTGCCGTCTCTCCAGTTCTTCCGGTGAAATACGCAGTGCACCTGGCAGGGTGCGGGGGTCAGGCAACAGGTCGAGCGGATGACGCAAATCAATAATGGTCACAGCTTCGCCCTCTTCCAACTTGTCTTTAAGCTCTTCGGGTGTGATGCGCACCCCGGCAACCTGCTTCAGGAAGCGGCGACGCTCGTAGAGCTTGTATGCAATGTACCCGGCAATTCCGCCGACTACTAGCAGCAGCGTCAACGAACCGAATTGCGCTATGTCGAGAGCGACGCGGTCCAGTTGCCGGCTGAACAGCAGTCCCAGACCGGCAAATGCGCTCGACCACAGCAGTGCTCCCAGCCAATCGAAGAGCAGAAACTGCGGCAATCCGATACCCGCTGTCGCCGAGAGCGCAGGAGCCGCTGTGTTCAGTCCGGGAACAAACTTGCAGATCAAAAGGGTCTGGATCCCAAACCTGGTAAATGTGGTCTCTGTACGCCGGACGCAGGAGTCGGGCTCCAGGGCAATCCTGCACAGGAAGTTGAGGACGACCGGTCCCTTGCGCCTGCCGAAGAAGTACCAGAAAGCGTCGCTGACCAGCGAGCCGGTTGCGGCGACGATTACTACTAAAGCAAACTTCAATTGATGCTGTCCTGCCAATGCTCCGGCGGCGAGCAACAGCGGCGTTGCCGGGATTGGCAAGCCTGCCTGTTCTACCAACACCCAGAAAAACAACAGGACATATCCGTGTTGTACGACGAATTGCAGGGTCTCAGCCATGGATTAAGGAAAGAAAAACCCGACCATACTCTGATGCGCGAGAACCGGGAAAGTTTCCTGCGGAAATTGCCGGCTGCGGGCTACGGAGCTGCAACTCGCACACTAATGTCCGCATGCATTGGGCGATGCGGTCTAATGACTCACTGCGGCAGCCACATAGTCAGCCGCTACGTCGGCAGGCTTCCACTGGTTGCCCGCGTACACTTTCACGATCCTCCCGTCTGTGCCAATCAGGACAGTTTGCAGCGTGTGCACGATCTGGCCCTGCTTCTCGTTATACGAGAGACCGAAAAAGTCCGCAGTCTTACGCACTTCCTCGGGAGAACCGGAAGCAAACTGCCAGTGCCGAAACCCGGAATCGATATTACCCACGTACGGCTTGCCGTAACTGTGCAGCACGCTCGACTTGTCGTATTCCGGATCGATGCTGATGCTTAGCAGTTGCGCGCTCTCGAAGGCCTTCGGGCTTTTCTGCAATCGCTCAAGCACCTCTGCGAAATTGCTGCTCAGGCGCGGGCAGAAATCAGGTAGAGGGCAGCGCGTGTAGATAAACGTGAGTAGTAGAGGCTTCCCGTGGAACTGGTCCAGGTGAATCGTCTTGCCGAATTGATTCACTAGCTTGAAGTTGGGTACATCGTCGCCAGGTTCCGGGGCGCGTAAGTTGGAGGTGCCATCGCCTGCCGTGTCGCTGGCTTTGGTGAAGGAGATGTCCTGCAACTCGGCATGGTCGGTCATTACCAAGGTCGCGTGAACGTGATCGCCGGGACCGATTTTGCCGAAGATCCAGTCCTGGTCGCGGGCGACGAGGAAGGGCATTGTCATGCCCGGCATCAGGCCGGGAATGTCCTGGTGAGCGACGGTAAGTTCGCGGGACCCAGAATCCACAGCAACCACGCGGCCCTGCAACTCGTAACGCTTGCCTGCAGGTTTCGTGGCACACGCAATAGACGTCAGGAGCAGCCCCACGCAGAGAAGGAAGGTTTTCACTCGCCGCCAGGACAAAGCCATCGCAGCCGGGTTCGAAGTCGCAAGCATGTCACTATGATTCTAAGTGAGTCTCTGTAGTTACCTCCTCCTGAAATCGGCGATTGCCTGGATCAAAGCTTCAAGCGATGATCATTGTGCGGGGAGGCGAAATGAGACAGTTCGGCATTGCGGTGGGCGTACTGGCCGTGCTCTGGTTAGTCTATTTCTGGTTTTCCGTGGCGCTCTACCCGCACGTTGCAGCGGTAATGCCATCTCTAAAGACGGTCCAAACGCTCACGCTCGGAAGCGCAGCTGCATGTGCTTTTTCCGGAAAGACGGTTTCAAAAAAATGGTGGGCGGGCGTGGCCGTATCGCTGGTGACCTTTGCCCTGATCATGGCGAGGGTCCACTAATCCCAGCAAACGACTACAGCAGTTCGCCGGATCTACCAAACTCGGCGCAGACCGCGTCTGCCGCCCGTCGTCCCGCCAACATAGCTCCGTTCAGCGACGCTGTGCCGCAGTGGTCTCCACAGAAGTAAACTCCGGCCTCAGCGCGCACTGCAGACATGGCAACACCGCCTTGCTCCAGAGACTGGTCGGGCAGGGCATTCTCAATGTGATAGGTGCGCAGATATTCCCAGCCATTGACCTGTTCTCCAAACCAATGGACTAATTGCTCGCGCACGTCACGGATCAGATGATCTTCGCTAAGTGAGGCGTGCAAAACCGTGACTGAGACAAGATGACATCCGCGGGGAGCATATCCGGGAGCGATCACGCTGGGAATGCATAAATTGTTGATGGGCCCTTCGCCATCGCCATTGAGCACCAGATAGCGGTCCCCGACGGGAGCATCCGCAGCCGCAAAGTACAGGCAGCGCACGCCTCGCATCGCAGTGCGAATACCGGTTTGCGGCAGCAGCCTCGCAGCATGAACCGGATCGCACGCCACGACCACCGCGCCTGCGAATAATTCTTCGCCGCTCTGCAATCGCACCCCACCTGGCCAGACATGCTGCACCGGCGCGTTCGTTCGGATGCATTCCTGCGAAAGATGTGAGGCCAGTTGCCGCGGGATCGCCTGCATGCCGGCGTTCGGAATCGCCGCCATCCCCTGAGCAAACATGCGATAGACGAAGCGGAACATGCGGTCTGACGTCGCCAGTTCCGGATCGAGGAAAATTCCGCCAAGAAACGGGCGGAAGAACCGCTCGATGATTTTGTCGGAGAATCCAAACTCGCGTAGTGCAGAGATCGTCGGGATTTCCGGGGCGCTGAGGACCTCATCGATTTCCGCGTTCAGGACCTCTCCCCGCAGCTTTGCGATCAGCAACTTGTCGTCGAATGTGCCGATCGGTGAAAACGTAGCGGACAAGATCTTTCGCGGCTGGCGAATGGGATCGGAAACAATGTGAAAGCGTCCGTCATGTCGCACAATAGCGCCCGGCTCGAACTGCCTAAGTTCGAGCGCCTCGAAGTTGAGACAGCGACGCGCTTCCGGATACGCCGTCAGCAGAACCTGGAAACCACGGTCCAGCAGGAACCCATCCACCTCGTCAGTGCAGACACGCCCACCTATGTCGTCTGATGCTTCTACGACTTGAACCGAGAGGCCTCGGCGCTGCAGCTCTACCGCCGCCACCAGGCCTGATATGCCAGCGCCGACTACGATGACTTCGGGATTCATAGCATCCTAAGTTTACGCGACGCGGACTCCCGGCGATTTCGCGGTGGCCCACTCCCCCAAGCCGGCCACCGCAACCGGAACACGCGAACATTGGGCTCAAGGGTGCGGCCCGGGCAATCAAGAAAACAGACGGATCTCTTGACCGCACTATTGACTATAACGAAAATTAGTTTGAATATTGAGAGAACCAATGGTATCGGATGTTTCGTGTGCAATCCGTGAAAAGAAGTGGCGAGTTTTTGCACTTGAAGAAAAAGTGAGGACAACCCATGCTCAGCAAGACGATTGAAGACAACCTGCGACCCTATCAAATCGGGCCCAAGCTGCGCTCCCTGCGCTTGAAGAAGAGCATGGGACTGGTCGAATTGGGCAAGCACACTGGGCTTTCGCCAGCGCTTCTTTCCAAGCTCGAGCGCGACAAGTTGTACCCCACCCTTCCGACTCTTTTGCGAATCGCGATGGTATTCAGCGTAGGGCTCGACTACTTTTTCACCGATGAGCGCAAGCGCCACATCGTCTCGGTTGTCCGTAAGGAGGAGCGCATTAAATTGCCCGAGCGTCCCGGCGCTTCCGACGTCGCGTACTACTTCGAGAGCCTCGACTTTAAATCGAATGAGCGGCGAACCAGTTCGTACCTCGCCGAGTTTCAACCGGTGGAAGCAGAGAAATTGCGAGCGCACCAGCATCCCGGCTCCGAGTTCCTGCACGTCATGAAAGGCAAGTTGGGGCTCAAGATCGGTCTCGACGACTACGAACTCGATGCTGGCGACTCGGTGTACTTCGATCCCAGCGTGCCTCACACCTATCGCCGCATAGGCAAGCCAGTCTGCCAGGCGATGATCGTCACCGCCGGTTAACGCTGCGAAGTTGCTACACTGCTTGCGCACACGCTCGAAGGATGCACCACCGAGGCACCCAGCTCACGGAGTTGGTGTTCTTATTCTGTATTCTCCGTGCCCTCCGTGTCTCGGCTGTGACAAATCTAGCTTGGGCAGGAGACAAGAATGCACGTAGCCGCCACCGTATTCATCTTCCGTTTTGCATTCGTTTTCGTTCTATTCGCTTCGGTTTCCGTCGTGGCGCAGAGCGGCCCGCGCGCCCGCGATCTTGGCATCCCATTCGACGGCGCCACCGGCCCGCTGAACGCCATCACCGACGTTGCCGGAGTCGAAGTCGGGTTCACCACGCTCATTTCCGGTTCCGGTAAGCTGGTGGTCGGCCAGGGTCCGGTGCGCACTGGCGTGACCGCGGTCCTGCCCCGAGGCAGGAAGAGCATTAACGATCCAGTCTTCGCGGGCTGGTATTCGTTGAACGGCAATGGCGAGATGACCGGTACCACGTGGGTGGACGAGTCCGGCTTCCTGGAAGGTCCGGTCATGATCACAAACACCCACAGTGTGGGAGTTGTGCGCGATGCCGTCATCAAGTGGCGCTTCGAGCACGGCGCTGCCGATCTCAGTGGATACTGGTGGTCGCTGCCCGTGGTGGCCGAAACCTGGGACGGCCAACTGAACGACATCAACGGCTTTCACGTGAAGCCGGAAGATGCCCGCCATGCACTCGATACTGCCGCAGGAGGCGCGGTGGCCGAGGGCAACGTGGGCGGCGGAACAGGAATGATCTGCAACGGCTTCAAGGGCGGCACCGGAACCGCCTCGCGCAAGCTGATCGCGAAAGACGGCGGCTACACCGTTGGCGTGCTGGTGCAGTGCAACTACGGAGTGCAGTCGCAATTGCGAATCGCGGGAATTGCTGTGGGACGGGAACTTCCCAGCGGCATTCCGCACAACGACGATACGGGATCGATCATCGTGGTGGTGGCCACTGACGCTCCGCTGCTGCCATCGCAACTCAAGCGCCTGGCCCGACGCGTTCCGCTCGGACTTGGGCGCATGGGCAGCTATTCGGGAGATGGTTCGGGGGATATTTTCATTGCATTTTCCACGGCTAATCCCGGCACATGGGGAACAGGCGGAGTGAAGCACATCGCCATGGTTCCCAATGACGACATGAACCCGCTGTTCCTGGCGACCGTGCAATCAGTGGAAGAATCCGTGGTCAACGCCATGATCGCCGCCAAGAGCATTAAGGGCATCAACGATTTCGAAGTGCTGGCTATACCCCATGCTCAGCTGCAGCAGGTTTTGAGGAAATACAACCGGCTGGTGGAGACTGGGAAGTAACCGGAACTGCGATCCGTGCGCGACGGAATGCGACCCGACACGATGGCACTGAATACAATCACTGTTGTTCCATGAGACTACACGCCCTTCATGTTGTTCGTGAGCTTCGTCGGCATGGCTTTGAGGCCTACTTTGCCGGAGGCTGCGTGCGTGACATGCTGCTGGGTCTTGAGCCGACCGACTACGACGTCACCACTAACGCAACGCCCGTCGAGGTCATGCGAATCTTTCCAGAAACCTATGCGGTTGGCGCACAATTCGGAGTTGTGCTGGTGCCGGTTCCCAAGGATGGCGAGCGAGAAATCTTTCCGCCGGAACATCCCCATGCCATTGAAGTGGCAACATTCCGCAGCGACGGCATCTACTCCGACGGTCGTCATCCCGACCGGGTGCAGTACTCCAAATCGCCGGAAGAAGATGTGCAGCGGCGCGACTTCACCATCAACGGACTCCTCATGGATCCGCTTGACGGCAATCGCGTGCTCGACTTCGTCGGTGGCCGTGCGGACTTGGCAGCGGGAATCGTCCGCGCAATTGGCGACCCGGAGCGGCGCTTACAGGAAGACAAGCTGCGGATGTTGCGAGCGGTGCGCTTTGCAGCACGCTTCGGATATGCGATCGATCCACTGACGTTCGCTGCCATAAAGAATCTTGCTGCCCAGATTCATCAGGTGAGCCGCGAGCGGGTGCGCGACGAGTTGACCAAAATGCTGACGGAAGGCCATGCGCGACGGGCTTTCGAGTTACTCGATAGCACGGGCCTGCTGAAAGAAGTACTGCCCGAGGTCGACCGCATGCATGGCGTGGAACAACCGCCGCAGTATCACCCGGAAGGCGATGTGTGGATCCACACGCTGATGTTGATGGAGCAATTACCGGCGAATTGCTCGCGGACGCTGGCCTGGGGAGCGCTGCTGCACGATGTCGGAAAGCCTCCAACGTTTCGCGTTGCTCCCGACCGCATCCGCTTTGACGGGCATGTGGAAGTGGGGGTGCGAATGGCGCATGTGATGTGCCAGCGCCTGCACTTCTCCAACGACGACACTGAACAAGTCGAGGCGCTGGTAGCCAACCACATGCGCTTCACCGACGTCGAGCGCATGAAGGCATCAACCCTGAAGCGTTTCCTGCGGCTGCCTAAATTTGAAGAGCACATGGAACTGCACCGCATCGACTGTCTCAGCAGTCATGGAGATCTGGCGCTCTACAACTTCGTAGGGGAGAAAGTGCGAACTACGCCTGCAGAGCAGATCAGACCAGCCGCGCTCATTTCCGGCACCGACCTGATCGCGCTCGGCTACCGGCCTGGACCGCGATTCAAGGATATTTTGGCGGCCGTCGAAGACGCGCAACTCGAGAACAGACTGCAGAGCAGGGAAGAAGCGCTAGAGCTAGTGAGGAACGCGTTTCCCCTGGCCAGTAATTCTGTTTGAGAGTGCGGATGTATCACTCCCAAGCGATGCTAAAATCAACGTCAACCATGCAGCACGCTCGCGGAACACTCAAGAAAATCTTTACTCAAAACGTTTGCGCCCAGGCTGGCGATGACGCGCCCTTATTGGCCTGGCCGGTAGCCTGCGGCGGCGCCGTTGCAGCGAACACCCGCGCCCTCAGCTTTGTGGATGGGGTACTTTTGGTGGCTGTGCCCGATGCCGTCTGGCGCAGTCAGTTGCAGTTTATGAGTCGGCAGTACCTTGTGGGCCTGAATCAACTCGCGGGGCAACAGGTGCGGAGCATTTCGTTCGTGGTAGCGCCGCACGCTATCCGTCCAACCACATAATCACGAGGACAACACTTCATGGTTTCGGAAAATGACGTCTCTTACGTCGCCGATCTTGCGCATCTCGAACTCACCGCTGAGGAGCGCGCTCGAATGTTGAAAGACCTGAATTCCATCCTGAGCTACATCGAGCGGCTCAATCAACTGGACACGACCAACGTCGAACCCATGGCGCAGGTGGCCAGCCGCTATGGAGTGAGTAAGGATTCGACTGGCAGCGAAGTATTTTCCTATGCCATGCGGTCCGACGAATTGCGTCCTTCGCTGCCGCACGATGAAGCCATGAGCAACTCACCTCAGACCGACGGGACGTTCTTTAAGGTCCCGAAAGTGATCGAGCGTTAAGAGCCGAACGGACAAGCGATGAACATTGAACTACTGACAGTAGATGCGGCGCGAACGGCGGTTCTGGAAAAGCAGATTACTGCGACCGCTCTCGTCGATGCGTTCTATCAGAAGATCGAAGCGGAAGACCCAGCGATTGGCGCTTATCTGACGCTGTGCAAAGATCGCGCCCATCGCCAGGCCGAATGGGTTGACGCTCTCGCCGACACGGGAGACGCGCTGCCACCGCTGGCGGGAGTGCCGATCGCGATCAAGGATGTGCTCACCACGAAAGGTGTGCGCTCTACAGCAGGTTCCAAGATTTTGGCGAATTTCGTCGCCCCATACGATGCAACTGCCGTGGCCCGCCTCGAAGCCGCGGGGGCCATTGTGCTGGGCAAGACCAACTGTGATGAGTTCGCCATGGGCTCCTCCAACGAGAACTCGGGCTTTCATCCGGTAAAAAATCCGCGCGATCATTCGCGAGTGCCAGGAGGTTCTTCGGGCGGCTCAGCCGCTGTGATTGCTGCGGGGACGGCAGTGGCGTCGCTCGGTTCGGATACCGGCGGCTCGATTCGCCAGCCGGGAGCGTTCTGTGGAGTCGTCGGACTGAAGCCGACCTACGGACGCGTCTCGCGCTATGGCCTGATCGCCTTTGCGTCCTCGCTGGATCACGTCGGTCCCTTCGGTAAAACGGTTAAGGATGTCGCGCTGGTCCTGCAGCATATGGCGGGCCGCGATCCTCTGGATTCGACCTCTGCCGATCTGCCCGTTCCGAACTATATGCAACAGGTTGGCGAGCCGGTGAAGGGGTTGAAGATCGGCGTTCCCAAAGAATACTTTGGCGATGGCCTTGACCCCGAAGTGCGTGCCGCGGTGGAAGCTGGAATCCAGGAGTTGGCCAAGGCGGGTTGTGAGATTGTTTCGGTTTCGCTGCCGCATACGCAGTATGCCATCCCGACGTATTACCTGATCGCAACCGCCGAGGCGTCGTCGAACCTGGCGCGCTTCGATGGCGTGCGTTACGGTGTGCGAGCGAAGGACGCAAAGACGCTGGCCGAGATGTACCGCCAGACGCGTGACGCCGGGTTTGGAACGGAAGTGAAGCGTCGCATCATGCTCGGAACCTACGCGCTGAGCGCTGGATACTACGACGCCTATTACTTGAAGGCGCAGCGGGTGCGCAGCCTGCTCGCCCGGGACTTCGACGAGGCCTTCACGAAGGTGGATGCCATCGTTACCCCGACAACTCCGACGCCGGCTTTCAAACTCGGCGAGAAGGCAGACGATCCGCTGGCGATGTATCTGGCAGATATCTACACGGTCACCGCCAACCTGGTCGGTGTGCCAGGAATCACGGTGCCCTGCGGCAAGAGCAAAGAGAATCTGCCGATTGGGCTGCAGATACTGGGCAAGCATTTCGACGAGGCGACGGTGTTAAAGACGGCGCATGTGGTGGAACATGCGCTGGCGGCATCAGTGAATGTCGCTTGACGGAGGATCAAAAATGCACTGCATGAGCGTTTTGTACCCAAACAAAGAAGGCGCCAGGTTCGATTTTGAGTACTACATGCAGAAACACATTCCGTTTGCGAATGGACTGCTGGGGCGACCGTTCAAAGTCACGAGGGGAATAGAGTCCATTGCGGGTGGCCAGCCTATGTTCTTGTGTTCCGCACAGATGGAGGTTGGCACGGTAGAGGAGTTTCTGCCGATTCTTTCCCAACATGCCGAGGCGATAATGAACGATTTTGCCAATTACACAAACGTCGTTCCTCTCATCCAGTTCGACGAATTGCTGTAGCAAGAGTGCGTCGACTGCGTACGCGCGTCCCGAGTGGAGGCTGGGTTCTACAACGTGGTGTAGTATCTCTCCCCGGCGCAGGCGTGGCATAGGACCCTGCCATCCTTCCGCACTTCGCGCTGGAAGTTGATGCCCTCGCCACACTCCGCGCACACGATGCGCTCGCCTTTGTAGCCCGGGAGTTCCTGAGGCGGGACCGGCACTTTCACCCACTGCACGGCAAACAGATCGTCGATTGCCATCTCGCGGTAGGCCAGCATCTGCTGCTGGTTCTTCTTTTCGATTTCGGGATGCATCTGCCGCGCCAGCCCTTTGGAGCTTTCGCGGGCTGCAATGCGAACCGCCTTGCCCGATTCCAAGTCAACAAACGTGGCCGCAACTTTGCCCCAATCGCGGAATTTCAAGGCGCGCTTGCCGAGACGGCATCCGGTGACGACGCCGATGGCATCGGTCATGCAGCGATCGATTTCGACATAGGTGACCAGGCGCTTGCGGTCTTTTCCGTGAGGATCGTCGAGGCCCAACAACTCGAGCCCCAGCATGGCCATGCGCACACCAAGGATTTGCCCGGCGCAGAGGTGGCCGTGGGCTGCTTCGGCATCACGCAAAAGTTCGTCGAAGGACTTCAAGGTGCGAACAGTTTACGTCATTCTTCTTCAGCGGGAGTATCAGGATTCAGATCGGCAAACCGGCCGTTGACGTCCACCGTCGTCTTCTCGCCACCGTGGGGCGCAAAGGTGACCCGTGCCGGTTGGCGTTGCCACAGAGGGACCTCGCAGATTGATTCGGGGAGTTCGCCTCCAAGTTTCTCGAGTTGCTTCTTGTAGAGCGGCTTGTGCGTGCTGATCTGCGCCACGATGGCCGAGACTTTCTCGCCGTCGTCCGCCACTCCGCAATAGGCCGCGTAGTCGCGATACCAGCTCACTTCCGAGTAGTACGGATCAAAGTCCGGCAGCTTGATTTGGGTGATTCGGCCTGTGGTGCGATCAACCAGCAGCCATCCTCCGCGCTGCCAGAGCCACCGTGGCTGGCTTCCGGGTTCCGCTGGAAGCAGATCATTAACGCGGTACGCCCTCCGCACGACAAACAACCGGTCGGTCACATCGTGCGTTGCTCCGGCGGTGTACTCCTTGAGCTTGGCGTCCAAATAAAGGGGACGGACGTTGATCGTGACCGTTTTCTCTTCCGCCGGGCCGAGAAACAACTTGACGGGCATGGGTTTCCCCAGGCTCATTACATGGGGCTTGGACGCTGCCCCTGCTGAGATAACGAGAATTACTAACGTGAGCGCAATTTGGGCCGAGAGCATCGAGTTCAGCGTAGCGCTGCCACTAGTGGCCCGCAAGTTACGAAAGTAATCGACACCGCTTCGGCAGGCTCAAGCGCCTAAATCAGTGGCACCAGGTCGGTAGGTATTTCTCGCAGAGACTCTTCCATGGCGGCAACTGACATACAATGAGCAAGCGCCGATCCCCGATGAGCGAACTGACTCACAGCTTCATTCTTCCGGCTTACAACGAGAGTGAGCGTCTCGCCACCTCAATCCCAAAGGTGCTGGAGTACGTTCACGCTCGACGTCTGCAGGCGGAAATCATCGTGGTGAATGACGGTTCGACCGATACCACGGCGGATGTGGTACGCCAGTTTGCGGTCGCGAATCCCATGATCGTGTTGCTGCAGAACCCCGGCAATCGCGGCAAGGGATACAGCGTGCGCAGCGGAATGTTGCACGCCAAAGGCGCGGTCGCGCTGTTTACCGACGCCGATCTTTCGTCACCCATCACCGAGGCTGACAAGTTGTTCGCGGCGCTGGCTGATGGCGCGGACGTGGCCATCGGATCGCGCTGGCTGCAACGCGAGTTGCAGACCGAACGTCAGCCGTTCCATCGCCAACTGTACGGACGGCTTTTTAACCTGGGACTGCGCATCGTGCTCGGACTCGGGTACCGCGACACCCAATGCGGGTTCAAAGCGTTTACCCGCCGGGCGGTCCAGGTGGTGTTCACCCGCCAGCAGATCGAGCGCTGGGGGTTCGATCCCGAACTGTTGTTTCTTGCCAAAAAGTTCAAGTTGAAGACGGTCGAGGTTCCGGTGGAATGGGCGCATGACCATCGCTCGAAAATTAATCCGCTCCGAGACGGGCTAAAGATGGGAGTAGACGTGTTAAGTATTCGCTGGAATTCGAGTGATGGGCCGCTATGAACGTTCGTCCACGCCGCTTCCGGATGCGGCTCCGGCGCAACCGTCAACGTCTGTGCGGCTGGCAAAATGATGTGTTAGCCACGGCGGGCATGCGGACGCCGGCCACAAATAAAGTGTTCTTTCAGCTCTTCTTCATCTGTAGCAATCCAAGGTCCATAAATTTATCTAAAATTTGCAGCTTCTGGCGCGGTCAGGCATCTTGACTGGAAGTGTTTTGAACTTGGGACCGTTACTCTCAAATGAATATGGACGGTACGTACACCATACGCGATTCCGGCGGTTCGATTTTGACGACGGGCGAATTGCGGCTGACCGAGACATATCACGGCATCCGGCAGACCTCGATACGATGTTGCGCCCCGCTGACGGTCGAGGACCACAGCCTGCAGTCCATGCCCGATGCGAGTCCTGCGAAGTGGCATCTGGCGCACACCACGTGGTTCTTTGAAACGTTTCTTCTGACCGAACACCTGCCGGGCTATCGAGCTTTCCATCCCGCATTCCGAAATCTCTATAACTCTTACTACAACGCTGTGGGCGACCGTCCGCTGCGCGCGCTGCGGCATACGCTAACGCGGCCGACGCTCGATGAGGTGCACGCCTATCGCAGTCATGTGGATGAGGCGATGACCCACCTGCTGGCACGCGAACTGCCTCCTGCTGTCGTCGACCTGGTCGTCCTAGGGCTGAACCATGAACAGCAGCACCAGGAATTGATTCTGACGGACGTCAAGAACGGGCTGGCGCTAAACCCGTTACGTCCAGCCTACCGCGAGCCTTTCGACGCAGAGGCGAATTCGCCGACGACCGCTCCCGCGCTGCGGTGGCACTCGTTTCCCGAAGGTGTATTTCCGGTCGGATTCGAGGGCGACGGGTTTGCCTTCGACAATGAAAGTCCTCGCCACAACGTGTTTCTAGCGCCCTTCCGGCTGGCTTCGCGGTTGGTGACCAATGACGAATACATGCAGTTCGTGCGCGAAGAGGGTTACAGTACCGCCATGCTTTGGTTGTCGGATGGGTGGGATTGCGTACGCGCCAATCAGTGGAGTGCTCCGCTGTATTGGGAGAAACGTGACGGGGAGTGGTGGCACTACACCATGGACGGCATGCAGCCCGTCTGCGCCGACGAGCCGATGTGCCATGTGAGCTATTACGAAGCTGATGCCTTTGCTCGCTGGGCAGGCGCGCGGCTCGCTACGGAGTTCGAGTGGGAAGTCGCGGCGCACTCGTGTGCGGTGGAAGGAAACTTTATGGACAGCCAAGCCTTTCATCCTCGCCCTGCGCACGAGAGCGGAACTTTGACCCAGATGTTCGGCGATGTCTGGGAGTGGACCGCGAGTTCCTATCTTCCGTACCCGGGATTTCGCACGGCACCTGGCGCAGTCGGTGAGTACAACGGCAAGTTCATGTGCAACCAGATGGTCCTGCGCGGCGGGTCCTGCGCGACGCCGCAGTCGCATATCCGGCGGACGTATCGTAACTTCTTTCCTCCCCATGTACGCTGGCAGTTCATGGGCATTCGGTTGGCCAATGGCGACTAGCAAACAACTTCAGTTCTTGGCCAGTGCGGCGACCGCTTCAGCGGCACGCGAAGGTCTTACCGCCACTCCGAAGTGGCTTCCGTCCAAGTTGTTTTACGATGAGGCTGGCTCCGCTCTGTTCGAGCGGATCACCGAACTGCCTGAGTACTACCTGACACGAACGGAACGCGCGATATTTGAGAGCTATGCGGCCGAAATTCTCCAGGCCGCAGGATCATCCCTGACTATCGTCGAACTCGGCGCCGGAACGGCGGTGAAGACATGCATCTTGATCGAGGAGTTGCTGAATCGTCAGCCGCGCGCATTGTTTTACCCGATCGACGTTTCGCCCAGCGCCTTGCAGGAGGCGGCGACTCACTTGGGACGCCAATTTCCTCAGCTTCGCGTGAATCCTATTATTGCCGACTACACCGGTGGCGTCGAAGCGTTGAACCGAATCTCAGGCCGCAAGCTGGTGCTCTACATTGGGTCCAGCATCGGCAATTTTGAGCTGGACGAGTCGGTGCGGCTTCTGCGTCGCATTCGCCGCACGCTGCGGACCGGAGATGCGCTGCTGCTGGGGGCCGATTTCGCCAAGAGTTCCAAAATCCTCCTCCCCGCGTACGACGATTCACAGGGAGTGACTGCGGCCTTCAACAAGAACATCCTCGCGCGGCTGAATCGTGAGTTGGAAGCCAACTTCGATCTCGACGCGTTCCGTCACATTGCACTGTGGAACCGCCGCTGCTCGCGCATGGAGATATACCTGGAAAGCGTGGTTGCCCAGCAAGTGTTCATCCCCGCCCTCGATATGGACGTTACTTTCACTAAGGGCGAACGCATCCATACGGAAAACAGTTACAAGTACACGGTCGTGATGATTGAAACGATCCTGCGGGAGAGCGGCTTCAAGCTCGAAAAAAGTTGGCACGACCGTCAGAAATGGTTCGGCGTTCACCTGGCGCGAGTGTAAAGACACTCCCGCGATTCTGCACCATCCCGGATGCAATTGCGAGATTTCCTCAGCCACTGCCCCTCCAACGATTGACCTTTCCGGCGTGACGGACGACAATCACTTTTCCACGATGCTGGCTTATCTCTCAGGATCCATCGAATACTCACCCGATCACGGCAAGAGCTGGCGGGCCGCGCTGACCCCGTTCCTGCGCTCACTCGGACATGACGTGTATGACCCGGCCGAGGATGAGAAGAAGAATCTCACCGAGGTCGAACGGCGCGAATTCCGTGGCTGGAAGCAATCCGACCTTCCGCGCTTTCAGCAAACCATTCGCAAGATCATTGCCTACGATCTCGACTGGATCGAGCATCGCTCGGACTACATCATCGCGTATTGGGACGAGTATGCCTCGCGTGGAGCTGGGTCCCAGGCGGAGTTGTCCATAGCACACCGCCGCGGAATTCCGGTTTACCTGGTTACCGAATTGCCGCTAGGCGATGTGAGCGGCTGGGTACTTGGTTGCGCCTCGGAAGTCTTTTCCAACTTCGACGAGTTAAAGCAGTTCATGATGGCCCGGTATCCTCGGATTGAACCGAACGCCCCCGCGCCTCAAGTGGCGCAGTCGGCGGGGATGGCATGAACTGGGCCAAGGGAAATCTCGGCTGGATCGAAGTGGTTTGCGGCCCCATGTTCAGCGGCAAGAGCGAAGAGTTGATTCGCCGCCTGCGGCGCGCCGAGATCGCGCGACAGCGAGTACAGATTTTCAAACCAGGCATCGATAATCGCTATTCCGCCGACCACATTGTTTCGCACAGCGACCTCAAGATCCGCTCGGTTGCGGTGCGTGACTCCGCCGACATCGAAGCGCAACTCGATCTCCGCACTGAAGTCATCGGCATCGATGAGGCCCAGTTCCTGGGCATGGAACTGGTGGACTTCGTGGTCCGCCTAGCGGACATGGGGAAGCGCATCATTATTGCCGGCCTCGATACCGACTATCTGGGGCGGCCTTTTCATCCCATTCCCGAGTTGCTGGCTGTGGCGGACGAGATCACCAAGACGCTGGCCATTTGCATGCAGTGCGGCAACCCGGCGAAGCACACGCAGCGCCTGGTCGCCAGTGAAGACCTGATCGTGGTGGGAACGTCCGGCATGTATGAGGCGCGCTGTCGCCGCTGCTTCGAGCCCAATCTGACCAAGCTAGAGAAGCCCGATCCTGTTGCGCATGCAAAGACTTCGGAAACCGTGACATAGTGATGGCTGCCCTTCGGTCCCGCCTGCTTCTGTGTGTTCTGACAATCTTGCTGCTCGCGAACTCTGCCTGGCCGTGGGGCAACGAAGGCCACATGATGATCAATCGCGTCGCGGCCGAAAAACTGCCATCCGCCGTTCCGGCGTTCCTGCGGGACGCGGCCGAGCAGTTGGCGTATCTCGGCCCCGAGCCGGACCGCTGGCGCGAAAAATCGGAATTGGCGTTGAAGTTATCGCAAGAACCGGACCACTTCATAGACTTGGAATTGATCGAGGGCATGACGCTCCCGCCAGATCGCTACAGCTACTATCGGGCGCTGGATGCCAAGCGGCAACAGACACCGGGACAGCCCGATAGTCTCCTGCCGGAAAAGGTCGGACTGCAGCCCTACATCACGATGGAAGTCTTTGGCCGGCTGGTAGTAGCTTTTCGCGAGTACCGTCATGCGTTGCGCGACCACACCAATCCGGAATTCGCAGAGCGTGACGCCATTTTCTACGCAGGCTGGCTAGGCCATTATGTGGCTGACGGCGCAAACCCTCTGCATACCACGGTGAATTACAACGGCTGGACGGGCCCTAATCCAAACGGGTTCACTACCGACCACACCATCCACTGGAAGATGGAAGGCAGCTTTGTTGCCGCCAATCAGAAGGACCTGAAGTTTGCCGACCTGGTGCCCGCCCAAGCCCACAAGCTCGAGAACCCGTTCGTGGACTATCTCGCCTACCTGCAGAAATCGCACGTGTATGTGGAACAGGTCTATCAACTCGAAAAGTCCGGTGGCTTTGAGGGAACGGGCACTGCTGAGTCGCGGCACTTCATCGAGCAACGAATGGCCTTTGGCGCCGCGATGCTGCGCGATCTCTGGTACACGGCTTGGCTCGAGAGTGCGGTTGATCCGCCGCCCTACGTATCCCCGAAACCAGCCAACTCCACCGCTCCGGCCCCCAAAGCAGTACCATCGTATTCGCCCGCTCCGAATATGCGGACGGCTCCCAAGCTGGGCGAACCAAATCCCCAGCCAGGCGGTTAATGCGATGAACAAGAAACTCACACCGGAGATCGAAAGGTTTCTATGGGACGCGGCTGAAAGCGCCGCGAAGCTGGCTTATGCTCCGTATTCCACTTTCCATGTCGGAGCTGCTTTGCTGACGAGCGAAGGTGAGATCGTCACCGGTTGCAACGTCGAAAACGCTTCCTACGGATTAACCAACTGTGCGGAACGGACCGCGATATTTCGGGCCATTGCCGAGCGAAAGCTCTCTCGTGGGGTGTCAATTGAAGCCGTCGCCGTGGTTCATCGCGACCACCAGAGCTGCACCCCGTGTGGCGCATGCCGTCAGGTCATCTACGAGTTCGGGCACAACGCCATTGTGTTTTATGAGTACGAGGGCAAGCGCAAGCAGACTCCCATCAGCGTGCTGCTGCCCGAGAGCTTTCAACTGTAACCGCAGGCCACTTGCGCCCTTCAAATTCGCGGAACTGCTGTTCCAGCTGCCATTGCAATCGCGCCTTGTCACTACCGTTCAAGAAACTCTGGCAGGCCGTACTGGGCCCGGTAGCCCTTTGCGAGGCGACGCACTCTTTCACCGGTGCAAACGCCTTCCCGTCGCCCCATAAACTGGCACCCTGAATGAAGGCGTGTTCCAGGCTGGTTCGCGCCATGCGCTTCAACTCGCTGTACGACAAATTCTGATCTTCGACGCCCCGCAGATATTCATGTGTCATGTCGGAGCGCGAAACGCCTTCGTCGTCGGTAGCGAGCGCTACCGGCACACCGGCCCGCATGAAGTCGTGCAGGGGATGATTTTTGCCCCGCACCCCGAGGATAACGTCGTTGCTGGTGAGACAGATCTCGATCATCACGTTTTTTTTCGCCATTTCGTTGACCAATTCAATGGCGTTGGTCTCGTTGAGCGTGTCCACCCCGTGCCCAATGCGCTCGGCTCCGGCCATTTCGACGGAATCGCGCACGTGAAAGCGCAAACCTTCGGGCGGCACCAGTCCTTCGACCAACTCGCCCGCGTGCAGCGTCACATGGGCCTTGGGATATTCGCCATGGAGGTAGTGCATCATCCGCATATGGAGCGGGAAGTCATGCATGGGGATGTAGTAATCCTCGGGCATGACCATGTTGAGCCCGACAAATCGCGGGTCGGCCATGGCGAGCTCGAAGCCGAGCAACATTTGCGCGTACACAATTTCTTTTGGAAGGCCGCGCAGCACTTGAAAAAGATAGCGCTGGGTCACCTTGCAGCCCGGAGTGGCGTTTGCTGAACCGCACCCCATTTCGCCGTCGCGAATCTTCTCGGCTTCGTTGGCCTGTTGGATTGCGTCCTGCACCGCCTTTGACAGGCCATTCTCGGTCAGCGCTTTGCGCATGTCGGCCAGCGTCTCGGGCGTAGCGTCATCAGTCAACTTCACCGCCTTGGCGGCATCGGAGTTCAGCATGTCGCTGAATGCTTTCCCGGTGGGCGTGAACATCAACTCCTGATACACCTCGCGTTGCGAAGCTGCGCGATTGGCGGTGTCAGCCATCATTTTTCCTGTGTTGCCATGAGTAGCCGCGCCAAACTTGTCGAAGGTGTCAAAGAAATGGTCGTGCCCGGATTGACCAGATAACTCCCAGTTGCGCATGGAGAAGGCATCGACCATGCCGCGGTACAGAACGGGGTTGCCATACGCCGTACTGGCCGCAACCTTTGGAGCCGCGCAGGGCGGCGCACTCAGTGCAAACGTCGCGGGATCGACACAAGATCCGTTGGCGGTTGCCCAGTCAATCAGCGATTCGGCGTAGATGGCGCCGGACAAGTGGCTATGCAGGTCGCCCCCCTTGGGCATTTGCAGCAGAAATGCCACCACCAAATTCGGGTCTTTCCGGATACTTTCGAAGTACCTCTCTGTTTGCGCTTCCGATGAAACGCCAGGTCGATTGGCTGCAGACGCGCTGCGCGTCATAAAAGCCATCAGGACGAGAATGCTGGCGAGAGTTGCCGTGCGGCGCAGATGGTGCAACATTGATGAGGCCTCCCAAATTGAGGGGTTGGATCAGGATTTCCAGAATGCGGGCATGATATCAGTCGCGGCCCGTGATTGTTCAGTTGAGTTTCGCGGCTTAATTCTCTAACATCCAAACTTCACGGGAATCATACCTGGGGAATATCTTGGACAAACTCAAAGTCCTACTCACCCGTCAGCAAATCGCAAAAAAGGTCGCCGAACTCGGCGAACGGATCACCCACGATTTCGAGGGCGAATCAGTGGTGCTCATCGGAGTGCTGAAGGGCGCGACGATCTTCTTGGCTGATCTCGCCCGCGAAATTAAACTCGATGTCAGCTTCGATTTCATTGCGGTTTCCAGCTACGGCAACTCCAAGCAGCAGAGCGGGGAAGTGAAGTTGATGAAAGACGTCGACCACTCCATGGAAGGCAAGAACATCATCCTTGTCGAAGACATTCTGGACACCGGATTGACGCTGACCTACCTGAAGAACCTGCTGCTCGGACATCAGCCGAAGGCGGTCAAAATAGCCGCCCTGTTGGACAAAATCTCGCGCCGTACCCAACCCATACACGGAGACTACGTTGGTTTCGAAATCCCCGACGAGTTCGTGGTCGGCTACGGACTGGACTTCGCCGAGCGCTATCGCAACCTTCCGGAGGTATGCATTCTGGAAACTGACGAGCAGTCGGGGTAAAATCGCACGTGCCTATGTCTGTTAACTCTTCTATCATCGCCCACGATCCAGCGGCGCTTTTGCAAGATTGGCATTCCGTCGCCAGTCTCATTGATCACACGTTGCTTAGCCCAGCAGCAACTCGCGACCAGGTGATTGCGTTATGCGCCGAAGCGGTGCGCTATGGCTTTTACTCGGTCATGGTCAATCCTGCGTATGTGACGCTTGCGGCGGCCCAGGTCCACGGATCGCCAGTCAAGGTCGGCACCGTAATCGGATTTCCCTTGGGTGCGAACCTCACAGTTACCAAACTTGCCGAGGCCGAAGCGGCTGCGCAAAACGGCGCTCACGATCTCGACATGGTCATCAATATCGGCGCGCTCAAGTCGGGAGATCGCGTGCTGGTGCAGACCGAGATGCGCAGCTTGTCAGACATGGCCCATGCTCACGGCGCGATCCTGAAAGTGATCATTGAAAATGCGCTACTGAGCCAGGTGGAGAAGATCCTCGCGTGCGCACTGGCGGTAGAAGCGGGAGTCGATTTTGTGAAGACCTCCACCGGCTTTGCTGCTTCTGGCGCCACCGCCGCTGATGTGGCCTTGATGCGTGGCGTGGTTGGGCACAATATCGGGGTGAAGGCCGCAGGTGGCATTCGCACAGCGGCACAGGTTGCTGAGATGGTTGATGCCGGCGCAAATCGAATCGGAGCCAGCGCCAGTGTCGCCATCGTGCGCGAACTGGGCGCTCCATCAGACCAATAATCCATGACAACCCACCAACGCAGTCTTGCGGAGTCATCCCTGACGAATTCTGTCGCACCACTTCATCGCTACCTATCCGATTGCGCGCAGGAGTTGGCATGGGGCGTCTGACCGGCGTGCTCGGAATCGTCGCCATCCTGTTGTTTGCCTACCTATTCTCGACCGACCGCAAAGCCATTCGCGGAAAGACCATTTTGGTGGGACTGACGCTGCAATTCATCTTCGCGATCCTGATCCTGCGTGTTGGGTTCGGTCAGCGAGTGATGACGGCCGCGGGCAACGCCATCAACCGGCTGCTCAGTTATTCGTTCGTGGGCTCCGAGTTCCTGTTCGGAGGACTAGGCAGCAAATACTCGAAGTACGGCGTGATCTTCGCCTTCCAGGTTCTGCCGACAATCATCTTCATCGCGGCGTTTTTCGCCATTCTTTATCACTACGGCGTGATGCAGTTCATCATCAAGCAATTCGCCAAGGTCATGATGCGTTTCATGGGCGCCAGCGGGGTTGAGTCGATGGACGTGGCCGCCAGCATCTTCATGGGGCAGACCGAAGCTCCGCTCACCATTCGTCCGTTCTTGCCCAAGGTGACTCAGTCGGAGTTGATGGTCATCATGACGGCGGGAATGGCGCACGTCTCCGGCGGGATCATGGGAGCGTACATTCTCAGCGGAATCGAGGCGCGACATCTGCTCGCGGCGGTCATCATGACCGCGCCGGGCACCATCGTAATTGCCAAGATGCTGGTGCCTGAGACCGAGAAACCACTCACCGCCGGCACCGCCAAACTCGAAGACTTGGAATTCGAATCCAAGGGCAGCAACGTCCTCGACGCCGCTGCCAAGGGCACCACAGACGGCCTTCACCTCGCGCTCAACGTAGCCGCCATGCTGATTTCGTTCCTCGCTCTGATCGCGCTGATCGACGGAATTCTCGGGGGCGTACACAACCTGCTTGCCGCGCATGGGTTCCAATGGTTTCCCGACAAACTCGAAACCATCTTCGGGGTGATCTTTGCGCCCGTCGCCTGGCTGATTGGCGTTCCTTGGCATGACTGCCCTTCCATCGGCAACCTGCTCGGAACCCGCATGGTGCTGAACGAGCTGGTGGCATTCACGTTGTTAGGCGCCCAGAAGGCTTCGCTCGACCCGCGGTCCGTCACCATCGCGACCTTTGCTTTGTGCGGCTTCGCGAACTTCAGTTCCATTGGCATCCAGATTGGTGGACTCAGCGCGCTGGCTCCGAACCGCCGTCACGACCTGGCCAAGTTGGGGTTTCGCGCTATGATCGCTGGCACGCTCGCCAACCTGATGTCGGCGAGCATTGTGGGAATTTTGTTGCGATCCTGAAAAAGTGGCCAGTGGATAGTGGTCAGTTGGGCGCGGTAGGTATTTCCTCCAAATGCGCTCGTTCACATCGTCTAGAAGTGGTCTCATAGATGCGATTTGAAAGGGCACGGCTTTTAGCCATGCCGCATCGACCCCGTAAACCCCGGGCTTTGGCCCCTGAGGGGAATTCGAAGTTCCCCACGGGCACTATTTATGAGACAGCTTCCGGTCCCTGTGGTGGGCGCGGGTCGATTACCGGCGAAAATCGCAAACTGACCAATAGCCACTGAGCGGTGTTAATTCCTCACATCTCGTTGTGACCGCTGCACTATTTCCTGCTGCTCATTCGGCCCATGCTGAAAGGTTGAGGATCAGGTTCAGGTTCACACAGGCCCGTGTGCGCTGAAGCGCAAGACGTTTGCCATTCGCCCGTTGCTCAGTCGTAAGCTGCCACGGCAGGTTCCCGTCGACTCCGTTTCTCCGCACTCACGCGCCCGTTTCATTTACGACGGAGGGAATTATGTCCATCACTAAGCAGGATGCACTCGACTACCACCAGGGATCCCGGCCGGGGAAGGTCGAGGTCGTATCCACAAAGCCTTGTCTAACGCAGCGCGATCTCAGCCTGGCGTACACCCCGGGTGTTGCCGATCCGTGCCTCGAAATAGAAAAGAATCCGCAAGACGCCTTCAAATACACGGCGAAGGGCAACTTGGTCGCCGTGGTCACGAACGGCACAGCGGTGCTCGGCCTCGGCGACATCGGCGCACTGGCCGGCAAACCTGTCATGGAAGGCAAGGGTGTGTTGTTCAAACGCTTTGCCGACATCGACGTGTTCGACATCGAACTGAACACCAAGAATCCCGATGAAATTATCCGCACCTGCCAGCTTCTCGAACCCACTTTTGGCGGAATCAATCTCGAAGACATCAAGGCGCCCGAGTGTTTCTACATCGAGGAGACGTTGAAGAAGACGATGAAGATCCCGGTCTTCCACGACGACCAGCACGGAACCGCTATCATCTCCGGTGCCGCAATCGTGAATGCTCTGGAGTTGGTCGGCAAACGGATCGAGGACATCAAGGTTGTGGTCAATGGTGCCGGAGCATCCGGCATCGCTTGCGCCGAGCACTACGTTTCTCTGGGTGTGAAGCGCGAGAACGTTACCCTCTGCGATACCAAGGGCGTCGTCTACAAGGGTCGCAAGGAAGGCATGAATCCCTACAAAGAGCGCTTCGCCCACGACACGCCAATGCGCACGCTGGCGGAAGCGGTCAAGGGAGTCGATGTACTGCTGGGGCTCTCGAAGAAGGGTGCGTTCACCCCTGAGATGATCGCCTCGCTGGCGCCGCGTCCGGTGGTTTTCGCGATGGCGAACCCCGATCCCGAGATCACCTATGAGGAAGCAAAAGCGGTCCGCGAAGATCTCATTATGGCCACCGGCCGCTCCGATTTTCCCAACCAGGTCAACAATGTTTTAGGGTTCCCGTTCATCTTCCGCGGCGCGCTGGACGTGCATGCCACCACCATCAACGAGGAAATGAAGCTGGCCGCAACCTATGCGCTGGCCTCTCTGGCCAAGGAAGACGTGCCCGATTCAGTTTGCCGTGCTTACGGCGTGGGACGCTTCAAGTTTGGTCCCGAGTACATCATCCCCAAGCCTTTCGATCCGCGGGTACTGGTGTGGGAAGCTACCGCCGTCGCCAAGGCGGCAATGGACTCGGGAGTCGCACAGAGCCCGGTCAACCTTGACGATTATCGTGAGCAACTGGAGAAGCGGCTGGGCAAGGCCCACGAACTGATGCGCATCATGGTGCACAAGGCAAAGGCCAATCCCAAGCGCGTGGTGTTCCCCGAAGGCTCGCACGAGAGGATTCTCCGTGCCTGCCATGTGCTCCTGGAAGAGCAAATCGCAATCCCGGTGTTGTTGGGCCACGGCGGTGAAGTTCAGAAGACGGCGGCGGAGTTGGGCATTTCGCTCAAGGGAGCGGAAATCATCGAACCCGAGACGTCGCCACTTCGTGCGCAGTATGTGCAGAATCTGTATCGCCTGCGGCAGCGTCGCGGAGTGACTCTGACATCCGCAGATGAGCTGATGAATCACCGCAATATTTTCGGTTCCATGATGGTCAGAATGGGCGATGCCGATGCGCTGGTCTCCGGCGTTTCGCAGACCTATCCCGACACCATACGTCCGGCCCTGCAGGTGATCGGCGTGCGCGAAGGCATTCACAAGGTCTCCGGCATTTACCTCATCATCACCCGGAAGGGCGATCTGTACTTCCTGACCGATGCCACGGTAAACATCGATCCCAGCGCCGAGGACCTCGCTGAGATCGCCCTTTGCGCCGCGCAGGAGGCACGCCGTTTCAATGTGGAGCCGCGGGTCGCGATGCTGTCGTTCTCCAGCTTTGGAAGCACGAAACATGAGCATTGCGACAAGATGCGGCGCGCCGTCGAACTGGCGCGTTATGCCGATCCTACTCTGATCATTGACGGCGAAGTCCAGGCCGACATTGCGGTCAACGCCAAAAAGCTGGAAGCGTTTCCGTTCTCTTCACTAAAGGGCGGAGCCAATGTGCTGGTCTTTCCGGATCTCCAGTCCTGCAACATCGCCTGCAGGTTGCTGACTCAGTTGGGCTCGGCAGAGGCCTTCGGGCCGATCCTGTCTGGTATGGCGAAACCGGTACACCTGCTGCAAACCGGAGCCGAAGTCGAGGACGTGGTCAATGTCACGACCATCGCGGTGGTCGATGCGCAGGATAGCTCGGTACAACCCAGGGCTCAGGTTGCACGTCCTGCGATGGCGGTACGGTAGGAGAAATTGACAGGTCAGCAAAACGTAGCCGAACCGTGCGGTCTTGGTTCGGCTACGACTTAAGTTGTAGGACCCTACGATAGAAGAGGGATAGGTACCTCTGGCATCTGGTGTCAGAATCACCCCCAATGGGATGTTTGTAGTTGAGCAGTAGGCGATGAGCGTAAGTGGAGTACGCTCATCCAGATTTTCACACTTCGTCTGCTGGCGGAATTCTCGGATCTTCGCAATCTTCGCGGGGAGTGCAACTGCCCAGTGCACTTCACAAAGAATTCCGCCTTCTTTTTCTTCTGCGAATTTGTTTTCCGCAACCGGGAAGGCATCCCACGTACCTGGTCACCCCAATCACCAAGAGCTGGCATTAAATAAAGTAGCTGTCACCTAACTAGGTGAGTATGGTCACATCATATTTGGTTACCATTGTGTATTACTCAGGAGAAGGCTTTGTCCATCGGTGCTTTACAAGACAATCAGCGCCGCCGTTTACGGCATTGACGCCAACCTGATCTCGGTCGAGGTTGACATCTCGCCCATTAAGGCGGAGGACCCGCGGTTTACCACCGTCGGACTCCCCGATGCCGCCGTAAGAGAGAGCCGCGAGCGTGTCCGATCGGCTCTGAAGAACAGTGGCTACGACATACCACCCTCGAATACGACGATCAATCTTGCTCCCGCAGACTTGCGCAAGGAAGGTTCCGGTTTCGACCTGCCGATCGCTCTGGGCATTCTCGGTGCTTACGGCGGACTGAACAACAAACCACCCGAAGATGCTCTATTCGTTGGGGAGCTTTCCCTGGATGGCGGGCTCCGCGGCGTTCGCGGAGCATTGCCCATCGCCGTCACCGCGCGTGCCAACAAGATTCGCAAACTGATCGTGCCTGAAGTCAACGCCCGGGAGGCGGCCATGGTGGAGGGCGTGTCGGTCTACCCGGTGACGTGCCTCATCGACGTGGTGCAGCTGCTGAATACCGGCAACGGAATTCAGCCGGTTGCGGTCGACACCCGTGCTCTGTTGCAGACCGCGCAACAATTCTCGGTTGATTTCAAGGATGTGCGCGGGCAGCAGTCTGCCAAGCGTGCCATCGAGGTGTCCGCTGCTGGCGGTCACAACCTGCTGATGATCGGACCGCCGGGATCCGGCAAAACCATGCTCGCCAAGCGCATGGCCACCATTCTGCCGCCGCTGACCTTCGAAGAAGCGCTCGAGACCACGAAGATCCACAGCGTCGCCGGCGTGCTGGATTCAGCCCGGGGCCTGGTGGGCACGCGGCCGTTTCGCTCACCCCATCACACCATTTCCGATGCAGGGCTGATTGGCGGCGGGATGATTCCACGGCCTGGCGAAGTCTCACTGGCCCACAACGGAGTGCTGTTTCTCGACGAGCTGCCGGAATTTCCCCGCAATGTGCTCGAGGTCATGCGCCAACCGCTGGAGGACGGCAACGTGACCATAGCCCGGGCCGCCATGTCGCTGACTTTTCCGGCGCGCTTCATGTTGGTCGCGGCCATGAATCCGTGTCCGTGTGGGTATTTCAACGACCGGACCCGCGAATGCCATTGCACTCCAATGATCATTCAGCGCTACATTTCCAAGATCTCGGGACCGCTGCTGGATCGAATTGATATTCACATCGATGTCCCGGCGGTGAACTATCGTGAATTGCGCAGCACCGTGGCGCCGGAGAGTTCCGCTGACATTCGCGCTCGAATTCTGCGGGCCCGCGAGATCCAGCTCGACCGATTTGCTAAGGGCCAGGAACGTATCTACTCGAATGCTCAAATGGGCTCCCGCGAGATACGCAAATACTGTGAGTTGGGCACCGAAGCCGAGCACCTCCTTGAGCGGGCTATGGTCAAGCAGGGGCTGACGGCGAGGGCCCATGACCGGATCCTCAAGGTGTCCCGGACAATTGCCGATCTGTCGGGAGTCGATGCCATAGAACCTGGCCACCTCGCTGAGGCGATCCAGTACCGGACGTTGGATCGCACTTTCTGGGCTTAGCCAGTGTGCTATGGTTCTAACGGAGCGACAACCTTATTGTTTTCAATCGCTTGGATCCGTTGTCCCTCTGTGCTACGCCCGAATTGGGAGAGAGCTAAACGCCGTCACGCACGGCGCAACTTGTTGAAACTTTGAGGGTTAAAATTAGTAGCAACAGTTCCGGGATGGCACCGTCTAACACAGTATCGGTCGCAGTTTCCGGGTTTGATAACGGGCGGAGAACGATTTCGCTTGACTCTGGATGTCCGTGCGGATAACTTACTACTTTCTGAGTGTCGCGTCATCCTGTAGGTTCCAGTCCAGGCGTCCTGCCCCAGAGCGGCCACACACTGAACGCCATCACCAAGGAATCGGGAAGGCAAAATCCCCGTCCGCCGAGGCGGATCGGGCTGCGTACTTAGTACAACTTTAGTGACTGTTAGGAAGCGCCTTCCGGTACTGTTCAAGAGTGGATTGAGGCGCGGAAATAGACGAACCGAAGTCCACCGGACGGCATCAATAAAGTGGTCGTCTTACGCGGGCTCCAAAGTGGGTCTCACCGCCACAATCCGACCTCTGGCAGCAGCGGCTCCAAGGCTCAGGTTCCTTACAGTTCATTCATATAGGAGATAAGAGGAGAACTACATGCGGTCTCAACTGGTTTTCGAAGCTGTTCATACATTGCGTAATCGTTACACCCTTTGCCAGCTCGCCTCCAAAGCGACTCGCAAATTTCACAAGCCCAGCACGCGCATTCAGGACACGACCAACGAAGTGTTGAACCACATCGCCGAGTCTGAGCGTCAGGAAGTTATCCAAGAACCGGAGATCGCAGCCGAGGCCCAGCGGCGCGCAGCATAAGCGCGCCGCGCCTTTGGCGCGTCCTCCGCAGTACCCCCAACCTGCCCCGCTGCTAAATCCCCGTAGGTGACAATGACAATCTCAGAGTTGAAAGAAAAGAACATCACAGAGCTGACCAAGATCGCCCGTCAGCTCGATCTGCCCGGCGCCAGCGGTCTGCGAAAACAGGACCTGATCTTCAAGATCCTGCAAGCCCAGAGCGAGAAAGAAGGCCACATCTTCGCCGAGGGTGTTCTTGAGATCCTGCCCGATGGCTACGGGTTCCTGCGCTCTCCCGACTACAACTACCTGCCCGGTCCCGACGACATCTACGTATCCCCCTCGCAGATCCGCAAATTCGACCTGAAGACCGGCGACACCATCAGTGGACAGGTACGTCCGCCGCATGAGGGCGAGAAGTATTTCGCGCTGGTGAAGATCGAAGCCGTGAACTTCGAGTCTCCCGAGGAAGCGCGCAATAAGATCCTGTTCGACAACCTGACGCCGCTGTATCCGCAGGAGCGCATCAAGCTGGAGACGGTACGCGAGAACATCAGCGCTCGTGTCATGGACCTGTTGACCCCGGTCGGCAAGGGACAGCGTGGCCTGATTGTCGCGCCTCCGCGCACCGGCAAGACCATGCTCCTGCAGAGCCTGGCGAACTCGGTGACGACCAATCACCCAGAGGTCGTGCTGATCGTTCTGCTGATCGATGAGCGTCCCGAAGAAGTCACGGACATGCAGCGCTCGGTCAAGGGCGAGGTCATCTCGTCCACGTTTGACGAGCCCGCGGCGCGCCACGTGCAAGTCGCCGAGATGGTGATCGAAAAGGCCAAGCGCCTGGTCGAGCACAAACGCGATGTCGTCATCCTGCTGGATTCGATTACGCGTCTGGCACGCGCTTACAACACCATCGTTCCGCCCTCGGGCAAGGTGCTGTCTGGCGGTGTCGATTCCAACGCCCTGCAGCGGCCGAAGCGTTTCTTCGGAGCTGCCCGCAATATCGAAGAAGGCGGATCGCTGACCATTATCGCCACCGCGCTGATCGAAACCGGATCGCGCATGGACGACGTGATCTTCGAAGAGTTCAAGGGCACGGGCAACATGGAAATCATTCTCGACCGCAAGCTGGTCGACAAGCGAACCTTCCCGGCCATCGACATTCAGCGCTCGGGCACGCGTAAGGAAGAGTTGCTCATCCCGAAGGAAGACCTGGCGCGAATTTGGGTGTTGCGTAAAGTTCTAAACCCGCTCTCACCTGTCGAAGCCATGGAATTGCTGATCGACAAGCTGGGCAAGACCCGCTCGAACGGCGAGTTCCTGTCCAATATGAGCGCGCTGTAAGACGTATTTTCGGATCAGAGGTGATCGACGCGGAAGCCGCAAAGCTTCCGCGTTTTTTATGCTACCGAATGCACGTTGGAGCAGTTTCAGACATGCTGTATAGGAAACGAGCGGAGGACTCCGTCAGGCGTCCATCATGAAGCTGCGGCATGCGAAAGCGCTTTAGCGCAGAAATCCGATTTGGGGAAGTACATGAAGTACATTCTGATTTTCTGAAAACACCGCCTATGAAACGCTCAATTCCGATTGCAGAGTCGAGGTGAGCTGCTTCTCAAACTTCTCCATGCCCGGTGGAGTGTACTCGTACTGAATGTAGCGAATGTCCTGCAGATCGAAAGGGACGTCACGATTATGCTGCGTGATAAGGACTACGGACCGTCCGAGAGTGTGCGCCATCCCGATTTCATAGAAGACGTTCGGGTTACGACCCGTACAATCGGCAATGACAAGACGAGCGGCATTGATCGCATCCCACACATCGGACATGACGTGATGTGTCGTGAAAAAGTCATCCGCCCGCTTCGCATCGAGATTGAGCGATTTGGTTACCTTGAGTATGTGATCGTCATAGATGGGCCGAAGCTTGGGATCGAACGACATGAGGACCAGGATATCCAGGGGTCCTTTCGTGGGTTTCGGCAGACTGAAATACGGCGTCACAACCATGGAGTTGCTACCCAACTGCGCTACCTTCCTCAGGCTGATGCCGAGAGCGTGCTGAACCGAGGGCCAATTGGCCGAAATCTCAAGTCTTCCCGAAAATGGGGCATCATTGCCCGGGGAGGGCTGGTGGGTTATTAATCCTGCCTCCTCGAGCTGCCGGAGAACATTCGTGACATAGTACGCGTAGGTAGGCGAGTTGAAGCCGAACTCCCGGCACAGGCCATCAAAATCGTTGGCGACCTGATCGCGCAACACCAAGAGCACGTTTACCCCGTTAAGCTCTCTCATAATGCCAAAGGATTCTCTCCGCGCAAGGTCTCGCTGTCAACATCACCGGTTGCCGTTGTAGTCTTTAGGCGCCATGAACATACGGTGCTACATGGGATCTTGCCGGGAACGCGAGGCAGTCCGGAACAACACGATCGGCGAGTTGTCGGCGACGGACTGGAACGACCCGCCAATCGTGGAACTCGATGATCCCAGCCTGGAACTGCCGCTTGAGCGTGAGTTGCTCCTGGTTCTCAAGATACTCAGGCGCGCGGTATCAGAGCAGGCGGAGTTGATCTTGTTGCTGGAAGATGATCTGACTTTCAACAAGCATCTTCGCTACAACCTTGAAGCGTGGTATCCCCTGCGAAAGCTGGGACGCGGACAGCACTTCTTCGCCACATTATTCAACCCGGGTGTCACCTTTCATAAATTCTTGCCGGCGCTTGCCTACGGTGAAGCTTGTCCGCAATCGATGTTGGGCAGCCAAGCTTTACTGATCGCAAACGCAACGGCGCGATACATGGTGACATGCTGGGGTGTCGAAACAGCCCTGCATACCGATTTGAAGCTCAGGTCCCTGGCGGCACGAGTCTGTCCGCTCTTCTACCACCTCCCATCTCTTGTCCAGCATGTCGGACGCGAAAGCACCTGGGGAGGACCATTCCGATGTTCCGACGATTTCGACCGGCACTGGAAGGCCGAAAGTTGACCTAGCGTCCAAAGCAAGCGAGCCACCGGCGACAGCTCACGCTTACGTAGCGTTCGGTCCTGTTCGGTCCACGATTGACGGCAATGAGGGAAGAACGTCTACCATCGCATGGTAGAATATCTACCATCATGACGAAGGAACTTTCCGAACGCCGGGAGCTGTTGCAGGGCACGCTGGACATGCTGGTGTTGCGGACGCTGCTGTTGGGCGCCGCGCATGGACACGAGATCGCAAAACATATTCAGCGCACCAGCGATGAGGTACTGCAGGTCGAGCACGGATCGCTCTATCCGGCGTTGCATCGGCTGGAGCGGCGGGGCTGGGTGGTGTCGAAGTGGGAGACTCCCAGGGACCGTAACCGTGAATTCAAGTACTACCGGCTGACGGCTGCTGGAAAAAAGCAGTTGATTGCGGAAGAGTCGAAGTGGAAGCAACTGGCGCAGGCAATCGCCCGCGTAATGGGGACGGCTACGGAGGGCTAGATGCGCATGGGGAATGTGTTTGCCTGGTGGCGCAAGCGCGGCCAAGCGCGCGAGGACGATCTCGATCGCGAGTTGCAGGCTGATCTGGAGTTAGAAGCAGAAGAGCGGAAGGACGCGGGAGTGCCTGCGGAAGAGGCCTCGTATCGCGCGCTTCGCGCCTTGGGCAACACCACGCTGGTCAAAGAAGACGTGCGCAAGGCTTGGGGTGGGCAATGGCTGGAGCAAGGCTGGCAGGATTTTCGCTACGGCCTTCGGGGCTTGCGGCGGAACCTGGGATTCACCACCGTGGCAGCGCTCTCGCTGGCGCTGGGTATCGGCGGCAACACCGCAGTGTTCACGCTGGTCAACGCATTTCTGCTGCAACCTCTACCTTATAGCGAGCCGGACCAGTTGGTAGAAGTTACTGGCGACTATCCAAAGGGCGCAATCGTCGCATTGCAACAAGCGAGCCGATCGATGGAGATCGCCGCCTACGCGCCTGATTTGGAAGTGAACCTGAAGGCGCAGGGGGAGGCGCAGCGCCTGGTGGGGAGCGCGGTTTCGGCCAACTTGTTTTCTGTACTGGGCGTGGGAGCGGAGCTGGGTCGCACGCTGGGCGCGGGAGATGATCAGCCCGGGCAAGATGGCGTGGTGATGCTGAGCGATGCGCTGTGGCGCAAGAACTTTGGAGTTGATCGAAACATTGTGGGCCGTCTGGTTACGGTGGACGGCGCGACTCGACAGGTGATCGGGGTGATGCCGCCGAGTTTTGCATTTCCCTCGAACGGAGTGCAGTTGTGGACACCGCTGCGCATGGATCCGGCCAACTCGTTCGAGTTCTGGAACACGGGATTCATTCCGCTGGTCGCGAGACTGCGTCCGGGGGCGACGCTGGGGCAGGCGCGGGGCGAAATCCGGCCCGCTGGTGGCGCACGCGATCACGGCGTTTCCCTATGCCATGCCCCAAAGCTGGAACGCAGATGCGACGGTGGTTCCGCTGCAGGACTTTCTGGTGAGCGGCGTACGAAGCAAGCTGATCGTATTGCAATGCGCGGTGGGACTGGTGCTGCTGATCGCTTGCGCCAATGTCGCCAGCCTGTTGCTGGCGCGCGCGGCGGTCCGCCAGAAGGAAATGGCGCTGCGAGCCGCACTGGGAGCGGCGCGCGGCAGAATCGTTCGGCAACTCTTGACCGAGAGCGTGGTGCTTGGACTGGTGGGTGCCGCAGCAGGTCTTGCGCTGGCCTACGGAGCGCTGGCTGTCTTGAAGGCGGCATTGCCGATGAGCACACCGGGTTGGCAAGAAGCGAGAATCAATCCGCAGGTGCTCGCGTTCGTGACGCTACTGGCAATTCTCAGTGGCCTGGCGTTTGGATTGATTCCCGCGATCACAAGCGCGCGCACCAGTCTCGCGACAACCATGAGGGCGGGTGGCCGGCGCTCGACGTCTACGGCAGGAGTGCGATTTCGTGGAGGATTGATCGCGAGCGAAGTGGCCCTGGCGGTGGTGCTGGCGGTCAGCGCAGGGCTGCTGGTTAAGAGCTTGTGGATGCTGGCGCAGGTAAACCCGGGGTTCAGTCCGCAACACATAATGACTGTGCGGGTGTCGCCTGATCAGTCGTTTTGTCGCGAGCGTTCGCGATGCATTGCGTTGTACACGCAGTTGCTGCAGAGAACTCAGGCAATCACCGGCGTCACGGATGTGGCCGCGACCAATGCGCTGCCGCTGAGCGGGGAAGTCCCTTCCATTCCGGTCGAGACCGAGGGCCATCCCATTGCTCCCGGCACGCTTGCACCCATGTTGTGGGCGGGGGCGGTGACGCCTGAATATTTTCGCGTGATGGGAATCCCGGTGCTGGAAGGCCGGGCGATTCGCGAATCCGACGGCGAGAACACCGAATTGGTTGCGGTTGTAAGTGCAGCGACGGCGAAACGTTTCTGGCCGGGTGAAAATCCCATTGGCAAACATCTACGGCCAGTGTGGGGCCAGCAACCGTGGCGAACCGTGGTTGGCGTGGTGGGCGACGTGCGCCAATATCACATGGATACGAGTCTTCCCGACGGGATCAGCGGAGTGGTGTACATGCCGTACCCGCAGGCGCTCGGCAATGACCGGCAACTGCCCTCTTCGATGACGCTGCTGGTGCGAACCGCGGTCGACCCGAGACGCGTGGCGGACGAAATCCGCAGTTTGGTGATGCAGTTGAATCCCAATGTTCCGGTCAGCGACGTGCAAAGCATGGAAGCGGTGGTGTCATCTTCGAGTTCGCAGACGCGCTCCCTGATGTGGATCTTTGTGTGCTTTGCTGGCGCGGCGGTGCTACTGGCGGCAATTGGGACCTACGGAGTTATTTCGTTCTCGACCTCGCAAAGGCTGTACGAGATGGGAGTGCGAATCGCCCTGGGGGCAACTCGTGGAAACTTGTTTGGACTGGTGATCAAGCTCAGCCTGCGCCTAGTGCTGACCGGCCTGGGAGTCGGGATCATCCTGGCGTTTGTGCTAACGCGAATGCTGGCAAGCTTTCTCTACGGCGTGAGCACCACCGATCCCCTGACGTTCCTGGCGGTCGCCGTCTTACTGGTGGGAGTGGCAATTGTGGCGGGGTTGGTTCCGGCTCGCAAAGCGGCGCATGTCGATCCGGTCACAGCGCTGCGGGCCGAATAGTTACGGCTTGGCGCTTTTGTGAATGTCCACCGTGCTCCAGGTCTTGTCTGCGGCATGACACAGGTCTTCCAGCGGACACTCGGCGCACTTGGGCTTGCGGGCGATGCAAATGGCGCGTCCATGATGGATGATCTGGTGGGAGAAATCGATCCACCTCTCACGCGGGATCACCTTCATCAAGTCTTGCTCGATCTTGGGAGGATCTTCGTTCTTCGTCAGCTCCAGCCGCCGCGAAATGCGCTGCACGTGAGTGTCGACAACCACACCATCGGCAATCCCGAACCATGATCCCAGCACCACGTTGGCGGTCTTGCGCGCCGCTCCCGGGATGGTCAGCAGCTCCGCCATGGTCCGGGGGACCTCTCCTCCGAAGTCGCTGATGATCTTGCGCGCCGCTCCTACCACTGACTTCGATTTGTTGCGAAAGAAGCCGGTAGAGCGAATATCGGGTTCGAGCTCTTCCGGCTGCAACGCGGCGAAGTGCTCGATGGTCGGATACTTCTCGAAGAGGATGGGGGTGACCATGTTCACGCGGGCGTCGGTGCACTGGGCCGACAAAATGGTCGCGACCAACAGTTCCCACGCGCTGTCGTGATGCAGCGCGCAGCGCACGTCGGGATAACGCTTGTCGAGGCGCTGCAGTATCTCGCCAACGCGCTCGGGCGCGACGGGGTTGTAGGCCTTCGTCGCAGAGGCAACGGGCTTCGCGGCTGGCGGTTTGGGCCGCGTGAGCTTCGCAGTCAGTGGCTTCGCCTTCTTCGGCGGAGTGATCTTTAGAGGTTTGATCGCAATGCGCGAGGTCTTGGCTTTGTCCTGACGTCCGGCTTTCGAGGGTTGGCGAGGGATGGTGCCGCGTGGCATGAGGGTTTCTCCGTGATGCGGCAACAGTCTATAACGATGAGGGTAGCGCCGCTACGCGGCTGCATCCTAAATCAGGATTGATCGTAGAAAAGGGGTCCTTCGACTTCGCTCGTCCGCTACGGCGGACGAGCTTTGCTCAGGATGACAGCGACTCAGGGTATCGGGCAGATTACAATGAGGAGAGCGTCATCCTCAATTCTGCTCATCATGGGGTTTCTGAATGGCTTCGAAGGCCGATGTACAGGCGGTTTTGACTGAACTGCCGGCAATGCCACTTACGCTGGAAGGCTACAGCGTGTTGCACCAGATGTTCCGCTTCCGTTGGGTAGAGTGGCGCAAACTCGACGAAGCGCGGCAGTCAGAGATCGCGCGCGAGGTAGCCGAAACGTTTGCGACCAGCGAAGAGGCCGGACAGTTCGCCGCCTATTCGATGCTGGGGCACAAGGGCGACCTGATGCTGGTGCATTTTCGCGATTCATTCGACGATCTCAACCAGGCGGAATTGCAACTCAATCGCACCGGGCTGCAGGAGTTCCTGGAACCGACGCATTCGTATCTTTCGGTGATCGAGCTGGGATTGTATGACTCGAGCGTGAAGCTGTTTCGCCAGCTCACCGAGCGCGGCGTTGTCCCGCTGACCGAAGAGTGGAACAAGGAGGTCGAAGAGACGATCGAGCGCCAGAAGCAGGCCATGCGTCCGCGGCTTTTCCCGAAGATTCCGCCGAGCCGCTACCTGTGTTTCTATCCCATGGACCGGCGTCGTGGCGAGGGTAAGAACTGGTACACGCTGCCCATCGAAGAGCGCGGTCGCCAGATGGAAGAACACGGCATGGTGGGACGCCGTTATGCGGGCAGGGTGCAACAGATCATCACTGGCTCCATTGGCTTCGACGACTGGGAGTGGGGCGTTGACCTGTTCGCCGCCGATCCACTGGTGTTCAAAAAGCTGATTTATGAGATGCGTTTCGACTACGTCAGCGCGGTGTACGCCCTATTTGGCCAGTTCTTCGTCGGGATGCGGGTTACGCTGGATAAGTTGGGCGAGTGGTCGGACGGAAAATTGCCAAGGTAACTGGTAACCGGTAACGGGTGTTGCGAGGGAAGGGTTAGTAGCCTCAAAGGATCGGAGAGCCAGTTACCAGTGACCAGTAACCGGCGCGGCACGAAAGTCGGCATTCCAATGAAGTCGTTCGTTTCCTCTACTAAGAAACCATGATCGCTCATATCATCGAAATTCTTGCCGCCTGGATAATCGGCGTCATCTCAGCGCTGGGATACCCAGGCATTGTCTTGCTGATGGCAATAGAGTCTGCGTGCATTCCGCTGCCATCGGAAGTTATCATGCCATTCTCGGGCGCGCTGATCGTGCCCGCCGTGGCGAGTCTTTATCAGCGAGGCCCATTCTCACTGTTCTGGGTTGCAACCTTTGGAGCCATTGGCTGTAACCTCGGCTCGATTCTGGCGTACGAGATCGGCTACTACGGCGGACGCCCGCTGGCCCTGCGCTACGGACACTATATTTTCGTTACGCAGCACGAACTCAATACGGCCGACCGCTTCTTCGCGCGCTGGGGATCGCTGGCGGTGCTGATTGCGCGCCTGCTGCCGGTGATCCGGACGTTCATCGCGCTGCCTGCGGGAATCGCGCGCATGCCGCGCCTCAAGTTTCACGCCTACACGTTCATCGGGTCGTGGCCGTGGTGCTTCGTGCTGGCGTACGTTGGCATGCGGCTGGGCGAGCAGTGGGACAAGGATCCGCGCATCAAGATGTGGTTCCATCGCATGGATGGCGTGATTCTCGCGGTGCTGCTGGCGGGAGCGGCGTATTTCGTGTGGTCGCACGTGCGGAATCGGGTGAGGGTGGCCAACGGAGAGGCAGCGGACTAGAGCTCGAAATCGGCCTCTGAAGATCGCGGTGCCGGAGCCAAGTGATTAGCACCTGGTTCCGGTGCTGCTGATTCAGTGCAGAACTACGTCGCGCTCGGCGCGGCTGGCCGATTCACCGATGCGCCAACGCATACTGACGGGCCGCGACGACGTCTGCCGTACCCCAGGGGACTCCGCTCCGTCAACCCGACCCACCCACCGTTTCAGCCCCAACTTCGCGCTTTACCATTGACGTCTCCTCCTCCGGCTATAGAGATCTTCTTCGATCACTGCCGCAAGTGCGCGCAGATTATAGCTCAGGTTGTTCGTTAGGCGGGAAGTCGCGAGGCGGGACTGGAGTGTCGCGGGTTCGGGCTCGATGGATGTGCCCGGGATGCAGCGCTACCCAACAAAAGGCCCCGCCCTACCTTCGGTAGAACCGGGCACCCAAGTTGAGTCTTGCCTGCTGCCACACATTTCATCGAGAAAATGCGGTGACTCGTATAGACTTCCACGTATCCAGAAAACACAGCAAGTTCAACCCATAGGACTACTTCACTCGAACACGAGAGGACAAGATGATTCGAACAGCAACCCCCCGACTTAAACGCATGGCGCTGGCTTTGACGGTCGCCATCTCGGCAGGCGTGCTCTGTATCACACCCGCGGTCGCCCAGAGCTCGCAGATGGCCGATAAGCTGATGGCCATCAAGAATGCGCAGGCAGCCAACAAACAGAAACTTGCCCAATACACTTGGACGGAGACTGAGACCATCAGCATCAAAGGCGACGTCAAAGACACGAAGGTCTACCAGGTCAGTATGGTGAATGGCCAGCAGCAGAAGACGGAAGTCAGCAATCAAGCGGCGCAGTCCGGCGGGCGGGAAGGCCGCGTGAAAGAGCGTGTCGTCGACAAGAAGAAGGCGGAGTATCAGGAGTACGGGCAGTCGATCGCGGCACTGGCCAAGCAGTACACCACGCCCAATCCGGAAGCTTTGATGCAGGCCAAACAGGCGGGCAATATCTCGCTGGTGCCGGGATCCGGCACGGTGAGCCTAGTGATCAAGAACTACGTGAAGCAGGGCGACTCGATGACCATGACGATCAGCGAGCAGACCCATTCGCCGGTGAGCGTGCAGGTGAATTCGTACCTGAACGATCCCAAGGATGCGGTCACCATCAACGCCCAGTTCGCGAAGTTGCCGGATGGGACCAACCATGTGGCGAGCACGATGACCAATGGCGTCAGCAAGCAGCTCACCGTCAAAGACGTGAATTCGAACTACCAGAAGCAGTAGCGACGTACCAAAAGAGCGACCTTTACCATTCCTTGCGGCCGACGCTGGCTTGTGCCTTCGGGCAAAACGCCAGCGGCGGTTGGATTGAACCGTAATCGCATCCCCTACTGCCCGAGTTGCGCCAGGGCCGCGCGTAACGGCGCGTCAGACACCTGAATCAGTCCGACATAAGGCTGGAACATTTCGAGGATCAGGAAGATGGCGATGCATACTGCCAGGGACGAGGCAAACAGGCTGATCACCACCGTCAGGTTAGGACGAACGAACAGATCGAAGCTGATAAAGAGCAAGGTGAGCCAGGCAACCAGGATCACCAGCAAGGGCCTGGGGAGGGCGGAGGACTTCTGTTCGAACATCAACCAGCGGACCTGACCGAGTCGAATCGCCAATCCCAGCGCCTGGGTGCGCAGTGATCGCTGGTTGTCAGTCGTGGGAGCCAGTTCCTGAATCTTGTCCCAGATCACCTCGCCGTTTGCGGCGGCCGGGTCGAAGCGGGTCTGACCTTTGTCATCATGCTGCCAGGAACGTTCAATCAGGGTGGCTACCGTGCTGCGCAAGATGGCTCGTGCATCCTCCGCTTCGGCTCCGTAATGAACGAGTATGCGATCGAGCAACACAACGTTTGCGGCGGCCTCTGTCATCTCGGTGTTCTGAGTGTCGTAGAAGCCTTTTGCCGAGGCGATGAGCAGACCAAGAACTAACGCGACGGTTGTCGCGACTAGTCCCATTCCAAGTCGCACAGCCTCTTTCGAATCGGAGCTGAAATGGCTTTCCGGCAGGAGAGACCGGAGTGTCATTCCCAACAGTGCGCCGCCGAAGACGCATCCAAAGACAACAACAGTGGTGGCAAATGGGTCCATGTCTGTCGCAGGTGATGCAGGAGCAACTTCAGTTCAGTAATCAAAGAAGCTCTGGCATTTTCACTACGGCGTTGGAACCACCTTGTAGTACACGCCACCGGCACCATAAGACGGACTGAACCACGTATTGCCGCACAGGTAGTAGGTCCCGCTTCCAACATTGGGGGTGATACAGCCTGAGGGAAGCACCGACACGATCTGCCCCATGGAATATGTGCCGCTGGCCACGGCTGCTCCAGTGGCACCCGCCGCGGCCACGTTGGCATTCGCGGCTGCGGCATTAGCGTTGGCAGCAGCCATATTGGCGTTCGCTGCAGCTGCGTTCGCGTTGGCGGAGGTGGCCGTGGTTGCGCCGGCGTTGTAGCCCGCAGCATAGGCGTTTTGCGACGCGGCAGCAGTTTGCGACGAAGCGGCTGACGAAGCTATGGCCGCTCCCGTAACCACGCCCACCGCGGCCCCTACTGCGGCTGCGCCCGCAGTCGAACCGCAGTCATAGCAGCCGGGATAATATGGCGCAGGCGGATGGTACGTGTAGACCGTAGTTGGCGGGTGATATCCGTAATAGGTGTCAGGGGGATGGTACGCGGTTGCGCCATTGTCGTACGTGTGCGTTGCACCGTAGCCGGCCTCGCCTGTGGTGGTGCCGCCGTACGTGTTGGTGTGGCTCGTGCCGCCGTAGGCACTGTGCGAGGTGCTGCCCCCGTACTCGTTGGTGTGCGAAGATCCCTCGCCGTAGGAGTGCGAGCTGCTCGTTCCGTAGGAACTGGAGTGGGACGTGGAGCCGTAGCTATGCGAAGTGCTGCCCCCGTAGCGGTTCGAGTGCGAATAAGCCGAGGCTGTCTGCAAGGGCAGCACAGTGATGGCCAGGCTCAGGCAACTGACAATTAATTTGTACATGGGTGTTTCAACTCCTTATTGCTGTGACTTTGCAGGCTTGGCCTTCGCTGGAGGCTTAGCGTTTGACGGTTGTTGTGGGTGGACCGCTTCAAACGGGATATGCTTGGCTGTAGCTGCCGAACTGGGCAGCGAGAACGTGTCAGCCGGTACAGGCTTGTCCAGCTTCCAGTCGGTGATCGCGAGTTCGTGACGCAGGTGGTCGGGATCATCGAGGAAAATTGCGCGAATCAGCCGCGGCAGCTTGTCGTCCGCCCCAACCCACATCTGCACAAACACGCCGTCGCCTGCGTACGCCACGATGTCCGTGGTGATTCCGGCGATCACATGCGACTGCCCAACATAATACGCGTGGATGAGTCCCGGCGCGAGGTCACCGTAAGGATTGGCAACGATCAGGTCGTCGAACGGAACCGAGATGCCTGCCAGCTTATACGCCTTCTCCAGCGTCGCATCAATCGTGGGAGGAGCGTCGGCCACGGCCAGCAGGTTCTCGGCCGGAGCGTAGCCCATCATCGATTTGCCATCGTAGTAGAACCCGTTAGCGGGGCCATCCGCGGGCTTAAGCACACGCAATTTGTCAGGCCGCTCCAGCGTGACCTCGTACTTTGTGGTGTACCCCAGCGGAGCGCCCTGCCGGGTCAAGTGCTCGAATAGTTCCACCGCCGTGAAGGAAAGGGTATGAGCGGCGGCCAGCTTATCGCTCGTGGTTTTCAGGATTTCCAGTGCTTTGGGATCTAGTTGCAGCGCGGCCGGCGCCGGCTTCGCACTTGCAGAAGGTTTCTTCTTGGCCGGTGTCGCGCTTTGTCCAAACGCCCCGCTTGCAGCGAGCACTAACATCGCAAGGGACAACATCGCCTTACGGCATAACACGTGTCGCATCATCATCTCCTTGGCCGCGGGCGCGGTCGTCGGTTACGGAATCATGCCGCATTCGAACATCTTGTTGGCAATAGGAGCGGCCACCTTGTTGATGAAGGCCGCGCGCATCTGGGGATCGCCTTTCAGCATCTGGATGACATTCTGTTCCTGCTGCGACGGCGGAGCCTTCTGTGACTTTTTCTCCCACAGTTGCTCACAAGTGGAATTCTGATACTTCTGGATGATTTTGTTGGCGACCATGTCCATCATGGGATACTGGGCCTGGGCTGCACTTACGTAGAGCAACCCGGCGGCCAAGGTAAGGACGTACGTACGCTTCATCGAGACTCTCCTTCCATGGATTGTGTAATTGAGATAACGTCACATAATACACCGCGATGCTGGGAGTGGGCTGTGATCCGCAGCTCCGCAATTAGTCCGTCACGATCCCCCAGAAATGTATTGCGGTAATGGCCACTAATACCTGTCGGAGATGCGATTTTGTGCCACAGGCCGTAAGAATCCAGCAACAATACTCTTCGATCGGGCGGCGCAGATGATGGTCTCACGGGCACACCTGGGCGACGATGTCCCCGTTTCTCCGGCGTAACCTTTTCGTAGCTTGTCAGTTTATAAAGTTAGAGGAACGATGAGCGTCAGAGTACCGGCATCGAGGCAGCCCGGGGCGCAGGCGGATGAACGTCTGCTGGTCGAGGCTGCCCAAAAAGATCCGGCGCGCTTTGGCGATCTCTACGCACTTCACTTCGAACTGGTGTACGCGTTCATCTCGCGGCGAGTTGGAACCCGCGATGTGGCTGAGGACCTGACGTCGGAGGTGTTTCACAAGGCGTTGGCCAATTTGCAGCGCTTCGAATGGCGGGGAGTTCCGTTTGGGGCATGGTTACTCAAAATTGCGGCGAATGCGATCACGGATCAGGCGAAGCGCAGCCAGCGAGAGTTGAGCTTTGAAGACCCCCCGGAAATCGGCACAAGGCCGCGAATGGAGGAGGCGCAAGACCTGGCACGACTGTTCAGGCTGGTGAATGAGCTTCCTGAAGATCAAAGAAGTGTGGTAGTGATGCGTTTTGCGGAGGGAAAGAGCATACGCGAAGCTGCGCAGCAACTAGGAAAGACCGAGGGAGCGGTGAAGCAGTTGCAGTTCCGAGGACTGGAGAACTTGCGATTGCGACTTGAGGCGGGAACGGATCGAACCGGTAAGCCACGAACGACACAGAGCAGCACGAAGGACGAGCACGGAAAGGGAAGCAAGACCACAGGTGGTAAGAATGGCTAAGCGCAGCCGGGCCGAACAACTCGATGCGGTCGTGCAGGGGATCCTGGAGAATCCCCGCGCGCGGTTGCCGGAGGTGGATGCGGAAGTCTCCGCACTGGCACGCATTGCCGCCGAGTTGTGCCGTCTGCCGCGACCGGATTTCAAAACACATCTGAAGGCAGAATTGAGAAGGAGAAAATCGATGACAACCGTAGCGGAACCCACAGCCGCAGTGCACACTGTGGCGGCACCAATATTAACCTTCAAAGACGTGGCCAAAGCCATTGAGTTCTACACGACGGCGCTTGGCGCCAGAGAGACCATGCGTTTCCAGATCCAGGAGAGTATTCCTCACGCCGAGATCATGATCGGGAACTCAACCATCGTGTTGGCCGATGAATGGCCCGAGGGCGGGCGCTACAGCGCGGAAACCCTGGGGCAGTGTCCCATCAACATCTCTTTGCAGGTCGAAGACGTGGATGCGTTCGCCGACCGTGCGGTGGCTGGGGGGCTAAAGGTGATCGCCCCGCCCGGGGATCAGTTCTATGGCCGTCGCGAGGGGAGATTCGTCGATCCCTTCGGCTACGGCTGGAACATTTTCACGGTCAAAGAGGAGATGTCGGTTGAAGAGATGCATCGCCGGATGGAAGCCATGCAACCGGGAGACGCAACCGCGAAGCCGGCCGTGGACCCGGTGCCCAAGGGCTATCGCACCGTGACTCCGTACCTGATAGCGCTCGATGGGCCGGCACTACTGGAGTTTGCCAAGCGGGCCTTCGATGCCGAAGAGATATTCCGTACGGTGGGATCGGCGGGCGGAATGCACGCAGAGGCTCGAATCGGCGATTCCATGCTGATGATGGGCGGCGGGATTCCCGGGCGTGAGTTCCACGCGACGCCGAATACGCATGCGCTCCACATTTACGTGAAGGATGCCGATGCGGTTTATCAGAAAGCGTTGGCGGCAGGAGCGACGTCGATTGACGAACCGCGGCACCAGGAGTACGGCGAGCGCTCCGCTAGTGTGAAGGACCCCGCAGGTAATTATTGGTACATCGCGACCCACAAGGGTGAGAACTATGTTCCCGAGGGACTGAACGATGTCAATGTTTATATGCATCCGCTGCGAGCCGAACCCGTCATCAGCTTCTTGAAGCGAGCATTCGGCGCGCGGGAGATTGCGAAGTATGCATCGCCCGACGGCGTTGTGCACCATGCCGAGATCCGGGTGGGAAGTTCGATGGTGGAGATGGGCGAGGTGCACGGCAAGTATGCGGTGATGCCGACGATGTTCTATCTTTACGTGCCTGACTGTGACGCGGTCTACCGGCGCGCCCTAGCAGCCGGAGCTACTTCAATCTCCGAACCCGCCGACCAGACTTATGGCGACCGTAGCGGGGGAGTGAAGGATGCGTTCGGCAATCAGTGGTACATCGCGACTCACATAAGGGACGTGAGTTCGTAATCGAGACGTATGGCAGCGCGGGCGCCGCTTTGTTACCCAACGGCCCGATGTGGAGGCCTGTTTCAGAGATGGTGCACCGATGTTTCAAGGCAGCGGGTGGGCTACATTAGCTGGGAAACCGGCATAGCCTGTCCCGCTGCCACATTTTGAAAGACAATACCTGGCATGAACGTATTTGTACTCAACTCCGGAAGTTCCAGCCTGAAGTTCCAGGTCATCGCAACCGATCTGGAGCGCATCAAGCAGTATAAGGATGAACGCATCTGCCGCGGCGAAGTGGAACGCATCGGTGGAGAAGCGATCGTCACGTTTCAGAAGGGCGCGGGGCCACGGCAGAAGTTCACCGCTCCCCTGCGCGACATTCCGGCGGCGCTGGACTACGTGGTCCGCTACATCGCCTCCGACAAGTCGGGAATCACCGAGATCAAGAGTTCGGGTGACATTCAGGCAGTGGGACATCGCGTGGTGCATGGCGGCGAGCTGTTCTCGGAGTCGGCCCTGATCGACAGCAAGGTCTTGCAGGGAATTGAAGATTGCATCGATCTTGCTCCATTGCATAATCCCACCAACATAAAGGGCATTGTGGCGGCGCGGGAACTCTTTGGCAGGGAGGTTCCCCAAGTGGCCGTGTTTGACACTTCGTTTCATCATTCGATTCCGGAGCAGGCCTACCTCTACGCCCTCCCTTATCATCTCTACCGGCGGCATCGCATTCGCAGATATGGTTTCCACGGAACATCGCATCGTTACGTTGCGTTTCGCTACCGCGCGTTGCGCGAGTTGACCCGGGAGCAGACCAACATCATCACCCTTCACCTGGGAAACGGCTGTTCGGCGGATGCCATCAAAGGTGGAAAGTCGGTGGATACGTCCATGGGCATGACGCCCCTGGAAGGCCTGGTGATGGGCACGCGCTCGGGCGACCTGGACCCTGCGATCGTGAATCTCATCGCGACGAAGGAAGGAATGTCGCCGTCAGAGGTGGATACGCTTCTCAACACTCAGTCCGGTTTGCTGGGGATTTCCGGCCTGACGAACGACATGAGGGAGTTGCAGGCCGAACTGAAGGACAACGACGACCGGCGTGTTCAGCTCGCGATTGACGTCTTCTGCTATCGCGCACGGAAGTACGTTGGAGCATACCTGGCCGGCATGGGTGGAGCGGACGCAGTCGTCTTCACCGGAGGCATCGGAGAGAACTCGCCGGAGATTCGAGCCCGCATTTGCGACGGCATGGACTGGGCCGGTCTCAAGATCGATGGCGCGAAGAACCAGCAGACGGTTGGCCGCGAAGGCCTCATCAGCACCGATGATTCCAGGCTGCTCGCTTATGCCATCCCCACAGACGAGGAGTTGCTCATCGCCCGCGACACGGTTCGGGTCATACTCGGGCAGCCGCATCCTTCGTGATCCGCCGCCAGATCAAAATGGCCACACCCATCCTGCCGCATCGGGTTGGTCGATGCCGTACTGGTGCGCATAATTGCGACATTCGATTTGCTGGTTCAGGAACCGCTCCTTGGCATGCCCGCCAATCCTCTGTAGTCGCGGCACACGGTCGATGACATCCATCGCCAGGCTGAAGCGATCGATATTGTTGTTGATCGCCAGCTCCAGAGGCGTGTTGATGTTGCCCTTTTCCTTGTAGCCGCGCACATGCATGTTGTCATGGTTATGGCGGCGGTAAGCCAGGCGATGAATCAACCAGGGATATCCGTGAAAGTTAAAAATGACCGGCTTGTCCACGGTGAACAGCGAGTCGAACTCCCAATCCGTCAGGCCGTGCGGATGTTCGGTGCTGGGTTGCATTTTAAAGAGATCGATTACGTTGATGAACCTGATCTTGATGTCGCGGAACTCCTTTCGCAAAAGCGCGGTTGCGGCCAGAGCTTCCTGAGTGGGAATGTCGCCAGCGGAAGCCATCACCACGTCGGGCTCTCCACCTTCGTCGTTGCTCGCCCAATCCCAGATGCCAATGCCCTTGGTGCAGTGCGTGATCGCCGCATCCATGTCCATGTACTGCAGGTGCATCTGCTTGTCGCATACGATCACATTGACGTAGTTCTGGCTGCGGAGGCAGTGGTCGGCTACGGACAGCAGGGAATTGACATCGGGCGGTAAATAGATGCGGGTTACGTTGGCGCTCTTGTTGACCACTACGTCGAGGAAGCCGGGGTCCTGGTGGGTGAAACCGTTGTGGTCCTGACGCCATACCGTCGAGGTGATCAGCAGGTTCAGGGAAGCGATCGACTCGCGCCACGACAGGTGGCTGCAAATCTCCAGCCACTTGGCATGCTGGTTGAACATCGAGTCGATGACGTGAACGAACGATTCGTAGGTCGAGAAGAAACCGTGGCGTCCCGTAAGGAGATAGCCTTCCAGCATGCCCTCCATGGTGTGCTCGCTCAGCATCTCCATGACCCGGCCATCATTCGCGAGTTCACCGCCATCCGCGTCTTCGGGGAAGTAGTCTTCGATCCAAAACTTCTTGCTCACTTCGTAAATGGCATCCAGCTTGTTGGAGGTGTTTTCATCGGGACCGAAGACACGGAAATTAGTCATGTTCAGCTTCATCACGTCCCGCAGAAAGACGCCCAAAGGACGTGTGTTCTCGGCCTGCAATAGGCCCGGCTTTTCGAGCTTGATTCCGTACTGGCGGAAGTCGGGCAAGCGCAGCGCCTTCTTCAGGCGCCCACCATTGGCATGAGGATTCGCGCTCATGCGCCGCGTTCCAATGGGCGCTAACTCGCGGAACTCGGCCGCGAACTTACCGTGGCCATCGAAGAGTTCTTCGGGACGCTGGGAATGCATCCAGTTTTCCAAGAGGCGGAGCTGCTCGGGGTCCTTCTTCACATTTGGAAGCGGGACTTGATGCGCTCGCCAGAAGCCTTCGAGCTTGTGCCCCTCGACTTCCGCTGGAGCCGTCCAGCCTTTCGGGGAGCGCAACACGATCATTGGCCAGTGCGGGCGACCCATCACGCCTTTCTCTCGCGACTCCTGCTGGTGTTGTTTAATCTCCAGAACGCAGTGCTCCACGGTGGCAGCCATTGCCTGATGCATGCTGTCGTGATCGGAGCCTTCGACGAAGTAGGGTGTCCAGCCGTAACCGCGCAGCAAGCTTTCCAGTTCCTCATGTGGAATCCGCGCCAGCAACGTCGGATTGTTGATCTTGTAGCCGTTCAGATGAAAGATCGGAAGTACCGCGCCGTCACGTTGCGGATTTAGAAACTTGTTGACATGCCACGAAGTCGCGAGCGGCCCTGTCTCCGATTCGCCGTCTCCGACGACAGCGGCAACGATCAGATCGGGATTGTCGAACGCTGCGCCGCAAGCGTGGGAAAGCACGTAGCCGAGTTCTCCGCCTTCATGGATGGAGCCCGGCGTTTCGGGAGTGCAATGACTTCCAATGCCTCCGGGAAAAGAAAACTCCTTAAAAAACTCGCGCAGACCCTCGAAGTCTTCGCTCTTGGCGGGATAAACCTCGGAGTAGGTTCCTTCCAGATAGCCCGGCCCAAGAACGCCGGGCGCACCATGTCCCGGTCCGGCCAGAAAAATCATGTCGAGGTCATACTTCTTGATCAGCCGGTTCAGATGCACGTAGATGAACGACAGGCCTGGGCTCGATCCCCAGTGTCCGAGGAGCCGGTTCTTAATGTGCTCGGGGCGTAGCGGTTCAGTGAGCAATGGGTTGTCGAGTAGATAAATCATCCCCAAGCTGAGGTAATTGCAGGCCCGCCAGTATGCGTCGGTCTTGCGCAGTTCATCAGCGCTGAGCGGCGCTCCGGTTACAGTCGAGCGGGCTTTGCCATAGGCACTGAGGGTGTCGAGATCGTTGACGGTAGCAAGAGTACTCATGATCAGACTCCTTATCGAGGCGGTGCTGCAATTCGGGATCGCCGGCGGGCAGAGTTCATTTTCTAACGATTCACCAAGCGCGGGCCCCAGTCAATGAGGACCCCGACAGAATGCGACAGGGCGGCTCTGGAGTCCAGCAACTCGATCGGAATGAATCGTCCAGTCTGCGCCAATCCTGAAACTCGCCAGCCACCATTGTGCAGCCAAGGTGAGTTTCGTCAGTATCAAAAAATTAGATCAAGGCGCCGCTGCAAAGGATTCTCCGATGTGCCTGCGGACTGGACCCGAACGTCAGCACCTGACGGCGCATTGCTGTCTATTATTTTGCCGTCATGGCGACTCTGGAGGAATGACCAGGTCACCATGCGGCCGATTGGACGAAGTCGGAAGAGATTAACCAGGGCAGCTATTGTCCTGAGACCGCTTGCGCGGCATTCTTCGTCGAGGCAGCGCCGAGGATCGCGCCTTGGTGCTTTTGTTGGACGAGCACCACATACTTAAGTTCATTCGGATTCCAATTTGGATTTGCCGAAAGATCAACAGTGGTGGCGAATTCGCCCTTTGCTACGGCGCCGAGCGTGCGCAATTGGCGAACGACTCCATCGTGCTGCAAGGTGCGACCTTGATTCTCGCCTTTCGTGACTTCTGTTTTCAGGCCGTCCTCGGTTATGGCAAGAAACACTTCGGCTGCCGAGGGCTTGGCGAGTTGCACCGCGATATGCAAGCGACTTGGCGATTCCCATTGCAGTGTGACTTGAGCTGGTTTCGCTTCGGATGCCGCCGATTGGATATCGTGAAAGACGGTTGCCCGGTTATTGCCACTAACCTGCACGCGGCCATCGATCACCATCTGCGGCGTGTACACGGAGTTCAAGTTGAATCGCCAGTCGTAATCCTTTTGTCTCTGGGTGAATGCCGCCGACGAAAATCGGTCTGTCCAACCCTCGGCGTTCCAATAGTCGACGTGCTCGCCCAGAATAATAACGTTCGCGGTTGGTATGGAGTTGGTACGGGCCAGTGCGGCCAGCAGGGCGTCGGCCGGCGGGCAACTGGAACAGCCTTCAGCGGTGAAAAGTTCGACGACGACTGGTTCTGTGCTTGCCCGTTGGCCGGTTGCCGAAATAGATACCAGCGCGACGATTACCAATGGCACTATACGTAAGACTCTCATGCGGGATGCCTCTCACTTGGGCGGAACCACTCGCGCAATTGCGACTCACATGACAGCGACCTGTGCGCAACGTGGCTAGCTACCAGCGCGATGGAAAGACCTACAAATAGTATGTGCGACAGAACCAGATTTGCATATGTGTTTATTCCGATTGGAGGCTGCTTTGACGCTGCAGAGAGTGGTACGACTACGTAATGCATAACGACGAAGACAGCGAGTCCAAATATCGGTCCGAATAGAGTAGGCTTTCGCAACACCGAGGGCCACGCGCAGGTCTGTCCGTAATAGGCAGCGGCTGGCACGGTTGCTATCAGCTCGGAGTGGAAAAAGTATCGCCGCTACTTGAATTCTCGGACTGAGCTCTAACGCGCCCTTATCAGAGGGGTATCGGAATTGTGATCGAAGTGCGGAATCTGTCGTCAAGCCAGACTAGGATGTAATAGTCGTACGACGTTAATCATAGTGCTTCTAACTGATGCAGTGCTCGGGTAGTGCTACCTGCACCAACAAATTCCAAAATCTCATACTTGACGCTGTGCTAATGTGAAATGGTACGCACGCACCTAAACAGGCTATGGCACAACAGGTGATAGCTACAAACCAGCAGATAATAGCCACGAATGTTGGCTAGTACGCGTCCAATATTCCATAACCTACCGCGAGCGTTCCGCCCGTAACTGCCGGGAAACACAGAACAGCGAGATTGGCTACAACGTTGCATCGACTTGGTTGCGAGGATTAGGACATGGCCTCGTGCGCGCGGCGAAGTCGCGCGTTACGAAAGGATAATGGCGATGTATCGCAAGACTTTGAGACTGATCTGCGTAGCCGGCGCTCTGCTTCTATTGTCGGTGTGGGCCTTCAGCCAGGCCGAAACCGGCGTCATCTCGGGAACGGTTTCCGACTCCAGCAACGCAGTTGTTCCGGGCGCAACTGTTACCGTGGTATCGACAACCACCGGGTTAACGCGAAGTACAGCTACAGCCAATGCCGGGGAATATGCAATTACCAATCTGCCACCCACTACCTATACCTTGACAGTGGAGCGCACTGGGTTTCAGAAACTGAGCCGCCAGGTGCAGGTTCTCGTAGGTTCGAGAAACGATGTTTCAGTGCAACTGGCGGTGACGGGGGCCTCGACCACGGTCGAAGTGACGGCCGCCGGCGAAACCGCCGCGGTCAACACCGAGACGCAGACGCTGTCGCAGGTCGTGACGGCGCAACAAATCACCGAACTGCCCACCCTTACCCGCGACCCTTACGACCTGGTCGCCACCTCGGGCAACGTGGCTGAAGACATGCAGAGCGACCGCGGTGCCGGCTTTGCGATCAACGGACAGCGCTCGGCGGACACCGACATCCTGCTGGACGGCGGCGAAAACGTGAACCTGTTTGACGCCACCGTGGGCCAGAGCGTGCCGCTCGACTCGGTGCAGGAGTTCCGGGTCGTGACCTCTAACTTCACGGCGGAGTACGGACGCGCTGGCGGCGGCGTGGTGAACGTGAGCACCAAGTCCGGCACCAACCAGTTCCATGGATCGCTGTATGAATTCAACCGCGTGTCGGCCCTGGCGGCCAACACCTATAACAATGACGCCAACGGACTGCCTAAGGACGGTTTCACCCGCAACCAATTTGGTTATGCGATTGGTGGCCCGATCGTAAAGAACAAGCTGTTCTTCTTCAGCAGTACCGAATGGACACGAGTGCGGAGCGAGGCCACTAACACGCAAAGTATCCTGGACCCGTCGTTCCTGTCTCTGCCTTCGGTTTCGCCTAACACTCAGGCGTTCTTTTCGGCGTACGGCAGCAGTACGGTTCCGAGCCTTCAGGTGCTTAGTAAGGTGAACTGGCAGCAAGCCAACGGTGGTACCTGCCCTGCGCCGTTGAACTGCGCCGATCCGTTTGGTGAGTATGTGGCGTACCAAACACCTTCGGATTCCGGCGCCGGAGCTCCGCAGAACACCTACTCGACCGTGGCCCGCGTGGACTACAACATCACCGACAAGACCACGCTGTACGGGCGCTACGCACTTTACAGCGAAGACGATTTTGCCGGGTTTATCAACTCCAGCCCCTATACGGGGTACGACACCGGGCAGACGTTCTTTAACCAGAGCGTGACCATCAACCTGACCCACGTGTTCAGCCCCAACATAGTGAACTCCCTGAAGTTCACTTTCAACCGCCTGAACAACCTCGAGCCTCTGGGACCGAATCCGATCAGCCCGACTCTGTACACCTCGAGCTTCGCCCTGCCGCCTCTGCCCGGCACGAATGGCTCTCTGGTGTTCCCGGGCTACTCGGAAACCACTCCTGGGAGCGCCATCCCGTTCGGCGGTCCGCAAAATGTGTACCAGATCTACGACGATTTCTCGTGGACTAAGGGACACCACCAGTTCAAGTTCGGCGGCGGCTACATCCAAACGCGTGACAACCGCGTGTTTGGAGCCTACGAGAATGCGGTGGAGTCGCTCACCGGCAGCGCCGCCATCTCCGACGCCGCCGTGGCCCTCGCGACTGGCCAGTTGTTCCAATTCCAGGGAGCGGTGTATCCGCAAGGCCAGTATCCCTGCTCTCGCGACTCGTCGGGCAACTACATCGTGAATTCGTCCTGCCTGCTCAACCTTCCCGTGGCACAACCGGACTTCGGTCGAAACAACCGATACAACGACGGCAACTTCTACCTGCAGGATTCGTGGAAGGTGACCCCGCGCCTGACCCTGAACCTGGGTGTGCGGTGGGAGTACTACGGTGTGCAGCACAACGCCAACCCGGCGCTGGATTCCAACTTTTATCTCGGCTCCGGCGACACCCTTTTTAACCAGGTGCGGAACGGTACCGTACAGATTGCGAATCAGAGTCCGGTGGGCGGCCTGTGGGCGCCGGACAAAAACAACTGGGCGCCGCGCGTTGGCTTTGCCTGGGACGTGTTCGGGAACGGTACCATGAGCTTGCGTGGCGGCTACGGCATTGGCTACGAGCGCAACTTCGGCAACGTGACCTTCAATGTCATTCAGAACCCTCCTAATTACGCCACCATCAGCGTGACCAACGGAGTGGATGTTCCGCAAGGAACGCTGCCGATTTACACCAACAACCTGGGCCCGCTGGGCGGATCAGGCAGCACCTGCGGTGGCAGCCCTGCCGTGGTGCCGGGCACGTCCTGCTTCCCGCAACCGAGCTTGCGTGCGGTGCAACAGAACATTCCGACCGCATATGTTCAGTTCTGGTCTGCTGCCATCGACTACCAGGTGATGAAGAATTCGGTGTTATCGCTCGAGTACACCGGGTCAAGGGGTATTCACGAGTACGACATCTCCAACCTCAACGCTGCTGGCTACGGCTCAGCGTTCCTGGGTGATGAGCGTACCGCCAATCGGCTCAATTATCAGTACAGCAACATCAACTATCGTGGCAGCGAAGGCTTCAACTACTACGACGGGTTGAACGTGAAGTTCCAGACCAACAACCTCTTCAACAAGGGGCTGTACCTGACGGCGAACTACACCTGGTCGCATGCTATTGACAACCTATCGTCGGCATTTTCAGACGGTACCGCCGGCGATTACTCTTTGGGCTACATCGACCCGTACAACCCTGTTTTAAACAAAGGCAACGCCGACTACGATATCCGCAACCGTTTTGTGCTGAGCGGAACCTGGAACATTCCCTGGGGAAGCAACATGAGCAGTGCGGTTGGACGCCAGATTCTGGGCGGCTGGAGCTTTTCGCCGATCCTGAACATCCGCTCGGGCTTGCCGTATACGATCTACGATGGCACCGAGATAAGTAATACGGGCCTGGGTTACACCGAGCCGTTCTACATCCCGTCGCAGCCGATCAGCCAGAATGGCAACGCCAGTAATTCCACGGCAGTTGCGCCCAACCTGTTCAACTATCTGCCACTCCCCATCGATCCGACTACCGGTGCTCCGCTGGGCGCGGGCAATGCGTTGTCAGTACCAGTGTGCTCGGGGCTTTATCACGTAGGTTGCGTGTACAGCTTAAACGGTCAGGCGCAAGGCTACCGCAACGCCTACCGGGGACCGGGATATTGGAACCTTAACTTTGTGGCTGCCAAGACGTTCAAACTGACGGAGCGGTTCAACCTGCAGTTCCGCGGCGAGTTTTACGACGCCTTCAACCACAGCAACTACTACATCAACGCCGGCAACCTGGACGTTGAGCAAGGCACGGGCGTAACCGCCATCCAGGCGATCAAGGGCGAACCTGGAGGCGGACTCCTGGTCCTGCCGCTGGAACGTCGCAATATCCAGTTCGGGTTGAAACTTACCTTCTAGTCTGTTTGACTGATCGAGCGGTTCAGCTTTGGGGAGTCTCCGGACTCCCCACTTCTTTCACGTTTTGGCAAAGACGAAAGTTGTCGTCGGCATGGAGACGGCACACATCATGCTGTGCTATACGCAACTGGAGAAACCTCGTGGTGTCGTGCCGGAAACAGAAAGTAGGTCAGCCGCCAAGTGCAAAGCGGGAAGAGAAGCGCCTCGGGTGAGACACCCATGGCAGTTCAGTGTTTAGAAATCGCCTAATTACTGTAAGCGAGGCAATCCCGCCATGTACGCGTGGCGCGGACGTTCCCGTCCGTAGATTGTTGAATGTGTCGCTTTTTGGACGTACCTCACTTCGCCGCATGGGCCGGGGCCAGGCGATCTACCCAAAACTGCTTTTCTTTCTCGAAGGCCTTCTTGTTTGTGTCCGTTATCCGTTCCACAGCACCCACACCCGCCTTCACCGAAACCACTTTCCGCAGCGTGCCTTCGGGCGACGTCAGATAGAGAGTTTGGTCGTTCGGAGTCTCGTCGACAACAAAAAGAACAATGTCATTCTCATTCGCGACCGTGACGTCAAGCCCTTGCACCATATTCCCCGTCCGCACTACATTTTGCATCACCGGACACTCTTCTTCCTTGGAAAGGCCCAGCAGTGTGGAAACATGAGGCGGCAACTTCGCATGCACGCCTTCTCGAAAGGTGTTGGCCGCCGCCCGAGCAAACTTCGCTTGAGCATGGGAACCGGGCGAATGCTGCACCTGCCCGGCGGCCATCGGCAAGATCGCCGCCGCCAGGATGAGAACTGCTAGCAACCTACCAGAGCGGCGTCTGCTAACCTGTGACACTGGAGCCCCCAAATACCGTCGATCTGAAAACGCCGCCAGTGTACACCAGTCTCATGAATGCCCATAACCTATCCATTGCGCAGTGCTCATACAGTTTTCGATAGCCACATAACGCGTTGAAGACAGCGCGCAATCAGCGGGGCACGACACCATTCAAAAATAAAGCTCATGCTCGTACGCCAGGCCTTCACGAGGGCTTTACGTCAGATGGTCAAGAAACCGACAATTCCATGCCTCGATGTCGCAGGCGCTTCACCAGAGCGTCGCCGAGTCCGGTGGAGGGCGTAAGGAAGCCGCCGCGGGCAGGTAGGTCATCCAATGCCAATGCGAGGGCAGTTTCGCAGAGGCATTTCACGGTGACGCGGTTCCCAGGATCGCCCTTGTCGGCGATCAGGGCGCGGGCGATGCGCCCATCGCTTGCTTGGCCGATTAGTTCGCAGCGGAACCAACCATCGTCCATGGTTTTCTCGCTGGGACCCGTTCCGGGTGCGGGAGCCACCAAACGCAGGAACTGGCGGAACGGCGAGAAGCGGAGTCCGGCTTCCAACAGCGTGTTGCCGGCCGCAAGGCCAACAGCCATAGGACCCGCCATTGTGCCCTCCAATTTCAGATACTCCTGATAAGCGAAGTCAAAGCCGCGGATTTGGCAGCTTCGACGAACCACTCGGGTGTTGATGGGGCTCATCACGAACGGGGCCAGCCACGTCTTGGTATCGGCGTCGAAAGCGGCCGCAGCAGGATCCCGCTCTACGGCTTTCAACGGGCGCTGAATCCCGGGGCTGAGCAGAAAAGGATCGTGCATCAGTTTGTCTGCACCGGTTTCGGCCATATTCAGGGCCGATGCCAGAGTGCCCCCGTTCAGGCCTCCTGCAATTCGAAAAGAAGCTTTCACAGTTGCGGTCCGCGGACCGAGGACACCGGCAATGAGCATCGCACCAAGGTCGGACGGCACGGAATCAAACCCGCTAAACGGAATCAGCCGGGTACCCTCGGCGACTGCCTTGTCCTGATACCGGTCGATTAGCCCGCGCACCCATGGCGTTTCACCGGTGATATCACAATAGTGGGTACCGAAGCGCACGCAGGCATCGACAATGCCCGTTCCATAGATGGCAAAAGGTCCGGCCGTGGTCAGCAACACACGTGTCTGCTTCACCATCGTGTCGATGGCGTTCTGGTCGGACGAATCGGCCACCATCACTGGAACGTCAGCCTTGAGCGCTCTCAGCTTGTTAAGGTTGCGCCCGGCAATGGCCCACTTCAAATCAGGCGGAGCGAACTGGGCGAAATAGCGAACGGTCTGCCGGCCGGTAAAGCCAGTCGCGCCATAAAGAACGACATCAAACTCGCGCTTAGACACAACAGTCAGCGCCGATGAAAGCAAATAGCGACATGGTTTAAGACTATGACCTGAAGCTGTGTCAATGCGCAAGCTTCACGGAGTGCGTCGTGACGCTGCTGTCTCTATTCCTCATAGCGCGGAGTACCCTTGTGCCCGGACGCCTGGTGTTCCGTAATCTTGTCGCACATCTAGGAATAGGGCCGTTCGAGGCTCGCTCTCTGTTCTTCGGTCAGGCTCGGATCTTCCAGTGCGGTTTCAATCTCATCGAGCTCTCCTTCGAGCAACTCAAGTTCTTCGCACGGCATGGCGACCTCCGATTGGTCAGTTCAGTTCCTCGACGGAAGCTGATCTTGTGCCGCATCGTTCTCTGAAGCTCAGTACGCAGCCACAGCGGATGGCCGGCGACGGATGCGACGACCAGCCGCCAACAGAATAAACTCTGCGACCGCCAGTAGGCCCAATGCATCACTCGTCTTCGAAAGCGGTTTCCACCCCTGGTAGAGGTCCCTGCCCACGGCGATCTAAAGCAAATCAAGAAGGACGGCGGACGTCCCGTGGAACACCATGAAGGAAAGAACATGGCAAATGTGAAGGATGAAATCCGCAGTAACGGCGCGATCAGCGACGCGAGCGTCGTGAGAGTCGACATGAAGTTCGAGATTGTCGTCATCCCCGTCTCGGATGTCGACTGCGCGAAGGAGTTCTACGCGAGGCTGGGGTGGCGGCTCGACGCCGACTACGCCAGCGATGACGACTTCCGCGTGATCCAGTTCACGCCGCCTGGCTCCGGGTGCTCGGTCATCTTCGGCAAGAACGTCACCGCGGCGGCGCCCGGCTCCGCCCAGGGCCTGTACCTGATCGTCTCCGACATCGAGGCCGTCCGCGACCTGCTGCTCGGTCACGGCGTCGCGATCAGCGAGGTGTTTCACGACGCCGCCGGCGTGTACGCTGGGACGGAGCCGCCGCAATGATCGACGCCCGCAGGAAAGGGATCGCACTATCAAGTAGCGCATAGGTCAAATAAGCACATCGCAAGGAGGAAACCGTATGAGAGGGATCCCTTATTTGTTGGGTGTAGTTGTAGCGCTGGCTGGCGTGGTCGCTTCCACGGCGCCCGCATCGGGACATGCCGATGAAGAGGCCGCCCCGATCTTCGGAGTCAAAATCCCTCCAGGATACCGCGACTGGAAGTTGATCTCCGTGGCCCACGAGGCGGGCAACCTCAACGATTTTCGCGCCATTCTGGGCAACGATATAGCGATCAACGCCTATCGGGAAGAAAAGCTGCCGTTCCCGGACGGCACAATTATTGCCCGGCTGGCGTGGAGTTACGTCCCGTCTGCGGAAAATAACAAAGTCTTTGGCCGTGACCAGTCTTTCGTTGCCGGGCCCCCGATCAACATTCAGTTGATGGTCAAGGACTCGACAAAATACGCCGCGACAGGCGGCTGGGGGTTCGCTCAATTTAAAGACGGCAAACCTGCCGACGAGACGTTACACAAAACCTGCTTTCCTTGCCACGAGCCCGGCAAAGCTCATGACTATGTCTTCACCCATTACGCACCCTGATACCGGGAACGAGATCCTTGCACGTATACCGACATTTGTTAACTTCGAAGCCGCCGCCTTAGGGTGAAAGTAATTTCAGAGTGCTGATCGGAGGAATCATGAGCACCGCAACCACCGCCTCTCCCATCCAGCGCAAGCCTGAGCTCGCCGGGCAAACAGTCGTCGTGATCGGCGGCAGCGCCGGAATCGGGCTCGAAACGGCCCGGCGCGCCCGCGCCGAGGGAGCCGACGTGATCCTCGCCGCGCGCGACCCCGATCGACTGCACCGCGTCGGCCTTGAGCTCGGGGCCAGCAGCACCACTGCCTTCGACGCCACCGACTTCGAACGGCTCGGGAGGTTCTTCGCTGAGCTGCCAGGGCCGATCGACCACGTGCTGGTCACGGGCCCCGGCCCCTACTACGCGCCGCTGGCGGAGTTCGACTTCGAAGCGGCACGCCGCGACCTGGAAGCTCATATCTTTCTGCCTCTGCACGTCGCCCGCGACGCCGCGAGCAAGGTTCGCCCAGGAGGGACCCTGCTCTTCATGGGCGGTACCGGTGGCCGTAGCACTGCACCGGGACTTGCGCTCATCTCGGCTCTCACCGCCGCGCTTCCCGCCATGACGAAGAATCTCGCGCTCGAGCTCGCGCCCGTCCGAGTCAACCTCATCGCCGCCGGCTTCGTCGACACACCGTTGTCGGCATCACTCCTCGGCGATCAACTCGAAAACCGTCGCAATCAGCTTCGCGCCACGCTTCCCATCCGGCGCGTCGTCGGACCGGCCGACGTCGCCGCGCTCGCCGTACACATCATGACCAACACGGCCCTCACGGGTGGTACCTATGACATCGACGGCGGGCAGCAGCTCGTCGAGGAGTGAGCCCATCTCGTGGTGTGCTTCACATGGGAGGCATAGGGGAACACTGAGCGACCCTGCCCGATACTGGACTGTCGTTCGACGATGGTGAAGGGTCGAACGCGCTGATTCTAAAATATGTGAAATGCTGGAGGCGGCGGGGGTTGAACTTTGCCCTCGCATTGAAAACCGGGAACTTATTGGATCTTTAGGGACGCACAAATCGCACAACACTCGAAAGTGGGCAAATCGTTGACCGTGTATTGACCACACGAAACGCGACACTCGCCGCTCCCCTCGCTCAAAAAGTCATCCGTGACCCGATGAGTCGTCACAGATCCCCGGATAACTTCCGCTTAGCGACAAACCGGGAGTAAAGTGACGGGATGAACGTTTGATCGGCATAGGAGCGGCGGAATGTCGCGTGCCCCGGAACTTCCCCTCGCGCACCTGCGTTAGTACTCTTCAGCGTCCGGAGGTTCCTGAATGCTCTGGTTCTACGAATCTTTCTTTCCGGTGGTCTGGATTGTCTTTTTTCTCTACTGGCAGATCAAAGCCGCCAATACCAAAACCACTCAGCGCCTCGAGCCGGCTGCTTCGCGCATCCTGCGCGTCTTCATTTTCCTGATCGCAATCGTCCTCCTTTCGACAACTCGCATCCCGCTGCCCTGGCTTTACCTCCAGCTCTGGCCAGTTGGCCTTTGGCCCTTCTGGCTGGGAGCTGCCGTCACCATCGCCGGCCTTCTGTTCGCCGTCTGGGCGCGCGAGCACCTCGGCAGCAACTGGAGCCGCTCCGTCACTATTAAGCAGGGCCACGAGTTGATCACCACCGGTCCCTATGCCGTGGTCCGTCACCCCATCTACACCGGCATTCTGACCGGTTTCCTTGGCATGGCGATTGCCATCTCCCAAGTGCGCGGGTTCATCGTTTTCGTTCTCGTCTTCCTCGCGTTCTGGATCAAGCTCCGCATGGAGGAACAGTGGATGCGTTCCCAGTTCGGCGAGGCGTATGCCACCTATGCTCGTCAGACCGCTGCCCTGGTGCCTTATCTCCTCTGATCGCTGCGTCACGATCTCAGCCCCAGCAAGCGCGAGTTGAACCAACCTGAGGAGTTGAATCTCGATATCAATTCTCGGTTCCGGTCGACGTGCCATCTGGAAGTAATCTGCTCAACCTCTACGACGCGCGAGGAGGCATGCTGCCACAGCCGACAAGTGCGCGCTGAACTGATTCGTTTCTTGGAGGATTGAAACTAGCGGGCTGGGACCCGTTGATTTACGAGTAAATTATTGAAACTAAACAACTTGGTGGAGGCGGCGGGAGTTGAACTTTCGCGTCGCATTGAAAACAGGGAACTTATTGAATCCTTAGGGACGCACAAAACGCTGAACACTCGAAAGTGGGCAAATCGTTGACCGTGTATTGACCACAGGAAAGACGCGACTCTCGACGCGTCCCGCAACCACGGCGCGCTCCCGAACAACTACAGGAACGAGCCCCCCAAGTTTCTGTTCTGCAAAGAGGCTGTTACATGGGAATCTCAGATAGCGCCAATCTCCCACCAGGACGAACCGAACGTTGTTGCCTATTTGGCCAAATAGCAATACACTTGTTTTTATGAAAGACCGGAATGTTTTCAAGCAGCAGGCGCGGGTCCTGAAGGCACTCGCAAACGAGTCCCGACTTATCATCATCGATCGGTTGAATCGGGGTGAAAGTTCCGTAGGAGAACTCACCGATCTCATCGGAAGCGATGTTTCAACTGTCTCCAAGCACCTCGCGTTACTGCGGGCGAATGGAATCGTTGAAGACCGCCGTCAGGGGACGACGGTTTTTTATAGGCTGCTCACCCCATGCGTGTGCAACTTCTTTGCATGCGCTACCCAAGTCATAAAGGAGAAATCGAGGTGACCTTAGACATCAAAGTCCTTGGTTCCGGCTGCGCGAACTGCAAGAGACTTTACGAGGAAGCCGAGAAGGCAATACGTCAGCTTTCGGCCCCTGCCACACTCACCAAGGTGGATGACATTAGAGCAATCATAGCCTACAAGATCTTGGCCACGCCCGCCTTGGTGATCGATGGCGAGGTGAAATCGGCCGGTCGCATCCCAAGCGCCGCCGAGATCATTACTTGGCTGGCAACGGCAGCTGTGAACCAGTAAGACCCAACGCCACGATGTGGTGCGTTTGAAGGAGGCAACATGCCGGAGTACCTGGAAACGACAATCGATAAGTTCACATTTAAGGTTGCTCGGGATCGCCTGTACACGCAGGACGGAGCGTGGATCTTGCCTATTGAGAGTCCTGACGGCCTGAACGTGCGTGTCGGGTTGACCGATTACGTTCAGCAGCACAGTGGGGATATCGCTTTCGCCAACCTGAAGCCAATCGGCACTCAACTGAGCGTCGGCGATGAGTTTGCTGAGATCGAAACAATTAAGGTCAACGTAACTCTGCCATCGCCGGTTGCCGGCGCCGTTGTGGAAGTGAATAAGGCACTCGAAATGCACCCCGAGCTTGTCAATCAAGACCCATACGACAAAGGCTGGCTGGTGCTCGTGAAACCAACCAGTTGGCAGGCTGCTCGTGCCAGCCTAATCGATCCAAACGCGTATTTCGATCTCATGCGATCCCAGGTTGACGAGGAATTGAAGGAGACATCATGAGCCATCATCCGTGTATCGTTGTTATTCCATGTAGCGGAATCGGCAAAGCCTTCGGCACGGTAAGCCGGGAGGCAGCCTACGAACTCTGCGAAAACTTCCGCCCAGCCGACACTAATCTTGTCGCACTCTCGAAGTTGGTCCTTGGCGAGGACGATGCGAAATTCCGAGTCCGGAGCAACGCTGCGGTCACGATCGACGGCTGCAAGCTGATGTGCGCTTCGAAACTCGTGAAGCTCAGCGGCGGAACCGTCGCTCGCGAGATTTCGGTTCTCGATGTGTTTCGCGAACACAAGGACCTTAAGCCGGAAGGAATCGCCGAGCTCAATGAGGCAGGCAAGGAGCTCGCGCGTGTGATCGCGGCCGAGATTTCCGAGACTCTAGGCGAGGTTCTGGCGGAGAGCCAAGGAGGCCATCATGCCTGATCTGCCTGAACGTAAAGTTGGAATCATTGCGTGCTCCGGCGAAGAGCTGGCGGTAGGAACTGTTTCTCGTCTCGCGACCTTGAAGGTGTTGCATGAATTGCGCCCTAGCAGGACGGTGACCATTTGCCTGCCGCTTTTCCTTGCAGGTGGAGAAGGAGATCGGGCGTTCGCCCGCTTCCATCCGACCATCACCGTCGACGGCTGTGAGCTGCGCTGCGCCGCACGGGGCACGGAGATGTATTCAGGGAGGCCCACTGCAAGCGTCGTAGTCAGCGAACTCGCGGCCGAGAACGGCGTGGGGTACATAGACGGCCGACGAAGACTCAACGAAGCGGGACAGAAAGCAGTGGAGCTTACGGCGGAGTGTCTAACCAGTCTTGTTGATGAGATACTCGCGACTAAACCACCGGCCAAACCACTTGTCTCAATTAGCGCAGCTCCCAAGCAGCCCGAGGCAGTGGGGTGTGCCTGCGGTTCTGGCATACCGGTTCAGACGGTCTCAATTGAGGGGCAGCCAGTAGAGCTGCTTGCCCTGCCGCTGATTTTCTCGAAGTTGCGCGAGCGTGGACGCGCGCCCGAGGTGGTTGCTGACGAGCTGATGGCGAATGTGGAAATCTATAACGCCGTTCCTGCCGACTCAAAGGTCGCTTACCGGACTGCGATCCTCCGAGAGTACGCCGCATATTGCCGGGGAGAAATGCGATGAGCCGCACTGCCACGTATCACACCACGGTCAGATGGACCGGCGACCACTGGGGACATATTGAGATGGGAAACGGCCCCGAAATGAAGTTTTCCGCTCCTCCCGACGCCCAGGGGCACGCTGGCGTTCTCACCCCGGAAGATGCGTTCGTTGCGGCTGCGAACACGTGCGTGATGATGATGTTCATCTGGGCGACCGAGCGGTTCCGCCTCAAGCTGCTGTCCTTTGAGTGTCGCACCGAAGGCACGAAACTGATTGAGCTGGATCGAACCGAAATCTTTACCCGTCTGCATTTCAGGCCCGTGATCCGAATTGCGCGCGGAGATGAGAACACAGACGCGGTGGAAGCAAGAACCCGGCGAGCACTTGACGCTGCCCAGAAATACAGTCTCGTCGCCAACTCCGTGAAGTCGGAAATCGTCTTAGAACCAGAAATATTCGTGGTCGATTAGGTGAAATCGTCGGGGTGGAACCCGCTTATTGTCGTGTAAATTATTGATAATAAACAACTTGGTGGAGGCGGCGGGAGTTGAACCCGCGTCCGAAAATGCTGTCAGCCAAGAGACTACATACTTAGTCGCGTTCACCCAGTCGCCGAGGCGACCAGTCTCGCCACCCGCGCTGAGAACGGACAAGAAACGCGGCCAGCCAGCCTGAAAATTTCGCCTCGCACCCCAGACGTAGGTTTTGAGGCTAGCTCACTGTATGACGCTCTGACTCCAGCCCATGAGCAAAGCCGAAGAGAGCGGCAGCCTAACTAATTAAGCTGCGTATGCCAGGTTTTGATTGGCAATTGTGTTTTTGCACACAGTTACGGACGCATGCACTCCGGTATGCCTCTTGACCGCAATCACTTCCGTCGAAGCCGTGACGCCCCCACGTGGTGAGTCGGCTGTCTCAACTCTAGCAGCCGTGGCCGGGAAGTCAATCCGGCCAATCTATTAGATGTTCAACAGAGGCCATTGGACGCGTTCAGGCACTGTCGGCGAGGCGCTCGGGCGCGGGGGTCGCCGACATCATTTCCTTTCTTTCTTTTTCGAATTGCTGACGTTTCTGCTCGTTGTAATCGCGGAGCTGGTACTGCGTCTCTCTCAGTTGCCGGCGCAGCGATTGATAGACCTCGTCGCGGTAAAGATGGTAGGCGGGCGAGCCAACGCGCACGCCGGGAGGAGGAGTGGGGAGGGATTCCTCCTGGCGCAGTTTGGTCTCCTCATCGGCCTTTTGCAGGACGGCATCGACTAAGACATCGAGATCAACGCCGGCCGGAATACTGAATTGCTTGTCGAACTCGGGATATTCCTGGATGCGGGAGTCGTCGTCAGCCCGCGAGCCCAGGTTATCGCCCAAAAGAGGGGCGCGAACCTGGGGCACCCCATCTTTCGCGTCTTTCATCTTTTCCAACTGCGCGGCTTCCATCTGCTCGATGCGGCGGTTGGTGGAGCTGACCTGCTGGATGGCATAGAGAAGCTTGCCGGCGGTGCGGGACTCGAGCTGTCCGGCAGCGAGGGCCTGAGCGATGTCGGTGAGGGCGTCGCGGATGGCGTAGAGATTGTCCAAAGACTGGATCTCCAGACGGTAGGGCACATTATCGCGAAGGGCGCGGGCGCGACGCAGGCGGCGTCCGCGCTGCAGGAGGTGGTAATAGCAGTATTTGCGCTCGCGTAGAGCGGGAGAGCCGCAGTAGGTTCCGTCTTCTTTGACGTGGCGACAGGTTTCGTATTGTGTCATAGCGTTTCCTCTGGTGGAACTGGTGACTGGTAGCTGGTAACTGGTACCCCCCTGCCCCATTTTGAAAACAAAGGGTTTATTGCACGACTAGCTATAAGCTTGGGCAAACAAATGGGCTTACAGGCAAAGTCGCACAAACAAAGGGGTTACCGCACTAGGTTGATAAAGAACAAAAACCCTCGAGGCGGCCGGATATCGGCACGGCGCCGCGAGGGTCTCGGATTGACGAGAGCAGGAGAAATGGAAGAGGGAAAGGGGGTCAAGAAAAATCGTAAGGGCGAGGAAACTTTAGTAACCAGAAAATCCCGAAATGGGAAGAAAAGGCTTCACCACGGAGGCACGGAGGACACGGAGAAGTAATAAGGCAAAAAGCAACCGCGGATTGCGCGGAGGACGCGGATCGGATTCTTTGTGTGCGCTTCGGCCTACGGCTGCGCACAACCACCCCAGGAAGCGCGAATGCGGCGCTTCGTGGGGACCCCGGTAGCCTTCGGCAGAGTGGAAGGGGATTTCTTTTCGACATTTGTCCGCGGGCTGACGCCCACGGCTAAAACAAATGCGGCCCTGCGGGCTCGGGTGTTCGCGGCGTGAGCAAAGAAAAACGCCCTCAAACCTCAGAAGAGGAAGGATTGTTGAGGGCGTCGTTAAGTTGTCAGGCACATTCTCCAATGAGCTCAGTGTCTGCGTCGGTGACGCCGGTCACGGGCAGGTGTTCAGTCCGAAATGGCGCTCGGTAAGAGTGCGCTTTGGGTCCGATAGCGCACGGCAACGGCCCACATTTGCCAACGGCAGGCAAATATGGGCCACGGGATATGTGGGCCACCTGCGTGCGCTCCATCCTTTCGCGTGGCTGAGCTAGAATCTTCCCTAGCCGCTCATGACTACTGACGATTTTCGCCGCATTGCCCTCAGCCTTGAAGGGGCGGAAGAAGGCGCTCACATGGGTAGCGCCGACTTCCGAGTGGGGGGACGAATCTTCGCCACCCTCGCGTCTGCCGATCATGGGTACGGCAATCTGATGCTCACGCCGGAGCAGCAGTCCATGTTCGTTGAGGAGTTGCCCGAAGTCTTTCTCCCCATCAAGGGAGGGTGGGGCCGGAAGGGCATGACGCATATACGGCTGTCGGATGCGTCGGAGGTTGTCCTCACCGGAGCGTTGCGCACGGCATGGCAACTGCGGCGCGAGAAGAACGCCACGGTACGCAAGAAACGCGGCAGGAAAGCTTAGCTACAACGGACGAAAAGCATTGTTTTGTGCGCTCCGGCTACGCCAGCGCACAACCACCCCATGAAGCGCAAAGGCGGCGCTCCATGGGGACCCCGGTCAGCCTTCGGCAGAGTGGAATGGGTTTTCGTTATTCGCTTTCCCAGCGACGACCACCCCAGCAAGCGCAACAACGGCGCTCGCCGGGGACCCCGCTTGAATCGCTGGGCTTTCTTATTGCGTCCCTTTGTCCGCTAACGCGGACGCCGGGACTCGGGAGATTGGATGCGCGTCGAAACGGTGGGCTACCCGGGCACAAGCCACCGCAAAAGCGCAAGCAATGCGGCGCTTCGTGGGGCACCCCGGCAGCCTTCGGCAGAGTGGAATGGGTTCTCGTTATTCGCTTTCCCAGCGTCGACCACCCCAGCAAGCGCAACAACGGCGCTCGCCGGGGACCCCGCTTGAATCGCTGGGCTTTCTTATTGCGTCCCTTTGTCCGCTAACGCGGACGCCGGGACTCGGGAGATATGGAGCGGATTCCCACCGTTGAAACGGTGGGCTTAGATATGTCGGCCCTGCCGGGCCTGACACCGAGAATCCCCACCCCGCCAACGGAAGGCGGGATGGGCCACCCATTTCAAGATTGATTCGGGGATTGAGAGCGCCGGGTGGGCCACCGGCCCTTAGACGGTTCTTTCCATTGGGATCGCAATGCCCGTCTTCATACCAAGGCGCGCCAAGGGACTATTTTCCACGACAAAACCATGCTTTGCGAAAAGCCTCATTTGGTCCCGAGTTGCAGCGATTAGCGTTAGTTGTTCACAGCCCAACTGTTTGCCTTTCTGCTGCAGATTGGCCAGGAGAACCGGCAAGAGCCCCAATCCTTTGTGCGTCTGGAACGCGAGGCGCTTATCACGCGGAATCGGCTGGTTAGGGTCTATGAACGTGATGTCTGCCAGGTGCAGGTCATTCTGGTACACCCAAGCGAGCAACAACTCGACAACGAGTTGCCTCCTTTTCTTGGTCCCCTTCCAACCGCGGACGTAATAAATGTCCCGTATCACCTCGATATCAAGAAGGCGCGAGATTGCCCCGTACAAATTCGGGTCACGATTGTCAAAGTTATCCGATAAGCACGTGGGTTCGACCGAGTGCCAGCCTCTGACTACGATTCTGTTCCATACGCTCGCACCGATTTCGTGCAATCCGTCTGGCTTTATCCGCGCAATACTATTCAGTTCGCTCTTTCCAAACTCTTCCAAGGTGAGTTCGTTGCCGAAACGTTCAACCAACTGCGATTTTGGCAAGACTGTGTCAAGCCCGTTCATCGGTATGCCCCCATGAAGCGCCTTCAGTCCCCTTCCGTGATTTCATTACGGGATCCCATCCAGCAAGTCTTGCTTGGATGGGGACCCTCAAGCGCGGTAAGACCGGCCACCTGCCATCATGAGAAAAGCGGGTAACGCTCGCGGGCGCCCCTCAACAGCCTAATTCCTTCCGAATGGCCAATCGCGCGGCAGTCAATCGTTTTTCAAGTTCCATCAATGAGGCGTTATAAATCTCGGTGTCGTTCTTGCCGGTAATGTCGCCCGCAACTGCCGATGTCTTTCGACTGATGTGACCGAACGCTTCGATTGTTTCTTTCGTGCACACGACTTGAACAAGCTGGAACGTTTTTTCAAAATTCTTCGCAACGCGTTGCCATTCCTTCACGCCTTTATGTCTGATGACGATCCAAGCCGGATCGTCATACTTATTCTCTTTCTTCTGCGTCCGATACAGTGCGTCGAGACCGAGCAAGCCCTCGTTCAGTTCTGCCAACCGTTTCGTGGCCTGAAACAGGACCTCACGCTTCAGTTCCCATTGCTTCTGCCGATCCCAGACCTCATTCGAGATCTTCGCCTCGATTTGCTTGGTGGTAGTTGTCACCGCTCGGACTTGATCTACCAATTTGTCGATGTCTTCATGAGTGGCGAAATTTTCGCCTTTCTTACGGAAATAGGAGCCGAAGTATGCCGCGAACCACGCTCCAATGGTTGTAAGGGCAAGCCAGATGTAATGTTCCATTTGTTCGCAATTTTATGCCTGTAAGCGCGGACAATCCAGCCATTGCGAAGCGTGCCGAATATCGCTCGCACCCTTTCGCAAAACAGGCGAAAGGATGGGGCACCCGGCGTATGACTCCGGCGATGGACGCGGGCGTCTCAGATCGGCTGTGGGATTTATCAGACCTTGTTGCACTTTGGGAGCAGTACGAACGGAGGGCGGAAAGAGCCGCGTAAACGTTTACGCGAAAAGTAGAACACCACGGATGCAATAACTCCGAGAATAGCCCCGAGCGTGACAAGCATCATCATGCCTCGAAACATACTCCCAAAGCCCAGCCACTTCAAACGTTCCGTCATTTGCGATCCGCTCATGGATCACATTCTACGCGGAAGATTCAAAGTAGCCCACTACCGCATCAACCCCACCTAGGCCACCAGCCAAAAGACCCACACAAGCAAAAGCGGCTTGTGTGGGGCACCCGGCGCTATGAGCACGACGCACCCGGCGGAAGTCTAATTAATGGCCCGGCAAAACAGCAAGCTTGGAAATGCGATCTCGGATGCTGTCAACTGCCTTGTGATAGCCTTCCGAAAACCAATTGCGGTTTCTTTCTCCCTCTTGAAACCATCCAGACGTGAAAGTGTCGTTGCCGGCCGTCCTTATGGAGGTGATCTCGATCCCTGCTGCACGTAAGCACTGATCCACTGCCTCGTACAGCTCAACTGTGTAGAAGGGTGCTCTCGCTTCGGACTCCGCGACAAGATTGTTGTAAGCAAGGGAAAGTGTTTCGAGACGCCCGAACAATCGTTTTAACTTTTCCTGGTCACTTTCGTTCTCGGGCTCGACCGAAATCATTGGTCGAAGGCCATTGATAGCAAGACGCGCTGCGGAGAGGCAGCTAAAGACAGCTTTCATCGACTCGAACTCGGTCTCAAAGTGCGCGCGTGTCACAAATACGGAACGATCGATTTCGGCTTGTACTCGCTTTTGTGAGCGCTGAAAGTCATCTTCTAACGCCGCAAGTTGTGCCTTCAATTCTGCCTCACGCCTTTGGAGCCAAGCGTTGCTGAAGTGATTCCATATAGCGGATATTAGAGCTCCTGTAGCACCGCCTGAGAGTATCCCTGTCAAAATGCTATTGGTGTCCATGAGTAACATTGTACGGTTATGTGGAGCTCAGCCCTACGCGTCATTGACGGGGCGGGGAGGGGCGGGTAGAGTGTGGGCTTCTGAGAACATCCGAAATCATCCGTAGCATCGCGGAAGCAAGCGAGGTCACGCGGCCATGGCGAATCCTGAACATCTCAAGTCAGTGGCCAGTGGCTAGTTGTCAGTTGCCAGTTAAAGTCAAAAGCAGATCCCTCGGGGGCTGACGCCCCCTCGTGATGACAAAAACAAGAGGGGACGTCGCAACGCGGCGCTGAAGCGCCGCTCTACCGAATCATTCGAGACGGGCCGGAAGAGTTTATCGCAAATGTCGGATCGATGGCGGGACGTCCCATCGAGTTCTACTCGTGCTTCATCAGCTATGCGCACAAAGACAAGCAGTTCGCGCGGCGGCTGCATGATGCGCTGCAGGGGCGCGGCGTCCGGTGCTGGCTGGATGAGAAGCAGATGCTGCCGGGCGATGACATTTACGAACAGGTGGACCGCGGGATTCGGCTGTGAAAAACAGTTGTCAGTGGCCGGTTGTCAGTTGTCGGTTCGATCTTCCCACCCTTTCGCCGACAGCGGGCGAAAGGATGGGGCACCCGCCAAAGAACGCGAACTGATGAAAGAGCGCGAGCGGAAGGTGCTGGCGGTGATTCCGCTGAACCTGGACGGGTATCTGCTGAGCGGGGAGTGCGGTGTTGGGAGCGTGAGGCCGTGTTAGCCGCACGTTGGTTATTTGATGGTCGAGATGAAAGAACCCACACAAGCCAAAACCGGGCTTGTGTGGGGCACCCGCAAGGCCAATCCGGTGCGGTCGCGGCTGGCGGCGGACTTTACGGGTTGGGAGCAAGATGCGCAGAAGTTTGAAGCGCAGGTGGAGAACGTGATCAAGGCGCTCAGGGCGGATGACGGCGGGAGGGAGCGGGCTCCGGAGGGGAGGTTGTGAAAGGCAGTTGTCAGTGGCCGGTTGTCAGTTGTCGGTTCGATCTTCCCACCCTTTCGCCAACAGCGGGCGAAAGGATGGGGGCATCCGGCGGTGGTGGGGAAAGCAGATCCCTCGCTTCGCTCGTGATGACAAACAGAAGAAAAAGCGAGTCCCTCACCCGCCAAGGCGGGCTTGTGATGACAAGCTCATTGAGGTGGCGAGTTCGTGATTACAAACTTTTATGATCGCTCGTGATGACAAGTCGTAAGGGCCCGTCCGCGCCCTTCCAACGCCAGTTCGAGACGTTGTTTCTTGCATCCGCGGCGGGTGGCGGACATCCAAACCTTTTACCGGGCTGCTAGTCTTATACGGTTGAACGTGAATGCAAGGATGACGAACGTGAGCATGACGAATCAGTGTTGTCGCGGGAGCCTGGCGTGATTCCCGACTGCATTCCGTTCAGCTCGATTCCGCATACGACGCGGTTATTTTCCGATTTCCTCAATTACTCTCCCGAAGTCCGAAAGTTCTTTCCGCATCCGCCTGACGCTTCGCAGGTTGCTGCCCGAAGTTCCGACGGTTCCGCATGGGACTGCGATCAATGTTCGAGTCGCCGATGTACTGGCGAAGCAGAATCGTGCCTGGGGTAGCTCCGAGAACGACGCTGACCAACATTCGTCGACTGCGGGAAGGAGCATTTGCGGTGGTCACCGGCCAGCAGGTGGGTCTTTTCGGAGGGCCGCTGCTGTCGCTGTTCAAGGCTGCCTCGGTGCTCGCGCTGGCGAAACAGGTGGAGAGCGCCGGCGTCCCGTGCGTTCCGGTCTTCTGGATGGCCACGGAAGATCACGACCTCGCCGAAGTCAATCAGTCGCTGCTGCTCACCAATGATTTCCAGCTTGCTCCGTTTACCGTTCCGACCGATAGCAAGCCCGATACGCCGGTAGCGAACATCCGGCTGGCGGCGGGCACGAACGAACGAGTGGCACAGGCGGCGGAGTTGCTGGGCGAGTCGCTGGCGGCGGACTATCTGCGCGAAAGCTATCGCGAGGGTGAGACGCTTTCGAGCGCTTACGCCAAGCTGTTCACCCGTATGTTCGCCGAGCATGGGCTGATCTTTCTTGATCCAGCTGATACAGATTTGCATCGCATCGCCGCTCCGCTGTTTCTTGAGTCGATTGAGCGCGCAAGTGAGCTGGATGCGGCCCTGCTGGCGCGCAACCGCGAAATCAGCCAGGCGCATTATCACGAGCAGGTGAAGGTCACGGAGGAATCGACTCCGCTGTTCGCGCTGGTCGATGGAGCAAGGGTACCGATTCATCGTTCGAACGGCGAGTTCACCATCCGCAAGGAGCGGCTTTCGCTCGAAGAACTGAAGCGACGGATCGTCGCGTCACCGGAGAACTTTAATGCCAACGTGCTGTTGCGGCCGGTGCTGCAGGACTACTGGCTGCCCACGCTGGCCTACATAGGAGGGCCTGCCGAGATCGCGTATTTCGCGCAGGTTGGCGTGGTGTACGAGAAGCTGTTGGGGCGGGTGACGACCATCCTGCCGAGGCTGAGCGCGACGCTGATCGAGCCGCGTGTGGAGCGCCTGCTTCTAAAATACGGGCTCGAATTGCCCGAACTCTTTCACGGCGAAACCCAACTGCGCGACAGTTTGGCGGCGCGCTCCTTGTCTTCGCAACTTAAGCTGGACTTCGAACGAGGACGGCTGGCTGTCGAAGAGGCCATGCAGCGGATCGGCGAATCACTGCAAAGGCTCGACCCCACCCTGGTCGAAGCAGCGAGACGGGCGGCCAACAAAATGCGTTACCAGGTCGGACGGCTGGAGAAGCGGGCCGCGCAGGCCGAGTTGCGCCGCAACGACATCATCTCGCGCCACGCTGCGCAGATCGAGAACGCGTTGTATCCTCATCGGATACTGCAAGAACGCGAAATCGCCGGTCTGTATTTCTACGCGAAGTGGGGACCTGAACTGCTGGAGCGCCTCTTCGAAACTGCCCAGGCCCGCTGCCCCGAACACAAAGTCGTGCGCCTCGGCTGACCGGGACTGTAGTGGCTTGAAACACCGGGTGGAAAAAGCCGCCCCGGAGGGCGGCTCAGGTATGCACGATGGGCCACGTACTAGAACAGTTTGCGACGCAGCGTGCCAGCAAGTCCAAGAATTCCGCTGCCCAGCAGGATCAAGGTGCCTGGCTCCGGTGTCACTCCCTGGAGGTTGAAGGCAAAGTCCACAGCCAACGGACTGCGAACTCCCAAGAAGTCCTGATAGGCCTGGCCATCGCCTAGTAAGCCAGTTCCCCAGCCCCACTGTGGCGGGAAAGGCATATCAGGAACCACGGACAGCCAGTATGTCGTATTGGGCATCAGCCACATGCCCTTTACGCCGTCCATGTCATAGGAGCACAAGCCATTGGGGAAACCACAGCTCTCCATGTAACCAGCGTAGGCAGAGCTGAAACTCTCCGTCCAGAGCATCCCACCCGGTTGCCCCGCAGCGTCGGCATAGAGCGAAATGGTCCATCCGGTGATGCTTCCCGGGGGTCCGGGGTTGAAGTAACCACCAAACCACTCTACGTCGTCTAAGTAATATGACGTCGTGTGGGAGTAGATCTGGAAGTTATCATAGGCGGTGGCGAAATTTCCTGAGCCTCCGACATCGTTCTGCGAGGCGTAAAAGATTCCGCTGAATGTGGGCGGTTGCATGTAGATTTCGACGTCAGCAAAGGCTGGCGCACTAAAAAGAATTAGAAAAGTGATTGTCGTGGCGACTATAAAGTAGCGATTCAAGGACCCCATTACCTACCTCCCATTCCCGCTCCGTTGCGAGGGTAATGCATGTTAAGGGTGACGGACTGTTACGGGAACGCCTTATCAATAGCACCGGCCAGTGTGAATGAAACACAAAAGTCCCAAAAATATGGTGAGGCGTCCCAAATTGGGCCGCGGGACATTTGGCAAAACCGGCGAATTCGTGAACCAGTGGTCGATGTACTTCCCGATCCGCAGTGCGGAAAGTCATGACTATTCAGCAGGCGATGTCAAACTCATCGCGGACAAGAAAAAAGCCGGCCATGTACCATGACCGGCTTTATTTCTAGTTGTATAGCAGCTAGTGTTCGAGTGCCGAGACTTCAATCGGTTCGTCGTCCTTCTCGACTACGCCGCTGAGATGTTGTGTTCCATACTCGTAGCCCTTATCGAACGCCTTCAAGTTCAGTTCGCGAAACGCCGGAGGTACAGAGTCGGCAATGGCATCGCGGAGCGCGTCGGGCTTAAGCAGTTCAGTGACCGCGCCGAAGAAACCAACCATCACAATGTTCATGACCATTTTCTTGCCAAGTTCTTCGGCAAGGCGCGTGGCAGGAAGGCTGTACACGCGTACTCCGGCCGGCAGTTTATCGATGCGCACCAACTCTTGCTCGATAATCAGGATGCCATCTTCTTTCAGTTGCGGAGCAAAGAGCGAGTAGGCTTCCTGCGACATAGTGACCAGGATGTCAGGCCGGGTAACGTAGGGGTAGAGAATTGGCTCGTTGGACAGGATGACCTGCGCACTGCAGGCTCCGCCGCGCGCCTCCGGCCCAAACGCCTGGGTCATAGTCGAGTAGCCGTTCTCGTAAATGCAGCCGGCCTTGCCGATGACGATGGCTGACAGGATGACTCCCTGGCCGCCAAATCCCGAGATGCGGATTTCAGTTAGATTTCGCATTCGCATACCTCCGATTCAACGTAACGATCACCCAGACTCTCGACCATCTTGTCGTGCATCAGGTCGCGATAGTCGCTGCGCTCGCGGTCCACGAACTTGCCTACAACGATTTCTCCAGCTTTGCTAAGGGCAACTTCGCTGGTAGGGGCTCCGTTGCGTACCTTGCTGTGTTCCTTGTAGAAGACCATGGTGTCGAGGCCGTCTCCCATCTTGTTGCGCCGCTGATACAGCGTCGGGCACGGCGACAGGACTTCGAGGAAGCAGAAGCCCTTCTTGGAGAACATTTCCTGCATGGCGCGGGCCATCTGGCGAACATGGAAGGTCGTCCAGCGCGCAACATAGACAGCGCCTGCAGCCTCCACCAGGTAGGGCAGGTTAAATGACGAGTCGAACGTTCCGTAGGGGTTGGTGGATGTGATCACCGATCCTGGTGTGGTGGGCGCCGTCTGGCCGCCCGTCATGGCGTAGATCAGGTTGTTGATGCAGATTACCTTCAAGTCGACATTGCGGCGAGCGGCGTGAATCAAATGATTGCCGCCGATTGCAAACAAGTCTCCGTCGCCGGAGTAGACCACCACGTTCAACTTAGGATTTGCCAGCTTTAAGCCAGTCGCGAACGGAAGCGCACGACCGTGGGTGGTATGAAATGAATCCTGGTTGACGTATCCCGCGACGCGGCCGGTGCAGCCGATTCCGGAAACGATGGCCAGGTTCTTAAGGTCGATATTGGCGTCGAGCAGCGCACGGCTGAAGGCGTTAACGCTGGTGCCGATGCCGCATCCGGGACACCAGATGTGCGGGATGCGATCCATCCTCAGGAACGGATCCGACGGGTTGGTGTGAACGGGGAGGGTCGTCATCGTGCCACCTCCATGATGGCCTTCAGAATTTGTTCAGGCTTGTGAACGCTGCCGCCAGCGTGTCCCACGAAACGGACTGGAACTTTTCCGGCGACGGCGCGCTCGACTTCGCGGACCATTTGTCCGAGATTGAGCTCCGCTACCACGATGGCTTTGGTCTTCGAGGCGATTTCCTTGATTTTCTTCTCGGGGAAAGGCCACGCCGTGATGATGCGGAACTTGCCGACTTTCACGCCCTTCTCGCGTGCCATTTCGATGGCTCGCTGGGCCACGCGTGAGGTGATTCCGTAGGACACCACGACAACTTCCGAGCCTTCGACTTGCGCTTCTTCGAAGAGGACGATCTTGTCGGCGTTCTTGAGGATCTTGTCCTGCAAGCGGCGCACCAGCTTGTCCTGTACGTCGGGCGTCATGTTGGGATAGCCGCGCTCGTCGTGAGTCAACCCGGTGACGTGGACGTTGTAGCCCTCGCCAACGCGCGGCATGTCGGGAACCAGGTCTTCGCGAGGTTGGTAGGCGAGGAACTCGCCTGGAGGAATCGTGGTATAGCGGCGAGGTGTGACTTCGATCTGTTCGGCCGGTGGAATCACAACCTTCTCGGTCATGTGACCCACCACCTCGTCCATCATGACAAAGACCGGGCAGCGGTACTGCTCCGCCATATTGAACGCGGTGACGGTGAGATCGAAGCATTCCTGGGGAGAGTTGGGGCACAGCGCGATCACTTCGTAGTCGCCATGCGATCCCCAGCGCACCTGCATCATGTCGGCCTGGGCCGGAAGCGTTGGCAATCCGGTCGAAGGACCTCCGCGCTGCACGTTGACGAACACACACGGGGTCTCGGTCATGGCGGCCAAGCCGATGTGCTCCATCATCAGCGAGAAGCCGGGGCCAGAAGTCACGGTGAAGGCCTTGGCTCCTCCCCACACCGCGCCCTGGATCGCAATCGATGCAGCGAGTTCGTCTTCCATCTGGATGAACGTCCCGCCAACGGTGGGTACGCGGGAGGCGAAGCGCTCAACGACTTCCGTGGAGGGCGTAATGGGATATCCGGCGGAGAACCGTGCTCCGCCCGCCAATGCGCCTTCGCAGCAGGCGTGATCGCCGTCTAGAAAGTGTGAGCCGGTCAAAACGCCGGCGGGATCAGCGTGCATCCTGGACCTCCTCTTCCGTCGGAACGGGCGCGACAGCCTGCGGCTCGGCGGTCTTCACGGCTGCTGCCTTCTCGACTTCGTTCTTGAATCCGAAGATTGCAAAATCAGGGCAGTACATGCCGCAAAGATCGCAGCCGCTGCATTTTTCTGGATGAACCAGGTTGGGTGGGTGATAACCCTTGGCGTTGAAAGCTGAGGCGAGCGCCAAGGCATGCGAGGGGCAAAACTCCACGCAGAATCCGCAAGCCTTACATCGCTCTACTACGATTTGTACCGATCCTTTAGCCATGCTGTTCTTCCTTGGCGCGGGAGCCTGGAGGGTTGGCTTTTTTAAATCTCCCCACCTGATTCGCCGTCGCGGATGGACTTACGTTGCGGTTGAGGCGTCTACCCAATTACCGAACGATAGTTCGATTCTTGACCAGCATATGCCCAAGATGAAGTGACCGCTGTCACATTGAGGTGTGAGGTTTAACCGCGGGGGGCGATGGCTATTCACCACGGAGGCACGGAGGGCACGGAGGAAATCGGATTGGGTACTTGATTCGTGAGATTCCCAGGCTCTTCCTCTTAGGTCATACGCGTTCGGAGGGAGCGTATGACAAACGGCTGTTCACAACATTGATTGTGGAACGGAGCCGATATTGCGTGTAAAGTGCAGTCCGTGAAGAACGCAATCGTGGGAACTGCGATGCTGTTCGTTATGGCCCTGCCAGCTTTCACCCAACAGCAGGCTGAGCCTGAATGCGCTCAAACGTCGGGAATGCGAATCTATTCAAACGCAACTTACGTCGAAGAGGCTGGCGACGTTGTCGGAATAGAGTTAGCTTTCATCGTGCGACAGGACAACACGATTAACGCGCTGCTGTACGACTATGAGGGAGCGCCGACCACGGACGGTGCACCTCTGCGCGGACGCGCTGCGGGAACGACTCTAGCGATTGACGGTGGATGGTCGCAGCACATTGAAGATTCTTCGGGGAAAGAAGTTGTTCACACGGTGCCGGTTAGACTGCGTGGGACGTTCGACGAGACGAACTTTGTTGGAACTGTCCAAATCAATGGGGGCGGTGTGGAATCTTTACGGCTGCGGCGCGTGGACGCGATTTGGCTGTGTCGCGCAAAAAATAAACTCATCCATGCTGAGCCTAAGTAACGTTTCGTGCAGTCTCCAGCTGTTGATGTGAAGCAAAGCGCCCAGGGCTAAAGCCTGACATTCTTTCCGCGTACTCTTTCACCACGCTGAAGCGTGGTGCTTCCACCAAATTATGAAACGCCGCTCCGCGGCAGGGGAAATGTTGGGGGTTGTTGCGGGGGCTGACGCCCACGCCTAAAAGCACGTCGCCGCGCTGCCACTGGGACAGGGATGGCGGTCGCGACATCCTTCATCCCACCCTTTGCCAAAAGAAGCCAATGGATGGGGCACCCATTCGCGGGCTAGACACAGCGCGGCGTGTTCCCCGTCGCATGGACCTGTGATAGCCCTCACAGCGAAGCCGCGTGGAGAGGCCGACTATCTTGGCAGGAGGGAAGGGGTCCCCACATCATGGGTCTAATGACGCTTCTCTACACAAATGAAACGAGTCCTCATCCTAGGTGCCGCTGGACGAGATTTCCATAATTTCAACGTAGTCTTCCGTAACAATCCTGAATTTGAAGTAATCGCCTTCACCGCAACCCAAATCCCAGACATTGCAGGACGCCATTATCCGCCGCAGTTGGCGGGTTCGCTGTATCCCATGGGTATTCCAATTGTCGAAGAAAACAAGATGGAAGAGGTTATCCGCGGCGAGCGCATTGACGTCGCGGTGTTCTCTTATTCCGACGTGGCCTATCCCACGTTGATGCACCTGGCATCGCGCGCTTCGGCCGCCGGAGCGGATTTCTGGCTGCTCGGCGCGGAGCACACGCAGTTGGTGGCCAAGGTTCCCGTGATTTCCGTGTGCGCGGTTCGCACGGGTTGCGGCAAGAGTCCCGTATCCCGCCGAATCGCGACGGAGCTGCGGAACCTGGATTGGCATCCAGTTGTGGTCCGTCACCCGATGCCTTACGGCGATCTGGTTTCCCAGCGGGCTGAACGCTTCGCCACTTTCGCCGACCTCGAAAGATACGAGTGCACGATTGAAGAGCGTGAGGAATATGAACCTCACATCATGGAGGGCACAACGGTTTATGCGGGTGTCGACTACGAGGACATACTGCATCAGGCCGAGCAGGAAGGCGACATCATTCTGTGGGACGGCGGCAACAACGACACTTCGTTCTACAAGCCTGATCTCGACATTGTGGTTCTCGATCCCCATCGCGCAGGTCATGAGCTTGCGTATTATCCGGGAGAAGTGAACTTTCGCAGCGCGCATGTGCTGATCATTAACAAAGTTGACACCGCTAATCCTGAGTCGGTACAGATCGTGCGCCAGAATATTGCTCAGTTCAATCCCTCGGCACAGGTCATCGAAACCGCGTGCACAGTCAGTGTTGAAGATCCTTCGCTGATCAAGGGCAAGAGGGTTCTGGTGATCGAAGATGGTCCGACGCTCACGCACGGCGAAATGCCGTACGGCGCTGGAGTGGTTGCCGCCAATCGCTTCGGCGCGGCCAAACTGGTCGATCCACGGCCTTTTGCGGTTGGATCGATCCAGAAGACGTTCGAGAAGTTCCCGCATCTTGGCAAAGTGCTGCCGGCCATGGGCTACAGCGAAATTCAGCGCCACGAGTTGGAGGAGACGATTCGTCGCGTCCCCTGCGACCTGGTGCTGGTGGCGACGCCCATCGATCTGGCGAAAGCAATCCGGCTCGACAAGCCAAGCGTGCGGGTACGTTACGAAGTCGAGGAGATGGGCAGACCTGCGATCACGGAATCTGTTGGAGCAGTTCACCGAAGCGCACAAGCCGGCTCTGACGGGCGCAGGGAGGTAGCATGATCGGCAAAGACTTCCTCTCGATTCGTGACTTCACGCCACAGCAGATCCGGCATTTTCTGCATGTGGCTTGCCAGGTAAAGGCCAATCCCACCATCTTTGCGGACGCGCTGAAGGGCAAAACGCTGGCGATGATTTTCGAAAAGCCGTCGTTGCGCACGCGCGTCACCTTCGATGTTGGCATGGAGCAACTTGGCGGGCACTCGATTTATCTGTCGCCTGCGGAAATCAGTGTTGGCAAGCGTGAGTCGGTGCACGACGTCGCCAAGAACCTCGAACGCATGGTGCAGGCGATCATGATTCGCACCTTCGCCCACGAAATCGTGGTGGAGATGGCGAAGCATGCCGGCATTCCGGTGATTAACGGGCTGACAGACCTCAGCCATCCCTGCCAGGCCATGGCCGACTACCTGACCATTCTTGAAGTGAAGGGTCAGATTGCCGGACTGAAGGTTGCCTACATTGGCGATGGCAATAACGTTGCACGTTCGCTGATGTTTGCGGGCGCACAGTTGGGCGCGAATGTGTGGGTAGCGACTCCGGCAGGCTACGAGCCGGATGCGGAGAGCGTAGCTTGGTGCCGGCAGCGGTGCTCCGAAACCAAGGCTGCAATCACCGTCACCAACGATGCGGAATTGGCGTGCTCTGGTGCGGATGTGGTCTATACCGACGTCTGGACCAGCATGGGACTGGAAGCGGAAGCGACCCACCGGCAGGAGATTTTCCGTCCCTACCAGGTGAACGCGAAGCTCTTCGGCTGCGCCAAGCCGGAGGCCATTTTCCTGCACTGTCTACCGGCCCACCGTGGCGATGAGGTCACCGATGAGGTGATCGATTCGCCGCGCTCCTTCGTTTTCCAGCAGGCAGAGAACCGGCTGCATGCCCAGAAGGCGATCATGCTGGAACTGATGACGGACAAGGCTGTGGATACAGTGCAGCAGGAAGTTGTTCGCGACGCCATGCTGGAGTTGGTGCGCTAAACCGCGGTACCGGGTTCGGCGGATCGAAGCCAACTGGCGCAGCAAACCAGCTTCACTGGCTGTCTTCGGTCCGCCACCGGCATAAGGATTCGTTTATGTCGAGAACTGCATTGGTTGCGGTTGGCGGCAACTCTCTGATTCGTGCAGGCGAAAAAGGAACGATTGCCGAGCAACTGGCGAACACTCGCCGGACCGCCGCGGCCATTCTGGGCTTGATTCGGCTGGGCTATCACCTGGTGATTACGCATGGCAATGGGCCGCAGGTCGGCGCACAGCTGCTGCGCTCCGAGCGGGCCTCTGACGTGGCGTATAGCCAGACGCTCGATGTGTGCGGCGCCGCCAGCCAGGGCGAAATCGGATACTTGCTGGCGCAATCGCTGCACAACGAATTGACTGCCGCCGGCCTGGAAGTCCCTGTCGTCACCCTGATCACGCAGACTCTCGTGTCGGCGGATGATCCGGCGATGCGAAATCCGTCAAAGCCGATCGGGCCGTTTTATTCGAAGGCGGTTGCAGAAGAAAAGCAGCGTCAACTCGGTTGGCACATCGTCGAAGACGCGTCGCGCGGCTATCGTCGCGTGGTGCCTTCTCCGGAGCCGATCGAGATTGTCGAACTGGACGTGATTCGCACCCTGGTAGACCGCGGAGCGCTGGTTGTCTCTACCGGCGGTGGCGGCATTCCGGTTGTTTCGGAGCGCGGTGTCCTGCACGGTGTGGAGGCAGTCATCGACAAAGACCGCGCGTCAGCACTGCTCGCCTCTGAACTTGGCGTTGACCTGTTCGTGATCTCGACCGACACCGACTATGTCTATCTGAACTACAAGAAGCCGGGCCAAATTCCGCTGACATACGTGACGGCCGCGGAACTGGAAGAGCACCACCGCGCAGGCCATTTTCCGCCCGGCAACATGGGGCCGAAGGTTGAGTCGGTGCTGCGCTTCCTGCAGAGCGGTGGCAGGGAAGCGGTGATCACGTCATTCGAGCATTTGTGCGACGCTGTGCACGGCTCGGCGGGAACCCACATCGTCCGCGACCGCGACGATGTCGAGCAACCAGTTTTCGATGAACTTGCGCTACCAGCGTTCCGGTGAAGGTTATGCAAATCACAGAGCAACCATCTAAACTGCACCATGCAAGTCTAAGGCGCAGCCACGTGAGCTTGAGGCATGTTGTCGAGTCGCAGCAGTTCACCGTTCCGTTGCTGATGGAGTTGTTCGACCGCTCGCGCCTGATGGAACGCATCGTGGCGCGCGGCGGAACCCTCGACTACCAGAACAAGATACTCGCCAGCCTGTTCTATCAGCCTTCCACGCGCACCCGTTTTTGTTTCGAGGCCGCGATGTTGCGGCTGGGCGGACGCGTGCTCTCCACCGAGCACGCGCAGGCGTTTTCGTCGGAGGTCGAAGGCGAGCAGGTTGAGGACTCAATCCGCATCATCGGTGCTTACTGCGATGCGATCGTCATTCGGCATCACGAGGCTGGTGGAGCGAGTCGCGCCGCCAAAGTGTCGCCCGTTCCGATTATTAACGCGGGAGATGGCGACGGCGGCCAGCATCCCACGCAAGCGCTGCTGGACCTGTATACGATTTACCGCGAGCGTCCCATCGATGGACTGAGCGTCGCGTTTATCGGAGAGCTTGACCGCGGCCGGACCGTGCGCTCGCTGGCGTATTTGTTGGCGAAATTCGATCGCGTGAAGATTTTCTTCGTGAGCCCGCCGGCTATGCAGATGAAGCCGGACATCCTGCATTATCTCGACCGGCATAACGTGCGTTACGAATTGGAGTCGGATATTGATCGCGTGGTGGGCGAAGTTGATGTTGTGTACCAGACGAGGATTCGTCCGGAACGCGCCGCCGCGATTGCCAAGCCGCTGCGTTATGCGATCGACTCGACGGTACTGCAAAGAATGAGGCCGGATGCCATGATCCTGCATCCGCTGCCGCGAACAGTTGAGCTGGACAAGACGGTGGACGATGATCCGCGCGCCATGTACTTTCGCCAGGCGGCCAATGGACTTTCTGTGCGGATGGCGCTGCTGACCATGCTGCTGGACAACGAGTGATTTTTGTTACGCCGAAATGGAAGAAGGTGCTCGTACTGAGGGCGTTAAGGCCCGTCTCATGATCACACGGGTGACGAAAACCGAAATCCCTCAGCGGCTAAAGCCGCGCTTTAAGTGGCTTGTTACGGCACAGCTAAAGCTGTGCCCTTTCAAAGCTGATTTATGAATTAACTATTAGGAGACTCATGCAAGCGATAGAGGAAACAGTGCTGACGAACGAATTTATCAGGTTGGAAGAGAAGTACGGAGCTCACAACTATCATCCCCTCGACGTCGTGATCGAGCGCGCCGAGGGCGTGTGGGTTTATGACGTGGACGGCAACCGCTACCTGGATTGCCTGGCGTCCTATTCGGCAGTGAACCAGGGACATTGCCATCCGGAGATTTTGAAGAGTCTCATGGATCAGGCCCACAAAGTCACTCTCACCTCGCGGGCGTTTCGCAACGATCAACTGCCTTTGCTGTATGAAGAATTGCATGCGCTGACGGGGTTCGATATGGCGCTGCCGATGAATTCGGGCGCGGAAGCGGTCGAAACCGCGATCAAGGCCGCACGCAAGTGGGGCTACAAGATCAAAGGCATTCCTGATGGCAAGGCGGAGATCATCGTCTGTGCCAATAACTTTCATGGACGCACCACCACGGTTATCAGCTTTTCCACCGACGAGCAGTACCGCGACGGTTTCGGGCCGTTCACGCCGGGGTTCAAGATCATCCCATTCGGTGATTCCGATGCTCTTCAGAACGCGATAACGCCGAACACTTGCGCGTTTCTGGTCGAGCCAATCCAGGGCGAAGCGGGAATCATCATTCCCCCAGCGGGCTTCCTGAAGCGCGCCGCCGACATTTGTCGTGAAAACAGCGTGCTGCTGATCGTCGACGAGATCCAGGCTGGGCTGGGGCGCACCGGCAAGCTGTTCGCCTTTGAGCACGAAGGCATTCGGCCTGATGCGGTCATTATTGGCAAGGCGCTATCCGGCGGTTTCTATCCAGTGTCGGCGGTTCTGGCGTCGAAAGAAGTTCTTGGCGTCTTCCATCCCGGGGATCACGGCAGCACGTTTGGCGGCAATCCGTTGGGCTGCGCCGTTGCTCGTGCCGCTCTTCGCGTGCTGGTGGAGGAGAAACTGATCGAGCGGTCGGCCGAGTTGGGTGACTACTTCCTGAAGAAACTGCAAGGCCTGAGCAGCCCGCATATCCACGAAGTTCGCGGCAAGGGACTGTGGATTGGCATTGAGCTGAACACCGAAGCGCGTCCCTTCTGCGAAGCCTTGAAACAACTCGGCGTGTTGTGCAAGGAAACCCATGACGTGGTGATTCGTATAGCCCCGCCACTGGTCATTACCAAGGAGGAGATCGACTGGGCGTTCGACCGGATTGCGATGGTGCTGGAATAAGACTTGTAGGTCGACCGAGTTCATACGGAATGCTCGATTAAGTCATCGTGACGATCTAAGCCGCAGTAGCGGGAGGCTCCGAATGCACGAGCCTGGTCCAAAGAATCGCTCATTGGCACGCGCCTGGATTCTGCTATGCCTCGCCTTGGGGCTGCATGTATTCGATGAGGCGACAACCGGCTTTCTTCGCGTGTACAACCCGACCGTTGTCGCGCTGCGTGAACGGCTCGGCTGGTGGCCGATGCCAACCTTTCAGTTTGGGGAGTGGCTGGCCGGCCTGATCGTTGCCTGTGTGGTCTTGCTCGCGCTATCGGGCGCGGTGGCGCGGGGAGCCAAGGGAACGCGCCTGGTCGCATACATCTTTGCGACCATCATGCTAATTAACGCCGCTAGCCATACGCTTGCCACTGTTTTCGGGCGGACGGTGGCGAGCGTGACGTTTCCCAGGCCGGCTCCTGGATTCTGGTCATCGCCGATCATGGCAGCCGCAGCGATCTACTTGCTGATACAACTTCGTCGCTCGCGTCAGAACAAGCTGAAAGCTGCTTAAGTTCGCACCGAGACGTCAATTCACGCCCTGGAATCTCACCACGACGCTCCAGAGAATCCTGTGGCAGTTCCCGATCTATCCGCGTGTCATTTAGAATTTATTATTGGCTTCTATTACGACAACCTGCCCGGAAGTCGGAGTCCTGGAGAGTGCCCGCAGCTCCACCGCGCGCTTCTACCATCCTGAACTCGACGTACTCCGTTTTTTCGCGTTCTTGATGGTGTTTCTGCACCACGCGTTTCCGCACGATCTCACGTTTTGGACAAAGCTTGGTGTGCCCCTGTTCCTGGCCCGTATTGTGGCGGGAATCGGCGCCACGGGCGCCTTCGGCGTCAGCTTGTTCTTCGTGCTCAGCTCGTACCTGATTACCGAGTTGTTGCTGCGCGAGAAAGACCTGATGGGAACGCTGGACATTCGGTCGTTCTACATTCGACGCATCCTGCGCATCTGGCCGCTGTACTTTGCATTTCTTGCGTTGGCAGTGGCCTTGCAGTGGATCGTGCCCGGTCAGCATGTGACGTGGCGCGCTGGTGTGTGGTTTTCATTCCTGGCAGGGAACTGGTTCATCGTCTTTCATGGCTTTCCGTCGTCGGTCATCTTTCCGCTGTGGAGCGTCTCCATCGAGGAGCAGTTTTACATCACCTGGCCGGCGGTGGTTCGCAAGGTGAGTGAGACGGGGATGCTGATTTTCGCCGGGTTGCTGCTGGTGGTGGCGACAGGTGCCCGCATCTATCTGGGCATGCACCACGCCCTGGAAGGCGACGTGTGGTGCAACACCTTCGTTCAACTCGATCCCATAGCGGCGGGAATTCTGATCGCAGTGCTCTTGAAAGGCGAGATCCCGCGTCTTTCGAGGCTGGCGCGCGCTGCATTGATGCTGGCCGGAATTACTGCGCTGGCTTTCGGTAGCCTGTACTTCGGCATCAAGAATGACCCTTTGACGACCACGCGAATCGTCTTGGGTTATCCATCGGTGGCCATCGGGGGCACACTTCTGCTGTTGTCGGTGTTGAGAACTCGTACCAGCAGTGGCAACCGAGTGCTCATCTACCTGGGACGCATTTCCTACGGCCTTTATGTTTTTCACGTGCTCGGCCTACTGATTTCCGATCACACCGTCCCGGATCAGACTGCCAGTCTTTTCCGATATTCGCTGCGTGTCGGACTTGCGCTGGCAGCGACGATCGCGATGGCTGCGGTGTCGTATCGCTGGCTGGAAACACCGTTCCTTAGCCTGAAGCAACGCTTCACGCACGTACTATCGCGGCCGGGCGGTTAGGCCGCCAAGGCAGCGTCGAAAGCGGGTGGGGGGTGATTCCATGCGCCATGCGGTCCGTGGCTAAAGCCATTTGCGAGGACACCCTAATTCGCCGGGCTGAAGCCCGGCGCTTCCACCGGGGAGAAGGACATTTCTTTTACAGGTACCAATAACGCCCGAAGGTTACGCAGTTCTTAACGGCACAGCTGAAGCTGTGTCCCTTCAAAACAGATTTATCAAATGGCTTTTAGTACTTGCGCATGTGGATTTCGGTGCCGTTGCGCTCGAAGCGAACCTCATCCATCAACTGATTGATCAGGTAGATGCCGCGCCCGTGACTGGAGAAGACGTTTTCACCCACCAGAGGATCAGGAACTTGCACAGGGTCAAAGCCGGTTCCGGGGTCGCGCACAATAATGAGGAGTCCGTGTTCTTCGTCGCAGGCGACGCAGCATTGGACTTTCTTGGTGGGGTCGTTTTTGCAGCCATGCAGAATGGCGTTGGCCAGCGCCTCGCGAAGCGCCGTTTCAATCTCAAATTCCTTGCCGGCAGCGCAGTCCATGCGCCGGGCCATTTCCATGATGCCCTCAACCACAGGGCTGACAGCGGTCGGGTCGGCGTTGAGCGTAACCTCAATACGTATCATCAGTTTGTCGCGATCAAACTCGATCGGCGTAAGGCGGCCAGAAGGCATAGCTTTGTCCACACCAGATATCGCCTGCGTTACTCTGACAGGAATGATTATACCGGTCAAGCAGTAATCCTGAAGATGGGGGATATATAGCACATTAGTAGCACGGCGGGGACGAGATGAGCCGATAGCAGGAAGGCGAGATCGCAGGGATACGATAAGCTGAGAGCGATTTGCCGCGGCAACGGCCGCAGTCCAAGGCGCGGCCTTTCATGAGTGAATCCAGTATCCGAAAGGGCCAAATTGGCGCGAATGACCGGAAGGGTGCTGCTCCTATTGGTGATCGCAGTGATCGCTTCTCGCGCCTTTGCTGCCGAGTCGATCACCGTTGCCGCCGCAGCTGACCTTAACAACGCGTTGAACGAGTTGGCGAGCCGGTTTGAGACTGCGACGGGGACTAAAGTAACTCTCTCGTTTGGAGCATCCGGGAACCTCTATTCGCAGATACAGAGTGGAGCGCCGTTCGACCTGTTTTTTTCCGCAGACGAGGACTACCCAAAGAAGTTGGCCGCCGCTGGAATTGCGGATGCCTCTTCGCTTCGCATCTATGCGCTGGGACACCTGGTGCTGTGGGTACCGATTAACTCGCCCTTGGACCCAGAGAAACTGCAGATGGGGCTGCTTTCCCAACCCTCCGTTACGCGCATCGCCATTGCCAATCCGCAACATGCACCCTACGGACGCGCTGCCATGGCGGCGATCGAGCACTACGGATTGAAAGATAAGCTCGCCGGCAAACTGGTGTTTGGAGAGAACGTGAGCCAGGCCGCGCAGTTTGTGCAGTCGGGCAATGCGCAAGCAGGTCTCATTGCGATGTCGCTTGCCAAGTCTCCAGCGATGGGATCGGCCGGCAGATTCTGGGTGCTACCATCCGACTCCTATCCCGAGCTGAAGCAAGCGGCCGTGATTGTCTCCGATTCAAAGCGCAAGAAATCGGCGCAAGCCTTTCTTGACTTCGTGCTGTCTTCCGAGGGCGCGGCTACACTTCGTAAGTACGGTCTCACGCCTGCGGAAACCCAATGATCTTCCAAGCACTCGCTCTTACGCTGCGACTGGCAGTCCTGGTCTCCGTGATACTACTGGCAATCGGATTGCCGCTGGGCTACTGGCTGGCGGCTTCACGCTGGCGATGGAAATTCGTTGTTGAAGCCATAGTTTCGCTCCCCATCGTATTGCCGCCGACGGTGCTTGGGTTTTATGTTTTGGTTGCGATTGGTCCACTCAGTCCTCTGGGACGCTGGTATCACTCCCTCACGGGTGGCAGCCTCGCATTCACCTTCCGTGGACTGGTTCTCGGCTCGGTGTTGTACAGCCTGCCATTCGCTGTGCAACCCATTGCGGCTGCTTTCGCGTCCGTAGACCGCAAACTCCTCGAAGCGTCGGCCACCCTCGGCGCATCCCGCTGGCGCACGTTCTGGAGAATCGTCTTCCCCCTGGGTTTTCCAGGTGTATTGACGGGTTTTGTGCTGAGCTTCGCGCACACACTGGGTGAGTTCGGGGTTGTCCTGATGATTGGCGGCAACATTCCGGGCGCTACCCAGACAGTCTCGATTCTGATTTACGACCAGGTTCAGTCTTTGAACTACGCTGTCGCAAATCGCACTGCACTGGTGCTGCTGCTCCTCTGCTTCGCCTTGCTGACGTTGCTGTATGGATTGCGCCGGAGAAGCAAGTGGGTTTTGTGGGGGTGGCAGTGAGCGGCGCTGAAACAGCGGTCCCCACGCGAGTTCTGAGCGTCAATGTGCAAAAACGGCTCGGGAGTGCGAGCAGGGGTGATGCGCCACTTCAACTCGACGTTCGATTTACGATTGCCGCCGGTTTTACGATTCTGTTTGGCGCCTCGGGCGCCGGCAAGACCACCGTTCTGGACTGCATAGCCGGGTTGCAGGAGCCCGATTCGGGCCGAATTGCGGTGGAAGAGAACATACTCTTCGACTCGGAGAAGCGAATCGGTCTTCCCGTTCGTAACCGCAATATCGGCTACCTGTTTCAGACATTAGCATTGTTTCCCCACATGACGGTCCGGCAGAACATTGAATACGGATTGTCGTCGCTTGAGCGGCGTGAACGCGATGGCCGGACCAGCGAAATCGCAGAGTCGTTTGGTATATCCGGACTTTTCGACCGGCGACCGTCAGATATATCCGGAGGTGAGCGGCAGAGGGTTGCCCTGGCGCGTGCGCTGGTGACGCGGCCTCGCGCGCTTTTGCTGGACGAGCCGATGACCGCGCTGGATGCCGTGACGAAGACTCGCATCCTCGATGATCTACGCCTCTGGAACGGCCGCCATGCCGTTCCAATTCTCTATGTCACGCACCAGAGAGAGGAAGTCTACGCGCTTGGCAGTCGGGTGCTGGTGCTGGAGGCGGGGAGGTTGATCGCTGACGGAACTCCTCACGAAGTGCTCAGTCGTCCGCAGTTCGAGTCTGTGGCACAACTGGCGGGGTTTGAGAACATCGTGGAATGCTCCGTAGTTGCGTCCCATCCCGAGCAAGGCACGATGACGTGTCGCATAGCCGGCACCGATGTTTGTTTGGAAGTGCCGCTGTCACGGGTGGATACGGCGAAGCCAGTACGAGTTGGGATTCGCGCCGGCGACATCCTGGTTGCGACCTCCTTGCCCCAGGACCTTAGCGCCAGAAACGTAATCGCCGGGTCCATCGTTTCCTTGCGACAGCAGGACGTCACGGTGATTGCAGAGGTCGATTGCGGTGCCAGGTTCGTCGTGCATGTGACTCCAGGCGCCAGTCACGCGCTCGGCCTGGCTGCAGGGAAGCAAGTTTGGCTGGTGGTGAAAACCTATTCCTGTCACATTCTGCAGTAGCCAGGTGCACCCGGCGTCTGACGCGGCCTGGATAAAGACCTTCGTCCAGCTTTGCGAGATGGTTCAGCCCTCACGTTGGGCTGTGATGAGGCTCACTGCATGGCTGTACGTACGGTTCATACTGGAATTGTTCATGGCTGCTCCGAGCCCGGCATGGGAAGTCTCCCATCCCGTAAGCGAAGCCGATCTGGCGAGTCAAGTTGTTTTACGCTGGGGCTTCAGGGCCGGCAGCACGTTGCAAGCGGAGGTTTGAAGCAATGCCAACCGTCGTCGATCCCGAAGTTAAAGATCAAACTACTAGTAGTTCCGCGGCTCCTGCTTATAAAGAGCGCGAACTATTCGCCGCCGAAGTTGAAATGGAAAAGAAGTCCTCCAACTTCGGTCCACTCGTGATGGTCCTAGCTTTGCTTTTTGTTGTAGGCGGAACGATTTTCTACTTCATCAAGACTTCCCGCGAGGTCCTTTCGGTGCCAGTCGCCACCGACTCGATCAACCAGATATTGCAGTCTCAGGGTGGCGGGAAGATTCATTTCAGCGTCGGGACGGTCGTGTCGAATGTGAATGACAAGCCGATGGATCCGCACTACAAATTGCTGGCCAAAGCGGGCATCCTGACGATCAAACCGAAAGGCTGGAATTCGATTTACTCGACCTTGACTCCCGCAGGTGAGAAGGTGCTGGGCGATATCAAGGGCGTAGACAAAGGGAAGAACTCCGACGGCAACACCGCGTACGTGGTTCCACTGGCTGAGCGCAAGCTTGTAGCGGTCGACAAGATCACGATGATCAAACCGCATCTGGCGCGAGTGGACTACACCTGGAAGTGGGATGCCAACCGCCTGGGCAAGGAGTTCGATGCCTCCGGCGATGCCGTTCACAGCTTCAACACTTGGGACCGTGGAACGCTGATCAAGGACTACGGCGTGGACTTTTACGGCGCCGCTCCTACCAAGGCCAGTGTGGTCCTGGTCGAAACCAAGGACGGCACCTGGAAGCCGTACGTCGAGTAACGACGAAGCAACGCGAGACGAGCGCACAGTAGCTGACAGGGAGGAGGTCCAACTCCTCCCTGTTTATTTTTGGCCGATACCCAACGTCGAAATACCAGAAGTTGTTGCGCCTGTTTGGCGCGCGGCTCGCCACTGACAGCAGTGTTCAATTGCTGTAACTTAGAATGAAAGACACGTATTTCAAAGCCATGGATCGCTGAATGGGATTCCTGCAAACGGACAGTGCCGCCGCCGCAAAGAGCTACTGTGTTCGCTGCATATCGTGCGGCGAAGTGCATGCTGCGCTGGCAGTCGATTTCCGTTGCACAAACTGCGGCGACCTGCTGGAAGTAGAGTTCACCCAGTGGTCGGCAGGGCGGGCACCCGATCCCGCAAAACTGAAGGCCTTGTGGCGCGAGCGCAGGACGTCGAATCTGCCCCTCGATGTCAGTGGCGTCTGGCGATTCCGCGACGTGCTTCCCGAACTCGACGACTGGTCATCTGCGATTACTCTGCGGGAAGGGAATACCCCGGTTTACGATTTGCCGCGTTGTGCGCGTTCCGCTGGGGTTGACCGGTTGCGGGCCAAGCATCAGGGGATGAATCCCACGGGCTCGTTCAAAGACACGGGCATGACCGTAGCCATCTCGTTCGCTCGCCAGAACAAGTTTCACTGGGTCGCCTGCGCTTCCACGGGAAACACCTCAGCCTCGATGGCGGCTTATGCCGCGCGCGGAGGCATGCGCAGCCTGGTGGTGATTCCGGATGGCAAGATCGCGTGGGGAAAACTTTCGCAGTCACTCGACTATGGCGCGCTGACCTGCCAACTCCGGACCGACTTCGACGGTTGCGTGCGAGTGTTGAACGACATCATCCGCCGCTACCCGATCTACCTGCTGAATTCGGTGAATCCGTTCCGGCTCGAGGGCCAAAAGACCGCCGCCATCGAACTGCTTGAGCAACTGGATTGGCAAGTTCCCGACCACGTCATTGTTCCCGGCGGAAACCTCGGAAATAACTCCGCACTCGGCAAGGCGTTTCTGGAGATGAAGCGGCTGGGCGTGGTGTCGTCGGTACCCAAGATTTCTGTGATCCAGGCAGAAGGCGCGAATCCGCTCTATCGAACTGTCCATGAGAAGTTCGGCAAGGAACTTGTAACCGTCGAAGCCGACACGCTGGCAACGGCGATTCGCATTGGCAATCCCGCGTCATGGCTGAAGTCGCTGCGAGTCATCGATGCAACGGCAGGATGTGTCGAGCAGGTAAGCGAAGCCGAGATTGCCGTGGCCAAGGCTGAGATCGGAGCCGATGGCGTGGGTTGTGAGCCGGCCTCGGCAGTCACGCTGGCGGGGCTCAAGAAGCTGGTAAAGAGTGGCTTCGTGCGGGCCACCGATTCTGTCGTGCTGGTCTTGACGGGACATCTGCTGAAAGATCCGGAGTACACCATCAAGTTTCATCGCGGCGATCTCTCGGTTCCACGCATGAAAGACGATGAGTTCCACGCGATGACGGCTCAGCAAAGAAAGGCGCCCATCGTGTTGGACGCCAACGCTGACGCGGTCTTGCGCGCGCTCGACGCCGAGGAAAAGCGAAATGGCTGAGCGAAGCGACCCGTCTGCCATGCAGCTTTCGCATGTTCCTGCCCGCGACCTCGGCGAACCTGGGTCCGGCCTTTGACGCTGCGGCTCTGGCATTTGATTTCGGCTTGCGAGTCGAAGCCACCCTCGCAGCCGAGTTTGCGATTGACGCTCATGGCCGCAACGCCGACCAGTGCGGCAAGATGCCGGGAAACCTCATCGTCGACACTTACACCCGGCTGCTGGAGCGCGAAGGAAAGCACGTAACCCCGCTAGCCATCCGCCTCGACAACGACATTCCGCTGGGGATGGGTTGCGGCTCGTCGGCCGCAGCCGTGCTGGCCAGTGTGGCTATGGCTGTTTACTTCGGCGGCCTCGATTGGGATGGCGAACGGATTGTGTCCGAGTCGTCGGCGTGTGAAGGCCATCCCGACAATGTTGCGGCCTGCTGGCACGGTGGAGTGGTCCTGGCACGGACTGCGTCTGTGGTTAACACCGGGTCGGTCCCGACTATAAGTGTTCTGCCCATTCCAGTGGCGGTCGATTGGCCGCTGCTGATCGCGATCCCCGAGAATCCGTCTGGCAACGTCGGAGGCTCGGCGTGTTCTGCCGCGGCTTTACAGCCGAGTCGATCTCATTCACAACGTGCAGAGCGCGATGCTGCTGGTGCTCGCCTTCAGCCAGGGGCGCGGAGAATGGCTGCACGAGGCGCTCAGCGATCGCGTGCATCACCCCTATCGCGCGCAGCTGTGTCCATTACTTCCCGCGTTGACCGCTCTTTCTGGTGCGGAGGGCGTGAACGGAGTCGCGCTCAGCGGCGCCGGACCTTCGGTGCTGATGTTCCTGCACGAGGATGTTGATCGTGACGAGGTGGGCGCGAGAGTGGCGGCACACGTCGCGGAAATGGGGTTGACGGCGGAACTGCGCTTTACCGCAATCAGCGCGATCGGAGCCAAAGACACGTTTCCGATTTCAGCCACCGCCGCGCGGTAATCTGAGCGGCTGCCAAGGGTCTACCAGCTTGACGGCAGCGATTCTCCAAGCTCAGTTGTCAGCGCCCATTCGACGGCCCTCTGCTGATCGCGAGTGAGTTTCATGCCGCCGGAAGTCAGGTAGAAAACGTCGTGCGCCATCTCACCCTCGGTATCGATCAGTGCAACCGCGATGCTGCAACTCTCTGCAGCGAGGGTGGAGCTAATCGTGTACAGCAATCCCGGGCGGTCCTGGGTTACGACCTCAAGCAGAGTGCTGCCGGGAGAGCACTCGTCGTCATAGCGCAGCCTGGTTTCGATCCTCAACCTGGGCGCTTTGGTGTCGGCGCGCAGGCGCGGTTCCAGCAGCCGGTCGAGAGAAGAGTAATCGCTTAGTACGTCAATGACGGACTTCTTGAACCGCTCCCGTTCCGACGGGTTGAGCTCAAGCGTGCGGAAGCGATCCTTGAAGTAGAAGCTGTCTACGATCACGCCGGCCCGGTTGGAGAAAGCGCTGGCCTTCGTGATGTCCATGCCCCAGCCGTACAAGATGCCCGTGAGCGTAGCGAACAGTCCTTCCCGGTCCTCGGTCACGACGGTAAGCTCGTGCTGCTCGCGTGTTTGCCGAAGCCCGAGTTGTACTTGCTCGTTATCCAGGCGATTCGCCATTTCATAGTGCGCGATTACCTGCTCCGGCACATGCGACATCAGGTAACGCTGCGGCAAGCCGTCGAGAAATTTCAGTAGTTGAGACCGGCTCTTGGGAAGCATGGCCGCGATGCGCTCGACCTGCTCGGTACACACCTCTGCATGAAATCGCTGTTCATCGACGCTTCGTGTGAAGTAGTTGGCGGTGGCGATGTAAAGCTGCCAGAGATTTTCCGCTTTCCACGGCGTGAGGGCCTCCGGATTCACGGCCTTAATGTCGGCCAGCGTCAGCAGCGTGAGCATCTTCAGGCGCTCCGGCGTTTCCATTTTGCTGGCCAGTTCGCGGACGGTCTCAGGATCGTAGATGTCGCGCCGGCGTAAGGTCGAAGACATTTCAAGGTGCCCGGCAATCAGGAAGCCGACTGTCTGCGCGTCCTCTTTGCTCATTCCGAGGCGATCGAGGGCCGCCAGCGCGAGCTGCAGGCTTCCGTGAATGTGGTTGTCGCCCGCCAGTCCCTTGCCGGTGTCGTGAAAAAGCAATGCGAGAAACAGCAGTTCCGGGCGCTCTAGTTCGGTGAACAGTCCCGCAAACGGGCGCAGCCACTCTAAGTCGTCCTTTCCCAGACGGTGCAATACATCGACCGCGAGAAACGTATGCTCGTCCACGGTGTAGCGGTGGTAGAGGTCCCGCAGTACCAGCGAGTCGATGGTCTCAAACTCCGGCAGCGCCAGCGCCAGAAGCCGGAGTGAATGCATCGAACGCAGCGCTTCGGCGGCATATGGCTGTACCAGCAACTCACGCAGGTGTGTCCACAGCCTGGCGTCCTGCGGCATGGTTTCGCGAAGAGCACGGCGAGCGTTGTTGAGGCGACGCTCGGTTTCCATGGCGAGGCTCACACCGTGCCGCGCCATGAAGACAAAGAGGCGCAGCACAGTCTCGGCGTCGCGGGCGCCAGCCGCCTGCTGGATGTAAACCCGGCGATCAACAACGGAAAATTCATCATTCGAAGCGCGCGAACGCCAACGCCGGAAGGAACGCACCAGCGACGAACGGTTGGCCGTGGTTTGCTCCAGCAACAGGGTGGCGTTGCGGTACGTCGCTTTGGCGTTCCGGAAGTACAGACGCATCCACTCGGCCGAAGACAGCGGCCCCACGCCGCTTCCAATGCCTCGTCTCGCCAGGTCGTCCTGGGCCTCCCAGGTGATGATGTTCTCGTCGCGATTGCTGCGGTAGTGCAGGTAGCAGCGTGCAGATGAGAGGAACTCCATCGCCTCGAACACGTCATCGTCGTCGGAATTCTGCTGTAATTGCAGCGATTCCGGCCATGCGCGATTGGCTTCCAGAGCCGCAATCAGGGCGATCCAGCGGGTCACGTGGAAATCACGCAGTCCGCCCGGACCGTCTTTCAGGTTCGGCTCCAGATGGAAGATAGTCTTGCCATACTTGAGATGCCGGGTCTTTGTCACCTCGGTGAGGCGTTGGACCAGAATGGCCGACTCGCGCGCCACCAGTTGGGGCAAGCTCTTGTCGTGCAGGCGCGCAAAAAGGTTTTCGTCCCCGATGAGGAAGCGGCAATCGAGCAGCGAGATGGTGAACTCGACGTTGTCCTGATCGAAGCGTGCGCAGTCATCGATGGTGCGAGTGGTTGGACTGACGCGCAGGCCGGTGTCCCAGAGTTCCTGGCATATGCTGCGGACAGGGTCCTTCGCGCGCGTGCGCAGTGCCTCATTCTCACAGAGAAAAAGCAGATCGATGTCGGAGTGCGGATATAACGCCCGCCGTCCGAAGCCCCCTAGCGCTGCCAGCGCGAAGCCGGAATTGGAGCACAGCGCAGGCTGCTGTTCCCACAAATGAAGAAGCAGCTTGTCAACGATCTGGGTGCGGTCCTGCGTGCAGGAGCGGCCTGAACCGTTGGCCTCGAAGTCCCTGCGGACGCGGTCAGACTCCTCTTTGTAGAAGCTGCGAAGCGCGGGGTCGAAGGTCGGTGTGGACATGGGTTCTATCTGGTTTTGGCGACTCGAGAAGTTGTAGGAGAACTTCGGCCCTGCTACAGCAACGTTATCTGACACAACTGACGAAGAACCCCCCGATTGCTAAACTCATGAACCATCAGGCGAAGCGAGAAAGAACTCAATCACTCTCACGCGACCGCATGTCAGACGGCATACTAACTACCCGAGAAAATACCAACGCGCCGGCTGCGTTGGCTGAGTGTTTCTGGTGGTGAAGTTAGAAATACAGGCTTTTTCGTAAGATGGGAAATTCAAACTATTTATGCCGGGTATTCGATCCCGTTATCTGCGGATGAAGAGCTGTAACAATGCCGGATCTACTTTTTGAAACAACGGCTTAGCGATGCTGGATTGCGGCACCGTGCCGCAATCCCGCGAGACGCTCACAGGCATTCGCCAGATCGGTGTCCGTCTTGGCGAAGCAGAAGCGCAAAAGGTGGTCGCCTCGACCGCCTTGAAAAAAGGCATCGCCGGGAACGCTGGCGACCCCAGTAAGGCGCAGCAGGTTCATGGCTTTTTCGACGCTGTCAGCGCCGGGAACAATCGAGGCATCCGCCAGCACGTAGTAAGCACCCGCCGGAACACTCGGTTCCATCTCCGCCACGCGAAGGGCAGCGCAAATCATCTCGCGCTTGAGCTGATACTCCTGGATCAACCCGGCGTAAAAAGAGTCCGGCAGCCGCTCCAATCCCGCCACGACGCCATGCTGAAACGCCGAGGGCGCGCAGACATACGTGAGGTCATGGAAGTAACTGATGGCGGGAATCCACCGCGGCGATGCATGCAGATATCCCGACACGCCAACCGGTAATACTGAACACTTTGGAGAACCCCGAAATCGTTATGGTGCGATCGGCCGTCCCAGGGAGCGACGCTGGACTGATGTGGCGCTCGCCGTCATACACAAAGTGTTCGTAGATCTCGTCGGTGAAGAGAAACAGATCGTGAGCGCGCGCTATCGCGGCGATCTGCTCAAGCTCGGCAACCGAAAACACCTTGCCCGACGGATTGGCAGGGGTGTTCACTACGATGCCGCGCGTCTTTGAGGTGATGGCCGCCGCAAGCCGATCTGTTACCAGGGAGTAGTCGGGCGGATCGAGTGACACCAGAACCGGCTTGCAATATTGTCCGACCAGAGTCGCGTAGTGATAACCGTAATACGGCTCAAACAGCACTACTTCATCGCCGGGGTTCAACAGCGCGCGGCACGCTGAATCGAAACCCCCTGTCACTCCCGAGGTCACGAGAATCTCGGAGTCGGGATCAGCCGTAATTCCATTTTGCTGTTGCAGCTTCTTAGCGATCGCTTCGCGCAGGGGAGCAATGCCATCGGCGCGCGTGTATTGGTTATATCCAGCCTCGATGGCATACTCGGCAGCCTGCCGCACGATGGCAGGAACCTCGGTATCGCATACGCCCTGCGCCAGGTTGACGCCGCCGACTTTCTCGCACTCCACCGACATGGTGCGAATCGTGGATTGCACAATGCGGCGTGCGACTTCACTTAGTCCCAACATGCTGTCAACTCCTGATTGAATGCCCCGTTCGCCGATTGGTCCGGATGCAGTAATTCAGTGTGCCATATCGAGCGAAGTTGAGGCTGCAATCGGAGCGAAGCTGGCATCCGGCAATCCCCGATACGCTGCATAGCGATCTCCGCGCGTTTTGGCCGGCCGCGGTCGTTCCTTTTTTGGAGCCGAACAAGTCACATTAAAACAACGACTTACATGGAACCCAGGCATCGTGTCCCGAATTGTTTGCTTATCACAATCGGCTGTGACTTTCGTCGTTGCCCTCCGCCGGGAAAGGGATAGAATAGAAATGGAATTGAAAATGATTTTCAACTTCATATTCGGCAGGAAGCAGCCCCGCACTACTCATACCAGCGCACTGGCCGATCTCCGGGTCGGCGAGCGCGCCATCCTCAAAGAGTTCGAGCTCGATCACCCCATCGCTGAACATCTCATGAACCTGGGATTTGTGCCAGGTCTGGAAGTCACCGTCGAACGCAACGGTCCGGGAGGAGATCCCCGGGTCTATCGGGTCGAAGGGACGGAAGTGGCCATGCGCCGCGAACTCTCGCGGCTCATCCACGTGTCCCTGGTCGGCGCCCCAGCCTTCGGTGATTAACAAGGGGGAGTCTCGGCGATGACGTGCCATCCAGTGGCGCGCCCCCAGGACGAAGCACCTCAGACCTCGTACAAGACCGTCGCTGTCGTAGGTCCGCCAAATTCCGGCAAGACGACGCTCTTCAATCGACTGACCGGACTGCGCCAGAATGTCGGCAATTTTCCCGGAGTAACGGTCGAACACCATACAGGATACATCCGCGATGGCGAAGGCGAAGAAGTCGCACTCATTGACCTTCCCGGAATCTACAGCCTCACGCCCAAGTCAGAAGATGAGAAAGTAGCGATCGATGTGTTGCAGGGCAGGATGCCCGGCATGCAGCGTCCCGACGCCGTCATCGTGGTTCTGAATTCCACCAATCTGCACAGCCACCTGGTACTGGCGGGGCGCGTGATCGCGCTCGGACTGCCGACGCTGGTCCTGCTCAACATGGCGGATGAACTGCATAAGCAGAACGGTGGCGTGGATGTGCTCTCACTGGCGCGCCAACTGGGTACCCCGGTAGCTTTGGTCAGCGCAACCACGGGCGCGGGTCTCGAAGCGGTCACGAATTTTCTCTCCTCGTCTTCGCCGCTACCGGAGCCCATGGAACTTCCCGTTGTCGGCAGTACGCGCAGTGTGCGCGAGTGGGCGGTCCGCGTGGGAGAGAATGCGAATTATCGCCGCCCGGCAACACCGGTGTGGACGAGCCGACTCGATAACGTGTTCCTGAATCGCACCTGGGGCCCGGTGATCTTTGCGGTGGTAGTGATCGCGATCTTCCAGATGATCTTTGCTGCCGGCCAGCCGCTGCAGAACCTGCTGCAGAACTATCTCGACGTCACCGGCGCATGGGTCGGCGGTTTACTTCCCGACGGCCTCTTCCGCTCTCTTTTGATCAATGGCGTGTGGAAGGGCACTGGCTCAGTGCTGGTATTTCTTCCGCAAATCCTGTTGTTGTTCCTGGTGATCGGGATTCTTGAAGATTCGGGCTACCTGGCGCGCGCGGCGGTCATCGCTGACCGCACCATGTCGCGCGTGGGACTGAATGGCAAGAGTTTCATCCCGCTGCTCTCCGCTTACGCCTGCGCAGTTCCTGCGATCATGGCCACGCGCACCATCGAGAGCAAGCGCGATCGCATTGCCACCATCCTGATCGCGCCCTTCATGACGTGTTCGGCACGCTTGCCGGTGTACACCATGGTGATCGCGGCATTCCTGCCGAACCGGCCGATACTGGGACCGTTTCTCGGAACCCGCGCGGCGGCCATGCTGAGTTTGTATCTTCTCGGATTCCTGATGGCGGTGTTGACGGCACGCTTACTGAAGTCAACCGTGCTGAAAAGCAAAGATGCGCCCTTCATTCTGGAGATGCCGCCGTATCGCTGGCCCAAGTTTTCGTCTCTGATGCTGCGTCTGGTCGATCGCGGCAAGGCGTTCCTGTATCGCGCCGGGAACGGTGATCATGCTGGTTTCGCTGCTGTTGTGGGCGGCAACCAATTTCCCCATGCACAACGGCCAGCCTCCGGCAATTCAGGACAGCGTAGTGGCTTCGGTGGGACACGCCATTGAGCCAGTGATCAAACCGCTGGGCTTCGACTGGAAGATCGGCGTTGGACTGGTTACGTCGCTGGCAGCGCGCGAAGTGATCATCTCGACTCTCGGCACGCTGAACGGCATCGATGCCGAGTCGCACTCCTTCGATCTGCAGAATGCGTTGCGGCACGAACTGACAATTCCCGGCGCGATCGCGCTGCTGGTGTTCTTTGCTTTCGCCATGCAGTGCATGTCCACCATCGCGGTGGTTCGTCGCGAGACCAACGGATGGAAGTGGCCTGCCATTCAGTTCGCCTACATGACGATCGTGGCGTACGTGTCGGCGTTCGCCGCCTACCACATCGCCGGGCGCTTCATCAGCTAACAATTTCGTTCGCTAGTCCTGGTAGTACTTCGCCGGCCTTGCCCAGCAACACTTCATCGAAATACCCGCTATTCGACGGCTCTTCGGGGCCGACGTAGATCGTACGCGCACGGTTGCGGCGTGCCATCCTTACGAAGCTGGCAGCAGGTTCGACCACACCCGAAGTGCCCACTGTAAGCACCACAGCAGCACCATCCAATTGCTGAAGTATCAGGTCCATTTGAAACGGCACTTCGCCGAACCAGCAGATGTGCGGACGCACCATCGCGCCACACTCCGCGCAATGGGCAATATCCTGCTTGGTACGATAAAGGTTGCAGTCGTCAAAAGGAGCCGTGCGGCAAAGTGGTCGCGAGCAGCGTGACTGCATCAGGCGGCCATGCATGTGGACCACGCGCTGCGATCCAGCCTGTTCGTGCAGCGAATCGACATTCTGTGTGCATAGAAAGAAACGGTCTTTAAGAGCACGCTCGACGTCCGCCAGTGCGAAGTGCGCGGGATTCGGCTGGACCGTCTGGTGTCGCTGTCGACGTTCCGAGTAAAACTGCCACACCATCGCCGGATCAGCAGCAAAGGCTTCGGGAGTTGCAACGTCTTCCACGCGGTAGCCCCGCCACAGCCCGTTGAGGCCACGGAATGTCGGTAGCCCACTCTCGGCGCTGACTCCCGCGCCGGTGAGCACGAACAACCGATCCTGCGGCGACAGCTTCTCCGTCATAGCTTCAGTCCAGTCTTTCGGGTTTTCAAATGCGCGATCTGTTTCGATATACTAAGGGTTTGATCGCCACCCGTGTCCGTTTCCGAAACATGTCGATGCATCCGTCCGCGCGGTGGGGAATCTTTAACTAGTACATCCTAGAAGCGCAGGCCGGGACTTGCCCAATAGCTCCGCGGCTTGGGAGTTTTCATCCTTGTCCACTGTATTGATGAATGTCGACAGCGAGAAGCTGGAACGCGTGATGGATTCGTTCCGCCGCTGGGGATACCTGCAAGCCGATCTCGATCCCTTGGGACACTTCCCTCCGCTGGCTCATCCCGAACTCGATTTGACTGGGGAAGAGGCCGATGCCGCCCGCCGCATTTATTGCGGCAGCATCGGTGTGGAGTTCATGCACATTCCCGATCCCGAATGCCGGCAATGGGTCCAGGAGCGCATGGAATCGGAAGAATCAATGCCGGTAAATCGCGCGCGCCTCCTCGATCAACTGGTTCGCGCCGATGTTTTCGAGCACACCATCCATTCGCGCTACATTGGCACCAAGCGCTACTCGCTGGAAGGCAATACCGCGCTGATTCCGCTGCTGGACGAAATTCTGAATTCAGCTTCGGCGAATGGCGCCGAGCAAGCCGTGCTCGGCATGAGCCATCGTGGGCGCCTGAACGTAATCATCAACATCGTGAATCGGCCGGCGGCCGAGGTTTTCGCTGGCTTCGAGGATGTCGATCCCCGCAGCGTTTTGGGCGGCGGAGATGTGAAGTATCACATCGGCGCGACCGGAATATTCACCGGCGCGAGTGGCGGGAAGCTAAGAATCCACCTGGTGTCGAACCCGAGCCACCTCGAGGCTGTCGATCCTGTGGCTTTGGGACGCGCACGCGCCAAGCAGACGCGCATCGGTCGCGACGGCAAAACCAAGGTGCTGCCACTTCTCATGCACGGCGACGCAGCATTTGCGGGGCAGGGAATCACGGCTGAGACGCTGAATATGGCCAACCTGCGAGGCTACAGCGTAGGCGGTACGGTACATATCATCGTCAACAATCTCATCGGATTCACATCGAACCCCAACGAGGTCTACTCCACTCGCTTCTCTTCTGATTTGGCCAAGCGCCTCCCAATCCCGATCTTCCACGTGAACGGTGAGGATCCCGACGCGGTAGTGCGTGTCGGACGCATGGCACTCGAATACCGTTACGCATTCGGTACGGATGTGGTGGTGGACTTGATCGGGTTCCGCCGCCACGGTCATTCTGAAGTGGATGACCCAACCATCACTCAGCCAATTCGCTACCGCAAGATCAAGGATCGCCCGCTGTTGTATCTCACCTATGCGAGCAGCGTGGGGATGGATCCGAAGCCGTTCGTCGACAAGTTTCAGTCCGAACTCGATGTGGCGCAGAAGACCGGCAAGAGCATGGCCAAGAAGCCGGTCATGCGTCAGTTGCCGAGCTACTGGGCGCCCTTTCATGGCGGACCGTACAATCCCGCGGACGAAGTCGATACCGGTCTTCCCGCCGCTGAGTTGCAGCGCATCACCAATGGATTGACCAGCTATCCCGAGGGCTTCCACATCCATCCCAAGGTTCAAAAGCTCCTCGAACAGCGTCGCGAGATGGGTTACGGCAAGCGTCCGCTGGACTACGGGATGGCCGAGGCGCTGGCGTTCGGATCACTGGCGCTGCAGGGAACACCCATCCGTTTGAGCGGGCAAGACAGTCGTCGCGGCACGTTTAATCAACGGCACTCGGTGCTGATCGACATTGTGGACGAGAAGGAATACGTTCCGCTGTGCCATCTTGCTCAGGGCCAGGCAAGGGTCGATATTTACAACTCCGAGTTGTCCGAAGCCGCGGTGATGGGATTCGAATACGGTTTCTCCCGCGACTTTCCCGAAGCGCTGGTGATGTGGGAAGCGCAGTTCGGCGACTTCGCGAACGGCGCGCAGATCATCATCGATCAGTTCATTGTCGCCGGAGAAGACAAGTGGGACCTGCTCACCGGATTGGTTCTGCTGCTGCCTCACGGTCATGAAGGTCAGGGGCCGGAACACTCCAGCGCGCGCATCGAGCGCTACTTGCAGCTTTGCGCTCGCGACAATATGCAGGTCTGTCAGCCTTCGACGGCCGCCCAGTACTTCCACATGTTGCGGCGCCAGGCCATGCGGAAGTGGCGCACGCCGCTGATTGTCTTCACGCCCAAGAGCATGTTGCGCCATCCGGAAGCGCTTTCGCCGCTCGCTGGCCTGGAACTTCCGCGCTTCCAAACCGTGTTGGCGGATGAAACTGCTCTTGATGCCAAACGCGTGCTGATATGTACGGGTAAGATCGGCCACGAGCTGCGCATGGAACGCCGTAAGCAGAACATGCGGGGGCCCGCCATCATCATGCTCGAGCAGATGTACCCGTTCCCGGAAGACGAATTGCGCGACGTATTCGGCCGCTACTCCCAGGCGACAGAGATCATCTGGGTGCAGGAGGAGCCTGCCAACATGGGAGCATTGTCGTTTGTCGCTCCCCGATTAAAGAGGATTGTAGGAACGAAGCTGCGTAGCATCAAACGCGCCGCCAATGCCACCCCGGCGACCGGTTCGGCCAAGGCCCATGATCTCGAGCAAAAGACCCTGATCACTCTGGCGCTGGGTGAGCCGGAGTAGGCGGCTTGCTGAAGGTCGGTCTCCCGATTCTCCCCTTAATTTTGTGAATACTCCGCGATGGCGGCTCTGGAAGGACGACGAAGATCATCCACTTGGCGGGACAGCCCCGACACCCCGGCTGATCTGCTCCATCCGTTAGGCAGCCCCACCCAGCAAGGAATCAGTAGCGCCCCCCCTGCAATGCGCTACTCGCAACTCCAAATGAGCGTTCAATCCCACGATCTATTAAAATCTGGATTGTGGTGCCTCCCAGCCTCCGTAAAAGTATAACTACTCCGCCTCGAAGGCCTGTAACACTTTGAAAAGATTATGGGATAGAGTGGCCACCTTCGTGCTTTATATCATTCAGAGGGTGGGTCCGCAGTGCGGGCATCACTCAGACATTCTTCAATCTTTCAGTGAAGCGGAGAGCCACTTATGAAGCTAAGTTCCTTAAAGTTAGTCTCACTGCTCTGTATCCTACTTCTGAGTTCGGTCTGGCTGTTTGGCCAGGCGGAAACAGGCGTGATCGAGGGCACGGTTACTGACTCCAGCAACGCTGTCGTTACGGGTGCGAAGGTTACGGTCGTTTCGGCGCAAACCGGCCTTACCCGCAGCACCACAACGACGTCTGCCGGTGAATATACAATTACCAACCTGAAGCCTGACACCTATAACGTGACCATCGAGCACGCTGGCTTCCAGAAGTACAGCCGCCAGGTGCAGGTCCTGATTGGATCCAAGAACGAAGTTTCGGCGCAACTGGCCGTGACGGGAACCTCCACCACCGTGGAAGTGTCGGCCTCCGGTGAAACCGCGACGGTCAACACCGAGAGCCAGACCTTATCAACCGTCGTGACCTCCAAAGAGGTTACCGAACTCCCGACCCTGACCCGCAATCCGTACGACTTGATTGCCACTTCAGGCAACGTGAACGCTGACGCCAATAGCGGTCGCGGCGCCGGTTATGCGATCAACGGTGCGCGTTCGGCTGACACCGACATCCTACTGGACGGCGGCGAGAACGTGAACCTGTTTGACACCACGGTGGGACAGAGCGTGCCGCTCGACACCGTGCAGGAATTCAGCGTTCTGACCTCGAACTACTCGGCGGAATACGGACGCGCCGGCGGCGGCGTGGTCAACGTTGCCACCAAGTCGGGCACCAACCAGTTCCACGGATCGTTGTACGAGTTCAACCGCGTTTCCGCGCTGGCCGCCAACACGGAACAGAACAATGCCAACAAATGGCAGGCCTACCAGGACGGCACCTGCGTCACCGGTCAGGCTTGCGATGTAGGCAAGTTCGGCTTCACCCGCAATCAGTTCGGCTATTCCATCGGCGGGCCGATCGTGAAGAACAAGCTGTTCTTCTTCAGCGGCACGGAATGGACCCGGGTTCGCAGCAACGGTGCCCAGGCGGCCGACATCATCGATCCGGCGTTTCTGGCACTGCCGCAGGTTAGCCCTCGCACCGGGGCTTTTTTCTCCCAGTTTGCCAAGTCTTTGGCTCCCGGTGTGTCGGTGCTCTCATTCGTCAATTGGGGACAGGCCACCCGAGGTGTTTGCCCGCCGCCTCTGGCCTGCTCGGCGCCGTTTGGCGAAGCCATCTCCTATAACGTACCGGCCGACTCAGGTGGGGGTGCTCCGCAGAACACCTATTCCACCGTGGACCGGGTAGACTACAATCTCTCCGACAAGACCACGATCTACGGCCGCTACGCTCTTTACAGCGAAGACCAACTGCCGGGCTCCTGGACGAGCAGTCCGTATGCTGGCTACAACACCGGCCAGACGTTCTTCAACCAAGGCGTCAATATCAACTTGACGCACGTCTTTACTCCCAGTCGTTGGTGAGTTCGACCAAGTTGAACTACAACCGCCTGAATAACCTGCAGCCTCTGAGCACCAATCCTGTAGGCCCGACGCTATACACGTCAACTGGCGTACCGGTGTTGCCGGGAACATCGGGATCGCTGATTTTCCCGGGCTACAACGCCTATACGCCGGGTAACGCAGTTCCCTTCGGTGGTCCGCAGAATCTTTATCAGATCTACGAAGACCTGTCGTGGACCAAGGGCAAGCACCAGTTCAAGTTTGGCGGCGCCTACCTGCAGACCCGCGACAACCGCGTGTTTGGCGCTTATCAGAACCCGATCGAGCCGCTCGGCACCAGCTTCGCGGGTAACTCTGCCTACACCAACTACACCAGCGCCATGTACAACCTGGTCAACGGAAACATCTACCAGTTCCAGGGTGCGGTGTATCCGCAGGGTAAGTTCCCCTGCCAACGGACACCCGGAACCCCGGGCGACCCGGGGCAGGCAGGATCGGGTGGAGTACCAATTCCAACCCCGGATTGCACGCTGCAGCTTCCGGTCGGTCCGCCCAGCTTTGGCCGCAACAACCGTTTCAACGACGGTAATTTCTATGCCAACGATTCCTGGAAGCTGACGCCGAGGTTCACCCTGAACCTGGGTGTGCGCTGGGAATACTACGGCGTACAGCACGACTCCAACCCGGCCCTCGACTCGAATTTCTACCTCGGCTCGGGAGCCACGATCTTCGACCAGATCCGCAATGGCTCGGTGCAGATCGCGAACCAGAGTCCGGTTGGCGGACTGTGGGCGCCGGATAAGAACAACTGGGCGCCCCGTGTCGGCTTCGCCTGGGACATCTTCGGCGACGGTACGACCAGCCTGCGTGGCGGATTCGGCATGGGCTACGAGCGTGATTTCGGCAACGTGACCTTCAACGTCATTCAGAACCCGCCGAACTACGCCGTGACCTCCCTGACCAGTTCAGCAGCCGTCAGCTTCCCCATCTTTACCGACACTGCAGGACCGCTGGCAGGAACCGGAACCAAGGTGCTTCCGGCAGTCAACCTGCGCGCCGTGCAACAGAACATTCCTACCGCCTACACCGAGTTCTGGTCGATGGCAATCGATCGCCAGGTGATGAAAAACTCTGTGGTGTCGGTGGAGTATGTCGGTTCCAAGGGTAGTGACCTTTACAGCATTGCCGACATGAACCAGCAGGGCTTTGGTGGAATTTACACTGGTGTCGGCAACCGCCTGAACTATCAGTACAACGAAATCAACTACCGCGCGGCCAACGCCTACAGCAACTACAACGGCGTTAACGTGAAGTTTTCGGGCAACAATATTTTCAACTCGGGGATTATGTTGAACGCGAACTACACCTGGTCGCACTCCATTGACGACCTGTCGTCAACCTTCACCGACGGTTATGCCTCCAACTACATGCTGGGCTACACCAACGGATTCACCCCGACGCTGGACAAGGGCAATTCCGATTTCGACACTCGGCAGCGCTTCGTGCTCAGCGGCGTTTGGAACATTCCGTGGGGCAGCAAAGCCAGCAACGCCGTGGAACGTCAGGTCCTCGGCGGATGGCAGATTTCCACCATCTTCGTCGCCCACACGGGCAACCCATACACGGTCTTCGACTGCACGAACGCAATCTATGCCACTTGCCCGCGATACATCCCAGGGGCAGCCGTGGGCGTCAGCGGCCAACTCGGTGCTTCCGTCGGGCCCAACCTTTACAACTACCTGGCGCTGCCGCAGGACGCAAGCAGCGGACTGCCAGTCGGCACCGGCAACTCACTGTCCGATCCGGTTTGCACCGGACTGTATAATGTGGGCTGCTCCTTCAGTCTGTCCGGATCCGGGCCGGGTGAGCGCAATGCCTATACCTCACCGGGTTACTGGAACTTCAACTTCGTTTTTGCCAAGAACTTCAAGCTGACGGAGCGGTTCCAGATGCAATTCCGGGGTGAGTTGTACAACGCCTTCAACCATTCCAACCTGTACATCCAGCCCTTGAACCTCGACACGTCGGGCGGATTGCCAGCGGTTCAGGCGGACAAGGGTGGAACGAACCCATACGGGCCCGGCACTCAGTACGACGAACGCCGCAACGTCCAGTTTGGGTTGAAGCTGACGTTCTAGCTGAATCCAAAGGTTGCAGTACTTTGGGGAGCCTTCGGGCTCCCTTTTTTAGTCCACTTGAGCGACGAGCTTCATCGGGACGGAGCGTTGTACGTACTGCCGCTTTCGCTGGTCCGCAGGCGAATCCCCTGAAGCGAGGGACGGTCGAGGCCTGCTCCAGTTGTATCTGCGACCAATCGATTTCGAGTTCATCAGCCGGGATCATAGGAAGCGTTGTGCGTACGCCCTGGCCCATTTCTGTGCGCGTGACCCAAGGCGACCGATGTCATTGGGACGTATCTGGATGTAGGCGTTGGGTGTAAAGTCCTCTGAGTTGTTGTTCGATCCAATGTACTTTTCCTCCGGGAAATTCTCCGCCATGGCGATGAGCCTGCGCCCGATCTCATTCCACGAAGCGAGTCACTTCTGCAGGAGCATCTTTACCGCTATTCCGGCTAAGCATACGGCGAAAACACGTCGAAGTTGTAGACTGGTCGCGAGCTGCGCCAGAGAGCCTCCGAAGTAACCACCGACAAAGAAACCAAGAGCCAGCAATGCTGCCAGCTTCAGGTCGACGTGGCCGGCACTATAGTATTTCCAGAAAGCCAGGGCGCCAATCGGGAGTAGCAGTGTCGCAAGCGACGTCCCTTGAGCGCTCTTTTGATCCATGCCGTAGCCGTACACCAGGATGGGAATCAGGAATATGGCGCCTCCCAATCCGATCATCCCGGAAATCGTTCCGATCATTACTCCTATAGCGAGGGAAATCAGCAAATTCATGGACGCCTCCATTTTTCTCTTGACTCAGTCCGCGAACGGGCATATAAGTCGTGTCACGTACTAATACACCGTATGGCGTATGAATGCAACGGGAATATGACGAGCACGTGGGATTGTGATGCGGACAACTCCCGCGGGCGGAAATGAAGGGTGATCCATTGGCCAAGAAACGAACGGTTGAATCCTATTTGCCGCTGACTCCTGCGCTCTTTCACGTACTGCTGGCGCTCGCCGATGGCGAGAAGCACGGTTACGTCATCAGCAAAGAGATCGCGCGAAGGACCGATAACGAAGTCAAGCTGAGCACGGGTACCCTGTACGGCATCATTAAGCGATTGCTCGACGACGCCATGATTGAAGAGTCGGCGGAGCGTCCGGACTTCAGCCTCGACGACCAGCGCCGCCGCTACTATCGCCTCACGAAGCTGGGCAAGGCGGTGGCCGAAGCTGAAGCCGAGCGGATGGAACGGGTATTGGCCCTGGCGCGCTCGAAGCACGTGCTGGGTCCGCAGAACGCCTGAGGTGACCATGGCAGCCGGAATTGATCCAGGTGCGGGACCACAAGAGCGATTTTTTGGTGCGCTCCTGCGCCTGTTTCCCGCGGATTTCCGAGAGCGTTTCGCGGGCGAGATGCGGACACTCTTCCGCGACCAGCAGCGCGATGCGCGGGATGCGGGCCGTCTTGCCTACATCCGGTTCTTCTGGGACACGTGCCGCGGCCTGGTTGCCACCGCGTTCCGGGAGCATCGGGAAATCCTCTTCCAGGATGCGGACTACGCGCTCCGACTGATGCGAAAAGACATGTCGTTCACGATCGTGGTGATCGCGATTCTCGGGATGGCGATTGGAGCAAGCACGGCGGCCTTCATGGCGGCGAATGCGATTCTGATTCAGCCTCTACCGTTTTCAGGCGGGAATCACCTGATACATCTGCAACAGCGCAGACCAGCGATCGGCGTGGAGAACATGGCGTTCTCCGTGAAGGAAATCGAAGACTATCGTTCGCAGAACCATACTTTGGATTCGGTGGTTGAGTTCCACGAGATGACGTTTAGCTTGCTCGGCGGTCGGGAGCCAGTGCGCGTGGATACGGGAGTAGTTTCGGCAAACTTCTTCCGCATACTGGGAGTGACGCCACTCTATGGCCGCACATTTATGGACGAGGACGATCGGCCGAATGCCCGGCCGGTACTGATACTCAGCTACGACTTCTGGCAAAAGAGTTTCGGCGGTGATCCGAATGTCGTTGGCCAGAAGTACTCCATGAACGACAAGGAACACATCGTGGTGGGCATTCTGCCTCCCATTCCACAGTTTCCTTCGGAAGTTGATGTTTACATGCCCACCGTGGCATGTCCTACTCGTTCCGGTGAGCACGCTCTCCATGAGCGCTCGTGGCACATGATGAATGTGTATGCGACGCTCAAACCCGGCGTATCGCTGGCCGAGGCGCAAGCTGACCTGAACCAGATTGCGAAGCGTCTGCAGGCTGCCCACCCGAATGACTATCCAAGTGCGAAAGGCTACGAGATTGGACTGCAGCCGGTGCATGAAGAGCTTTCGCATGACATTCGGCCGGTGTTGATCGTCCTCGCTGCAGCCGTTGGCCTGCTGTTGCTGCTGGCATGCGCGAACGTGACGGGAATCATGGTTTCGCGGATGCTGGCGCGCACCCGCGAGCTGACGGTTCGAACAATCCTCGGCGCAAGTCGAAGCCGGATCCTGCGCGGCATGGTTACGGAAGGAGTCATGCTCGCGATCTTTGGCGGCATGGTCGGATTGATTCTTGCGTACTGGAGCCTGGGACTACTGGTGAGTTTCACCTCGAAGTTTACCAGCCTCGCCTCGCAACTCGCTTTCACGCCACAGGTGATCGCCTTCTGTTTCCTGCTGTCGGTGGCGTGCGGAGTTGTGATCGGAGTGGTGCCGTCCGTCGGAGTGCGCTATACACCGTTGTTCACGATGGAGGGAAGCAATTCCAGCGTATCCAGTGGAATCAGCTCGAAGACGCGTGGAGCGCTGGTGGCAGCACAACTTGCCGTCTGCGTCATCCTACTGGTAGGAGCGGGGCTGGCGCTGCGCACCGTGCTCCACTTACAGCGCGTTGATCCAGGCTTTCAACCGAGTGGGGTTCTGACGGCGCGAATTTACATTTTGAACGGAAAGCACCAGGAGTTCTTCAAGGAACTTCTAGAGCGCACACGACGGCTGCCCGGAGTGGAGTCCGCGGGACTGGCGAGCACGATACCGCTTCACGACGCGGCGTCGGACGGGCCTGTGCCCATCGAGGTTCGCGAAACGAAGGCAATCCAGAACAGCGAGGCCAAACCCAACCCTCCTGTCATTCGAATCGTGACACCGGACTACTTCCGCACGCTGGGCGCCGGCATCGTGGCCGGCCGCGATTTCAACGATCACGACACGAACGAAACGTTGCCCGTCCTAATCGTCAACCAGCACATGGCCAACCACTACTGGCCGCACGGCAGCGCGCTGGGTAAACAGGTTGCCATCTCCTCCGACAAATGGCTTCCCATTGTTGGGGTGGTAAGTGACATACGGCATCTCGGCCTTGATCAGGATCCCGTCGATGAGATGTACGGTTCGTTAGCGGAGTCGCCCCAAGCCGCGATGAGCGTGGTTATCCGGAGTTCGCAGACCTCGCCGGAGCTCGAAGAGCAGCTTAGGTGGATCGCGCACGACATCGATCCGAATGCCGTGGTAGCGGACGTGCGTCCGATGATGCAAGTGCGCAAAGAATGGCTTGCGTCGCGGCGCACGACCGCGATGTTCTTGAGCATCTTTGCGGTCGTTGCGTTGTGCATCACGGCATCAGGCATCAGCGGGATGATGGCCCTCGCGGTCGGCGAACGAAAACATGAGATCGGTGTACGGCTGGCGCTGGGCGCGACGCCGGGTACCGTCATCCTGTCGATGATGAAGCAGGTCTTGCTTCTCATGACGGTAGGGCTGGGAGTGGGATTCGGCGTTGCCTGGGTGATGTCGACGTCGATGTCGCACCTCATCGCCGGTATCGCGCCTCGCGACGCCGTGACCTTCGCAGTTTCGTCAGCGCTGCTGATCGCTGTAACCGCAGCTTCATCATTCGTGCCACTGACACGAATTGCCAAGCTCGATCCAGTCGTGTTGCTAAGGGCCGAGTGAACTCATGCCGGAAAGGGAACCGATGTTGAACGATGTGACGAACAAGGCGGCGCTCGCGTTGATCGGAGCCGCAATCCTGAGCCCGGCGTTTCAGCGCATTTTCGCGGAGGAACGAAATCGACCGGCGGTGCGCTCGGAAATGCTCGTATCCACTTCATGGCTGGGAGAGCACTTGAACGACCGCGATCTGGTTGTCCTGTACGTCGGTCACGATCGAGGACAGTTCGATTCCGGACACATACCGGGTTCGCATTTTGTCCGGCTCGACGACCTGGTCGAACAGCACAAGGACTCGCTGAACGAGCTTCCATCGGTCGCGGATTTGCAGGCTACGTTCGAAAGCCTGGGAGTGGGCGATGAATCACGCGTCGTACTGACCGGCGATACCGGGGGCGTTCTGGCAGCACGCGCTTACTTCACGCTCGACTACCTCGGACATGGCGATCACGCGGCCTTGCTGGACGGAGGCCTGGAGACGTGGATTGCAGAATCGAGACGGACGTCGAAGGAAGAGAAGGTCCCGGCACGTGCGCACTTCACTCCGCATGTTCGGCCGGACATTCTTGTGAGCACGGCGCAAATGCGGGAACTGAGTCTCGGTGTTAACAAGGGCGTTCCGGATTACGTGTTGCTCGATGCCAGACCATTGGCGGAATTCACCGGCGTCGTAAATTCAGAAGCGGTACCCAAGGCTGGGCACATCGTCGGCTCACAAAGTCTGTACTGGAAGAAGTTGATTCGCTCCGAAGCGAATCCGCAGCTGCTCGATCCGGAACAACTGCAACAGCAGTTCGTGCGCGCCGGCGCCGAGCCAGGCATGTCGATTATTACCTACTGCCGCACCGGCATGCAGTCGTCATTTACCTATTTCGTCGCGAAGTACCTGGGCTACCGGGCTGCCATGTACGACGGCTCGGTTTACGAGTGGGTTCGCGCAGCCGGCAACGAACTGGTGACGTCGCCCGTGCCGGAGCGCGTGAGCACAGCGCATCAATAAGAAAGTCTTTGCCTGTTATGCGGAGGTAACCATGAAACTTAGTTCCGTCCTTTCTGTAGTCATTGCGTGTTTGCTGATGAGCCTTGTTAGTTTGGCTGCGAGCGACGCGCCCAAGGGTTCTGCCGGTGCTGGTCCCGCTCACCCGGAACTTGTTGTTTCGACCCAATGGCTGGCTGACCACCTGACTGATCCTAATCTGGTGATCGTGCACATTGCCCATGACGAGAGCGACTATCGCGCAGCCCACATTCCGGGGGCCAGATACCTGGCGATGGACAAGTTTGCCACCGGCCAGACTCCGCCGGGGACCGAACTGTTGCCGCCAGACCAGCTGAGGAAGAACCTGGAAGAGATCGGCATTGGCGACGACACGCGCGTCGTGTATTACGCACCTGATTGGGACCCGATGGCGACCCGTCTGTTCTTCACCATGGACTACCTGGGACACGGCAACCAGGCGGCGCTGCTCGACGGCGGCCTTGACCAGTGGACCCGCGAAAAGCGCCCCACTTCGACGCAGGTCAGCACCGGGAAACCTGGCAGCCTGACGGTCCATCTGCATCCCGAGATCATCGCGAAGATGGATTACATGCAGAAGCTCGTTGACCATCCAGAGCAAGGCGTTGTGATCGTCGACGCTCGTCCATCGAAGCGATATCGCAATGGTCACCTGCGCGGCGCCGAATCGCTCTATTGGCAAAACGCGCTGGTCAGTGAAAAAGAACCGTTGTTGAAATCGCCGGAGCAGATTAGGCAGCTCTTTGCCGCGGCTGGGATCACGGGCAACAAGAAAGCCGTCTCGTATTGCGAAGTCGGCCTGCAGGCTTCCTATGTCTATTTGCTTGCGCGTTATCTGGGCTTCGACGCCGCGATGTACGACGGCTCCTACAGCGAATGGAGCGACGCCAAGCAACCCGTGGTTCGGGGAGACTCTCCACAGTAGGCTGGCTGGAGGTCTCAGCCCCCGTACGGGCACAATCGCGAAGTGGAAACGCGGGCGTAGATCGTAACTCGCTTAGACGCAGCATCAATGTCTTTGTCTTTCATCGTCGTACCTCACCATCTCGAACCGTTTGCGCGCCCGTGATGGTGTACCCTAATGCTATCCGCCGCAAGCAGCAAGACCCCAATGAAGCCGCGCGCATTGCCCAATTGCAGCACTACTTGCGGAACACAACCTAGGGCCTTATGACAGACTCCATCATCGTTACCGGCGGCGCCGGGTTCATCGGATCCAACTTCATCCTGCAATGGCTTGAGCAGGAATCCCCGTCTGTTGTGAACCTCGATTGCCTCACTTACGCGGGCAATGCGGCGAACCTTGCGTCGCTGACCGGCAATCCCCGCTATGAATTCGTGCATGGCGACATCAACGATCGCACCCTCGTCAATCAACTGTTCCGCCGCTATCAGCCCGCCGCCATAGTCCACTTTGCGGCCGAGAGCCATGTCGACCGTTCCATCCTGGGCCCCGACGAATTTATCCGCACTAACATCAACGGAACCTTCGCGCTCCTCACCGAAGCCAAACTCTACTGGGAAAACCTGGCCCCCGATAGACAAACAACGCTTTCGCTTCCTGCACGTCTCCACCGACGAAGTGTACGGATCGCTGAAAGACGCCGCCGCCGCATTTTCCGAGACCACGGCTTACGCGCCGAACAGTCCTTACGCAGCCTCGAAGGCAGCTTCCGACCACCTGGTGCGGGCCTACTTCCACACTTACGGCCTGCCCGTGCTGACGACCAACTGTTCTAACAACTATGGACCATTCCAGTTTCCCGAGAAGCTGATCCCGCTGGTCATTCTGAACGCGCTCAAAGGCGAGACGCTGCCAATCTATGGCGATGGCAAAAACGTCCGCGACTGGCTGTTCGTTGGCGACCACTGCGCTGCCGTACGCCGGGTTCTCCACGACGGCCGCCCCGGCCAGACCTACAACATCGGAGGACGCAGCGAGCAGCCCAATCTCGAAGTCGTGCGGACCATCTGCGCCATTCTCGATGGGCTGTGTCCCGCGTCGCCCTTCAGGCCGCACTCGGACCTCATACGCTTCGTGACCGACCGTCCCGGCCATGACCGTCGCTATGCGATCGACCCGCAGAAGATCGAACACGAACTAGGATGGACGCCGCAGGAGACATTCGAATCCGGCATCCGCAAGACAGTGGCGTGGTATCTCGCCAACCAATCCTGGGTGCAGGACGTTACCAGCGGAAGCTATCGTGACTGGATCGACGCGCAATACACCCAACGCGCCGCGGCTGGCTCTAGCGAGGTGAAGTGATGACCCAGAACGCCGCGCTCAAGGGCATCATTCTCGCCGGAGGTTCGGGCACGCGCCTCTACCCCGCGACCCAATGCGTCTCCAAGCAACTCTTACCGGTCTACGACAAGCCCATGATCTACTATCCGCTCAGCGTGCTTATGCTGGCGGGCATTCGTGAGATCCTCGTCATCTCCACGCCACTCGACACGCCGCGCTTCGAGCAGTTGCTGGGCGACGGCGCGCGCTGGGGCGTGCAATTCAGTTATGTCGTGCAGCCTGCGCCCGAGGGCATCGCCCAGGCATTTCTCCTCGGAGCCGATTTCCTCGCCGGGCACCGCTGCGCCCTGGTGCTCGGCGACAACATTTTCTATGGACACAACCTCTCCGGCACCTTGCGCGCTGCCGCCGGCCGCGAGCAGGGAGCCACCGTGTTCGCCTACGCGGTGACCGATCCCGAGCGTTACGGCGTGGTTGAGATGGATTCCCATGGCCGCGCCCTGAGCCTCGAAGAGAAGCCCCAGCGCCCCAAGTCGCGTTACGCCGTCACCGGACTCTATTTCTACGACAGCCGGGTGGTCGAGCTCACTCGTACCTTGAAGCCCTCGTCCCGCAACGAGCTGGAGATCACCGACCTCAACCGGCTTTATCTCGATCGCGGCGACCTGCACGCCGAGATCATGGGACGCGGCATGGCTTGGCTCGACACCGGCACCCACGACTCGCTGCTCGAGGCTGCGGCCTTCATCCAGACCATCGAGAAGCGCCAGGGACTCAAGATCGCCTGTCCGGAAGAAATCGCCTATCGCGCCGGATACATCGACGCGGCACAGCTCGAACGCCTGGCCGCCACCATGTCCAACAGTGGCTATGGCCAATATCTAAGAGGACTGCTCGACTCCCCGGGAGTGCTATGAGTTCGGCGGCATATCCGCTCCCAGCCTACGGCGCGCTGCGCATTCCGGCGGCGGTTCTCGAGGTGCTCACGACCAGGACGTGGGCACGGGCGGAATGGTTGTCGTAGTGCACAGGGCATATTTGCCCATCGCAAAATCCTACTTTACGACCCGCAGGTTATTGGTCACCTGAAATACGCCTGGCACGGTGTTGGCGGCGATGGTGGCCAGGTCCTTGTCGCCATCGTTATTCACGATGCCAACGAGGGTGACGCGCTGATTATCCACGATGATGTGGATACTCGGCGCGGCCTGCCAGAAGTAACGCGAGAGCGATGCGGTCCGGGAAATCGCCTCGTAGGTCTGACGGCGAACCTCGTCATCGAGTGGATTGGGCGGCAGGATTTTGATGTTGTTAACGACCTTGTCGACACCTTCAATCTGTTTGACTACCTCCTCGGCCTGCGACTTTGTTACAGCGTGTTCGCTAGCCACGTATCCGCTGAGCGTGACTTCCCGGCCCTGCACAGTGAATTCGAGATCGTCGAACAGCGAGTACCACGGCAGCATCAGAAGTTCATGGCGGACCTCTTTGCCGATCTTCGCTTCAACAGGGTCGGCGGCAGTGATCTTCTTGCCGTAGTCGGCGATCACGGGCCCGTTGCTGGAAATCTGCCCGAAGGCACAGACACTCAGGGCGAGGACCAGTCCAGCTATCATAAGGTTTCGCATACGATCTCCTCCTCATCTAACGATTAGACGCAAAAAGCGGATGCGTGGATACGAGCCGCTGCCGTCGTCGCACCCCAATGCAAGGGCCAGTGCGCCTCGCCCAGCCTGGCGACTAACCGCAACTTTCTCGAACCGAAGGTTGCGCAAGTGGCTTGCCAAGAGAGGCAAAGTCGCGATAGAACACCGAAGCGGTGATTAAGGTTGGACAGCGGAGCGAGGGCGAAAATGTTCAGGATCATCACGGTTGAACGCGAATACGGTGCCGGAGGGAGCATGGTTGCTGCCGAGTTGGCACGGAGGAAGGGCTGGCAATTAGTCGATCAGCAGATGACAGCCGAGATCGCCAAGCTCGCGTCGGTGGATTCCCGGGTCGTTGCCCGCTGTGAAGAGAAGTGCGACACCCTGATGCATCGTCTGGCCAAGGTCTTCTGGCGCGGCAGCTACGAACGGTCCCTTCCCATCGCGGATGACAAGATTTTTGACGCTGACACCATGGTCCGTCTTGCTCACAAGGTGATCGAAGAAAAGGCCAAACATGGGCATTGTGTCATTGTGGGACGAGGCGCCCCTTATATTCTGCGCAGTCGCCACGATACGTTCCGGGTGTTTGTCTTTGGCTCACGGGACGAGAAGATCCGCCGGCTGGTGGGTCTGAAGATGGCAGAGAAAGAAGCGGCAGAGATGGTGGACACGATTGACCGCGAACGCGCCTTGTTCGTCCGGAAGTACTTTAATGCCGAATGGCCGTGCCGAAAGCTCTACCACATGATGCTTAACTCCGATGCGGGCATCGACTTCGTGGCCGAGACGATCCTGCAAACGATGGACAGAATTGACGCCGCACGCAACCTCTCCAGCAGCAAACAGACCGACAAGGCACTGCATGCCAGCTCCGCGTGATTCTGCGCGAACCACAACGCGTCCAAACCCCTGGTAGCTGGCAGTACTCCAATCACAGCCCCAATTCAGTACGATTGCAAGTCGAATCCGGACTTCGAATCTTGTCACATCTGGCGTGTGACGAGCGGACTTGCAATCCCATCCGCGAGGACTAGACTGAGGCCAAAGAAGGGTCACCGCACCGCAAGGAGGTAGCCCGAATGGTTGAAACCCTACTCGAAGAAGTCCGCGAGCACATCGCGGAATCCAGCAAACACATAGATCAGGCAAAAGGCGTTGTGAACGACGCTTGCGAGGACTTCGTGCGGAAATCAAAACGTGCGGTCAAAGCCGGGCGCGGAGCCGCAGAGGACTTCGTGGACCAAGCCGAACACACGGTCAAGAAATATCCCAAGTCAGCGGTGGCAAGTGGAATCATGACCGGGATTATTCTGGGTTTTTGCCTGGGGTGGTTGCTGGCAAGCAGGGAGTGAGCCGAACACAACGCGCGGATATCAAAGACGCCACCGATCGCTGCCGTAGCGGCAGAGCCTCGCTGCTACGCAATGATCTAACGCACACGAACAAGACACTTCCGGGCTTCCGGCCCGCCAGATTGTCGACAGGAGGTCGTTATGCCACTCAGTAAAGTCAGGGCCTTCCTCGACGAACATCACGTCAAATACGTGGTTATTTCGCATTCGAAGGCTTATACCGCGCAAGGAATCGCAGCCATTGCGCACATCCGTGGCCAGGAGTTGGCCAAGACGGTCATCGTCAAACTCGACGGAGCTCTGGCGATGGCGGTCCTGCCGGCTTCCTACCAGGTGGATCTGCTCGCTCTCAAGAAAGTGGTGGGCGTGAAAGACGCGTCGCTGGCCAGCGAGAGGGAGTTCAAACAACATTTTCCGGATTGTGAGACTGGAGCGATGCCGCCGTTCGGAAATCTGTACGGCATCCCGGTCTACGTAGATGAGACGCTGACACGAGACAAGGAGATCACGTTCAACGCCGGCACACACTTCGAGTTGATACGAATGGATTATGACGACTTCGACAAGCTGGTGAAACCAGATTTGTTGAAGTTCTCCACCCGGCATTCCGGTCCGTTCGACCGGGAACCGGCGCTGGTGCTGTGAACTGATTCGAGGACCGATCTGAGTTTGGTCCCGCGGAGACGTTGCAAATCCAAACATCGGCCGAAGCCCATCCGATGTTGCAGCGCTCCGGCGGGACCACCTGTTTGTGCGGGCTGTGGTCCCGCCAACGTAGTCAACGGAGAGAAATACCCAAACGGAATTAAGCTAACGCTGGGGCGCGATGTTCAATCCGCAAATGCGTTCCCCAAACCCATCCCACCACGCATCCGAACACGAAGTTCGAGCTGGTGACTTCACAAAAGTGAGCCCAGCGGACTGAATCAGGGAAGTACGGATTGGGAAGGATCAGCGTCGCTACGCCGCTGATCAGGGTGAATGCCATTCCCACCGACAGCGCGCCGCTCCATCCATTAAGGCGGAACATGCGCAGGAGAACGAGGCAAACCAGCACGAACACCGGTCCACGGACGAAAAACTGCAACAAAACGATTTGGCCCATGCTGGGTATGTGCTGTGTCGCGTAGTACTCCCGCACGTAGGGGAAGATGATCATTCCCGCGAGAATGTACAGGAACACATAGGCGGCGGAACAGAAAGCGAATCGCCAGAGGTTCTGAGGAAACGTGCGCGCAGGAATCGACCAGTCACCCGCGGACGCAGAGACCGGCTTGCGGCTGAAGATGACCGTCCAGAGAGCGGCTGCGAGTGCGTATCCGGCAACGGTAAGCAAAGTTATGCCGCGCCAGTCGACCTTCGCGTTGGTTAGGAAGATCACGCCCTCGATCATGTTCACAGTTGTAACGACGGCCGGAATGGAGAACAGTGCCAGCCAAAGGCGCCATCCCTTCCATTCTGAGCGCATCGCTGCGGCGCCGAGCGCCAGCACCACAAGGGCGTTCGACAGCATGAGCCAGCGAACGATATTCGGCATGATTGGGGTGCTGGTGTGGATCAACATACCCGCCACCATCTGCGCCGCCGTGAGTGCTATCCACGCGAGAAAGAATTGAACGATGGTTTTGCCTGCGTTCATGACTGTCCTCCACTGCTAGTGCTGCTTTGATTTGCGGTTAATGGCCGTCTGGTTGCCAGGAATGACTGATACGTCAGTATGGCGTGTTCCACCCACTGCTGGAGCGTTTCGTAATTGCGGACGCCGCTGTCGAGAGCAAGCATCCCTGACAGAGGCATCTGCGGGCCATGCTGCTGCAAGTACTGCCGCAGGCTGGGCACGTAAGCGTCCAACTCGACTCGCAACTTGCGCAGGAAACTGATCGCTTCGTCGGCTCCGAGCGCCTGTTCCATGAAGGCAAAGCGCAGCATCAACTCGCCCATGCCGCGGATAACTTCGTCGCGGGTTACAGGTTGAGACAGCCACTGTTTCAGTTCCCGATCGCCCAAGGGTGTAAGCCGATAGATCCGGCGACGCCGCAAGCCCGAGCCTTCCTCCACCTCGCCCTCGATCAGTCCACGATTCACCAGCCGCTCCAGCGCAGGGTAGATCGCCCCAGGGCTGCTGCTGAAGCTGCCCATTGCGGTCTCAGCGAAAGTCTTGCGCAGGTCATAGCCGGAACTTGGCTTGTGGCGGATGAGTCCCAGGAGGGCGAAGCCGAGAACCGAGATGTTGTTCGCTTTCATAGTACGAATCGTACTATAACGCTACGTACTGTTCATGACAAGGAAAATCAGCTTCGCTGGGCGGACGATTCCCGCTTTGGGAATCGCTCCAAGACAAAGAGAAAGACAAAGAAAAAGCCCGCACGCGGCGGGCTTAGTCAGAAACGTCTGAGTTTCTGGTTAGCGGCTGTCATTGGCTGCTGCGGGAACGGTTTCCTGCTGAGCCGTCAGGCGGGCGTTGCTGCGCTGAGCGATCGTCTTCTTGGCGTTATCGGCCAACTCCTTCGCCTTGGGCAGCAGTTCGAGCGCTTTCTCCACGGCCGGATCGGTCTCGGTATGGACCTTCAACCCTTCCTGCTGACCAAATTCGTTCACAAACAACTCGGCCTTGATATTGGAACGGATCCAATCATTGTTCTCGGCGAGTTCGGCTTCTGTGAACGTGATTTGCTGCGAGTCGAGGAACTTGCGAAATTCCTGCATCACCGCGTCGTCGACCTGGAAGCTCTGGGTGACCTTGTGATTGATCACATAGTGCTTGGCAAAGTTGAAGAAGGCGTACTTCTGCAGCAGCGTATCTTCAAACTTGTTGCTCTTGATCGGAGCGATGACAACGTCGGGATTGATGCCGCCTCCGCCGTATACGGTGCGGCCGCTGTCGGTCATCTTGACTTCACGGCTCGGCGCCGGTGGCGTGCCGTCGCCGTTGTCGCGGCTGTTGTAGTAGTAGTCGTAGAGCGAAACACCGGTATATTCGCGCTGAATCAGGCGTCCGCTCGGGGTGTAGTACTTGGCGGTCGTGAGCGCGAGGCCCGTGTTCTCCGACAGGGGATAAACCGTCTGCACCAGGCCCTTGCCGAAGGTCGTCTCACCCACGATTAAACCGCGGTCGTGGTCTTGAATAGCGCCGGCCACGATCTCAGCCGCCGATGCGGTGCCGCGATTGACCAGCACGACCAGGGGATAATCCTTGCCGCCGTTGCCGTGCGCGGCGCGATAAATCTTCTCTGGTGACGAACGACCGTGGTGGGAGACGATTACCTGTCCCTTTTTCAGGAACTTGTCGGCGACGCCCACGCCCTCGCTGAGCAGTCCACCCGGGTTCTGCCGCAGATCGAGGATCAAACCCTTGAGCTCGCCCTGCTCCTGCAATTGATCAAGCGCCTGGGCCACTTCGTGCTCGGTCGTCTCCTGGAAGCCGGAGACGTGGATGTAGCCGATGCCAGGCTTGATCATGAAATGCACATCGACGCTGTAGCGCGGAATCTCATCGCGAACGACGTTAAAGTCGATAGGCTTGTCGGTGCCTTCACGCAGCATGGTGATCTTGACGGTGGTGCCTTTGGGGCCTTTGAGTAGCTCGGCCACGTCGCTGGTGCTCATGTTGTCGGTAGGCTTGCCGTCAACCGCAATAATCACGTCGCCCGGACGAATACCAGCGCGGTAGGCGGGGGCGCCAGTAAATGGAGCGATGACGATGACTTTGTTGTTGCGCGGGCCGACCTGCATGCCAACGCCGTAGTACTTGCCGCGCTGTTCCTCGCGGAGCGCCGCATACGACTTGGGATCGAAGAAGTTGGAGTGCGGATCGAGCACCCGCAGCATGCCGGGAATGGCGCCATTGTAAATGGCCTTGTCTGGATTGACTGGCTCCGCATAGTTCTTCTGCACCACCTCGTAGACTTGGGTGAAGCTGCGGACGCTGTCGCGGATGTCGCCGTCACCGGAAGAGGTCGTGGAAGTCAGGCGCTGGCCAAAGACCATGCCTACGCAACCACAAGCAAGAATCACGGAGATAACCACCACGGCGGAGCGACGGGGACTACTGACCATTATGTTTTCCTTCGGCTGGCAGGGGACACTTCATCGCGAGAAAGTCGTAACAAAATTGTAGCATGCAACGCGGCTTTTCCGGTGCGCCACAAGCTGCCTCAATTAGAGATGCCTGTAGTGACTCGGAAGGTGCGAAATCTAAGACGCCTCACCCTTGTAAGTGACGCGATAGAAACCAGTTGGTAAGCGGGAATCGAGCCCGCAGGGCGTCATTTGTGTTAGCCGAGGGCCCAAGCCCGCGGTATAGATTGCCCACCAGACGCCGAGCCGCGGAGCGACGACACTTTTGAAAGCGCTTTACAGACTGCGGAAAACACGATCTTGGGTAGTGCTGGCCTTTAAATGTCGAGTTCCATGACATCCTTGTACACCGTGTTATCGGGACATCCTTTACAGGTTGTAGGTTGCGCCCAACGCTCCACCTCAAGAAACGTTCCGATCGTCGACGTAATGAGACCAAAACCTCCGTGTCCTCCGTGTCTCCGTGGTGAAATCTTCCCGTCGCCGTTTGTCGGGTGCCTCCGTGCGCTCCGTGTTCTCCGTGGTGGATGTTGCTTTTGCTTTTTGACTCAGCTTTCTCTGTGTCTCTGTGTCTCTGTGGTGGATTTCTCCGCCGTTTGCCCCCAGCGATGCACCCAATTATGATGAGCGTATGAATCTCGGCATGCCAGAGATGATCTTCATCTTCCTGCTGGCCCTCGTCATCTTTGGGCCCAAGAAGCTTCCCGAATTGGGAAGACAGCTCGGTAAGGCGTTGGGCGAGTTCAAGAAAGCCAGCAACGAGTTCAGAAACCAACTCGAAACCGAGATGATGAACATCGAACTGGAAGAACGCACCAAGAAGCCGGTCGAGGATGCCCGCAAGATCATCCCGGCGGAAAAGCTTTTCGACACAATTACTGTTCCGCCGATGGAGTCGATTCCCCGCGCGCCGTTGCCTCCCGCCGTTGAGCCGGGTCCTGTCGATCCTGCCGCCCCTGCTGAAGCCGAGACCGCGAAACCGTCAGACATCCAGCCGGTGACGCCGGAAGTCCCGAGCACCAATGCCTAATCCGGTACTGGAAAAAGCCCAGCAGCGCGGTTCGGAAGAAATGACCGGCATGAGCTTCCTCGAACACCTCGAGGAGCTGCGGCGCCGGATCATCTATAGCTTTCTGTACATCGTGGGCGGTTTTTGCGTGAGTTGGTGGTTCCACGAGCAGATCTTTGCGCTCATGCAGAAGCCAATCATGCAGGCCCTGGCCAGCCACCAGATGGAACAGAAGCTGGTCTATCTGAACCCGACGGACCCCTTCAATATGTATTTGAAGATCTCGTTCATCGCGGGGGTCTTCGTGGCTTCGCCGTTCGTGCTCTATCAGATTTGGCTGTTCATCTCGCCAGGCTTGTATCGCCATGAGCGGCGATACGTGATGCCATTCATGTTCAGCACCGTGGGTCTGTTTCTGGCGGGAGGGGTCTTCGCTTACAAGATGGTGTATCCGGCGGCGCTGGATTTCCTGATCGGATGGAGCGCGCAGTTTAAGCCGATGATCACCATCGGCGAGTATACCGACTTGTTTCTTACCATTGTCGTTGGCCTGGGCATTGTGTTCGAGATGCCGATTCTGGTGTTCTTTCTTTCGCTGATGGGGATCCTGACGGCAGGATGGATGTGGCGGAATCTGCGCTACTCGATCCTGATCATCTTTATCATCGCCGCGGTCATCACACCGACTACCGACATCATGAACATGTGTATCTTCGCGGCCCCGATGATTGTGCTGTACCTGGCCAGCATCGCGATCGCGTGGTTCGTGCATCCAGCGCAGCGCCGGAAGCGCGCCGGAAAGGCCGAAAGCGAGTAGCGCACGGCCTTACGAGAGCGGATGTTCGGCGTGCCGGCTCTCAATAAGAAGGTGGATATTCAACGCTTGAAAGGGTATATTCCTCGGGTTTCACCCTGAACGACATGAAGACTATCGCCACACTCGCTCTCGTTCTGCCCTTATTGTGCGCGCCGCTCATGGCGCAAGCCGCGACTGACAACCCGGTTGAAGCGCTTCGCGCACCGGGATGGAACAAAGGCATATTCGTCGGCGGCAGCACCTCGTTTGCCAACACTCCCAGCGCGCAGACGTTTCTGGCGGGTGCGCGCTTCGGGCGAGTGTTCACCCATGAGCTCGGGTCGAACGCGCTGCGCGGTTCGTTTGAGATGGCGGTCGACGTCATTCCCATCAACGAATTCTGGATCGGCGGCAATGCGCAGTACGCTGGAGCGATCGATCCCTTCGTTGCCAAATGGAATTTCACTGGCGGCAAAACCGTGTCGCCTTATCTTGCTGCGGTTGGGGGAGTGTTGTTCAGCTCCAGCAACCTCCCGCCTGGCGACACATCGCAAGTGAACTTCACCAGCGGCGCGGAGATGGGAATGCAGTGGTTCCGGCAGTCGAAAAATTCCATCGATTTCGCGGTGAAGATTTATCACTTGTCGAACGCCTCTCTGGGGACCAAAAATCCTGGTATCAACGGGGCGGTGCAATTCATGGTCGGCTACACTTGGCACTGAAGAAAGCAATTAGCAATAAGCAATAAGTAATAAGCAATAAGCAGTAAGTCGATCCCTTTCGACGGAACGGCGCGTTTGTTAGTGGGTGGAGGATTTCTGTCTTAACTTATTGCTTATTGCTAACTGCTGATTGCTGCCTTCCAATTGCTAGTTGCTATCCGCTGCCTTATGCTCATTGCTTATGCCAGTACTCGTCGAATGTGTTCCGAACTTTTCTGAAGGCCGCGACAAATCCAAAGTTGACGCAATTCTTGATGCCATGAAGATGGAAGGCGTCTATCTCCTTGATCGTGAGATGGATGCCGACCACAACCGCTGCGTCATCACCCTTGTGGGCGATCCCGTCAATGTCGCCGAAGCGGCGGTTCGTGGCGTGGGGAAGGCCGCGGAACTCATTGATTTGACGAAACATACCGGCGCGCACCCGCGGCTGGGTGCGGCCGATGTCATCCCGTTCATTCCGATCGAGGGCGTCACGCTGGAAGATTGCGTCGCCCTCGCTCGCCGGGTTGGCGAGGAAATCTGGAAGCGCTGTCAAGTGCCGGTCTACCTGTACGAAGCTGCCGCGCAGAAGCCTGAGCGCCAAAATCTGGAGAACGTGCGGCGTGGGCAGTTCGAGGGCATTCGCGAAGAGATTAAGACCAACCCGGCGCGACTGCCCGACTTTGGCAACGCAGCGCTGCATCCTACCGCAGGCGCGACAGTTGTAGGCGCTCGCAAGTTTTTGGTGGCGTACAACGTTTATCTGAATACGCCTGATGTCGAGATCGCGAAGAAAGTTGCCAAGGCGGTGCGGTTCTCCAACGGCGGTCTGCGCTATGTGAAGGGCATGGGCGTCGGTGTTCGCGGCCTGGCACAAGTGTCGATGAATCTTACAGATACGGACCAAACGCCGATCGCGCGGGTGTTTGAGTACGTGAAGCGCGAAGCGGCACGTTACGGAGTTCAGCCGCTCTCCAGCGAAATCGTCGGTCTGATTCCGAAAAAAGCGCTTGAAGACGCTGCGGAATGGTTCTTGCAAGTCGAGAACTTCGACTCATCGTTGATTCTGGAGAACCGCCTCGCCGCCGTGATGAGCGGCAAGATAGCCGTCGGAGGTATTCGTGCGGGAGTCGAACCGTTCATCGAGCAACTGGCTGCTCCTACTGCGGCTCCAGGCGGTGGTTGTGCTTCGGCAGCGGCTGGAGCGATGGCTGCCGGGCTGGGCGGAATGGTGGCGGGAATGTCGCGCGGCAAGAAGGCATATCTGCAATACGAGCGCGCGTTGAGCGACGCCATTGCGCGGCTGGCGGAAATTCGCGAAGAGTTGAAAGCTTCTATCGACGCGGACGCCGCTTCGTTCAACGAGGTGATGGCTGCCTTCAAGAAGGCGAAAGAGCATCCGGAAGCCCAAAGTGAGGTCGATGCCGCGCTCAAGAAGGCGACCAGCGTCCCACTTGCGGTTGCGGAACGAGCAAGGGAAGTGGGCAAGGTGCTTGAGGAATTGCGGCCGATTACGAACCCGAAGATGGCGTCGGATCTCACCGTGGGGATTGCGTTAGCGGGCGCGGCGGTCGAAGGCGCATTGGCCAACGTGGAAATCAACCTGGGCGATCTGAAGGATGGACCCTTTGTTGCTGATGTGCGGCGCCGAGCGGCGGCGGTGAGAGCGTAAGGGGCCCTCCGATGCCGCGCTGTGCGCAGCGCTCGCGCTTAGAAGACGCGGTGTAAGAGTTCATCGATCTCACCCTTTCGCAGAAAACGCGAAAGGATGGGGCACCCCAGTTGGTAGCGGGGGTCAAGAGGTGGTCCATGAAAGTGACAACAACTCTCTAACTGAGGACGGGTTAGTGCGTCTAAGACTCAGGTAAAATAGTGCGAATGAAGCAGTTTCTCTCCGGACTTATCCTGGCGGGCCTGATTTGCGTTCCTGCATTCGGTGCTCCGCTGAGCAGCAATGCGCGGACGGTCGTCCCTTCCGCAATTCAGCAGATGATCTCGGTCGACTATCGCTCTTTACGCGGCTCGCAGACTGCGCTGGCGTTGAAGAACCGGGTCCTGCCCGACAATTTAAAGCAGTTCGAGCGCGCGCTGCGCGCCTTTGGCATCGACCCTGACAAGGATGTCGAGCAACTTACGTTTGTCACTTACCGCAAGGCAGACAAGAGCCTGAACGCCATCGGCATCGCGCAGGGTCCCTTCAAGCAAAAGGAATTTCTGCAGAATGCGCGGCTGAAGAAGATCAAGCCGGAGAAGTATCTGCTGTCATATCTGTATCCCATGGGCTCGGGGATGCAGTTGGTGTTTCTCGATCCCTCCACGATTGTCTTCGGCGAAAACGCCTCGTTGAAGGGTGCCATCGACGTGCGCGACAAGGGCGCCGAGTCGCTGGCTTCGAACAACTCGATCGGCGACCTGATCACAGACATCGATGGCGCGCCCATCTGGAGCGTGCTCGATCAACAGGGGACGCAGAACATGATGAAGTCCGCGCTTGGGCAAGCGTCTTCACTAGCTGACTACGACGTGGTGAAGAAGCGGCTCTTGGCGTCTGACTACGTGATGAATTTCGACAACGGCGTAACCTTCGATCTGAACGTAAAGACTTCCGACAACATGACAGCCGCCAGCCTGGCCTCGTTGCTGAAGGCGGGCGTGCTGTATCGCAAGCTCAACGCCACGCCAACCGAGAAATTGGCACTAGAAAGCATGACCGTGGACAACCAGCACGATCTGCTTCAGATGCATTTCAAGACCGATGATCAGCGCTTTCAGGCGCTGCTGAAGTCGGACCTGTTTGCCTCCGTCTCACACTAAGCGTCGCCGGTTGGTGTGTCGCCCGCCCGATTCGGGCGGGTTTATGTTGTAGCTATAATCGGTTTGCCTTGCCATATCTCACGAAACACATCGTCCGCCAACTGTCTTGTCTGTTCATTCTGACAGCGTTGAGCGCGGCCTTCGCCGCTGCCCAGACGCTGCCTGGCACGACCACGCTGATGGTAATGCCGTTCGACAATCATTCGAAAGTCGCCGGCCTGGATTGGATGAGCGAGGCCTGTCCAGAGGTGCTCGCGCAGCGGATGTCTTCGCCAAAGGTCAACGTCGTCACCCGCGATGACCGCATCTTTGCCTTCGATCGGGCGGGTGTTCCAGCAACGGTCCATCCTTCACGGGCGACCGTATTCAATGTCGCGGAGCAGATGGGCGCCAACTACGTTGTGCTGGGGAGCTATGCGGTTGACGGCAGCGCCTTCCAAGCGAGTGCGCAACTTCTGGATATCAAGAACCTGCGACTGTATACATCGGTGCAGAGCAGCGGGCCTCTAGCGGACTTCATCGACCTCCAGACGTCGCTGGCGTGGGAGTTGCTGCGGCAGATGCCGAACCCGCCGCAAGACAGCCTGCAGCAATTCGTCAAGGCGTCGATGCCGATACCTCTGAATGCATTCGAAAGCTATATTCGCGGAGTCATGGCCACAAACCGGCAGTTGAAGATCCGCTATTTCAAGGAGGCCATTCGGCTGAATCCGAGTTACACCCTGGTCGAGATGCAGCTTGGGAAGGTGTATTACGAGAATCATGAGTATGAGCAAGCGGCGGTGTGGCTGGGCAAGATACCGAAGGACGATCCCGTCGGCGGCCAGGCGCTGTTCTTTCTTGGAATGTCGGAGTACTACCGGGGAAACTTGGATCGCGCTTATGCGGCATTCAGTTCTCTGGCGACACGGCTACCGCTGACCGAGGTCTACAACAACCTCGGGGTCGTGGATGGACGTCGCGGGCGCCGCACCACGGCGGTGGAATATTTTTCCAAAGCCGTAGCAGCCGATCCCAACGATCCGGATTATCGATTTAATCTCGCAGTTGCGCTGTTTAAGAATGGAGACGGGGCGGGGGCGGCGCGGCAGTTGAAGGAAGAGTTGCAGCGCCGTCCGACTGACGCGGAAGCCAAGTCGCTGCTGGAGATGATTAACCGCGGTGTTGTCGCGCCATCGAATGTGACGACGACAGCGGCGACCAGCGGGTCGACAAGTCCGGTCGCCCAGGTGCGTATTCCGATTGAGCGAATCAGGCGTAACTATGATGAAGCGTTATATCGCCAGCTTGAGATGGAAATTAATAATCTCCATGCGCAGCGACTGGCGAACGGCGGAAAAGGCGGCCAAGCCTCAGCTCATGTTGATCGCGGGATGCAATTACTGGCGAAGAACAACATCGGCGAAGCGGAACACGAATTTCGAGACGCTATCTCGGCCGATTCCAACAATGCCGCCGCTCATGCCGGATTGGCGGACGCACTGGAGAGGCGCGGCGATGTTACGAATGCGCGCTCCGAGGCAGAAACATCGCTGCGGCTGCAGCCCAATGCGCCGGCCTACCTGGTGTTGGCGCGTCTCGATTTGAAGCAGAACCAGATCCAGCCGGCCGCGGAAGCCGTGGATAACGCAATAACCCTGGAACCCGCCAACGCCGATGGCATGGCGCTGCGGCGCGAGATCGCGGCAAAGAGGACGGGTTCGCAAGTAAAATAGAAGCAGTCCTCCGGAAGGGGGCCACATGTCTCGACTTCGTGCGTTTCTCGCCGTCTCCGCTCTCATGCTTTTCGCCGCCGGCATCGCTTCCGCCAGCGGTGTCGTAAAGATCAAGATCGACGACACCATTCAGCCGATCAGTGATGAGTACATTGGTCGCGCCATTGAACAGGCACGGCAGACCAATGCCGACGCTGTGCTGATCGAGTTGCGTACCCCCGGTGGCCTGGTTGATTCCACTCGTTCGATCATAGCCAAGATACTGGCATCTCCGGTTCCCGTGATCGTCTACGTTGCGCCCTCGGGAGCACGGGCGGCGTCTGCAGGCTTCTTCATCCTCGAGGCTGCTGATGTGGCTGCTATGGCCCCGGGAACCAACACAGGCGCCGCGCATCCAGTCACCCTGGGCGGCGAGAAGATGGACGACGTGATGAAGCAGAAGCTTGAAAACGATGCGGCTGCGTTCATGCGTTCGTTCGTCGGGCCACGCGGGCGCAATGTTGCTCTTGCTGAATCTGCGGTGCGCGAGTCGAAGTCCTGGACTGACAGGGAAGCCCTGGACCAACACCTCATCGACTATGTAGCCCGCGATCAGGACGACTTGTTCAAACAACTCGACGGCAAACCCATCAAACGGTTCGATGGGAAGACGGTTACGCTACACCTGGTCGGCGCGACTGTTGTCGACCTGCCGATGACGCTCAAGCAGCGCATTCTGGATTTTCTGCTCGATCCGAATATCGCGTTTCTGGTGCTGGCCGTGGGCGCGCTGGCGTTGTACGCGGAGTTCAATCATCCCGGCGCAATTGTGCCCGGCGTCGTGGGCGTGGTGTTCATTCTGCTGGCGCTGTTCGCGCTGAACTTGCTGCCGACTCGCTATGCCGCGTTCACCCTCATCATGGCGGCATTCGTGATGTTTGCGCTGGAGGCGAAGTTCGCCACCCATGGCATCCTGGGAATTGCGGGAATAGCGCTCATGACCATCGGTGGGCTATTGCTGGTCGATGGTCCGATCCCTGAGATGCGGGTGAAGCTCTGGACTGCACTTGCGGTAAGCGTACCGCTGGGAGCGATTACGGTCTTCCTGATGAGCATTGCCTTACGGGCGAGGCGCAACAAAGTGGTCACGGGCACGCAGGGGATGATTGGTTCCATCGGGGAAGCCCGCAGTGACATCGATCCGGAAGGGAAGGTGTTTGTTCTGGGCGAATTGTGGAACGCGCATGCCCCTTCACGCGTGCAGATGGGCGAACAGGTTGTGGTGCGCAAGATCGATGGGTTGGAACTGGAAGTCGAAAAGGTTCGATAGCTACTGGCCCACGATATAACTCTTCCGTTCAGTTGCTCCCGCATAGCTCTGTCACCCATAGCCCTGTCTATTGCCAAATTGGGTTACGCCCCTCATATAAGCCTACAATCATCGTGGCCACACGTTCTAAACTCAGTTGTGGCATCGGAGGCGCCCGGTGAATCTGTTTGTGATCATCCCCGTTGTCATTGTTGTGCTGTATCTGCTCAACTCGATCAAAATTCTGGCCGAGTACGAGCGTGGAGTCATCTTCCGCCTGGGCCGCCTGCTGGGCACGGCGAAAGGGCCCGGCATCATACTGGTTTTCGCGCCGATCGATCGTATCGTGCGGGTTTCGTTGCGCCAGGTTGTGCTCGAGGTTCCGCCACAGGACATCATCACGCGCGACAACGTCACCCTTAAGGTGAACGCGGTAATTTTTCTGCGGGTGATCGATCCGAACCAGGCGGTGGTGGCAGTTGAGAATTATCTCTACCAGACTTCGCAGTTTGCGCAAACCACCCTGCGCTCGGTGCTGGGCGAAGTTGACCTGGACGAATTACTGGCGCATCGCGACAAGATCAACACGCGACTGCAATCTATTTTGGACCAGCACACAGGACCATGGGGCGTGAAGGTCACGAGTGTCGAGGTCAAGCAGGTTGATCTGCCGGAGACGATGATGCGTGCCATGGCCAAACAGGCTGAGGCGGAGCGCGAGAAGCGGTCGAAGATCATTCATGCGGAAGGCGAATTCGCGGCGGCACAACGCTTGACCGACGCGGCGCACCTGCTGGCTACCGAACCAACCAGTATTCAGTTGCGCTACTTGCAGACCTTGACGGAAATCGGCGTTGAAAAGAACACCACCATCATCTTCCCGGTGCCGGTAGACCTTCTGACTGGCCTGCAGCAACTGGTGAAGGTGGGCGCAGCAAAGGCTGCGACGAACGCAGTACCGCCGGCAGAATAGACGGAGAAGCGAAGAATGGCGACGGACGATGGCGACATCACATTAGGCCCGGGGAAACTGCTGGGCCTGTTCTTCATGCTGGTTGCGGTTTGCGGGGTGTTTTTCGCTATCGGTTACTCGCTGGGAAAGACCTCCGCGCGCGAGCAAGCGGTGAACGATAAGACGGCACTCAATGCTTCGCTTTCCGTTCCTGCGGTGGGAGATTCGAGCGTTAGCAAGCCATCAGCGGTAGTGTCGGCGAAGAACGAACCTCAGGCTGCGACTGGCGATGAAGAGCCTGCGTCGAAGTCGCAACCCGATATGACGTTCTACAACGCCGTAAAGCAGACTGATCATGGTTCCCAGTCAGCATCCACGGAAGCCGCTCAGCCCGCAGGCTCCAAAGCGCAACCGGAGCAGGCGGCTGATCTGCGAGCTGCGAAAAACGCCGCTCCTGCCCAAAGCGATTCCGCTAGGCCGGTTGTCAAGACCGAATCGACTGGCGAGACGAAACCGGCGATAGCGACCGTGGCTACCGGTGCATTCGTAGTGCAAATCGCGGCTGTCTCCCGCGAAGAAGACGCTGCCGCTCTGGCGGGCGCGCTACGCAAGAAGAGCTACTCTGTCTTCGTGGTCAATAACCCTGCCGTCCATGACAAGCTTTTTCACGTGCAGGTGGGACCTTTTGCGACGCTGCAGGATGCGGAGGCGATGAAGGCCAAGCTGACGGGAGAGGGCTACAATCCGATCGTCAAACGAACCTGATTGCCGACGAATGAGTGAATCGATGGGGCCATCCATGCCGGGTGGCCGTTGTCTTTAATACGAGAACAACGGATACCAGAAACACGTTAGGCCAAGCTACGAGTTCATGAAGCCGCCTTCTGGGATGAATCATCGGGCTGAGAAGGCGTGCGTGGCAGCTTGTCCTCTTTAGCAGTTAGCGAGGCAGTTCCAGATATGACGGAGACTCCACTCCGCATGTTGGCCGCGCTCGCCGATTGTTCGGCATACTCCATCGACGAAACGGAGATCTTTCGCGTTTCATCCGTGATAAGCCGGGCGGCGCGATCGTAGGTGAAATAGCTCCAGGCCCACTGGATCATTACGATGATCCGGTTGCGGAAACCAATGAGAAAGAATATGTGGACGAAGAGCCAGGACAACCATGCCAGGTAGCCCGAGATGTGTACTTTGCCGAACTGGGCTATTGCAGCAGCACGGCCGATCGTCGCCAAGCTTCCCTTGTCGACGTAATGGAAGGGCGCGCGAGGGTTGCCGGCGAGGTCAGCGGCAATCTGGCGCCCCACCCAACGGCCTTGCTGCATAGCCACTGGCGCCACGCCCGGCAACTGGGCGCCGTCGGCATGCTTCAGAGACGCCAAGTCGCCGATCACGAAAACTTCTCGATGACCCGGAAGGCTAAGATCGGCTTCGACCAGTACACGGCCCGCGCGATCCACTGGGCCACCCAGGGCGCGACCCAATGGCGAAGCCGCCACTCCGGCTGCCCATAGCACTACGCTGGCGTGCACAACTTCGTTGCCGATGTGGATCTCGGACAGGGAAACATCGGTTACCGCAGAATTCAGTCGCACCTCGACACCAAGATGTTCCAGTTGCCGCTTGGCACTGAGGCGCAGGTCGTCGGGGTAGGCACTCAACAGCGAAGAACCAGCCTCGAGTAGGACGATACGGGTCGTTTTGGGGTCAATATGCCGAAAGTCCTCCGGCAAAGATTTGTGTGCGATCTCAGCCAGCGTTCCTGCCAACTCCACACCAGTCGGACCGCCACCGACAATCACGAAATTTACGGACGGGCGTTGCCCGGTAATGGCGGCCTGACGTTCTGCCAGTTCAAAAGCAAGCAGTACGCGTCGCCGCATCTCTAAGGCGTCTTCTACGGTCTTCAAGCCAGGCGCGAACGGTTCCCATTCGTCATGCCCGAAGTAAGCATGGCTAGCTCCCGCCGCCACCACCAGGTAGTCGTAAGCCAGGTCAAATTCACGCAGTTTCACGATCCGACGCGCAAGGTCGAAGCCCTGCACATCCCCGAGCAGCACTTCGACGTTTTCGTGGCGGGCGAGGATTTCGCGGATCGGCGCTGCTATTTCCGCCGGCGACAGACCTGCCGTCGCCACCTGATAGAGCAGTGGCTGGAAGGTGTGATGATTCTTGCGGTCCACCAGAGTGATATCCACCGGCAGACGAGCTAGCGCTTCAGCGGCCTTTAGACCACCAAAGCCACCACCAATAATCACGATTCGAGGGCGGTTCTTTTCAGGCATAAGCACCACTTTGGATTGATGCGCGACCGAGCCTAAAGGAACATTTTCCGAAGTTCAATCCAGCCTTCATGCACATGACGGCTCACCAAACAACTGGCCGGAAAGTGGATACCGTTTTCCACAGCCACTCGGAATCCGAGGGGCGTCTGCATCTTCAAGGAGGCCGACCGCGGGTCGTCCTCGGAAGACGATTGAGTAAAAAGTCACCATTTCTTGATCCTTCGAGTATGTAAAAACTTCCCACCCGACTAGGTTTTGCATGCCCACACGTCAGGAGCAGCACTAGAATCATTGGGATTACACGGCAAACGACGCGGCATGTTAATTGCATAACCATTGGCATGATCAACGTGATCTTAGCCGACCACCAGAGGATTTTTCGCGTTGGAATGGCGGGTGCCCTTGCGGTTGAAGACGACATGCGCATTGTCGGTCAGCCCCGCACGGTCGACCAATTGCTGGACGCGCTGGAGAACTTCCGGGCGCACGTGCTAGTCTTGTCGTCCGCATTCCTCGGGAAACTGGATAAGATTAAGCGAGCCGCTGCTCGCCAGCAGACGGCAATTTTGCTGCTTGAAGAGCCGGGGAATGTAGTCCTATCCCAGTTTTCGCCAGAGGTGAACGGCATCCTGCAGCGCTCGGCCGATGCCTCGACCGCGCTGCGGTGCATCCGACACTTGGCCCATGGGGGAAGGGTGTTGCGGTTTGTTCGCAACCAGCCGGCTGACTTTCGGTCGGAATCGATTGAACTTGGCATCCGTAAGCGGCTCTCGCAACTCGAGCTGAAGATCGTCGGGCTCCTGGTGCAGGGCTGCAAGAATCGTGAGATTGCGGTGTACCTGGGCAGTACCGAGCAAGGAATAAAAAATTCGCTAGGCAGAATCTTCGAAAAGACGGGCGTGTCCGATCGACTTGAACTGGCACTCTTTGTGCTGTACCACCGCATCGTGGTTCCGGCTGCGCCAGATGTACGCCCGGTTCCGGCACTGGACGCGCTTGCCGCAATGCACTCCTCGCGAGTGTTGGATCACAGGCTAACTGTCAACTAAATTTGTTCGTGTCCCTTGCAGACAGAACTAGAGTTGCATGCGATTGCAGCAACTGCGCGCAGCAATCGGTTCGATGACTCTGACCTGCAGCCAAGGAGTCGACTCCCGTCGTTTTTCCTGTGGTAGATTAAAAGATGTGGGGCCCGTAGCTCAGTTGGTAGAGCAACGCACTTTTAATGCGTGGGTCGCAGGTTCGATTCCTGCCGGGCTCACCAATTGCGCTCCGCCTGTGATTCCGCGCTGTGTCCTTCAGCCCCGAGTTTCTCTTCTAACCGTGCCAACCGTTTTTCGAGGTTGTCCAGTCGGCTTCCTATGTCCCTGTTCGTCTTTCCGCCAATGAGATCCGCTCCTTTGTCGATGAAGTACACTCCGTAGCTGGCAGCCATTAAGTATATAAAGCCCGGAGGTACTTCCGGGAATCCGGATTTATTAGCCGCCACCAAAAAGATGATGGTCGCAAATAGTACGGTAAAGATCATCATCTGAAAGCGACTGACGTTCTGTCCGGCCTCACTGATGAGCTCCTGAATGTCCACTTTTCCTTGCCAGATGGCGAAGATTACGGTCATGAGCAGAAGTCCAAAAAAAATGACAAAAGAGAAGACCATTATGTAGGAGGGTGTCACGACTCGTTGTCACCTCGCATCAGCGCGCATGCTTGTAAATGGGTGGCGCGAATAGGGAAGAAGTCTACACCGAAAGGGGCTGCTGATTACAGCGAACGATGTAGCTTTCCGGTTAGCAGGGTGCTTAGGGGATCTTCTCTACGACAACCGCTGTTCCGTACGCTAGAACCTCCGTGACTCCCTGCATGATCTCGGTGGCGTCGTAGCGCATTCCGATGACGGCATTGGCGCCCAACTCGGCAGCATGCTGGAGCATCAGGTCAAAGGCGTGCTCACGAGTCTGCTCGCACAAGTTGGTCAGCAGGGTTATGTTGCCGCCGACTATGGTCTGCAGCGTTGCGCCAATGGTGCCGACAATAGACCGCGAGCGCACAATGATTCCGCGCACCAGTCCCAGGTTGCGGACGATGGTATAGCCGTCGAGTGTAAACGCGGTCGTAACCATGTGGTGAGGAATGGCGGGGACGCTGCTGGCCCTTGGATCGACGAAATTGCTGCTCATCAGATTGTCCTCGGGTATTGCCCGAAGCATAACACGCACAGCAGCATTCGCAGCTACGGGCGCACGCTCTTATGAGGACCTCCGGTAGCAGATGAGATGGGCGGTTCTGCCGTATCCGCTGAGTTCAACGGACACTTGTCGTTGTGAACTTTGCTGTGGATCTTCGCGCGATGGCCAGTGAGCCAGGATTCATAGGGTGTGACTTCATCCAGCACGGAACTCACCTGCTGGGCAGACATCATGCCATCCAGCGCGTTCATGTAGGGAGTGATCGCAGTAGGCGACCGGCGCGCCGCTCGCGGCAGCACCGCGCGGAAGAACAGGAATGCACCGATCAGAACCAGCACTCGAGACATTGGCGACCCCTTGTCGAGGAATAAGGGAGGACTTTGCGCCGTCGATTGTGGAAAGTGTGGCGTCTTCAGCCACAGTGGATCATCGGCAAGGTCGCGGGGAACTTGAGCGTGACTGGAACTCGTATCAGATGAGATCCCAATGGAGCCAAAATAGCGGTGCCACGATGCTTGGAGTCGCGGCTGGAGTAAGCTGAAAATGTAGCTTCGTGGAAAGGAAAGGCTTGCAGCGTCCCCTAGACAACCGCAACGATAAGCTCGTCATCGTAGTGTCCATAACCGTCGTGGTGGGAATGGCGGTGGCGCTGGTCTTGGTCTTTCTGTGGCAAACCTATCCCTCGACGATCGCTCAGAGTGGTACATACCATCTGGCGGTGGCGCTTTGCCCTCCGTTCTTTCTGGTGGGAGTGGTTAGCGCCATGGCCGATTCCACCCTTGCAGTCGCACTGGCCGCGGGCACCATCGTCTTCGCAAATGGATCGCTGTATGCAGGCTTGGCCGCGCTGGTGTATTGGGTCATTTCGATCCGGCGAAGATAGATCAACCCGCAGTGATTTGCCACGTCAAACTGCGGGTTGTTGTTGCGTCATGCAGTGCAGCGCGCCCAAACCGAGGATGAAGTCCCCGCAATAGATGCCGACAACCGTGCGTCCCGGAAACACCTCAGCCAGAACATTGAGAGCGATGCGGTCGTTCGGATCGTTGAATACGGGCACCAGCACCAGGCGGTTCGCAATGTAGAAATTCGCGTAACTGGCGGGAAGACGCTGGCCGTCGAAGTAGATGGGGGCAGGCATGGGTAACTTAACCACTTTGAACGGGCGGCCCGACTGGTCAGTGCTGCTGCTTAACTGCAGAAAGTTGTTGCGCAACGGTTCGTGATTTGCGTCGCTGGTGTCCGGCTCAAATGCAGTGACAACAACACTTGATGCGACGAACCGGGAAATGTCGTCGACGTGACCGTGGGTGTCGTCTCCGGCAATTCCGCGTTTCAGCCAAATCACTTTTCGTATGCCAAGACAGTCGGCGAAAAGCCGCTCCAATTGTTCGCGGCTAATTCCCGGATTTCTCTGCTGTACATGGCTCAGCAGACACTCTTCGGTGGTGAGCAAAGTTCCGCGGCCGTTTACGTCGATGCTGCCGCCTTCCAGCACGACGCGACGGCGATCGCCGTCGATTTCAAGTTCGGGCTGCCAGGTTGGGATGCCTAGTCGTCGACCTAGCTCCGAGGATATGGGAGCGTCCCGCTTCCAGTCGTTGTACTTCGCCCACCCATTGAATCGCCATGCAGTCGCAGCCAACGGGGGAAGCTCGCTTGGCGCACGAGCTCCGCGGCGCAAAAAGATTGGACCTGAATCGCGCACCCAAGCGCGGTTCGTGGGGATCCGCCAAAACTTGACGTTTCCGCTGCGACGACCAGGGTCCTTCGCGCTCTTGGGCAGGACTTCAGCGATGACAAGAACGTCGCGTGCCCTGGCCTCCTCGCGATCGTCGTTCACCAGGATGTTGACCCGCTCGACTCTTGCGAGATTGCGCACGATCTCGGCATAGACCCATGGAATCGTTGCGAACTTGCCCGGCCAGTCCGAGCGATTGTGGGGCCATGCGATCCACGTGGCCTGGTGCGGCTCCCATTCGGCGGGCATGCGATAACCGAGTGCGGCAGGAGTTTGTGAGAACTGTCTCTGCGATTTTGCCAAGTCCTACACCAGGAACCGTTGGGTGATGGGAGCGTAGGCGTCGATGCGACGATCGCGCCAGAACGGCCAGTTGCGGCGGACATCTTCAATCCGTGCATGTCCACTTCAGCCAGAAGTACGGCCTCTTTGTCGTGCGGTGCTTCGGCCACGATTTGTCCGAAGGGATCGGCAATGAACGAACCACCCCAGAACTCCAATCCCTTGCCTGCGGCCTGTTGCCGCGAATGTTTCCGGTTTCGAAGCCCACGCGGTTTACCGCCGCAACGTAAACACCGTTGGCGATGGCGTGAGCTGCGTTGAATGGTGCGCCAGGCATCATATTGTGCCTCGCCATACTGCGCTTTCTCGTCGGGATGCCAGCCAATCGCCGTTGGATAGAACAGAGACGTTTGCACCCTGCGCAGCCGTAAGACGCGCTCCCTCCGGGTACCATTGGTCCCAGCACACCAGCGTGCCAAACTTGCCGAACCCGGTTTCGAACACCTTGAAACCGAGATCGCCGGGAGTGAAATAGAATTTTTCGTAATAAAGCGGGTCGTCGGGGATGTGCATTTTGCGATAGATGCCCGCAAGCTCGCCGCGTTGGTCGAGGATGGCCGCAGTGTTGTGATACACGCCGGGAGCACGCCGCTCGAACAGGGAAGCGATCAGCGTGATCTTCAGTTCGCGACATACCTCGGCAAGGCGTTGTGTTGCCGGTCCGGGGATGGATTCCGCCAACTCGAAGAGCGCAGTGTCTTCACGCTGACAGAAATACTGGGTCTGAAAAAGTTCGGGGAGACAGATCAACTCCGCGCCCTGTTGCGCAGCGTCGCGCACGTGCGAGATCGCCCGACCCATGTTCTCTTCCGGTTCGGGAGTGCACGACATCTGCACAATTCCGATGGTGAAATTCCGCTCTGCCAACGTTCAACTCCGCTCGAATCGACTGCAGACAAAGAATAGCATTCAGCTGCGATTCGACAATCAATGCGGTGCATTGTTAATGGCGAGTAAATTCGCGAGAAGCTGAGCGTTTGTGAATGCCTGTCAACATTGACGCGAGCCGCGATCAGCTTGTAGCTTCGAGAGTTCGGCATCCGGTTGTGAAATGTTCTGTACCTTCGATCCGAAAGTTAAGCCAATCATTGCTCTCATGAGGTGACTGTGAACGATCAGCGCAAGTCGCAGGAAGAAGTCAAAGACCGCAAGCTGCACGATCCGATTTCAGACAAACTGATACCGCTCGCGCCGCTGGATCTGGGCAAGATCAAGTCTGTCGATGACCTGGTGCGAGCGATGGGCAACACTGCGTTCACTGGCCGCCAGGTAGGAGAAGGGGCGGAGGTGCTCGAGGCCATGGCACGGGACCGCGAATGTTTTGTGGTGATGACGCTGGCCGGCGCCATGACGGTCGCCAAGCAGGGCCTGATCGTCACTGACTTGATCGACGCGGGAGTGGTGAACGCCGTTGTTTCCACCGGGGCGCTGATGGCGCATGGCCTGGTCGAGGCCGCCGGCCGCTCGCACTTCCGCTACGACCCGCGCATGGACGACAACGAACTTTACGACGCCGGGTATAACCGTGTGTATGACACGCTGGAGCCAGAGACCAACCTGGATTTTGTCGAAACTATCGTCGCGCGAATCCTCAAGGCCTGGGACCACAATGAGGCGCTGTGTTCCTACAAGTTGAATCGCGATATCGGCAAGTATCTGAGCGAGAACGTGAAGGAGCGCGGCATTCTGAAGTCGGCCTACGAGAAGGGTGTTCCTGTGTTTGTGCCGGCATTCAGCGACTCGGAGATTGGGCTCGATTTTGCTTTGCATAACCGTGCCCGCCGCAAGAACAACATTTCGCCGCTGCGCTACGATCCCTTCGAGGACCTGGAGTTCTATGCCGAGACTCTGCTGAAACAGAACCGCCTGGGCATCTTCACTATCGGAGGCGGAGTACCTCGCAATTGGGCGCAACAGTTTGGTCCGTACATCGATTTGCGTCATCGCCGCGGAGGGGAAGACCTACCGCTGAAGCGCTTTCACTATGGCGTTCGCATTTGCCCGGAGCCGGTCAATTGGGGAGGTCTGTCCGGCTGTACGTATAGCGAAGCGGTCTCGTGGGGAAAGTTCGTCCCACCGGAAGAAGGCGGCAGATTTGCGGAAGTGCTGCTCGACGCCACAGTCGGACTGCCGCTGATTGCCGGTGCGGTACTCGAGCGCATCAAAACGTAGTCACGGACCGCGCAGAATTCCCGATTTGGGAATCACGTGATCGCGCGATTTCGAAGCGCTAGTCTGGACTCGGCGTTTACCTCACAATGGTTGTGGAGGTCAACACATGAGTTCGATGGCCATCATTCAAGACTTCATGGCGCAAAAGCGGATAGCTGTGGTCGGCGTTTCCCACGATCCCAAAGACATTTCGCGGGGGCTGCTTCGCACATTTCGTGAACGGGGCTATGATGCGGTCGCGGTGAACCCGCAATTAGAGACGGTCGACGCCGCTCCGTGTTTTGCAAGCCTGCAGGATATCAATCCACCGGTCGATGGCGTTCTGGCCATGACCTCACCTGCGGTGACCGATGAGATTGTGCGCCAGTGCGCCCAACTGGGAATCCCGCGGGTCTGGATGTACCGCGGCGGCGGCCAAGGGGCGGTCAGTCCGCAGGCGGTTGAATTCTGCGAAGAACATGGAATTAAGGTGGTTCCAGGCGAGTGTCCGTATATGTTTTTCCCACGAAGTGGCTGGTTCCACGGCCTCCATGGACTCATCAAGAAGATTTCAGGCGGGTATCCCGCGTGATACCGAGTTTGCGTAGGCGAGTACGAAGGTGGAGTGGCAGGTTAGGGTGGAGACGGGAATAGCTGACTGATTGCCGCCCAACCACCGGCTCCGGTTCAGGCCCGGCGAGGTCTAAACTCCGGAGCCGGCTTCGGCTTCCGCGGAACTCTGGCGTGATCGGGACGGCGGACGTCGCCTGAGGGTTCGACCCTTCGAAGCGGGTTCGCGTCTGTCTGGCTTTGCGCGGCCACCGATCTCGCGGAAGGTCATGTTCATTGCCTTCCGCTTATATTTACGTTTCCAGTCGAAGAAAAGTTCAGCATAGGATTTGGTGATGTAATCGCCGGGTGTCACTCCAAGGGCGCGGGCCGTGCGATCGATCCAGCGCGGTTTGCCTTCGATCTCGGCGATATCGCCAATGGGAGTGTGGTCGAGCACAACGTGACCTTCGCCGTCGCTCCACTCGGATCGGTGTTTCTCGTAGAGGAAGACTGGCTGGTAACCCAGTGCGCGCAGTATCAGGTCCATCCGGGCGCCTTCGGAGACACCCGTTTCGAGTTCTGTGCGGGACTTATACTTGCCGACCTGGGCGCGCGCCTTGTGAGTCAGTCTCCAATGCTCCCCGTACTGACGAAGACGCAGCAACTCCCCTTTGCGGCGCAACCTCTGGCCGGGAAGGTCATAGAGAGTGTTTACTTCCCGGGTCGGGGGTGTGACGCAGCGAAAGCCCAATTTTGCGAGTTGCTGCTCGAGGGCCTTAAGGTCGGAGATGAGAAACTTGATTTCAATTTCTTGCGGGGCGGCCATGTGGGTGAGTGTAAATCAGCTCCTTGGGGCGTGCAGACCCGCCCTTCAAAGGTACCTTTAGCTTTGCCGCTCCACCACAAATTCCGGTACCCATAGCAACACGCGCTTGATCTCGGAGTCGGGAAAGGTGCAGATCGATTCTCTTGCCGCGTTGGAAAACTCGATGGCCCTTGCGTAGGCGGCATCAATGGAGCCATGACGATTCAAGATGGCGACAATGTCGGCGGGGGTGGTGCCGTTGAATCCGCCATTGCCCAGGACCGACTCAATCGTGGAGCGCTCCGTGGCGGTGCAATGTTCCAGGGCATGCAGGACCGCCCAGGTCGCTTTACCCTCGCGCAGATCGCTGGCCACTGGCTTGCCCAGTACTTCCTCGGATGCGGTCAAGTCGAGCACATCGTCAACAATCTGGAACGCCATGCCGAGATTGCGGCCGTAGTCGGCGAGTTTCTGCTGATCCGCTTCGCTTGCTTTGGCCAGAATCCCTCCCAGCTTCATGCAGACCGAGAAGAGGCAGGCCGTCTTGCGGAAGATCAGTTCGAAGTGCTCATCGATGGTGATGACCTTTCCCAAACGCTCGATCTGCAGCAATTCACCCTCGACCATGGCCTGCGTCAACTCGATCAGGGTGTCGAGCACCTGGAAATTGCGCTCTTCGATGGCGACCTTGAACGCCTGCATATAGAGCCAGTCGCCTGCCAGCACGCATTTTGCGTTGCCCCACTGGGTATTGGCGGCAGGGCGTCCGCGACGGGTCTTGGCTTCATCGATGATGTCGTCGTGAACCAGGGTTGCGGTGTGAATGATTTCGACCACCGCGCCCAGTCGAATCGCGCCCTGACCCGTGTAGTTCATCAGCTTGCAGGAAAGCAGCAAAAGCGCAGGGCGCAGGCGCTTGCCGCCGCCGGCACGAAGATACTCGCCAATTTCTGTGATCGCCCGGACGCCGGAGACGGTGTCGCGCCCGAACTCGCGCTCGATGGCAGCGAGGTCGTCGTGCAGCAGGTCAAAAACTTCTTTGGCAGTGCGGGTTACGGTCGGATTCAAGCCTGTTAGCCCCGTCAGTTGGATCGGTAATTCGTAAATTGCATGTCAATGCCGAAATCAGATTGCTTGATCAGGGCGATGATTTGCTGCAGCGTATCGCGGTCTTTACCACTCACGCGCACAAAGTCGCCATTGATCGATGCCTGCGCCTTGAGCTTCGAGTTCTTGACCAGCTTCACGATCTCGCGTGCCTTCTCGATCGCAATGCCTTGTTGCAACGTGACTTTCTGCCGAACGGTCGAGCCCGCCGCCGGTTCCACCGTCCCGTAGGTCAGCGACTTCAGCGATACTCCCCGCTTGAAGAGCTTTCCCTGCAGGATATCGTTCACGGCCTTCAGCTTGTACTCGTCGGCGGAAGTGAGTACCAGTGCTTCCTTCTCGTCCATCTGGATGTCCGACTTCGAGTCTTTCAGGTCGTAGCGCGTGTGTATTTCCTTGAGGGCCTGCTGGATCGCATTCGAGACTTCCTGCAAATCCACCTTGCTTACGATGTCAAAGCTATTCTCTGCCATAAACGTAAAGTGTAACAAGCCAGAGGGCATTTGCTGTAATCAATAGGGAAATCCATGAGGGGCGCGTTTCCGCCACGGACCGACTCGGGGAGAAAAAGAAAATGCAGGCGAGGAAGCGCGATCAAAGGATACCGGAATCGGTTTATAACGCCGCCACCCGCCGTTGCACCAGCAGGAAGTACAACGCCAGCAGCACCAGCAGCAATCCGTTCACACCCAGGACATACGGAGCCGTAAAGATGGGAACGAGCCATCCCGAGAGTAGATTCCCCATGGGCATGCCGCCGCGGAAGGCGAAGTTGTATACGCTCATCACGCGCCCGCGCATTTCGTTGGTGGTGATCAACTGTACCAGCGAATTTACGGTCGCAAACACCGCCATCATGGAGGCACCGACCAAAACCAGAAATAAGCCGCTCAGGCGTGGCGACTTGGAAAGTGCAAACCCCGAGATGCCAGCGCCCAGACAGATGAGCGAGCCGAGTGCGACATGTCCTTTGCGGCTGATGTTCCCCAGGTACGCCACGAAAAGAGAGCCACAGATCGAACCGAACCCCATCAGAGACAGCATATTGCCGTAGGTTTCTGGACCGCGATGGAAGATGTCCTTCACGAATACGGGAATGTAAGTACGCATAGGCATGCCGAGTGCAGTCATGCAGAAAGCCAGCACGATCAGCGCTTCCATGGCGTGCTGTTTGCGCACGAACTTGATGCCCTCCTTCAGGCTCGTATAGACCGAATCGGTAGTCTTCTGTGGCAGGAAGCGAGCGGTGATGATCGTAAGCGACAGTATGGGCGCAAGGAACGATACGGCGTTCAGCCCAAAGCACCACTTCTCGCCAAGTTTCGCCAACGTCTGGCCGGCCAGCGCGGGTCCGATCATTACCGCCACATTGAACTGGATCGAGTTCAGGGCGATGGCGTTGGGCATGTCCTCCTTCTCGACCAGAGTCGGAATCAATGCCTGGTAGGCGGGGCCGCCGAAGGCCTGTGCAAATCCCGAAATGAATGATAGGCAGAGAATGTGCCAGACGTGTACGAGGTTGGTTGCAACCAGAATCGTAAGTGTCAAGGCTGTGGCCATCTGCACGTACTGCGATGCCAACAGAATGCGGCGCCGTTCGACGCGATCGGCCACCACACCACCGATCAGGGAGAACAGAAAGATCGGAATGCCGCCCAGGAACTGGTCGAGTGCGAGCAGGAATGCGGAGTGGCTGAGGCGATAGATGAGCCAGCCCTGCGCCACGATTTGCATCCATGTGCCGATGCTTGAGGTGCAGGCGCCAAACCACATCAGGCGAAAATCGCGGTATCGAAATGCTTTGAAGACTCGGCCAATCACCGTTGAGATTCCATGTTCGTTTTAGCAGCGTACCATGTGCCTGCAGATATCAATGGGTGCGGGGCAATTTGCCACAGGCCGCCTTACTTGGACTGAGGAAGTCCAAAAAAGGTATGAAAATTAGCAGTAGTTGCAGCTCCGATTTCCTCTGCCGAGAGACTACGCAATTGGCCGATCTGTACGGCAACTTCGTGCACAAAGGCCGGCTCGTTACGTTTTCCGCGGTGCGGCACAGGAGCAAGATATGGGGAGTCGGTCTCGATGAACATGCGGTCCAAAGGAGCCATGCTGGCAGCATCACGAATGTTTTGGGCCTTGGGGTAGGTAATGTTTCCTGCAAACGAGATGACGAATCCCAGGTCGAGGGCGGCGCGGGCATTTTCAACCGTACCGGTAAAGCAGTGCATCACGCCTCTCAGTCCAGTCGACGCCCAGTTTTCGTGGATCAATCGCAGGGTGTCCTCCCAGGCATTGTCGCTGTTGTCTGACGGCCGGCAGTGAATGATGATGGGCAGCTTGGCGGATGCCGCCAACTCCATCTGCTGGAGAAACACTCTCTGCTGAACGTCGCGCGGGGAGTGATCGTAGAAGTAGTCGAGTCCAATTTCGCCCCATGCGATGACTTTCGGATGCCGAGAGAGGACGACGAGCTCGTCGAAATCCGCTTGCGTCGCCAGCGCTGCCTCGTGTGGATGAACACCGACGGTTGCATAAACGCCGTCGTACTGTTCAGCCAGCTTGATGGCGCAATCGAAGGTTCCAGTGCCCGGCCCATCGCCGTTTCCGATGGCCAGCATTGTGGTGACCCCGGCATCCTTTGCCCGGGCAAACACATCCGGGCGATCACTGTCGAAACGCTTGTTTTCGGGATGGCAATGCGAATCGGTGTACATAGCGCTAATGCCGGAAGCGATCCTCATGAAATGCTGGCAATGGGATTGTCACGGATTTCTTGAAAACGAAGAACTGCTCCTCAGCACGTCTCAATCGTCCGCGCCTGGCTTCCCCCTACACCTTCAGGGGAACGTCAAGATAGTCGGCCTGTGACTTGGGCTTGGGGGTCGGTTGGCCGCTGGCACGCAGATCTTCAACGTGGAGAATAATCGCCTCCCGCAGCAGCCTGCGTGTCTCCTGGATGGTTGCGCCAGCAACTCCCAACCCCGGAAGGTCGGGTGCATAGGCGCTCCAGCCAGTCCGTGTCTTCTCGTACACCGCTGCAAATCGCATTTACTTTATTCCTGCCTGTTTCAAAATGTTGTGGTATGTCCCGGGTGCCATATCCTGAGACAGTTTGCCGGCTACGGTGACTGTGCCGGACTTACTCGGATGATGATACTGCCTATGACTTCCGGTGACCCGAACTAGTCGCCAGCCATGTTCTTCGAGCAGTTTGATGACTTCCCGAACTTTCTTGGTCGGCGCGGTGATGTCCCAAAATCCATCAATCTACTTTAGCCTGGCTCCGTTGGGTACGTCCTCCAGGAAGCCTGCCAGCACCGGCACGCCCTCATCGCCAAGCGAGGCTGCGACAATCATGCCCTGCGACTCCAGTCCGCGAAGCTTGCGCGGCGCCAGGTTGGCGACGATCACAACTTTGCGTCCGATGAGCTTCTCCGGGTCGTAGGCCTTGGCGATTCCGGCAACAATCTGGCGGACCTCGGTACCAAGATCGACTTCCAGCCGCAGAAGCTTGTCGGCGCCCTTGACCTTCTCGGCGACCTTGACTTGGCCTACGCGCAACTCCACTTTGGCAAAATCGTCGATGGTGATGGTGCTGCTGGCCGGCGCGCTTGCAGCCGGAGCGGTCGCAACGACCGGCGTCGAAAGCGGCGTCGCTTCCGTTGGCTTGGTCACTTCAACGATTTCAGCAACTGCCGCTTGAGCGCTCTGTGCTGCGCTTTCCTGCTCCATCTGCTGCATCCTTTCAATCGTGCTTTTGTCGGCCCGCGGAAATACCGCTTCGACAGTCCCCAGCTTAGTGTGTAGCGGCAATTGGCCCCACGACAGTTTGCGGAGATCCAGCTTGCTGATGTCCCCCAGCCCCAATTGCTCCCAAATGCGCGCCGATGACTCCGGAATTACGGGGTGCACTAACGCGGTGATGATGCGTAGAGCTTCTGCCGAGGTGTGAAGGATGGTCGCCAACCGGGCGCGGGAATCCTGATCTTCCTTTTCCGCCACTGCCCACGGTTCATTCTCGACGATGTATTTGTTGACCGCTGCGACCAGCCCCCATGCGGTCTCCAGCGCCCGAGAGAACTGGAACTGCTCAAACTGCGCATTAAAATCCGCGATGGTCTGCTGGGCGAGTGTGGCAACTGCGTCGTCAGCTGCAGTTCGAGCACCTGGGGATGGATAGGGAATCTCGCCCTCGAAATATCGCGTAATCATGCTCAGCGTCCGGCTCGACAGGTTTCCCAGACCGTTGGCCAGGTCGGAATTAAACCGCTGTACCAGCGCATCGAAACTGAAAGATCCGTCGCTGCCGAAGACGATTTCGCGTAACAGGAAATAGCGCAGCGTGTCAGCACCGAGCGTGTCGAGGATGGTCTCACTGCGCACGATGTTGCCGCGCGACTTCGACATCTTGCTCTCTTCGAACAGTAGCCAGCCGTGCGCGATGATCGACTTGGGCAAAGGAATCTCGGCTGCCAGCAAAAACGCAGGCCAATACACGCAATGGAAGCGCACAATCTCTTTGCCAATCATGTGCACGTCCGCCGGCCAGTAGCGCGCCAGCTTTGCCTGGTCTTTCGGATCGTCGGAACCAAAACCGATCGCTGTCAGGTAGTTTGCCAGGGCGTCGAGCCACACGTAGATCACGTGCTTTTCATCGCCCGGCACGGGAATGCCCCACTTGAAGGTGGTGCGGCTTACCGAGAGATCGCGCAGGCCGCTGCGAACAAACGCGATCACCTCGTTGCGCCTGGTTTCAGGCCGGATGAACTCAGGATTCTCGGCGTACAACTTCAGCAGCGGCTCTTCCATGGCCGACAGCTTGAAGAAGTAGTTTTCTTCCTGAACGGTCTCCGTCGGGCGTCCGCACTCGGGACAGGGAGCGCCCGGCTCCGTCACGTCGACGTAAAGTTCATCGAAGACGCAATACTGGCCGCTATAGGAGCCCTTGTAGATATATCCCCGATCTTGCAATCGCTTAAACAATGCCTGCACACCGCGCACGTGCCGCGGTTCGGTAGTGCGAATGAAGTCGTCGTACGTCAGCTTCATCCGGTCCCACAACTGGCGGAACTCGCCTGAGACGCGATCCGCGAATTCCTTAGGAGAGCAGCCCGCGGCGATCGCAGAGCGTTCGATCTTCTGTCCGTGTTCGTCTGTGCCGGTCAGAAACCAGGTATCCTTGCCCATCAGTCGCTGGCGTCGCGCCACCGTGTCGCAAACCACCGTGGTGTAAGTGTGACCGATGTGTGGCCGCGCGTTGACGTAGTAGATGGGCGTTGTGATGTAAAACTTTTCGGGCTTATCCATTCTTTTTGTCCAGGTACAGGCGGAGCGATTCCTGCATCACGGTCTTGAGGGGAACGTGATGCTCAGCGGCAATGCGGCGGCAATCTTCGTATTCGGGAGCAATCTGGGAATCGGTACCGGCCATGCTTCCGATCTTAATTCGAACTTCGCCCCACGGCGTCTGCACCCTCTCGTGACGACGGGCCAGGACGTGCCGTTTTTCGCGGCGACTGCGGATACCCAGGGTGCTGCTCTCGCGGAAAAGCATATCGCGAAGTTTCGGCTCGTCCTGCGGTTTGGCGAGCACCGTGAGAAGCGTTCCCGGGCGCGACTTCTTCATCTGCACCGCCGTAGTGAACGCGTCCAACGCACCCTCGGCGAACAATAGGTCTGTCAGGTATCCGATGATCTGAGGGCTCAAGTCGTCGAGATTAGCCTCAAGCACGGCAACCTCGTCCCCTGGTGCAGAGTCGCTCAGGTCAGTCGCTGACATCCCAGATTCAAGGGTTTCGCCTACGATGAGGCGCAGCACATTCGAGTGACCGGGAAAGTCGCGCGTCCCAGCACCGTAACCAACTCTCTCCGTTGCCATCAGCGGACGAGGGCCAAAGCTGGCGGCTAACACTCTCACAATGGCTGCCCCGGTCGGCGTTACCAGTTCTTTCTGTACTTCTCCGGAATACATGGGGATGCCTTTCAGCAGCTCCAGGGTGGCCGGAGCGGGAACCGGCATTACGCCGTGGGCACAGGTCACGGTCCCACCACCGACATTGAGCGGAGACGCCAGGATTTGCTCAACCGCCAGCGCCTCAGCTCCCACCGCTGCGCACACGATATCGGCGATGGCGTCAGCAGCACCAACTTCATGAAAGTGGACGTCCGCTACGTCAACATTGTGGACCTTCGCCTCGGCAGTTCCCAGGGCAACGAAAATCTCGCTCGCAGTCTGCTTGGCGCGGCTGGTGATAGGAGCAGCTTCGATGATCCGCAGAATCTTGCCGAGGTTCCGCCCGTGGGCGTGATGCTCGCCACCATGATCGTGTCCCTGTTCGGGTAAGCTCTCATGGGCGTGCTGATCCGCGTTGGCGCGGTCACGGCTGTGGGCCCAGTATTCCTCGCGGGGCAGATCCTTCTGGCCGTTCACCATGACATCGACCTTGGTGGCGGATATCCCGTTTCTGTCAACTCGCGAAGCCTCCAAGGTGATTCCCAGGTTTAGCGCAGCGACGGTTGCCTGGAACAGCTCAACCGGAACTCCAGCGTCCACCAGCGCACCGAGGAACATGTCGCCACTGATGCCGGAAAATCCGTCTAAGTATGCAATTCGCATGGAAATCGCCCGCTGGCACGCCGCACAGGTGCTCTGCCAGATGCCTGGTGAGAACTCTCATCATAGGTAACGGTGCGACCAGCGTCAAACCCGCGTCATTTCAGGTGTTTGTTATAATCACCTTTTTCCTCAGCTATTTGCGAGTCAACTTCCCGTCTCGCAACGCCCGCAGCGAATAGCCCAGCGCAGCGAGAGAGACCGAGAGCGATCGTGTATCTAGAGCGTCAGAAACAACTGGCCACCCACGTACGAGAATTCCTCCGCAAGAAGTACCAGATCGACCTGCCGAATATCGCTATCGACCAGCCTCCGAAGATCGAACTGGGTGAGTTCGCGATGCCGTTTCCCTTTGAACTCGCCAAACAGTTGCGGAAGGCTCCGCGCAAGATTGCGGAAGAGATCGTCGCGGAGATGCCGCTGCCGGAAGGATTTGCGACGTTCGAGGTTGCTGGGGCTGGGTACATCAATGCCCGCCTCACCCGTGGCGAAGCTGCTCGTGAGCTTGCCAGCGAATCCGCCATCGCCGTTACCGACCACACGGCGGAAGGCGCGGCAGACGTGACCGGCAAGATTCTGGTCGAGCACACCAGCATCAATCCCAACAAGGCGGCCCATATCGGGCACCTGCGCAACGCCATTCTGGGGGATACGTTCGTTCGTCTGCTGCGCGCTGCCGGACACACGGTGGATATCCAGAACTACATTGACAACACGGGCGTCCAGGTGGCCGACGTGGTGGTTGGCTTCGTTCAACTCGCGAAACTGTCAAAGGCCGAGATCGCGGCGTTGATTGCCTCTAGACCTCGCTTTGATTACTACTGCTGGGACCTGTATGCGCGGGTGTCGCAGTGGTACGAGGCGGACAAAGCTAATCTTAAAGCTAGAATTGAAGTATTACGTGCTATTGAACAGGGAAATAACGAGATGGCAGCGATTGCGGAAATGGTCTCGACGGCTGTTTTGAAGCGCCATCTGGAGACCATGGATCGACTCGACATCGAGTACGATTTCCTGCCGCGTGAGAGCGAGATTCTGCACTTGCACTTCTGGGACCTGGCCTTTCAGCAACTCAAGGAAAAAGGCGTTCTCTACTTCGAGACCGAGGGCAAGAACAAGGGATGCTGGGTTATGACCCGTCCGGCTGTCCCAAGTAAAGCTGAAGCCAATCGCGACGTCGAGGCAGGGCCGGAACAGGCCGATGCCAAGACTGGCCCTGACGAAGATGCCAAAGTCATCGTGCGTTCAAACGGAACCGTGGGCTACGTTGGCAAGGACATCGCCTACCACCTCTGGAAGTTCGGGCTGCTAGGCCGCGATTTTGGATACCAGAAGTTCTTCCACTATCCGAACGGGCATGAGTGTTGGATCTCGGCCGAGCACGGCGAAGCGGATCATCCACACTTCGGAAGCGTCGCGGCGATTTACAACGTCATCGACTCGCGCCAGAGCGATCCTCAGAACACGGTGGTTGAGGCCATCCGGCTGTTGGGATACCCCGACAAGGCCGCGCACTACACCCACTTTTCCTACGAGATGGTGGCGCTCACGCCGCGCTGCGCGATGGATCTGGGCTATGAGGTCAGCGCAGAAGACCAGGCGAAATCGTATATCGAGGTTTCAGGCCGCAAGGGATTTGGGGTCAAGGCTGACGACCTACTCGACGCGCTCATCGCTGCTGCAAAGAAGGAGGTCGACAGCCGCCATCCAGAACGCGATGATGCAGAGCGGTTGGAGATCTCCAAGCAGATTGCCATCGGGGCCCTGCGCTATTTCATGCTTAAGTTCACCAAGCAGTCGGTTATCGCCTTCGACTTCAAGGAAGCGCTGGCCTTCGAGGGTGAAACGGGGCCCTACGCGCAGTACGCCGTGGTGCGCGCTAGCAACATTTTCCGCAAGGCTGAAGTGGAACCCGAACTGGCGCTCGTGGCTGATGTTGACTACGCCCGCTTTTTCGCCGAAGACAGCGGCACCGAAATCTGGGAACTCTGGTTGCTGGCAGGGAAGACCTCGTCCGTGATCGAGCAGTGCATTGCAACCACAGAACCGGCCTATGCCGCAAAACACGCCTTTCAGCTAGCGCAGCAGTTCAACAACTTCTACCACAGGCATCACATCCTCAATGAGGCCGATGACGAGCGAAAGAAGTTTCTGCTGGCCACCGCAGCTGTGGTTCGCCGGGAACTAATCGCGCTACTGGGAGTGATGGGAATCACCGTTCCACCAGTGATGTGAAGCGCAGTCAGCCAGCGGGATGCAGTAGTATTGCGCCGGAGGGTCTGAACGGAATGTTTACAGCGCAGCCGATTGGATTTGTACGCAGCCCCTACTCGGAGACCAGCAAGATCCCCAAAGGCCTGGGCGCAAAACATGAGGCCGAGGGCGATCTCGATATCCTGCCGGAGTTCGAACCCGGGCTAACCGACATCGACGGTTTCTCGCACCTCATCGTTGTCTGGGTCTTCGACCGTTCTGAAGGGTACGAGCTCTGCGGCAAGCCGCCTTGCGACGATAGGGCACACGGCGTGTTTGCCACCCGGTCCCCGAGGCGTCCAAATCCGATTGCGCTCACGATTGTTGAACTGCTGGGCCGCGAGGGTACGCGACTGCGCGTGCGGGGCGTCGATATGCTCGATGGCACGCCCATCCTGGATATCAAGCCATATCTGTCGAATGTTCCTGAGGAGAAGTTGCGTCGTGGCTGGCTGGCCGAGGCTGAAGCACGCAAGGCGGGAGATGAGGCCTGACCTAGGACGTGAAGCCGCTCTGGTCACCAACTGCTGTAGGCGGTGCCTTCGGTCGAGTTCTGGTCGCTGCCGCTGTGCACGTCGATAATTCCGGGCTGCGTCTGGTCAGGCGACATAATGCTGTCATCGGTTACAGGCACCCAGGTTTCGCGTGAGTTGGTGAATGGGTCCTTGGGAAGCTGCTTGAGATAGCCGGCGTCCACCACGTCCTGTAGGGATTGCGGCGCCTTTTGCTTGTCCAGCGTGTACTGGTCGATGACCGAACGAAGTGTGTAGAGGTCGTCGCGCAGCACAGTCTCACGCGCCCGCAAGATCGACACCTGGTAACGGGGAATTGCGACCGACATCAGGATGACGATGATACTGATCACCACCATCAACTCGATCAGGGTGAATCCGCGTTGTCGCAATCGCCGGTTCATGGCCGCAATTTCCGTTCTGACAATAAAACTACCACGTCTTGTACTTCGAACCGTCGAGAGCAGTGCCCTCAGACTTGGTGTATACGTCGAAGACGTTTTGCCCGCCCCACGAATCGGAATCAAGGTCATCCTGCATCGATCGCAGGCCCCACTCGGTCTTGCCGGTCATGGGATCCACGGGGATGCTCCGCAAAAATCTCATCTTCTTCCCGTTGGAATCGACACCCTTGACGAGGGTCTCGAGATCGGGCGGATAGCCCTGGCTGTCAACCTTGATCTGAAACGCGCCGCGGTCGGCCGCGTCCTTGTAGCGGTCAATGCCGTCGCGTATCTGCCATAGGGCGCGCCGCAGATCGCGTTCTTTGTTGCGCTGGATCGTGACCCGGACAACGGGAACAGCGGCGGCAGTGAGGATCATGAGGATCGTCATGGCGACGATCAGCTCGACTACCGTGAATCCCTTGACCCGCGTTCCACGGAACGCCGTGAATTGCCGGTGAGGTCGTCCGGTTGCTTGCCCTGGAGCCCTGTGGTTTGTTCCGACCATACTGCCGAGAATGGTTCCTGCCGATCTCATTCTAATACTTAACGACGGATGCGTGGCTTGATCCAGAGCAAGCCAGACAGCGTCTCCAGTCATACTCAGAGCCGGGCGACAGGGCCCTGCTTCATTTGGACGAGCACTCTAGTGAACCGTCACAATCGCCTGTGAGCCCCCCGCCGGGATGTTCTGCATGCTGCCATTCTTCAGAGTAGCGCGATTGATGCTTAACGTCGCTTCCCCGGGGGCTTTGGCCTGGAAGGTCAGGGTGAACACCTGTCCGTCGCCGGTGATGCCATTGCTTCCAGGGGGCCGGGATGCGGTTACCTGCAAGATCCCCATCATGCTGTCGTCACGGTGAACCAGGGCGACTGCCTGACCGTCCTGTTGCAGCAATGGTCCGTTGGAAACGTTCAGCAGCTGCAGCACATTCGGGTTGTACAGAATCTGCAGTGGCACGGAATATACGTTTTGCCCGCCGGTTAAATTGACATTGACGGCGAACGTGGTTCCGACCGCCTGGGTCAGCGAGGGCGGATCGAAACTTACCAGCGCGCTGCCGGGAGGGGCCGTTGCTGCCTGATCTGGCGCGGGATTGCCTGCCTGTGGTGGCGCTGGCGTCCCCGGCTTGCCGGGTTGACTCGGAGCCTGGTCCGTCGGCGGAGCACTAGAACGGTGAAGCGAAATCGAATTTGCCGTTCCGACATCAATCGCCCTGGTGTTACTGTCGAACACATCCTGCGCGCGTACGATGTGTGGAATCAGCATGAAAACCAGTTCGTTGTCTTGCCGCTGTTTGCTCTCAGTGGAGAAGAAATAGCGGAAGAACGGGATTGAGGCCAATCCGGGAATCCCGTTGATGGACTTGCTCTCTGTCTCCTCGAGTATCCCGCCCATGATGTTGGCTTCGCCCTCGCGCATGCGAATCTCATGCTCGATCTTGCGCTGACCGATGACAGGCTGCTGGATGCCGCCAATATTCTGGTAGGAATCCACGGCCGAGATGTCCATTGCAAGTTTCAGCGTGACTTGATCGGTTCCATGCACGTGAGGCGTGATATCGATGTTCACTCCCACGTCAATGTAATTGAACTGCGTATTGACCAGGGGATTGATCCCGACGCCGCCGATTCCGGGCTGGAACGACCCGGTAGCCACGGGAACGCGCTGGCCGATCTTGAGCGAGGCTTTCTGGCCGTCGAGGGCGCGGATCTGAGGCTGCTGCAGGATCCTGGTATTGCTGTCGTTGTACAGGAACGTCGCTGTTGCCGGGGGGATCGTCACTTGAAAGTTCGTTGCATTCAGGTGAGCCAGGCTGTTCAGGTTAATCGTACCGGTGGCGTTGCCGGTCGTGGTCGAAACCGAACCGTTACCAGTGCCCACGTTCGATCCGGTAGTGGAAGTTGATGTGACGGTGTTGTCTACGAGAGCGACCGATACGCTCGTTGGAGGTGTAATGCCCAGGTTGGTAAGCTTGTTGCGCTGCACCTGCATGATGACGACGTCGACGACAACTTCCGGACGCGACTTGTCGAGATCGTCGATCAGCTTTTCAGCCAGGGCGATCTGGTCGGGGGTTCCCCGGACCACGATGGCCTGCTGAGAAGGGAACTGCTGCAAGCGCTGCGTGTCGAGCAGGGTACGAAGTATGTTGACGAGGTCCTGCAGTTCGTTAGGCTGCGACAGATTGGACAGGTAAAAGGTACGGATTACGCTCTGTTCGATTTCCTTGCGCTTGGCTGGAGTGTCAGCGGCAACAAATATCGTGTTGGGAGTAACCGGCCGCCAGAACGTCTTGGATTCCAGCGCGGTAATCTCCAATGCCTCCTGCAACGTGACTCCATTGAGTTCCACGCGAATGCGCCGCGACGTGTAATCGGGATCGAACAAAACGTTTATGCCGGCCAGCTTCCCGATGGTTTCGTAGATCGTCTTGGTGTCTTCGCTTAGCTTCAGGGTGATCGGAGTATTGGCGATGGGAGCGAGTTCGACCGGTCCAGTAGCCTCCTCCATCCGCTTATGCAGAGCGGACTGCGATGCTTCGTTCGGGGGCGGCGGGCTTGGTTGTTGAGCCTCCCTGATCGCGCGGCGCACCTTATTCGCCTCTTGTTGCGCGATGAAGCTGGAGGGATCGATCGAGATGGCTAGCTCAAACTCGGTCAGGGCTTCCTGCAGCTTGCCGCTCTTTTCGAGCAATTGGCCTTTGTGGACGTGCGAAGCCGCAGCGAAAAATCTTATGCGCTCGAACGATGTGCGATATTCCAGATCATTGGGCTTGAGTTCGTAGGCCTGATGGTAGAAGTTGTAAGCGGTCTCATAGTCCTGCCGCATTTCGGCGTCGAGACCCTGTTTGAAAAGAGCCTTCGCCTTGTCAGTAGCGGCTGCGGGCAGTGATGCAAATATTAATATTAGGGCTAAGACACGGGTGAGCCGTTTCATCAAATTCCTTGACGCCGGGTTTGCCGGACCACACCTGCAAGCGGCCAGAAATACACTTCCGGTATGCAATTCAGACTTCTGCCCGCCCAAAACGTAAGCGCTCCAACCCTTCGCGAATCGCGCGTCATCGCCACCTAGCAAGTGTCTGAATTGCGGCGATTATAGCATCCCGACTCGCCGTATATATGTGATTCCACCTGTGTTAGCATACGAGATTCGCACTCGTGCGAGCTATTCATTATGGCCCGTCCGCCTCAGTCCACAGGTCGTCCGGAGAAGGAAAAGCAGCCCCGGCGCGATCCGACGGCCAGCGGCTTGCGCGATGCCGCGGTCAACCGCTCCGCCTCGTATAACTACTTTCTTCTGGAAAAGTTTGAAGCCGGCATCGCACTGCGCGGCACCGAAGTGAAGTCGATTCGTTCCGGCCGCGCCAACCTCAAGGACGCCTACGGCCTGGTGAAAGACGGCGAACTCTGGCTCATCAATGCGCACATCGGCGTCTACGAGCATGGCAACATTTTCAATCATGAACCCCTGCGCACGCGGAAACTCTTGGTGCACAAGAGCGAACTGAACAAGCTGATCGGGAAGACCCAGCAAAAGGGCCTGACCCTGATTCCGACCCGGCTGTATTTTCGCAACGGCAAGGCCAAGATCGAGATAGCGCTCGCGAAAGGCAAACAGCACTGGGACAAGCGCGAGACGGAGCGGCGCAAGACCGCCGATAAAGAAGCGCGTGAGGCCATGGCACGCAGCCGGAAATCGTAATACTAGATGGGACTAAAAAATGAAAATTACACTTCATACCGGAACACCTTCAACGATCGAAACCGAATGTCTCGTGGTTGCTGTGGTCGACGCTTCTGAGAAGACCGCGAACGGTGATAAAGACAAACCCAAGCCACAAATCCTGTCGGATGATCAGGCCATACAGGCTGCCGCCGCGGACCTCGTCGCCTCGGCCGAAGTCACGGGCAAGATGTCGGAAGTCACACTCCTGCACAAGCCTGCCGGACTCAAAGCAAAGCGCCTTTTGCTGATCGGAGGAGGAAAGGCGAAGACGTTCTCCACCTCCGAGCTGCGCAAGATTGCCGGAACCGCGGTGCGCACTATCAAGGGGAAAGACCTGAAGAGTTTCGCGTTGGCTGCGCCGACTGCCGTAAGCTTCAGCGCTGAAGACGCACTGAAATCGATCGCTGAAGGCGCGCACGTTGGCGCCTTCGATGCGGACTACTACAAGAGCGATCGCAAGGTGCAAGAAATCGACGAGTTGACGGTGATCGTACCAGCCAGCTCGGATGCGAAAGCGCTGCAGGCCGCAATTGATATTGGGACCATTATCGGCGAGGCGCAGAACTTTACTCGCGACCTGGTGAATGAGCCGGGCAATCGCATGACGCCGACGATCCTTGCCGACCGCGCGAAGAAAATGTGCGAGGAAACCGGCCTCAAGTGCGAGATCTACGGTCCCGACAAGATCAAGGAACTCAAGATGGGCGCATTCTGGAGTGTGGCGCAAGGCTCGCAGGAAGAGCCGCGGCTTATCGTTATGCGCTACGAACCGGCGGGTGCTCCCGAAAAGCCTGTCCTCGGACTCGTCGGCAAGGGCGTCACCTTCGATAGTGGTGGAATCTCTATCAAGCCCTCCGACGGCATGGAGAAGATGAAGTACGACATGGCCGGAGGCGCGTCGATGATCGGCGCCATGCGTGCCATCGCGCAGTTGAAGCCTAAGGTTCGCGTCATCGGCATTGTATGCGCGACCGAGAACATGCCATCTGGCACGGCGCAAAAACCGGGCGACGTGCAGATTGCGATGTCGGGCAAGTCGATCGAGATCATCAACACCGACGCCGAAGGCCGCCTGGTTCTGGCAGACGGCCTGCACTACGCCAAGCAGTTGGGAGCAACCCACCTGATCGATGCCGCCACCCTGACCGGCGCTTGCGTCGTCGCGCTGGGCATGATCAACGTCGGGATTTTCTCCAATGACGACGAGTTCTACGATGGCTTCAGCAAGTCGTTGAAAGCGTCAGGCGAGAAGATGTGGCGTCTGCCGGTCGACGAGGAATACCGCGAGATGATCAAGTCGAGTATCGCCGACATCGTAAATAGTGGCGGCCGCTGGGGCGGTGCTGTCACGGCCGCGATGTTTCTCAAGGAATTTGTGGGCGACACACCGTGGATCCATCTCGATATCGCGGGCGTGGCTTGGATCGAAGACAGCAAGCCCTGGATTGCCAAAGGCCCGTCAGGAACTCCGGTGCGGTCGCTGGTTGAGTTTGTCCGCGATGTGGGTGGCAAGTAACCTCTGTTGCATCGCCCGGTCAGTACAACGTAAGTGCTGCCATCGTCCTCTAAGGCGTAAATGGTGTTTACCGACTTTTAACGCCGCATTCATCGCACTCTGATGTACGGCGAACCTGATTCAACTAAGCTTCGTGCAATAGCAAAACCTGATCGAAGAGAGTGGGGGAGACGGTCAAACAGCCGCTCCCCGATTTTCTTGCTGGGTGCCCCACACAAGCCGATTTTGCTTGTGTGGGTCTTTTCAAATCCGCGAGCCACCCCAGCGAGCCGAATGGTGCCCTCTCTTCATCGACAACTGACAACCGACAACTGTCTTGTCCACCCATTTGCACTCCCTCTCCCCGCCCAACTAACATTCTTGGGTTATGCCAGTCACTATTGATTCGCCAAGCACTTCTTACGTCCCGATTAAAGCGCCTCGCGGCAATCAGCTCTCCTGCAAAGGATGGGCCCAGGAAGCCGCCATGCGCATGCTGATGAACAACCTCGACGAGGAAGTCGCCGAGCGTCCGCAGGACCTCGTCGTGTATGGCGGAACCGGCCGCGCCGCTCGCAACTGGGAGTGCTACCACGCCATCGTGAACTCGCTGCGCTTCGCTCGAGAACGACGAGACGCTGCTGGTGCAGTCGGGCAAGCCGGTCGCGGTTTTTCGTACGCACGACTATGCGCCGCGCGTGCTCATCTGCAACTCCAACCTGGTTGGCCACTGGTCGAATTGGGAGAAGTTCAACGAACTCGAGAAGCAGGGCCTCATCATGTACGGCCAGATGACCGCCGGCTCGTGGATTTACATCGGGTCGCAGGGCATCATCCAGGGCACGTACGAGACGTTTTGCGCTGCCGGCGAAAAGCATCTGGGCGGAGACCTCGCCGGCAAGCTGATCGTCTCCGGCGGCATGGGCGGCATGAGCGGAGCCCAGCCTCTGGCCGCGACCATGACGGGCGCATGCTACCTCGGCATCGAGGTCGATCCCGAACGCATCAAGAAACGCTTGCGCACCGGGCTATTGCGACTTCATGGTCAACTCGCTCGACGAAGCGCTGCGCATCCTGAAGAATGCCGTCCGCAAAAAAGAGAACATCTCCGTCGGCCTCGTCGGCAACTGTGGAGACATCATTCCCGAACTTGCCGATCGCGGAGTCGTCCCCGACATCCTCACCGACCAGACCTCTGCGCACGATCCCCTGAATGGCTATGTGCCCAGCGGCATGACGCTCGAAGCCGCGAACGCGTTGCGCCAGAACGACCCCAAGGCTTACCTCGAGAAGTCGCTCGACACCATGGCCCGCCACGTTGAGGGCATGCTCAAGCTGCAAAAGATGGGCTCCGTCACCTTCGACTACGGCAACAACATCCGCAAATTCGCCTTCGATCACGGCGTAAAGAACGCCTTCGATTTCCCCGGATTCGTGCCTGCCTACATTCGTCCTTTATTTTGCGAAGGCCGCGGCCCTTTCCGTTGGGCGGCGCTCTCCGGCGATCCCGCCGACATTCACGCCACCGACGATCTCGTGCTGCAGATGTTTCCCCAGGATCGCGTCCTCAGCCGCTGGATCGACCTCGCCCGCAAGCGGATCAAGTTCCAGGGATTCCCCTCGCGCATCTGCTGGCTCGGTTATGGCGAGCGCGCCGAGTTCGGCCTCGCCATGAACGACATGGTGAAAACGGGCAAGCTAAAGGCTCCGATCGTCATGGGACGCGATCATCTCGACTGCGGTTCTGTCGCCTCGCCGTTCCGCGAAACCGAATCGATGAAAGACGGCAGCGACGCCATCGCCGACTGGCCGCTACTCAACGCGCTGCTGAGCACTGCGAGCGGCGCGTCGTGGGTTTCGATCCACAACGGCGGTGGTGTGGGCATCGGCTACTCGCAGCACGCCGGCCAAGTCACGGTCGCAGACGGCACCGACGAGATGGCCAAGCGCATCGAGCGCGTCCTCACCAACGACCCCGGCATCGGCGTCGCCCGCCACGTCGACGCGGGCTACGACGAAGCCAAACACTTCGCGCAGGAGAAGAGGAATCAAGATCCCGATGGCCTCCGAGTAGGTGCTCTCAGTTGGGGTGGAAGCACCACGCTTTAGAGGCATGATGACCCGAATTACTGACAACTGACAACCAAGCGCACTGAAACGACTTTGTCCAAATTTCGGGTGGAGAGCGACCACTCTTTAGCGTGGTGAATCAGAGCGCATAACTTCTTGCGGCTTTAGCCCTGGCAACAGACAACTAGGTTGTCATCCTGAGCGGAGGCGTCGCCGCCCTTGCGACGCCGTAGTCGAAGGACCCCTTTGGCAGCCTTTGCTCTTGCTTTTCTGCGTGGCCTTCTCCGTGCGCTCCGTGTTCTCCGTGGTGAACCGTTCCGAAAGTTCCTTTTCCAAATCGGGAAAATCGGGTTACCTTCGTAACGGCGCCCGACAACTTTCCCCTCCAACTGCTCCGCGGGCTGCCTTACTCTAGTCAATTGTCCTTGCGGAGGTCTCCATGCGCTCGCAACAAATAATCATCCGTATCTGCCGTCACATTCTTCCCGACGGCCACCATTGCCAGTGCGCGGCGGTTCGCGGTCGCGCCTGCTGTCGCCATCACCTCAACGCTCGCAGCCGCCTCCACAACATGGCCCGAGCCCGGCGCCTCTCCAGTTTCCCTCGGCTTCGTGTGCCCATGACCGCGCGCGACCTCGCCTCGAACCGTGCCGAAGTCCTCCGCGTCATCCAGACCGGAGGTGTCGACTTCGCCTCCGCCCGGATGATGCTTTGGGCCATGGATCTCACCGCCGCCGCCCTCCCTGCCGAGCCAGCCTCTCGTCTACAGCCGCGCCCATAACCCCAATGTTTCCTATCACGTACCTATAACCCCTTTATTTGTGCAAGGCTGCGTCAAAAACCCCTCACAACTGCCTGAAAACACATGGGGAGCGGGGGAGGGGGTATCACCTAACTCTCGACGCGGAAGAAATCCGCAAAGCCCAACGGGCGACATTGGTGTTAGCCGTGGGCGTAAGCCCGCGGAGACCAGCCGTATAAGATGATTCAGCCGCGTAGCGGCGGTACAAAAATGAGCGCCACGCCAAGATCTGTACTCCTCACCCACGCCTCCCAGCTCCTGACGCTGCGCGGCGACAGCGCCCCACGCCGCGGGGCTGGACTTCGCGAACTGGGCATCATAGATGACGGTGCCGTTCTTATCGCAGACGGCAAAATCGTCGCTGTCGGCAAAACCGACGAAGTCGCGAAGCGCGAACTGGCCCCGAATGCCGACGAAATCGACTGCACCGGCAGAGTTGTTCTGCCGGGATTTGTCGATTCTCACACCCATCCTGTCTTCGTGAGTCCGCGTCTCATCGATTTCGAGAAACGGATCTCCGGAGCCGGCTACGAAGAGATTGCCGCTGCCGGGGGCGGTATCCGCGCCAGCATCCGTGGCGTCCGGGAATCTTCGGCCGAACAACTCGCCGATCGTGTTCTGTGGGCGTTCGACGAAATGGCTGCTCACGGGACGACGACGGTCGAAGCCAAGTCCGGTTACGGGCTGAGTCTGGACAGCGAAATCAAGTCCCTGGAAGCCATTCAGCAAGCGACGCGGCAATGGCCGGGTACAGTGGTCGCTACACTGCTTGGTGCGCACGTTCCGCCGCCCGAATACCGCGACTATCCCGATGAGTATGTCCGCATCGTCTGCGAAGAGATGATTCCCGAGGCAGCGCAACGTGGATTAGCCGAGTATGTCGACGTTTTCTGCGAGCGAGGAGCCTTCACCGCCGCTCAGTCAGTTCGCATCCTGCAAACTGCAGTCGAGCACGGACTCAAAACACGAGCTCATGTCAATCAGCTCACCGAAACCAACCTCGACGTTTTTGCCAGGTTTCATCCCGCTAGCTTTGATCACATGGACCACGTCAGCGACGCCGATATTGCGGCGCTAGCTCATACCGACACGGTCGCCACTCTGTTACCAGCCGCCAACTATTTCCTCGGCCTGGGAACATTTCCTCCAGCCCGCAAGTTAGTCGACTCTGGAGTCGCCGTCGCTCTGGCGACCGACTACAACCCTGGCACCTCGCCCACCACGTCCATGCCCTTTGTGCTGTCGGTCGCCTGCACCCACATGAACATGTCTCCCGCCGAAGCCATCACAGCCGCGACGATCAACGGCGCATGCGCACTTGGACTGCAAGGCCGGAAGGGAAGCCTCGCGCCCGGGAAAGACGCCGACATCGCCGTCTTCGATGCGTCCGATTATCGCGAGTTGCCGTATTGGTTCGGAGTTAACCGTTGCTGGAAAACGCTACTGAACGGACGCGAATTTCGAGTCGCTCGGTGGTGAGGATTAAAAAGCAGTCGCAAGGAAAAGCACGTACAGGCACAGGTCGGCAGAGGGTGCGCCACGCGTGCGGTCGCTACTTTGGGTTTGGGTCGGCGTTTCCCGTGCAACCCTTCTCTGTCTCAGGCGAGTGATTCACGGTAATGACCAAAATTGGGTATTTAGCGAGATCGGAGGGTTGGATCGCTCCATTACGTGACGCGGACCTCGGTATGATCCGGCTCCACCAGATCACCCCAGCGTTCACCGTGAAGCCACGCCAGTTACCCCAGACGTCTTCGACACTCGCAGCTTTAATGGCGCAGCGCGTGCCGGGGTCAAAGACGCTGTCATATTGGGCAAGCAATTCGGATTTGGTTCTGAGGACGGTCGTCTTGCCGTCGCGGTAAGAGTACAGCGGATAGGTCGCCATGTCTGCGACGTCCTGCCGCTGGTCGGCATCGACCGCCTTCTGGAGCTTGACGAAGAAGGCTTTGGCCTGGTCACAGTCGGGAATCGTGCAGGCGGTCTTCTTCTGGGCGCAAACGACGGCAGGCAGCACGAGCAGTACAGTCAGAATTGCAATACCAGCCAGGCTGGTTCGCGACGGGGTCATCCACCACTGTTTCATCATTGCCTTCTTGACGCGTGAATTGGAACGACCAGTCTAACGCGGCATTGTCGGGAAGAGATAGCCCGACAACATGCGCTTCATCTCGGCGATGACGCGGTCTCGCTCTTCACGCGCAGGCTGTTCGTAGGCGAAAGCAATCAGGCGCTCGCCTGCCTCGCTAACTATGCGCAGCATCAGGTCGAGTTCTGGCGTGTTGGGGATCCCTAATCGCTGCAGCATGAAGTTCTTTAACAGTGCGGGCAAGCCCACGCTAGGCGAAGCCTCTCGTTCTTTGGTCGCCGTACTGATGTGGCGCCCGAAGGAGATGGCGCGAAAATCCGGATGAGCATCGAGGTAAACCAAATACGCGTCCACAACGCTGTCGAGCACCTTTGCCGGATTGAATGTCGCCAAGTCTGCTAACTCCCGTTCGAGGGCTATCATCACGCCCGACTCAAGCGCGGCCTTGAATTGCTCGACATGGCGCACGGCGATGGCATCGATGATCGTTTGCTTGTCAGGGAAAAAGCGGTACAAAGCGCCAATCGATAATCCCGCCTCGGTTGCGATCCGCGTGGTCGTGACTTCCTCCAGCGGCATCTGGCCAAGTAGGGAACTCGCAGCATCGAGGACGCGCTGAACTGTCTGCTGACTGCGCTGTTGGACAGGCGCGCGACGCGATGAAGTAGTTGCTGCGCTGTCTTGCTGCGGGCTATCTAATTGATTGCTATAGGACATTGGGGTCCGCGTTCACGCTGAACATCGATATTTGACATTCTCGCACAGATCCTGTACAAAAGCGAAAGAGAATTCGCGTTCTTATTCGCAAGTTAGGACTTCAGCCGCATGGGTGTACCAATTTCGCAGATGTGGACGGTTGCTACGTACGTCCTCAGACAGAAAATTAAAGGCCGCAAGCGCTATCCCCTGGTGCTGATGCTGGAGCCGCTGTTCCGCTGCAATCTGGCGTGTGCCGGCTGCGGCAAGATCCAGTATCCGGCGCACGTTCTCAAGCAGAACTTGTCGCCCGAGGAGTGCTTTCGGGCGATGGAGGAATGTGGCGCACCGATGGTCTCGATTCCGGGCGGCGAACCACTCATGCATCCGCAGATCGCGGAAATTGTTGAGGGGCTGGTGGCACGCAAGAAGTACATCTACCTCTGCACGAACGCATTGCTGCTGAAGGAAAAGATCGACCTGTTCAAACCCAGCAAGTACCTGACATTTTCGGTGCATGTGGACGGACAGCGCGAAGGCCATGATTTCTCGGTTTGCCGCGAAGGTGGATATGACATCGCGATCGACGGACATGAAAGAAGCATTGGCGCGCGGGTTCCGCGTTACGACGAACACGACGCTGTTCGATGGCGCCGATCCCAACAGCGTGCGCGCCTTCTTCGACGAGATGATGGATCTCGGGGTTGAGGGCATGATGCTTTCACCCGGCTACTCCTACGACAAGGCGCCCGATCAGCAGCACTTTCTGGGACGCGCTCGCACTCGTCGGCTGTTCCGCGCCATGCTGGCGAACCGCAAAGCGAAATGGGTGTTCAATCAGTCGCCGCTGTTCCTCGAGTTCCTGATGGGCAAGCGCGACTATCCGTGTACGCCGTGGGGCATGCCGACGTTCAACCTGTTTGGCTGGCAGAAGCCGTGCTACCTGTTGCAGGACGGATACGCCGATACCTTCGAAGAACTGATGCAGGCGACGGAATGGGACCATTACGGAACAGAGTCGGGTAATCCGAAATGCGCCAATTGCATGGTGCACAGTGGCTATGAGGCTTCAGCGGTAAATGACACGTTCGGATCGCTGAATGGCTTCCTGGCTACGGTTCGCGCGACTTTCTCCAGCAAGTATGACGACCCTGAGGCAGCGACGATGCTGAAGGAGCACGTCCGGCCAGTGCACTCCTACAATCCGTTGGTGCAGATTGCCAGCAAAACCGAACAGCTTGAGGAGACGCGCGCATGAGCGAACCGCAGCGCAATCTGACGGCCGACGAATTGGAAGTTGTCGAAGGCAGTGAACACCACAAGATCGAAGGCTGGGTGCCCGAGCTTGCTACCGAAGATGATCTGCGCCACGCGCTGGAGGAGGGGTTTGACTATCGCGGAGATGTCACGATCACGCGCAAGGATGGCACTCGTTTGGAAGGCTATATTTTCGATCGCCGCAGTGGATCGACGCTTGCGAGTTCCATCGTGCGGCTGATTCCGCAGGATTCTACTCAGAAGATTTCCGTACCGTATTCCGAGATTGCGGCGGTGGCATTCACAGGCCGGGATACCGCTGCCGGCAAGAGTTGGGAAGCATGGGTGAGGAAGTATTGGGAGCGCAAGGCGGCAGGAGAGAAGGGAATCGCGCTCGAACCCGAGTCGTTGGAGTAAGTCGGTCATCCAGTTGGCGGTTGGTAGTTTGGTTTCCGGTCCGCGCTGTACTTCACCCGAATCGCAAGGGCGAAAACGCCGCAATATCCAGAGAAGGTTCGTAACCTGTGATCAGCTCCGCCATCAACTGCGCGGTGATTGGCGCCAGCAGGATCCCGTCGCGATAGTGTCCAGTAGCAGCGTAATAACTGGGCAGCGAAGTTTCCCCGAGGATGGGCAGGTTGTCGGGAGTTCCAGGACGCAGTCCGGCCCAGGCATCATGGATGCGCATGGCTTCGAGAGCGGGAACCGCCGCAGCACCAGCCCGGTACAGCCTTTGAATCGTTTGCGGATCGACTCGCTTGTCGAAACCCGCTTCCTCGACGGTAGCGCCCAGCAGAATGCGACCGTCCGAGCGCGGAATGATGTAGATCTCGGGCGCGCGGACCACGTGCTGAATCAGCGGTCCAGCGTGATGTGCTCCGGCTTGAGGCACCACGCACACCATCTGGCCTTTCACGGGGCGCGTCGGAATGGGGAGCGGCGGGATCTGGGCGGCCCAGGCTCCGGAACAATTTACGACGACACCCGCAGCATAATCGGAGCGAGTCGTCTTGACCCCAGCGGCATGGCCATCTGCCACCTCGACTTCGATGACTGGCGATCCGGTAACGAAACCCACGCCACGATGTTTAGCCGCTTTGACGAGCGCGAAGCCAAGAGCACGGGGATCGACACTGCGCTCCGGGAGGAACCACGTTCGGCCTCGCAAGCGAAGTAACGGCTCGATCCGCGAGAGTTCCTCGTCCGTCAGCAGGCGAGCGCTGGCGCATTGGGGATTGTCGCCCCTGTCTAAAAAGGCGATGGTTCCCGCATCGCGAAGATCGACGGAGTCTCCTGATAGCTCGCGCAGGGAATCAACGAAGTCGGGATACAGCCGAGCACTGGCGGCGACCAGCGGCCGCAACTCACCGGGCACGTGCGGATCGCAACTGGCGATCATGCCTCCGGCAGCGTAAGTGGCTTCGAGGGCGGGTTCCTGCTTCTCAATGACGAGCACGCTGAGGCCTTGGGCCTTCAGGCGCCACGCCAGAGATAGCCCAATTACTCCGCCGCCGACAATAATTGCGTCCCAGCTTTTCACTTAGGAGATTGTAGAGCAGAAGGAGTGGGACTCGATTCGATGGATCGGGATTGCTGCAACTTGGGGCGTCATTTCGGGTTTATAACCGTCTATAATTGGAGAGGTGGCGACCAGCGTGTCTACTCGCATTAGCTCTCGCCCGCGCTGGTGTAATGCTGACGAGCTATTTAGAAACGGAAATCCTGTTCGCAGCGCTATTCGCACTAATTCCAGGTATCAGTTTGAGGTGACTGTGTGCGACGTCGAAATTTCTGCATTCGAAGGAAAGGGAAGATTGATGTACGAAGAAGACGTAACTAACCCGGTGGAAACCCACCTCCATAGAGGAGGCTCTGACCACAGCTCGGTCCTGAAATATGTGCTGTTGGGAGTAGCCTTGCTCTATGTGCTGGCTTCGATGTATTTCATGTACACGTTGAAGGGGCGACTGGACGCGCTGGACCAAAAGCAGCAGACGTTAGAGTCCGCGCAAACCGAGTTGTCGGCCCGGCTGCACAGCACGAAGACCGAGTTCAAGGAAGCTTTGACGTCCGAGGTCGGGATGACGAAACAGGAGTTGGCCAAGCGCGCGGCCGAACTCGAGCGGCAACAGAAAGCTGGCGAAGCCAAGCTTAGTGCAGCGCAGAGCCAGCAGGGTCAGCAGATCGCCGCCGTCAGCGGCGAAGTAACTGGCGTGAAGTCGGAAGTCGGAGCCGCCAAGACCGACATCGCCAAAACCCAGACAGAATTGCAGGCAACTAACCAGAAGCTCGAGCGCACCATTGGTGATCTCGGTCTCCAGAGCGGCCTGATTGCCCACACCTCGGCCGAGCTCGACGTCCTGAAACACAAGGGCGACAGGAACTATTTCGACTTCACCCTGCGCAAGGGAGCGAAGACACCGATTTCGACCGTGAGCCTCGAATTGAAGAAGGTGGATGCCAAGAAAAGCCGGTTTACCCTTAACGTCATGGCTGACGACAAGACCATAGAAAAGAAGGATCGCACGGTGGGAGAGCCTCTGCAGTTCTACACCGGTCGCGACCATCTGCTGTATGAAATCGTCGTTTTTACCGCAGACAAGAACAGCGTCACCGGATACCTGAGCACTCCCAAGAATGCACCCAAGCCGGTCACGCCGTCGTAGTAGCGGTCACGAACTGAATCGATGAAGCCAGAGCATGCGCTCTGGCTTTGTTTTGCCTTGCACCTATTTTGCCGGGGTGCGGCCTTTCTCGTGAAGCACGATGGCTTTCTGGTCGTACGGGAATACGGTTACGTTGAGGTCCTTTCGCGCGTAAAACTGCTCTTTCGTAATGGGAAAGGCGACCATCACGCTACCCTTCGCCTCTCCACCGGGCGGGATTTTGGTCTCAACCTTCAGAGGCTCAGTGGCATACATCTGCAAATCGGGGAACGCCTGCAGGTAGCGACCGTAATCCACCGCCGACGCCGCGTCATCGACGGACTCGCGCTGGTCGGTGGTGATGTCAGCTTTGATTTCCTTGATGAACAGAGGCTTGTCGCCGACGTTGCGCAAGGTCACCTGCATCAGGACCATCGAATACGGATTCTCCTCCTGTTGCATGGCGAATGCCTGGTCGATCTGGCCCTGCGCGACGGGCTTGGATCGGAAGATGTATGCGACTCCGACAATGAACACCACGACCGCGACCAGAGCGATCGCGAGCGGAGCAACCGGCGGAAGGGTGCGCCTGGCGCTGTCGAACTCTTCGGTGATGGGGACGTGTCCGGCGTCGAATTCGCCGCCTGGCTTGGGAAAGTTAGTACCTGACATGGGGCACCTCCTGAAGGAGTTGCAAACTCAGCTTACGCTTCGAAGACGTGGGATTCACCTAGTTTGTTGGCCAGTGATGTTGCATGGCGCGCCGGAATTCCTTTTCGGGCAGGGTGTTCAGCACGTCTTTCGGTGTGAGCCATGCACGGCGCGCCTGCAATATCCCATACTTGATCTTCTCAAAATGTGAAGTGTGGTGCGCGTCGGTATTGATCACGATCTTGACGCCGCGGTCGCGCGCCATGCGCAAGTGCACGTCGTTCAGGTCCAACCGGTCAGGATAGGCGTTCAACTCCATTGCCACATGGTTATCGGCGGCGATCTTCAGCACGGCTTCAAAATCGAACTGGTATGCCTCGCGGCGCAACTGCAGGCGACCGGTGGGATGCCCGAGGATGCTGACGTTCTTGTTACTGATCGCCCGGAGCAAGCGGTCGGTCATCTGCGTTCGTTCCTGATTGAATGCGGTGTGAACACTGGCGACGACTACGTCCATCTGTTCCAGCACCGAATCGGAGAGATCGAGCGCCCCGTCGCTCAGGATGTCGACTTCGATTCCCGACATGATCGTGATGCCTTCGATCTGCTCGTTGGCGGCCTTGATGCGGGCGATATGCTTCACCGCTCGTTTGTCGTCAAGCCCATTGGCCATGGCGAGATTTTTGGAGTGGTCGGTGATAGCGATGTACGGTAGCCGCGGAGTTTGGCTGCCTCGGCCATCTCTTCGATCGTGTTCCGACCGTCCGTCTCGACGGTGTGCATGTGCACTTCGCCGCGGATATCCTTGATTGTGATCAGGTCAGGAAGTTCGTGCTTTTCTGCGGCCTCAATTTCGCCGGTGTTCTCGCGCAGCTCGGGCGGGATCCAGTCGAGCTTGAGCGCGCGATACACCTCTTCCTCAGTTTTGCCGGCAACCCATCCGTTGTCCTCCAGACGGTTCAGGCCGTACTCATTCAACGTGAGGCCCATCTTCAATGCGCGCTGGCGAAGGGCAACGCCGTGGTTCTTCGAGCCGGTGAAATACTGCAGACCTGCTCCGTAAGAGTCAGGCGACAAGGTCCGCACATCGACCTGCAATCCGCTATGGAGTTTGAAGCTGACCTTGTTGTCTCCTTTAGCGAGTACCTGTTCGATTCCCGGGAAGCGCACGATTTCCTCGATGAGGGCGGCTCGTTGCTGGTCGTCTACACAGCAAGGGCCGGTTACGAGCACATCCAGATCGCCGACGGTCTCGCGACCTCGGCGCAGCGAACCGGCGGGGGTAATCGCGTCGATGCCTTTGATTTGCTTCAGGTGTTCTATCAGCCTCTCGGCTGTGCGGTCGGCCTCGTCAATCAGGAAGCGTCCCGATATGCGGCGATAGTCTTCAATTGCCTTGAGAATCTTCTGTTCGATCTTTTCGCTCATGCGAGGCAGAGTTTGCAATTTGCCTTCCTTCGCCAGCGTCTCAACTCCTGCAACGTCGCTCACTTGGAAGGCGCTCCAGATCAGAGCGATCGTCTTCGGTCCCAGGCCTTGGATCTTGAGCAACTCCAGCATCGATGGTCGATATTTCTGCAATAGCTCCTGGTGCAACTGCAACGTGCCGACCTGCACTAGTTTCTGGATATTGGCAGCCATGCTCTTCCCGATACCTGGAATTTCGAGCAGCTTTTTCGGATCATCGGCGAGAGCCGACACTTGTTGCGGCAGTCCCTCGATGGTTTCGGCAGCGTTCCGGTAGGAGCGGATGCGAAAGGAGTCGTCGCCATTGATCTCCATCAGGTCCGCAGTTTCGTTGAAGACAGTCGCGATGGTTTTGTTGTCCACGTGCTCCACCCGAGGGAATTGTATCGTGCGATGACTGGTGATTGCGCGACTCGTGGCTTCAAACAAAAACCCAGCCTCTACGGCTGGGCTCTCTTCGCCGAACTGAATGGGCTTTACTGTACTTTCACTACATTCGCGGCTTGCGGCCCTTTCTGACCATCAACGATTTCAAATTCGACCGCATCACCTTCCTGCAAACTCTTATAGCCCTCACTCGTCAGAGCGCTGTAGTGCACGAACACATCGGGACCATCCTCACGTCCTATAAAACCAAAACCTTTCGCATTGTTGAACCATTTCACGGTTCCTTTCAATTTCACTTTGCATTCCTCCGGGCAGCGAGCCGTCCGCACCCTTCACTGGCGGGTGCCTTCACTGAATTGCGTCAAGCAGGTTTAAGCGGACTAACCAGAATCCAAAAGGAATCAAGCTTCCATGTGGGCGCTAGCGGTTCGGACTCTCCCCTGTTGGACTACCTGAGTAAATTGTGTAAGAACTCAGTTGGGTTGTCAACGGAGTATACATTGCCAACAGCGATAAACGGTTTCTAAACCGTGCAGCTTGGGCTTGGCGTAGCAGTAACACAACTATCATTTGGCAGGTGATACACCGAAACAGCGAAGCCATAAAACCCCGGCGATTGTCTTTCCGTCGCGAATCGTTCCCGACCGAATGAGCTTCGTCACTTGCGATAAGGGAACTAGTTCGTGTTCAATCCGCTCGTCGTCTTCAGGCTGCGCTGTACCAGGCTTGAGTCCCCGGGCGAGAAAGACGGTCATCGTTTCTTCCAGAAAGCCGGGGCTGGGGTAGAAGAACAGGGCCCGCTTCCATCGCTTCGCGGTGTAGCCGGTCTCCTCCAGCAACTCACGCTTGCCAGCCGCGAGGGCATGTTCACCAGGATCGATTCGACCCGCCGGCAATTCGAGCATGTAGTCCTGCGCGGCATATCGATACTGGCGCTCCAGTAGCACGTGTGGTTCGGGTCCGGAATCGTCCACAGCCAGGACAACGACCGATCCGGAATGGCGAATCACCTCACGGATGGCTGTGACTCCGTTGGGTTCCTGCACTCGGTCGCGAGTGACGTGGAACACTCGTCCCCGGAAGACTGTTTTGGATGACAGGACTTTCAGCATCGGTGGGGAGACGGATTTCCCGGTTCGCGTGCCGCGAGTCGAATGGGCAGAGTTTTTGGGTTCTGACATGGTCTCCACTATAAAGCAGGCAAGGCGGGCCGCAGGGGAAGGGAAGTCGGGTTTGTTATGCTGCGGCCATGGGAAAAGCACACACCGAGCGCCGCACTGTCAGCATTGTCGGCCCCGGAAATCTGGGCTCCGCATTAGCCCTGAACCTTGCACGCGCAGGGTACGAGATCAAGTTCCTTGTCGTCCGCTCTCGAGAGTCGGTGCCAAGCCACACGGTGAAACTGGCTCGCCGATTGAAGGCAAAGATCGTTGCTCTCGGAGAGAAGGTGCTCGAAAGTGATCTGGTGTGGATCACGGTTCCGGATGATTCGATTGCCGCTGTCGCAGCGCGCCTGGCAGACAGCGAGGACTGGCGGAACAGGGCAGTATTCCATTCCAGCGGAGCACTCACGAGCGAGGCACTCTCACCCTTGCGCGAGAAGGGAGCAAAGGTTGCATCGGTGCATCCTGGCATGACCTTTGTCCGCCAATCGATGCCGCGCTTAGAAGGCGTACCGTTCGGAGTGGAAGGTGACGCCGCGGCCGTTCGCCTCGCGAAGCAGGTCGTCCGCAGTCTTGGAGGAACGGCTTTTCCGATAAAGACGCACAACAAAGTGCTCTATCACGCGTTCGGCACTTTCGCCTCGCCCATGATGATCGCTCTCATGACCACGCTGGAGCAGGTAGGCAAAGCGGCGGGTATCAAGCCGTCGGATCTGCGAACTATGGCTGCTCCGCTTCTGCGGCAGACGTTAAACAATTACCTGGAGCACGGCGCCGCAGCGGCCTTTAGTGGGCCGCTGGTACGTGGGGATGTCGCAACCGTACGCAAACACCTGGTCGCCTTGGCGAATGTGCCCGAAGCGCGCGAAGTGTATGTGGCCCTGTCGAAAGCGGCGGTGAAGAACCTGCCGATGAAGAATCGCTCACAACTACAACAGGAACTGCGTGGAACGGGCGGTGGCGAAGAGTCCGTGAAAACTTAGTCGGCCTGTATGTTGCTACAAGGTGGTGAAGAAGTGGCCCATGCGGTCTTTCTTGGTTTGCAAATATCTTTCCGCATGCTCGTAGGGCTCGACCTCCGCTGACACGCGTTCCACAACCCTGATGCCGGCGTTCTCCAGTGCAGCGACCTTTTCGGGGTTGTTGGAGATCAAACGGACCGAGCTGACACCCAACTGCTTAAGCATCTCCGCAGGCAACGTGTATTGGCGGTAATCGGCATCGTAGCCGAGTTTCTCATTCGCCTCGATCGTGTCGAGGCCCTTGTCCTGCAACTCGTAGGCCTGGATCTTAGCCATCAGGCCAATGCCCCGGCCCTCCTGCTGTTCGTAGATCAAAATGCCCGCGCCAGCTTCGGCGATAAGGGAAAGCGACAGTTCGAGTTGCTGGCGGCAATCGCAGCGCATGGAGGCGAACACATCTCCCGTGAGGCACTGAGAGTGGATACGAACCAGCGGCGGAGCCGAGTGGATGTCTCCCATCACTAGGGCGACCGCTTCTTCCTTGCGCCGATCAACCTTCCCTTCGCGAGCGAGCTGGCTGGCTTCCTCGGGAGAGACGCCATCCGGAAGAGTCCCAAAATCGCCCTCAAAGCCGTAAATTCGGAAATTTCCCCAGCGGGTGGGGAAATTGGCCTCGGCGACCTTTTTGACTCTGGAACTCGTCACACCTTGATTATAAGCTGCTGAGTTCGCATCCGTTGGAGTAGCCGTGACTTCCCACTCGGGAGCTGCGGAAACCTGAGCCGACAGATGATGTCCAAGCGAAACGGGCGGCCTTATCGGCCGCCCATCTAGCATGACGTTGCTTGTCTGAATCTAGCGGCCATGACCTCCGCTATGACCACTTGACGCATGCGATCCACCGCTGCTTCCTCCGCCGGAATAATGCCCGCCACCGCCTCCTCCGGAGTAGTGCGGGGTGGACGGTGCCGAATAGTGCTGCGTCACAGGAGCACTCGCTCGCGCGGTGTAGGTTGGCGCCGCATTGTACGTTCCGGCCGATCGATATGCGGGAGTGGGTGCGCTATAGGTACTGCGGTTTGCGCCGTAGACCGACGCGGGTGGGCTGTAGCTGTGAGCAGCCCCGCCATAGGAAGTGCTGCGTCCAGCATAAGACGAAGCGCTGTAGGCGGGGGAAGCGTGGTATGCGTATCCCGCCGGAGGCTGTGGCACCCGCACTGAAGCCGTACCCGGATTCGACTTGGCCGCCTCGTGAGGTTTGCTTTCTTTCTGCTTACTATCGTTTTGCTTATTTGGCGGCTGGTTGTGCGGTGTTGTGGGCACAGGGCGAGTAACCGATGTCGCCTCGCGCTGTGGCGTGGTCACATGTTCTCCGTTGTTGCCGGAAGCGTTGCGAGCCGTTGGGTTGGTCGCGCTCGGGGCCGCACCCCCAGCATAAGGCGGCTTGGGCACCACATGCTGCGATCCAGGCTGGCCCGAATAGCCAGAGGACGCAGGAGTATTGACGGACGCAGTGCGCTCCGGCGGACGCGGAACGCTGTGCACGGATGCCGCCGCCTCATTGTTGCTTCCAGTCGCACCCTTGCTATTAGCGGCTGCTGAAGGAACTGCAGCCTGATTCATGGTTGACGACGGACGCGGAACGTTGTGGGTTCCAACCGCATCCGACGCGACGTTCGGATTGTGAGCACCCAGAGTCGCAGGCGCCTGCGGGATGTTGTGGGTCTCGGCTACTGAGTTGGCTTGACGCGCGGGCGGCGTCATCCGCGTCACGACCGGGCGGTCCATCCGCGGAACGAGGCGGTACACCGGTGGTACGCGGAGTGTTACCGCCCAGTACCGCTTGCTTGGTTGGCGATCACGTCGACGTTGCGCAAGACCTGTCCTTTGCCCAACTCACTTCTTGGGACAACCGTCCCGAACCTTGCAATGTTTTGTCCTGAGGACAACGCGGACTTAGGAGCCGCCGTTACCGCGCCTGCGATATTGCGGTTCACGTAGTGCGTGTTGTTGATTGTGTTGTTGTAGTAATTGTGCGTGACGTTGGTAATGCTGTTGATGTGCGTGTTGGTCACGTTGACGTTGCGAATGTAGTTTTGGCTGACGTAGCCGCCGTGGTACCCGTGATACCACGGATAGAACGGCTCACCCCAACCCAGGGGGAACCAGCCACAGCCGCCACCGAAGCCGACGCCGAAGGAGACGCCAAAGCCCCATCCTGCACCGCCAACCCAGCCAACCAGGGCAGGTGCGTAGTACGGCCGCCAACCGACACCGATGATTGGACCAGGAGCCCATCCCCAGTAGCCCCCGTAAGAAACCCACCGGCCATAGTGAAACGGAGCGAAGCCCCAAGGCGCGTCGTCCACCCACGTCCATCCCCAAGGCGCAATCCATGCCCAGTGGCCATAGCGATAAGGAGCCCATCCCACGGGGACTCCCGACGGGACCCAGATGGCTCCATAGGTAGGCACGACCTGCCAGTTTCCGTAGGTGTCGAGATCTTCGTAACCGATCACACCGGGGGCAACGTACCGAGCCGATTGCGAGCTCTCGAGTCGTTTGTCGCGAACCTTGGCCCAATCGTCAAAGCCATCGAGAGCGGGTGCCGCATAAGCCGCATGCTGCAGCGAATTTTGACCGCTGAAGCGCACCTGCTCGCCATCGCTGACTTTCACTGCCGGGCCGCGCCCGGTGGCTTCACCGTAGCCCTTGCGGACAGTGACCCAAGTTTGGTCATCGTTGGGATGCACGTCGAAACGGTAGACGCCGGGCTTCATCACTGTGAAGGCCAGATTCGGCGTATCGATCTCGTAGATCTCACCCGGCTCAAGATGGCGGACTGTAAGCTCGAGAACGCCCTGGTCAAGTTCTGCCTGAATTGCGTTGTCACCCACGTTGGTGAGCGTCAAACTGCTTTCCGAATCCATACGCAGATACCCGCCGCCCACGTTCAGTTCGACACGAGAGTTCTTGTCTGCCCAGACGCGGTCCGAAGTGGTTAAGGGGCGATTCAGGTTGGCAGCCACCCAGTCGTTCACTCCCCCAGGCTGCAATGACACCTCTCCGGAGATGTACTGAATCCGCGCAACGCGTGCCGGCGGGTCATTGCTCGGATTTCCGGGATTGGCTGGACCACCCGGATTGTTTGGATAGCTGACATTGGTCGGGATGCCAGAATTCTCGCCGTCTTGCGCGAGCAAGTTCCCCATGCCGAGCATCGCCAACATCAGCGCCACGAACACCCATGCAACTTGCCGCCGTGATTTCATCTTGATGCTCCTGCCGCTCCCGTACCATTTCTGCGAGGCGCGGACTTCAAATCCATGCAGCACGCGACCAATCGTGACTGCCACTAATCTAAACCCAATCTCGATGCTCGTGTTTCGTTAAGAATCGTTTCGCTGAATCAAACCGCGGCCGATTAGGCGAGTCTGAAGCGAAGCTTAATTTTCAGAGCATGAAATCACGCCAAACGCAACACTCGTCCCAGCGCGACTCCGGAGAGTCTCAGGCTTTGTTATGCTCATCAGTTCGCCTGGAGGACACATTGATACTGCTGAGATTCCTCGCCATTCTTGCCCTTTTGACAACCGGATGCGTCGCCCAAGCGTCACCGCCTGTCCCCTCAAAGTCACTTGGTAAAACTGCAGGAGCAGACGCGCAAGCTGGGCCGGCTCTGCCCTATACTCCCAGCCTCGATGTCACCGCCATGGACCGTTCTGTCGATCCGTGCGTCGACTTCTACACTTACTCATGCGGCGGCTGGCAGAAGAAGAACCCAATCCCACCGGACCAGACCTCCTGGAGCGTTTACGGCAAGCTGTATCAAGACAATCTGCAGTATTTGCGAGGCCTTCTGGAAGAGGCAGCTACCGCCAAAGACCGAGAACCGGCGACGCAGAAGATCGGTGATTTCTATGGCTCGTGCATGAACGAGAAGTTGGTTGAACAACTCGGTGCCCAGCCGATGCAGCCCGATCTCATAGCGGTAAAGGGACTGTCGGACCGGAAGCAACTGGCGCCGCTGCTTGCCAAGCTGCAGTTACAAGGCGTTTCTGTGCTCTTCGAGTTCGGATCGATGCAAGACCTCGACGATTCCGATCACATGATCGTCGGCCTCGATCAGGGTGGACTCGGCTTGCCGGATCGTGACTACTACACAAAGGACGATGCCAAGTCGAAAGAAACTCGCGAACGATATCTCCAGCACGTACAGAAGATGTTCGAGTTGATGGGTGATTCTCCGGAAGCAGCCAGGAAGAACGCCGCGACCGTTATGCGCATGGAAACCGGCTTGGCGAAGGCTTCGCTCACTCGCGTCGAGCGCCGCGATCCGTATAAGCAGAAGCACAAGATGACGGTGCCCGACCTTTATAAGGTGGCCCCAGGCTTTGATTGGAATGCTTTCTTCAGCGCTTCGAGTGTCCCCAAGTTCGAAATCCTGAATGTCTCGTGGCCCGATTTTTTCAAGGATGTGGACTCTCAGATCAAGTCGGCTTCCCTGGAAGACTGGCAGACTTATATTCGGTGGCACGTGGCGCACTCCCGGGCACCATTCCTTTCCACTGAGTTCGTCAATGAGAACTTTGAGTTTTATCGCAAGTACCTGCGAGGCGCGACGGAACTTCAGCCGCGCTGGAAGCGCTGTGTTCAATACGTGGATCGAAATCTGGGCGAAGCGCTCGGCCAGGTCTACGTTCGCAAAACCTTCGGGCCGGACCTGAAAGCCTCAACCGTCGAGATGACACAGCAGATCGAGGACGCGATGGCTTTGCGCATCCAGCAGTTGGAGTGGATGAGCCCGGCGACCAAGCAGCAGGCGTTGGTGAAACTTAAGGCAGTTCGCAACAAGATCGGCTACCCGGACAAGTGGCGCGATTACAGCTCGGTGACCATCAAGCCAGATGATTTCTATGGAAATGACGTTCGAGCCACTGAGTTCGAATTGAAACGGCAAATCGCGAAGGTGGGCCAACCGGTGGACCGTGCCGAATGGGACATGACACCACCCACGGTGAATGCCTATTACAACCCGCAGATGAATGACATCAACTTTCCCGCAGGTGTTCTGCAGCCGCCGCTGTATGACGCGAAAATGGATGCAGCGCCTAACTATGGCAACACTGGCGCGACCATAGGACATGAACTGACACACGCCTTCGACGACGAGGGTCGCCAGTTCGACGCCAAGGGCAATCTGCAGGATTGGTGGACCAAGCAAGATGCCGATCAGTTTGTGAAACAGGCTAACTGCGTCGTCGATCAGTACGGCACCTACGTAATCGTTGACGACATCAAGATCAATTCCAAGTTGACGGAAGGCGAAGACGTGGCTGATCTGGGCGGGACTATTTTGGCCTATGTTGCCTGGCAAAATGCGACTAAGGGATCGCAGCTTACAAGCCAGGATGGACTTACTCCCGATCAGCGGTTCTTCATCGGATTCGCTCAGTGGGCCTGCGAGAATCAACGGCCGGAAAACGAGCGGGTCAACGCCGTAACCAACCCCCATTCCCCCGGGAAATATCGCATCAACGGGGTGGTCGTGAATATGCCAGAGTTCGGAAAGGCATTCGGATGCCAGGCGGGACAACCGATGGTGAAACCCAGTGACAAGGTCTGTCGCGTCTGGTAGGGAAGGGGAAGCCTCGAGGCACCCAACAAGAGGTCCTTACGAGACTAGCGACTCACACTTTCAGGCGGGCGAGCTCGTTATTTTCCTTCTATCCACGGAGAGTGAAACACTGCCAGAGGGTCTTCACTGTAGTTGACTTCGAGGTCGATATAGGAGTCTGAAACGATCCAATAGTACCGTTTCACGCAATCAAGCAGCAGGTCGATGGCCTTGTCCAGTTCACGGTTGGTCGTCGCCAGAGCCGCAGGGGTACGTTCGTGGGCGGAGAAATGAGGATCAACGTGTTCTTTGAGATATTTCCCCACCCGATCCAACTCTGCCAAATCTCTGGTCAGCTCGCTGTCAGTGAGCTTGTCGTGCAGCACCGCAGGGTATTCCGAAATCTGGCTTAACAGCCGACGCAGGGACAACGCGGCATCCGGCGCTAACAGGCGGCGCAAGCGCATGGTAGTGGCATCGGTGTATGCGCCACGCACCATCGGGAGATAGGCACTGCCGCTTGCAGACAGACTTGCATTGGGCTGGATCACGTCCGCTTCCAGCCGTCGGTAGAGGTCGCGATCGGCCGCCAGGCTTGAAATCTGTTTGCCGATCTCCCGGAGTTCGCGGACCGCGCGGTCTCGAAATTGTTTTTCGTTGAGCATAGATCTGTAGTGTACCCAAAAGTCGGGGGGTCTAACTGTGAGGGGAGCACTTCGATGGTACCGCGGCAAGTTACAAAGGCGACGTTGATCCGTCGCCTTGTGGTGAGGCAAAACTGCCGTGCAAGTTGTAGCTGTGCGTAAGTGGCTGGATGGTTTTGCGGGATCTGAACTTCGGCCAGATATACCGGGACGAAGGGCACTGCCCGCGGCAGACCGAACGCACGCTACCGCTTCTTCTTTTTGGCGACCGTCTTAATGGCTGTTTTCTTCGTCGCCTTCTTGGGCGCAGCTTTCTTCGTGGCTTTCGGCTTAGCTACTTGCTCTCCGATGCCCTTTTTACCGAACGGATTTGCCGCTTGTTCTCCAATTCCCATATCTTCTCCTGGCAATACTTTGTTGGGTTAGCTCCTGACTGCATGGAGCTTTGCTACTTCGGGCACAATAGCACGATTCAGTTTCGGGTGGTGGAGATTGTTGCTGTGCGATCCTCGGCACAGTTGGTGGAAATGCTCACCTATACTTTTGTGTGTTGCGGAGTGCGTCGATTCGTGGGGCTCGGCTCTTTGGGCTGTCCAGGCTAAATGATCGGGCGTCGCCGAGCTGGTCGCGAATGTAGGACTCGGTGCGAGCAACACATTCGCGCATAGCCTTGTCTGCCGCTACAAAGCTGACCCAGGCGATCGAACTGGTCGCCGGGTCGTACTCCCAGAGACCCACGATGGCACCACGATCCAGAATGGCATTGCTATTGAGGTCGGAAAGGCTGCCCAACTGGCACGTGCCCTTGTCTCCATGGACCTTGCGCTTGCTCACTTCAGGTGTAAGCAGGGCCGACAGGCTGCGCCGCAGCAGAAACATCGAGTCCACGCAGCTGACGAGAGCATACTCAGGACTCTTGGGGGCTTTGAACGAGGCGAAGAGCTCACGATCGTCGGGGAACATGAAGCGCTCGCTTCCGGCCTCGACAGGCACGAGGCCCAGCGGTGCTATGGCTGCCTTGGCCGCCTTCACTCCCAAGCCGCTGAACCATTGGAATTCCGCCAAAGTCGCAGGTCCGATCCAGCGAAAGTAGCGGCTCGCGAGTTCCGTGTACGACTGCTCGATCGAGAGGCGAAACCCAGCCAGGGGGCTCGGCTTCCACAGCGCGTAGAGATAACGCTGCTGGTCGAGTCGACCGCTGGTCGGTATGCGTCGAATCTGCCCTGAGGCCTGCAAACTCCCGAGCGCAAGCGGGAGGGTCGTCGTGAGGCCTTTCTTGGCGCCTGCCGGTCCCAGACTCCTTGAAGCGGAGCCGGTGGCGCCGCGGATATCGTCCGGCGACAGCGGCCGATTGCGCAGAGCCTCGATCACTGCATCACACAGTTTCGCGATTTCCGTGTCAGTGACCCCCAATTTGCGAGCAAGAACCATCTCGCCCGCAGAGAATTCCTCGCCAACACGGAGTCCGAGTGCGAAGTCGGGAGCCGGGAGGACATAAGTACAACCGCGGGCAGACGGCAACTCGTGTATGTCAAGTTTAGCGACTGTGGCGTCGACTGCTTCACGCGAGAGTCCGGCGCGCGAGAACAAGGTGAGATATGGACCTGACCCGGCAACAGAGCGCGCCCATCCCACTCTTACCAGCGAGTCGAGGGGTGTGCTGCCGAGTAGGGAACCGTCCAAGCCCTGTCGATGAAACCACCACGCGCGCAGTGTCTCGTCGTCCATAGCATGCCCAGCTTAGACCGTCTTGAAGTGCAGCGCCAGATCCAGAGCGATTTGCGGTCGGGCTGCGCAACCTCTAATTCTTCGGCAGACTGAGTTGACAGTCGGTGGGGAAATCGAACATGGTTGAATACGACGCGAAGGATGACGGCTGGTTGCTTCGACAGGCGACCCTGTTATCCGACGCTCGCAACTTCAAGAAGAGCGTCGTTTGCATGCAAGCGCTCACATAACATCGAGGTCGTGACGGGCTTATGCGAACAATAGAAAAGGTTGATGTAAGGTCGTTAAATATTGTCTTGACGGCACGCGGCGGCGTCCGCTATGCTCAGTCAATTTTGCAGGGGTCTGTAACACTTATCCTGCTGTATGTAAGCACTTCCTCCCTTGTGGGAGGCGAGGTATTGATCAAGCGGCCACGGTGATCCAAAGGATGCGCTTAACGGTGCAGGCTGATTGGGGACGCGGGGCTGCGGGAATCATTACCAGACATTCGCTCCCGCCTTACGTTGAAATGCCGGTTGCAGCTTAGGTTCAGCATCGACGACAGTTTTGTCGTCCCTAGGTTCAGATGCTCAACCACAGGCGTCACCACTTGAACCGGATAGCAGCGTGAGGCTAATCACAGTTTAACTGTGGAAATCACCTCTTCTAATTGAGGATAGCGAAGCTTTGTCTAATATCCGGCCGAATGCAACCCACAACTGCTCGCCCGTGATGCAGCCGAACTTCCTGAATGGTCAAGAAGACGCACGTTCGCCCATTTGGCTGGCGGCTTACACGACACCCCGCCATGAGAAGTCTGTCGTCCGGCACTTGGAAGTCCGCGACATCGAATACTTCCTTCCGCTGTATAAGTCGGCACGTAAGTGGAAAAACGGCTGCAGAAGGGAAGTTGAGTTTCCTGTCTTCCCCAATTATGTGTTTGTGCGGGTGGATCGCATCCAGTCGAATCGAGTGCTGGATGCGCCGGGAGTGCTCGCCTTTGCTGGGTCGGGAAGGCTTGCGGCGGCGATTCCCGACAGTGAAATCGAGTGGCTGCGGAATGAACTGCCGCTCCGCAAGTTTGAACCTCACCCCTACCTGGTTCTGGGGAGCCGAGTGCGCATCGCGTCTGGGCCTCTAACTGGAGTGACCGGCGTGTTGACCCGAAAGAAGGGTGGCCTCCGTGTTGTGCTCTCCATCGATCTCATCCGCCAGAGTGTTGCCGTTGAAGTTGACATCGGAGAGGTCGAGCTCTGTTCTAAGTAATCCCGGCCGCTCACCAACGTTCTTCCAGATGAGGACCAAGCTCGTGAAAAACGCCCCTGGCAATAGTGTCACCGAAGCTCGCATCGTCGAGGCAGCAGTGCAGTTGTTCTCGCGGCACGGGTATAAGGGCACAAGCACGCGTGACATATCGCACCTCGCGAAGGTCAACGAGGTTACATTGTTCCGCTATTTCCCCCACAAGGCGGAACTGTTCTGGGCTGCAGTTGATTCGCGGCTCAGTCGAGTTCGCGTGGGAAGGGAACTACAGTCGAACCTTGCAGCCGATGCTGACTTGTCTGTCACCGTTCCCATGATTTCGAAGTTTTTGCTGGAAAAGATCTTTGATCAACGCGATCTCGTGCGCCTGCTGTATGTAGCAGGCTTCGAAATTCCGGGGGCTGACCGGGTGGTCCGCGAGCATCTGGGACCGATCTTCGACGTCTTTCATGGCTACTTCGAACGATGTGCTGCCAAGGGACTGATTGGCGATAATGAGGCTTCTTTGGCGACTCTCAGTCTGGCCGGAATCGTCAGTGCTCACCGGAATTTGCATTATCTTTTTACTGGGAAGAAGCTCGGTTGGAAAGCCGATCAGTCTGCTCCGGTCTATGCAAGCTTCCTCCTGAACGCACTCGGCCAGCGAGGCGATGGTTCGCCGCAACCGGGAAAATCTTGACTCAATGCTGTCACCACGACTTGCAATCGAGAGTCCCATTCTTATGTTGAAACTGGTTCTTCAAACTACACTCTGTCTTACGCTTGCCTGTGTGTTGTCTTTGCGAAGTACGGCACAGACAACATCCACTGAGACGCAAGTTCAGTTGCAAGCCTTGCTGCGGGCGCACCCCGAAGCGGTCGACCAACTCAAAGCTATTCTCGCCCGGCAACTGCAACAGGAAGGTAGTGCCATCGAACCTCAGGCAATTACCGACACCATGTTGGCGGCGAGGTTGCAGTCGGATATTGAATTCCGCACAACCGCCGTCCGCTACCTCGTCGAGCAGGGAACGATCACCGAAGAGGAGGCCCGGAATGTTCTCAGACAATCGGGCGAGTCGAATGAAACCAAGGCGGTCAGCAGCGGGGGTGCCACGACCACGGTGACGCCTGGGGCACCGGGAACGCCTGCGGCAACGACTAGCGTGGCCGCGACTGCCGCCAGCGAACAGCGTTTCGACGACTCGTCGCTCAATCCGCGAACCGTTGCCCAACCGAACCCGTATCCCAATCTGCCATCAACCAAGGCGTTGTACACGCAATTTCCGAATGACGACAAGGGACTCAAGCGGTTTGGCTCCGACATCTTCCGGCCAGATGCGGTCGGTCTTACGCAGTTCCCCATGGATCTACCGGCGGGCGCAGATTACGTACTGGGTCCCGGCGACACAGTGACTCTCGACATCTGGGGCGGCGTATCGCAGAAGCTAGCGCAAACAGTGGATCGGGAGGGACGGATCGCCCTTCCTGAGGCTGGCCCGGTTGTGGTCGCAGGCCTGTCGCTGGCACAAGCGCAGAAGTTGGTCCAAGCCAAACTCGAGCCGCAGTTTCACAATGCGCACGTAGATTTGGCAGTAACTCGCATCAGAACCGTTCGCGTATATGTCGTTGGCGATGTGCAGCGTCCTGGTGCCTACGACATTAGCGCTCTCTCAACTCCTTTGAATGGGCTGTATGCGGCCGGCGGCCCGACCGCAACCGGATCGCTGCGGGTCGTCAAACATTTCCGCGGTAAGCAGTTGCTGAGCCAGATGGATCTCTACGATCTTTTGCTGCGTGGAGTTCGCGAGGGAATTGAGCATCTGGAGCCTGGAGACACCATCCTGGTACCGACGGTTGGTCCGCTCGTGGCTGTTACAGGTATGGTGCGCCGCCCAGCCATTTATGAGTTGTTGGCTGAAACGCAACTTGCCAATGTGTTGGAGATGGCAGGAGGGGTGCCCGTCTCCGCCAGCATGGACGAAATCAAGGTCGAGCGCATCGAGGCTCATACCAAGCGGGTCACGCTCAATGTAAAGCTCCCAGGAGGAGCCGGGGAGCATCCGCTGCAGGACGTCGTCGGTTCATTCTGGGTCAAGGATGGTGACCGCATTACGGTGGCGCCCATCCTTCCATACAGCGACAAGACGATTTATCTCGAAGGTCACGTATATCGTCCTGGAAGCTATCCCTATCAAGACGGGATGAAGATCACCGACTTGGTGCGTTCCTACCAAGATGTTTTGCCCGAGCCTGCAATGCACGCCGAGATCGTGCGGCTGCAACCGCCTGACTTCCATCCGGTAACGATCGAGTTCAACCTGGCGAGTGCTCTTGCTGGCGACGATTCGGTAACGCTGCAGCAGTTTGACACCGTGCGGCTGTACGGGCGCTATGAAATGGACGCTCCGAAAGTTGCGATCTACGGGAATGTCGCGCGTCCTGGTGAATATCCCATGAGCGCTGGCATGACTGCAGCCGGGCTGGTGAAGATGGCGGGTGGATTCAAGCGGAGCGCTTACCTCGACTCGGCGAGCCTGGCCAGCTATCTGGTGGAAAATGGCCAGCGGGTTGCGACCGATCAGCAGACCATAAAGATCGGAGCGGCGGTCGCAGGCGAGTCCTCCGCCGATGTCAGACTTAAGCCGGGCGATGTACTGACCATTCTGCAAATTCCAGGATGGAGCGACATTGGACGCTCGGTGTCCATCCGTGGCGAGGTCCTCTATCCAGGTAACTACGGTATTAACGAGGGAGAAAGGCTGAGTACGCTGCTGAAGCGAGTTGGCGGCTTTCTTCCGACCGCATATCCGGCTGGGGTGGTGTTGGAAAGGATAGAGGTTCGAGAGCTAGGCGAAAAGGGACGTGCGGAACTAATACGGCGTATCGAACTCACCAGCTCAACCATTCGAGCGTCGCCGAATACTTCAGGGCAAGACACTGCCGCTCTCATGCAGGCCATGGAACAACAGCAACATCAGATTCTTGAACAACTCAAGAGTCAGCCAGTCTCAGGGCGACTGGTAGTAACCATCAACCCCGATATATCCAAATGGGAAAATACCCCATCTGACATTGCGTTGCGTGCAGGGGATGTTATTACCATTCCGAAGAAGCCGAATTTTGTGCTGGCATATGGCGAGGTTTATAACCCGAACGCCATTACCTACAAGCCGGGCAAAACTGCGGAATGGTATCTAAGGCAGTCGGGAGGACCTACTCAGCTAGCCAACAAGAAGGGGATCTACGTCATTCGCGCCGACGGGTCGGTGGTATCGTCGAATGGAACGGGTGACTTGTTTTCGGGCGGGGTGCTAAATACCAAGATGCAGCCGGGAGACGTGCTGGTCGTCCCCGAAAAGTTTGTAACCGGCTCTTCCGCTTGGAAGACCACTCTAGAGACAGCTCAATTCCTGACCTCGCTCGCTCTGGCTGCAGCAGTGGTAGCCAAGCTGTAAGCCTTCTCATTTGTACGTGGCAGCCGCATTCCGGCAGGAATATCTTTGGCCAGCAATCAGTTTGAACGACTCGCTCATCAAACGCCTGGACCGGTCAGTCGCTGGATCATCGCAAGAACGCCGAGCTCGCCAGTGGTCGCATGCCTGACTGCTCACGCGATCTCGATTAATCCCCAGCCAAAGTCCGCTTTACAGTTTGTTCGGAATCGAGCCGAGGCGTGACGCTTAGACTACGGACATTTGGTCCGATGTTGGCTTGGAGTTTCGTGTTTCTAGCTATGCCGGTATTTGGTCAGGGGCCGGGTGCCGCGCCTCCCGCCGTTCAACATTCGTCCGGCAATGCTAGCACTCCCGGAAATGCGCTGAACGACACCAGCGCTCGGCTAATGCAACTCTTGCACAATCGACCCGAGCTTGCGGGACTATTGAAGGATTATCTGGCTCAGCGACTCCGGATGGAAGGTGTTGACATCGACGAAAAGTCGATTTCCGGCGAGATGCTTTACGAGCGCATCCAGAGCGACCCAGCGTTTGCCAAGGATGCTTCGCGGTGGATTGCCGATCTGGCGGCGCAGGCAACCGCGAGTCTCCAGCCCGAACCAAACAGGGGATCGGAATCGGAAACGTCGCGCGGAACGGACAAGACGGCGGAACTAAATGCTGCATCTCCGCCACCGGAACAGGTCGTGGTGCGGAAAGCAGGGCCATCACTGTCGACCGCAATTCCGGGCCCGTCCACGATGCCCGGAGGCTCTGTCCGCTCCACTGACTCATTTACTGCTTCCACCGCCGCATTGCCCGGCGCAAACAAGGCCAGCACGACCTCAACGGCAACCGACAATGAGCAAGTCGGCTTGACGGTTCGGGATCTTCCTAAGAATTTGTTACAAGATCAGGTTGCTTTCTGGACGCTACCGTTTCACTTGGACGTTCAGTCCCTTGCCTTCCTCGTGCCGGCAACGTTCGGCACAGCCGCTCTGATAGGGTCCGACACCGCCATCGAAGCACATTTGCCGAAGTCGCCAAACACCATAAAAATGGCCGCAAATGGGTCGACTGCTGGCATGGCGGCTCTGGTTGGAGTCGGTGGCGGACTCTACCTCCTTGGTCAGGCTTCGCACGACGAACATAAACGCGAGGCCGGTTATTTGGTCGGTGAGGCTGCAATCGATGCCTATGTGGCGTCTACTGCCATGCAGTACATGACCCAGCGTGAGCGTCCGTTCGCCGGCAATGGAAAAGGGCAGTTCTTCTACGGGGGAAATTCCTTTCCGTCCAACACAGCAGCGGTCAGCTGGGCGGCGGCAAGTGTACTGAGTCACGAATACCCTGGCACGCTAACCAAACTCTTTGCCTATGGAATTGCTGCGGGAGTCAGCGCGGGACGGGTGATCGGCGAAAAGCATTGGACCTCCGACGCGGTGATCGGAAGCGCACTCGGCTGGTACATGGGAACTCAGATTTACCGGGCACGATCGCAGGGTGCGGAAATCAACGCGTCGAATTGGGGTACGTTCGAGCGTGAGCCCAAGTCTGAAGGCTATAACCCGGCTTACATGGGATCGACATTCGTGCCCTTGGAGAGCTGGGTTTACCCAGCGTTCGAACGGTTGGCCGCTCTCGGCTATCTGCCTACTGAAATCCTTGCGATCCGGACTTGGCCACGACTTGAGTGTGCGCGGCTGATCGTCGAAGCCGAAGAACAGATGCAGACTTCCGATGGCGAGAATTCCACGGTTCGCAAGGTCGTAAAGGCTTTGCGCCAGGAGTTTGCGATGGAATTGGCAAACCTCGAAGGTGCGCGGAATCTCGGGGTCCAACTGGAGTCGGCCTACACCCGCGTCACCGAGATTGGCGGCATGCCCTTGCGCGATAGCTACGACTTTGCGCAAACCATATACAACGATTATGGCAGACCCTACGGGCAGGGATTCAACGCTATAGCGGGCATGTCAGGCAGAGCAGAGGTTGGTCCGCTGGCCTTCTATGTGCGGGGTGAGTTCCAACATTCCGCGGCTATCGCCAACTACACGCCAACGGTGCAGCAGGCGATTGTAAACGCCAACTTGAGTCCAAACTTGCCGTTATCATCGGTTCCGACTTTCAACTCGGCGAACCAATTCAGGCCGATCGAAGCATACGTGGCGCTCAACGTTGCCAACTGGCAGCTTTCGTTCGGATATCAGAGCTACTACTGGGGACCGGACTACGGAAGTTCGCTGATGTTCTCCAACAATGCGCCGTCGGAACCAATGTTGAAGTTCGGGCGAATTGTTCCATACCAATTGCCCGAGCCGTTCACGTGGCTGGGAAAAATTCGCAACACCTTCTTTGTTGGAGCGCTGACCAGCTACTACTGGGGCCGTGGCGCTTATCCGGCATTTCCGGTCTATGGGAACCCTTACCAGACTCTGAATCCGCTACCCTACACCTGGGGAGACAAACTCGCTTTGAAGATGACGGCGAACCTCGAAGTTGGAGTTGCACTCTCCGTCGTCTGGGCCGGTCCGGGTCGCCCCGCAACTCTGCAAACCTGGCTGCATACCTTGAACACCAATGGGAACAATCAGCGATTGGACCCCGGCAAGCGGTATACGGGCATCAACGCTTCTTACCGCCTGCCAAAGCTTCGCGACTGGGTCACGTTTTATATTGACGGCATGGCCAACGACGAACCTAATCCTATTGCTTACCCGCAAGATTCCGCTTTCAATCCGGGCCTCTATTTTGCCCGGATCCCCAAGATCCCGAATCTGGATTTAAGGATTGAAGGCATATATACCAACGTCCCGGGTTATCCAGGATTGGGACCCTACTACGTCAACACTCGCTACGCCCAGGGATACACCAATTACTGGCAGATTATCGGCAGCTGGGTTGGCCGCCAGGGCGACGGCATCCAGGCTTGGAGCACGTACTGGTTCACGCCCCGCAACAAGATTCAAGTTGGCTACAGGCGACAGTATGTCGATCCAGTCCTGCTCGGCGGCGGCGGGTTGAACGACTTTTCCACCACGGTGGACTGGCTCTACAAACACGACATTCAACTCTCCTCGACAGTGCAGTACGAGCGCTGGAACTTTCCCTTGTTGAGCGCGGTTCCTAAGAACAATGTCAGCGCTTCATTCCAGGTCATGTTCTGGCCGATCCACGGAACGACGGAAGGAAAGTACGACCGGCTCAGCCGTTAGTTATTTGGAGCATATTCCCCGCGTTAGATGATGAATCGGCATTATGCACGACCGGCATAGATATCAATGAGAGATTCTTCCGCGATTGAACTCAAGGTTCAGCCCATCGGTAGCGACGCCGTGACCGAGCCGGCTCGCTCGGCAGAGGCCGCTCTGAAGGCGATCGACCTATTGATCAGTCATAAGCGTCAACTTGCGCGGCTTACAGTTTGCGCGCTTGTGGTTTTTACTGTCATCGCCTTTCTCATACCCAATCGTTACGAAGCGGTGGCACGACTCATGCCGCCCGACCAAAGCAACTCGGCCTCGGCGATGCTCGGGGCCTTGACCGCGAAGGGCGGAGATGTTCTTGGCGCGGCAGCCGGAGATGCCCTCGGATTGCGCACCTCGGGCGCAACGGTAGTGGGCGTGTTGAACAGCCGCACGGTGCAAGACGATCTGATCAACCAGTTCGATCTTCGCAAGGTATATTCCGAGAAACGCTACGAGGACGCGCGCAAGCTTCTTCAGCAGCGCACCGACATTGCCGAAGACAAGAAGAGCGGCATTATCACGATCAGCGTCCAGGACCGCGATCCCCAGAGAGCAACGCAGTTGGCGCGTGCCTATATCGATGATTTGAATCTGCGCATCGCACAGCTAAGCACCTCGGCGGCGCGTCGCGAGCGCGAATTCCTTGAGGCACGACTGCAAACCATCAAAAAACAGTTGGATGACTCAACCCTGCAACTGAGCAGGTTCTCCAGCCGCAACATGACCTTCGATCCGCAAATACAGGGAAAAGCGATGATCGAAGCGGCCTCGACGTTGCAAGGACAGCTCATCGCCGCCGAGACCGAACTCAGCGGCTTGCAGCAGGTTTACGGCCCTGAGAACTCCCGCGTGAAGGCGGCATCCGCGCGCGTTGGCGAGCTTCATTCCAAACTGCGCAGCATGAGTGGCGCTGGCGAGACGAAACCTGCCAATGGCGGGCAACTCTATCCCTCCCTTGAGCAGATGCCGCTTCTCGGCAACACCTATTACGACCTGGCGAGACAGGCGAAGATCAGCGAAACCGTCTATGAAGTGCTGACCAAGCAGTGGGAACTCGCTAAGGTACAAGAGGCCAAGGAAGTTCCTTCCATCCGCGTGCTCGACGAACCAGTGGTTCCCGAGCGCAAGATCTGGCCGCCGCGCCTCATCATCATCGTCCTGGGCACCATGTTGGCAATGGCCTTCGCCATCTTGTGGTTCATGGGTGCCGCCCAAGTTGCCGCCCTTGACCGCGACGACCCCCGGCGCTTGCTCCTCCAACGTATAAAGACAACTTGGCGCCGGAATCTTCGATCGACGCTCCATCCCTCGCTCAGCCTGACTAACGCAATGCATCTTCGCTTGGCGATTTCTGAAGAACGTCGTGGCGAATCTGCGACGAGGTTCCACTTTCTGTTCGAAAAGAGCCAGACTTGTTGGGTCAAGCAAGCTCCACGACGGAACTCGATTTGAGTAACACTCGAAGAACTTTTTCGATTTGTATCCCGGCCTACAACCGGGCGCATTATTTGCCAATGCTCTTGGACTCGATCTACGCGCAGGATTGCAGGGAGTTCGAAATCGTCATTTGCGAAGATTCCTCCCCCGAGCGCGAGCAGATTGCCGCCATCGCTCGCGACTACTCCGAACGATATCCAGGTACCCTGCACTACTTCGAGAACGAAACCAATTTCGGTTACGACGGCAATATCCGCCGCCTGGTGGAGCAGTCCACTGGTGAGTATTGCTTCTTCATAGGCAATGACGACCTGATGTCCCCCGGCGCGCTGAATACAGTCGCCGGCGTCCTCGAACGTCACGACAGCGTGGGAGTGGTGCTGAAAAGCTATGCCTGGTTCGATGAAGTACCGGAAAAGATCAATCAGGAGATACGTTATTTCAGCGAGGAGCGCGAATTCGCTGCCGGGGCCGAAGCCATCCGAATCTGCTTTCGCCGCTCCGGTGTCATCTCGGGATACATCGTCCACCGCGACAGCGCCCACGCGGCGGCGACTAGCAAGTTTGATGGAACGCTTCAGTACCAGATGCGCCTCACCGCCAATGTCCTCGCCACACGCGGCGCTGTGTTCACCCCCAAGGTGTTGGTTTATTGCCGCAATTCAACGCCGGAGTTTGGAGCCAGCCAAAGCGAGAAAGGGAAGTACACCCCAGGGCGCCACACTCCACAAGCGCGACTCATCATGATCTCGGGTGCGCTGTCCATTATCAAGGACTTGAGGGATTCTACGGGCATTGACGTCGTTGACGACGTTGTTCACGACTACGCGAATTACTTCTATCCTTACGTCAAAGACCAACTCGAGCTACCAGTGCGGGATTTTGTCCGCCTTTACGGGGCATTCTCCCGAATGGGATTTGGTAGGTTTCCAATGTTCCATGTCTACTGTGTTCTCGGTTATCTGCTCGGCGAGAAGAACTTCGATTCTCTCGTACAGCTGATCCGCAGCAAACTCGGCAGAAGCCCGCAATTTGGGGAGTTAAAGCGGGCGCATCAACTACATCTGAGCAGCCCGGATTGTGCCGAAGACACGACCTTAGACCTGGTAAACGAGCCGATGGTTTCAGACAACAAACCATGACCTCCGAGATTGGTCCTCGCAATCATTCGCGCCTCGATTACTCTTCGAACTCGACGGTTGTGACCGATCGTGCGGCGTGTTTCGCCCTTGTGGTTTCGTACAATCCCTCACCGCTGCTGGTGGAGAACCTGCGGACTCTTGGCTTGCAATTTGGCAAAATCATTGTTATCGACAACGGCTCTTCACCCGCGAGTGACGTGACCCTGCGCGAAGTGGAGTTGATTGATAACTGTGAAGTTATTCGCTTCACATCGAATCGGGGGATCGCGGCGGCGCTAAATGAGGGGGTGCGCTATGCCTTAGGACATGGCTTTCGCTGGATCTTCACCTTTGATCAAGACAGCCAGGTCACACCCAACTATGTCCCATCCATGCTTGCCAGTTATCTGGCCGAAAACCGTCACAGTGACGTTGCGATTGTGGCGCCTCATTTCATAGATGCTAATCACGAGTTGTGCTACGAATCGCCGCAATTGCCGAATGGCGATTGCCTCGAAGCTATCACGGCGGGCGCCATGATCCCAGCGTACGTCTTTCAACAGATTGGTCTATTTAACGAGTCGCTCTTCATCGATTATGTCGATACTGAGTTCTCACTGCGATGCCGCCGGCGAGCTTATCGGATTATCACATCAAAGACTTCCTTGTTATACCATTCGATTGGCAACATGACGCCCCATCGGCTCTGGCGTCGCACCTACTATCCAAGTAATCATCTTCCTGGCAGGCGTTATTACATCGCTCGAAACCGAATATATCTCATGCTCCGCAATCTGGATGATTGGCGGTGGATTCTACTCCAGCAAAGGTCGGCGTCTGCTGAGCTGTTAAAGCTTCTGCTCATGGAGAAGGAGAGGCCAGCGAAACTGTGGAACATGGTGCGTGGGGCAATGGATGGCCTCACTGGGAGATTGGGAGAGCGGCGGGAGTTGCGAGGACGAAGTGTTCTGATCGACGCGTGGGATGGGGATCAGAGCACTATGCAGGGTTGTTCAAGAGACCAGCGGTGTACCGACACAACTCACACGACCACTTTGAGTAGTCGAGAGACCCATGCTGTCATGAACAGTCAACTCCCCAAGATATTCAAGAATGCAGCCGCCAACATTGCCCGTCTTGGGTCAAGTTGGCTAGTGCTCCTGATCGCTACTCCTCTGCTGACCAGGTTACTGCCGAGATCCACGTACGCCGTTTGGATGCTGGTACTCCAGTTCGGTGCCTACGTCACCATGCTTCAAGGAGGCTTTGAAAACTGCGTTGGTCGGTTTGTGGCGCGTGGCGAGAGTCTCGGTGACCAAGGCTACATACGCCAGATGTTGCTCGCCTCCCTATTCCTTCTCAGTGCTGGCGCAGTCTTGCTGACACTCATTACGCTTGTTGTCTCTTGGGGTTTACCGTGGTTCTTCCGTGATATTCCTCCGGTGCTTAGGATGAGCGCTACTGGGGCGTTGTTCTTGGTCGGCTTATGCTACAGCTTCAATTTGCCAATAGCCACTTTTTCCGGATACTTTCAAGGCAGACAACGTTATGAAGTTAACGCTTTCGCGGTGACGCTGGGGCGATTCGTAGCCGCGGGCGGCGTCATCTGGGTGGCCTTTCACCAGCAGGGACTTGTCGCTATGGCCCTCTGGGCGGCGGTCGGAGCAGCCGTCCAGTCGGTGATCCTCCTGGCGGTTTGGCACGGCGACAGGCAGCGGCCGGCCCTGGTGCCCATCCGGTTTCCGGCCGCTGCCGTCAAAGAACTTGGTGGTTTCAGTTGGTCGATGCTGGTTTCGCTGTTCGGCAGCGTTCTGATAACCGGGCTTGATTTGCCCATCGTTGCCGCTTTTGCATTTTCTAGTTCCGGATACTACGCAGTCGCAGCCACCGTGTGTAGTATGTTCATTGTTCCGTACTCGGCTATTCTTACGGCGCTTCTTCCGGTTGCTGCCGGTCTGGCTGCAACGCAGAATGCCCAGAAGCTTGGCGAGGTCTTGACTCGGGTTACTCGTTACTCGACCTCGATATTGTGCTTGGGGGCGGTGACGATTGTGGTCGGGATGAACTGGTTTCTGAATATTTGGGTAGGCGATGCATATGCAAGTCGCTCGATAGTGTTAGCCGCCGTACTAATTCTCGCACAATTCGTACGACTGACAATGTTCCCATATGCAATAGTCTGCTTTGGATCAGGCCAGCAGGCGAGGATGCTGATCTCTACTCTGGCGGAGGGCATAGTCAATCTTGTGTGCAGCCTGATTGCCGTCAGGATCTGGGGTGCATTAGGTGTTGCATTGGGAACATTGGTAGGTGTCTTCGTTGGAGTCATCGTGCACTTCCTGGTAAGCATTCCCTGGACTGACTGCATCTCAATAAACCGCTTGAGGTTCTTCTGGTCAGGCATCCTTCGGCCTATTCTGTTGACTCTGCCTCCCCTGATCGTCTTATATTTCTTCTCACTTGTGGTTGACTTTCGCCGGAATCAAGCACTCGGCATCCCCATCGCTTTTACTCTTGTCGCCGCGGTGCAATGGCGTTTCAATCTTACTACGCGAGGAACGCGCGCATCTCCTCGCACTTATCACCCGTCGCACACCAGTCACAGCGGAACTCGTATCTTCTCGCTAATCGGCACATGAGTTTAAATCAGGAATCTACTGCGCGCGCTATTTCGGGCCAAGGCGGACTGTGGATTGTTTCGCCAATGGGCTTGGCGATGCTTGCCTTTCTACTTTTCCTGCTTGCGTGGCTTTTTCCACCGGACATTTATAGCGAATACATGCAGGAACGAGATCTGATGATCCTCGATCCGCGGGCAATGCTGTTCTTCCTCCTGTGCATTGGGAGCTTCGGGCTTGGCCAGTGGTTGATCGAGGTGTTTTCCCCATTACGTCGAATAAGCAGGTCTATCTTGCCGAGACGGTTATCGCGAACTACATTTCTTTCATTGCCGCTTGCTCGCGGCATTAGCCGTAAACGCCATGGTACTGGTCGAAACCCTGAGTCAACACCCGCTGCTGATTGCCTTTCTCATATCCGGTCAGGGCAATGAACTGAAAGAAGAGGTGGCCGGTGCGGGAGGGCTTATGCTCGCTACGACCGTACTAACCGGTCTTTGCTGGTGGGCCCTTTGGCGCAAGGCAGAGCTGGTTGTTGAAGGCTGGCGTCGACATGTGGTATCGGCACTGGTTCTCCTGACGTTTCTGAGCGCTATTGGTGAATAGCTTCATAACGGTGGGCAGAACTGAGCTTTTGCCTCTGATTGTCGGTACAGCCGTGATTAGTTGGATTCTGCGGTCAAGGCGCCGACGCCTTGGAAGTGCAGCCGCAATGTACGCTGTGCTTCTTTTCACTGGCCTCTGTTATCGGGCTGTTTATTTTGTTCTCAATCTTGCGGGGCGTCGATGACGCCCATTACCTGGTTACGGATCTTATCGCATACACAATTGCCCCATACAATCGGCTCTCCGCTCTACTGAGTGGCGTCGCTTCGCTACCCATACGGCGGGAGTGGTATCTATATTTCGCCTTTTGTCTCCTATAGCAGCTTTCTCCAGCGCATTATTCCACTAGGGGAGATGCTGCACTGGCATTCATATCAAGAGGTATGGTTGTCTGAGTTTGCCGCGCAGTCCCAGGCCGGCCTGAACATCGATGCTATCTGGGCTGGTGCGTTTGGATATCTTTATTCAGACTTGGGTTGGGGAACACCTCTCTTCATTGTCTTATATGGCATCTTAGCTGGAGGCCTGTGGCGGTCCATTCGACTCGGAGGCCTTCTTGGAGTCGTATTGTATCCCTGGTGCGCTTTCTGTATTCTCTTCTGGCACGGGACCAACCTCCTTCTGGATTCAAGTTCATGGTGCTCCTGCTGTTATGCGTCAGCCTCGCCGCATACGAACGAATCGCCATGAGGCCTCAGCCAAACCTGTAGATGCTGGAATAATGGTTGCCGACACGACCGCAGGTGAAATGGCCTTGCCCGCACCGTTCGCGGTGTCGGTCGTCTTGAACTGGAACGGCTGGGAGCGGACCGTGTCGTGCCTTTCTGCCTTGTCCCAGGTCCAGTACCCTCGTCTGACTATGATCGTCGTGGATAATGGTTCGACGGATCATTCACCGGATCGCATCCGGGAGAGATTTCCTGGATTGGCGGTGCTCGAGACAGGAAAGAATCTTGGTTTCGCAGGCGGTAACAATGTCGGTATCCGGCACGCGATGCAGTTGGGCGCAGACTATATCTGGCTGCTGAATAACGATGCGGAACCAGCTCCTAACGCGCTGAACGAGTTGATTAAGATCGCAGAATCGAACCCTCTTGTGGGCGAAGTCGGCTCGGTGCTCGTGGATCCGGGGCCGCTCGGTGTGATTCAGGCTTGGGGCGGCGGCAGAGCGAGCTACTGGCTTGGATATAACCGGGAGAGCAGAGTACAACAAGCGAATGACTGGTTCCACTATCTTACGGCGGCCAGCGTGCTAGTGCGAGTCGGAGCATTCCACGAAGTCGGATTACTCGATGAGCGATATTTTCTGTATTGGGAAGACGTGGACTTCAGTTTTCGGCTAAGGGCGCGCGGTTGGAAACTTGCGGTGGCCGGGGGATCCATTGTCCGTCACCAGAAAGGGGCGAGTACCGGAAGCAGCCGTGCGTCGCGGGATCGCTACTCGACTGCTTCTGCGATTCGATTTCTCCATTCATATTCTCCGGCACCATGGTTCTCTGTGCCCTTTTTTATCGCCAAACGGCTCGCAATGCGTGTCGTCACTTGGCAGCCTCGAAGGCTGACCGCCGTCGTCAGGGGAGTGAACGATTACCTGCACCCGACCGATCAGCGGGGCGACTGCGCTGACTAGTGTGCCAGGTCTGGCACAACGGCCTTTTCCGTTCATTTTGTTCCTGCGATTATGTCGTGTATGTGGACCTGTGATGCATCATCGAAGCGCGGTTGGGCGGACGCTAGCTGGCGATAGCTACAGCGATTACAGCGTGCCTACCACCAAGCAACACAGATAGGAGCTAGCTTATGAGAGATCTAATCGCAGCTAAAGAGCGCGCCGCACGGGAGCAGGCTGCTTACAATAGAGGAGATGTTTGGCAAGAAGCCAACCGACTTCAGACAAAGTTCTACCATGTCTTCGAGTCCCCAAACACCCTATACGGCGAGCAGTTGTTCGAAGGAACTCTCCAACGATTCTGCCCTGGGGCGACGGTTCTCGATTACGGCTGCTTTGACGGCATCTTGACCCCGAAATATGTCGATCTCGGCGCTGAGAAGATCATAGGTATAGATATCTCCGATCACAATATAGCCGAAGCGAAGAGGCGTTATGGAAGCCTCGGTGACTTCTATGTGTGCGATGCCCACGCGATGACGGTTATACCCGATTCGTCGATTGATCTTGTTGTTGGTAGGGCTATACTGCATCACTTAGACCTCACTTTAGCGATGCCCGAGATCCTCCGAGTACTTCGAAAGGGGGGTACGGCGCTTTTTGCTGAACCTTTGTACAACAACCCCGCATCCATCGCGTTCCGCAAATTGAGCCCGAACGCTCGTACCGCTGACGAGAGGCCACTTTCGAGAGAACAGATCACGTGGGTTGACAGTCTGTTTTCCTCGTCCGATCACCGGTACTGCAACCTCGTGACCACGCCGCTGGCGATGATCAGCTCTCTCGTGTCATCGAAGTCAAACAACGGGGTTCTGCACGCGGCCGATAAAATAGACAGAAAGCTGGAGAGAACTCCGATAAGATATTGGATGAGAATCGTATATTTGTGTTGGACAAAATAGGGACCATGCTGCACTGGGAATCTCCGAGTATCTCATCATAAACAGCGACTACTTTCCGCTACCTCCCCTTGTACACAGTTCTCCAAAATCGGCGCTCCGTCTCCGTTTGGTTACTTTAGTTTCCTCACCACACAGAATTGTCGTGACTTCCACATTTGCGCGGGTGTATCAGAGAAAGTGGGTCGGTTTGCCCGACGGGCAGGGCTGGTGGTTCAGGCCATCGGCTAAGTTCTTTGATAACAAGACTTTACCCCTAACCCAAACGGCCACAGTCGCTTGCGTCAATTTCCTCCTAACTCATAGATTTTAAATATTTTACGAGGAGGGGGGAGGGGGTACTACCACACCCGGTCTGACTAGCTTGGAGCCGTTTTCCGTTCCGTTTCCGCCAGTCTGCATGACAGTCTCCGGCGCAGCCCTCAACCCGGTTCAACCCGCCTTCATGGCGTCTCATCCACGGGTCACGCTGGTTCACGACTATCTGAATGGCATGCGCGGTGGCGAAAAGGTGCTCGAAGAGATATGCAAACTGTTTCCGCAAGCGCCTTTGTACACCCTGATGCACGTGGAAGGGTCGGTTACCCCGGTTATCGAAGATCGCGCAATTACCACCAGTCCGCTGCAGCACATGCCGTGGTCGGCGAAGAAGTACCGTTATTATCTTCCCCTGTTTCCCGCGTTTGCTGAGTTGGCCAAGGTCACCGACTGCGATCTGGTGATCTCGACGTCCCATGCCGTTGCCAAAGGGATGGTAAGCCGCAAAGGCGGCAGACCACGGCATGTTTGCTACATCCATAGCCCAATGCGCTATATCTGGGACCGCTTCGATGACTACTTCGGGCCGGAGAAGGTCGGCAAGTTTGCGTCCCGGCTCCTGTTTCGTCCCATAGCCACCGGGTTGCAACGGTATGATCGCGGTACCACGGATCGAGTTGACGTGTTCATAGCCAACTCTCGGTTCGTCGCCGACCGCGTGCAACGACTCTATGGCAGGGAAGCGGTAGTCGTGGCCCCGCCCGTGGACATCGAGCGCTTTGCTGCGCTGGATCGACGTTCCGCGGACTGGTACCTGGTGGTCTCGGCCTTTGTCCCTTATAAGCGGGTGGACCATGCCATCGCTGCCTGCGCGGCCTTGCGCAAACCGCTGAAGATCGTCGGCTCTGGACCTGAGGAAAAAAGGCTGAAGGCCTTCGCGACGGAACTTGGCGCAGACGCCGAATTTCTAGGATTCGTCAGTGACGAAGAACTGGGCCTATATTACAGTCGCGCTCGCGCCCTGCTGTTTCCCGGCGTGGAGGACTTCGGAATCGTGCCGGTGGAGGCAATCGCCGCAGGGTGTCCCGTGATCGCCCTGGGGGAGGGCGGCATTCTCGACTCCATGACCAGCAGCACGGCGGTGTTGTATTCGGAAGGCGGCGTTGAGGGTTTGAAACGTGCCATCGGCGAATTCGAGAGCCGTTCCTTCAAACCAGCCGAACTGCGGAGTCAGGCGCAGAAATTCTCCACAGAGGCGTTTGTAACTGGGCTGCAGGATGTCCTCGCAAAGGCGATGCAATAACGTGAGATCGCTATGCGTCGATGCCCGGTGGCTTTTCAGCGGAATTGGCACCTATACTTTCAACCTGCTGCGAGAACTGAGCCAGCGTGGCGAATTGAAACTGCATTGCCTCACGCTCGCCGAGCACCGGACGGCGCTGGAACCGATTTGCGACAGTCTCAGCATCCTAGACGTGCCCATCTACTCATTCCGTGAGCAATTCGCCGTTGCGAAGGATGCACACCCTTTTCCAGTGCTGCATGTGCCTCACTACAATGCTCCGCTGCTGCGCAAGGGAACGCTGTTGATCACGATTCACGACCTCACCCACATCCTGGATGCCCGCTTCCGCAATACGCTTAAGAGCCGGCTCTACGCCCGTCCCATGATGCTGATGGCGGCCAGGAAGGCAGTTCACATCTTTACCGACTCGGAGTACTGCAAGCAGCAGATCCTCGAACACCTGAGTGTGCCCGCCGAAAAAGTCACCGTCAGCTACCTCGGAGTGGGGCCGCAATTCTTTCCCGAGTCGCGCGACCAAGCCTTGCAGACCGTGAAGCGTGAGTGCGAAGTGACTCGCCCTTACGTGCTCTATGTGGGCAATCTCAAGCCGCACAAAAACGTGGATGGCCTGCTGCGTGCTTTCGCATTGGCGCGGAGTCGAACAACGGGCGACTGTGAACTCCTGATCATTGGCGACGACAGCACTGATGGCTTCGCGTTGAAAGGACTGGCTGCGAAACTGGGCATTCGTGCCATCACCAAGTTTGCCGGGAAAGTCAGCGATGAGGTACTTCGTGCCGCCTACTCCGCCGCCGAGTTGACGGTGCTGCCCTCATTTGAAGAGGGGTTTGGACTGCCGGTCCTTGAGTCGATGGCGTGTGGCACTCCGGTGGCGTGTTCCAGGGCAGCGTCGCTTCCTGAAGTCGGAGGCAGTGCTGCGGAATATTTCGATCCTCACGACATCGAGTCGATAGCCGCCACCTTGGAGCGGCTCCTGCACTCGGACGATGACCGCCAACGCTTACGTCAATTAGGTTTCTCCAACGCCAATCGTTTCACATGGTCGGCTTGTGCCGACCGCCACTTGAAGATCTATCGGCAATATTGCCCTTCGCAGAATTAGCTGCGCATCAGCCTCTAACTAACAGGTCTGCTTGAGTCTTCCTGTAACCCAGCGCCCGAGGACTAGACCACTTCGAACAAGAACATAACTCCGCCGCCGTCCCGCAGATACACACAAACGCCACGGCAATCGAAACACTGGGAGGAAATGACCATGATGGATCCCAAGCTAACTACCAGCCAGGTCTACTTGAAGGAACTCGCTAACGCGTTGGCAATGTTCGAGGGCACCACGATGGAACGTGTCGTCGATGTCCTGTTCGAGGCCTATCTCAATGGGACCGATGTTTACATCATTGGAAACGGAGGCAACGCCGCCCTGGCGTCGCATTTTGCCTGTGACCTGGCCAAGAACGTGACCTTCGCCAACGGCCATCGCCGCTTGCGGGCGCTCTCGCTGACGGACAACTTTTCGCTCATGAGCGCCTGGTCCAACGACGTCGGCTACGAATCGGTGTTCGTTGAGCAGTTGCGCAACTTCCTCAGGCCGTCTGACACAGTTATCGCGCTCAGCGGAAGTGGAAACTCGCCGAACGTGCTGCGTGCGCTGGAACTGGCACGCGACATCGGCGCCAAGGCCGTTGGTATCACAGGAGGAGACGGAGGAAAGCTGGCCGCCCTTTGCGATCCCTGCCTGATTGCACCCTCGCACAATATGCAGATCATCGAGGATCTGCACTCCGTCGCCGTCCACGCAGTATCCACGGCGCTATACAACCGGATCAATGCGCTGCAGCGCCAGATTGCCGATGGAGTGATCGGTATCGCGACCGCCAAGACCTCGACCACCTATACGGCTCTGGGGCAGGCGCGTAGTGCGTAAACTGCTCTTGCGGTGCAAACGGTTGATTGACTTGATCGGCGCGAGCTTCGCGCTCTTGTTGCTGTCACCGGTGCTCCTCGTAGCGGCTCTCGCTGTGAAGTTCTACGACGGCGGGCCTATCGTCTACCGTCGGCGCTGTGTATGTGGCGATGGAGATTTTGACGCCTTCAAGCTGCGCTCGATGCGCGTAGACGCCGATCGTTGTCTGGAGGAGCACCCTGACCTGTTGGCGATATTTCAACGAAACTACAAACTCGATAACGATCCGCGTATAACCCCGGTTGGGAAATTTCTTCGTAACACCAGCATCGACGAACTGCCCCAGTTGTTCAACGTGCTGCGGGGCGAAATGAGCCTGGTGGGGCCACGCATGATTACCCGTCCTGAACTTGAGAAGTATGGTGACAAGCGCGATGCTTTGCTCACCGTGAAGCCCGGGATGACCGGTTACTGGCAGGTCGCGGGCAGGCAGGAAGTGGAATACGGCGACCGTGTGGAAATGGACATGTACTACATCAGGCACTGGTCTCTTGCATTGGATTTGCAAATTCTTTTCAAGACGCCATGGAAAGTGCTGAAGAGAGAAGGAGCGCACTAGAGGCTGATGGCGAGGATTCTGGTAACAGGTGGGGCCGGTTATGTGGGATCAGTTTGCAGTGCCGAACTGATCAAGCAAGGGCACGAAGTGACTGTCATCGACGATCTATCGTCAGGCCAAAGCGAAAGCGTGCCTCCAGGAGCCGAGTTCCATTTGATGGATATAGCCGATGCAGATGGGTTGCGCCGTCTGCTCCGCGAACGAAAAGTGGAAGCGGCCTTTCACTTTGCTGCAAAGGCCCTGATTCCGGAGTCGGTCACGAATCCGTCGATCTTCTTCAAGGTCAACGTGTCGTCGGCTTTGACCATGCTTGATGTTCTGCGTAACGAGGGCGTCAAGAAGTTCGTATTCTCTTCGACCGCCGCCGTGTACGGCGATCCGATGCAGGTTCCCATTCCGGAAGACCACCCCAAGGAACCCGTAAATGCCTACGGGGAATCAAAACTGTGCTTCGAGCGGGCGCTTGCCTGGTACGCCCAGGCATATGGCCTAAGTGCCGTTGCGTTCCGTTATTTCAACGCCTCAGGAGCGTCCGAGGAGCAGGGTGAAAACCACTGCCCTGAGACCCACATTATTCCGTTACTGTTCGAGGCTGCACTCGGCGAGCGGCAGCACTTCACTATCTATGGAGAGGACTGGCCCACTCCAGATGGAACCTGCCTGCGTGACTACGTTCACGTTGTAGACATCGCACGTGCGCATATTGCCGCTCTAAGCGGAATGCACGAGCCTGGGTTTGAGGCTTACAACATCGGGACTGGACGGAGTTTCTCGGTGCGCGAGGTCTGGCGGGCAGTAGAACGAGTCATTGGAACGAAAGTCCCGGTGGTTACAGGGGACCGCAGAGTTGGCGACCCAGCTGTCCTGGAAGCCAGGCCAGACAAACTAATTAAGAATCTGGGATGGACGCCCCTGCATTCGAACCTGGACAACATCATCGCAACCGCGTGGTCCTGGAAGACCCGCATGGTTGCTTCTTCTTCTCACTAGCGTTCCCTCATAGCGTTTCATCCAACACAAGGAACCATGAATCGTCGCCGCGTTCGTTTCTTACTCCTGGGGTTAGACCTCATATGGATCGTGGCTGCACTTGGGCTGGCGATCCTGAATCGTTTCCTGCAAGGGCGGTTGCAGCCTGAGGAGTTGGCGAACTTCGTTCCCGTTCTTGCAGTCAGCCTGGCGGTGTGGCCGGCCTTGTTTGCATGGTTGCAGCTGGACGGGTTCCGGTGGGGTGCTGGCATTACTGCAATTACGGCCAACGTTCTCGTGGCATGTACTTCCTTGTTGATAGTAAGTTCAGCTATCCAGTTTGGGCTGCGACGGCCTGTGCCCCGTGGAACAATCGCCCTTTTCGGGATCTTGCTCGCCGTTGGATTCATCGTGGTGAGAAGAGGAGTGCTTTTTGCGCTTAAGCGTGGGCACCGATTGGGGGCCAGCCAGAAAGTGCTGATTGTCGGGAACGGTCCGCTCTCCCATGAAGTGAATGAAAAGATCGGGCGTCATCCTGAGTTCTTGTACGAAATCGCGGGCCATCTTCATTCGGACTTGGATTCTGACTTTGCTGAGTCATGGTCAACGGGTGAGATCGTTTGGTCCGGAGGACTCAAGAAACTGCTGCAAGAGCGTGATGTAAGCGAAGTTTTTGTGGTCGAACGCCGCATGCCAGCACGCGAGATGAACCACTTCTTTGAAATTTGCACGGAATTGGGAATCGGGATCTCCTTCATTCCGCAGACCTATGAAATGTACGTATTCCAGCCAGAAATGTTGGATATCGGAGGACTGCCCTTCATTCGGCTTAAGCCAGTCGCGCTCTCCTTTGCCGCCAGGGTGAGCAAACGATGCCTGGACATGTTTCTGAGTCTGTTCTTGATTTTGCTACAGGCTCCAATCCTTGCGGTGGTGGCCTTATATGCCCGTATAACGACGGGCAAGGCCATCTGCTCAGTGCCGCGCGTTGGGTTGGGAGGCAAAACCTATTCCATGCTGCGCTTCAGCGTGAATTCTGGTCCGAGCGAGGGAAGGCTGGCTGGCCTGTGCCATCGCTGGAGTCTCACCGAACTCCCACAACTCATCAATGTTTTGCGAGGTGAGATGTCGCTGGTGGGTCCCCGGCCCGAGTCGCCGGAGCGAGTGCAGCATTATTCCGATTGGCAGCGCCTGAGGCTGAGAGTTCTGCCTGGCATCACCGGATTGGCGCAAGTTCACGGCATTAGAACCGCCAACTCTTCCGAGTCCAAGACAAAGTTCGACTTGCAGTACATTCAGTCGTGGTCCGTCCTCCTAGACATTTCGCTCGCTCTGCAGACGATGAGCACGATCCTGTCGCGTGGTTCGCGACTGGAGCACAAACCAAGTGCTCCAACAAGGTTGAGTGAGGCGAATCCTCAATGCTGATCGTGCGCAGCCCGATGCGAATCAGCTTCGGAGGAGGCGGTACGGACTTGCCGGCCTATTTCAAGGAGTTTGGCGGTGGAGTGCTCAGTGTTGCAATTGACAAGTACTTCTACACCTTGGTGTCGCGGCGAACTGACGGCAAGATTCAGGTCATTTCCTCCGACCTGAAGGTGACGGAGACGTGGGAAAACATCCGCGAGACTCCGGTGGACACCACTCGCCTCGGTATTGTGCTTTCTACGTTGAAATACATGAATCGTTACTTTGGAGCCGACCTGTTTCTGGCTTCCGAGATCCCGCCGGGCACGGGACTCGGTTCCTCGGCCAGCGTTTGCGTCAATATCCTGAAAGCAATTTCGGAGATATGCCATCTCCCGCTGTCGCGTTATGAACTGGCTGCTACCGCCTATACGATTGCGCACGACGTTCTGAAGAAGCCCGTAGGGAAACAAGATGAGTACGCGGCCGCCTTCGGCGGCCTTAACTACATTCACTTCCACCCGGACGATAGAGTGAGCGTCGATCCGCTGATTGCCGGGCCTGATACGGTTCAAGAGTTGCAGGACAATTTGATGCTGTTCTTTACAGGCGTATCGCGCGATTCGTGGAGCATCCTGAGACAGCAGGAAAAGGATACTCGAAGGGCCGGCAGCAAATCGCTTGAGGCGCTGCACAACATCAAAGAGTACGGGCTCAGAATGCGACTGGCACTCCAGCAAGGCGACCTGCAAGACTTCGGGACCATGCTGCACGAGGCGTGGCAGCAGAAGAAGCAGGTGACTCAAGGCATCTCGAGTGAACGCATAGACCACCTCTATAGTCTCGCCAGGAAGAACGGCGCTTTGGGAGGTAAAATCACAGGAGCCGGCGGCGGCGGTTTCTTGTTGCTGTACTGCGAAGTGGAACGCCAGCGTCAAGTGCGTGAAGCATTCGCCGCCGAGGGCATCAGCGAGATGATGTTCAAGTTCGATTTCGCGGGCGCTCAATTGCTCGTGGACGATCCGTTCCTTGATGCCGATGAACGTGGCGGCCGGATGTGGCGCTTCATTCCCGCCGGGGTAGTCTAAATTCCGATGAAAGCATTCCTACTCGCCGCTGGTCACGGTACTCGGCTGAAGCCCCTGACAGATAGCTTGCCGAAGTGCCTCGTGCCAGTGGCGGGCAAGCCCATGCTGCAAATCTGGTTCGAGATTTGCCGGCTGGCTGGCATAACCGAAGTTCTAATTAACCTTCACGCCCACGCCGATCAGGTCCGGAGGTTCGCGGGACGGCATGCCCAGAAGATAGAAGTCACTCTTTCGGAGGAGTCCGAGCTGCTCGGCAGCGCAGGAACATTGCAGGCAAACCGGAAATGGTTGGGTGATGACTCTGAATTCTGGGTTTTATATAGCGATGTTCTGACCAGGTTGTCGCTCCGAAACATGCTTGCGCAGCACAGGCGGACCGGGAGTAAGGCTACGTTGGGCCTGTATCGTGTGGAGAATCCTAGTCGCTGTGGAATTGTTACAGAAGACGCGAATCATCGAATTACCGATTTTGTCGAGAAGCCCCCAAACCCTGCGAGCAACCTCGCTTTCGCGGGGATCATGGTGGCTTCTCCGAAGATTTGTGACCTTATTCCCTCCGACAAGGCCGCTCCCGACATTGGTTTCGATTTACTGCCCCAACTCGTAGGTCAAATGCATGCTTACCCTATCACGGAGTTTCTGATCGACATCGGAACGCGCGAGACGTACGAGCGGGCGCAATTGGAATGGCAGCGAACTGGATGACCGATGAGCTATCCTCGGGGACTGGGAATCGAGCCAGCTTTTCCAACGTCAAGTTCGTCTTCTTGGACCGAGACGGCGTCATCAATCGAAAAGCTCCTGACGGAGAGTATGTCACTTCGTGGAAAGACGTTCTGATTCTGCCCGGCGCAGAGCGCGCAATTGCGTTGCTGAACCATGCGTCCCACAAGGTGATTGTTGTCACCAACCAGCGCGGTATCGCACTGGGGCGACTCTCGGAGCTAGATCTGGCGTCTATTCATGAGAACTTGCAGAATCACCTCAAGGGCTTCGGGGCACACATTGATTCGATCTACTTCTGTCCGCACGATCTCGGCCAGTGCAATTGCCGAAAGCCGGCCCCCGGCCTGTTTGAGTTGGCGTTCCGCGACTTTCCCGAGTCCTCCCCAGACAATAGCGTGATGATCGGAGACTCTGATTCTGACATACTCGCCGGCATGAACATTGGTATGAAAACGATTCTCATCAAGGCAAAGCCATGTACTCGGCCAGATTCGACCATACCGGCAACGGCTTCAGCGCGATCCCTTCTGGAAGCCGTTGAATCCTATCTGACGTAACACGCTCCTGAACCATGCGACATGTATCACCGTTGCGCCGGACAGCACATAACAGTTGCGCGCTCGTGACAGTCAGAAATCGTCAGAAGACCGCCTTCCGATAACGACAATCGACTCATCGTCCTTGAACCGCAGCCCACGCTCATCACGAGTGTGGGCTGTTCGTCTTTTCTCGGGAACTATTTCAGCCTGGAACCTCAAACGAGATTATTCGCCTGTATGGTTCCCTGTCTGCGGCGTGCTATACGCGGAACGTCGGGAGATTGCGGAGTGTCCCGGCGCGTTGAATGCGCTGCAGAATGTCTTTCATGTCGTGATCGATGTGCTGCCAGAATTGCTGCAGACCGCTGCACAAGTAGTTCAGCCCAGGCTCACCGTCAGGCGTACGAATCAGCCGGTTCTTCGGACATTCTCCGTTACAGGCAAACCGGTTCTTGCATTCGCGGCACAGCTGCGGCAGGCCATCGCGCTTGGCGAACCCAAATTTCTTCTGCTCCTCGGAAAAAACCATACGCGAGATGTGCTTTTCTGAAATGTTGCCTAACCTGTATTCAGGATAGACATAGTGGTCGCAGGCATAGACGCTGCCGTCGTGCTCCAGCGCCACGCCCTTGCCGCAGAATTCGCCATAGACGCACAACTGCGAGTCCAATCCCATCCACTGCGCGACTGCCGTTTCGAACAGGTTGACGTGCACTTTGCCGTAATCTCGCCGGTACCAGTCGTCCCAGACCTTGCACAGGAACCAGCCCCAATCGTCGGGATCGACCGACCAGTCGGTGACCACGGATTCGGGATTGCCAGGATGCGCGGCCGAGGAGCCTTGCAAGGGCAGAGTGGATGGGTCCCATTTCTGCGGCGCGACGTAGTGAAAGACCTTGGGTTCCACGCACGGAATGAACTGCAACTGCCGCGGCCGAAGCTCACGGCTCAGGAAGCGATAGACGTCCAGCGGCTTTTTCGCATTAACACGATTGACTACCGTCAGCGTGTTGAACGGCACTTTGTACTTCTGCAACATCTGGCTGGCCGCGAGGACCTTTTCAAAGGTAGGCTGACCGCCTTTGTTGACCCGAAATTTGTCATGTAACTCCTGCGGACCATCGATGCTCAGTCCCACCAAGAATCGATTGTCGCGCAGAAACGAGCACCACTCGTCATTCAGTAGAGTGCCGTTGGTCTGCAAGTCGTTCTCGATATGCAGGCCCGGGCGCTGATATTTCCTTTCGAGCGTCACCACCTTTTCGAAAAACCCCACGCCCAGCAGTGTTGGTTCGCCGCCCTGCCATGAGAAGACAACTTCATCGCCGCGCTGAGCCTCAATGTACTGCCGGATGTGAGCCTCAAGAACCTCGTCGCTAATGCGAAATTGGCTTTCGCTGCCGAGCAGTTCCTCCTTGTGCAGGTAATAGCAATAGACGCAGTCGAGATTGCAGATCGCTCCCGTCGGCTTCACCATGGCGTGGAAGCGCGGCTTCGATCCTGGATAGACTGGCAGCGGCGACGAGGGGTCTCTGGTGTAGCTCATGCAAAGTCACAGTTCCATTCGCAAATGCGCAGCCCAAAACAGTTCGGAGTCTTGACCGGGCCGCAGTACGATTCTAGGAAGCAGCGCACCAGCGACCAGTGCGATTCGTCACAGATGGCAGTGACGGTCGGCAAGCACTCTTCCTAAATTTGCTCGCGATGTGTTTGACGCTCTAGGAGCGAACGCACGGATGTTAATTCTGCCATTCCGTGGCGGCCGTGCGCGGAATACGCGATGTAGCCATCCGGCCTAACGAGAGTTACGTCGTGACTAGGCCGCATGCGAGCGGACGGCAAGTGAGTCGAGCTGGGGCCTGCACCAATCTTGTTTCTGCTGCATTTTTCGGAGACGTTTCTACCGGATGTGCCGATCGTGTTTTGCGGCAGCACGCAAGTGCAGGCCGGGAACCCCAAGCTGACCTCGCGCTTCACGGGATCCTGGATGGCGTTCGATGCCGCGAAGACACTCGAGGCAGCCCGGCGCCTGTCGCCGGAAGTCCGCAATGTCGTGGTCGTGAGCGGAAGTTCGCAGTTCGACAAGGCGACATTGAGGCTGACAAAAAGCAGCTTGACGCGCATCCCCTACCGCTAGATCTTACATACCTGACAGACGTCGACATGGGCAGCCTGCTGCAGCGGCTGCGCAACTTGCCGCAACGCACTGTCGGCTCTACACCTCCTTCTTTCGTGACGCCAGCGGCAAGCAATTCGTTAACGCTTCTACTGCTCTTCCGCTCGTGTCAGAAACCACAAACGCTCCGGTATTCGGCATCTCCGATACTTACCTCGGACACGGGATCGTAGGGGGATATGTGGTCAGCTTTGCCGAACAGGGGAAGATTGCGGCCCAGCTTGCGGCAGAGGTTCTTGACGGACGCAAACCGGCAGACATTCCGATCGTGGATGGACCAAGCCTTTATGTCTTCGATTGGAAACAGCTGAAGCGCTGGAACCTCGATGAACGGAGACTGCCTGCCGGGAGCATCGTTCTCAATCGTGAACCCACTCTCTGGGAAAGAGCCAAATGGATTTTGCTTTCTGGCTTGGCAGCCATACTGGGATTGACCGCACTTGCGGGCTACCTGCTTTACAAGCAGAAGCAACTCAATGCTGCCAAGCACGAACAGATGCGACTGAGCGGCATGTCGATTAATGCCCAAGAGGATGAGCGTCGCCGATTGGCATCGGAGTTACATGATGATTTCAGTCAAAGGCTCGCCTTGCTGTCACTGGGCCTGGAGACGGCAGCGGAAGCCATTCCCGATTCATCCGAGGAAGTAAATCGGCAACTGCAGGAACTGTCCTGCCTCAGTTGGAAATGGAGAGAGCGTTCGTCCGTTAAGATAGCGGAGCGAACGTATGAAAAAGGAACGAAAGCATTACACCGCAGAGGAGAAGGTGGCCATTCTGAGGCGGCACCTTTTGGACAAGGTTGCGGTCTCGGACTTGTGTGAGGAACTGGGCCTGCGGCCAACGGTGTTTTGAATGTGCTTGGAAATGATCCTGGGGCAGAAAAAGCGGATCTAAAATTACTTTATACTATAAAGTACTTTGGCATTCTTGTCAAGATTTGGGCTCTGAAACCCCTACGTTTATTGATCTTTGTTGATCCCTGGGGATTTGACCGCTACAAAATTGACTACAGTGAGATTTTGATTGGATTTTTGATGTCTGTAAGTACTTGAAAAGAATGGCGCGCCCTGAGAGATTCGAACTCCCGGCCTTCTGGTTCGTAGCCAGACGCTCTATCCAGCTGAGCTAAGGGCGCGCGGCTTTGCGGCTCTGCGATTATAGCAAAACCGTTGCGCTAATCGGAGACTGCGCTTGAGGATGGCATCAGCCGCTTCTGAACTCGGGCATCATTGGCACGCCTGTAGGAATGCAGGCGAGAGCAGTTAGGCAGGGCCCGACCCTAACAGGTCTATTTTTGGTCGAGGATGCGCATGAGCGCGGAAGCGATGGTGTGGTGCGGCATATGGTGGTCTGGATCGGGGGGGCGCGGTTCGGCGGGAAGCAGACGGCTAGCTGGTGTTGGGCGAGAGGGGACGCGAAAGCGAAGCCCAGAGAAGACGACACAGCTGCTCGGCGGAGCGCACTGCATGAATGCCGCGATGCAGGTAACGAATACGATAGAGCCGCTCAATGGTTAGCGCCAACAGGGTAATGAGGTAGTTGAGCAGCACACTGCTTTTTTCATGATGACAGGTGTGCTCAAAACCATAGCGGTTCTTGGCATCATTGAAAGTTTGGTTTTCCATCTGCCAACGACTCTTCGCCATGTGATACAGCGACAGGCTGCTGACCTGGCGGGAGGGAAGTCGGTCAACCAGGTGGCCTCGACCAGCTTGCCATCGGGTTTGTGCTGGCGATAGCGAAAGGCGCGTACGGTTTGCATTGCAGGGTTTCCCAGGGATCGAAGTCGTCCGCATCCCAGACCTCCACCTGGTCGTTTCCATCGTGATAGACGTGGGTGGGAGCCAGCGGCTGGAAGCGCCGCTGCACGGTGCCCGACAAGAGGGGGAGATTCTCCTTCAGCCGCACGACGGCGTGCAGTCCCAGGCGATTGACGGTGTGCAAGAAGGGGGCGCGGGCAAACTCGCCATCCGCCACCACGTAATCGGCAAAGCGGATTCCCAGGGCTCCGACCGCCGCCCGCGTCAGCAGACGCTGGGCGGCCGCGTACTCACTATCCCCAGGGCCATACGGTTCCACCTCGAAGGGCAGCGTCAGACCGGTGCCGACCACACTCATGGCCACCACCTGGTGGTGGTAACCGAGCACCTTCAGCTTGGCATCGTGAATGAGACGACACCAGTCGCAGTGGGACTCGCGGCTGCGGCCAGCCCCGGTCCCATCCACGGCCAACCCGAGGAAGCGACAATCTTGGAAGGCTTTACCGCGCTTGGCTTGGCGCACCAGATCAATCAGCGCGGAACGGGTGGTAGACGGATCTAGCCGTTCCCCCAAGTAGTTGAGTGCATCATTGCTGAACGACCGCTGCAGACCCAGTACGCGGCAGCCTGCCACGCGCACGATCGGCTCGACTCCCAGAAAACTACACTCCCGCAACACCCGTCCGACCACCATCGCCCAGAGCAGTACCCGTGCGGCAATGATGGGTTGTTGTCGACCATCCCCGGGCTTGGCCAAGTAGCGCTCGAGGCCGAGGCGAGGGACGACGAAGCGGAGCAGCGCGCGTGGCGTAGGCATGGTTAGCGACGGGGTTTGGACTTCTGTTTTCGGGCCAGAATCAGCAGCTCGGCATTGGCCGTGAGCACCGCGCGCACGGCGTCGAGGAAGTCCCGCCCCGCCTTCACCTGCTGGCGCACGTGCTCGACCCATGGCTTGGGAATCCGCTCGACCCGGCGTTTCCCTCCCGCCATGAAGGTGAGAGTCCAGGCCTCATGGCCCTCGCCTTGGGCGCAGCGGCAAGAGGGTTTGCCGCAGCGGGTGCGGCTGCAGCTCAGCGAGCCCGGCAACAAATCAGGCGGTATGGGAAACAGGCCCAGCAGTTGAAACTTGCGCTGACGCCAGCGGGCGGCGACTGCACCTTTGGGCTCTCGTTTCATCTTGTTGCATAAATACTACAAGATATGCTCAAACACAAGCGAATTCTACGAGTGCGAAAATAGAGAGCCCTTGCAGTAAACCCTGCAACGCAACCGCGGCTGCACCACCGCTGAACGGAACAGGTCTCTGTTCATTCAGGGTTCAGAAATGGCTGGCTAAGCAACCTGACCAGGCCAGGCAACCACGCTTCGAATTTCTCTTTTGCTTAATGATCTGACGATTAATGGTCTACCGAGCAGCGATGCGTGAAATACGATTGTCATGGTCACTGCTATCGCATGTCGTTTCACGTCAGTTTCCGGAATCTTTGCGAAATCGCGAGCATTTAGCCTGGTCGCAGCTTGGCTTTCAACCTGACCCTGAACCTGTCACAATCTCCCTTCATGCCTACGTCTAGCTCACGTTATGTGTTGGCCAGGGACGTGCCGGATCACAGGGACTACGTCTACTCCCTAGAACGGCACGAATTGCGTGCACCACTCCCACACCGGGTCGACCTGCGGTCTCGTTGCACACGCGTGCTCGACCAAGGGACGAAGCTTGGCACTTGTACCGCACACGCGGTCGCAGCGGCATTCAGCTTCGAAGAACGAAGGCAGAAGATCCGGGTGATCTCGCCGTCACGACTGTTCATCTACTACAACGAACGCGCGCTCACCCATCAAGCAAGAAACAGCATTCACTGCGTCGTTCGGCTGCGCGATGCAATCAAAGCAGTGGCCAAAATCGGCGTTTGTCCTGAATCGCTCTGGCCGTACCGCGAAGATACCCGATTCGTGCGGAAGAAGCCGCCGACGGAAGCGTTCGAGGCGGCCGCGAAGCACCAGATTGTGGGATACCATCGCATTCCAATCGGGGAGTTGAGGCCCGCAGTCTTTCTCAAGCATTTGAAGCGCTGCCTAGCCGACCGCAGCCCTTTTCTCTTTGGTTTCATGCTTCACGAGAGTTTCGAGAGCGAAGAGGTGAAGAAGAGCGGAATCATGCCGGTGCCAAACAAGAGACATGACAAAGCAGTGGGCGGGCACGCTGTCATGGCGGTCGGATACGACGATCATAAGGCGGCGGTGCTGGTCAGGAATTCCTGGGGAGAAGATTGGGGCGTCAAAGGCCATTTCTGGATGCCGTATAAGGTGATCTCCGATCCGGAACTCGCGCACGACTTCTGGACTGTGCGGGGAGTCACCAGCTAGATCGCGAGAAGAATATGCTCATCGTCGAAAGGCCGCGTTAAGGGAGTCCTATGAATTTATGCTCTGAACACTGTCACGCCGTGACTGAAAGCGATAGGGACGCGATCCTGGTTGGCATTGCCAATCATCTCCTGCGACAGGCCGATCAGGTGCCGCAGTGGACGTCTACGACCGGCTACACCGACGGGACCGCGAAAGCACGTGGGTGTCTCCCCCAGCGAGACGATCCTCTCAACGCCATCGGGATCGATGGTGATGAACGGATCGTTGTTGGCAAACGCAGCGGTTAGCGCGGAGACCAGGTGCGCCGTGCTGTCCTCGCCAATCCAGGCGCTCAGTTGGACCCGGATGTGCGTCCGTGTCTTCTCCGTGCGCCGCAGGTAAACCAGTTCTCCAAATCGTTCATGCGCATTTTTCATCGCTGGTCGCTTTCTCTTCCGTTTCCTTGAGTACGAGAACACGGCCGCTTTTGTAGGCGAGTGTCAGCTCGTGGCTGAAACGTTCCCGCCGGCGCACGATCTGATAGCCGTCTTCCTCTTCGTGATAGACGTCAACGTGTTTGACGGAACGCCAGTGCGCGATATGCCGGCCCTCGTCTTTACCGAACGCGCCATTGAGCATTCCTGCCGTGCAAAGTAGCCCATTTCCGTGTCTTTGACGAAAGCGGTCCAGAGCATTGCTGTAACTAATGGAATCTACTAGGCGTCGCCCCATATTCAGCATCGTCTCGTCTGCTGACTAGGGTGTGCAGAAGTTGCACAACCAGGATGAAGCATGACGGCCATCTCGGTGTGTGGGATCGATCAGGTGAGGTTCAACGCAGGATGGCGATTTTCCCTGATGCGTATAGCAGAGTGAGTTCGTTGGTAAATCTCTCCCGCTGGCGTCGAATGATGGTGCCGTCTTCTTCAACTTCTTCAGAGCAGTCTGTGACCTTGACGGATCGCCAGGTAGCGATGTGCCGATCTTCGCCGGAACCAAAGAGTTACGCCGTCAACGACAAGGGCCGCTTCAATCCCGAATACGCCGAAGTCTATGGCGTGCCGTTTTCGTTCATTCCGTGCAGCGGCACAACCACCGACCCCAAGCCCGGCCCGCTGCCCACACGAGTTCGGGCCATCGAAAGCCGCATTGCGTGCGAGATCACCTTCCCTCGTCTGGTTGGATACCGATACGACCTGGCAGACGAGCCGCTCACTCACGCCTTCAGCCCTCTTCTTCTTTCAACTGCTGCGCCAGATAATTCTGGTATCCCATTTCACCGATGGCGTGAAGTTGAGCTTCGAGCCAATCGATGTGATGCTCTTCATCGGAGAGGATCTTCTCGGCCAGCTCACGCGAGCCTCCGTCATTGGCTGCAATGCACAACTGGATGCCATCGTTCAACCGTTTGACCGCGTCGTACTCAAGTTGCAGATCGTTCTTGTACTGCTGTTCGACGGTCTGGCCAATGTTGATCTTGAAGTAGTCGCTCATATTAGGAGTTCCGTCAAGATAAAGAATGCGCTCCATCAGCTTTTCGGCGTGCACCATTTCTTCGATCGACTCTTTGCGGATAAGCTTGGCCAACCGTTCATAGCCCCAGTTCTCGCACATTTCGGCATGCAGGAAGTACTGATTGATCGCCGTTAACTCCGCTTTCAGTACCTGGTTGAGAAACTCTATAACCTTGGCATCGCCCTTCATATCACCTCACAGGAATTAAGTAGATAAGTGCAAGCCTGTTCGGAAACGCTACAACGCACTGCGGTCGAACGGGACTGACCATTGTAACGCGCAGCTTAAGAATTCCAGTCCTCCGTCGCGGCGACTCAAGAATTGAGCCTGAGCGCAGACCCGGAAGCGAGTACCGGCCATGAACAACGCATTGATGCTGCGGCGGGAGAGCTTACTGTTTTTTGGCGTTCCCGTTGGACCAGGGCGCAGCGCCGGTAGCAGCCAGTTGCGGACTCGGCACTTGCCCACTCATCGCTTGTGACGCCTGGTTCTCGCGACCAGAGGGAGGAACATACCCATCGAGCAGGCGGCGATGCATGCTGTATAGCGCCAATTCCAGCCGATCGGAGACTCCAAGCTTGTCGTAGATCTTCCGCAGGTAATTCTTGACGACCTGCTCCGTGGTGCCCACTTCGAGGGCGATGTCCTTGTTCTTCAGACCCTGCGTCACCCCGCCGATGATCAGCATCTCTTTCTCGCTGAGGCGGAGTTGCTGTTTGGGCGTCGTTCCCTGTTCTGCCTGAGTGCGGTATGCCTCAATCACCCAGTTGACTCCCTGGTTGTCGAGCCAGGTCTCGCCTGCAGCGACTTTTCTGACACAGCGAACCAGCAAATCGGGTGAAACCGAGCGGGTCAGAATCCCTCGCACACCCCGGCGAAGGTACTCGACGGTTTCTTCTTCGCCTGTGTGGTGGGCGACGACGATCACCCTGGTGTCGGGTTGCGCTCGCCGCATTACATCTGAGACGGCGTCGGGAGGATTCGGCGACAATCCCGCTTCGAACAGCACCACTTCCGCCGGAGTGTTCGAAACCGCGCTCAGGGTCTGGGGCAGCGTCTCGGTCTGAGCGACGACCTCCAGGTCTTTCTCGAGGGCGAAAATCTTCCCCATGCCGACTCGAAAAATGGCTTCCGAATCCGCAACGATGATTCGAACCGGGATTCGAGTTGTTTCCGTTGGGCCGGAGCGAACCGAGGAACTGGTGCGAAGCGTCGTGTGATCCACGTCGTGACGTGAAACTGACGCCCCTAGGTGATCAGGGCCGTTCGAACTTGTACTCATCGATGACAACTGCCACGCTCCGTCCGGAGGATTCTTCAGAACATCGAACCACGCGGCCTCGGCACTTCACCAGCACGTCGCGGTCCGATCCCAGTACATCTCCCGGCATGGCGACGGTGAACTCGACTGCTGAGCCCACTTCAACTTCCGTTTCGGTACGAAACAGAATTCCGCCCGCTGAGATATCTATTGTCTGTGCTCGGTGCTCAGCCGTCGGCGTTTTCAACGTCACCGGCAAGTGCAGAGGAAACCGAACTGCATTGCGCAAGTCAGGATGAGATTCAGTGGTCATAAATGAGAGTCCACCTTTACGATATATCTAACCGCATCCTGTTCTGAAGTTACTAAAGTACCATTAAAGTCACCACGAGCGGTAAAGAAAAATTAACGTCCGCCATGAAATATTCCCTTTTCGGTACAATGTTATCAGTCACTTAAGAACGTGACACCAAAAGGTGCCACTCTTAGGGTAACCAAATTACGTCCGAGTAGCACCATCAAACTACGACTTACTAGCCATAAAGTGACCTAAGGTTACATGCCCAGCCGAGCTTCGACTTGCACAGGATCACTCGGGATCACCAGCGCATCAGAATTTGGTCGTCTCGGTAAAGTTGAAGTCCCGCATCTTCATTGGTGGAACCACCATATCGATCGACTCTTCGCCACTCGCCCTTACAGCCTCACCGAAAGCCTCTACGTTGCGCAACATATGAACTAAACTCTGATTGAAGCGAAAGTTTCGCACCCCACATTGCACCTTTCCGTGCTCCACCAGAAATGTTCCATCGCGCGTCATGCCGGTTAGAATCTTTTCGTAAGGATCGACCTCGCGGATGTACCACAGGCGGGTCACCAGAATTCCACGTTCGGTGGAGGCCACCATCTGCTCAACAGTTTGCAAACTATCTGGCGGAGCCCCGCTAAACACGATGTTTAAAGGCGCTTCTCCCATTTCGTTTGGCAACATGAATCCGTGCCCCGTTGCTCGAACTGCGCCCACCTTGGTTGCCAGATCGGAGTCGCGCATCTTCTTCTCAGCCAGGCGCGAGTAGGCAAGGTCCCGTACAACTCCCTTGTCGATCAACTTGAGGCGCTGCCGGGTCATGCCTTCGCCATCGAATGCAGCTCCCGTTTGCAACGCATGGTAAACATTGTCCTCGACCGTGATGTTGTCACCGAAAAGCGTGGTTCCAAGGCGATCATTGAGGAAAGAACGTTGTTCCAGCAGCGCCGAGCCACTGAAGTCCCAGAACATGTAGCCGACGATGTCGAGCACAGCCGAGGGCTCCAGAATCACGGTGTACTTGCCAGGTTCCAATTCCCTCGGATTCGCCGACCTTCGGGCCTTTTCGGCTGCGATCTCCGCCATTCTTAACGGGTTGAGATCGGCAACATCGGGCGCATTGGCTTTCTGCCATCCCGACGAGTTCTCGCCGATCATTGTGATGGAAACCTCGGCTGAGGTCTGTTCGTGCCACTTGGTTATGCCGCGGGAATTGAACAATCCCTCGCCGAATTCCGAGGTCGCGTAGATCCCGGCCGCTGTGAGCTTGTCTTTCTTCGCTACCGCGACGATTCGAGCCACCGCCGCCGCGCGGTCTTGCGCGTCGACGCGCGCCGTCCGCTCGAGATGCCTTTGCACAACCCCATCGCCGTCAACTTCGGCTTCCGACACTTCACGTGGCGTGGGCATCGGAAGTAATTCGGGGTCGGGCTGTTGCATCCGAACAAGCGTCTCCGCGGTCTTCGCCAAGCGGTGGAGGCTATTGTCATCGAGCTTATTGGTACTGGCCCGGGCCGTTCGTCCCCCATTGGCAGAGCCAACGTCCATTGATACCCGCAACGACAGCGCATGGTTCTCCTCGCCAACATTTTGATGAATGGTGTTGTTCGCGAATCGTGTGAGGGAGCTTCGTCCGTTCGAAATCAGCAGTTCGACCTCGTCCACGGAAGAGTATCTGCAGAGTTTGTCGAAAATAGCCGAAGCCTGATCGCGCGTGAGCATCGCTACTCACTCCCCTTGTAGGCAGTACCCACCGTGACCCCGCGGAATCTTGCCGGCGCGGCGCCGTGTCCTGTGCCCATCACCTGTTGCGGCTGTCCTTTGCCGCAGTTGGGAGTTCCCCACAGTGTCCACTCATCACGCGAACAGATCGCATCCATCGAATTCCAGAACTCGGTCGAGATTCCGGAGTACGACGGGTTCTTAAGCATGCGCCGGCGCTTGCCGCCCACGATCTCCCATCCCATCTCGCATCCGAATTGAAAGTTGTAGCGCTTGTCGTCGATGGACCACGAACGGTTGGTCTCCATCAAAATGCCGTGATCGGTCGAGGCGATCAGTTGTTCGAGACTCAGCGGCGACTCTCCCGGTAGGATACTGATGTTTGTCATGCGCACAATCGGCAGCCGGTTCCAACCTTCGGCGCGCAGACATCCCCCACTGCGGGTTGCGCCGATGGCAGCGGCGGTGTCGCGTGAGGTCAGGTAACCGGTAAACAACCCGTTGGTGATGATTGGAGCGCATTGCGCAGCCACCCCCTCGTCATCAAAGGCGAAGGTTCCCAAACCGGGCCCGTGCGCCTCGGTTGCGTCGGCAACGACATTGACGATGTCGCTGCCGTACTTCAAAGTGCGCAGCTTGTCTAGGGTCAGGAACGACGTCCCCGCAAAGTTCGCTTCCATTCCTAGCACGCGGTCGAGTTCTATGGGATGTCCGATCGATTCATGAATCTGCAAGCTGAGCTGGTCCGATGCCAGGATGACGTCGAACTTGCCTTGCGGACATCGCTCCGCCGCATGCAATGCGACCGCCTGCTCGGCGATACCGCCAGCGTGTTCCAGCAACTGAAGCTCTTCAATCAGCTCATATCCCTTGTTCTGGTATTGACCGCCGTAGGAGTTCGGATACGACCGCTTCTGGATCTCGGTGCCGGCAAAGGAATGCGCTGCGTAGCCAGCGCCGGTGGTGATAAATGTCTGATGAATTTCGGAACCTTCGGACGAGAAGAACCACTGCTCGTATCGCCTGAAATTCATGCTGGTTTCAGCCAGCGTCACGCCCTTTACCCTTTGCATCTCGCCGTCGATGGCAAACAGCAGTTCGAGGTTCTTCTCGAGCGAGATGCCGAATGGGTCGATTCGGCACGGCGAAGCCCAGTCGGCGACGTGCGGAGGTTCGGGCACGAGATGCAGTTCCGCTGATTTAACTCGCGCCGACGCTTTAGCGATCAGAACGGCTTGAGCGGCGCAACTCTGCACGCCTTCTCTCGTCAGGTCGTCCGTCGCAGCGAATCCAAAGCTGCTATCGGCGATGACTCGAATGCCAATGCCCAGCGACTCGGAATCGGAGGCGCTGCCGATGCGACCGTTTCTCGTAGCCAACTCGCGTCTGCGTTCGTCGACGATTCGCGCCTCGGCATGTGTCGCGCCACGTAGCTTGGCAGTATCCAGAGCCCAGAAACCGGCTTCCTTCATCTACGAGTCACCAAGACTCCGATGATATCGTGTTTTGTAGGAGTGACGTTGATTGGTTGCGCGCATGTCCAAGCTCATTAAGGCCGTGAATCTCGAAGACGGCTTGCCCAGCGTCGAGCAGGCACGCTCGCGCTTAAATAGCGAGTTGGTCATTGCTCGCAAGAGCGGAGTAAAAATCCTGAAGATCATCCACGGATACGGCTCCAGCGGCGTCGGTGGAGATCTACGAATCGCATTGCAGTCGACACTGCGACCGATGGCGGATCGACGAGAAGTTCGCGCCTGCATTTACGGCGAGAACTGGCGCACATCCGACGAAAGCACTTGGGCGCTGCTCAAGCAGTTTCCCGAGTTGAAGGAAGATCGCGATCTTGGCAAAGGCAACAAAGGAATCACGCTGGTGGTGCTGTGACAGATGCCGTGATTGCGAATCCAGAGATCAGCGTTGATCAGTCGGAACGCCCTGCGGGGGCTGCCATTCTGGCCTGCATGCTTGCCGGCATGTGCACATTCCTCAACGTTTACTGCACGCAACCTCTGTTGCCCTATTTGCAGCGGGTTTACAACTCAACCGTCATCGGGATCAGCCTGACCGTCAGCTCGACCATTCTCGCAGTCGCTTTAATGGCGCCCATCGTTGGGCTGATGGCAGAATCGATTGGACGAAAGAAAGTCATCGTCCCCTCGCTCTACGCACTGACTGTTCCCACGTTGCTGGCTGCGACGTCGCAGAGCCTGCACGCGCTGATCTTCTGGCGCTTCATGCAGGGACTTTTTGTACCCGGCGTCATTGTGGTGATGATGGCATACATCAATGAGGAGTTCGCCACCTCCTACGTTGGCCGTGCGATGTCCGCTTATGTAACCGGGACCGTGCTGGGCGGATTCCTGGGACGCTACATCTCCGGAGTGGTGGCGCATCACTTCGATTGGCGAGGCTCTTTTCTGGCGATTGGCATCTTGAATCTCGCCGGCGCCATCGTGGTGCAGCGCGCGTTGCCGAAAGCCAAAAACTTTTTACGTTCCTCTGGTTGGCGAAATTCGATTTCGGACGGCCTTGAGCATCTGCACAATCCGCGGCTGCTGGCAGTTTTTGGCATGGGTTTTGCGGCTCTGTTTTGCCTGGTGGGCGTGTTCACCTATGTGAACTTTTATCTGGCGGCTCCACCGTTTCATCTCAATTCCGCGCAACTGGGCAGCGTGTTCTTCGTTTACTTGCTCGGCCTGATTGTCACGCCGCTGTCAGGACGTTTTCTAGACCATTACGGCATCCGTCACACTGCGCTACTGGCATTCGGATTTGCACTACTTGGGCTCATGCTGACGCTGCTTCGAAGCCTTCCTCTGATCATCGTGGGGCTGGCGCTATTTTCTTCAGGCATCTTTATCTTTCAAGCAGTCGGAACGGTGCAAACGGGAATCGTTGCTCAGCGGGCGCGTTCCTCAGCAGCGGGCCTCTACGTCACGTTCTACTACATCGGCGGAAGCCTGGGAGCGATTGTGACCGGCTGGATGTGGGTCGCAGATGGATGGCAGGCCTGTGTCATGTTGCTGATGGGAGTAGCGGGAATCGCGGTCGTACTTGCGTATGGCAGCAGCCGTAAGTAGCCTTCCCATCCAACTGCATCCAAAGCGAAAGGCGACATTTCTGTCGCCCCCGCAAAAATCCAAAACTGACCACTAGCAACTGACCACTGACAACTGGTTCTATGTTCCTTCCGACCAGCTCGCCAGGTACTCTTCCTGCTCCAGAGTCAGTCGATCGATCTTGATTCCCATCGACTCCAGCTTCAGCTTGGCGACGCGCTTGTCCAGCTCCTCCGGAACCGGGAAAACCTTCTTCTCGAGCGTAGTGTGGTTCTTCACCAGGTACTCGACGGAAAGCGCCTGGTCGGCGAAGCTCATGTCCATTACAGAGGGAGGATGTCCCTCCGCCGACGCCAGGTTGATCAGACGTCCTTCGCCCAGCAGGTTGATCTTGCGCCCATCCTTCAGCGAGTACTCCTCGACGAATGCGCGAGTCGTGCGCTTGGAGGACGACATTTTGTCCAACGCTGGGATGTCGATCTCAACATTGAAGTGTCCGGAGTTGGCGATGATCGCTCCGTCTTTCATGGCTTCGAAATGCTCTTTGCGCAACACGCTCTTGTTGCCCGTGACGGTGCAGAAGACGTCGCCGATCTTCGCAGCTTCGTCCATGCTCATCACGCGGTAGCCGTCCATAACCGCTTCGATCGCTTTCGTGGGATCGATTTCGGTCACGATGACCTCAGCTCCCAAACCACGTGCGCGACTTGCCAGTCCGCGGCCACACCATCCGTAGCCGGCGACCACGAACTTTGCTCCCGCCAGCAGGAAGTTGGTGGCGCGCACAATGCCGTCAATCGTGGACTGCCCGGTGCCGTAGCGGTTGTCGAACAGATGCTTAGTGTCGGCATCGTTTACCGCGATGATCGGATAGTTCAGTACACCCTGCTTCGCCATGGCGCGCAGCCGGATGACGCCTGTGGTCGTTTCCTCGGTGCCGGCAATAATGCCATCGAGAACTTCCTTGCGCTTGGTGAGAGCGATGGTCACCAGGTCAGCGCCGTCGTCCATCGTGATGTGCGGCTTGTGATCGAGCGCCGCCATGATGTGCGAGTAGTACGTCTCGTTGTCTTCGCCCTTGATGGCGTAAACCGGAATGTTGTAGTCGCGAACCAGGCAGGCCGCAACGTCGTCCTGGGTGGACAGCGGGTTGGAGGCGCAAAGCACAACGTCAGCTCCGCCGTCGCGCAGCGTGATCGCCAGATTTGCCGTCTCGGCAGTGACGTGCAGACATGCCGAGATTCGCATGCCGGCAAGTGGCTGGTTCTTGATGAATTCCTTGCGAATGATCTGCAGCACCTTCATGGACTGGTTGGCCCAATCGATGCGTTTCTTTCCCATGTCCGCGAGTTCGAGGTTGGCGATATCGCCCGCCGTGCGTGTGATTGTCGTCGACATATTCTCCCGTTTCTAAGTGCTTCCGCTGATGACTCAGCGCATGTGCGTTCGCCGGTCGGCGATCGCGATCGTGAGGTTGTGTGAAGGGGCCACCGCTGTCGCGGGTGCCCCAAAGTCGAAACTACTTCGAGACCTTAGCCACTTCCGGGACCGCCAGCCCAGCCTGCTCACGCAACGCGGCGGCCTTGTCCGTCTGCTCCCAGGTGAAGTCGGGATCGTTGCGCCCAAAGTGTCCGTAGGCCGCGGTCTTGCGGTAGATCGGACGCCGCAGGTTAAGCGATTCGATGATGCCTTTGGGGGTCAGCTTGAAGTTGGCTCGGACCAGATCGGCAATCTCGGCTTCATCCACCTTCGCCGTGCCGAAGGTCTCGACGAGGACACTGACCGGGTCCGCTACCCCAATGGCGTATGCCAATTGCACTTCAACGCGATCAGCCAATCCCGCAGCCACAATGTTCTTCGCGATGTAACGCGCCATGTAGCAAGCCGAGCGGTCCACCTTCGTCGGATCTTTTCCGCTGAACGCGCCGCCGCCGTGACGACCCATGCCGCCGTAGGTATCTACGATGATCTTGCGTCCGGTCAGGCCTGTGTCTCCCATCGGCCCGCCGATAACGAAACGCCCGGTCGGATTGATATGGTACTTAGTGTCGGCGTCAAGCATGTTCGCCGGAAGCGCTACCTGGATGACGTGCTTCAGAATATCGGCGCGCAATTCTTCCGTCGAAATCGTCTCGGAATGCTGCGACGAAATGACAACCGCATCAATGCGGAAGGGCTTGTGGTTTTCGTCGTATTCAACTGTGACTTGGGACTTGCCATCGGGACGGAGGTAAGGAAGAGTGCCATTCTTGCGGACTTCCGTGAGGCGCAACGTCAATTTGTGCGCCAGCGAGATCGGAGTCGGCATCAGTTCGGCGTTTTCGTTGCTGGCATAGCCGAACATCATGCCCTGATCTCCGGCGCCGCCGGTGTCGACGCCCATGGCGATGTCTCCCGACTGCTTGTTAATCGAAGAGATCACGGCACAGGTGTTGGAGTCGAATCCATAGAGGGCATTGTCGTAGCCAATCGAGGCGACGACGCCGCGAACCAGGCTCTGGAAATCAACGTATGCCTTGGTTGTGATTTCGCCGGCGATCACGACCAGACCGGTCGCCGTCAGCGTCTCGCATGCCACCCGGCTGTAGAGATCTTCCTTCAGGCAGGCGTCAAGAATGGCATCGGATATTTGGTCAGCAATCTTGTCGGGGTGACCTTCTGTCACCGACTCGGACGTAAAGAGATAACGTTTTTTAGACAATGTGAAACTCCTGTCAAGTTCGTGGTCTGCGACTCAGAGCAAGTCGGATGGACACAGCGGTGCTTTGGCCTTCTTTGAGACAGCTTAAGGATATCAACGGAGGCGGTCGCCTCCCTACATTTTAAGCCCTAAACGCCTGAATTGGGCTTTGAATGGGGCAAAATTGCAGCGAATTTGACCAGCTATTGAGGGCGTTTCCTGACGGTCGATGCCCAAACGAGCCCCCGCCAGGCCCTGCAAAGCCTAATTCAGCGCCGAGTGGACTGCGATCAACTGGTCCAGAACATCCGGAAGGAGCTTCAGGTCGAGTGCGTTGGCGCCATCGGACTTTGCCTGCGCCGGATTGTCGTGAACTTCCATGAAGACTCCGTCTACTCCCGCCGCCACTGCCGCTCGCGCCAACAGAGGAATAAATTCAGGCTGCCCGCCGCTCTGCTGGCCGCCATCCTTGCCGTTCGAACTTCCGGCAGACGGCAGTTGAACGGAATGTGTGGCGTCGAACACGACCGGCGCGAACTCCCGCATGACCGGCAGTGACCGCATGTCGACCACGAGATTGTTGTAGCCAAACGAAGCGCCACGTTCAGTCACGAAGACACGCTCGCCACCGGCTTCGTGGACCTTCTGCACCGCATGTCGCATGTCCCACGGGGACACAAACTGCCCCTTCTTGATATTCACAGCGCGCCCGGTCTTCCCCGCCGCCACCAGAAGATCGGTCTGCCGGCAAAGGAACGCGGGAATTTGCAGAACGTCGACAGCTTCTGCCACGCGAGCGACGTCCGCCACCTCATGCACGTCCGTCAACACTGGAACTCCAACCACACGGCGTACCTTGTCGAGGATTCGTAGCCCCTCTTGCAGCCCCGGTCCCCTGAAGCTTCGTATCGAAGTTCGATTAGCTTTGTCGTAGGAAGCCTTGAATATGTAAGGCAATTTCTTGTCCCGCGCGACGGCTGCAACGGCTTCAGCCATCTTCAACGCATGCTCTTCACTTTCGATCACGCACGGCCCGGCTATGAGGAAGAAGCCCCCTCCGCCGACCAGAACCTCGCCAATGGAAAATTGGATTGCCACGTTTGTTTTGCGTCCAATCGATCGGGACGCGCTATCGCTCCCATCGAGCCCTATTGTACGCAGGACGCCGAACTCGCACACCCAGCGCGCGAATCCGATGGCGCAAGGACTCGATTGCCCAGACGCTTATCCGCAGACCGCTTCAGACAAACGAACTTCGAGCTGGTGAGGTATGAAAGCAAAAGAAAACCCGGCATCCTGAGATGCCGGGGGACTTGAACCGCTCGCGCCCAACCGCGACGAGTCGCTGAAGGGGGTAGCGAGACTCAGCAGTCTACATCCGGCGGCGCAGAAAGCCCGCCAGACCCAAAAGCCCGGTTCCCGTCAGAGCGATGGTTCCCGGCTCGGGAACGGCGTCCGTCTGAATCTCACCGCTTGACACCCGGCTTCCAAGGACGGTGAGGTCCGCAACAACGGTCTGGCCCACAGCATACCCCGTGCTCGTGAAGCCTGGGGTCGAACTCGTGATATAAAATGATCCCTTAAGGTACTCGCCGAGCGCTTCTTCATGAAGCGAGAGAGTGCCGGTTAAAGAGTCGACGCCTATGGTTACCGTCACCGTTTCCGCGTTCGCGGCGAGCGTGCAAACAAAGTCGCAGGCGGTTCCAGTGAGGGTTGCGTCACTCAGCCAGTACGTACCCGAATTCGGACCCTGATACGCATAGCCAGATACGCCACTAAAACTGGCACCGTTAGCTCCGGCTGTGGCTGAGCCGGTTGTGCTTTGACCGATTGTGATTTGTACGGGGATTGGATCGGCGTAACTCACGCCGCTCAATACCCCGGCCAGAAGAAGTAGCGAGAAAATCCCTACCAGTTTCCTTGACATCTACCATTCCTCCCTGTGAAGACCGCAACTGAAAATGCCTTTGGAACCCGCTGTCTGGCCCAGTGACGCACACTTAACCTGTCCAGATATCTGGGGCGGATTCAAAACAGACTCTACTGATTAGGTACCAACCATACTGGTTACCTAACATTTTGTGCAATAGCTCAAAGGTGGTGATTTAAGGGTTATTTCCGGACTGCGTAAACAATTTTGCACAATAAATCGTGCATTTTGAGACTGAAGCCAGACGGTTGAGAACGAGCTAAGTAATATCCGGTCAGCAGCTTACCAGTGCAGTGGATCAGTGGGAGGCTGGATGGTATTTTTTGGGGTGTCGATTAGAAGTAGTAATGTGATGTTTACTAGAAAAGCAGCAACCAATGATAAAGGCGCCGGAGATTTGTGCCCCCGGCGCCCGATCCTCACACGTTCTGATGCCTCAGCTTCGGCGATACGCTAAAGCAGTTTCCGACGGATCATTCCTGCCAACCCAAGTATCCCGGTGCCGAACAATGCCAAGGTTCCTGGTTCGGGAGTGGGAGTGTCAATGGTGATCGTGCCTCCCGCCAGGGTCGCGTTATCCCTGATGGCCGTTACCATGTTGTTGCTGCTGGAATTGAGGGACACGGATCCATCCGGCAGGAAGCTTGGACCCAAACCGAACAGGGCCAGAATGTTCGGGTTGACGTAGGTCACGTTGAAAAGTCCATGAAACGACCCATTTCCCCCGCCTAAAGTTGCCGAGTACAGGGAATTGGCTTCCATGGTCCCGGAAAGAAGAGTCGGACCGCAGTCTGGCGGACAGATTCCGGCTGCACCGGTTACGCCCACGCTCCCACCTGCGCCGAATGTGGCGTTGAAAATTCCACTCGCGACTGCCCAGGAGGTGGTGCTTCCGGTTTGCACGGACGCCGCGCCGTTAACGGTGTAGTACGCCCCCGTGTCGGCATCGCTGACGACCAAGACAAGTCCCGGTCCGGCGGTCAAACCTGATGCGTTGTTCTGGACGGTGGCGCTACCACCGAAGATAAAGCTGAACGAGATAGCATCCGCTCGTGCAACGCCGCTAAACGAGGCAAGTAGCGCGAGGCATGCCAGTGTGAGGGTGACTTTCTTCATCATTCGTTCCATTCTCCTAGGTGCGGGTTCGTTTCGACTTCGCTCTTTGGCTCCGTCGTTCTCAGTTTGGTCTGTATAACCTAAAGTGCCGGACTTGAACTGATCTGGGTAACCTTCGGCCAAATTACCCTATTTGCTCAGTCACGATGGATGAGAGGCTGCGACATCAAATGACCCTGCCGTTTTCAAGCCATCATCCAGATGACTACGCGCTTTCTAAGGAGCACGTCCTGTTCCAAACATGCATATGAAAAACCAATCACATGCGCATGTGACCTGGGTCACAATGTGCATGCATTTGCGACTCAAGCTGAGAAAGTGGTAATCCTATTACCTTTGTCGCCGGGACTGCGGTCATTCGAAGCCATGAAGAGACGTGCTATTCAATCCGCAAAGGAAGTAGTAACTGCAGCCGTGGTATTAGCACAATAAGCACTAGGAGGTAACCACTTCAGCTGCGAGTGCGATTACTCTGATCTTCGCAAACTCTTTGGTGGTTGGATTACAAAAATGAAGCGCCAGAGCTCGGGCTCCAGCGCTTTGGACTCGCACACCGAGTTGCAAACCGAATCGTCAGGCTCCAGCAGTCATTGAAGCTTACGGCGAAGAGCCCCTGCCAATCCAAGGATACCAGTGCCGAGAAGCACCAGCGTCCCTGGCTCTGGGACGGGAGTGTCAATCGTAATCGTGCCTCCCGCCAAGGTCGCGACATCCATGGTGGCCGTCATCATATTATTGTTGCTGGTATTCAGGGACACGGAACCGTCTTCCAAGTAAGAAGGACCCAAGCCGAAGAGCGCCAATATCTTCGGGCTGACATAGGTCACGTCGAAGAGGCCATGAAACGATCCGTTTCCTCCGCCGAGGGTGGCCGAGTACATAGATCCGTCTTCCATAATTCCCGACACCAGGGTTGGACCACAATCGGGCGGGCAAACGCCTGTTGCAGCCGTTGCGCTCACCGATCCTCCCGGCCCAAATGAAGCATTCAGGACGCCGCCCCCGACGCCCCACGTCACGTCGCCCCCTGTTTGCACACTTGCCGCTCCATTTATATAAAAGTACGTGCCTTTGTTGACGTCGCTAACAACCAAAACAAGACCAGGCCCAGCGGTTAGACCCGACGAGTTTTGCTGGACGGTGGTGGTGGTGCCATAGATAAAGCTGAACGTGATCGCATCCGCATTCGCAACGCTGCTGAGCGACGCAAGAAGCACGATGCAACCCATTGCGAGAGTCACCTTCTTCAACATTGGATTCAACCTCCTGGTGGTGGGCGATTCTACTCGGCGCCACTCCTTCGAATCTGTCGTACCGGCATCGCGACGCCGGATTTTCGACCAATTGCGGTAATGCCGCCGCAATTACTATCTGCGTCGAGTCACAGGGGAAGATCGTTGAATCTGCAGTCTCACGGGCGAATGCTGTTCACCGATCAGATGACTCACACGCCCATGAATGGTGCACGTTTCGTACCAGATTCGGCGGCTAAAAACAGGCGACTTGGGACCAGGCGCCGGCAGGATGTGTGCAACAGTTTGCCTATTGTAGGAAACCGGAAAGGTAGTATGGCTGGACTATTCTTACGTGGAAGCGTCGGCTTAGCCTCGACAACAGTACACTTTATGTAGCTGGACTGTTGGTAATCCTGCCCACAGTATTAACTATATATAACCGAGTCGGTAATCTCAATCTGCTAGTGACGTAATACCAAGATAGCCAAGTGCTTTATCTACTAACACAATGAAGGTTACTGTTTCAGTTTTTCGGGGCGCAGAAACTGGTCCACAGCGGCCGTACTTTGCCTCTTCCAGCGCGATGCGCGGTTTTCATAGCTGGCCTTGATGAAGGCTGAAAAGAGAGGATGTGGCTCTAGCGGCTTCGATTTGAATTCAGGATGGAACTGGCATCCCAGGAAGAAGGGATGGTTTGGAATCTCGATGATTTCGACGTATGTCCCGTCCGGCGTAGATCCGGAGATGCTCAATCCGCCCGCGGTCAGCGTGCTTTCATACTCGCGATTGAATTCGTAGCGGTGCCGGTGGCGTTCGCTGATTTCGCTTTGACCATAGGCTCGTTGCGCCAGGGATCCGTTCTCCAGGCGGCAGGCCCATGCGCCAAGCCGCATGGTTCCACCCAATTCTTCAACTCCCCGCAACTCACGAAGCTTGTAGATCACCCGATGCGGGGTCGCCGGATCAAACTCGCTGGAGTTGGCCTGCTCCAGTCCACACACGTTACGGGCAAACTCAACACATGCCGTCTGCATGCCGAGGCAGATTCCGAAGTACGGTACCTTGTTTTCGCGGGCGTATCGAATTCCCTTCAACATTCCTTCGATACCCCGTTTTCCGAACCCGCCCGGAACTAGAATGCCGTCGGCCTCTTCCAACTGCGTCTGCACCGATTGGTCCTTGGACTCAAGCCCTTCCGCTTCGATCCAGTCCACATTGAGTTTAAGGTTGTGGGCCACCGCGCCATGTACCAGCGCTTCCTTTAACGACTTGTAGGAATCTTCATACTCAACGTACTTGCCCACAATCCCGATAGTGACTTCGTCCTTTGGGTTGTAGATACGATGGACCAGGTCCTCCCACCTGGCAAGATTCGGCTCTGGAGCCTGGATGTGCAGGTAACGAAGCGCCAGTTGGTCGACTTTCTCGTGGGCGAAGACTAGAGGCACTTCGTAGATCGAAGCTACGTCTTTGCCAGTAATTACCGCCTCCTCCTCGACGTTGCAGAACAGTGCGATCTTCGACTTGATCTCGTGCGAAAGGTAGCGGTCGGTGCGACACAGCAGAATGTCCGGTTGAATACCGATGCTCAGCAATTCTTTGACCGAGTGTTGCGTTGGCTTGGTCTTAAGTTCGCCGGCGGCTGCGATGTAAGGCACCAGGGTGACGTGCACGAACAACGTACTCTCGCGGCCCAGTTCCTGCCGCATCTGGCGAATGGCCTCGATAAAGGGCAGCGACTCGATGTCGCCAACCGTGCCGCCGATCTCGACGATTACCAGGTCGACATCCTGGGCAACCTTCTTCATGGCGCTCTTGATTTCGTTGGTGACGTGCGGAATGACCTGCACGGTCTTACCGAGGTAGTCGCCCCGCCGCTCTTTCGCGATGATGGTTTCGTAAATTCTGCCGGTGGTCCAGTTGTTGTCGCGGCTCAGGCGACAATGGGTGAAGCGTTCGTAGTGTCCCAGGTCAAGATCGGTTTCGGCGCCGTCATCGGTGACGAAGACTTCACCGTGCTGGAAAGGCGACATGGTTCCGGGATCGACGTTGAGATAAGGATCAAACTTCTGTAGCGCAACTTTCAGGCCCCGGCTTTCCATGAGGCAGCCGATCGAGGCTGCTGCCAGTCCCTTGCCAAGCGAAGACACAACGCCACCAGTCACAAAGATGTACTTTGCCGTCATTGCTTCCTCTGTTGTTGGGAATTGTGCAGCCGGGAGAACAGCTCCGCGGGCCCCTGAAAAAAGGGAGCCCCCTGCGCTGTCGAAACAGCGTGATCAAGGTGGAGCTTGTAGGGGTGCACGATCAATTATGCCCGGAATCGCGGATCGTGGCAAGACGAGCTCAGGGACTGCGAGTGAATATTTGCTGAAATCTTCCGGCCGTCCAAGTAATCGCTAGCCGGCGTCGCTGACGATCTTTTTGGCCAACCGAAACACACCTTCGAACATAGCCGGAGTCAGCTTCCCCGTTGCCGTATTCTGGTTCGATGGGTGGTACGACGCCAACAATGTCGTACCGTTGGGCATCGTGTAGCGCTTGGCATGTCCAAACACCAGCCCGGTCTTGTTGATGAGCAATCCCGTGCGCTTCGCATGGGCGAGGTACGCATCGAAAGCGATCTTGCCTAACGCAACCACCACCTTCACGCTGCTCAGGATCGCGAGTTCACGATCAAGATACTCTGAGCAATTCCGCAACTCGCTGGGAAGCGGTTTGTTATCAGGTGGCGCGCACCGAACCGCAGCCGTGATGTAGCAGTCGATCAGTTGGAGTCCGTCCTCACGATCGTCCGCGTTGGGCTGGGACGCGAATCCGAGTTTGTACAGAATGGGGTACATGAACTTCCCCGAGGCGTCTCCCGTGAACGGCCTGCCTGTGCGGTTGGAACCATGAGCACCCGGGGCCAGCCCTAGAATCAGAACCCGGCTGTTGGGATCGCCGAACCCCGGCACAGGACGGGCCCAGTAGTCAAGATCGCGGTAGGCACGGCGCTTTTCTTGTCCAATCTGCACCCGATATGCCACCAGCCGCGAACATCTTGTGCAGCCGACGATTTCGTCGTTAAGCACCACCAGCGCGTCCGACATGGACAATATTGTAAGGTCCGAGGGTAAATCTCTCATGCCCGTTGAAAGCTGAAGGCGCATATAGCCGTCTCTTCGTACCTAAACAACCTCGTCGCGGAAATGCCCGATGAGCGTCTCTTCGTCTGTGAGCTCATCACATTGCTTATCAAGATATTCGTAGTCCGGACCAAACTGTTGCCGAAACCGGGTGAACGAATCCTGCGACGCCCAGCGGTCAATCACCACAAATACGAGGGGATCGGAGAGGTCCTGCAAGAGAATGGTTCCCTGATACTCAGGCGACCGGCCAAACAATTTAGCCCAACGGCCTTTCCAGCTGTAAACTCGGCGGAATTCGTCTAATTTGCTGGGTTTGGCACGAAAGCGCCAAATGATACGCAACATGCAGGTATCTCCACGTGCAAACGAATTAGTTCGCGAATCTTGCCCAGATAACCGATTGGAAATAGGCCAGTTAATACTAAATTAATGCCCTCGGTCTTGCAAGATTTCGCAACCACTTAACACCGCGGAGCGCAATTTATCAGATCGGTTGGGCCTACACAACGATTCAATCATCCCAAAGTCACCGACCTAATTTTGCTCGCCTTCAAGCCCGTAGCAGATCGGCTCGGCATGGACACGAAGATTCAGAATCTCAGCGTTGCCGGCTCGGGTAACCCGGTATTGCATTTCTAGTCGAACTCAACCGAATAGTCACCCCACGCCTACTTTCAGACTTCCAGAATATCGAGTTCCACAAAAGTGGAGTTCACTAAGATGCCCTTTGGAGTAACCGCGTCACATGGGGGAACCAGAGATGCGCGCCCCGTTCGTCGCGGGCAACCAGAGGAATCCGGCGTACGGCTACATGAGACGGGCGCCAAAAGGAGCCGCCTTCCGGTTGGATGGCGCAACCTTAGATGGCGAGTCGTTTGACCGCCCACTAGACCTCTCATACACTTAAGAGGGCAACGCTCGTGCGGATTTATTCCGGTGAGGCTGCGCTTTGGGGGCCCCTCGCGACCGGACTAGCAGGTTCGCCGCGACAGTTCCATCATCGGCTCCACGTCCAATTTTTTCTCTGAAGGCATTCCTTTGACGACTGAAACCAGCACTACGGAAACGACGCCGGCTGAATCCATTAACCCCTGCAAACGCGAGTTCACCATCGAGATCCCCGCCGAGGTGGTGCAGGGCGAGCGCGACAAGATCGTGACCCGTTACGCGAAATTGGCGCGCATACCCGGGTTCCGCAAAGGTAAGGTGCCGGCGACTGTCGTCCGGCAGCGTTTCGCCGAAGAAATCAAAAACGATCTCGTCGAGTCACTGGTGCCGCGCTACTTCCGCGAAGAGACGAAGAAGCAGAACATGATGCCGATTTCCCAGCCGCGCGTTACCGACCTTCACCTGCACGATGGCGAACCGCTGAAGTTCACTGCTGAGTTCGAGATTCTCCCGGACTTCAAGGTCGCAGCCTACGATGACATTAAGCCGGAAACGATCGACACCAGCGTCAGCGAAGAAGACGTGGAACGCGCGTTGAACAATCTGCGCCTGCAACATGCTACCTACAACGCGGTGGAGGAGGACCGTGGGCTGGCTGATGGCGACTTTGCCGTCGTCGGCTTCCGTGGCACTCCCAAGGAGAGCGAGCAGGACGCCGAATCAAAACCGGTGGAAGTCGAGGAGGTGATGGTCGAAATTGGCGGCGAAAACACCATCCCCGAGTTCACCGACAACCTGCGCGGAGCCAAGGCTGGCGAGCATCGTTCCTTCGACGTCAAATATGCCGACGACTTTGGCGACAAGCGTCTGGCGGGCAAGACGACAACCTATGAAGTCGATATCAAGGCCATCAAAACCCGCAGCATTCCGGAGCCCATTGACGATTTCGCCAAGGAGTTGTCGACAGAATTCGCAACCTATGATGACCTGCGCAACCGATTGCGCGAGAATATGAAGGCCGAAAAGGAACACGAGGCCGAGCACCAGGGTAGGGACAAGATTGTCGAAGAATTGGTTAAGCGCAACGACTTTCCCGTCCCACAGGCGATGATCGATCAACAGATCGACGTGCGACTGGAGCGCGGTTTACGTGCCCTCGCGGCCCAAGGCATGAAGACCGAAGACATGAAGCGCATGGACTTTGATCGGCTGCGTGCGGGCCAGCATGACGGCGCTCTGCGCGAGGTGAAAGCTTCGTTGATTCTGGAGCAGATCGCCGATCAGGAGAAGATCGAAGTTAGCGACGAAGAGCTCGAACAAGAATTGGCCGGACTGGCGCAACAGGCCAAACAGCCCATCGAGCAGGTTCGCTCGCGTTTGACGGAGGATGGCGGGCTGGATAGAATTCGGCATCGCATCCGCAACGATAAGACCTTGAATCATCTTTACCGCAGGTCCGCATAGGGCGGGCTGCATTCCCACCTCCCCACCTCGACCGTGAGGAAGAAGTGTGGGCTGGTTTATGAAGGAGCCGAAATCGATGCTTGTACCCATGGTGATAGAGCAAACCAGCCGGGGCGAGCGGGCATACGACATTTATTCCCGCCTGTTGCGGGACAATATCATCTTTCTTGGCACTCCTATCGATGACAATGTCGCGAACCTGATCATCGCGCAGATGCTGTTTCTGGAAGCGGAAGACCCGGAGAAGGACATCTCGCTCTACGTTAACTCGCCCGGCGGTTCCATTACGGCCGGGATGGCAATTTATGACACCATGCAGTTCATCCGTCCCGATGTGACTACGATTTGCATCGGTCAGGCGGCCAGCATGGGTGCCACGTTACTGGCGGGGGGCGCGCCCAAGAAGCGCTTCGCTCTGCCCAACTCGCGCATCCTGATCCACCAGCCGCTCATGTCTGGCTTGTCGGGACAGGCTACGGATATCGACATTCATGCTCGCGAAATTCTACGCATGCGCGAAATCACCAACCAGATTCTGGCCAAGCACACCGGTCAGCTCCTGGAAAAAGTCGAGCGGGACGTAGAACGCGACTTCATCATGAACGCAGAGCAGGGCAAGGAATACGGAATCATTGACGACATTATTTTCAAGCATAAGTGAGTGAATTGAATTCTGAACTGGCCCAGGATTCAGGCCACGGCTGTGCGCAAGAATTACCAACTCTGCTTCAAAAGTGGTATTTGAAATCGCGGTGCCGGCACGCACAGCCGTTGCAGTTGTGCTTCAATAAAAGCATAAGTAGATAAGGGATCGCGAGAGCGCCAATCGCGACGTCTAAAACGATGGCAGTTCTCACAGGAGCGGCACGGCTCCTGCCGGGTTCAAGCGGCCGGGAAACGCAGTTCGGGAACATAGAATCCTGACTGGCAGCGTGTAGTGTAAAGGAGTCCGTCACCGTGAGAACCAGGACTGGAAGCGACGAAGTTCTTCGTTGCTCTTTTTGCCACAAGTCGCAGGACGCTGTCGCTAAGCTCATTTCGTCTCCCACCGATTATCCGCGTGCTTATATCTGCGACGAATGCGTCGCCGTCTGCAACTCGATACTCGAGGATGATCGCTCCGAGACCGAAACCGCGGTCACTCCGCACCAGCTTCCGAAGCCCTCCGAGGTCAAGACGTTTCTCGATGAATACGTAATCGGCCAGCACCAGACCAAGAAGAAGCTCGCGGTTGCGGTTTACAACCACTACAAACGCGTCTTCATGAACCGGCAGCGTGGCGGCGATGTCGAACTCGCCAAATCGAACATCCTGCTCATCGGTCCCACGGGCACCGGCAAGACGCTGCTGGCACAGACCCTGGCCAAGATGCTGGACGTACCTTTCGCGATTGTGGATGCTACGACTCTCACCGAAGCGGGTTACGTCGGCGAGGATGTCGAGAACATCATCCTGAAGTTGCTGCAGTCGGCGGATGGCGATGTTGCCCGGGCCCAGACCGGCATTATCTATATCGACGAGATCGACAAGATTGGACGCAAGGACGAGAACCCTTCCATCACCCGTGACGTTTCTGGCGAAGGGGTGCAACAAGCACTGCTGAAGATCCTCGAAGGCACGGTGGCCAACGTTCCGCCCCAGGGCGGACGCAAACACCCGCACCAGGAATTCACCCCAGTCGACACTACCAACATCCTGTTCATCTGCGGCGGGGCATTTGTCGGACTGGAGCGCACCATCGCGCGCCGCATGGGCAAACGCTCCATGGGTTTCCGCACCGACGAAGCCAAAGAGGCGGCATTCACCGAGTGCAACAAGCGTGATACGGAGTTGCTGGCGCAAGCCGAACCCCAGGACCTCATTAAGTTTGGACTGATCCCAGAGTTCGTCGGACGGCTGCCCGTCGTTGGCGTACTGAACGATCTCGACGAAGATGCACTCGTCGAAATCCTGTCCAAGCCGAAGAATGCCATTATCAAGCAGTATCAAAGGCTCTTCGAGTTCGAGAACGTCAAACTGCGCTTCACCGACGAAGCGCTTCGCTGCGTTTCGCGTGAAGCCATGCAGCGCAAGGTCGGCGCGCGCGGCTTGCGAATGATCCTGGAAGAACTCATGCTGGATCTCATGTACAACTTGCCCAGCCAGAAGCGAGTCAAGGAGTTTGAGGTCACCAAGGAGATGGTGGAGAATCGCAACGTGAACTTCCCCGTTATGGAAAAGGCGGGATAGTACCTCTCCCTTGCAAGACAGATATGAGACGGCGCGACTTGGATCGCGCCGTTTTGGCATTGAGCGGGCATCAGAGCCCGGTGGAGCGGCGAAGATTTCCGGTGCCTGTCGTAAGGTATTCCCCCATGGCAAATCCGCCCAAAGTTGCGCATTCCAGCGCGGTTTTGCGGACAGGGAGCCGTTTCCGAGCGTGTTATCCTAGTCTCAAGTCGGCCTGCCACAATGACATCCACAACACTCGGATGCTGGACGGGGCGGCTCATTTAACGGTTACTTTTTCCCTCAGAGCGACGGTGCTCTGAATGACAAGGCGGTTCCTGTGATCCAGCGAGAGAAATTCGAGACCAAGAAACTCCCTATGATGCCGATACGGGACGTTGTCATCTTTCCGTTTATGATGACGCCCTTTGTGGTGGGCCGGGAGTCGAGCGTACGCGCCCTCGAAGAAGCGTTGGCCGGCGACAAGAAGATTTTTCTCGCAACCCAGCACGATGCCAGCATCGACGAACCCAAGCCCAACGAGATTTTTCAGGTCGGCACCATCGTCAACATTGTGCAAAGCCTCAAGCTCCCCGATGGAAACATCAAGGTGCTCGTTGAGGGTCTGGAGCGTGGCAAGATTTTGCAGGTGGTCGACACCGACGGCTACTTCGAGGCCACGGTTCGCACCGCAAAATATGGTACGGAGTTGACCCCGCAAATCGAAGCTGCCATGCAGCGGGTCACCGGCCTGTTTGAGCAGTACGTGAAGCTCTGCCAGTCGCTCAACTACGAGACCATGATCGCCGCTGTCCGCAACGACGATCCGTCAAAGCTGACGGACACTATCGCGGCCAACCTGCAACTGGCGATTGAAGAAAAGCAGGAACTGCTGGAAATCTTCGATCCGGCCGAGCGCCTGACCCGCATTGGCGATGTGCTCGACGTGGAAATTGAGAAGCTAAACATGGACCGCTCCATCCAGTCGCGCGTCAAGCGCCAGATGGAACGCGCCCAGAAAGAGTATTACCTCAACGAAAAGATCAAGGCCATCCAGAAAGAGCTGGGACGCGGCGAAAAGAGCGAGTTCGACGAACTGAAGAAGAAAATCGACGCTGCCGGTATGCCGCGTGAAACCCACGAGAAGGCGATCCAGGAGTTGAAGAAACTCGAAGCCATGCCCCCGATGTCGGCTGAGTCCACGGTTTCGCGTAACTATCTCGACTGGCTGCTGGCAGTCCCGTGGAAGAAACGCTCCAAAGAGATCCGCAACATTGATGTGGCCGAAAAGGTGCTCAACGAAGATCACTACGGCCTGGAGAAAATCAAGGAGCGCATCCTTGAATTCCTCGCGGTCCGCCAACTGGTGAAGAACCCGAAGGGCTCGATCCTTTGCTTCGTCGGGCCTCCGGGTGTGGGCAAGACTTCACTCGGGATGAGCATCGCCAAGGCTACCGGACGCAAATTCGTTCGCATGTCGCTGGGCGGCGTGCGTGACGAAGCCGAAGTACGCGGACATCGCCGTACTTACATTGGCGCCTTGCCCGGCCAGATCATTCAGATGATGAAGAAGGCCGGCACCAAGAACCCGGTCTTCATGCTCGACGAGGTCGACAAGATGTCGATGGACTTCCGCGGAGACCCGTCGGCGGCGCTACTTGAAGTCCTCGATCCTGAGCAGAATTTCATGTTCGTTGATCACTACCTTGACGTTGAATATGACTTGTCGCAGGTGTTCTTTATTGCCACCGCGAACGTGTTGCACACCATTCCTCCGGCACTGCAGGACCGCATGGAAGTGCTGCGCCTGCATGGCTACACCGAACCGGAGAAGGTGGAGATCGCGAAACAGTACCTTGTCCGAAAGCAGCGCGAGCAGACTGGCCTCACCCAAGAGAACATCGTCTTCACCGACGAAGCGCTCACCACCGTGATCCGCAATTACACGCGCGAAGCCGGCGTCCGCAACCTGGAGCGTGAGATCGGAAATATTTGCCGAAAGGTCGCCCGCAAGGTGGTAAAGGAGGGCGATAAGTACTCCGTCACGCTGACAGCCGACAATGTCTCCGACTATCTCGGAGTCCTTAAGTTCCGCGACACCGAAGCCCACGAACGCAGCGAGGTCGGACTGGTCACCGGTTTAGCGTGGACGGAAGTTGGCGGTTCGATTCTCACCACCGAAGTCGCCATCGTTGACGGTAAGGGCAAGTTGACACTGACCGGCAAACTCGGCGACGTCATGCAGGAGTCGGCGCAGGCGGCGATGTCGTATGTGCGCTCCCGAGCTCATCGTCTGGGACTGCCGCGCGACTTCTACCGCAACCTTGACATCCACGTTCACGTGCCCGAGGGTGCGATCCCCAAGGACGGCCCATCGGCCGGCATCACCATGGCGACCGCGATCGCCAGTGCGTTAAGCCGTATTCCCGTGCGGCGCGATATCGCAATGACCGGCGAGATCACCCTGCGCGGTAAGGTGCTGGCCATCGGAGGCTTGAAAGAGAAGCTGCTGGCGGCACATCGTGCCGGTATTATGGAGGTCCTCCTTCCCGCCGATAACGAGAAGGACCTGCCCGAGGTTCCAGAGAACTTGCGCGCTGCCATGAAGCTGCGTTTTGTGAAGACCATGGATGACGTGTTGGCGTTCGCCCTCGAGCGTCCGCTTCCCGACGTTCCGGATGAAGCTCCCGGTCTTGGAGCGATAACGCCGGCTTCGGAAGCCCCAGCGGCTCACCAGTAAGCAGTAAGCAACGATACGTTCAAGAATTTGGGTGCCCCATCTTTTCCCTTCTTTTGAGAAAGGGTGGGTTAACTTTCATGGGGTGCCCCACACAAGCCGGTTTTGCTTGTGTGGGTCTTTTGCTGGGTGCGCCAGTCATTCCTCATTTTGGAATGTGTGGGAGCTTCGAAGTGGTCGCAGAATTTCAGCTACGATCAATGGGGCAACATCAACCAATCCGGCAGCGTAAATTGTAGCTCGCAAGGGGGGAGCGGCAACCATGCGCCCGGCCTCGGTTATGACAGCGACGGCAACGTCACGACCGACGGCAGCACACGTATTTGTATGATGTTGAAGGTCGTCCGACCAGGGTTGGCAACGTGAGCATTACCTATGACGCGCTGGGGCGAGTGGTGGAAAGAACCAACGGCAGCACCACAACTCAGGTGGTGTACGATCCCACTGGAAGGAAGTTTGCCTTCATGAACGGGCGGTCGGTGCTGACGTATTCCATTTCCTTGGCCGGAGAGTGCAGGCGGTGTTCAACTCCGCAGGGTTACGGTCTTTTACTCGCACAGACTCGGTGGGTTCGACTCAGTTGGAATTGACGCCGAACGGAACTATCTATTACGACGGCGAGTATGCCCCGTTTGGCGAGAGCTATGCCGAGCATGGCACCACGGATCGTGACTTCACCGGGCAGACGCAGGACACGACGGGGGGCATTTAGGGGTGGAACTTTAATATCCAGCTTACACCAACGATCGGTGGACAAATACTGATGAATAGCGCCGGAACGGTTGGCGGTCCGACAGCCGCATTTGCACCAGGCGCGACTGCGAGCTACGGATATACCTGGTGTAAGGAGAAGCGATGATTGATATTGTCATCAATGCCATATTAATAGGGCTCCTCGCCGTTACGATTAGTAGTCTGCTTTGGCCGAGGTTCTATAGAATGATAGTCCGTCACATAACTCGTCTAGACGTGGAGCAAGATGCAAAGAGCCGCTCTGCCGAACAGTCGGTAGCTATGGTTATTATTGCTGCGATCATCATCTACATGCTGGTCGTCGTGAACCGGTGATCCAATGGCGCTCCCTTTTGTAATTTTCTCTGTGTGTCTCGCTGTAATCGGTGCTGTGGCACTCCTAAACGGAAGTCTTGTGGCACGTTTTTTTCTGACAACTTCGGTCACCGATGCATTCATCAGAAAGCATGGTGAGGAGAAGCTGAGATACGCCATGCGATGCATAGGTTTGCTATTCATCCTCTTGGCTGTTTACTTGCTTTCACGGCAATAGGCGGGTGGCCCACCGGGTGGCCCACCCCGTGCGTGTCAAGCAGAGTCTCCCACGAGGGTGCCCCATCCCGCCTTCGGTTGGCGGGGTGGGGTTTTTCGTCTGTCCAACCACGACATCCGGGAAAAAAGACCCACCCGGGCAAATCCCTGACGTCAAACGTTTCGTCTACACGCCGATCCAACCCGCCTTACAATAGAGCCGCATGGCTGGCTACCCACAACTCAGATTTTCCATGAAAGGCAGCGCCGCCCTGGTTGTCGCCGTCGGCACCGTCGTCGCCCTGCTGATTCTGTTGCCCGCCTACCGCATCTTCTTCGCCATCAGCCTCGGCATCGCCATCGTCGTGGCCGTGATTCTCTACTTTTGGCATAAGCTCCGCCCCGTCCGCCTCGACGACGTCGACAATAAACATCCCTTAAACCTGAAATAACGATCTTTTCTATCCACTACCCACTATCCACTAACCACTATTATTGATTCCATGAAGGTCCAAACCCGCTTCGTAACGTCCGCGGCCGATCCCAAGCAATTCCCAACCCCCAGCGCGCCGGAAATCGCCTTCCTTGGACGTTCCAACGTCGGCAAGTCGAGCCTGATCAATTCGCTCGTCGCCGACAAGATCGCGAAGACCAGCAACACGCCCGGACGCACCCAGACCATCAACTTTTTCGAAGTTGCGCCGTCCCGGCAAGCCTAATCCCGAGTTCTTCTTCGTCGATCTTCCCGGCTACGGTTACGCGCGGGTGCCGAAAGCGATCACTACGCTGTGGTCGGGATTCATCGATCCCTATCTCGAATCGCGCCAGTCGCTGGCGCTCTGCGTATCACTGGTGGACATCTCGATTCCACCGCAACAATCGGACATCCAGCTTCACGAGTGGTTGCGCCATCACGATCGCCCGTATCTTGTCGTGGCGACCAAGGCCGATCGAATCTCCAATAATCTGTTGCGTAAATCGCTGGCTACTTTGGCGGAGGAACTTGGGGTCGCCTCCGACGCGATCATCCCCTTCTCCACCAAATCGCGGACGGGACATGCTGCTCTATGGAACGTAATCCTGGAAGCGGTAGGCATTCGCCCCGCTCCGAACGAAACTCCACCCGAGTAGGCTCTTGTCACAGAGCGATGTGTCCCAGGTCCTTTCGCACCTTGTTTCCCGTCTTGTAAAAAAGGGCATAGTGAGGGAAGGGAGATGTGTGTCTTCCCGGGCCGCGCTCAGGTGCGACCACGTGCCGTTCTTTGAAAACTCTTCTTCAATGCCCGTCCATACCCGAAATACAGTGTGCCTGTCTTGTAAGTCGCTGTAGGCAAGACACTTAATTCACTAGGAGTTATGATCTGTCATACATGTATGTGTTATATGATTTGTATGACACATACTTGTCATACTTTTCATACACAAGAGGCCGTAATAAAGCGAAGATTAGACGAAAGTTACACCTGTAAGTCCAATGCTTGCAGATCAACCCATGCAACTAGCATATATTTCAACTACTTAGCGACAATTTCCAGCTAAACCATTGAAAACAACAACTCGGCGTTTTTTGTTTTTTCGTGACGGATTCGCACCACTCGAGGGTTTCGCCGGAGGCCCTACGCAGGCCAGATTCCTAAGGCAGTTTGCGACAGGATCTGCTGTTTAGCAGCATCCGAAATCGACAGGTTACGGAACTCGGTGAGATTGTTGCCGATTTCCGGGACTCCCGGCCCCGGCCAGTCGGTTCCGAAAAGCGTCTTGTGCGCAATCTCTTCGAGGCGGGGGAAATATTTGAGCAGCGACTTCGGAGGAATGCCGCTGATGTCAAGATACACGTTGCGGTGCCTGCGTACCAGGAAGAACGCGCTATCCATCCATAGCGGACGCCCGCCGTGTGCGAGCAGAATTTTGAGCTTGGGAAAATCGACAGCCACGTCGTCCACATACATGGGATCACCGTACTTGTTGCGCGCGCCGGGGAAGATCGACGTGCCGGTGTGCACCATGATCGGAATTCCGTTGGCTTCCGCGGCACGATAAATGATTTCGAGCTCTTTTACTCCATTCAAGTAATCGTTGGGATAAAGCAACTGGTGAGGCGGATGGATCTTGATCAGCTGGATGCCGAGCCTGACAATTTGTTCCATGTCGGCCAGTACGTTTTTCGTGTGGCGGGGATGCACGCTGCCACACGGAATCAATCGCTTCGGATCTTCTTTCACGTAGTTGGCGACGAAATCATTCACCGCCGCGGTGAAGCCGATCACCTCGGGCGCCACGTAGTTGATCAGCACCGCCCGATCGACGCCAATCTCGTCCAGATGGTTGAGAAACGCTTTGGGTGACTTGCAGAATAACTCGACTTGATCGAAGTCCTTGCGCGACTTCTTCATCAGCGCCAGCGCCTCGGGCCTAAATAGTTCCATCGGCGCAATGTGCACGTGGCAATCAGTGATCATCAGTTGGCCGCGGCTTGCAACAGCGCGCGTTTTGCAAACACCTTGACCATCTCGCGGCGATACTCGGGCGTGAGCGCGGAAGTAGTGAGCGGCTTAGCTGTTCGCGACGCGAACTCGCCGATCTTCTCCGCCAGCTCTTCGCCAAGTTCCGCCCCGATCATATGCGCATCGGCATCCTTAACCAGGTGCGGCGCTGGATTGACAGCGGTGATGGCCATACGAGCATCCTCAACCCTACCTTGTCGAAACTTTAAGGCTACGGCCACTCCTGCCAACGGATAGTCAATGCTGCCACGCACGCGAAGCTTCTGATAGCTGCCACGCCACCCCTTCGATGCTTCGGGAAGATAGATTCGCGTGACGACTTCCTGCGGCGACAGATGCAACCGCACAATGCCGTCGTTCACGTAGAACTCCGCCAGTGGGAGCCTCCGAACTCCGTCCGGACCAGCGATTTCGATTTCCGCCCCGAGACATAGCAGCGCGGGAGGTGTATCGCCCGAGAAGGTCGCCCAGCAGGTCTTTCCGCCCGGCGCGACATGGCATAGGTCGCCGTCCTTCTTCAGGCAAAAGCCGCAACTCTTGCGCCAAAGCAGCGATTGGTTGTACCAAAGACATCGTGTATCGAGACAAATATTGCCGCCGAGAGTGCCCATGTTCCGCAACACCGGAGACGCAACCGTCTTCGCCGCGTGGTACAAAACTGCATAGTCACGGCGAATGAGCGGCGAGTGTTCGATGGCTGCCAGAGTTGTAAGCGCGCCGATACTGACGCCACGTTCAGGCGTTTCATAAATACCGCGCAATTCGCTGACTCCGCGCAGATCGAGCACGTACGGCGGCGTAAACAATTTCTGCTTCATCGACGGCAGCAGGTCGGTCCCGCCAGCGATGACCTTCACCTCGTTCCCGTGCTTAGAGAGCAAGGCGACAGTCTCATCGAGAGTTTCAGGCCTCAGCAACTGGAAGTTCGGCAGGCTCACTGCGTACCACCCGCCGTTACTTTTCTTGAGGGGTCGTCTGAATGCCGTTCCGGACCCCTGCCCCCGAACCACAGCGAACCCCCGTGTTCGCGGAATCGCTTCGGTTCTGTCGGATCAACGCCTTCGGTCATCTCAAGTTTCTTCATGCCCCGCATGGTCCGCAATGCTGCCAGAACCCGCTCGGGAGTGAAGGGAGTCTCGCGCAGTCGCACTCCCACAGCATCGTAGATGGCATTGGAGATAGCAGGAATCGTTGCCGCCAAAGATCCCTCGCCCGCTTCCTTGGCACCAAATGGGCCTTCGGGATCGACACTTTCGACGATCACGCACTCAATCTCAGGAGACTCGACCGACGACGGACTGCGATACTCCAGCAGCCCGGGATTCATCAGCAAGCCCATCCTTCCACACCATTTCTTCCTGCAAGCGCCTGGCCGAGCCCCATCCACACCGATCCGATCACCTGTCCCTCAACTGCAACTGGATTCAGCGCACGTCCACAGTCATGTGCTGCCCAAACCTTGTGAACTGTCACCGCGCCAGTTTCTTCATCGACGCTGACCTCAGCCACCTGCGCCGAGTAGGAATATGCCGGGGACGGCCCCACCCCCGCACCCTTGTGCTTACCGCCCCGCGCCTCTACAGGTGGAGCATACGATCCGGTGCCCGTCAGGCCTCCGTGAAAATCAATCGCCGAGACCACAGCCTCTTCAAAACTCATGTGGTCTCTTGAGCTATCTTCCTTACGGGTCTGCAGCACCGAACCGCGCAGGATTTGTCCATCGACATGCCCACGGGCGGCTTCTGTGTCAGCCGAAGTGGAGGCACCTCCTACGGTCAGCGTATTTCGCATAAACACGCGGTCCTCAAGCATCTCAACATCCTCGGGTGCACAGTTCATGCGCCGCGCTGCCGCACTCACGATGTTCTTCTTCAGATCCTCGGCCGCTCGCAACGCGGCGTTCCCGGCCATGAACGTGACGCGACTGGAATACGATCCGAGATCGATGGGTGTGAGATCGGTATCGGCAGCAATCACCTTCACTCGCGACAGACTACATCCCAGCACTTCGGCTACGACCTGAGCCGTCATGGTGTCGGAGCCCTGCCCGATCTCCGCGGCGCCGGTATAAACTACAACGCCGCCGTCACGATCGATCTTGATGTTCACCGTCGAGTGCGGCATGTCGGATCGGATGATGCTGTTGGCTGCTCCACTGACGTAGTGGCTGCACGCCATGCCCAATCCTCGCCCCCGGGGTAACCTCCCCTGGCGCTCTTTCCAGCCAGATCGCGTAATCACCTGATCGATACATTCAGGCAAACCGTAACTCAGTACCCGCAATCCATTCACTGTGACCGTGGGAGGCTTCAGCAAGTTGTTCCGTCGCATTTCCGCGGGATCAAGGCTAAGCGTAGCCGCGATCTCGTCCATCTGCGACTCGAATGCGAACCGCACATTCACGGTACCGTGGCCACGCATCGCCCCACAAGCCGGCTTGTTGGTCAGAACGCGGTAACCGTCGTAACGAATGTTTGGAATGTCGTACAGCGCGCCAAGCAACGCCCCCGAGTACAGGATCGTCACTACTCCGTACGAACAGTACGCGCCACCATCTTGGATCACCTTGCAAGCAACCGAAGTGACTCGTCCGTCTTTCTTCACGCCCGTCTTCAGGTCGATGATGGTGCGCGGCCGCCCGCGATGCGCCCAGAACACTTCTTCGCGTGTGTAGGTGATCTTCACCGGCGCATTCGCCGCCCGAGCCGCGACCGCTGCGATGATTTCCAGAGGAATGACTTCGCTCTTGCCGCCAAAGCCTCCTCCTACGAGGGGCTTGATCACGCGAATCTGCGACATCGGAAGTTCGAGCACCAGCGATAATTTGTGCTGCAAGTAATACGGCACCTGGGTGGACGACCAGACGATCAGCCGTCCCTGCTTCCCGGTGTGGGGATCGATCTCGAAACTGGCCAGGGTACTGTGCGGCTCCATCGCCGCATGCGTGACTTCGTTAGCTATGTAGCGCGCCTCGGCAACGTAATCTGCGTCGGCAAAGCCCTTCTCCGGATCGCCAAACACGTGGTGATAGTCCTTCTCAATATTGCTGGGCCGGTTCTCGTGGATCAGGTCGCGCTCGGCCTTCATCGATTCTTCTGGATCGAAGTAAGCGGGCAGCGGCTCGTACTCGACCTCGATTAGCTCCAGCGCACACTCGGCAACTTCTTCACTTACCGCAGCCACGCAGGTCACGTTGTCTCCGACGTAGCGCACCTTCCCGACCGCCAGTGCGGTCTCATCGTGACCGACCGGAAGAATTCCATACTGATTCGGAGCATCTTCGCCGGTCACGATCGCGACCACGCCCTCGAGCGCACGCGCCCGGCTGGTGTCGATATGCTTGATGATGGCATGCGGATAAGGCGAATGCAGAATCTTGCCCACCAGCATGCCCGGCAGGCTGAGATCATCGGTGTACTTGCCGGCTCCGGTGGTCTTGCCCGCAGCATCCACCATGGCGACCGACTTGCCGATTACGGAGAATTCGCTCATCATTGCTTGGCTCCAACCAGTTCCTGTTTCGTGCCTCTCTGTTCAGCTTCAATCACGGCACGAATAGCCTGGTACATCTGCGAGTACCCGGTGCATCGGCACAAATTGCTGCTCAAGGCTTCGCGAATTTCGTCTTCACTGGGATCGGGATTGTTGGCCAGCAGCCAGCGCACTGTCATCATGAATCCCGGCGTGCAGTAACCGCACTGCGAGCCTCCGAAATCACCGTACGCCTTTTGCAGTGCGGCGAGTCCGCCACCTTCCGATACGCCTTCAACCGTAGTGATCTCGCAGCCTTGGTAGCTCGCCGCCAGCATCGTGCACGCGAGCATCGGCACGCCATCGACCTGAACTGTGCAGGCACCGCATGACGAGTCGTCGCAACCCCGCTTGGAGCCGGTGAGGTCGAGGTCCTGCCGCAGTACGTCAAGCAGCAGGCTGTTCGGCTGGGCCGCCAACTCATGGGTGCGGCCGTTGACGCGAAGTTCGATGAGTTCTTTTTTCATGTGCAAACAATCCTCTAGTAAAGCGGGACCGAAGAATCGACCTCGCGCGACCAGCGATCGATTCCTCCGCGCAACGATTGCACTTTCTCGAATCCCTGCTGTCGCAGCCATGCAGTTACACTCATCGAGCGCACGCCGTGATGGCAGACGACGACAATGTGATCTTCGGGATCGAGCTCCTGGTTGAAGCGCGAAGGTATATCGCCCATTGGAATGTGTATACTGCCGGAGATCCGCGCGACTTCGTATTCCCACGGCTCACGCACGTCAAGCAAGGTGAAGTTATGACCAGAATCCCGAAGGGACTTCAGGTCGGCAACTGATGTTTCGTAATCCATCGAACTCCTACAGTGTCAGAGACGTGGTTACTTTCCCGCCCATTTTGGCCGGCGATGCTCAACGAACGCAGCAATCCCCTCGTGTGCGTCTGCGGTCTTCATCAATTCGTCGAAGTAGATCTGCTCGGAGCGGGCCAGACCCTTGTCGAAGTGAATCGAGTCCCACGCGTAAAGTGCTTTCTTGGCCAAAGCCATCGCAACCGGACTTAATTGCCCAACTCGCGCGGTGCACTCTTCGACCAGCGTCTCGGGATCTTCGGCCAGTCCGTTGACCAATCCGGCAGCTAAGGCTTCCTGGCCGGTGAGCGTGCGTCCTGTGAGAATCATCTCTGCGGCCAACTTTTGTCCCACGATCGACGCCAGAGCCGCAGCGGCCACCGGAGGAAAGCAGCCGAGCTTGATCTCCGGAAATCCCCAGACCGAGTCCGCCGAGGCATAAACGACGTCGCACAGCATCACCAGCTCTGCCGCCCCGCCCAGACAGTGACGACGCACGGCCGCGATGGTCAGCTTCCGGGTTGCGATCACGCCACGAATTACGCCGTGAAATGCCGTCAGCATGTTTCGCACGTCTTGCGGCGCATGCGCGGCGATGTCCACCCCGCTGGAGAACGCACGTTCCGAGCCCGCGAAAACAATGGCGCTGATGTCTGCCATTGCTTCGACCTGCTCCAAAACAGCCAGCAGTTCCCCCATCATTTCGAGATCGATCACGTTCAGTGGCGGGTTGTTCAACGTGATGCGAACCACGGAAGTCCCAAGGTCGACGACGATGCGGTTGAAGGCCGATTTGGCAACCATTGTCATCATGGCTTCATCTCCGTTTCCGCTCACGTTTCCTGGGCACCACCTCGGCACGGTCCGCGATGGTAGTGTTAACAAGTTTTGGGGGCCGCGACGTCGAACCATTCCCGCGACGCACGCCTTGCAAAAAAATGTCGCTGATCCGCCGCGCAATAACTTCTGCGCTGGGATCAACCTGTGGCTTGTACCAGGTGTAAAGCCAGTTCATCATCCCAAACAACGCCATGACGGATGTCCGGGTCGGCGCGCCTTCGGCTGCGGTGGTACTTTGTCCCAATCGCTTATTTGGTCCGTGCTTGCACAGGTCCTCCACCAGTCCGACTAAGATCCGGTAATATTCGCGCTTGATGCCGGCCAATTCCGCACCGTGACCATCCTTGAGCACATCGTCCTCGTGAGACAGAACCTTCATCGCCTTCTGGTTCTCCACCGCATAGTCGACGTGGTTAAGCACGAATATGCGGATGCGATCTTCCGGGTTGCTGCTCTCCGCCAGTCGCTCTCGCAGACGATCGACGATAGTCGTAAAAGTATGCTTCTGGATGTGATAGAGGAGCTTCTCCTTGGAGTCGAAATAGTAATAAAGTCCGGCCAGCGACATGCCGCTCAGGCGCGACAAGTCGCGCATCGAGGCACCTTCGTATCCCTTTTCCGCAAAAACTTCGGCGGCGTAGTCGAGAATTTCGGAAAACCGTCGGTCGAAGCGGGTATCCTGTTCGGGAGCGCGATGCTGGACCGGGACCGTCGATGCTGTCATGGGACTGGCTCCTGAGTTTCGGCCACAAATTTCATTCGAACGTTCGTTCCAATTTAACACCGCGACGACTTTTGGACAAATCCGCCATGCTCTACCGGGAACGCAACGGCCCGGCCCGTTACGCTCTGTTTGCCAATACTCCGCTGGGGTCGTCGGGAACGAGCGGTCAAGAGGAAGTCTGACGTCATGAAATATCTGAAGAGCGTGTTAGCTGGAATTATCGTCCTGATATTAGTTTTCGTCTTAATTCCAGTCACGGCTCTGCTGGTGGTTTTGGTCTATTCCGCAATCGCCAATCCGCCTCAAACGGGCGGCGGGGTGGGATGGGACCCGCTGGCCCTCCTTCACCAGATTCCTATCATTGGCTTGTTGCCGGGTTGGACTCCACTCGTCGTGCCTGTGCTGCTGATCTTCGCAGCCGGTTTTTACTGGCAATTTCGGCGCGACGCGCGGAAGTTGACACTTCACTGACACTTACGTTGACAAGTATCTGCCTGACAGGGCAAACTGCAGAATCCTGAGGAATGTGTTCCGGATGCTTAGTCAGGACTGACGCCGACGGGACAAGTCAATTCATGACCGCGCAATCGAAGGTTTCGTACCGGATGGAATCCACGCTGGAAAGCGTGAATAAAGCGGAAGAGATGGCCGACCAGTTCGCCGCTCAGGCTGGCTTCGACGAGGACGCTCGCGGCGGCCTGACCATGGCGGTCCGCGAAGCCATGATCAACGCAGTCCTGCATGGCAACGCCTATGATCCGGAAAAGCGCGTAAATTTGTCATTTGAACAAAATGGTCGTGAGTTGATAATTACCGTAGGGGACGAAGGTAAGGGACTCGATCCCGACCAGGTTCCCGATCCCCTCGCGCCGGAGAATCTAATGAAACAGTCCGGCCGCGGTATATTCCTAATCCGGGCGTTTATGGATGAAGTACGGTTCCGAAAACTGGAACCCGGCACTGAAATTACTTTGATCAAGCGGATCCCAGGTACTGAACTGGACCGCCAGGAGGCTTCCACGTGAGCATGAAAGCAAGCACCCGGCAAGTGGATGGAGTAACCATCGTTGACTTGAGCGGGCGAATCACTCTAGGCGAAGGCAGCGTGGTTTTGCGCGACACTATCAAGGACGTTCTCGGCAAAGGCGCCAAGCACATCCTGCTGAACCTCGGCGACGTCAGCTACATCGACAGCTCTGGTATCGGTGAACTGGTCAGCGCGTATACCTCCGTGCAGCGCCAGGGTGGCGAACTCAAGTTGCTGCACCTCACAAAAAAGGTGCACGATCTGTTGCAGATCACCAAGCTTTACACGGTGTTCGATGTGCAGGAAGACGAAGCCAACGCCATCAAATCTTTCGTCAAATAACTGACACTAACCTGCCGACCACGGCGCACAAACGTCGGACGCCCTTTCGCCTACCGCGGAAGGGCGTTCATGTATTGCTTGCTGCCTGCCTTACAATCGCCTTATGACCCGTATCACGCGTCTCGATAAAGACCAGGTCGATCCCGAAACCGGGAAGATTTACGAAACTTATCTGCAGGAGCGCGGCAACGTTCCAAACATGTTCCGCACAGTAGCGCATCGTCCGGAGATTTTTCGGACCATGATCGCCCACTTCCGGGCGGTGATGAACACCGGCACCGTTCCGGCCAAGCTGAAGGAACTCGTGATCGTCCGCACCTCGCAGATCAACCGCTGTGAATATTGACTGTCGTCCCACACCGCCTTGGCAAGGCGGCACGGTTGGAACAACGACCAGATCGAGAACCTCGCTGATTTCCGCAATCGCGCCGACTTCACCGAGGCCGAAAAGGCTGCGATCGAACTAGCCGAACGGGTTACGGGCGACCCGCACGAAGTAGATGACGAATTCTGGGCAGAATTGCGTCGTCACTATGACGAAGGTGAGATCATCGAACTGCTGGCGGCCATTGGGCTGTTTAACTATTTCAATCGCTTCAATGACGCCTTGCGCATGGAGCCCACGAAATAGGATTTTGGGGGCAAGTCCTGAAGCTGGTTTCATAAGCGATTTGAAAGGGCACCGCTTCGGCCGTGCCGCTACGGACAGTGAAAACATTGGGCTTTAGCCCCTGAGGGAAATCGATTCCCCGAGTACATCATCTATGAAGCCGCTTCTACAACCAGTTCCACCGCGGTGTCTCGCGGCTGAACTTTCTCAGCTCGGCGAGTGGATACATCGTTCCTCGCCACACCACACCTCCGCGGACGAGAGTCAATAACACAGAACGCACGATGGCGTAGCAGAACAATAGCGTGCCGACTGGGTGGAGGAGCACGTAGAACGGTGAGATGTCACTCCGCATCGCCATTCCAGCGTAGATGGCTACCAGCGTGGCGAGTGATGCGATAAAGCCCGCCCGTGCCCATCCCTGCGCGATCCAGACGCCCGCAAAGGGTCCGAGGTTCACGATCAAGATGCCGCAGACCGCCAGCACGGCAAAGGCGGTGTTGTAGTGGAAGATGGCGAAGAAGTTCTTGGTCAGGTTGCGCACCATTCCCATCGCGCCGAAGACCCATCTCAACTTGAGCAGGTCGCGGCCAAACACACACCTCTGACGATGGCCTTCCTGCTTCACCAGTTCACCCAACTTCATGTCATCCAGCACCGCCATGCGTAGTCGCTGGTAGGTGCCAATTCGCTCATAGACCTGGCGGCGAATCATGTTGAACGCTCCCACGCCCATTGAATCGCGCGATTTCGGATCGGCAACCTTCCAGGGCCGATGCGCGAACACGAATTGCGACTGAAAGAACGCCATCATCATGCGTTCACCCGCCGACTTCATGACCATAGTCGGAAACAGCACGACGTGGTCCGCCTGGTTTCGTTCGGCATAGACCACAGCCCGCCGCAGCGCGTCCTCCCGGAACACGACATCTGCATCAGTGAATAGAAGCCAGTCGCCCGTCGCCTGCTTTCCCGCCTGCCACATGGCATGCGTTTTGCCGAGCCAGCCCGATGGCAGTTCCGTCACGTGCAGCACCTTCAGCCGATGATGCGACGCCTCTCCCCGTTCACGCCACTGCCCCTGCAACCGGTCGAGAATGGCGCCGGTGGCGTCTTCCGAACGATCGTCGACCGCGATGACTTCGTAGTCCGGATAGTCGAGTTGCAGTAGCGATACCAAGGCGGCTTCGATGTGCTCGGCTTCATTGCGTGCAGGAACCACAATGCTGACGCGAGGCACTCGTCCGAATGCATCCACCGGCATAGCGTCGTATTCCGGACGGGTGATCTCGGCAATCTTGTGCATGTTAAGGCCGACAGCAATCAGGCGCGACAGCCACACCGCTCCAAGGAAGATGCTGCTGCTCCAGATCAGAGGATGATGCAGAAACTCGGGCCACATCAGGCCGAGGCTCCGACGGGAGTCGGGCCGCCGTTCGCGTTGCCTCCCGGCAGCGGGGGCGCGAAGCGCATGCCGTAAAAAAGGATTGCCGCTGACAGCACGACTGCAACGATGGTGGAGAAAAATCCCACCTGCAGGTTGGTCTTATCGGATATCCACCCAATCAGCGTCGGCGAAAATGCGTCGCCCAGAATGTGAATTGTAAACAGGTTGACGGCAATAGCCGTGGCGCGAATACGGGCGCTTACACTGTTGACCAATGCCGCATTTAGCGGAGCTGTATTCAGCAGCAGCAAAAACTCACCCAGCAAAATCGCCGCGTACATCGGGGTTCCTATGAAGTAGATTGCGACGATCATGGCCGGAATCGAAAGGGCCATGCCGACCGCCGATACCAGTTGGTACGCAGCAGGAGTGCGACGCAGCAGACGGTCTCCCAGCCAGCCGCCGAAGAGAGTCGCGACGATTCCGCTGAACAGCGTCATTACGCCGAACACAAGGTTGGCACGCTCCAGCGGAACGCCGCGCATCCGCACCAGGAACGTAGGCATCCAGACCTGCAGTCCGCCGACAGCGAAGGTCATCATCGCCATGCCGAGGCTGACCGTCCAGTAGGCCTTGTTCCGGAAAAGCCCGAAAATTGTGCCGCGCTCACGGCTATCGGCCAAATGGTCGCTTGCGCCTCGTTGCGGCTCTTTCAGCACACATACTCCGAGAGCAAGAAACAGCCCAGGGATGGCACACACCAGGAATGGCATTCGCCAGCCGTGGAGATGCCCAAGATACCCGCCAACCAGGTATCCCAAGGCGGTACCAGCCGGAATAGCCAGGTAGAAGATTGAAAGGACGCGTCCGCGGTGGTTCTCGGGAAACAGATCGGAGATAAATGCCGGCGAGATCACTACAAACGTCGCTTCGCCAATGCCGACGATCAAATGGCGCAGCAGCAACTCGTCATAGTTGTGAGTGATTGCCGATAGGAGTGTCGCCACACTCCAGACCACCGCGCCGGCGGCCATGATCCACTTGCGAGGATAGCGATCGGCCAGCGGAGCGATCAGCGGGGCAGCGATCATGTAGCAGGCAAAAAATGCTGATGTGAGAAACCCGACCTGCTTGTCGCTAAGGGCGAACTCGGCCTTCACCAATTCCTGTACCGCAAACAGGATCGAACGGTCGATGTAATTGACGAAATTCAGCCCGGTCAGGAGCACCAAAGCAACCCAGGCGTTGGTCTTGTCAGTCATCAGTTGGCGGAGGATAACATGTGGCCGTCCGTGAAACTACGTTTGCTTCCGGGACCTGGGATAACGCGCGATGACCACGGTACCAATCCCGCCACGCGGGCGAAACTCGCCTTTCACCTCCGCCCACTTCGGCTTGGCAGCACGCACCACGTCTTCCAGTACGCGATTGACGATGTTCTCCTGAAAGATCCCAAGGTTGCGATAGGAAGTCAGGTACTCCTTCAGTGACTTCAGTTCCAGGCAGTCTTTGGCGGGCATGTAGCGGATCCAGAGAATACCGAAGTCGGGCAAACCGGTCTTGGGGCAGACCGACGTGAACTCGGGAACGTCGATCACAATCTCATAGCTCGGGAACTGGTTCGGCCACGTTTCAATCTCCGGCAACTTGGCATCGAGACCCGACTCAGCATGCTCCGGAGTGTAGCGCTCGCTTTTGACCATGCGGCTATTGTAATCGCGACTTAAGGACTGTCTCGCGAGCTCGCGCCGAGCTGCGCTATTCAGCACGATACCAACTATCTTTCTGACGACCATGACCGATGTCGCGATGCTGAGGTCAGTCTCACCCGTCACGCTGCTGCTCTCCGCCCCCAGTCGAAATTGTCGCTACGTTATACTGGTCACTTTGGACGCCGATGGCAGAGTCAACTGAGAGTGGCCGAACCCGCCCGAATTGGAAGCCTCGCTGGATCGTGCTCATCGTTGTCGCCTTGGCGGTGTTGACACTGGCGTTGTCGCTGGCATTCGGGCGCGCGCAGGTGCAGGTCCGAACCGCCCGCGCCTACCGGGAAACCATCACCTCAAGTATTGCCACGAACGGCAAGATCGAGCCCATCGACAACTTCGAAGCCCATGCCCCAATGTCCACCACGGTCAAGAGGGTCGAAATCCACCAGGGAGACTGGGTGAAGCCGAACCAGTTGCTTCTCCAGTTGGACGATTCCGATGCCCGGGCCCAGGTCGCGCGCGCCCAGGCGCAAGTGAAAGGCGCCGAAGCCGAAGTACTGTCCGTGTCCGCGGGCGGAACCCAAGAGGAAGTTCTGACCACGCGCAATGCCCTCGTGAAGGCGCAGATGGACCGGGATTCGGCGCAGAAAAACCTGCAGGCAATGCAGCGGCTGCTGCAAAGCGGCGCTGCGTCGCAGGCGGAAGTCGATGCGGCCCAGGCCCAATTGCACGTAGCCGAAGCCAACCTTCACACCCTCGAGCAAAAGCTCCACGACCGCTTCTCCAAACCTGAAATCAGCCACGCAGAAGCTCAATTGGCGGAGGCTCGGGCCGCTCAAGCGGCTGCCATCGATCTTCTGCGCAATTTGAATATTGCCTCGCCTCACTCCGGCATGGTTTACAACCTGCCGGTACGCAAGGACTCCTTTGTGGCGGCTGGCGACCTGCTCGTTCAGGTCGCTAATTTGCACCGGATTCGGGTGCGTGCGTTTGTCGATGAGCCGGAGATTGGCCGGCTGCAAAAGGGCCAGACTGTCGAGGTCGCATGGGATGCGCTTCCCGGTCGCGTGTGGAAGAGCACCATTGAAGACCTGCCTACAAATGTCGTCCAGCGCTTAACCCGTATGGTGGGAGAGGTCACGTGCCTGCTCGACAACAGCGACCTCAAGCTTCTGCCGAATACCAACGTGAGCGTGGCCGTAGTTCTTGCCCGCCATGAAAACGCGCTCACCGTTCCGCGAGAAGCGGTCCGGCAAGACGCCGAGGGCAAGTACGTTTTCCAGGTAGTCAAAGGCAAACTCAAGCGGCGCAATGTTCAGACCTCGATCTCGAACTTGACGCGGGTCGAAATCACCAGCGGCATTCCGGATGACGCCGTACTTGCTCTGGGCGCAGTCAACCTGCAGCCGCTCCGCGATGGAATGCCGGTGAAGAACCCCATCTGATGAGATTTCCCGCGCACAAAATTCCGCTCTTCTTGCTTGCGCTTTTTTGCGCCCTGTCTGTGGCGGCTGCGGACACGTCGGTTGAGCAGATGCTGGCATCCGGCAGCATTGATGAGGTCATTCGCACGTTATCCAATAAGAATGACGCGGCCTCCCTGAACCTGCTGTCGCGCGCATATTACGCCATCGAACACTGGGACAACGCGGTGAAGAATGGCGAGCGGGCCGTCGCCGCCAGTCCAGACAATGCCATCTACCACCTCTGGCTGGGACGCGAGTACGGAGAGAAAGCCGCTGCGGCTAACCCGCTATCGGCAGCTTCGCTGGCGCGCAAGACAAAGAATGAGTTCGAAATGGCTGTGAAGCTCGATCCTGTCAACGTGCAAGCTCACGCTGACCTCGCCGAGTACTACACGGATGCGCCATCAATTATGGGCGGTGGCACGGACAAGGCGCATGAACAGGCCATGCAGGTAGCTAAGTACGATCAGGCCACTTCGCACTGGATCCTGGCGATCATTGCGGAAAAGGACAAACGATATCCCGACGCAGAGAACGAACTCCGCCAAGCCATCAAGGTCGCCAGGAACCCGGCTCAGTACTGGATGAACCTGGCGTCGTTCTTTCAGCGCCGCTCGCGACTCGATGACATGCAGAGTGCGATTGCTCAGGCCATCGCGCAACCCAACAAGAGCGCCGAGGTTTATTACAATGCGGCAAGTGAACTACTCCAGTCGGGACGGGATTACCCCAACGCCGTGCAATATCTGAAGCAGTACCTGAGTTCCAATGCCATGGTGGAAGATGCTCCAGCGTTTCGCGCCCATTACTTGCTGGGGCAGCTTTATGAAAAGATGGGCGACAAGTCCGGCGCGGTGAGTGAGTACAAGGCGTCGCTGGCGCTGGCGTCTGGTTTTGCACCCGCCGGCAAAGCCTTGAGCCGGTTGCAGTAACGGTTGCCTGCATGAGATTGCGTCCGATCCAACGAAGCGTGTTCCCGACAGTCCGGTGTTGCCAGATGAGGCGCATTCGCCTTGTCGTGCAGCCATTCGCACTCGTCGTCGCTCTGCTGTCGCTCTCGGGCCTGCTCTCAGCTGCTGACGGCCCTTCCCCTGCCGAGCCGCTTCGCTTCCGCACAGCCGTCGATCTGGCGCTTCAGCACAGCGGCGTAATGGGAATTGCCACCGTCAACCAGTGGCGCTCACAGAAGGCTTATCAGGAAGTCCGCAATCATTGGCTGCCGCAACTCACCGCCGGCTCCGGACTGGGCTACTCCTACGGCTTTCCCCTCACGCTCGAAGGTTCGGCGCCATCCGTAGCCAATTTCACCTCGACGCAGTCCCTGTTCAACCTTTCTCTGAAGCAGTTCCTGAAGGCGGCAAAGATCGACTGGAAAGCCACCTCGTTCGACGTGCAGGACAAACGTGCGGAGGTGATCCTGGATACCGCATTGTCCTATTCGCAATTGGTCAACCTGACAGCTAAACTCACTACTCTCTCCGAAGCCCAGGCCGCTGCCGACAAGGCGCAATTCATCACCGAACAACGCCTGAAAGAGGGCGTGGACAGCAAGTTGGAACTCACTAGAAGTCAGTTGGCTTCGGCTCGCATTCGGCTGAGGATCGCTGACGCGCAAGGCCAGGTCGACGTTCTGCGCGAGCACTTGGCAAAGCTCACTGGCTTGTCGCCAGCCGAGATCCAACCCGACCCCGAATCGTTACCGCAACTCCCAATCGTCTCGCAGGAAGACGACCTCGCGACGCGAGCTGTTGCCAATAGTCCGGTAGTCAAGCTAGCCGATCAAAAAGTCGAGGCCGCAGCAGCCCGCGCCAAAGGTGAACATCGGGCGACCCTGCCTTATGCCGACCTCGCCTCGCAATACGCTTACCTGGCCCGTTTTAACAATTACGACCAATACTTCCTCAAATATTCGACCAACAACCTTGCAGCCGGACTCAACATCAAGTTTCCCTTCTTTAACCCGGTACAAAAGGCCAGGGCTGCACAAGCCGACGCCGACACCATTTTGGCCCGCAAACAGGCCGACCTGACGAGGAACGAAGTAAGCGAGAATGCGCTCAAACTACAGCGCTCCCTGCGGCAATTGCAGGCCGCACGAGACGTTGCCAAATTGGAGTGGCAAGTTTCGCAGGGTGATTTAGAGGGCGTGCAAGCTCGTATTCAGTCAGGTGGATCCAATTCCCGCGATGCACAGATTGCACAACTTGAGGTCAACGATAAATATGCTGCCTATCTTGATTCCGAGTTCGAATTGACGCGTGCTGGGCTCCAACTGCTCCGGCTTACCGGAGAACTCGAGAATTGGGCCATTCCGACCCCATAAATCCCCGTTCGCTGCACATTACACAAGCCCTGTAACTAAAACAAATTGAACAGCTTCCACGCGGAAGACTGCATCTAAACAATGATTCATCTCGGGCCCCGTTCCCGAACTGGCGCGAGGTGCATTCAGTCGCCGCTGCGACTTCACGTCGCCCAACGAGACAATGTTAGGACGACGAGAGCGTCCACCTGGGTCACATTGCCAAGAGACTCGTTGAGCGAACTCCTGGCTTCTACGGTGTCATGCTTGGGGTCACGCCACAATCAAGATAGGGGCCAGAAAATGCAGTCCCGACCCCTTACTTGCCCCACAACTGACCTCTGCGTAAGGAGCCGCCGTTACCGCACAGTAGTTTGCCGCCGGGTAGTCGTCGCCTTTTCTTCGGTTGTTTTCCCACTGTGACGGTTGCAGGTTGCTGAGGTCATCACCGCCACCTCTTGCTGCCGGCACGATATGGTCAATCTCCCACCCAGTGCCGTGATGGATCGTTTCATCGTACTTCGACCGCTCGATGATCGCGCTCGCACCAAGATAGTTGGGATCAGCCCCAAGATGATTTGCGCTTTGTGGGAAGGGCGGAAAACAGCACCATCGTTTTCCAGGCTTTCCTCAAACCGTTCTTTCCACGGCCTGATTGGATCACCGCGAACTGTAAGCCGGCGATCGTCTCCGTGGCCTCCATCCAATCTTGCTCGAACTGCACCGGGCTGACGTAGTTCAGCGTCGAATGCATGCGTGTCCGGCGATACCAGAGCAGCCGTTCGATGACTTCAGCCAATGACCTCGCGTGTGGTTGCAAAGCTGGCCGTGCAGCCGTCCAACACGTTGAGGGCGGCGAACAGGGTGGTGGTTCCGTGCCGCTCATAGTCATGGGTCCGTCGCTCCGGTAGCCCCGGACGCAACGGCAGAATGGTTTGGGCGCGATCCAGGGTCTGAATCTGGCTCTTCTCGTCCACGCTGAAAACCAAGGCTTTATCGGGTGGGTTCAGGTATAAGCCGACAATGTCACGCGCCTTGCTGACAAATTCGGGGTCGGTGCTGAACTTGAAATGCTCGACCCGGTGGGGTTGCAGGTGGTAGGCCTTCCAGATCCGCTGTACGGCGGCGGAGCTGACGCCTTGCTGGCGGGCCATGCTGCGCACACTCCAGCGCGCAGCGTTCTTCGGTTTTGTGCTCCGGGTAGCTTCGACGACCGCAGCCTCTTTCTCTAGGGTGAGACAGCGAGGTCGGCCAGGGCGGGGCTTGTCTTCCAAGATGCCGAGCAGTCCGTTCTCTATAAATCGCCGACGCCAGAGCAGCACGGTCGGCACACTGGTCGACAGTTGTCGGGCCAGCACCCGATTTGCCGTCCCCTGGGACGCACCCAACACGACTCGACAGCGGAGCACAATGGCTTGCGGGGTACCGGGATAACGAGTAATCCTCCTCAGTTCGACACGCTGCGCCGGGGTAAGAATCAGAGCGGGAGCAGCCGGAAGCGGCATGGCAGATAGAGTATGCCGCAACCTCGTCTATTAGTAAAGATATTTATGATACATCACACTAGCTCCTGTTCGTATTTCACAAGTCGCTGCTCGGCGATCAGTTCAACCTTATCGTTGCGATAGAATTTCATTTTTTCCTCTTCGTTCTGAGGTCCTCCAAGAGCTTTTGCCGCTCACTTTCCGTGAGGCCCTTCGTCATCGCTGAACGAAAGAATGTCCGCGCTCCTTCGCTCTTCTGCAGCATGTCACCGACGTCAGGGGGAGCTTTACCCGCCAGAGCTAAGAGTCATCAAGAGACAGCGTTCAATGACTTTTGTAGATGTCTCGACAACGTATTTTTTGTCAGATGCAAATCCCGCGACTCCGGTGTCAGACCATATGTTGGACATTCCAACTACTGGGAAATCATCAAGGAGTCGCACGTAATACAGTCCGCCCTCGGTCGCTTCAAGGCGCATGGCATTCTTTAGTTTGTCCATTCCAATTTCGCCGGTTTTCCAATACCCCCGGTTCGGCCGGTACACCCGCCCGTCAAGCTCGACTGGAAAATCGCCCGGAGGCCGCTGACTAGTGAGGTTGTCTATGCGGTAAATTTTGCCTCCGTCTGGCAGCGTGGACGGATCAGAACGTGCGCCGGCGGACATTGATCGCTTTCGCCCGTCGCTCAGTAGAACGCGATCATATGCGCTGCCTTCTAAAGTCGGTGGGTTCATTGCAAAGAGATTTCGGTATTTGACTACTTCCTTGGCCTTGCGAACCACAACAAATAATCGGCCACACCAGCGAGCAGTTCTGTTGTTGCACTGCTGGTCTTTGCGACGCTGATGAGCGAGCAGAAGTTTTCGCTCCCAAATACCTCATCCATCACGTTCCGAACCAAATGGACGTTCTCATCCCCGATCTGCACGAAGACGCTGCCGGTTTCGGTCAGCAGATCCCGGGCGGCAACCAGTCGGTCGCGGAGATAAGCCAAATAAGAATGGATGCCGAGCTTCCAGGTGTCGCGGAAGGCGCGAACCTGTTCGGGCTGGCGGGTGGCGTCCTCGGCCTTCCCGTCTTTCACGTCGCGCTTGCGTGTGCTTACCTGCCAGTTCGATCCGAACTTGATGCCGTAGGGTGGGTCGAGGTAGATGGTCTGCACCTTCCCCTTGAGTCCTTCCTTCTCGGCCAGCGAAGTCATCACCAGCAGTGAATCGCCAAGGATTAGGCGGCTAGCCCAGTTCTGCTCGTGATGGTAGAAATCGACCTTTTGCGCGAAATCCTTGGGGCCTCCGTTAAAGTCGGCGAAGAGGTTGGTCTGGTCGTCGCCGGCCTGCTCGATGCGGGGCAGCGCGTCAATGATGGCCTGCGGGTGAATCTTCTCCTGAATGTAGATAGGCACTACCGGCACAGCCAGGTCTTCGCGGTCCTGTTCGTCCTTGCCCTTCCATACGAGTTGCGGATCGAGCGACGGGTCGCGGGGGTAGAGCATTGTCTTAGGGGCGAGTTCCTCGTCGGCCACGAAGTCGCGCAATTCTTCGGTTGGGATGTTGGCCCGCTTGTCCTTGTGGCGGATGGATTCGACTTTGGTCGGGGTGTGGTTCTTCTTAGCCATGAGCGACTTCCTTGGTTTGCTCCGCCTGTTTCAGAAAGCCGCGGATGAGATTCTGCGCGTCCCAGGGGTCGGCAACTTCGAGGAACGCCCAACGGCCAAATCCGCCGTGATTGTTGATGGACGGCACCCAAAGAGTTCGCGTTGTAGCGATCTTGGCAGCCTTGTCCTTCTTTTTCTCGCCGGTCACCTCGACGATCAGGTTCAAGAGGTTACTGGGTCCGTGGCCGTCGTCGATACAGGCGATGAAGTCGGGAATATAGTTCTTCTGGTCGCCGTCCAACGTGTAGAGGATGAAAAAGCTGAGATTGTGGTTCTTGACGTAGCGGATGACCTCAGGCATATCTTCGAGCGCCTCGGCCATCTTCTGCTCCCAGGAATCGGTATCGGCTACGACGTGGGAGATGTGGCACTTGTCAGCGCGGGTGGCAAAGACGGGCCGGGTGGTGTCGAAGTCTACAAAGCGGGTTGACCGTACAGTGTCATAGGGACGCAGGATTGGCTTGAGGGCTGCCGTGCCGTCAGTCGAGGCAACAATTGCCCGGTAGATACGCTCAGCCGCTTCACGCTTGAATTTCCCCAGCAGCAAAAGCTGCGGAAAGGTGTTGTCTTTGAGGATGAGGCACTCGGCCAGCCAGCGTTTGGATATATCGAGCAACTGGGGGAAGAGCCAGGGCTTGTCGTTTCCGTTGTCGTCGCGGAAGTACTGCTCCAGCGTCAGCCGGGCCAACTCGAAGGCGACTTCATTGATGCGACGGCGTTTGAGATCGTCGAGGTTGTGAATGGCGGTTTCACCGACAATGGGCGCACTCTCGGTCTTGGTCGGGAGGTCGGCAGTGGTGAGCGCGAGATTGGATTCGTCGGTGAAGGAGAAGAGTAGCTATTGATTCAGAGTCTTTATGCGCCCGCAGTCCACGCCACAGCCGGGCGCGCGGTACGCTACAATGAAAAACATTGGTTTCGCAGGTGTGCGTTGGCCTGCGCTTCCCGTGCGGAGAGATGGCCGAGTGGCTGAAGGCGCACGCTTGGAAAGCGTGTGTACTCGAAAGGGTACCCAGGGTTCGAATCCCTGTCTCTCCGCCATATTTTCAACAACTTAGAGTCAAATGGCGGTCAACGCGGTCAAATTAGCCGAATCACTGAATAGCCAGCCTGACTACTGCGCTGTTGGCTGCCCGCATCCCCTCGGCCATGGAACTGCCGTACTTCGTGGTCATGGTGATGTTGGCGTGCCGCATCAAATCCTGCTGTATCCCGAGCGGCGTACCGTTCGCGTCCATCCAGGTGCGGTACGTGTGCCGGAAGGTGTGCCAGCCCACAGACTCGCCCAGGCCTGACCGCTTGCCAGCCGGGATGATGTAATCGCGCTGTACCGCGTTCAGGTAGTACGGCATGGCTCCGGCAACCCAGGGCGATGCCCATATCCAATCGCTGTCAGCCTTGAACTCCGAGATTGCTCGCCAGTCCTTGAGCACTGCGATGAGCGCCGGATCGAGCGGTAGCCGAGCCTTGCTTTTCTTCGTCTTTACGGCATCTACCCGGTTGGCGATCACGCTGCGCTGAATCAATACCTGCCGGTCTGCCCAATTAAAGTCAGACCATTTCAGACCCGCAATCTCCGAACGGCGAAGCCCGAGACACATTGCAACCAACACCATCGTGCGGTAAGGCTCGGTGACGATCTGTTGCAACAATCTGCCGAACTGCTCGGGCGTCAGTATCAGCGGGTCCTTGTCAGTCAGCGTCCCGCCCTCAATACGAATCAGGTCCATCGGGTTGCGCTGCATTTCGAACATTTCGCACAGCATCGCGTACTCGAACACCTGGCGCATGACGCTCTTGATGTGAGCCTTCGTTTTCTGCGCCAAGGGTAGGGTGAGGAACCAGCGATGCACGGCCAACGGTTTCACTGCGCCGAGGTCGAGGTCTCCCCATATCGGCAATACGTGCTTTTCGAGGTTGTTGCGGTATCCGCCGCTGGTCGTGAATCGCTTCGGCATACGCTCGGTCATGTAGCGCCGAGCTGCCGTTTCGAAAGTGACGATCGGCATCTTATGAGTGGGATTAGCGGTCGGTACGAATCCCGAGGCCAGCCGTAACGCTTTAGCCTTGGTCGGGATCTCGGCAAGGGTGCCAAGTCGCTCGTTCCGGCGCGCGCCGGTCGAGTGATCTTTCCAGCGGTACACCCACACTTTTCTGCGGGGGTCCAGGTACACCGAACCACGTTGGTAGTGTTGTCTCTTCACGTTCATCCTTCCTTTCGCTCCTCGGGCGAAAGCTGGTGGCGCGACAATTCTATCCTTCCCGTAATCCATTCATCCAGAGAAGAAGCGCGGAACCGCCAAACCTTGCCGAGCTTAAGCCCGGGGATAGCGCCCCGCGAGGCCATGTCCCGAACCGTGACTGGGTGGAGATTCAATATCCGCGCCGCTTGTGCAGCATCAATTAAGGGTTCGATGGCGTCATCCATGGACTTACCTCCCGAATCGAGATTCCCTAGAATCAGGGATCGCTGCAGCACCGAAGGCGCCCGAGGTCTTTTGCGAGTTGCACCCGAAGTTTTGCATTTGTTACTCAGTCGTTTTCAGTTGCAAAATCATCTCTTTCTCGAACGCACAACTGCCTTGACGGCATCCAAACAAATCAGCGCATTGCACGTTACGTGCGGTGAACTTTTGGTAGCGTCTTTATTTCCGGGAGAACCTCGCGACAGCGCTCGTTACTTGGCCAATTCCTTTGTACCTCGGTGCGATATAGCAGCGACCGACGCCGAAGATCCTCACGGTGCCGGATCTGCAGATTCTGTTTAGCCCCAAAGCGAATTTCGGTCAAACGGCAGCGCTCCAGCCGCACTGCGCCACGGCTGATCGCATCTCTTGCTACACTCGTCGATCGTGATTTCCGCTGGCAAGCTCAATCTCTGCAGCTGTGAGGACGCCGGGACGACGCGGCCGTAAACATGTGTGTACACAACGAGAGGCAATGAGAGAAATCAGATCAACCCATTTACTCTCATACCTTTGAGGGGGGATGGCACTGGGCTTATTGAACCGCCGGTCGAAGGAGCTTACGACGGACAACACAGACCGTTCTCACTGCGACATCGCGTGCTTAACCCGATTCCCCGGAAGCAGATCGCTGGCCGCGAAACCGTGCCCATGATGGAGCAGCCGTTTCGAGGCGGTCCATGGCGTCTTTACTTGCCAACTATTTCTAGCGCCCCGCATTCTATTTGGTCATTTGTTCATGGTCCATCGAGGGCATCCTGGTCCGTGTGTCGGTGTGAGGTGATGGGGACCCATTACGCAGTAGACGCAGCGAAATCGACTCTTTCCCCTACCCGTTGCCTCAGTTCCTGAAGCCAGACCCGCGGATTGGAGCCATGAATCACACGGCCGAGAAATCCCAGCTTTTCCGCCGCGTTGTCGCGATTGTTGCGGATATCGTCCTTGCTGATCCGGGTGTAGAGCGCAAGAAAGCTTTCCATGCTGCGTGGCTTGGCAAAAACATAAGTGGCATGGCCGAGCTCTGGCGTCTCCACCACAACCGCCTTCTCAAGATCGAAAATGTATTCAGCCCGGAACAAGTAGATCTTCCGGGAGCGGCGCGAGAGTTGGCGATAGAAGAACGGGTCGTAGTCGGGACGCCAGCTGATCTGTGCGATGTCGAAGTCTCCAGGAATACGAAGATCCGAGCAAATCTTTTCGAGCTCCGCTTTTTCGATAGCACGGTGTTCGAGAGCCGAACGCACCTGATCCAAGGCCCTCGAGTACTGGCCGAAGCGATGATATGTCCGGCGAGCTGCCTCCACTTGCTGCTGGAAGTCACCGGGGAGAGTGACGCGCAAGCGACTGGGCAAAGCAGTCTCCCATTTCACGAGCTCCCACTCGCCGCGGCGCTTGCGATATTTGCCGCTTTGCACGAAGGTTGCGTCGACCTCGAGCTTGACACCCGAAAGATGCTTCCACTGGTTCCAGGTGGAATCCCAAATCGTGTGCAGGGCGGCAGGATCCAGCCAGAACTCGAGCTTTCGGCGAACGTCACGGCACAGTGCCGAATCGTCGTAGAAATCACATTTCCGGAGAGGAACATGAAACCGGCGCTGCCGGCGATCCGGCAAAAAGCCGAGTATGCGACGGGCAAAGAAGGTATATCCATCGCGGGAGGGCGTACCCTCGACCAGAAGAGAACCAAAGCCGCCGTAGGGAAAGACAGCCGGCGCCTCAGGATCGACCAAGAGCCCGTCGTAGCAGGCACGTAATTCTGGTTGCGCAAGAATGTTGAAGGCGCGCTCCAAGGCCACCTGCTCACGGCGGGCGGCGCCACTGGCTGCGAGTTCCAGACCACGCAGCTTGTAGGCTACACGTAGCTCGGCGGGAGAGGCGTTGTGAGGAATGCGCAAGATGTCGTAGAGAGTTGGGCGACCAGCTTTATCATCCGCCAGCGGAGCAGGGAAGAAGTAATCACGAAGAACATCACACGGAAGGAATACTGAGGTTATGCCAAGACCCGGCTGTTGAACCTCCGCCGCGACAAAGAGGTGGCCGCGCTTGTCCGGTCTGGGCTGGGTGACGTATCCGATCGGCCCCTGATAACAGTAACGATCGTGCTCCGACAGAGAGTGCTTAGTGACGTAGATTTCAGTCCCGGTTGCCGAGTTTTCTGCGGGGATCGGGAAGGCGATCTCATCGCCGACTGCGAGATGGGCGGCAAGAAAACGCGACAGTCGTAGCCTGGTGCGATTAGCAAGTATGCAGCTCGGAGGATCGTCCTGCCGATGGACGCTGGTGATGCGCTCGCGAAAGATCGGCATCGCGGAAGTCGACGGCATCGAATCTACATGCATGCTGGCGGGCATTATAGAGCAGTCTTCTTGCACTCGCCTGAGGCATTACACTTCGAACTCAACCTGACAGACGGCACCAACGAATCGCGAAATTGTGGGGACTGAGCATCGGCTTCGCCTCGCATCACTTCACCGGGTCGGGCGTTAATCTGCTTTGATCGGCACAATCGCTTCGATCATCACGACTTCAGGGTCATGGCTGCCGGCACATCGACGGTATGGGCGTTATACGGCCGAGTGTTTGACCATGGCATGGCCGAAGCCGACGGGCGGTATCTATCCGGATCCTGCAGTGGATATCGGTTCTCGCATTCCCGTTCGGCATCGCGGCCCGTCAGTGACCAGGGCCGGGGTGGGCGCGGAACTGCCAGCATCTCCGGCGACGGCCCGAGTCGTCGGGCTCAGTGCGCTGGCCGCTCTGGTTATCGTCGTCTTGGCGTTCGCGTCGTGCCGCGCGTGCGCGGCGGCGCGTCGGCATCGGCAGCGGCGGGCGCGCGCTTCGCGGCGCGCTGCATCCGCCGGAACTCGCGGTTGAACTCGTCGGTGATCGCTTCCGGGTCCGGCACTAGGCCGGCGTCGGCAATCACGGCCAGCGAAGCCATGCCGCGGTAGCTCAGGATGCTGATGCCCATGCCGAGCTCCTTGCCCGGATGGGGCACCCAGAACATCATCTGGTCGACCGGCACGCCGGCGAGGTACACCGCATCTTTCGGGCCGGCGACGTTGGTCATCACCACGCTCGCCTTGCTGCCGAAGATCGACGTGGCCAGGTCCTCGATCGCCTTCGGCCCGCTGGCCGAACAGCTCGAACAGGAACTTCATCGCCACCGGCTCGGGCGAGCGCTTGAGCCGGTCCATGCGCGCCTTGGTCTGCGCCAGCCGGTCGGCGGCCTTGGCCGCAGCCACGGGCAAGTCGAGCAGCACGAGCCCGAAATCGTTGCCGAGCAGGCCGACGCGCTCGGGCGGCCGCAGGTCCACCGGCACCATCGCGCGCACGGTCGTGTGGTTGACGTCGACCCCGCGGCCCTTGAGGTAGGCGCGCAGCGCGCCGGTCATCGCCGCGACGAGAACGTCGTTGATCTTCGCGCCCAGCGGCGCGCCGATCGCCTTGACGTCGGCGATCGCGACCGGCGTCGACCAGGCGACATGCTTGCGCAGTCCGAAGTCGCCCTTGAACGGCGACTTCGGATCGGCGGGCTTGGCCAGTTCGCCCAGCAGCACGCCGGCGCCGCCGAGCACGAGGTCCAGCTTCTCCAGCGTGCGTTGCGGATGGGCGACCGCGTCGACAGTACCGAGCGCGAGCGCAAGCGCGCCCCGCGCCGCGCGTTCGAGCGTGTCGAAGCCGAACAGGACATCGGCCGGCGACGACGCCGCGGCGGTCGCGTCGTCGCCCGGCAGCCCGGCCAGCGGCGCATCGGGCGTGGCATCGAATACCTTGCGCACCACCGCCTGCATCGCGGTGCCGTCGCCGATGCAGTGGTGGTAGCGCATGATCAGCGCGCTGCCGCCGCCGACGTTTTCGACGACGTGCACGTGCCACAGCGGCTGTTCGCGATCCAGCGGCATGCTGGCGATGTCGCTGAACAGCACCTTCAGCGCCGCCATGTCGTGCGGTGCCGGCAACGCGATGCGGTGCAGGTGCTGGTCGATGTCGAAGTGCGGCATGTCCTGCCAGTGCGGTGTCGCCAGCGGGAAGCCGGTCTCGACCACACGCTGGCGAAAGCGATCGAATCCGGCCAGACGCCGCCGGTAGACCTCGCGCACCCGGTCGAAGTCCAGCGGCTGCTTCGTCAGCACGACGGCGGTCACCATCGCCAGGTTCGCCGGACCGTCGATGTGATACCAGGCGGCATCGACGGGGTCCATCGGGTAGGTGCTCATGGATCTCTCCTCGCGGAAATGGGCTTGCGCTCCCTTACTCCCGGCCGAATCGCGTGCCGGAATGGATCGACGCCATCGTAGTAGAAAGCGCGCCGCCGCGCGTGTTGAGGGTGCTCAATCGGCAGCGCTACGGCCACCCAGAGTTCCGCCTCTCCCTGGTTGGTGTTATAAGGGAAGCCATAGATCAGGCTGAACTTCTGGATCATCTGAATGGTGATGGCGGCGAGGATGCCGAGGTCAGCGATGATGGTGAGCATGCCTCCCATGCCCAGGCCGGCGCCTTCCGCCGCGTCGATCCGCATGCTTCCTCGGATGGTTTCTTCCGCGATCTCATCCAGCAGCGCAACGTTGACTGAGTACACGCCTTCGTAGGTGAGCGCAGGCAGGTTGTGTGCGACCCGCAGGTGCTCCAGATAACGTTCAGGATCGACCTTCATTCAGGCCTCGGTGTCAGCCCTACACACCTCAACAGGTGCCGAGTACGCTTGGTGAGCATCCCA
>CAVZYS010000025.1:0-51073 GCA_963779555.1 uncultured Acidobacteriaceae bacterium
CCGATCCCGGTCATTTCCCAGCCGTAAGCGTCGTTCATGCCGCTGACCGGGCCGAGGCCCGCAAGTTCGCGATAGGCGGTCAGACCCAGTGCGATGATGACCAGCCCGAGGAGTCCGAGGAAGCATCCCGTTCATCAGCGGGAAGCCATACACGGGAACGGCCCGCTCCCAGCGTTCGCTATCAGGAACACGCTCGACGGTTGTTGCCACGGTGCTCATAATTGCGCCCTCAATCCGGTTTTCTTCTCGAGTTCGTGCGCTTCGTGCTCGTGTCTCCCCTCAGACGCTTGCGGATGACCTGCACCAAGCCCGCATACAAAAGGCCGGCAGCGCGAAGTATTGATAGAGGCGCCTTTGCCAACGGAGCGTTTTGGCCGGTATCGATTCCGGTCCGAGTTCCGGCAATCCGAGCTTTTCGAATGGAACGCGTGAGGTACAGCGACTGAGTGCCCCCGTTGTCTGTCTCGCCATACACTCTGTTCTGGTAGTAGCGTTCGGATTGTTCTTGATGCGGCGCTTGGCCTCGATCAACAGCACGGTGACGCGGTCCGAAGATCACTGCTCCGGTGGGACAGACCGACGTGCATCCCGGTTTGAGCCCGGCTCCAGCCGGTGATCGCATAGTTCGCACTTCGTAACCCGGGGATTGAACCCGACCCACTGAAAGCGCGGAATGTGATACGGACACGTGATCGTGCAGTAGCGGCAGCCGATGCACTTGTCGGCCGTCCACGTGACCACGCCCGTCTCCGGATCCTTGTGAAGCGCCTGAAACGGACATCCCGCCGCACACGCCGGATCGAGGCAATGCATGCATTGCCGCTTGACGAAAGAAAAGGCCGAGCCGTCCTCCGGCTTGTACAGCTTGATGATGTTGCGGGTCACGTCGTTCAGGTCGGAAGGCGCCTGGTGCAAGCGCGTCGCCGCGCGTATCCGGCGGAGTGTTGTTGGCTTCCGCGCACGCGGCTACGCAAGCCTTGCAGCCGATGCAGATGGTGGCGTCGTAGAGCAGTCCGACGGCAGCGTTCGGGACCGGGATGGTCTCGGACTTGCAGCCTCCGTGCCCACCGTGACCGCCACGACGGCCGGCACGCTGGCTTTGGCGACGCCCGTGATGAGTTCACGACGAGTGATGGCCACGTCAGTCCTCTTTCTTGTCAGCCGGCTGGCGCTTTCAACTTTTCCGGCATGTGCGACGTCGGCGGCTATTCGAGCGACCCCGGCCTCCGCGCTGCTCTGGAAACGCTGCGATGCAACCCACGCGGCGCCCCCGACGGCGCCGGTAATCGGCCCACCAGGACAGCGGCTCCGACTTCGAGCTTTCCCGGCGTGCTATAGATCGGCGGATACGTGTCCGGCGGAGTTGCCAAATGGATCGGCACGGTTTCCAACGTCCCATCTGCCAGACCACACTCTTCTCGGTGCAGCCCACGCAGGGGGCGCCGATTCCGATGGGCCACACGCCGGGAATTTCGTTGAAGTGCCGGTTGCGCAGGCGGCATGGGTTACGGGCCCTTGCAGCCCAGCTTGTAGAGGCACCACCCTTTGCGATGGCCCTCATCGCCGAAAGCGTGCGGCGAAACCGACCGGCGTCAAAGTGGGCGCGACGCGGACAGTTCTCATGAATGACGCGGTCGTAGGCGAACGTGGGACGGTCGTATTCATCGAGTGCCGGCAGCCTCCCCATGGTCACGTACTCGAGCACGACTGCCAGCAGGTTGTAGGGATTCGGTGGGCAACCCGGTAGATTCACGATCGGCTTGCCAGAGATCACGGTCGTCCACGCCAACAGCCCCGGTTGGATTCGGATCCGCTGAAGGAATGCCGCCCCAGGAAGCGCAGGATCCCATTGCGATCACGGCCGCAGACTTGGATGCCACCTCTCGAAGCACCTGGATGGCCGGACGGCCGCCCAATTGCATGTAGACGCCGTCGTGCTTCGTCGGAATCGCGCCTTCCACCACCAGCACGTACTTTCCGGCGTTCTCTTCCATCGCGCTGACGCAGCGCGGCTTCGGCCTGTGCGCCCGGAGGCGGCCATCAGCGTCTCGTGATAGTCGAGGGAGATGACGTTCAGGATCAGGTCGGCGACGTCGGGACGCCGAAGTGCGCAGCAGCGTCTCGGTGCAGCCGGTGCAATCCTGAAAATGCAGCCAGATGACCGATGGCCGCCGGGCCTTCCCGATCGCCTCGGCGACTTGCAAGAGGCCGGCCCTTCCGTGAGCGCCATTCCCATGGGCGCGGTCACCATGATGGCGGAACAAAGTTGGAGGAAACTGCGGCGCGAAACACCGCAGGCTTTCAGATGCTGCTCGATGGTGGGCTTCGGAGTTCCAGTCTGGTTGGGCATGCAGCCTTCCTCAGTCTCGGATCGCTCCGGCTCGGCGCGGCGAGTCCTCCCCGCGCACGAACCCGAGTGTTATTTGGCTGCCGCGTCGTACGGTACCGTGGTGACCTGCGTCACGCCGTACTGAGATTTACAGACGAGAGGACTTTCGGGCAGGTAGCTTGCGGAAGAAGATCTGTGCGCGCGACTCTTTGGGGTATGAACATCTGCCACAATCAGAATCTATAAAGGAATAGCTGGGTTCGCGAGTCCCCTGAGTTCAGCGCACCAATGCTCCTTCCCCCCGTCGTTCACTCTGCGTCAATAATTCCGTGCCCCGTTGCCGGAACGCGGCGCCAACGAGCATCTTTATCGCTGCAATTGGCACACCAACGCAGTGATGAGAATCACCACTCTCAGTGATACGCGGCCTCACAATGACCTGGCGCTGGTCCGATCCGCTCTCGCCGAACCCCGGAAAGATAATTGGGATGCGAGGTTTTATTGCAACTAGCTTCGCCGGTGGTCGCTGCATTCCACGTCCTCAAGCGATTACTTTCTCGACTGCGCCATCCCCCGATACAATAGTGCGTTTGCCGCAGATATCCCGCGGGGGAGGATAGCGCACGTGATCATCGGCGTTCCGCAAGAGACGTATCCCGGGGAACGGCGCGTTGCGCTGGTTCCGATGGTCATGCCCATCCTGGCGAAGGCCGGCTTTGAAGTATTGATTCAAAGTAACGCGGGCATGCAGGCAGGCTATCCCGACAGCCAGTACCTGGAAAAGGGAGCTGCAGATCGTGAATGACCGGTCCGCCTTGTTTGCAAAAGCGGACATCGTGATCCAGGTTCTGTGCTACGGCTCCAACGACGTCACGGGAAAAGATGACTTGCCTCTTCTGAGGCGCGATCAGTTACTGATCGGCTTTCTGCGTCCCTTTGGGTCGCGCGACGTGATTCAGGACATCGCCGGCCGAGGAGTTACCGCATTCTCCGTGGAGTTGATGCCGCGAACCACCCGCGCCCAGAGCATGGACGCGCTTTCCTCGATGGGCACGATCTGCGGGTACAAGTCGGTGCTTATCGCCGCCGACAGCCATCCGCGAATTTTTCCGATGCTGACGACCGCCGCCGGGACCATCACGCCGGCGCGCGTGTTGGTCATCGGCGCCGGAGTTGCAGGCCTGCAGGCGATCGCGACCTCGCGCCGACTGGGCGCGGTGACCTCCGCGTATGATCTCCGTCCGGCAGCCAAGGAGCAGGTACAGAGTCTGGGTGGACGTTTCGTTGAACTTCCCATCGAAGCCAAGGACGCCCAGGACGCTCGCGGCTACGCCCGGGCTCAGGATGAAAGCTTCTACAAGCAGCAGCGCGAACTTCTGGGACGCGTGGTCAAGGAAAGCGATGTGGTGATCACGGCGGCGGTGATTCCCGGCAAGACATCGCCCGTCCTCGTCACGGAAGAGATGGTCAAGGGAATGGCGCCGGGTTCAGTCATTGTCGATCTCGCCTCCGAGCGCGGCGGAAACTGCGAACTGACAAAGGCGAGGAGAAACCATCGTGCAGCACGGCGTCACCATCATCGGCGCGATTAACGTCGCGAGCGGCGTGCCCTACCACGCGAGCCAGATGTACGCCCGCAACATCACTTCGTTCCTGACCCACCTCATCAAGGAACAAAAACTGCAATTAAATATGGACGATGAGATTGTGCGCGAAACTTTGGTGACGCGCGGGGGCGAGGTTGTGAATGCACGCGTCCGGGAGTTTTTCAGTATGCCGGTTCCAGTCACACAGGGTTGAAGAATTTCGGGGAGGACAGATGAGTGGTTCCATCCTGATTAACGGTCTTTTCATTTTCATGCTGGCCGGCTTCATTGGATTTCGAGGTGATCCGGCGCGTGTCTCCGCTATTGCACACACCTCTGATGTCGCTCACCAACGCCCTGGACGCCATCGCCGTAGTGGGCGCCATCGTGCTGGTGGGCGAACACAAAAGCACGCTGTCCGCGGTGCTCGGCACAATCGCAGTTGTGGCCGCGACCAGCAACATCGTCGGCGGATTCCTGATCACGGACCGCATGCTCAAGATGTTCAAGTCCAGCCGTCCGGCAGCGAAATCATGAACGAATTCGCCGGCAGTCAGTTGATCATCGAGATCATTTATCTCCTCGCGAGTGCCTTATTCATCCTCTCGCTGAAGTGGATGAGTTCGCCGACGACGGCGCGCCAGGGCGTGTGGGCCGGCGAACTCGGTATGGTGCTGGCGATCGGCGGCACGTTGCTGCATCACGGCATGAATTACCAGTGGATCGCCATCGCCCTTGTGCTGGGAACGATCATCGGCATTCCGCTCGGTCGGGTGCAGATGACGGCCGTGCCGCAGCGGACCGCGCTCAGCCACGCGTTCGGCGCTCTTTGCGTCACGCTGGTTGGCACGGCCGAATTTTACCTGCGTACCCCCGACATCTCGCGCTTCATGATGGCCGTGCTTTCGATGGAGGTCATCCTCGGATCGCTGACTTTCACGGGTAGCTTGATGGCCGCGGGCAAACTGCAGGAAGTCCTGCCGCAGCGGCCCTTGACCTACAAGGGCCAGAATCTCGTTAACTTTCTCTTGCTCGCTGATCGCGGTTGTGCTGGCCGTCTATCTCGTGCTGCATCCGGAAGCGAAGCAACTCTATCCCTTCATGCTCCTGATCGCGCTTGCGTTCGGTGTGCTGCTGGTCATTCCGATCGGCGGCGCCGACATGCCCACCGTCATCTCGCTCTTGAATGCGCTATGCCGGATTGTCTGCGGCCGCGATGGGCTTTGTGCTTAACAACAAGTTGCTGATCGTGGCAGGTGCGCTCGATGGATCGTCCGGTCTCATTCTCTCCGTCATCATGTCGAAGGCTATGAACCGTTCGTTCACCAACGTGCTGTTCGGCGCATTCGGACAGGTGCAGCCCGCAGCCGCGGCCGGACAGGAAGCGAAGTCCGTCAAGAGCGCCACTGCTGAAGAAGCGGCGGCGATTCTTTCAGCTGCGAACAAGGTGGTGATTGTCCCCGGTTATGGCATGGCAGTCGCGCAGGCGCAGCACAAGGTCCGCGAGCTCTACGACGCCCTGACCAAGCGTGGCGTGGACGTACGGTTCGCCATCCATCCGGTTGCCGGCCGCATGCCGGGACACATGAACGTGCTGCTAGCCGAGGCCGACATTCCCTACGACCGCCTCATGGACATGGACGATATCAACGGCGACTTTCCCCAGACCGATGTTGCGCTCGTGATCGGCGCCAACGACGTAACCAATCCCGCCGCTCGCACCGACTCTACCAGCCCGATTTATGGCATGCCGATCCTCGACGTCGACAAGGCGCATACGGTGATGGTGATCAAGCGCGGCATGAGTCCCGGCTTCGCTGGCATCGACAATCCCTTGTACTACCTCGATAACACGCTGATGCTCTTCGGCGATGCGAAGGCGTTTGTCGGGAGGCATCGTGCGCGAGTTGACAGGCGGCGGCGGTCACTAGCTCCTCGTCACACGCCGCCTGTGTCTGCGCTATCCTTCCATCATGCGGGAGCTGCCTTTACCTTCCGGTGACCGAAAGCTGATTCAGATCACGGATGCGGCATTGGCTGATGCCGCACGCCGCAGCGGTTCGTGGCTGGTGTGTCATCCCGGATGCACCCAGTGTTGCGTAGGCGTATTCGCAATTACCCAGCTCGATGCGGTCCGGCTGAAGAATGGCCTCGCCGAACTGGAGCAGCGAGATCCGGCACGGGCAGCGGCAGTGCGTGCGCGATCACGTGAAGCGGCAACTCGGCTGAGCGCCGATTTTCCTGGCGATCCGCGATCCGGCATCCTTGCCGAAGACGACGCGTCCCAAGCACGCTTCGAAGACTTCGCCAACGGCGCAATCTGTCCGGTGCTAGATCCATCCACTGGAATGTGTGACCTGTATGAAGCTCGCCCGCTGACCTGCCGGACTTTTGGACCTCCCGTACGATCAGAAGATGGTCTGGGCGTATGCGAGCTGTGCTATCACGGCGCGAGCGATGAAGAGATCGCCGCTTGCGAGATGGAAGTTGATCCCGACGGCCTCGAAGAAAAGCTTTTGAAGAAGATTGAGACCACAACTGGAGTTCGCGGCCAAACGATCATCGCATTTGCTCTGCGCGACTAGCTAAGCGCTGCCGCCCAGGCGACGCAGGACCTTTTCCGCCGCGCGCACGCCCCGATATTGCGCTTCCTCGAAAATCGAGAAGCCGCTCAGATCAGAGTTCGCAAAGCAGGAATGCGCCCATCAAGATTGGCGAGTTTCCGTCGCTCTTCGGAGAAGATGGCTCCCGGGTGTGGGTCGAGCCATGGCGTGGCCGAAGCGCATGATATCGATTCTCGAGACGCAGCTTCGAATGTCCGGATGCACGCGCTCCAAGATCGCGCAGAATGGCCTCCTTCCAGTAAGTCCAATCCCGTTCAGAGAAGCAACTTGCGATTGGCGAGTCGGCTGCGCCTTCGGCCAGAGGCCCAGTAAAATGTCCACACGGTGCGGTCGATGTGGCTGCGCACGGTCTGATGCGTGGCGTCCACGTAGCCCAGCGTGGGCGAGTTCATGACGACGTTGTCCCAGGTCGGATCGCTGCCGTAGGTCGCAGGCAGGCGCTCCAGCGTGAGATTGGCGGTCAGCCAAGGGGAATACTGAAAATCGTGGAGCGGTGCAATACCGTCGACGACGTACGGGGCCAAGAACGTGGGCGCGGCGAAAATCACGAACTCGGCTCGATGCTCGGTGTCGCCGACAAGAACGCTGTATCCGCTTCCCTTCCTTGACGATGCGATGCACCATCTGTCCGAATCGCACTAAGCGCCCGACTCGCTCGAGCAAGTCGTGCGAACGATCCAGCCGTTCCCTTCCGGCCAGGTCAGACGGACCCTTGTCTTCCGGCTCGCGCGATGCGAAGTAGTGAATTCCCGCCCACGCGGAAGTCTCCGCTGCCAGCGCGCCGTAATCGTCGCGGCAACAGTAGTTCATGTACCAGTTCAGTATTCGTGAATCCATCCGCTGCGAGCGCAGCCAGTCGCTGAATGACATGTGGTCCAAGTTCTGCCTGCTCTCGCGCGAGAGCCGAGCTCCATCGGAACGGTGAATCCGCCCTGGGCTCGGAAGCGGTGAATATGGTCTTCCAGTCTCCGGAACTGATCGCGATCTTTGTCACTCAGCCCGACCGCGGGCTCGATCCCTTCCTGCCATCTTCCATACAGGAACAAGCGTTCCTGCGGCGAGAAGCACAGAGCGCGTTCGTCCCACACGCCCATCCTTCAGCACGCCGAGTTCCTCAAACAGTTCGCGGACGTAGATCAGCCTTCGGACCCGGCACCGGAACGTAGTGCGCCGCCCACGGATACGCCGTGATTTCGTTTTCACCCCACCGCGAATTGCCGCCCGGCTGCTCGTTCATCTCGAGCAGGACGAAATCTTTGAATCCGCGCTTGTTGAAGTCGCCACGCCGCGCTCAGCCCGCGATCCCTCCGCCCACAATGACGACGGCAGCGTTTTTCCGTCTTGTCGGGGCGGCGGAAAAGCGCCCGGTCGCGCAGTCGATGGCCGATCTGGAAGGAGTCGTTGACGAATCCGCCGGCGATCGGGCGATCGCCCTTGAGCGAGAGGCCCACCAGCGCCGCGCTGCCGGATTGCAGGAACTTGCGGCGCGTGAACTTCAATGGCTGATGTCCTTCCAATCCTGATCGTAGGCGCGGACGAGCACCTGATCGTTCAGGCGGTTCGGCCGGCATGGACATCGGCGACATGTCAGGCGGAAACTGGAACATCGCGGGCAAGCCGTCGAGCACGCACAAAGCGCAAGCCCGGCGGGCAGGGCAGTGTCGGCAGGTGATAGTCTGCGAGATCCGGCGATGACGAATCCCCATTCCCCGAACGACGGCACGTACACGTGATACGGATAGGTTTCGAGTCCCGCCTGCTTCAGGGTTTCGGCGATGCACCAGTACGAGTCGCGGGCAAACATCGGGGAAGTGCTCTGCACCACCATCAGCGCCCTGCGCACTCAGATGGCGCGCCGCGGCTTTGTAGAAAGCAGTGGTGTACAGCTTTCCGAGCGAGTAGTTGGTCGGGTCGGGAAAATCGATCGACGATGAAATCGAAGCTGTCGGTGTTCGCATCCGACCCAGGGAAATGCGTCGGCATTGATGATGTGCACCTTGGGCGACAGAAAGGACTTCTGGTTCAGCGCGGTCAGCATCGGGTTGGTGGAAAACAGCCGCGTCATTTCCGGATCGAGATCGACCAGCGTGATGCTCTCGATCTGCGGATACTTGAGGATTTCGCGGACCGCCAGGCCGTCGCCTCCGCCCAGCACCAGCACCCGGCGCGGCGCGGGAATGGCCGGCTAGGCCGGGATGGATCAGCGCCTCGTGATAGCGATACTCGTCGCGGGAACTGAATTGCAGGTGGCTGTTCAGAAACAGGCGGATGTCGTCCTTGAATCGGGTCAGGACGATGTGCTGGTAGCGCGTGTCGCGCGCGAAGATGATCTCGTCGGCATAGATGTTGTCTTCGGCGGCGAGCGGTGATGCGTTTGGCCTCGGCCAATCCGACGGAAAGTCCGCACAACACGACAACGCACAAAGCGCGGAGGACCCGCGCGGCCGCCAGTTGGTTCGGCAAACAGAAAGGTGCTCCACAGGGCTACCGCCTACGTTGATCGATGCCGAAGAGCATGGCGGAGCGCACCAGTCCAAAGTAGGGGCACGAGGAGAATGGGGAACAGAAGCGATGCGCCCAGGGCGCCGAGGTAGTCGAACGTCAGGACGTGCGCAACGACGTCGCGAAAATGGTAGCGCCCGCGAATGATCCGCATCAGCAGCGGAATTTCCAGGCCCACCAGAATTCCGATCACGACCACCAGCGCATACATGAGGAGCTGAAACCCCTGCGTGTAGGCAAAAGCCAGGAACAGCAGCGCCGACGAAAACCCGCCGATCACTCCGAGCAGCAATTCGATCCACACGAAGCGGTAAGCCAGCCCGCGATGGATGTACCGCGATAGGGCGCTGCCGATCCCCATCGCGAACAGGTAGCAGCCGATGATGGTCGAAAATTGCAGCACGCTGTCGCCGAGGAGATAGCTGGCCAGCGTCCCCGCGATGAGCTCGTAGATCAGCCCGCAGGCGGCGATCGGCAACACGGTGATGAAGAGCAGGATCTGCATGATGGCTTAGTGCACGGCGGCCGCGATGATGATGCAGATGCCGATGGACATCGCGCCCAGCAGGATGGCGAGCGCTGTGTTGTGCTCCTGTACGATTTCTTTCCACAGAGTTGTAGGGAGTCACCTTGTCGATGATGAGGAAGGCAACGGCGAAGACAACCATGCCCAGCGCGCGAGTAGACGATGGCATTGACGACGTTGGTCAGGTGGATGCTCATTTATTTGCCTCCTGTGTAGTGGTGGTAGCTGCTGTAGACTGAACGATACGAACCGGGATTGTCGCGAACGGAGTTCGGGACGTTCTTTGACTTCGTTGACGTGGTGCCAGGCTCCAGCCGCGGTACTCGGCGGCAGATGCTCGAGCAAGCCGACCAGAACCGGCCGAATCACGTAAAGTCATGTTACAAGGCTCCGCATGCAATCGTCGCCTCGTCCGCGTCATCGTCATCGTCATCGGAGTCCGGCGGATGATCGCTTTCCGCCCATCGCAAATGTTCGAAATTGATCGAGTCGCCAGGTGATCAGGATCGGCGGCACGCAGACAGCGCAGGCAAGCGCGAATCGCATAGAAACGAAGCTGCGGAACATCGCGCTGGACGGTAATCGAGTAGTACGATGATGCCGCATCCCGGGATCGCCTTCCGGTTCCACACGGAGGTAGTAGTTTCCCGGCGGCACGCTGGGCACGGCGACCGCGTCGTTCGCGGCTGCCCTCGGACCACGAGCCCGTCGTCGTCGTAGCCGTGGTAGTAGCTGACCTCCCGCCCGAGGTCGAAGGCCTGGCCCGTGCTCTCGTTGATCAGCGCGTAGTTCAGGTAGATCCAATGGTTGTTGAGAGTCGGTCGTGGTCGTCAGTTCTACGTTCGGAGGTCGTGCCCCTTCACCTCGAACTCGTCCGTCACGAACGACGCCTCGCCGCGCTGGTTCGAATTGAAATTGTAACATCCCGTGAAAGTACTTCATTGTCTTGGGCCGAAGGTCGAGAAGCCGATCATCATCACAACCAGCGCCAGCAGGAAGAAAGCGCAAACGTGTAGCCAGATGCCTTGGTCTCGGCGCTCAGCGGAGAAGGCTGATTTTCGTAGACGCCCTTCGCTTCCGGAGGTGCCCCGGCAGCCCGAAAGCCTTCCAGATGTCCTGCCCGATCATGTACTCGCCCATCGACCAGGTCACTTCTTTGCCGGATCGCTCGCCGAGAGAATCACGCGCGGGGCGAAACGTAGTCGCTGACACTTCCACGGATTCGCCGACTCGCACCTGCCAGGGAAATTCGCCGAGAACGAAAGTTGGTTCCGGCTTGCGCGGTCTGAAAGTGCTTGTAGGTCTCGCCGAGATACTTGACGGTTGGGGGACTCGAGACCGAATTCACGTCGGGCAGCGCCCTCAAAGTGCTGCGTGTCGTTCCAGTGGCCGTCGTACTCGGTCAGGTAGCGAAACCCCTTGTAGGGATTGAAAAGCACGTATTCGTGCCAGCTGTACGCGACCCCCTCCACGTGGATCGTGCGCCGCTCAAAGCCGATCGACTTCGTATCGGTGCCGCGAATCTTGCCACGGGTGCCCAGCGGAATCAGCGGCGGATCCTCGTCCGTCGGCCTTCTTGAATTGCTGCAGGATCTGTGAGATTGGGATCTTGCGCGTCGAGAATCGAGTGGCAGTTGTCGCAAACGATGGTGACGGCTTGCTGAAGGACCGCATCGTCGAGCGCGGCACCGCACCCCGGACAGTTCAGCGCACTCACCTGCGGCGTGCCGGGCGGGGTCGGGCCGTCCGCGCTCATGACCACCCCTCGAAACGTGCGCAGGTTCTTGAGCTTCAAGTCGTCAAACTCCACCAACTCGCCCAGGTACAGCGCGGCTGTCTCGTCGCTGTAGTCGATCGTGGCGAACTTCCCTGTGCCGAGACCGCAGGTCGACGAAGATGACGTCTGTCTTGTCCCAGTACTGGAAGGGCAATTCTCCCTCACGCCGCGATAGTGCGCCTTGGTGATCGTGGTGACCGTGTAGCCCCCGTTGTCCCACACGAAACGCTCGGCCGACCGCGGCACTGGTCGCGGCACTTTGCGGCCGGGCGCTGCGAACGTAGATGGCATACTCGTCCTGCGCGTCGGAAAGCCATCGCGCTGCCGTTGTTCAGCACGAGGTGCCATTCGTTCCAGTTGCCCTGGTCGTATTCGTAGATGATCCGCCCAATCGGCAACGAACACCTGGCGGTTGTAAGCGCCCTCCGTGCCGATTTGAATCGGGAGACTGTTCGGCGGGAGGTCGGCCACCTGCGCCGACTTTTTTGAGGTCGATATCGGTCCGCACCAGGATGGATTTGCAGTACGTCGCAGACGGTCTGAACGCTACTCGACCAGCGGAATACGATTTTCGCACCGCAGTTTGGGCACGTCGCTACAGGCTGGGTCATTCCGGCCGACTCTCGCGCGGAAGATTCTTTTAGTCAGATACTGGCGCCAACGCTGCCCCTTCAGCCGACCGTAGGGCCGGTCGACCGTGCGAACCCTGACCGACGTCGCGCCGAATCTCGCAGCGAGCGCCTTCTCAAAGTCCCAGGGTTGGCGCGGCACGCAGCAAAAGACGTTCAGACAGAGAGAACCGAACTCCGGGAACGTGTGGCATGCGATGTGAGACTCGGCCAGCAGGCACAGGCCGGTAATGCCTCCGGTGTTGGGAAACTGATGCCACTGCGTCTCCCCGACCGGCCGCAGCTGCAGCGCATCGACGATCTGCCGGAAAAGTTCACGCAGGGCCTCGGGGCGCCGCAGGGCTTCGGCCGAGCATCCGTGCGCATCAATGACCCATTCGATTCCATTCATATTTTTGAAAAAGCTACGGTTGCGCGTGCCCGCACTCCGGACAGAATTTGCTGATTTTTGGAATCGACTTCCCGCAATTGAGGCAGAATTTCGTGTCGGCGGCCGCCGCCCCGCCCGCGGCCGGAGTCCCGCCGGATTCCGCCGGGGAAGGCGCGGCCTTCTTCAGCGCATCCATCATGGCCTGGCCGATCGCAATGCCCGCGCCCAGACCCGCGCCGATCCCGGCGGCGCCGCCGCCTTCGTTTCCGGCGGCAATCGGAATGGACTGCGCGACCTCATACTGCGTGTAACGGCCCATCTCGCCGACCAGGTTCATGCCGATGCGCTGGTCGAGAATCTTCTGCAGTTCATCGGGCAGCGACAAGTTTTCAACCACAAAGCTGTCCAGGGCAAGCCCAAGGTCCTGAAAGGCCGGCTTGATCTGGCCGGCGATCTTGTCGGAAAGGGCGACTTGGTTGGCGGCCATGTCCAGGAACGGCACGCCACTGCTTGCGAACGTATCGGTGATACGTCCCACGATCGTGTTGCGGAGTTGGCCATCCAGATCGGCGGTGCGATAGACGTCTCGTGTACCGCTCAACTTCGTCGTAGAACAACCTTGGGATCGGCAACGTGATAGGTGTAAATGCCGAATGCCCGCAAGCGAACCGCGCCGAATTCCTTGTCGCGAATCGTGATCGGGTTCTGCGTCCCCCAGCGTTGGTTGGTCTGGATTCGCGTCGAGAAAAAGTACACGTCCGACTTGAACGGAGATTGAAATGCCTTGTCCCAGTTCTTGAGGTAGGTGAGGATCGGCAGGGTCTGCGTGGTCAGCGTGTACAGGCCCGGCCCGAAGGCATCGGCCACTTTGCCCTCGTTCACGAAAAGCGCCATTTGGGAATCGCGAACGGTCAGCTTGCCGCCGTTCTGAATTTCGCGGTCCTGCATCGGATAGCGGTAGGCGAGGATCCCATCCTCCGGCTCCACCCAATCGATAACGTCGATGAACTGCTTGGAGAGAAAATCTCGAAGACTCATGGCGAAACGAACTCCCGGGCGCGCATGCCGCAAGAAGCACGACAGCTGCCGATTTGGGGATGCTAAGGTCCCCCCGTCGCGGTGTCAATGCCATGTTTGGCCGCAACGATTGCAGGTTGTGAATGGACTTCGCGAATTGCACTGCGGGCATCGCCGGAGCGCTCGGTGCCCCAGGTTCGCGTCCGTTCTTCGGACGCTAACCTGGGCCTAGCGTACGCGATGACCGCGCGCTACTCGGTAGAAGAAACCGGAACAACGGCCCGGTTCTTGATGGTGCCCAACTCCAGGTACGACGTAGTGGCTCTGGGTCCGCCGGCCAACTCGCTGTCCACCTCGGGATGCACTCGCGCTCGCGCCAGAACGCATAAATCGCGGGATAGACCAGCAACTCCAGGATGAATGAGGTAACGATGCCACCCACCATGGGAGCGGCAATGCGCTTCATGATCTCCGATCCCGTGCCGGTGGACCACAGGATCGGGACCAGCCCGATGCTCATGGTCGCGAAGGTCATGAATTTGGGACGCAGCCGCTTGGCGGCTCCCTCGACGATGGCCTCATGCAGGCGCGATAGAGTCATCCCACCCGGCTCGCGCCGGGCTTTTTCATACGCGAGATCCAGATAGAGGAGCATGAAGACGCCAGTCTCGGCGTCGATGCCCAGCAGAGCGATGATACCCAACCAGACCGCGATGCTGAGGTTGTAGTCCAGGGCATAGATGATCCAGAGGGCTCCGACTGCGGAGAAAGGCACGGCCAAGGTAACAATCAGGGTCTTGGTGACCGAACGCGTACTGCAATAGAGCAGGAACAGGATGATGGCGAGGGTCGCCGGCACAGCCACCATCAGGCGCTGGCGCACGCGCTCGGCAGATTCGTACTGTCCGCTCCACAGGATCGAATATCCCGCGGGTAGCTGGAGCTTGGACTGCACGAGGTGCTGGGCTTGCGCGACATAGTCGCCGATCGCACGGTCACCCACGTCAACGAAGACGTAGCCGGTGAGCAAGCCATTTTCGTTGCGGATCATGGCGGGCCCGTTGAGCGTGCGGATGGTAGCCAATTCCGACAGCGTAACCTGTTTCCCGTTGGTCGAGATCAGGACCCGGCCGAGCGCGTCCAGATCGGAGCGATAATCGCGCAGATAACGCACGTTCACGGGATAGCGGGCGCGACCGTCGATCATGGTGGTGACGTTGTCGCCACCGACTGCGGTGGACAGGGCGCTCTGCGCATCTTCGATGGAGAGTCCGTACTGGGCCAGGGCGTTGCGGTCCCACACGACGTCGAGGAAATACCCGTTGCCGGTGCGCTCGGCGAAGACGCTGCGGGTCCCGGGCACGGCGCTCAACACGGTTTCCAGTTGGCTGCCGATTTGCTGGATTTGGGCCAGGTCCGCGCCTTGAATCTTCAGGCCTACAGGCGTCCGAATGCCGGTGCTGAGCATATCGATGCGGCCCCGGATCGGCATGGTCCAGGAGTTCGAGAGGCCGGGGATGCGCAACGCGTCGTTCATCTGCGCGACCAGTTCGGGTTGAGAAATGTGGTCGGCGGTAACGTGGCGCAGCGCCGGCAAGAGCCAGTGCGGAGCCCACGAGGAGTACCAGGTGTGCGTCTTGCGCCACTCGGATTGCGGCTTCAGGACGACGACGGTTTCGAGCATGGAGAGCGGAGCGGGATCGGTCGCGGTGTCGGCGCGTCCGGTCTTGCCCATCACATGATCGACTTCGGGAAAGCCTTTGAGAATGCGATCGGTGACCTGCAACAGCTTCTGCGATTCCGCAATCGAGATGCCGGGCATGGTGGTGGGCATATAGAGCAGCGAGCCTTCGTCCACCGAGGGCATGAATTCCGAGCCCAGCTTCCAGAGCAGGGGGATGGTGATCAACACCAACGCCATCGCGCCTGCGATTACGAACCACTTCCAGCGCAGCGTCCAGCGAACCACGGGATCGTAGACTCGCATCAGCGGACCGGTAATGGGATGTTCCTCTTGCGAGCGGATGCGGCCCCCGAGCAGCCAGCCTGACATACGCTGCCATACGTTGCCGGGGTTGCCCGCTGAAGCGCGACGCTTCACTAGGAGCAGTCGCAGCGCGGGATCGAACGTAATCGCCAGGACCGCGGCCGCCAGCATGGCGAAGTTCTTGGTGTAGGCCAGCGGGCGGAACAGCTTCCCTTCCTGGCCTTCCAGGACCAGGACCGGCAGAAAGGCCACCGCGATCACCAGCAAGGCGAAGAACGTGGGCCCAGCCACTTCGCGGACTGCCTCCAGCACCACGTCGCGATAGGAAAAAGCAGCGCCGGAGCGCTCGTAGCTCTCCAGCTTCTTGTGCGTCTGTTCCACCACGACGATGGCGGCATCGACCAACTCGCCGCAGGCGATGGCGAGGCCGGCCAGCGACATCACGTTGATACTGACGCCCACGTAATGCAGTGGAATGAGCGCCAGCAGAATAGCCACCGGGATAGTAACGACGGGAATCACCGCACTGGGGAAGTGCCAGAGGAAAATCAGGATGACGATGACGACGGTAAGAATGACTTCAATCAGCGTCAGCCGCGCGTTAGAGATCGAGCGCTGGATCAACTCGGACCGGTCGTAAACCGGCATGATTTTAACGCCGCTGGGCAAACCAGGGCCAATTTCCCTGAGGCGGGTTTTCACCCGGTCAATCACATCGAGCGCGTTGTCGCCGTCGCGCATGATCACGATCCCGGAAACGACTTCCCCGCTGCCGTCGAGATCGCTGGCGCCACGCCGGATATCGGGACCGATGGCAACCGCACCGATGTCCCTGATCCGAATCGGAGTTCCGTCGACGGAAGCCAGAACGATGTCTTCGATGTCGTGTTGCGACTGCATGTAGCCGCGGCCGCGGATCATGTATTCGGCGCCGCCGAATTCGAGTACGCGCGCGCCTGTTTCGCGATTGCCGTTGCGCACAGCATCGGCCACGCGTGAGATCGGAATGCCGTAGAAGCGCAGGCGGTTGGGATCGACATTGACCTGATACTGCTGGGTGAACCCGCCGAGCGAAGCCACGTCGGCGACCCCCGGAACTGCTTTCAGGTAGTACTTCAGATACCAGTCCTGATACGAGCGGAGTTCGCCCAGGTTGTGTTTGCCGGATTCATCTTTCAGGACATATTGAAAGACCCAGCCCAAACCGGTGGCGTCCGGCCCCAGCTCGGTTTTCACTCCGTCCGGGAGCCGCCCAGTGACTGGGGACAGATATTCCAGGGTGCGGGAGCGTGCCCAGTAAAGGTCGGTTCCCTCATCGAAGATCACGTACACGTAGGAGTAGCCGAAGTCGGAGATGCCACGGACGGCCTTCACGTGGGGCGCGCCCGTCATGGCGGAGACGATAGGGTAGGTGACCTGGTCTTCGATGATGTCGGGGCTGCGGTCCCAGCGCGAAAGAATGATGACCTGGGTTTCGCTCAGGTCGGGCATGGCGTCGATGGGCAGATGAGTCATCGACCACGCACCCCACAAACAAGCCGCGCCGACCAGAGCGAAGACGAGGAACTTGTTTCGAACCGAGAAATCGACGATGCGGTTAATCATGCCGGTGCCCAGACGGATTCAAAGCCAGATAGTGCTCGGCGGGGGTAGTGAACTTCTGCTTACAGCGATCGGAGCAGAAGTAGTAGGTCACGCCATCGCGAGTGAGAGTGTTGCCCTCGGCTTCGGCCTTCGCCTGATCGATCATCATGCCGCAGGCCGGATCTTTGACCTGGCCGGCGCCGGCAACTGCGCGCGGCTGGGCGCTGGATTTGGCCGGCGTACTCTTAGCTTGATCAGGCCCTTGCTTTGACGGTGCCTGGGCGACGGATTTCAGGCGGCTCTCCGAGTCCACCAGGAAAGTTCCCGCGGCGACCACGCGCTCGCCTTCCGCCAGGCCCTTCACGATCTCGACCCGGTCGCCCGAGTGCCATCCGGTTTGCACCAGACGCGGCTCGAACACTCCGCTGCTGCGCTCGACGAACACCCGCTGCTCGCGGCCCGAATCGATGACAGCATCCTGGGGAACGGTGAGTCCCGCCCCTCCAGCCAGGGGCAACTCGACATCCACGTACATGTCGGGGCGCAGAGTGAAACCGGGGTTATCGGCTTCCAGGCGAAGCTTCCAAGTCCGCGTGGTGGGGTCGACCTCGGGCAAAACATCCGTCACCCGAGCGCTAAGAGTCTTCCCCTGACCCGGCAGAGTCACGTGAGCGATGGCACCGGGACGGAAGCTGTGCGCTTCATCGCTGAGTATGTCAGCGACGATCCAGACCCGGGTCAGATCGGCGATGCGGTAAAACTCCATGGAGCGATCGAAGCGGAGTCCGGGAGAAATGTTGCGGGTCAGAATGAACCCATCCGCAGGCGCGACCACATCGATGTACTCAGGAAGCTGGCGGTTCTCCGCCATCTCCATGATCTGGACGTCGCTCATGCCGAGATTGCGCAGGCGGTCGGTATAGCCCTGAGTGCTGCTCACCCCTTGCTTGTTCACGGCACCCGGAAAGGGTATGGTTCGGTTTCCGTCTTTGCCATTCGCGCCCGGCATGCCCGTAGTCGCGGCCAGAAACCCAGAAGCTACCGACAAGGAGTCAGCCGCATAATAGTTGGCCAGTTTCTGGTCTTTCTTGACGTGAACTCCTACCGAATCGTCGTAAGTGTCCCGGACAAAGCCTTCCGCCCCGGAGTTGATTCGGTAAATACGCGTGTCTTCTGGAAGCACATGCCCGGTTACACGGACGACCCGAGGAGCGCCGCCTTTCTCCACCGTAGCTACGCGGATCCCCAGTAATTCCCGGGTGGCACCATCAATGGCAACCCCGCCCGCGGGCAATTGCGCGAGCGATGCCTTGCCTAATTCGTCAGCATAGACCGGTTCGAGCGCCATGCCGCAATCGGGAGCAGTCCCCGGCTGGTCGGAGCGATAGCTCGGGTGCATGGGGTCGACGTAGTAGAGGACGCGCCGGGCTCCGCCGGGCTCAGAATGTGAAGAGGCTTTGCCTGTGTGGCGGCCCGCCACAAAGGCACCAATAACAATAAGGACTACGGCACCGACTGCCGCCGACTTGTTCATATAGTTTTTGCCCCCACTAATCGAGCGCGCAAAACTTCCGCGGGGGCAAAGCTTACTGCCTCCGGGAAGATTCGCGCCCGTGATGGCATCGCGTACCGCATCGCTCAAGCAGGATCTTTCGCTGTGCGTGCTCTGGGGATGAGCACCCGTGAACATGAAAGAACCGAGGACTTGTCAGGCTCGAAGTGAGGGGACGCTCGCGCCGAGCGCCCCATCAACATGGGCCTTTACACCTTCGGCTTGGTGAACGCAGCGTCATCCAGCTTCGGGTTCACTTGCACATTCTCGATGACCATCTTGTGCGTCTCCCGGTAACCGTCGACCGCCGTCTCCAGCACAAAGGGAACCACCACACCTTGCGCGGGCCGGAAGTCGCGCTGGTAAATCCACACGGTCCGCATCTTGCCATCCATGCGGCGCGGGACCCCCTCGACTTTCACATCGAGGAAGCTTACCGTGTCGATCCACACATGCTGCACATCGCCGCTCTTGGTCGTGAGCTTCAGCTTGTAGGCGTCGCGGCCTTCCACCTTTTCGACTCCCTCGAGCTCCACTTTCGAGCCCTTCGCGGCATAGTCAACCAGGGGACCGTCCAGGGTCTTTCCCTGCTCGGCCTTCAATTCCTCCGGCGAGAACGGCTCGACGTCATTCCGGTTGAGGTAGGGACGCACCTTCCATCCATTCGTGCCGTCGTAAACCTGCACCGCCGTCTTGCCGGCAAATTCGACCTCGACCCGCGACTTGGCCGGCCGCTTCATCTCCAGCACGAACGGCAGCTGCACCTGCTTATCAGTTTCCCCGGTCGTCGCGGTATCCTTGGCGCTCGCGAGCTCCACCTTGGCGGCGTGACCCTTCCTGCTCTGCGCCATATATTTCTGGCTACGCTCAACCGAGCCGCCCCCAGCATCCAACTTGCCAGTCCATGACATCGCCTGCACCGAATGCCAGGCTTGCAAACCACCCCGGGCCGCAACATTTTTGTCGACGATCTGTGCGGCAGTCAGGTTGGCGGCTGTCGTTTTGCTGTCCGCCGCCAGCAGGACCAACGAAGAACACAGGCAGAACAGAACACCTAGAAGCAGAACTTTCTTCCCCAGCATAAGTGGCACTCCCCAGTTTGGTTAAAGGTGAATGGAACGAGTTGACGCATTCCGTTGCGAACCGATCCGGCCAGAAACGGTAACTCCTCGCTGACCCCGCCCGAACGCGCCGGACTCCGGAAGGTAAGGGCTAGTCCACCACGAGTCCCTCCGCGCGAAACTGCCCGATTACCACGTTGACGCGATCCCCGCGTTTCACGAGCCGGCCCTTATTGGAGAAAGCCATCCAATAGGCCTTGCCTGCCTCGGGGGTGCTGCTCTGACGCAGTTGCCCGACCTTCTCGAGCGACGGAACCACCAGCTTGACGCCGGCAGCCGGATCGATTAACGACGGCTCCGATTTCTTGTCGTTGAGCGGCTTGGCCTTGTCGGCGTCCAGCACGTAGTAGCTGAATCGAATCATCTCGCCGGACTCCACCAGCTTGACGCTGGGAGATTCAATCCCCCAGACGAGCTTGTAGTATGTGCCCGCTCGTCCTGCGAACCGATTTGGCTGATAGTGGTATGGAGTCCCGCCTGCCGGCTTTGCGGCCGCTGCAGGAGCTGTGCCTTGGGCCGGAGCCGACTGCGGAGCCGTAGCCGACTGCGGACTAGCGATGGAAACGACGGTGCTGCTCGCGAGAAGACCCGCTAGCAGCATGACCTGAGTAGCTGTGGCTGACTTCTTAGACATCTTGGTTACTCCCCTGGGGACTCGAACGTCCTACTTGCTGCCTTGCAGATAAGCGGAGCATGCCTCAACCGCCTTGTCCTTAGGCGTCTTGGCCAGCTCAGCGCTCACAGACTCATAAGCGTCCTTGTAGTCTTGCGATTCGCGCGCCTCGGCAACTTCCTTCTCCGGGACACCGCTCACCATTTGCTTCTTTCCCTCCTGGTACTGTTGCGCAGACTGCGGATCCACCTGCGCGCAGAAATCGAGATTCCCTTCGATTTCTCCGAATGCGCTATTGGGGAATGGAAGTTCGGCCAGTGCCAGTTGCGGAATCAGGAAGGCAGCGCCCAGACAGAGGATTCGATGGATTTTCATAGCCCTTTTCCTACTTCGGGTTCTCTATGCGGCGCGATCCGGTTGTCAGGCTCGTGCCGCATGGTTGATCTCTGGACTTGCCTGCGCCAGTCCTAAATGTACTCAATGCTGCTCTCGGAAATCCGAGAGCAGCATCGAGGTTAGAGTTTTGCTGACCCGCCCGGCTCTAATTCGCCGTTCCGGTCAGGGTTGAGGTTTGCGTGCCAGCCAGATCACCGACAGACAAGGTTCCGGACTTGGCACCGGTCGTCTGGGTAGTCAGCGGCCTGAACTGAACCGTAACCGCGCAAGTCGCTCCGGGAGCCAGGGTTGTATGCGTCGCGTTACCGCAAGTCGACAACAACGCGACAATGCTGAACTCAGTCGGGTTGGTTCCTCCCAGCACTCCTGCTGTGACGCCGGTGAGGGGCACGTTCCCCGTGTTCGTTAGCGTGAAGACCTGAGTCGGAGCACCAAGTACGCCCACACCCCTGGTCGCAGTTCCGTAGTTATGCGATGTCGGAGTCAAGGTCGCAGCGACCACGGCGGTGACGCCGTTACCAGTGAGAGAGACCGGCGAGCCAGTCACAGCTACGTTCCCGGTAATCGTCAGCGTACCGCCATACGCCTGAACCAGCGTTGGCTGGAACACTACGTTGATGGTGCAGGTTGAGGCAGCCGCCAGTGTCGCACCGCAGGTGCCGCCAGCCGTCGCCCGGGCGAAGCCGGTCGAGAACGACAGGGTTATTCCGGTGAACGCCGCGTTGCCCGTGTTATGCAGAGTCAGTGTCGCCGAAGCGCTGGTTGCGCCGACCGCTACGTTGCCGAAGGACAGCGGGCCTCCGGTCACGCTGACGATCGGTGCAGCAGCCTGCGGGAACTCGACCGCTCCGACGTCGTACGCAGAACCTTGCGGCCTGGTGCGACCGAAGAAGTCAGTTTTTGGTGCCGCCAAGCCACCTGCCGAGGTAGGCGGAATGGCATCAGTCGCTGGAGAACCGGCTGCCTGCGCGTAGTTGCCAAGCACCGTGAGACTGACCGGGTTCGCCATTGCCAGCGGTCCCCAAGTCAGGTTGATCCAGTTGTTGCCCTCGTCCACCGTCGCGGCCGGGGTCAGGTTGAAGATTGGGTTGGGTACCGTCGCGTCCGAGATTCCCGGCGGTACGTTGAAGCCTCCCGAAGCAAACTCCGGTGGGATCCGCGAACCGTTGCAGTACTGGCTAACAACGGTCGGATTGGTCGCCAAGAGGTTATTCGTGCCAAGGCCATTTTCTGACGAGTTGGTCAGCACCGAGTACTTGGGGCCCAGCGTAAAGCCGGAGCCATGGTTGCCCGGTCCTGTGTCACCGCGTACACCGATGTCCCAGTAGCTTGCACCCGGCGTGCAGGCTCCCGTGCCACCGGTGATGACCACACCGTTACCGTTGGCAGTCGTAGCGTCAGCTGACGGCTGGCTGGCTCCGAGCGTTCCGGAGAACGCGTTATACAGTTGGACTACGTGCTGCTGGTAGGTTGCGTTGAGGACGGAACCGACTCCAATGTAGAACGCTCGGTTCTGCCAGAACACATCGTTGGTGAGGTACGGATACGAGACCTTGGTGCAGGTCCCATTGGTTGCACTGGCACCCGAGTAATGGTTCGCGGGGCAGCTAACGTTCGTCCCTGCGGGCAGGGCAAGGAGAGCACTAGTCAGCGGTGAGCTGTTCGGCACTGCGACCAGTCCTGAAGGCTGAGGACACGACTGCAGGCCGTTGTTGCAATTGGTCCCGCCGGCGCTGGCCAAAGGTGCCCCAAGCGTGTCGAAGAGCACGCCCGACGAAGCGGTTGTGTCGTTCGACATGATTGTGTTGTTGATCAGGTCGGCGTAGAGCGCGTCCTGCAGCGACACTCCAGCGCCGTCCCAACCGGCAACGTTGTTGGCGATGATGTTGTTCGTGACCGTGACGTGGTACCAACGCGACGGACTACCCGGGAAGTTGGTGACCTCCGTACCGTTGATGCCCTGCAAGCGCAAGCCACCGCCGCTGCCGCTTTCCGCGGCGTTGCCCAGAATCAGGTTGGCATTGATCACCAATCCTGGTCCGATGCCGTCGCTCAGACCTGGGGGGCAATCCGCATCAGCCGCCGTACCGCACACCGGATCGGTGTCGGGGGCACCCATAACGATGAGGCCTCCGCCGTTCGTCGGGATGGTCGGGTTGATGCTCTGGTTAAACATGATGGTGTTGTGCTCGATGTCACCGTTCCACATGTATCCAATGTGACCCAGGCCGCCACCATCACCTGTGCTCAGGTTGCCGCACAGCCAGTTGTAGTTGAACTTGTAGTAGTCGGCGCCGGTGCAGAAACTGATACCGCCTGCCCCCGCCGGAGTGGCCGAGAACAGTTCGTCGCCGATCGACGAGTTCGAGGTGATCGCGTTGTTGTGAACGTTCACGTTCAGGTCAAAGCAGTACGGCAGTTGCTGGTTGGTGATCGAGCTGGTCTGGCAGGATCCCGGAGCCGCGTTGGCGACGCTGCCTACGATGGTCTGGGGAGGAAATTCTCCCTGACCGACGTTGACGCCACCCGTCAGCGTTCCGATATTGCTGAAGACCCGATCATTGGCGATCTGAAGGTTATGCCCCCAGGCGTGCACGAAGATGCCGCCACCGCCCTGGGAACTGTCGGTGATGCTCACGCCATCTATGCTCGACGGGTTGCACTGGAAGTTGCTCGGGAACGGATTGGGAGTAAAGCCGCCACTACCGGGCGTTCCCTTCCCGCAATTGGCGGACGTGAGAAGGGTAGTGCCCGTCGGGAACGTGTCAGCCGCCCAGATCACGGTTGGGTCGGTGGTGTGGAAATCCACACCTTTGCCCAGCACTGTGATTCCTGCGCCCTCATACGCTCCCATCAGAGTGGGTTCTTGCAAGAGCTCGGCCAGGTTGCCGTTAAGCGTGGCGTCCCAACCGACTACCGCTTCGAGCGGTAACCGATCCACTTGGAACTGCATGGACGTCGGGCAAGTATACTGCCCGGATGGGTCGTAAGGCTTGCCAGCACCGGTGTTAATGGGGGTACCGCTAAGCGCTATACCGAACAGGCATGTGACCTGCCGACGCCAGGGATCCATCTTCCCGGCGGGTTGCGAGTTCGCGTCGATGATAGTTGAAGCAGCTCCGACACCTTGCAGACGGACTGGCTTCCACATCAGCAGCATTTCGTTGTGAGTGGACGCCGAGTGGGTAGCACCCGCCGTAGTACACGCAACTGGAAGGCCGGCGCTGGTGCAAGTTGGGTCAAGGATAATCAGGTCGCCAGGCATGGCTGCGTCAATCGCCTTCTGGATCGCACCTGGGCCGTAAGCTGTCATCGGGTCGTTGGAGGTGACGTGAGTCGGAGCTTTTCCGCCGATGGTCAAGTTCACCGTGTCGATTGACTGCAAGCCGTTGCCTGCCGTGATGACGATCTGGCCGCACAACGCTGAAGAGCCGCCATACTGAGCCTGTTGCTGTACGGCGCAAGCCGGCACAGCGGCACGTGGTGGGCAGGCTGACAGTGATCGATGTGTCACTCCAACTCGAAATGGTCGCTGGTACTCCACCGACGGTCACACTGGACAGCGTATTGCATGTCGTGCTGCTGGCCGTTGGACTGGTGCACTGAGTTCCAAAACCGTAGTGGCGAGTGATGGTCTTCTGGTTGAACGGCGCGGTGCCGGCCGACGGACCAGAGTACCCGTAGTTGGGAACAGCCGTGTCGCCCAAGGCGGTAATCGTGACTGGGTGCGCGGTACCGCGCGCCAGAATCCAGGGTCCTATTCCGTCACCATCCACTTCGGCGACAGCCGGCGTGGCAGCCGGATAGCTGCAATCAGCATGGTTGTATCCAGCCGAGAATGCGGACGTGGGTACGACTGGGGTATCCAAGTACTGGGTCTGACCCGGCATGTACGGCAGTTCATAGCAGAACTGGCTATAGTCCGGGTTGTACAACGGGTCCGTAATCATGGTGCCATTGGGACCGGGAATTGGCCCTTTGTCGTTCATACAAAAGACCATCATGGTCGGTGAATAGCCGGTCGGATTGGGCGGATTCACTTCCCAGGTCGAGTAGGTCAAACCGTCGTAGTCGCCCCACCAATCGGAATACACACGAGCGATTTCCGCTCCGGTCCAATCCTTGACCCCGATGGGCTGGTTGGCCGGCGCGAATTTCTCACCGAATTGCGGCGAGAACGGATCGAATTCCGAGGTGAAGTCGTCGGTGATGACGCCAGTGAACTTGGCAGCCTTGTGGGTCGAGGTGTAGAGGTAGAACTTTGCAATCGACGCCGACTGGTCGACCAGCGTTACTTCCTTGCGGTCGCATAGGTTGCGCACCGCTCCGGCGAAGGGCGCTACCTCTGCGGACTGCGGGAACAGGCTGATGAAGTCAGGCACGATTCGCTGCTGGCCTACGCACGGCCAGACTGGCTCGGGAGAAAATCCGGGAACGAACTGATTGCTCGGGCTGGTTCCCAACCCCTGAGTCGGATTCTGGGCATTGTTGGCGTTGTAAGCGCCGAGCGAGGCTTGGTCCGGGATAATGAAGACGGCTCCCAGGCCGCCGAACTCCTGCGTAGCCGGCGCGATGAAGTTGTCGCCGATCAGGATGTTCTTGTCTTCCTCTTTCACGATCTCGTAGCCCGGAGGCGGAACTACTTCAACCACGTATTTACCGGAGGGCAGCATGTCCTCTTTCCCGAACCGGAATGGGTCAGCGGCATCGGGGTCCTTGACGCAGATGGTGCAGTTTGTGCCTGTGGTGTTACCGGTGGTCGTGCTTCTGCCGAGCACGCTGGGGAATTGGTACATGCCGTCGTACACTGCCGGCTGCAACTGGTTCCAGTTGTGCATGCCGTCGTAGCACTTGTACTGCGAGTTGTTGGGCAACGCCGTTCCGGTGGCTGGCGTAATCACACCTGGAACAGCGTGCTGCTGGTTGTACACGTCGAGGTAGAACGGCTGGTTGTACAGCGAGAAATAGAACAAATCGGCGGTTGACTGTCCCGGGCAGTTCATGTTCGGAATGCCGTCGGACCGGAAGCCCTGCGCCCAATCGTCCCAGCTGCTGGTCTGTGTGGTATCCACCAGGGTCAGCGTGGGGGTGACACCGTCCGCCGCAAACCCCTCCTTGTAGAGGTTCATGGTGACGTGCGGAATCAGGGGCTCCCATGGCTGCTGAACGTTCATTTGCGGATCGTCAAAGGGACGGGTCGAGGCATAGACGACATGGCCTTGGATTCCGCCGTTCTCGCCTGAGGCGTAGGGCGTCTTGCCAAACTCGAGAAAACTGTTCTGGCCAGAGTAGCCCTGCCAGGCCTCGGCCAAGACCCATGGGGGATCGATACGGCCGGTGGAATGGTTGGCCGTGGAACTGGGAGTCGGCGGGGTAGTCGTGATCGAAAGACCGGTGCAATCCGCATTGGGACAGTAGATCGCGCCCGGTACTGACAGGTTAGCCGGTAGCGGGTTGTCTTCGTAGGTGCGCGCCAGGAACTTTCCAATCGCGGAAGTTCCGCACGTTGGGTAGCCGGGTACGCCGCAATCCGTCGAGCCATCGGCCGGACCACCCGCGTCGTAGACCACGTGTATCCCAGTCGTCTTGTAACGCGTAATATCGGCTTCAACTACGTACCAGTTGAACAGCGGGAACGTCTCGTTGAAATTGGCGGTGCCGGTGAAGTCCGTGCTAAGGAAGTTGGCGCGGCTGCCGTCGCGGTAGCGGACGGTGGTATTGACCAGAGGAATTCCCGCCTCGTCAGCCTGCGAGAGGCCATCCTTGTTGTCGTCGATGAACGTCCTGGTATAGACGTTCGCCTGCCACTGCGAGGCAGCGATGTCTCCCATATTGCAAACGGTCGCCGAGGAACCGGCCCCTGGGCACGGAGTGCTTCCGCCCAGACCGACCGGAGTCGACAGGCCGTCCACGATCTGATCGTTCCACTGGTCGAAGGTGGTGATTCTCCAATTGCCGCTGGGGAGGCCGGTGAAACTGAAGGACCCATCGGCGGCGCACTTGGCGAACGCAAAGTCTTCGCCGTCCGGATCTCCAACGCTCACATAGCACTGGGTCCAATAGAAGGAATCGCGCGAACCGCTGCTGTAGAGCCGCTCATCGGGCGTGCGGCTCATGCGTTCGCCCGTGACCTTGCCTGTCAACGTGTTGTTGCAGGGACTAGCCTGGAGGTTGGGATCGGTGCCGTTGCAGACTCCCTTCAACCTGCCACTGATGATCTTTGGGTTGGCAAAGCCGATCGACACGTGGTACCCGGCGGGGCCAAACTCCTGGAAGTAGGCGGGTTCGCCGATGCGAATGAAGGAATCGTGAGGTTTCTGGCCGTCCAGTGTGTTGGTTTGCAGCCACTCTTCGCCCCGCGCAATCCTGTCAGCGCCCGGTATGGCCTGCACGCTGAATCGGCCGGGCATCATGTTGGCAACCACAGCTTGGCCTCGCAGCGGAGACGTGGTTACGCCGTCTGCTTCGAAGTTTGGACAGGTGACAATCATGCCAGTGATTCCCTGTCCTTGCTGCGTAATCGGGCAAGCGTTCTGCCCAGTAGCAGGATCGATGTATCCGTCCAAGGAGTTCGACAAGGGCTGGTTGAACATGTCGTAGGTCATCTGTCCGGTTACGTCACCGGAGCCGCCCATGTCGTCCCAGAGGATGATGTTGAAGTCACCCAAGCCGGGCTCGGTACTTCCCGCGATCGAAGTGTCGATGACCTGGCCACCGGAATCCTGCTCACCATTCAGTGGGAAATCGTCTTCGAACACATTCACCGAGAGTCTTCCCGGCGGGAACGGGTCTTCCTGCACCAGGACCGTAACCGAGGTCTGACCTGGGGCGATGGGAGCGCCACCCATGCTGTGGCCGCAACCGGCCGTAGCCGTACCGTTATAGGGAGCGCATGCCGCCCCGGCCCCGGCGATGAACGGATTGGCTGCATCGCCCGGCAGCACAGAGATGTAGTAGCGTTTGGTCGGATCCAGAACGACCGAGCTGGGCAGTACGGCCGTCTTTTGTGAAGCGGTGGTTCTGCAAGCACCGTTGCCGACATCGCAGGCAGCCGGGACGTGCAGCCCGGTGGCCGGATTGACAATCGTTTGGCCACCTTCGCAAGACAGCGGCCCCGTGCAACCCTGCGCCACATAGGTCATGTCGCTGGTGTGGAAATTGACACCAAGAATTGGCGTGATCGGGGCGCTCGGGCCACCGTTGGTTGTCTTGGTGGGGTCGACATAGAAGCTCTTGTCTTCCTCAATAATCCAGCGATAGTCTTGGCCGGCGAGAGGAGTTAGCGTCTTGCCATCCACAACCGATACAGTCGGGCCATTCCCGGTCGGGAAGACCAACGTTACCGTCGCGGCGCTGGCACTCTGCGTTCCCTGTGAGTTCTGCGCATTGTAGGTGAAGGTGTAGGTGCCCGGCGAGGCAACCGATGCGTTGAATCCACCATTGGGATTCATCGTCAGCGTCAGGCCTGCAACCGGGGTGACCGTGGCCGCGGCAACCGAAAGAGGATATCCCGCTGCGTCTTTGTCGACCGAAAGTACGCCGGGAGGCGGTATCTTAATGAAGCTGGCCTGCTTCGCCGTGTAGGTGATGGGGTTAACGGTGATGCCGGCTGCCCCTTCGAGCACCGCCGCACCTAGAGTAACCGTCGCCGTGATGGCTGGGCTGCCGTTCGCCTCGTAAGTGAACGAATCCGAAGTAGCAGTTCCCGTGGGAACATAAGTAAAGGTGCCGTTCGGGTTGAGAGTCACTGTGCCATTGGTCGGCGCAGTGAGCAACTTGACGCCAAATACATTCGTATCGTTCGCGATCACACCCTTGGATGGATCCGACACGGTCAATGTCTGGCCTGGAGTTAGGGAGTTGTAGATGTCCGCCCTGGCTACCGCACCCGCGAGCGAAGCGGCGGCCGGGAGGGCGGCGCCGTTGGCGCTAATGTAGGCCAACATGCCGGAATCGCGATTGATTGCGTTGCCCGACAGGCTCAATTCGCGGTCATACACCGCAAGCGCCGGGGCTGTCGCTCCTGCGGCGGGACCATTGATCATCACGTCATAGGTCTTGCCCGCGGCCATAAACACATCGCTCTGCACGTGGCCCGTGCCCGGGACAGGATTGCCGTCTTCGGCAACCAGAGTGAACCCCGAAACTGTCGCGCCAGGGACACCGAGGGGTCCCATGGGCGTCGTCAAGCTGCCGACGATCGAAGGCACGTGCATGTGCAGGCCCGCGTTCACCAGGCGCACCAAGACCGATCCCGTTGCCGTTCCCGTTCCGGCCGCCGGGGCTAAGGTTGCTGGAGTGGTTGGGAACAACGAGGCTGCGGCGTTGGTTCTGTTGAATGCAACTCCGTTGACCATGTAGTACAGCGGCGTGTAATCCACCGCCGGCGGATAGCAGGTGTGGTAATTCGCCGAGCTGGGGTTGCCGCACTGGTTGGGCTGTCCCGACCACACCGCGGTCTCGCTGAACCCTGCGGTGGTGACCGCCGCTTGAACGGAGGTGTTTTGGACGGGGTCGATTTCGCTGAGCAGCACCGGAACCTCGGCATCGTACTTCACGCCGGGATAAGCAGTGCCGGCGGCAGTTTCAGTGCCTGCCGTCGCCGTGGGCGCAGCAGTGACCACCAGAATTCCATACAGGCCCATGGGGCCCTGGATGGACGGGTGCGTGCCTGACTCAATCAGGTACGTGCCGGGCCGAAGCGTGGCGGCAGGCCAAGTCAGCACCGCTTTGCCACCGCCCGCCGCTTCCGTGGCGAACGACTGCACACGTGGTCCTTGCGGCGGCGGCGTGTTCGTCGGGCCAGCGCCAGCAATGGGCCAGGTAACCGTCTGGGTAGCGTGGGACGGACTCGCCACGGTGGTTGCCGAGCTCCCGAGTCCGCCTCCTAGTTGTCCCACGATCACTATGGAGGTGGGCACTCTATTCGTGCCCGCTCCGGCGGCGAAGGACAGGTTATTGCCCAAGTTGATGGTCAGGCCTGATCCCGTAGGAACGGTTATCACGACGGGCGACCACCCGGCACCCGCAGCCGGGTTCAGGGCCTTGCAAGTGGCGGTCGAGCCCGCGATGGCCCCTCCGCAGCGATAACCCCACATCGGCACCGTCGTACCATCGGGCAACGTTGCGGTGGATGGTCCCGCAAACAAATTGACTGGCTGCTGGGCCAAGGCCACGCTCACTCCGAGGAGGAGGACGGTAACTGCCAATACCGCTGTCTTCAGGGTCGTTTTCACGAAGTTGGATCGCATCGGTCTTCTCCTCTTCCTCTTAGTTCGACTCGTCAATGACGAATTCCCGGGAATCGACCAGCATCATCATCAGCATTCCGCCGGGGAAAACGTTGTTGGTAGTGATCTCGCGCTCGTTGTGCGAGTGCCACATAAACGCCCAGCCGCGTTCGCTGGCCGGGTTGGCCTGCGTGTTGGCAGGCAGGAAAGTGCTGTTGGGCCCAGTGGCACGGGTGGTGGCGTTTGGTCCAAGATAAGGACTGCCGCTATACCAAGCGCCATTGGTAAAGATGTCCGGGTCGGGCAGGGTTGCAGGCCCACCGGCAGCGACATCGCCGAAAGGAGCAACCTGGAGCGGCTTGTTGTGGTCCTGACACCACTCCCAGAAGTTGACTGCAGTAGGGGCCCCGGTGTTGTAGCCGTTCGTGTCCGGAGTACAGGTAAGCGTGGCAACAGGGTCGGTAGAACCGGGGTTGTGAGCGTACATGTCCCAGTTCAGACCCCTGCCGGTGAAGTAGAAGATCCCATCGAAAGCCTGCCCCGGCGTCGTGTCGGTGGTGAACATCAGAATGCCGGCGAGACTATTTGGATCGGTCGCGCTGAGAATCAAGTTCCCATCCCGCCCCAGAATGCGGGTGTGGTTCGCGTGCTGGTGGAAGGGGTGTTGCCACCGGCCTTGGCCTATCACGCGCAGCAAGGTTAATTCACCTGGGTGCATGTGCGGGTTGCCGTTGTAGGGCTGGTGCGGATATTCAGCACCGTAGTTGGCGTCCATGTCGTCGGGCATGGAGCGTCCGTTAATCAGGAAGTACGCGGGATGGTAAGGCTCGGTCGGAACCTGGAGACTGCATCCCGCAGCCCCAGCCGTGCAGCCCGCCGTGGCTGTGACCTGTGCCAAAGCCTGCTTGTGAATATTGGGATCCATCTCGGCGAACTGGAACAGGTACTCCCGGTCGTAACAGGTCTTGGGGTGGTCATAGGCGGCGGCTGACAGACGGAAGTCAGACTCATGCCAGAACGCTTTGGCGGTCAGGTTCGCAGCATGCAGTCCTGTCGTGCAAGCGGTCGGGACGGCCGCCGGAAGCACGATGATGGCGCCGTACAGGCCCATCTCGATCTGCAAGTCGCCTTGGGTTCCGCTGTAGTACGCGCGAGTACCAGGCGAGGAGGCAACGAAGGAGTAGGTCACGGTGCCGCCAGGCGCCGCCTCCTGTGTCAGCAGGCCAGCTACCCCTCCCGTCGCTGTCACCTGGAACCCAGGAAACAGAATCGACGTGTTGCCAGCCGAGGTCGGGAGATTATTGGTCAGGTTTATGGTGACCGTCTGCCCTTCCATGACGACAAGCGTGGGACCGGGAACCTGCATTGTCGAGCAGCTACCGTTGGTGATAGCCGCCGGTACAAAAGTGGGCGTCTGTCCGCCGACGCAGCCGTATCCCCAGGAGTAAACAGCCGAGCCGTCCGGCTGGTTGAGGAACGCGGGCTGCGCCGTAAGATTGAAGGCGCCTGCCGCTCCCGTGGTGCTGGTTATCCCAGGAGCCGCAGCGTATGCCGCCGTCACTGCGAGCAGCAAAATCATCGGCGCCAGAAACAGTCGTGTCTTCGAGATCGCATTTTTCATTTTCGTCGCCCTCATCGCCGCGCTCTTAATTGATATGGACCTCGGTCATCAGTCCGCCGAAGTTCTCGGCGTCGTTCGACAGATGATCGAGATTGGGGGTGTAGAGATAGAACACGCTACCCGACGGATACAGCGTCGTATTGCTGGCATCCAGAATCACGTCGAGCGACTCGCCGCCACCCAGGGTGATCGAGTTGGCGTAGTAGTCCATGTTGTTGCCCGCCTGGTCCCTCAGCAGCTTGGCGTTGAACCCGATGACGTGCATCGGAATCCCCAGCGAAGCCAACGTCTGATATTCCTGAACGTCCAGGTCGGAAATGCGCAGCAGCGCCTTGCCGCCGGCCGGAATGTTGATGATGGAAGGCAAGGGCTGCGAGAAGTGAGTCCTGCCATCCGACGACTGGGTGAACAAGGGACCAGGAGTAACTGTGTCGGGATAGCTGCGGCCGTTCAACAGGAAGTACTTGTCCTTCATGTCGGCAAAAGCTTCCGGGTTGAACGTCATGCCGACAAAGTGGAAATTGGGGTCGAAGCCGTGGATCTGCAGCGGATACTCGACGTCGTAGTAGGTCGAGCCGTCACCGTCGTTATAGGCATAGTTGCCGCCTGTCGCCCGAGCCACCGCATTGGGAGTGGCCGGCAGCGGATTGCTGCACAAGATGTCGGTGCTGCTGTTGCACACCGTGCGCAGGTCCAACTGCTGTTGTTGGAGCGATGCATAAAGGCTGCTGCCCACTGGAACCCGGTCCTGCCTCGGACGCACATAAATTTGCCCGACCATGCCCATCTGCAAGTGCTCTGGGGGAGTGATGTGGCAGTGCCAGAAGTAAGTACCGGCATCGGGAGCCAGGTAATAATAGGTAAAGCTTCCGCCGATGTTGATCGCCACCGACGCGTCGGGAACGCCGTCATAGAACGAAGACGCGTTGGGATATCCGTGGAAGTGGACGGTGTGCTGCTCAAACAGGTCCGGCCGCATGATCATGCCGACGTTGGTGAGGGTGAGAAAGAATTCGTCATCCTCATCCATCGCCATCAGCGGCGCGGGAATGTTGCCATTCATCACACCAACATCCAGGATCTGGCGGGGATCCACGTGTCCATCGAGACACGGGGCGGTGCAAGTGCCGTTACCAATGGCATCCGCGTCCGGCGTAATCCCGACAGCGCCGTTATACGTAAACGATGAAGTCGAGAGGGGGAACGCGGACCAGGCGGGCCAGGTGTTGGCTGTCATCCCATCGGCCGTAGCAGGGTCGCCGGGTTGTAGAACGGTCGTAGGAGTGGCGTTGAACTCGTACGGAAAGTCGGTACCAGGCTGGGCGTTTGCGATCTTGCTGAGCCCGGACAGCGGTCCGAAGGAGAACATATAGGTCTGGGTGCCGTCGGCCATCGTTGAGTAACCGTCACCGCCCGAGATCTGCTGACACTTGATGGCGCCGTTCACATTGGCCGACGGTACGTAATATCCGTTGGGCCCGAGAGTCAACGTCGTCGGCCCGTTGTATGCCGGCTCGGAGTTGTTATTCGCAGCAGTGGGATGGGTTATCGTTGATGTGGGGCACTGAACCCGAAAAGACTGTGCGCCTGCTATGGTTGCTAGGCTGACAAGAAGCGGTAATAGGGAGAGCTTGCGAACTACGCCGCTGGCCATACATCCTCCTCTGCTGTCATGAGGCCGCCAAAGGTCACGGCATCGTTCGACAGATGGTCAAGGTTTGACGTGTACACAAAATAAGGGCCCTTCGGACTCAGGGCTCCGGGATTGCACGCGTAGGGCGGAGCAGCGCTGCGCGAGACGGGGGTGGGATTCAGGTTCTGAGCGTTCGTTGCGATTGTCGCTAACGCCATTAACACAAGCAACGACCAAATCTGCGACTTCCTCATGGGCGTGTCAGCCTCCTTCCTGGATCTACGATCTTCGCGAAGCGCGCGGCACTTTTCTCCTGCGGATGCCACTTCGTCGGTCGACAACGGTAGACTGGAAATGACATCATTCATCGACTGACCCGCCGCAAACGCAATCGCAACTTTCATGTTCAGCCCCATTACGCCGTGAACCCCGCAGCCGTGACTGAATATGTCTTAGCTACGAATATTCTGTAGTCAGTTGTGCCTACCTAAAAGTAAAGATTCCGATGCTTGCTGGCAGAATGACCCTGGAAGAAATCTGCCCTACGAAGCCAATGTGACAGTGGGATGAGGCTACGACAGCTGGCATATCGTGTCTACCTTCACATGGAGGTAAACTAGACAAAGACTGGCAAATATTTTGTATAAACAGTTCATTTGGAGCGCACCTCACCGCACGTACTTCAACAGAAGTGTGAAATGCTTTTTGCGTAGAATCTGTATGCATATTAACTACCCACAAGAGTCTGCAAACCACGGGCGGACGAGACCGCTGCTCGTAGCGCCGTGTGGTCTTCTACTGTTCGGGGCGGATCATGCCGACGCTCTTCCATAGCAACGACACGAGCTGGCTCTGCCTCTGTACGCCCGTCTTGGCGAATACGTTTCCCAGATGCATGCGAGCGGTTGAAGTGCGGATTCTCATTTGCTCGCAGCACTCTGCGAGATTCTTGCCTTCCATAAACAGCTTCGCCAGACGGGACTCGGAAGAAGTGAGGCCAAAGAGTTGGCGCAAACCAATCTCAGCGTCGTTGATGGCAAGTTCGGGGTCCAATATCAATACCAGCGCGGCGGTCTCGCCTGGGTTCGACTGTGATAGGCGTGAATTAAGGGAGCGCACCAGCAATGTGAGCGGCCGTTTGCCCGACGGCCGTTCCACAGCCAGCAAAGAACTGCTCTTGACCTGAATTCCGGACATGGCGGCTTCAATGATAAGGTTGCTAAGCGCCGCGGAGGTAGGCTTTCCAGGAGCATACAGGACACGTTGTGCGGTGATATCTAGTCCGTCACGCGCAAGCAGTATCTGCTCGGCGATCTGATTCACAAACAGCAATTGGCGGGAGCCGTTCGCTACGGCCACTCCAATATTGAGCGAATCGAACAATTCAAGCCCGGCTGCCATGACCTGGACAAGAGCGGGTGGAGCTTGTGTGCTGATATTGAGTGCCGGCAGCGCGCGCCTCGGCGCGGGCAGACTGCTGGTGTTAGCCTGGGCACCTCTAATCTCAGGGCATGCGCTAGTTCTCAGAGTCGCTATGGTAGTCGCCATGGCCAGTTGCCACCTCGCTCACCATAAGACACAAAGCCGGCGATAGCTCTTTTGCGATTAGACAAAGCAACTAAAGAACTTACATAAACTTTACATCCTTTACCATTGCTGTCCAAGTTAGCTGAGAACCTGCCTCGGCACTGCTGAAAATGCGGGACATGAACTGCCTTGCCTGCCTTCGCACAAAGCAGGTTCGCCCCTCGAAAATGAATTTGTGTGATGGATGCTGTCTAGTTTGCGGCCCCCGAAATCGTGATTTAGGCCAAGCTCTGTCCGTTGGGAAGTGGACTGCTGTCCAACTACTGCCAGACCATCGCCAGTTGTTCGGGTAGTGCTTCTGGCAACTCCGGGCTTGAAAGGGATGATCGATCCACACCCACAGATCACGGTAGACGAACAACCGGACGATCGGCGCGGAACTCGACGCCTTTGGGCGGTCGAGAAATCGAGCACCCGTACTCCTCACACTGCACTGTGACCCGCGTCCTTTTCGCACCCGCTCCTTTTCCTTAGACTAGAATCGCTGGCATTCGCCAATTGATGCCGGAGTGTAGGAAAGATGTCCTGCCCGCCGAAAGTCGGCACAATCGTCCCAGGTTTGTACACGCTGGTGCTCGCGAAACACACGAAGTCGCACTCGCTCGCCGACCCATCTCGGTTAGCGTTGATCGAATGCAGCCGAACTTCGAGCCGACGAGAAGGCAGTCGATGGTTGGTCTGCTTGTAAACCAGGCTCGCGGTCCAGAACCAGCTTCCCGGAGGACAAGTAGCTCAGAGTAGGTCGTCGGGTCTTTGGATCCGAAGCCCGACGGTCGGGCAGTCGGCGCCCGCGTGAAATGGGAGGATTCCAGGGGGGTTGAAGGCACAAAACCTACAGCGCCGGGCCGAACAAGCCGCGCACTATGTGCGCTCCGTTTGTTGGATTACCATTGCTTTTCGTGGTCTTAGGTGTCATCCGCTGACCTGCATGTTGTTGAATTTACGTTTAAGCGCAGATTCGATTCCTTCCGCGCTCACCATATTTTTCAATCACTTACGAGCCGTTTTCGAACGATCATCCGGGCTGCTGTAGACGATTTTGTAGACGGTCAAATCCTCAGCGTTCACCCAAGACCCTCACTGTGCCTACCAAAAACTCGTTCTCGCTGACCTGGTTGCACTTAGCCCGATGTGGCGATAGGCTCTGGTGATGCTCCCGGTCTTGGGTATCTTCCTGGCCACTTTTCGTGATTGGTTCCGTGCACGAGCTGGACTGCAGGCAGAAGTCCTCGCCTTGTGCCATCAACTTCTCGTCCTCCAGCGCCGCAACCAGAAGCGACGACTCCAGTTGTCGGCCTCTGATCGTCTTCTCTGGGTTTGGCTCTCGCGTATTTGGCCGGACTGGAAATCGGGGCTTCGCGTCATGAAACCGGAGACCGTGATCGCCTGGCACCGCAGAGGCTTTCGGTTGTATTGGCGTTGGAAGTCGCCCTCGTCAAGCTTGTCCGCCCATAACGACCGAGGTGAGGGATCTGACTCGACGCATCAGCGCCGCCAACCAGGCTGGGGTGCGCAACGCATTCACGGCGAATTGGGCAAACTCGGCATCAACGTCTCAGAGACTTCGGTCGCGAAGTACATGGTGCGGCACCGGCGTCCGCCTTCCCAGGCGTGGCGTACCTTCTTGAGCAACCACGTCAAGGAGTTGGTCTCCGCCGATCTCTTCGTTGTTCCGACGGCTACGTTTCGCTTGCTGTTTGTGTTCGTCATCCTTTCTCATGACCGTCGCCGCCCAGTTCGATCGCGACGGCATTTACGGCGAGGTATTCCGTGAAACGGCCCTTGGGCTTGGGATCAAGGAAGTGCTGTGTGCGCGGCGCTCTCACACTGGCAGAACGCCTCACGCAGAACGGCTGATCGGGTCGATACGCCGGGAATGTCTGGATCACGTGATCGTCTTCCATGCGCCAGGTCTCAGGCGCGTGTCGAGATCGTACTTTGAGTATTACACTCACTCGCGGACTCACCTATCACTTGAAAAGGACGCACCGATTCCTTGCGCCATTCAGCCACCTGAGTTCGGCAAAGTGGTGGAGTTACGGGAGGTTGGCGGGCTGCACCACCGATACGCAGCGTGCCGCGTGAGCGTAGAGTACTTTACGGTCATCTATGCTGAATCGTTCCGCCATCGCGGTCAAGCTAAGGCAGCCCTTTCTGGACTGGCTGCAGGCGACCGATCCGACCAGCCGCGATATTGCCCTGCCTGGAAGTAGTTGCAGATCCGACGATCTACTTGGTCCCGCAATGGGACTCGGAAGAGGATGTTCGTGAGTTCTTGCGCAAACCGTGCGAGGAGATTTTCGTCGAGCAGTTGGCTGGTTGGCTGACCGATGAAGAGACTTGGCCGCAAGACCGCAGTTTCGATGCATTCTGCCGTTGGTTTGACTGGCAGCACCATTCGATGCTGATTGATCTCTGCGATGAACCGCTGACGAACGAATTGGACTGATTTTGCTGCGTTTGCAGTGCGTCTTTGTGAGCAAAGAGATCAAAACCGAAATCAACGCCCGCAAGCTGAGCCATTCGTCGCACTAAATGCAATCAGTTTAGCCAGAACGAACGTTCTGGTAGGGAAAGCGGAATTCCTGGCGCTGAACTATATGCCAGAATGCCGCCATCGTACTTGACTGAGCGCAAACAGCAGCCAGCCTTTGTGGAGTATCGATAGAACTTGAAGTATGTTGAATCTCCCCCAGCTCAACAAACTTGGAATTTCAGTAAGAGGGCACATTCGTCGTACACGCACCTCGCAATCGAGCGTTGCGGAGCGTGACTCGTGCGGTGTTCGCAAGAGCCGGAGACTAGAATCTTCGGCTTATCATGTGCCCTTGTCGCGTTGATTGAAATGAGCCAGACGGCGGAGATTTCAATGAAGCTGACTTACCCACCATTTGTCAGGGCGTCGCGGTATTCACCGTCAGTCGCTCGCATCGCTGGAAGCCAAAGGATGATCCTCCTGCTGCTTGCCATGGGATGCATCCTCTCCGCGGGAGTGTGGGCGCAAGAGTCATCGGAAACCGTAGTCATCGACAAGCAGACGCTGCAACTGATGGTGCAGCGAATCGACCAACTGGAAGCAAGAGTGAACCAGTTGGAGGCGGAAAGATCTAGCTTCCTCGTCCATAGCCTCGGTGACCGGGATAACGCAAGCGAGTCTCGCGCTCCCATCGGCTTCATCTCACGTTGTAGCTGACACGCCGGCTGACCCGGAGGCGTTTCCCCAGGACCCGGAAAGAATGGATTTGGGCAGAACCCTCCTGCATATCCGAGGGTTTGGTGATTTCGGCCTTTTTGGCGCAAACCAGAAAGGACAGTCAACGGCATTCAGCATGGGAGAACTTAACCTGTTTGTCACCTCGAACCTATCAGAGAGGCTCAAGTTTTTGAGTGAGATTGTATTCCAAAATTATGGTCCATACTCATACCAAGCCAATGACTTCACGGTCGACGTGGAACGCGCGCTTCTGGAATACTCCTACAACGATTATCTAAACCTAAGCATCGGCCGATTTCACACCGCCGTCGGTTATTACAATACGGCCTATCACCGCAGTGCCTGGATGCAGACAGCGCTGGAGCGGCCCTTCCTGTTCTCCTTCGAAGACGAGGGAGGCATCCTGCCTCTTCATGAAATCGGTGTATCCGCATCCGGACAGATTCCGTCAGGAAAGTTAGGGCTGCATTATGTCGTAGAAGTCGGCAATGGCCGGGGGGCACGCAATGCGATTAACAGCCTTGTAGAGACGCCAGTCGACATCGACAATCACAAGGCCGAGAATATTGCCGTGTTTATTCGACCGGAGAGTCTTCCGGGCTTGCAAGTCGGAATGTCGAATTACCGTGAACTTCTTTCGCCAACCACGACGGAGAGAATACGAGAAACTATCTGGGATGCATATGCCATGCTGAGTCGTGGAAGTCTTGAGTGGCTGAATGAAGGATTGGTGGTACGCCATACTGTGGTCGGAGCTTCGCACGTATACGAAACACCCGGCTTCTATAGCCAGTTGTCGAAGCGCTTCGGCTCGTATACCCCCTATTTCCTCTACCAGTACGTCAACGCTCCGATCGCGGAACCAATATTTTCGGACGTAGGGTTGCGTACAGGGCCTTCAGCGGGTATTCGGTTTGATGCTACAGAGTCGGTCGCTTTCAAGCTGCAGTATGATTACACGACTCTGCGCAAACAGCAGCCGATTAATAGTGTCGGGCTACAGGTTGGGTTCACTTTTTAGGGGGCACGGGGATGAACACTGGCGGCCGAACCGGGTGTGTACTGCTCGTAGTCGGCCTGTTGTTGGCTTTCGGTCCGTCGGGAACAGCTTGCGCGGGAGATTTGCCGGAACGGCAATCAAAGCCTGAACAAGCGCTTGCCATTATTGTGAACCGATCGAATCCGATCGAAAACTTGTCATCGACAGAGTTACGCAAGATTTTCATGGGGACACGCAGCCACTGGCCAAACGGTCGCCGGATTGCAGTCGCCATGCTGGACTTCGACAAAACAGAAAGGAAGGCCGCGCTTCGGGAAATCTATCACATGGACGAGGATGCATACCGCAACCATTTCCTCAAGGAAGTGTATCGCGGTGATGTCTTCGCAGCTCCCAAGAACCTCGCTTCACCCGAAGTGATGCGCAAGTTCGTTTTCAATGCGCCTGGTGCTATCGGCTACCTCCGGTCAAGCGACGTAGACGCATCGGTGAAGGTGCTCCGAATCGACGGTCATCTTCCCGATGATGAAGACTATAGCCTCTTAATTGACGAGCCGCTGTGAAGTAAAATGGACCCGCAACCTTCCACCGCCAGTATGCGAGCCGCAGAAGTGGGGCGAGTTGCACTCCACGCTTCGGCGCGGAATTTGCTCTCGACGAGTTCCTCAAGTGTGTTTTTGATTCTAGTACTCTCGATTGAACTTGGCGTCGGCCTTTTCATAATTCGGGACCTCCACAACTCTTATTCGGAAGTCGAAAGGATTTATGGTGGCTCGGTGCGTGGACTCCAAAGGATCGGAGAGTTGGAGTACGATACGCAGGAGACCCGTCGAACTACTCTCTATGCTTTGACCACTAACGATGGCAATCTGCAGGTAAGCTACGCCGACCAATCGCGCGAAGCTGACCATCGCGTAACGGAGGGCATTGGCGATTATCTGGCACACTCGCAAACGCAGGAAGAAGTAGGTGTTGGCCGGCGCCTTAGGAACGACTGGAACGCCTATCTCGCGGTCCGCGATGAGGTCCTGGGGCGCATCCTGGAAAACGACTCCAAAAAAGCGATCGACATGGATCTTTCATTGGGCGTGCCGAGATTCCAACAGGTGCATCAAGATCTCGACGAGATCAAGCGCCTCTACGACCAGAGGGCCTCAGAAAGGCTTGGTAGTGTGGCGGCTTTTTCTCGACACTCGGTAATCAAGCTTACTGCTGCCCTGGCATTCGGCCTTCTGTTTGGGAGCATCGCAATCTGGGCAATTCAGCGAATAAGGATGCGAAGTGCGGTCCAATTGGCCAAACTGCAGATGGACTTTGTCGCTGCTGTCTCTCACGAGTTGCGGACGCCGATCACAGCCATTCTTTCTGCCGGAGAGAACATTCGAGATGGGCTAGTTCGCGAGGGATCCGGCCTTCTGGAACAAGGGTCAATCATCACGTCCCAGGCCAGTCACCTGGCCGAGCTAGTGGGTCAAGTACTTCTCTATGCCGCGACAGGAAGCGATAAGCCTTGGCATGAAGTACGCCCACTTCGGGTCTCGGACGTTATTGAGTCTGCTTTGGGCAATGTAGCGTTCCTCCTTCAGGGCTCTGGATTTACCGTCCGGCAAGAAGTACAACCCGATCTACCGCTGGTAGACGGTGATTTATCCGCGCTCTCCCAATGTCTGCAAAACCTAGTCGTGAACGCGGTAAAATATAGTGGCCAGAGCCGCAACATTGCCATATCGGCAGAAATCGGTGAAGCGACAGACCATGGGTCGGGAGTAGAAATAAGCGTTAAAGACGACGGAATCGGCATTGCTGAAGCAGACTTGGCGCATTTGTTCGAGCCCTTCTTTCGCAGTCCGCGAGCCGTTGCCTCTCAGATTCGAGGCAGCGGACTGGGATTATCGATTGCAAAGCGGAGTGCGGAAGCTTCCGGTGGAAGACTTACCGTCGTAAGCCAAGAAGGAGTCGGAAGCGTTTTTACGCTGCACCTGCCTCCCTCAAAAGCGCTGAAGGAAGAGAATGTTCGCCGCATTTCGTCATGAAGCAATCCACGCGCTACCACGCATCCGGGAAACGAATAACGGATTATTGAATTGTTGAGCCGGTTACTGATTCGCAAGTATGGACGGGTTATTTGTCGATGGAATCTATCTTGATGTCTCGGACAAAGACGTCTGGTCGAGGAGTCTAAGGATGAGGGAAAACATCCTGCTAATCGAGGACGAAGAAGTCCTGCGGTCCACTCTTAGTGTTCGTTTGCGTGGCGAAGGTTATATCGTTGACGCTGCCAGCGGTGGTATCGAAGGATTCGACAAAGCGACGAGCCAGCCTTTCGATCTGATTATTTTGGACATATTGTTGCCAGATCGCAACGGATTGGACATTTGTCGCGACATTCGGCTCGCAGGCATAGCTACTCCCATACTTTTTCTCACGGCCAGGGCCCAGACGATCGACAAGGTGGTAGGCCTCAAGCTCGGGGCAGATGACTACGTGACCAAACCGTTCAAGTCTGCAGAGCTGATCGCGCGCATTGAGGTTCTGCTGCGACGCGCGCCGACACGTTCGGGCCACGGTATTAGTCAATTCGGGTCAATTCTCATCGACCTGCGGCGGGGCGAAGTGACCCGGGAAAATTCTCCCGTCTATCTCTCCAGTCGTGAGTTCCAGCTTCTGCGCTACTTAATCGATCACGCAGGCAGCACCGTTTCCCGGGGAGAACTCTTGAAGGAAGTTTGGGGGTATGCAGTTAACGCATACACGCGAACGATCGATATGCATATCTCGAGCTTACGTGACAAGCTGGAACAAAACCCGAAGTATCCCGAGTTGATTGTAACGGTCCCCGGTATCGGCTACAAATTCGTGGGATCGAAAGCAGCATAGCCTGGCAATCTAATCACTACCTTGCCTGTTGTCAAGTAGCCGGCTGCATTCGCTGGACTTTTTTGCAGAAGGGCCACTGTTGCGCGCTCTGCGCTACCAAGTGCAGCCATGCGTGCTTCTAGTCGACGAACTCGACAAGGTTGACCACAACATCGAAGCCCTGCTGCTGGAGATCTTGAGCGCATGGCAGATCACGGTCCCCAAGCTGGGAACAATCGGTGCATAGACTGTCCCTAACGAAAATTCTGTGCAGCCTGTGGCGGATGTCATTCCCACAGGCGAACCGGAAGCTCAGGCAGTTCGCAGACCTGCATCCCTGCATCGAGTCAGATGAAGGAAATTCACGGATGCATGCCTGTGCAGGGGAGCGCGGTTCGGACACAGACTGCAAAGGGTTCGAGCAGAGGCAGCGTGTAGCACGGTGGATTCGGGCTCTTTCAGGCGGCCCGTCGTTCGTAGCGGTGGTGCAGTCCACCGACCTGAGGCACTGCCACGACTGGGCCCATTTCCGGCGGCTGAATGGGTCGCGGCACGGGCGAGTCCTTCTCCAACGAGAGATGCGTCCGCGATCGGTGATAGTAGTCGAGATACGAGTCGAGGATTCGACGCAGCGAGGTTTCATCGAACACGATCACATGATCGAGGCACTCGCGCCGAATGGAACCGATCACCCGCTCTATATAGGCTCTTTGCCAAGGGGATCGAGGGGTAGATAGGACTTCGTGGATGCCCATGTCTCGCACCTGTCTTCGGAACTCATCGCCAAAGATAGCATCGCGGTCGCGGAGCAGGTAGCTCGGGAGTTGGTCGAAGGGGAATGCCTCCCGCAGTTGCTGTCCCGCCCACTCTGCGGTCGGGTGCGCAGTCACATTGAAGTGAAGAATACGACGACGGTCATGGGCCAATACCAGAAACACGTAAAGGACGTGGAAGCGGATGGTGGGCACCGTGAAGAAATCGATGGAGACTAGCTGTTGGGCGTGATTCTCCAGGAATGTGCGCCAGGTCTGTGACGGCGGTTTGCAACCGCGCACCATGTACTTACTTACGCTGCTCGCCCCGATGTCAATACCGAGCTTGAGCAACTCACCGTGGATGCGGGGTGCACCCCAACCGGGATTCTCCCGGCACATTCTGCGAATCAGATCTCGGACTTCACGGGAAACCGTCGGTCTTTCCGCTGGCCCCGCCGGACCTTCCAGGTCCAGAAAAGACGAAAGCTCTTGCGATGCCAAGCAACGACCGTGTCTGGCTGAACAATAGACAGAGCTGAGCGCCAGTCGCTCCAGATGCGGGACAGCCAGACCCAGAAAAGGCGGTCCACCGGCGTCAACCTCGGACGTTTTCTCGCGGAACGTTGAAGCACGCCGATTTGGTGGCGCAGAGCCAGGTTCTCCAGTTCAAGGGCAGCGCGTGAACGGAAGATCGAGGACAGAGCGACGAGAAGTGCCGTGAGAGAAATGAGCATCGGAGGAGAGATTTATGAAAGAAGTATAATTCCTGTCCGCTCAGGCATTTCGAGCTTTTCGAGAGGCACAAATTGCAAGGGGGGCTTCTTGAGTGAGTGCTGATGCGGTGCTACGGTGATGTACAGCCATTGGGTGCCTCCTATCAGGTGCCCTGGTTAGCGTCGTGTCGGTGTTGGTAGCACTGGCACGGCGCGTTCTAAGGTTTGGCTGCCTTCTGCTCCTTGCGTGGTCGTCCGCCCTTTTTCCCATTCTGACGGGCGATTTCTCGTATCCGTTCAATGCCGAAGCGCTGCACTCGGGTCGTATAGCTACGTTTCCCAAGCCATGACATCACTTCGGCAATCTGCAACTGCTTCACGCTATATAACCTAAACCGTTTAGGTTTATTTGTCAATGGAAAAGTTGGTCCCGGTCGCGAACTCAAGCAGCAATTCGAGAAAAGACGATAGGTGGACGTGTATTCCCGTCGCACGCTTCCCCCGAATCTCCCCACAAGACTCGCGGGCCAGGTGGCCGCCTCTGCTAATCAAGGCGCCAGTCGGGCGTGAGATCGGCATTCCTCTGACTGCGACGGGCCGGCGTCGAAAGGTCGGTGTCGCTCAATCACAGCACAAACGGCGGTGGCTGTAGTTCGCTGACTGGCGGCATCACGCAATACTCATATTGTCGCGGTCTGGCAGGGCTAGGCGCATACCGCCAGGGCGCGGCAGGGCCAAGTAAGAAAGTACAGGACGGTCGGCACAATTACCGGCCGCCCTTCTTAATTTGGTGGCCTAAAAATTGGTGACATAGTGGTGACACAGGCTAGAACTGGGCGAATCGCCGTTTGATACCACCACCACTAAATCTTTTATTATATTTGATTTAGGTTGGTGAGCGCGGAAGGAATCGAACCTTCAACCTACTGATTAAGAGTTGGCTGTGGACGGAGAATCAACAAGTTACATGAAATGTCATGATGTGCTCCGATGTGCTTTCTCGGCTGTGATGACGCGGGCTTCCGAGTCAAGCGAGATACGTCGGAGCATGTGGAAGCGGCAGGGGGTAGTCACCGAGGCTGGTCACCAATTTCGCTTGAAGAGGGGGGAATGCATCATCTTTCGAACCGCTGAATATGCGAATACCCGTCTGCAGATAGAAGGCAATTTCGGGGGTTTCTTTCTAGATTAGAAAAGAATAGATTGGGCTTGATATGCCACGCCCCCGAGGAATTGCGAAAACTGGCGGCAGACAGCGCGGAACGCCCAATCGCAAAACCCACGAGTTGGCCGAAAAGCTCGAAAAGCTGGGTTGCGACCCCATAGCAGGACTGGCTCAGATTGCGATGGCCCCTGACACCGCGCCTGAACTGAAGGTGCGGTGTTACGCGGAACTGGCTCAGTACCTCCACGCCAAGCGGAAGGCAGTGGAGCATGATTCAGACGGCAGACAGGAAATCAATGTGATCGTCGAGCGCGTAGGGCTCTGACCGTCCCAGATTCGGTTCATCAAGTGGGCTTAGCAGGGCTAGTTATATGGAATATGCCACTTTTGGACAGCTAGATGCACGTCTGACCGAGATTGACGGCCTTCTACTGAAAGCCGATCTTGGAGAGGTTGAGATTAACTCGACAGAACGGTCTAACTTGAGCGCTGAAGCTGAGGCGATCATGGATGTTCTTGCGAGGGAACTTGGTGAGCGGCAAAATATCGATCCAAAAGTAGTGTACAAACTGCGCAATGACATTAGACAGCTCCACTACATTGCTACTGTTGGGGAGAAACACCTCAAGGCTCACCCAGAACCCAGGCCTGAGGACGACAGGATTATCCGCGAGGCTTTCGAGGGGCTGAAAGACGGCACGAAAACCAAGGAAGAAGTCGCCAGCGCGATTTATTCCGTTTTTGCGGACGTGTTCCCTACGAATAGCGATACTCAAACGCAGAACATCGAACATCGAAAAAGAGATCGATTGTGGTTGGTGATTGTGGTTGCCCTCTGCGTAGTTCTTCTCGCCGCAGCCCTAGCGTTTATCAAGATATTCCGCTAAGTCAAGGGGACTAGGCCTTATCAACGACCTCTGCCGAGAGTGACCAAGGGCTTCAGCCTAGAGACTCTATGACTCAGCCGAAGGCTGATCTTTAGGAGACAGAAGGGCGGTTATGTTTCGAAGATGTTCAAGCACGAGCCTCATTTGACCAGCACTTGCCGGTTCCTGAGTCCAGTCAGAATCGGTTAGTTCCTCCAGTTCCTCGTGGATTTTCTTTCTTTCCTCGGTGGTGAGTTTCGAAGTTGAAAACCAGATGGGTTCCTCCAGCTTCTTGAAAAGCGCATTGATTCGTTCTGTCCTGGCCGAGTTGAATCCCAGCTTGTCTGCAATGCCCTGAAGCAACATGAGCTGTCGCCACAGCAGGCGTGCCACCACGAGCAGAAGAATCAAGATCGCCGCGAAGACATCACTTTGGCTGAATCGCGGCGCGTGCCCTTCGAACAGGTACCCGAACGCGAAGAAGCCGACGATGAAGCAGAACGTTATAAATATAAAGCCCAATTCCTTCTTCACTTTGCTTTCTCCTTCTCACTCTTTGTTTGCCGCGCAATTCTACTCCGGCTAGGCTCGGCAGGGAAAAGGGGGTGACGGCGGGACAGTCGAACTCGTGCGTGAGTACGCTCACTTGGCGGTGTGACCATCAGCAACGCTCTCATCGAGTTTGATAGCATCGGCTCACGCGGCTAGGCTCGCTACCGAAAAGCTGGCTTTCCCGGCCAGCCTGCCGCCATTTCCGAATCAGACGGGGGCAATTGGGAAATGCCGAGCAATAGAATCACCCTTCCAGGAAGCCGCTATATCCCCACTCGTTCGACTCACGCTGCCGCAAAAGAGGAGAAAGACTTGCTCTCCTCGATGTTTTCTCTGCTCGGTGCCCCTGCGTCTGTGGTGAAGGATAGGGCAGCTTGGCAAGCATTGTGGAACTTGGCTTGTGCAGGGGTCTCGGATGAATACCTATTGCAAGCGTTAAACGCAATCTGGCTTAAAGCGGAGGAACATGACAAGGGGCGTCAAACACAGAACTGGGCGCTTCCCTCGGGCCTTTCCCGCAGACAGTTGAATAACCTGCCAAAGAGAATTGAAGACATCGCAGAGTATATCGAGCAAGTCAATTCACATGAGCTCTTTGCGCCTAGCAGTTCGCTCGGCATGATCTATTTCACGAAAGGGCTGCGACGGGTCGCACAGATGGCATCCCGCTCCACGCGTATCCCCTCCCCTGCGGAGAGTTTTATTTCACTTAGCTCTCTACCGATTGCGATGAGAGCATATGCCATTCATCTCAGGAACCGAATCGAACTAGTATCTAGTTGCATAAGTGAGCGTACAGTGTTTTAGGGTGTTTCTGAAATACTACCTGCTTCTTCCACTCGAACGGGTGCGCCCTCTGATTGTAGGCGGCGATGAAGTCATCCATGTGTTTGCGGAGTTGGCCCGGACTGGTGAAGCTGGCCCCCGTCAACGATTGACTCTGCAGGATGGAGAACCAGATCTCCACCTGATTCATCCACGATGCGTGGGTGGGCGTGAAATGAAAATGGACGTTCTTGTGCCGGGCTAGCCAACGGTCGTGCTTGGGCTTATGGGTGCTGAGGTTATCCAGGATCACGTGGATCTCGCGGCCGGGGTGCTCAGCTACGATGCCGTTCATGAAATCGAGAAACTCGGCGCGGCGGCGGCGCTTGTAATGATCGCCCTTCACCAACCCGGTGGCTACCTCCAGAGCCGCAAAGAGAGTGGTCGTGCCGTGCCGCTTGTAATCGTGCTGAAAGCCGGTAAGCGCCTTGCCGTTGGGCAACTTCAGCCAGCCCTGAGCTCGTTCCAGGGCTTGAATATGGGGCTTTTCATCCACGCTCAACACCAGCGCATGCTCTGGCGGGTTCAGATAAAGACCGACCACGTCGGCGGCTTTCCGGGCGAAACAGGGATCGGTCGAGACGCACCAACTGTGACGCCGCTGGAGCGAAATCCCATGCTTGCGCAGCACCCGCCAAATCTGATGGTCGGAGATGTCCTTCAGCGCCGCGGCCAGCAAGGCTCCATTCCAACGTGCATAGCCTTTGGGCGGGGGGTGATCCAGCTGCGTCAGGATGCGACGTTCGCTTTTCCCATCGTAGGTCGCCGGTTTGCCCGGTCGCGGCGCATCCTGCAACCCGTTAATCCGGTCGCGCAGAAACCGGCCGCGCCACTTGCTCGCCGTGGCTGGCCGTATATCCATGGCCGCGGCGATATCCTCGTTGCTGGCCCCGGCCGCGGCGCGCAAAATCACACCGGCCCGAAACACATCCCGCGCCGCACTGGTCGGGCGACGCACTACCAATTCCAAATCAGCCTGTTCTTGCGGCGTCAGTGCAATGCTGCGGGCCCTCATGCCTGCACTATACACCATTCGCTAATTTACGCAACTAGATACTAGTGGGTGATCTCCGAAAAGGGCCGGCTAAAGGCGGTCAGTCTGAATTTGAGATGAAGCAAGAAATCCTTAAACTGATCGTTACAGTCAAGGACGTAACTGGCAAGAATCGCTGGACTGACCTAGTGAACCTGCTGCGCCCCATCGTCCCTATGCAACCACCTTGGGTTGAAGATGCCGACGCCCTCCGCAGCTTTTACAACCAAAACAAGAAACTGCTCGTCCTATAATAACCCCTCCTGATCGTCGTTTTCCGTGTGAAGCGGCGACCGAAAATGTCGCCAGTGATACCGTGCTCTCGCTGCGTCTCGTGCGCTAGTTTAAGCCTAATCAACAGGGGATTTCCCCAGTTGCCTAGAACTAAGCCGAGAGGTGCGAATGCAGCACGAAGACCGCTGGATGGATATCAGAAAGACCGCCCGCTACATCAGCATGTCGGTTGGCTTTGTCCGCAAGGCTGTGCGTAATAAATCGATCCCCTTCACACGCATCGGCACCAAGGCTTTGCGCTTCGACCGTGAAGCGTTGGACGAATGGTTGTCAGCCAACGGCTACGGGGGGCGAAGCCAATTACCGCAAAAACTAAAGGCCGTTGCGTCTGATATACGCAATGGCCCTCAACGTCAACCTGAGGCGGAGCGCCCTTGGGCAACGTGTTCGACTGCCAGTGTACCCCGCCTCACTCGCCGCTGCAATGCGGAGAATGTGAGTGCTTGACTTGTCACCTCAAACAGCAGCCGTTCGTCTGCGCACCTTGCCTGACGATGCCCCCTCAACTTTGTGGACGGCAGTTGAGAACAGTCTGCGAAAGAACTCTGAGAACCCTGATATCGAGGCCGCGAAGCTCCTCTTTGCCTCTGTAGCAGCTCACCGAATCGTGCATACCCGCCCGCTTGGATCATGGCAATTGCGCCAAGTGGTTCGATGAAAACTGCGCTGCTGGATACCCTTCAGGATTTGCCCAGCGTGCATTTTGTCGATGAAGTGACCGCTAACACGTTCATCTCCGGCTACACAGGCAAGCAAGACGAGAGCGAGAAGAAGAAAAAGCGCGAAGCGAAGCCGAGAGCGCCCGCGAGCTATCTGCACCGACTGGGGCGAGAAGCGATTCTCATAGCTGCCGACTTCAGCACCGTGCTTGCGATGGACAAGCGCAAGCGGCCTGTCATCCTGGCACAGCTCCGCAGAATCTACGATGGACATTTCTCCCGGGAGTTTGGCACAGGCGAAAACCTGTCCGAGAGCACGTGGAAGGGCCGACTCACCTTGCTGGCGGGAGTGACGCCGGAGGTTGACAAGCATTACACCTTGCTTCAGTCGCTCGGGGAGCGATTCGTGCGCGTCCGCTGGCCGCGTGCAGGCGGAGTATCGGCAGGGCTTAGAGCGATGCGTCAGCAGTCGAGTGTTGCAACGCAATTGCGGGCCGCTGTGCACGATCTGCTCCGGCCTATCCTCTCGCAACAAGCCGTCCCTGCCCCGGAGATAGACCCCTTGTTTGAGGATCGTGTTGCTCACCTCGGGGAGTTAGTGGCGCTGGCGAGAGCGCAAGTCTCACGAACGCGGGAGCAGCACGAATTAGACGCCGAGCCTGAGCCAGAGGGAAACACACGGTTGCCGCAGCAGCTCGCGCAAATCGGGCGCGGCTGGGCCGTTGTTGAGCGAAGTGCGAGGGTGACTGATGCGGGAATGCGACTCATCCGGCGCACGGCATTCGATTGCATCCCCCCGCTTAGGTGCGCAGTTTTGCAATGTCTGATTGCTGGCCGGAGTCCCTATTCGGCGGAGCTGCCCTCGGTGCTTATCAATCGGACGTTGGAAGACCTCAAATTGGTTGGCTTAGTCGAGAAGGCTAAGAACGGCAATGCTGAATTGTCGCCCCCTGCAATCGAGCTGTTGCACGGCGCTGGGGTTACTTTCCCCCAAAGTGGCCGCGAATAACCCATGAAAGAAGAGCGACTCCCATAGTGGTGCACTTTGGGGGAAAGTGATTTGTGAGCCAACCCTGCGGCCTACAGGGAGAGTGGGTCATCTCGCTACCGATAAAGTAGAATTTGGCCCGAGTGCAGGGCGAGCACGGCGCGGGTAGTGATCTTTGCTGCATTTGCTATCCGGGAGGTTACATGCAAGACCCCTTAGATCAGTTGATAACTCACAGTGACTTGCAAGACGCGCAAAAACACTCTCGTGAGATTCGCGACAGGCTGGAGGCGGAGACAGTCGAGAGTCGGAAGGCAAACAATACGTTCTATTCGAGTCTTGCGTTGTTCTCTGGCGGCACCGTAGCTCTCAGCATTACGTATCTCGGATACCTCAGGAACACCACGCATCCGGTGATTCACTCTAGATTGATTGTGGCGAGTTGGGCCTGTCTGCTCGCTGCCGTACCGCTGTCCCTCTTTTACCCTTTCCTGCACAACGCCTACACTTACTACGCGAGAATGGCCGAGTATCTAAACGCCCGAGCTCAGCAACGGATTAGTGAATCGGAAGTGGCCCTCAAGCTGCCGGTAGTGAACCTCCCGCCTGATGAGCGCGAGAGTGAGGCGTCAAGACGTCGAAATGCGGCAGACAGTCTCAAGAAGCAAGCAGTGACATGCCGACGGTGGGAAGAGTTTTACTATTTCATGTCGCAGTGGGGCGGGCTTGCGTCCATGTTGTTGTTTGTGGTTGGCCTGGTGCTACTCTTTTGGTTCGCAACCTCCAATATGCAATAGCCAGAGTTTGCCAAAATTCCCAGGCTCTGCCAAATACTCATTTGGCAAACACTGCCGCATCTCAAGACGGCCTGAGGGGGATTTTCGATGGTGCGACCCCTCCCACGCTGACCCGTCTGCTAACCAAGAAGTCTCGCAGAGATTCCGCACCGAGAGCATCATCCGCCGAAGGCCCGACAGTGACCGAGAGAAATTCAAGACACTCATCTTCCAGAGCGAGTGGCAGGGCAACATATGGCACGAACATTCGCGGTGTTTCCCGATACTGAACTGCGAGCTTAGGCAGAAAGTTTGTCGTCACATCTAGGGGCGCGAAACTGCGGAGGAGGTTGGGATACTGTTCTGCGTAAATCAACCGCCATTCCTCCTCCTCGGCAAATGCTGGGTCCTTGAACGCGGGCGCGCAAAACGAAAGCATCTCGTAAAGCAGGGCTTTAGCGGATTCGATCCGAGGGGAACCCTTCGGCGTAGGGGACCAATCGCCGTGCAGCAAGAAGTCCAACAAGCCATTGACGATCTTCTCTTGGCGGGACAAGTCGTAAACGATTTTTACAGTGATAACGCCACGCTCAAACATAGCCACGTGCAACCCGTTGCCATCAAATCCGATGCTGACGCCGCCTCCTTCGGGACTGTAGCCCCGCCACTGACTCAATTGGTCTCCGTTTTCAG
>CAVZYS010000026.1:0-194752 GCA_963779555.1 uncultured Acidobacteriaceae bacterium
GGCGGAAGCGTGTGCGAGTCGAACGCACCATTGACATCGAAGATGCCAATCGCCGGTTTTGAAGACCGGGAGAGTCACCGGACCCCCTTCGCTTCCGCAGGCCGGGCGTTACCGCCTTCGCCATTGTAAACAACCGTCGTGTAACGCTCATGTGCATGTAAACAGAAGCGACACAAGTTTCCAAAGAAATCCTGATAAATTGTCGAGGGAGTTTCTTTATGGCGAAGCGCACCTTCGATTTTGTACAGCTCGACGTCTTTACCAAGCGGCCGCTCGAAGGCAACCAACTGGCGGTCTTTTCCGATGCGCGCGGCCTCAGCGATGAGGAGATGCAAAAGCTGGCGCGGGAAACCAACCTAAGTGAGACAACCTTCATCTTCCCGCGCGACAAGGCCATCGAACAGCGCGAAGGATTCAAGGTACGCATCTTTACGGTCAACGCGGAACTGCCTTTTGCCGGGCATCCGACTCTGGGTACGGCGTGGTATCTTCGCCAGAATTCTCTGGCTGGCGAGATCGTGCTCGATCTCAAGGTGGGCAAAGTGCCGGTGCGGTTTGAACACCGCGATAACAACCTGTTCGGGGAAATGCGGCAGGTGGATCCGAAATTTGGGACGACGCATCCGCATGCCGACGTGGCGAAGGTGTTGGGTGTTCCCGTGTCCGAACTGGACGAGAGCCTGCCGGTTCAGAGCGTGTCCACTGGGATGTGGTTCACCATGGTGCCGTTCCGTTCCCTCGCGACTTTGCAGAAGCTCAACGTCAGTTGGCATCAGATGGCCGCCTACCTGCAAAACCTAGGGGAGAACAGCTTCTTCTATTTGGTGAGCCGCGAGACCGTCGCACCGGACGCAACGCTGCATGCCCGCATGATCTTTTATAACGGCGAAGATCCAGCGACAGGCTCAGCGGCAGGTTGTTGCGCGGCGTGGGCTGTGCGCAATGGCGTACTCGCGTCCGATCAACAGGGGCTGATTGAGCAGGGAATGGAGACGCGGCGTCCAAGTTCGATCTACATTCGCGCCGAAAAGCGCGGCGATGCCGTCACCAATGTGCGCGTCGGCGGACACGTGGTGCAATTGATTAACGGTACAGTAACTATGTGAATAATCTGCGGATATTCTGTGAACGCCGGAAGCCCTTGCGAGCGCCTGAGTTGTGAGCGTTCCGATCAGACAATGCACGATCCGGTGCAACTTCGAGTGTGCTGTTTCGATCGCGAGATTGCGTCGCCGATTTAACCACTGCGATACTTTACAGGCCCGTTATGGAAACGTACTATCCGATAGCCAATGCTCTGGCGCAAAAATTGATACAGCTCCTCCGGTAACTGCCGTGAGCGCCGTCTCCAACAACTTTGCTTGGGCGTTCGTGCAGCCACCCCTGGAACTCGCAGAGGAATGACCGATGAAACCAAAACGCACGATTCTCTGCGTTGACGAAGACGAACGTTCGCTTTCCATTCGCAAGGTGATGCTGGAGACGCGAGGCTATCGCGTGGTTGCCTGCTCCGAGGCGGGGCGCGCGGTTGATTTGATGAAGGCTGGCGGGATCGACCTTGTTCTCGCTGACTTCATGATGCTGAAACTGGGCGGCGCCAAGTTGATCGATCAGCTCAAGGCCATCTCTCCGGGCACCCCGGCGATCGTGTTTTCGGGTGCCTTGGGTAGCTGCCCGGACGATATCCTCGCCGATGTATTCCTCTCAAAGGCCAACTGTAGTGCGGCGCAATTGCTCGACCATATTCAGATGGCGCTGGTGCGCAAGCGCGGACCCAAGCCGGCGGTGAGCAGCATCCCGGCCGCTACTCACTTCGCATAGCGGGCGCGATTCCACAACACGCTTGGCGCATCTTAGTGGTGAAAAGGGAATTTGGCCGGCAGCGTCCGAGTGAATTTCTCTCGCGTCGGCTCCGTGTCGAGGATCGTGACGTTGCGCAGTACAAGAGAAGGGCGCCGGGATGATCCGCCCGGTAAGCGCACGAGAAGCAGGACGCAAACAGAAGAATGCCACTCGGATCATGCACGAGTGGCAAATCTCCAATAGCGCCGAAGTGATGGTTAAGTGAAACGGTCTACGCCTTCGCTTTGGCCTTCTTCTTCCGTTCCGCCCAACGAAGCTTCATCATCTCAGAAATACGTTTGCGGGCGGCTGGGCTCATAGTGCGGCGTTTGCCGCCCTTGGAGGAACCTGAACCCGGCGGTCTTCCAGGACCGCGACCCGACTTACCCGACCCCTCCAGAGCTCGAACCGCAGCATCAATCCGGTCACGTTCGTTCTTGAGATCTGACACGATTTGTTGGATATCCATGGATCACCTTTCAATTTGATTGGCCAGCACTTAAGTCTATCAGGCTAAAGTATAGCTTTCCCTTAGTATTTGCAATGGGCTTAATGCGCAGTTAATGACTTGATAAAGTCCGGGGACTAGACGCCAGACCGGATTCATTGGCTTCCCGGATGGGATAATCAACCTGACGGGTGAAAGGTGTCATTTCGCCTGAGGTGAGAGTTTAGGTTAAGCGCCCTCCTCAGCGCAGTTGCTGGGGTGCACCCCCTTCTCACCTCTCATACCCGGGGGAATAAATGTCAGAAAAGCAAAACTTCCATATGACTGCGGAACAGTTCCGCCATCACGGCAAACAGGTAGTGGATTGGATTGCTGACTACTACGAGCGAATCGAGTCCCTGCCGGTCTTGTCCCAAGTGCGGCCCGGTGAAATCCGTCAGACACTGCCCGGAGATCCTCCCCTCCACGGGGAAGAGTTCGAATCGCTCCTCAAGGACATGGACCGGTTCATCCTGCCAGGGGTTACTCACTGGCAGTCGCCTAACTTTTTCGCGTACTTTCCTGCCAACGCCTCAGGACCGGCAATCCTGGGAGACCTGCTCTCTTCGGCACTGGGAGTCCAGGGAATGCTCTGGGCCACCAGCCCCGCCTGCACTGAGTTGGAAACCCATGTCCTTGATTGGCTGGTGGGCATGCTGGGCCTTCCAGACAAGTTTCTTTCGTCGAGTACGGGTGGCGGAGTCATTCAAGACACTGCCTCGAGCGCGGCACTTTGCGCCATGTTGGCGGCGCGAGAGCGAGCTACCAGCTACACCACTAACCTGCGTGGTGCCGACGGCAAACTCGTTGCCTACACCTCCACCCAGGCCCACTCCTCGCTGGAAAAGGCGGCAATGATAGCGGGAATCGGGTTGAATAACCTGCGCTTGCTGGACGTGGACGACAACTATGCCATCAAGCCAGAGGCCCTGAAGCTTCAAGTGGAGAAGGACCTCCAGGCCGGGTTGGTACCGTTCTTTGTATGCGGAACCGTGGGCACGACCTCGTCGAACGCCATGGATCCTCTTCCGGCCATCGCCGCCATCTGTCAGGAACACAACCTATGGTTCCATGTTGACGCAGCCATGTCGGGAACTGCGGCCTTGTGTCCGGAATTCCGCCATTACCAGCAAGGGGTGCAGCACGCGGACAGCTATTGCTTCAACCCGCACAAGTGGATGTTCACCAACTTCGATTGCGATTGCTTCTACGTGGCCGATCGCAAGGCGCTGATCAAGACCTTAAGCATTCTGCCAGAGTATCTGAAGAACCAGGCCACGGAGTCGGGAGCAGTATTTGACTATCGCGACTGGCAAATTCCATTGGGCCGACGATTTCGGTCGCTGAAACTATGGTTCGTCATCCGCCACTACGGAGTGGAAGGGTTGCAATATCACGTTCGTCAGCATGTCGAGATGGCGCAGGCGTTTGCCGGGTGGGTGCGGTGCGACAACCGCTTTGAGGTGGTCGCTCCTGTGCCGCTAAACCTGGTGTGCTTTCGTTATCGCGGCAGCGACGAAGATAACCAGAGGTTGATGGACCGGCTAAACCAGAGTGGCGACCTGTATCTGACCCACACTCGCCTGCGCGATCAGTTCGTGCTTCGCTTCTGCGTCGGTCAGACCAATACCACCAGGAAGCATGTCGAGCGTGCCTGGCAGCGCGTACAAGAAGAGGCGACCAAGCTTCAGATTGAGGCGAGGTAGCCTGCGTGGGTCGAACTTCGTTTCTCCTTATAATGATGCCAACCTCTCTATGACGCTTACCCTCGACAACATCCGATGGGACGGATTGCTTCCGCCGCCCGCCTCTCGGCACGACCCAATGGAATTCGCCAATCTTGTCACGGACAGGAAAATCCTTGTCACCGGCGCGGGAGGGTCGATTGGCGCGGCCCTTACGCACAGTATTCGAGCGCTGGATCCTCGCGCGCTCATCCTGTTGGACTCGTCCGAGCAAAATCTGTATCACATCCACTGCGCCTTGTCTTCGTTGGCTGGACCGCCGCGGCACGTGCCGGTGCTGGGATCTGTGGCCGACGAGCGGCTGCTGTGCGACATCTTCGAGCGCTTTCGTCCGGAGATCGTTTTTCACGCCGCAGCCCTCAAACATGTTCCGCTGGGGGAGATGAACTCATTCGCAGTGGTGCAGAACAACGTGTTCGGTACGTCCACGCTGGCCGCGGTGGCTCGCCGCTTCGGCGCAGCCCGGCTGATCATGATCTCCACCGACAAGTCGGTCAATCCGGGCAGCATCATGGGCGTATGTAAACGGCTTGCGGAAATCGTGCTGCTGGGCATGAGCAATGCACGAACACCCATGACTTCCATTCGGCTCGGCAATGTGTTGGGCTCCGAAGGCAGCGTAGTCCCGCTGTTCCTCGAGCAGATCACGCACGGCGGGCCAGTGACCGTGACCGACCCAGAGGCCGAGCGCTACTTCCTCACCATGGAAGAGACGGTGCATCGCGTGCTCAGCGCAGCCGCCTCGTCGCCGGCGGAGGGCGCGATTGCTATTCCTTTGATGGGCGACCCGATCAAGATTGCCGACCTGGCGCGATACCTCATCCAGCAGTCTTCGGCTGAAGGCATCGCCATCACCTACACGGGACTGCGTGCGGGCGACAAACTGCATGAAGAGTTTGTTTCCGAGCGCGAAGTCATTTCGCGCGAATTGGCGGACGGACTGCAATGGATCGATAGTCCTCACCTGGCAGAGTCGGAGTTGCAGAGACGGACTGGCGGAGTTGGACGCAGCCCTGGCTGAAATGAATCTCGCCAAACTCCTGGCCACGCTGACTCGCCTGGTTCCGGAGTATCAACCAAGCGCGTACCTGCAGAACCAGGTCGCGCAGCCGGCCACCTGAATGAAACGCAAAATAGCGGTCGTAACCACTTCGCGAGCTGACTACAGCCATCTCTACTGGCCGCTTCACGACCTCTCGCAACACCCGGACGTGGACCTGAAATTGATCGCGATGGGGCCTCACCTCTCCCCCGAGTTTGGGCACACCATCCGCGAGATCGAGCGCGACGGTTTCGAAATAGCTGCCCGTATCGAGTGTCTGCTGAGTTCCGATACGGACGTCGGCATGGCCAAGACGATTGGCGTGGCTACCCTCAGCCTGGCGGACTGCCTGGGCCAGATGCGTCCTGACATCATCCTCCTGATTGCCGACCGGTACGAGATGCTGGCCCCTGCTGCAGTGGCGCTGGCGTTTCGAATTCCCATCGCGCACATCGAAGGCGGAGAGATCAGCGAAGGCGCCATCGACGATGCCGTGCGCAACGCGCTCACCAAGATGAGCCATGTACATTTCACCTCGACGCCTGAAGCGCGTGCGCGGGTCATCTCGCTCGGGGAAGAGGAGTGGCGAGTGCACCGCGCGGGTGCGCCATCCATCGACCACCTGCGCCGCAATACGCTGTTGACCCGCGAGCAACTCGAAGCTCAACTCCACATCGACCTCACTAGGCCATCAGCAGTAGTTGCCTATCATCCGGTCACAATCGCCCGCGACACTACGCGCGAGGCGGACGAACTCTTCGCCGCGTTGGCCGAGGTCACCGGACAGATCCTGTTCTGCTTCCCCAATGCCGATGCCGGGAGCCGCGAGTTGATCCGCCGGACCGAGGAGTTTCTGACGCAGCGACCGGATGCCCGCGTGTTCGTTAATCTTGGCGCGCTGACCTATTGGAGCATGTTGCGCAATGTGGACTTGATGATCGGCAACTCCAGCAGCGGCATTATGGAGACTCCGTCGTTCGCTCTGCCCACGGTGAATGTTGGCATTCGCCAGCAAGGAAGAGAACGCGCCCGCAACATCCTCGATGCCGCGCCCGACAAGGCCGACATCCTCGCCAAGGTCGCGACCGCCCGCAGCGAGTCACTTCCGCCGCTCGCTCGACGGAATGCAAAATCCCTACGGCGATGGACACGCTTCAGAGAAGATCGTGAGCGTACTGACGTCGGTGCCGTTGGGCGAGGAATTACTCGTCAAGAAGGCGACGAACGTGCGGCCGGGTTAGCGATGCGCGAGCAGGACGGCGGCTGACGGCAGGAAGGTTCCTGCCGACCTTTCGATTCCGACTGGACATTTGGACTGCGCTCTCTGACCTCAAGCCTGTTAACCAAGTGACAACAATTTGCGCAAAATTGCGAATTCACGATGCTTTAGAATCAATTGCTTGGGAGGAAATTGTTCGCAGGTCATTGATAAATAACATAGTTATACGTATCCATCAGTGCCCGTAGGACTTAGCTAGTATTTTGGGGGCGTGATTCCTCCACTCCAGTACCAAATCGGGAATTGTCAAAGAGCCGTCGTTGTTCGCAGCCGAGACACGAGCTGGCCAGAGACACCAATCCTCTGACCCCACGAAATGGTTGTAAAAGGGCGGGAAGGCGCAGCACAAGAGAAATAGGGTGTGGCGGGAAACGAAAGTAACCACGTGCGCAAGGACTACGGCTCTTCGCGCCGCAAGGGTTGGTGGTTCGAATGCGCTGCAGGCTCTGCATCAGAGCGTCTTCAAGATCAAAAGATCAAGCGTGCCTTGGAGCAAGTCTGTTGGTTTTCCGATCCCACCCTCATGTCGATAAATGACAAGGCAGTATCCTAGACTCCTGTCAACGGCCAAGGGAAGCATTAATTCCGGTCCAGGCCGCGGAGCGCCTGCCCTTTCCGCGCCCACGTGTGCCGGACACAGCAACGCTGGAACTACTCTGGGATCTCGAATCTACTTCTTGACTGCGTCCTTTTCCAACTTCTCCAGTTCTCGAGCCAGCTGTTCGGCTTGGTCTCGAAGCTGGTGAAGACGCTCCGCCAGGGATGGCAAGGTTTTATCGGTAGTCACCGCGGGGGTCGCGGAAGCAGAGCCGACTGCTGTGGGCGCTGGTGCCGGTGCTCCGATCAGTTCGGCGAGGGCTTGATCGAACGTGTCCCGATAGATCAGCCGGTCACCCATCGCCAGCACCACCTTCTTGAGCTGCGGCATGCGGGCTTCGGTGGCTTGAATGTAAATGGACTCGAGGTAAAGAAAGCCGCCGGTCACAGGTAGCGCGATGATGTTGCCACGCAGCACGCGCGAGCCTTGCTGGTTCCACAGCGTGAGGTCTTTGGAAATGTTCTGGTCCTGATCGATGCGCGATTCAATCTGCATCGGACCATACATTAGTTGCTGTTTCGGCAGTTGATAGAAAATTAGCTTTCCTAGCTGGTCTCCGTCGCATCGCGCCGCCATCCACCCAATCAAATTGTCCTTGCCTCTCGGACTGAAAGGCAAAATCAACAGGTACTCGGGTTCCTTCTCCCCAGGCAACGTAGCCACGACGTAGGTGGGCGCCACAGCCTCGGGCTGTCCGGACTGGCCGAACAGGTCGCGCGCGATCTCCCATATGTCTTCTTTGTTGTAGAACACCTGAGGATCGCGCATGTGAAAGACGCGGTATGCCTCCGCCTGCGTGCGAAACAGGGCTTCCGGATAGCGAGCGTGCCGGCGCAAATCGGCGGGCATTTCTGATGCGGGGTGGAATAGCTTCGGGAACAACTTCTGGTAAGCCTGAATAATGGGGTCGCTGGGATCGAACACGTACAACGTTATTTCCCCCGTGTACGCATCCACCGTAGCTTTCACCGCATTGCGAATGTAGTTTGCGCCTTCCTCAATCCCGGCCACGGGAAGGGCGGCCGAATACGGATGGGAGAGCGAAGTGGTGTAGGCGTCAGCCATCCAAACCAGCCTGCCGTCGTCGGTGATCACCAGGTAGGGGTCCGGGTCCCAGTGCAGGAAGCCAGCCAAGTGTGTCAGCCTGGCTTGCACCCTGCGATAAATCATCATCCGGCTCTGCCCGGTCAGATACCCAGTGAACACAATGTTCGGCTCGCCCTGGGAAATGGCCGCGGCAACCTTCATAGGAAAAGAGCCAACCGGGAAGCCGCCCGTACCCTGGTACGTCGAATACTTGTTCTGGTCGCCGGAAGGGTAGTCAAACTCTTCGCGAGCAGTGTGAACGAAGACTGGATCCTGGGTCTTCTCGCCAAAATAAATTTCCGGCCGGGTGAGTTGAAAGCCGGGCGACTTGATCTCCGGAGGCGCGTTCTCGATGAGCAGGACAGGCAGGCCATCGGGCGTAATTTTGTTTACCTCGGCTACGACTGCGCCAAAGCCGTGGGTGTAAATGAAACGAGGGTTAATCCAACTCTCACTCGCTTCCGCGGACAACTGGTTGACGTCAAGTTCACGTGGAGATAGCAATACCTGTTTGATCCGGCCATTGATGAAGTAGCGGTCAACATCGGTATCGGGGAATGTGTAATACGGGCGCAGGGCTTGAATCTGAGTAATGGTTGCGCCATAGGCTCGCAGGTCCCAGAGCCGCACATTCGCCAGCAGCGTTGCGTCTTGGACCGGATCCACTACGCCGTTACCGGAAGGCGTGAACGGGCGTTCCATCGCGTTTCGATTGAGGCCAAACGCGGCGGTAGTCGCCTCGATATGGCGCTCGATGTAAGGCCGTTCGATGGAAATTTCATTGGGCCGCACGTACACGGCGCGAACGATTCCCGGCACAACCAGCTGCAGAATAAAGCAGGACACCACGAGTACGGCCGCCTGCTTGAACTTCGACAACCAAACCAGCGGCAGCGCTCCCACGGCGGCAACAATCAGGAGCCAGCGCAACGGCAGAGTGACTTTTTCGTCCACATAGTCGGCGCCTGTCATGAAGGCATGGGTTTTGAACAGAAGTTCAAAGTTGCCCAGATAAACCCAGGCTGCAAAACCAAGCAATAGGATCACGGCCAGCACGCGAACGAAAGAGGTGCGTGTGGCGCCCGGCAGATGCAGGTATTCACCAAAATCAATCGGCCTTCCCGGTGCGTTAATCAGCCGACCATAGCGTACCCGTTCGGACAACTGCCAGCCACGAGCCGTGCCCCAGAACAGCAGGGCGGAAAGAACCGCCAGCCCAAACAGAAACCCGAGCAGGTCGGAATAGAAGGGCAAATCAAAAAGATAAAACGGCAAGGGATGCGAAAAGACGTGGTCCTGCCAAGCGTCGGGCGGTGCAAGTAGCCCTCGCGAACCGAAAAAGCGCATGACCGTCCAGAAGTCAATCGAGGCGGACGCGAACCACATCGCGGCCAATGCCAGGCCCACCGGAACGACGCGCGAGTAAATAGGGTAATCGCGCTGACGGATACCGGCGAAGTGCAGACCGCGGGCATGAGCCACGTAGAGTGCAATGAAGGCCACCAGGGCACCCACTGCCGTGGGGGCAATGCTGTACCACAGCATGCTGATCCACGTATCAACCTGCGCGACTTCTTTCCACCAGTTGTACTCAATGAGGAAGTTAGCGGCCGTCGGGATCACCCAGCCGATAAATGCCAACGCGACGAATGCAAAAATGAGAATCCGAATACGGGAAGGACGCATAAAACAGCTTCGCTATCAGTGCGGTGATCGTAAGCGTATCACAGGCTCGACGTGGAGTGAGACGGTGCTACCTGGATGTGGCTCTGAAATCTCACGCAGTCTCCTCGTTACGTTTATTCCGAAAACCCTCTTACGGTATGCTGGAACGGTTCAGCTGTTGTGCTCCGATAACAAATCCGAAACATCGTTGAGGACGCGGGAATGAAGGCTACGGCAAAGATCGCGGTGTTTGATACCACTCTAAGAGATGGCGAACAGGCAGCGGGAACCCGCCTGGGGAGCCGTGAAAAGATAAGGCTGGCACGCCAACTCGCCCGGCTGAAGGTGGATATTATCGAGGCTGGCTTCCCGGCATCGTCTCCCGAGGACTTTGACGCAGTTCGGAAGATTGCGCAGGAGATCAAGGGACCTACGATCTGCGCGTTGTCTCGCGCGGTTCCGGCCGACATCGAGTCCTGCGGCAAGGCGCTCGCCAAGGCCGCGCGACCCCGCATTCACACCGGCATTGGCGTTTCCGACATTCACATCATGGGCAAGTTTCGCGACGAGCGCTATGGCAAGACGCTCGAAGCTAAGCGGGCAAAGCTGGTGGCGCTGGCCGTGGATTCGGTGAAGCGTGCGCGGAACTGCGTTGGCGACGTTCAGTTCTACGCCGAAGACGCCGGCCGCGCCGAACCTTTATACCTCTTCGAGATGTTGGAGGCCGTTATCGACGCTGGCGCAACGGTCGTCAACATTCCCGACACCACGGGCTACACCGTTCCCGAGCAGTACGGTGAACTGATTCGCGGCATTCGCGACAACGTTCCGAACATTGCGCGCGCAACCATTAGCGTCCACTGCCACGACGACCTTGGCCTGGCGGTGGCCAACTCCCTGGCAGGCATTCGCAACGGTGCGCGCCAGGTCGAGGGAACAATCAACGGAATCGGCGAGAGGGCCGGCAACGCCGCGCTGGAAGAAATCGTCATGGGCATCCGCACCCGCGCCGACTACTACGGAGTGAGCACTGGAGTCGAACCAAAGGAGTTCTTCCGCACCAGCCGCATGGTCGCCGACCTGCTCGGAATGCCTGTCCCAGCCAATAAGGCCGTCGTCGGTCTGAATGCGTTTGCGCACAGTTCCGGCATCCACGTAGACGGATTCCTGAAAGACCGGCAGACCTATGAAATCATGCGTCCAGCAGACGTTGGAGTTACTGCGAGCCGGGTTGTCCTGACGGCGCGTACGGGCCGGGCCGGGCTGCGCTCACGGCTGGAGAAACTCGGCTACGAACTCTCCAAGCAGGAGCTTGACACCATGTACCAGCGCTTCCTTGCAGTGGCGGACAAGAAACAGGAAGTGCTCGACGAAGACCTGGCCGCGCTGGTGCACGATGCATTGCCTCCCGCCGAGCAGAGCGTGAAGCTGGAGTACCTGCACTGCTACAGCGGCTCGACGGCGATTCCGACAGCGACCGTGCGCCTGCTGGTGAACGGCAAGCTGAAGGAAGGAGCTTCGATCGGCGACGGGCCGGTCGATGCAGTGTACAAGGCGATTGCGGGACTCACCGCAACCCAGGTGAAACTCCTGCGCTATGACATTCGAGCCATAACCGAAGGCACCGAAGCGATGGGAGAGGTGACGGTACACCTGGAGATCGGCAAACGTCGCGCGATGGGTCGCGGTGCTTCCACCGACATCATCGAGGCCAGCGCAAAAGCGTATGTGGACGGCCTGAACCGGCTGGGCTGATTGGGTGGGCACAGGGAGACGGCACCTCAAGGCCTGCCCAATGGTGCGTTGCGGGGTGCGCACGACGGCTGGCGGTGAGCAGAACGTCCCGCTGGCAGTGATGAAAGCCCGGGCCTGCCTCATGGATGCTAAAATGACTGAGTATTACACTTCGATTCGCGATAATCGGAAGGTGCAGGCGGTCAAGGCCACCGAACGGGCCAACCCGGAACTGCCTGCGCTGTAGGGAATCGAGGGCGGCGCAGTTCCCTCGAAGGTCCAGTGAGTTTTGTGGACGAGCAACGATCTGTGTCAGTAAGTCCTTTTGGCGGTGTAGCTCAGGTGGTTAGAGCGACGGTCTCATAATCCGTAGGTCGTAGGTTCGAGTCCTACCGCCGCCACCAATCAAATCAATAACTTGTGTGCGCATGTCGTCCGCTTCCGGGCGAGGCGTTTGCGTCCGCTTGCGGAGCGGTCTGCGGGTACACTGCCGCGACCTCATCAAGCTGATTTACGTAGCGGATGTCTGCACCGGCCACCAAGTCGCCGTAAATGTCAGCCGTTACGCCGCACTTTTTCGTCTAACTGATTGATTCTTCGTGGTGGTTCAGATTTTGGCGAAGGTGAGATTTAACCAGGCTCTGACCCCACCGATTCTGGTCGGAGGGTCGCTGATCATGGTGGGAGGGTTGGTCATGTTGTTTTGGCGGCGGTGAGCGGTCGGTAGGCGCTATACCTGCAGTACATCGCCTTCGCGAGCGACCATCTGGTAGAGCACGGGATTGACGAAGAACCCGATGAAGAGCCGCGAAATCAAGCCCGCCACGATGACGATGGCGAAGGGCTTCTGAGTAGCGGAACCGATTCCGGTGGCAAGTGCGGCAGGAAGCAGACCAAGGCATGCGACGAGTGCGGTCATCATGATCGGACGCAGTCGAAGGAGCGACGCTTCGCGAGTGGCGGTGCGGATGTCCATGCCTTCCTGTCGAAGCTTATTGATGTAGGAAACGAGAATCACTGCCGTTTCCACCGACACTCCCAACAGCGCCAGCAATCCCAGAACCGACGACACGCTGAACGGAGTGTGCGTGAGCTTTAGGGCGATGAGCGCGCCCACCGGCTCAGTCAAAATGACGCCCAACGCGATCGTGACTGGGAACTTGAAGTTCCCATACAGAGCGAACAAGATCATGAAGATGAGAACAAGCGCGAGCGGTCCAATCAAGGTGAGCTGCGCTTTTGCTTCCAGAAATTGGCTGTACTCACCGCCCCAACTCAGCGTGTACCCCTGCGGCAACGGGACGGCTTGATCGACAGCTTTCTGGCCTTCGCGTACGGCGCGTTCCAAGTCCCGACCTTCAATGCTGTATTGCACTCCGATGTAACGGGAGTTGTTCTCGCGGTAAATAAACGATGCGCCGTTTCCCACCCGAATGTCAGCGAGTTGGGCCAGAGGAATCTGCTTTCCGTCGGGAGTACCAACCAGCAACTCACCGATCTCGTGTGCGCTACTGCGGAATTGAGGCTGCATGCGGACCACCAAGTCGAACAACTTCTCTCCCTGTATGACCTGGGTTACGGCCTGTCCGCCCACAGCCGCTGAAATGACGGCTTCGACGTCGGCGACGTTGATCCCGTAGCGGGCAATCCTGTCGCGGTCCACGTCAATCAGCAAACTCGGTTGTCCGAGTTCACGCACGACCGTCAGGTCTGTGAATCCCGGGACCTTGGCCAGTGTGTTCTTGATCTGGATGGCTTTGTCCTGAAGTACTGTTAGGTCTTCACCATAGATTTTGACGGCCAGCGAACTCTTCAGCCCGGTGAGGGCCTCGTCGACGGCATCCTCCGCGGGCTGGGTATAGTTGAAAACAATTCCGGGAAATGCGCCTAGCTTCCTGTTGATGTCTTCGATCAGTTTGGCCTTGGTATTGATGTCACCGCTCCACGCCTTGTCTTTGTAAGGCTTCAAGCCAACATAGAATTCGCAGTTGAAAAAGCCGGTGGGATCGGTGCCATCGTCCGGGCGTCCCAGTTCTGAACCGACCACAGTGACTTGCGGGTAGGACATCAGAATGGCGCGTATCTGAGGAGCGATGATGCTCGCCTCTTCGAAAGAAATCGTGTAAGGCATGGTGGCCCGCACCCACAGTGCGCCCTCGTCAAGGTGGGGCATGAATTCGCCACCGATGAAGGGAACCAGCAACAGGGTCGCGCCGAAGATCAGAAGCGCGATCAACATGGTGAGTCTGGGCCGCGCCAGTGCCCAATCCAACTGGGTGGCGTAGATGCGCTTCATCCATTCGAATGCGCGGTTACTGTGCTCGCGTACTCCGTTTTTGAACCAGTAAGAAGCCAGGACTGGAACCAGAGTGAGTGTGAGGATCAGCGCGCCTACAAGCGCGAACGACATAGTCTCGGCCATGGGGTGAAACAATTTGGCCGAAGGTCCGGTGAGCGCATAGATCGGCAGATAGCCCGCCAGAATCACGGCAACCGAGTAGAAGATTGGGCGATCCACGTCTTTCGCCGCCGCGAGAATAACTTCGTTCAGCTTGTAGCTCTGTCCTTCTCGCAGTGCGAGTTCACGGTAGATGTTTTCCACCATGACAACCGTGCCGTCGATGATGATGCCGAAATCGATCGCGCCGATGGATAGCAGATTGGCTGCGCCATCGTGGGCATGCAAGGCAATGAAAGCAAACAAAAGAGACAGAGGAATGGTGAGCGCGACGATGATGGCCGCGCGAATACTGACCAAGAAAAAAATCAGAACGACCAGCACCAGGATCATGCCGCGGAGCAGGTTGCCTTCCACCGTATCGGTAGTCAGTGTTACCAACTCGCTGCGATCGTAGAAGGGGTGGATCTTGACGTCCGGCGGTAGCACATTCCGGTTCAATTCATCGGTCTTGGCTTCCACCCCCTTGAGGACGTTCTGGGTTTGCTCGCCGCGCAGCATGAGAATAACGCCTTCAACGGCGTCGTCGTTCTTCTGATAACCGAATTCCCCCAGTCGTGGCGCATGGCCGATCACGACTTCGCCAATGTCTTTTATGCGAATGGGCACGCCATTGTTACTACCGACGACGATGTTTCCAATGTCGGCAGTATTGCGTACCAGGCCGATGCCGCGCACATAATAGAACTGCCCACCTTGAGAGTAGAATCCGCCCCCCGCATTGGAGTTGTTGGCGCCCAAGGCCGCCATCACCTGCGGAACGGTTAGGTGATATCCATAGATCCTGGCCGGATCGAGCAGCACTTGATATTGCATGGTGGTGCCACCGAAGCCAGAGTCGTCGGCGACACCATGAACGGACCGGTAAGCCCGTTCGACCACCCAATCCTCAATCGTTTTCAGTTCCTGCGGGCTGCGATCGGGGCTCTCCAGCACATAGCGGTACACCAAGCCGCTAGGACTGAAAAGCGGAGCCATGGTCGGGGTCACCCCTGCGGGCAAATTGGCTTGTGCTATTCGCTCGAAGACGATTTGTCTCGCAAAGTAGTCATTAGTGCTCTCTTCGAAGGTCAGGCGCACATCTGAGAGCCCATAGAGGGAGACGGACCGCATCACAGTCATGTGCGGAACGCCATTCATCTCTAATTCAATGGGGAGCGTTACCAGTCGCTCGACTTCTTCCGCAGCGTGCCCGGGCCATTGCGTGATGAGCTCAACCTGCGGCGGTGAAAGGTCGGGATAGGCGTCCACCGGCATGCGCCGGAACGAAACGATCCCAGCAATCATAATGAAGCCCGTCAGCATCAACACCAGGAAACGCTGACGAAGTGCCGCTTGTACGATTCGATGGATCATTCAGGCGTGGACGTCATTGTCCTAATCATAATCACGACTTCTTTTTCGAGTTCAGTTGCGAAGTTCTAGCGCTGCAGCGAGTTCGCGAACTGCAGGAACAAGCTGCCATTTCCGATGACGCGATCACCGGCATTCAATCCATTGGTAATTTGCGTTTGTCCCTTGATGCTGTCGCCTAGAGAGACCGTGCGCCTTCCGAACTGATTCCCAGCCGTCTCAACATACACGAATGGCTGATTTTCACTGTCGCGCAAGACGGCAGAATCGGGCACGGCGATTGCGTTCTGGATGGTGCCCGCATCCACCATCGCAACCACGTACATATCCTTCTTCAGCTTTTGGCCCGGATTACTGGTCTCAATGCGCGCCTGCAGCGTGCGCGTGTTCGGGTCGAGTGATGCCGCCACGTAGGAAATGCGGCCATGAAACACGTCGGGATAGGACTCTGTTTGAATCGTGACCGGATCGCCGACCCGAACGTAGGGCAAGTCTTTTTGATATACATTCACCAACACCCAAACCGTGGTGGTGTCAGAGAGCATGAAGCACTGCGTGGCACCCGTCTGCAGAAGTTGTCCCACTGCCACATTCTGTTCGACCACCTCGCCGTTGATAGGGGCCTTGACCAACGCCTCGAACGAAGGAGGCGCCTTCACCAGCGCGTCAGGATTGGTGATTCCCAGGACCTTCAGAGCGGCTTCTGCCGCGGCTAAATCCCCCTGGGCTTGGGTCTGGGTGGATTCTGCCTGCTCCAGATTCTGTTCGGCGATGGCGTGGTGCTGGTACAAGTCCTGGGCACGCGAATAGGCTTTTTGTGCCAGCGCATACGCATCCTTGGCCTTTAGATAATTGGTGCGCAGTTGAGAGTAATCGGGACTCGCCACGTAAAGCATGGGTTCGCCCCGTTGTACGTGCTGACCGGGGACTACTGCGATGCGGCTTACCGGGCCGCTGACCTGGGTAATGACCGGCGTGGTATGAAAGCTGTTGTAGGCCACGGTTCCGGTGAGCCGGAGAGTCCGCGACAGGCTGCTCGGCTGCACCGTGAGCACCTCGACATGGGCCATCTGGTCCGACGGAATGGTGAACAGCTCGGCGGTGTTTGTGTTGTTCGCATGGTTCTTGGAGGCATTCTCGGATCCTGCGCCACTGCAAGCAGCGAGAGCCAGCATGATCGTGGACAGGATCGTCAGCGCGACAATTCGTCGCAGGTGATTGTCGCGCATCTTCACGGAAGAGTCCTTGTTCCCACGGAGGCTTTGAGCTGCTCAAGTGCGGTCATGTATGCCGAAAGCGCCTGCCGGTAGGCGAGTTGAATCGCGCGGTTGCTGCGTTCGGCATCGAGGAAATCTAACAAGCTTGTCGCTCCACGTTGGTAAGCATACTCACTGATGTCACGTGAGTCCTGCGCTTGCTTCAAGTATCCGGAAGTATAAAGTTGTACCACCTCTTCGCTGCTGCGCAGTGCTTCGTAGGCGTCGCTGACATCGGACAGCACGGTGTCGCTCGCCGATGTCTGCATTTCCTGTGCCTGCGTCAGCGCGTAGCCCGTGCGCGCGATTTCGCCCTGGTTGCGGTTGAAGATGGGCAGGCCGAAATTCACGAAGAAGGAAGCGCTGCTCTGGTCCGAAACGTGCGAGTAATCAACATTCGCGTTCACGTCCTGCTTGGCATTCGCTTTAGCCAACAGGATCTGACTTTGCGCAGCGCTTACGCCTAACTCGGCCGCGCGATAGTCGGGACGCTCCTGGAGGGCCTTGACCTGGAGGTCTTCCAACTTCGCCGGGACAGCTTGATACGTTAGATCGCCAACCACATCGTAGGTGGCTGGAACAGCATCGTAGCCCAACAATTCCCGCAATGCGACTAGAGCCTGAACCCTTGCCAGGCGCGCGGAGGAGACATCGGTTTGAAACTGCAGCAATTGCAGCTTGATCTTGAGGTAGTCGCCTTCGCTGATGTAGCCCGCTTTGTACTGGGTCTGGGCAATATCGACCGTTTCCTCGAAGCTCTTGAGGTCCAAGAGCGCAAACCGCAGAGTTGATTCGGCCAGCAAAACGCCGACGAACGCCTGGCCCACGTTGAACGCAAGGGAACGTTCAGCGTCCGAAACCTGGGCACGGGTCACGGCTGTCTGATCCCGTGCCGCCTGCAAGCGGTGCTGCCGTTTCTTGCCACGTTCGAACAGATATCCAATTCCGGCGTCGAATTGCTGGACCGAGCTCAGATTGTCAGTCGAAAACTCGGATGGCTGAAAAATTGGCAGGAACTGAGAATCAAAGTTCAGGGTCGGGTTGGGGCGCAGGTTGGCGGTGATCTCCTGCGCCTCGTTCTGCAGAATGAGGGTTCGTGTCGCCTTCAGCGAGTGATTGTGCGCGAGCGCCAGATCGACTGCCTGATCCAAAGTGATCAGCGTTGGGCTTTGTGCCTCGACGAGGGGTGCGAGCAGAAGCAGGCAAGTCAAACCTGTCGAGCCGATCATCCGGAAGAGCGATGGACGCATAGACCTCAAATCTAAAATGCTGGGCCTCGGGATGAAAAGCAAAGGTCGTCGAGTGGACCTCCCCAGGGCTGCCAAAACCGATGCCATTCGCCCGAGCCAACCGCCTTCGCGGAGTTGGCAAAGGCATAGCGGGCAGACCTTGAGCCATGCAAACAGAGAACACATTGTAAATCAGGAAGTTGCAGGAGATGACCGCCGATAGCGGCAATGGGTATGCGGATGAAAGTCTTATTGGCGCACCAGCATGGTCACACGTGGGAAGGAAAATCGTCCAGCCGCATCGTCAATCACGTTCACTTGGCACGTGTAGAAGCCCGGCTTCAGCGCTGACAGCGAAACATCGAGTTGAAATACCGCTGCCTTGCGGGTTGGCACCGTGATCTGCTGCACTCTGACAAGCGGAGTTTCATAAGCCTTGCTGTCACCTTGGAAGAACGCCACATTGCTCATCACTCGGACCCCGGGCTTGGCGTTCTTGTCCGTGGAGGCGACGGTGGTTTCAGGCGCAGCCTCTTTGGCGGGGTCGTACACCTCATAGTACAGATACAGGTGCTGGTTGCCGGAGAACACGCGGGTGACACTGGGCACGATCTCCTGTCCATTTTGGACCAACGGATTGCCGGTATCTTTCTTGGGTGCAGCCTGCAACTGGCTGGCCATTACGATCGAACTCATCTTCAGTGGTGAGGACTTAAGATCTGGAATAGTGAAGTCTGTCTCGAATGAGCCCATCCGCCCAGCTTCGTTCTCCCGTACCACAACCTTGAGGTGATATTTGCCGGGAGACAGCGTCAGGCCGGTATCGTACTGTACATTTTTGCGCTGCACTTCATTGGATACATTCACCGCCAGCTTGACGGTTTCGCGGATCTCGCTGACAGGAAATTTCTTCTCATCGGTGACCAGCGCAAGGATGTCAAGCGTGGCTTTGTCCTGGTCGCGATTGCGGCTGAACGGAATCTCCGAGCCCGGCACAATGAGCGACAACGGAACGTAGAACCTATTATCCGAGAGGCGGAAGTACGCGGTAGCCAGATAAACCGGCAGGTCGGTGCTCGGCAGCTCCGACGCCAGTTCTTCCTGCAGTTGCCGCTCGCGATCATCCTTGTTGGAGTGACGGAAATCGGCTTCTGCGTAGTATCCGCGACGGAAGTCGACCTTTACGCCGGGACGGTTCACGCGCACCGTGATGCGCCGGTATTTGCCGTCTTTGGCCGTGTTGGTGCTGTGATAGCCGAGCAGGTAGTACATGGACGTATCGTCCTGTACGCCTTTGAAGACCCGCCCAAAATCGTTGGAGTCGAGAAACGCCTTGCCTCCGGTATCCGCCGCCAGCGTGACCAACGTCTCCTGTGTCTGGAAATTCGAGTTCAACGCATTCAACTGCGCTTGCCCCGAGTACGCCGAAGTTCCACGCAGGCTCGCGTTCTGCGCCTCGCCGCCGGGGGGCAGGGCCTGTAGCCCGCGAATGTCCAATGTGTAAATCGACAGATTGGCCAGGACCGCCGAGTTAATTGCAGCGCGCAATTCCGATTGGTTTTCGATGCCCGTGCGCTGCATTCCGCCGGAAAAATAGATAAGCGACTTCTTCTGCGGCACATTCGCCACTTGCTCCGCAATGGCGCGTAACGCCTGCAATCGCCGATCAGTATTGAAGATGTTGTACTCCGTGTCGTCAACGGTGAAAGACTGCCCGGTGTCGGGCGTTCCTTCGGTAGTGCCGGTCGAGCCAAGGTCGAATCCGGCGTTCGCGCCAATGTTGAACGACTGTAGTACCGTCTTCAGCTTGTCACGATCGGAGGTGAAATCCTGGTTGACGGCGATCGTATTTCCCAGCGACACAACCGAAACCAGATCGGCAGGTTGCATCTGCTTGTTGAGGTAATCCTGCGCGGCGTTGGAAGAGCGCTCGATCTCGTCAGGCTGCATCGCCGACAAATCGAAAAACAGAATGATCAGCCTGCGATCTTTGATCGCCAACTCTTGAGCGCTCGCAGAGGCAGCGCTATCTGCGCTCGACTTGGTCTTCTTAACCGGCGTGCTCAAGAGGTTCGCGTGTTCCATTGGAACTTGTGTGACGTTTTGGGTGTTCTCGATGTCGAAGGTCGCGACTTTTTGCGGCTTGTTATCTTCGAGCACGGTGAAGTCTTCCGGCTTGAGATCACGCGCAGGGTTGCCACTCTTGTCACGCACCGTGACGTTCACCAGCACCAGTTCCGTCTGCGCTTTGAAGGTGTATTCGGTCCGAGACTGCTGCGCCGGCAACGCAGTTGGGAGCAGCAATCCCGCCATCGCAACTAATGCGGTGAACTCGCGCCTCAACTCGTTGAAGGGCTGCAACATGGGAGCTCTCAAAACCGGAACCTTGCTGTCAGCAACACCGCCCGCATGGAACTGACTGAGATCACGCGGCCGAATGTTGGAGAGTTCAACACCGTATCGATCGCCGAGTAGACCGGGTGGTTGAATATGTTGGTGGATGAGATCCGCAGTTCCAGGTTGCGCGTTTCTTTCAGCGGGATGAGCTTGGTTAGCGCCATGTCGAACACTACCTGGCCCGGACCGACGATGCTGTTGCGCCGGGCGTTGCCATACTGTCCAGCCGGTGGAGTGACGAAGGCCGCGGTGTTAAACCACTCACTGATGCTGGGATTCGGGATGTTTACTGGCAACCCCGTAACATCGGCGCGCAACGTTCCATTCACACCGCTGTTCACGTTGGAATACGAACCCAGTATTCGCGGAGTGAACGGCAGTCCCGACGCGATCGTCCAGTCGCCGCTCCATTGCCATCCGCCCAGAAGATCCTGGGCCAATCCCGCACTCGACAGCCATCGCCTGCCCTTGCCGAAAGGAAACTCCCACAGGTAGTCGCCCGTAAAGCGGAACTCCTGGTTAAAACTCGACAGTCCGCGCTCGGCAGACAAGTCGAACGCATTCTGTGCTACGACGGTGACGCCCGTGATCTTTCCATTGGCGCTGACGATGGAGGAACCTGCCCCAATGGTTGAAGCATTGTCCAGCGACTTCGACCAGGTGAATGTACCGCCCAACGAAACGCCTTGACTCAGACGCTTGCGCACTCGCAGCGTACCCGCGTTTGCTGTCGAGTCGCCCTCCGAGGATTCGTAATAGTACGGCTGTACACCGGGCACGAGAACGCCATTCACCGTCGAGTTGGGCGCAGTGAGGACGTCAAGCCGCGTTCCCTTGGTTCCGGTGTAGTCGAGGTTCACGATCAGCGTGCGCGTGATTTCCTGTTGGATATCGAGATTCCATATCTGCACGTAGCCGAGGCCGTAATTCGGGTCGATGCCGTAATTATTGGTGATCGAGGACGTAAACGGGAAACCATTTTGCAGCGTCAAAATATTTGTCGAAGAAGCGACATTTGTCTGTGTGTTGGAGAATGGCGGTTGGAAAGCCATGTTCTGAACGATGTTCTGATACGCGGCGGTGTTGTAGTTGATTCCGTACCCGGCGCGAATCACCGTGTTCTTCGCCGCCTTCCACGCCACCCCAACGCGTGGTGCAAAGTTGTTGCGGTCGGGATTGACCAGCGTGATGGGATACTGCATCCCTGAAACCGGTCCCACTTGCCCCGGCAGTACGGGCGCGACTTCGGTAAAAGTGGAATTGGTATCCAGATTGACAATGCGGTTGTTGCTCTCGCTCAGTGGCGAGACATACTCATAACGCAGTCCGACATTGAAAGTCAGATTGCCGCGCGCACGCCACTCGTCCTGCACGAACAGGTCCCAGGAATTTCCACGAAAGTAGTAGCGGTCATAGCCGTATTGCACCGATGTCTGCTGTGGCACGCCGAGCAGGAAGTCAGCAAAATCGTATCCCGTGCCGGGAACAGCGGTTCCATTCACGAATTGGGATGTGAGCGCTCCGGTGAAGACAAAGCTACCGCGGGGATTGCTGTCGGTCTGGGTGTTGAGTTGGATGCGCCGGAAGTCTCCGCCCCAGCGCATGGTGTGTTTGCCATGGGTCCAGATCATGTTGTCAGAGAACGTCCATGTCTGATTGCGGTCGTTCACGGGGTTCGTATCCGTGATTCCGCCAAAATGGGTGAACGATAGATTAGGCACGCCCCAGGCAAACGGGTTCTGGGAAACTCCAGTGATGCCGAGTTCTCCCGTGATGTCAGTGTTGAAGGCGTATAGGTTGTTGGTGTTGATGGTGCTACGGTTGAAGTCGAAGCGAAAGTTGTTAACGAGCTTGCCGAAACTACGGACGTAGCCAATGGGAATATCGTAGCCATTGGTAGTGGTGTGACCGCCGACCGTAGGGTAATCGTTGATGAGGGTCTGATCGACGTTGTGATAGTGGAACCCGAAACTCAGGTTATTCTGCGGCCCGCGCGCCCTTCCTCGACCCGGCGAGACAGACGATCCTCCCAAGGCATGGTTCAAGCGAAAATTCAGGTCGGTACTGTTGTTGGTAGCGGCGGTTGTGTACTGGAAGTTTTGAGTGGTCCCGGGCAAGTTGGGACTGGGGATATAACCGAGCAGTCCCTTGGACGCCGGGTTGATCATGCTCTGCGGGATGACCGCGTTGGCAAAAGGCACTCCGGTCAGCGGATCGAAAATCTGGACCGGCTTGCCATCGAGCAGGGTTTGCGAAAAATCCCCGCTGCGCTCCAATGCGGTCGGTACCGTGGTGAAGAAGTTATAGGGTGTATCGCCGTAGCTACCGTTGTAATTCAAGAAGAAAAATGTCTTTGAGCCGCCGTGGTAGATGTGCGGAATGTTCAGCGGTCCGCCGATCGATGCTCCGAAGCGCTGCTGCAGGTATCCTGGATTCTCCGACGGTGCGCCGGTCAACGCATAGGGTGTAGCGTCCAGGATCGAGGTATTCGCCGAGTAGTACACCATGCCGTGAGGCTGGTTCAAGTTGAATCCGCGGCCGCGGAAAATCATTCCTCCTCCCCCAGGGCCACCGCCAAAACCCCCTCCTCCGGGACCGCCGCCCGGCCCACCTCCAGGTCCAAAGCCACCGCCCTGTCCGCCCTGTCCACCTTGCTGGTTGCGAAATTCCTGAGCACGCGCTCGCATCTCGTCGCTGCTCATGGAGAAGATGCTGCCGGAGGCCGACGAGCCGGAGACGGCAACCGACTCGGTCGCCATCGAAGGAGGAATACCCGGCACGGGCATGCCCGAGGGCGCGACTGACTCATTGTTCTCCGAGCTTCCATTGCCGGCGCCCGCTTCAGCAGCCATAACGGAGAGCGTCTGAAAACCGCGGAGGGCGGCGCCACCACCATGCGCGTATGCGCCTCCGGTTGCGTTCTGCGCGCGAGACAGCAGAGTGATCTGCAAGTCGAGCCGAGGATGCGAATTCGTTGCAGTCAAGCTCACACGCTGGCTCGCAACGGCGAAGCCCGCCATCTGGACTCGGACGACATACTCTCCATCTGTGGGTAGAGCGAGCCTGTAGCTGCCGTCGGCCTGCGTCCAGCCGACAGCTTTCTGCCCGGTTGCTGGATTGGTCACACTGACGGTTGCCCCCGGTATGGGCGTGTTGCCGGACTTGACTTTGCCTTCAAGAGTGCCAGCAGGTAGGGACTGCGCTGTCGCGGGCGGCGCGGAGGGCTTCTCAGCGCCGTCCATCGTCCTGGGATTACGTTCGCCCATGGTTTGCGCTAAGACGCTGCCTGCGCACAGTAGGGCAAAGGCGACTCCGATCAACCGCCTCTGACGGTGAGTATCCGACCAAGCGTGTCGCTGATCTTCCCGGGCAGGGGACCGCGTATCGATGACTCGCACGAAGTATTCCCGAAGAGACGACAGGATGACCCATCGACTGACTCGAGTTTTCAGCGTGTAAGCAATGACGACGGGCACCTCAGGGGTTCGATGCGATCCGCGGGCAGAGCGATGTGTAATTGCAGCCTGAACCCTGCGTCCTTAATACATATTCGTTGAAACACGGGCGAGGGTTCCGGAAAGATTGGCCTATGTCTGATTCGATCATTCTAATTCGTAGAGAGCGAAGGCAAGCTCCACTTGTTTTGTTACGAATTGTTGTGCAACGAACCACGCGGGAAACATATTTCTGCAAATCGGGTTTCAGCGCACGTAGTCAGATTCACACTTGATTGTCAGTGAGGTAATCGTGGCGCGCATTCTGCGAAAACTTGGGACTCTGTGGATGACCATGTTAACGTCAAACGCGCCGTTCACCGCGGCCACAGTATTTGTCGCCGCGTCCATCCTGCATCGAGTGTCCAGGAGCGTTGGTCAATGAAGAAAATTCTGTTACATACCGCCGTGATCTTTACGGTGCTGTTGGGCAGTAGTGCGCTGTATGCGCAGATGGGGCAGGGTCAGGAGCAGGGAGGTGGCCAGTGGGGACATGGCCCGGGACAGCCCATGACGGCCGATGAGCGACTGCAGCGTATGACGAAGCAGTTAAACCTGAGCGATGCCCAGCAGCAACAGATCAAGCCGATCTTGGAGAACGAGGCCAAGCAGATGCAAACCCTTCGTTCGGATTCCTCGATTTCCCAGCAGGACCGCATGGCCAAGATGATGCAACTCCGGCAGGATTCGGCGAGCCAGATCAAGCCGATCTTGAATGCCGATCAGCAACAAAAGTACGAAGAAATGATGAGTCGCCACGGTCGCGGCCCGGGTGCGCCCGGTCAGATGCAACCGCAGGGCCAGCCACCGCAGCAGTAGTTTGGCGAGAGCGACCGGTGGCGCGATGATTCAGTCCACCGGGAGGTCGACTCTGACGCAAATGGATCGCGCGCGGTTGCGCCATCAGCCTCCGCGCGCGTTATTGGTGTCGCCGCCCGGATTACGGCGAATCCTACATTGTGCTGATTTTTATATAGCGCCCCAAGTCCGGGGCGGACTTCAGAAACGCATATCCCGCCAACAAAAGAACCGCTACTCCCACGATGTTTCTCGCAGTAACGAATGCTTTTCTCATCAGTTCCCATACCTCCTGGCAAACAAACAACATGCTGATCGTAAGCAAAAAGAGGCACTCAGTGGATACGTAAGCAGCCGTAGTTTTCTCCAATAGTTGCCTCAATTACCGCAGAAGATCGCGCAGTTTGTTATTGCAAGGTCGTTTTTGTGATGAGAATCGGCAGCCGAACGGGTTACAATACGCCGCACCCTGGAGGCATGGACGAGTGCGGCGATGACGGCATTTTCGTCGTGAACAGTCTATCGGTTGCGACTCAGATCCTCGGTCGAGCATGGGTGTCGTCCCCGGGAGCTTTCTTATGGGAAAGCCTGACGTCAAGAACGATGACACGAAGAACATTGACGAGATCGATGTCCTATGGGTGACGGCCGGTCTCGGTTGCGACGGCGATACCATCGCCATGACCGCTGCGACGCAGCCCAGTATCGAGGAAATCGTGCTCGGCGGAATTCCCTGGATACCCAAGGTCAACTTCCACAATCCTTTTTTAGCGATGGCCAACGGCGATGATTTTCTCAGACCCTTCCATCAGGCTGCGGATGGGAAGCTTGGGCCTTTCATTCTCGTAGTCGAAGGTTCCATCCCAGACGAGACAAACAAGAAGGAAGGCTACTGGGCCTCGATGGGGACCGATCAGTCCACCGGGCAGCCGATCACGACCTGCGAGTGGATCGATCGCCTCGCTCCTCGGGCTTGGGCAGTCGTGGCCGCCGGTACTTGCGCGACGTATGGCGGTATTCACGCTATGCAGGGCAACCCTACCGGCGCCATGGGCCTGGCCGATTACCTGGGGTGGCAGTGGAAATCGAACGCCAACATCTCCATCGTGTGCGTGCCGGGGTGTCCGGTCCAACCGGACAACATGATGGAGACGCTCTTGTACCTCTTTTATATGGCCGCCGGCCGCGCTCCCATGATTCCGCTGGATCAGCAGTTGCGTCCGACGTGGCTGTTCGGCCAGACCGTGCACGAAGGCTGTGATCGAGGCGGCTATTACGAACAGGCCGATTTCGCCGACGAGTACGGATCGCCGCTGTGCATCGTGAAATTGGGATGCTGGGGCCCGGTAGTGCAGTGCAATGTGGGGAAACGGGGCTGGATGGGTGGTATCGGCGGCTGTCCGAACGTTGGCGGCATCTGTATCGGCTGCACCATGCCAGGATTTCCAGACAAGTTCATGCCGTTCATGAACCAGCCACCGGGCTCGTTGCTTTCGGCTAGCGCAGTGCAAACCTACGGGAGAGCCATCCACGCGTTTCGGAAGTTTACCCAGACCTCGCTCAACCAGGAACCCAGCTGGCGTACCCGCCGTGATGGATTCGCGAAGTGATAAAGTATTGCGCTGTAAGTCGCAGGCCGCGGACGGACAGTGACGCGCCTAGCGTGGGGTGAAAAGTGGCCTCATGGTCCGAAAGCCACTCGACATTTGATGATGACTCCCGAAACGCAGCCGGCCTCTTCCAGGCAGGCGCGAGCTACGCCGAAGCTGAAGCGGTCCTGCAGAATCTCGCCAACATCTTTTTTGAGAATACGAGTCTGCTCTCCGGCGGGAGCCATATTTCTCTCGGATTGCAGCGGCAAGACTCCGGGTTCCAACTGCCCAACCTGGAAGCGAAATACCGCGCTCTAGTCGAACAAATTCCAGCCGTTGTGTTCATGGCGTATCTCGATGAGGCGGTGGGCGAAGCCTACGTTAGTCCCCAGATCGAGGCCGTACTTGGATTCACGCAGGAAGAGTGGCTGCAGGATCCGGTGCGCTGGTATTCGCAAGTCCATCCCGACGATAAGCAGCGCTGGAGCGTGGAAGCGGCCGAGCTATTCTTCTCTGGCAAACCGTTGCGATCGGCGTACCGGGTGCTTTCCCGCGATGGCCGCGTGATCTGGTTTCATTGCGAGGCCAAAATGATCCGGCGGGAAGATGGCCGCCCATGGTTCATTCACGGCGTTGGCTTCGACATCACCGATCTTAAGCGCACGGAAGAAGCACTGGAAGAAGAACGCAACGTAGTTACCGCGATCCTCGATACCGTGGGCGCGCTGGTGATCGTGCTGGATCCGGAGGGGCGAATCGTCCGGTTCAATCGCGCCTGCGAACGCAGCACGGGTTACACGTTCGCGGAGGCCTCGGGACAACACGTATGGGACCTGTTCATACCCTCAGAAGAGTCCGCAGGGTTCCGGACGCATTTCGAAACGATGCGGGTAGGGCAACTGCAGAATGACTATGAATGCCACTGGCTGGCGCGTGACGGAACTCGCCGGCTGATTGCATGGTCCGGAACGTCGTTGCGCGGTCGCAAGGGCACTCCTGCATATGTGATTGCCACGGGGATCGACATTACCGAACGCAAGCAACTGGAGAAGGCGATTCTGGACATTAGTGAGCGCGAGCAGCGTCGCATTGGGCAGGACCTGCACGATGGGCTGGGCCAGCACCTGACCGGTATTGCGTTTATGACGAAGGTGCAGGAACAGAAATTGAAAGAGAAGCGCCTGCCGTACGCAGCCGATGCGGCCAAGATAGTGAGGTTGGTCAACGAAGCCATCAACAAGACTCGCGAGCTAGCCAGAGGGTTAAGCCCTGTCGTCTCTGAATCGCACGGCCTGATGTCAGCATTGCAGCAGTTGGGTGCCGAAGTTGAAGACGTGTTTGGAGTGTCATGCCAACTGCGGTGCGACAGCCCCGTTTTGATCGATGACGTCAGCCTGGCCACGCACCTCTACCACATCTCCCAGGAAGCCGTGAGCAACGCCATCAAGCACGGCAACGCGCGCAAGATCGACATCACGCTCGCCGTGAGCGACGCCCGGGGGATGCTGACGGTTCAGGATGATGGATCAGGCTGCAAGAAGATTCCCGCCAGCAGTAAGGGTATGGGACACCACATCATGGGTCATCGCGCAAAAATGATTGGTGGTGCGCTGGACATTCACTCCTGCGCGCCCCATGGGACGGTTGTGACTTGTATATTTCCGGTTCGGGGCAAAGAGTAAGCAGCAAGAGCTAAAGAAGATGTCGATGAAACCAAACGAAGAATCTGTTCGCAAAACAAGGATCTTCATCGTCGACGATCACCCCATCGTTCGCGAGGGCTTGTCGCTGATGATGAATCGCGAGCCCGACATGATGGTTTGCGGCGAGGCGGAGGAAGCCACCAGGGCGTTGCAGGCGATCGCTGCCGCCAAGCCTGACGTCCTCATTGTGGATATATCTCTGTCCGGGTCCGGATGGGCTCGATTTACTGAAGAGTATTCGTGCCCGCTACCCCACCTTGCCTGTCTTGATTCTCTCGATGCACGACGAATCTATTTACGCGGAACGCGCACTGCGCGCGGGGGCCAATGGCTACATCATGAAACAGGAAGCCACGGAAAGAGTTTTAGTCGCAGTGCGCCAGATACTGAGCAAAAAAGTGTATGTCAGCGATCGCATTGCCAACCGCATGCTGCAGCAGTACATCAAGGGATCGGTGAGCGAGAGGAAATCGCCGATTGCAGATCTTTCCGATCGCGAGTTGGAAGTCTTCCGGCTGATCGGAGAGGGACACGGAACCCGCATGATTGCCGACGAGCTTCACCTGAGCGTTAAGACTGTCGAGTCCTACCAGGCACATATCAAGGAGAAACTCTCACTCAAGAATGGACGTGAACTGGTACAGCGCGCCATTCAGTGGAACATCTCTGAGAACGTAGCGTAAGGTGGCTCCGCCATCTCTGCATGTGCGGGAGGCTTCGCCGGCGACTCCCGCTCAGTGCTCTTCAAAAACCGCATAGACACACGCATCTCTGACCTCAAGACTGCTGCATAAGGGAATCCCTTATGCACCGGCAGTCTTTTTCCCGAAATGGGAATCAGGTTGTCAGCAACCATTCGTTGCAGGATGCTAATCCCCATGGTGCGTGGGGCACCACAACGAGCCGTTTTTCTACGAACCATTTGTCCGAACTAGCACGACTTACTAATCGCATTCGCGAGGCCGTCCTCCTTGGGACGCTAGCGTCGCGTGGGACGATGGGGTTTCTCACAGGGGCCAACGATGAAGCATGCGTTGAAGTGATGCTGAAAGGAGTTCCGCTATGACAGCGCAAGCGGTTCCGTACGGTCGGTCGACCCAAAAACAACCAGCGGTCGCCGAAATCCACATTATCTGGATCACAGCCGGCTTGGGTTGCGACGGCGATTCGGTTTCGATTACCGCTGCAACCCAGCCCAGCATTGAAGACGTCTTGCTGGGTGCGATTCCGGGTCTTCCTAAGGTTCATCTGCACAATCCAGTACTTGCCTACGAAACTGGTGACGATTTCCTCAAAGCATTTTACGAGGCAGAAGAAGGCAAGTTAGGACCTTTCGTCCTCGTGGTTGAAGGGTCCATTCCTAACGAAAAGATCCATAGCGATAAAGACGGCTATTGGGCGGCGTTGGGCACGGATAGTGCCACCGGCCAGCCGATCAAGACGACGCAGTGGATCGATCGTCTCGCTCCTAAAGCTGTCGCCGCAGTAGCGATTGGCACGTGCGCAACGTATGGCGGCATTCACGCCATGCAGGGGAATCCAACTGGCTGCATGGGCTTGGCCGATTATCTCGGCTGGGGCTGGCGTTCCAGGGCTGGTGTCCCGATCGTGAATGTTCCCGGGTGTCCTGTGCAACCCGACAATTTTATGGAGACTGTGCTCTACCTGCTGTACCAAGTGGCGGGCATGGCTCCAATGATTCCGTTGGATGAACAACTCCGCCCGACTTGGCTTTTCGGATCGACTGTCCACGAAGGCTGCGATCGCGCCGGCTATTACGAGCAGGGCGATTTCGCTGCCGAGTACGGTTCTCCCAAATGCATCGTCAAGCTGGGATGCTGGGGTCCAGTGGTGAACTGCAATGTTCCCAAGCGCGGATGGATGGCGGGGATCGGGGGATGTCCGAACGTTGGTGGCATCTGCATCGGCTGCACCATGCCGGGCTTTCCCGACAAATTCATGCCGTTCATGGACGAACCACCGGGAGCGCGGGTTTCCACCGGAGGCTCCAGCGCATTTGGGCGTGGGATCAGGGCGCTGCGCTCGATCACCCAGGCCACACTTAACAAAGAACCGAAGTGGCGGCATACCCGCGCCGAACTAACCACCGGTTATCACGGCAGATCCTAATTTGAAGCTGAAGGAGCGATCGTAATGGGCACGACTACAGCAACTCATACAGAAGCCCTGAGTCAGAAAAAGCAGATCGTGGAGATGAATTGGGATCCGATAACCAGAATCGTCGGAAGCCTGGGCATCTTTACAAAGATCGATTTCGCCAACCGGCACGTCGTCGAGTGTCACAGCACGTCGTCCATTTTTCGCGGGTACAGCATATTTATGAAAGGCAAAGACCCGCGCGATGCGCATTTCATCACCAGCCGCATTTGCGGCATCTGTGGCGATAATCATGCGACCTGCGCCAACTACGCGCAGAACATGGCCTTTGGCGTGAAGCCGCCTGAACTCGGCGAGTGGATCGTCAATCTTGGCGAAGCCGCCGAGTACATGTTCGATCACAACATCTTTCAGGACAACCTGGTAGGCGTGGACTTTTGCGAGCAGATGGTAAAGGAGACGAATCCCAGCGTGCTCGCCAAGGCGGAGAAGACGAACTCGCCAAATTCAAATCTCCACGGTTACCGGACCATCGCCGACATCATGCGCGCCCTGAATCCTTTCACCGGCGCGTTCTATCGTGAGGCCCTGCAAATGAGCCGCATGACGCGCGAGATGTTCTGCCTGATGGAAGGCAGGCATGTGCACCCATCCACGCTCTACCCCGGCGGAGTTGGAACCGTACCCACCGTCCAGCTCTTTACCGATTATCTGGTGCGCTTGATGAAGTATGTCGAGTTCATGAAGAAGGTCGTTCCTCTGCATGACGATTTGTTCGATTTCTTCTATGAGGCGTTGCCGGGGTACGAGCAGGTGGGTCAGCGGCGAATCCTGCTGGGGTGCTGGGGATCGTTCCAGGATCCGCAGCATTGCGACTACACCTACAAGAACATGACGGAATGGGGCCGCCGCATGTTCGTCACGCCCGGCGTGGTGGTCGACGGCGAACTCGTGACGACTGACCTGGTCGATATCAATCTGAACATCCGGATCCTGCTGGGCAGCTCCTATTACGACGACTGGGAAGAAGGCGAGACTTTCGTTACCAAGGACCCGTTAGGCAACCCGGTAGATAAGCGCCACCCATGGAACCAGACCACAATTCCCAAGCCACAGAAGCGCGACTTCTCCGGCAAGTACACGTGGGTCATGTCTCCCCGCTGGCATCACAAGGGAGAGTATCTGGCTCTTGACACTGGTGGCGGACCGATCGCGCGCTTCTGGGCAACGGCGAAAGCCGGACTGGTCGACATCGGTTACCTGAAGGCGACGGGGAATAGTGTCAAGATCTATCTCCCCAAAACCACGATGTTGCCGGAAGTTGAGTTCGAGTGGAAGATTCCGAAGTGGAGCAATGCTATCGAACGAGATCGGGCCCGCACATACTTCCAGGCGTATTCCGCCGCCGCGGCGTTGCACTTTGTCGAGAAAGCGCTCGGCGAACTGCATGCTGGCCGGACCAAGACGTGGTCCGATTTTAAAGTGCCGGAAGAGGCCATCGGCTGCGGCTTCCATGAAGCAGTGCGTGGAGTGTTGTCGCATCACGTGGTGATTCGTGATGGCAAGATCGCGAACTACCATCCCTATCCGCCGACGCCGTGGAACGCCAATCCGCGCGACATCTATGGCACGCCTGGTCCCTACGAGGATGCGGTGCAGAACACGCCCATCTTCGAAGAGAACGGGCCGGACAAGTTCAAGGGCATCGATATCATGCGTGCCGTTCGGAGCTTCGATCCCTGCCTGCCATGTGGTGTTCATATGTATCTCGGAAATGGGAAGGTGCTGGAGACTCGGCATTCTCCCATGTTTGGCGTGCCCCGATAGGGGGGCGGCACGTCGTAACTAGAGGAGTGAGACGGCGGTCGCGATGTGACGCTTCAAGTCATGTACCTGTAGGCTCACTCCTTTTTTTCAGTGGTGAAGGACGAACGATCGATGCTTAACGAGAAGGATTTCCGGCAGCGGGTTCAGCAAATCGGTGCCCTGGTTCAGGAGATCGAATCTATCGCTGATCCTGCGGTGCGAGCTTCGACCACGCAACTGGTGCAACTGATCATGGAGTTTCACGGCACAGGCCTTGACCGTGCACTGGAAATTCTGGCCAATGCAGGCGACCCAGGTATTGCGCTAATCGAAAAGCTGGGCCGCGACCCGATAGTGAGCAGTTTGCTGGTCCTGTACGGACTTCATCCAGACAGCTTGGAGACGCGTGTGGGCAAAGCCGTAGAGCGGCTAGCACCGAAGCTTCAGCGAGACGGGGCGATAGTGCAACTTTTGGGAATTAAAGATGGCGAAGTTCGAGTACGAATTACGCCGGGGGACCACGCCTGCGGGTCTACCAGCAAAGCCTTGCAGGCTGCCGTCGAGGACGCCATTTACGAAGCGGCGCCCGACATAGCTTCGATTTCCGTGGAAGGTCTGGATGGGAAACCCGCGAGCGGCTTTGTGTCGCTCAACCAATTGACGCCTGCCTGCCCAGCGAAATTCGATGTGGCGGAACCAATGTCTGCGCCAATGGCGGCTAACTATGGCGACTAACGAATCGCCCGCGCTTGAAACTGCATTTGGAGTGCTGCGTCAGTTTGCCCGTCGGCGTCGTGCGGCTGAACGCTGCGAGTTGTGCAGCATGGAAATCGCCTCCGAGCATCCGCATCTCATCGAGCCCGTCGCCCGCAAACTGGTTTGTTCATGCGACGCGTGCGCTCTGCTGTTCAGCGGACGAACTGGTGCTCGGTTCAAGCGCGTGCCGCGGCAGGTGAAGTTGCTGGCGAATTTTCAATTGTCGGATGCCCAGTGGGACAGTCTGATGATTCCGATCAACATGGCATTCTTTTTCCGCAGCAGTCCCGAGGAACGGATGGTCGCCATGTATCCGAGTCCGGCTGGCGCGACGGAGTCGCTGCTCTCGCTGGAGGCGTGGAGTGAGATCGCGCAAGAGAATCAGCAGATTGAAAAGATGGAGTCGGACGTGGAAGCGTTGCTGGTCAATCGCATAGGACACTCCCGCGGTTTTACTGGGGCTGAGTATTACGTTTTGCCAATCGACCAATGCTTCAAACTTGTCGGTCTGATTCGCAGCCAATGGCGTGGTTTCTCCGGTGGCACGGAAGTATGGCAGAAGATCGCTGAGTTCTTCGCTGAGTTGCGCGCCAACGCCGTTGTGATCGGAGGCCAAGGCAATGCCTGACCTCCATTTCTCGTTCGAAAAGGTGGACGTGGAACCATTCGCGGTCACGCCTCAATTGGACTTCGTGCTGCGACTGACCAATCACACGCCCAACGAAACGATCCATACGGTCGCACTGCGTGCGCAGGTACAACTCGAGACCACTCGTCGCAGGTACAACTCGCAAGAGCAGGAGAGTTTGCGCGACCTTTTTGGCGAGCCTGAACGTTGGGGCCAGACGCTTAAGACTCTTCTCTGGACGCACACCAGTACGATCGTCCCTACCTTTTCGGACACGACTCTCGTCAGCCTGCCGGTACCGTGTACTTTCGATTTCAATGTCGCGGCGACAAAGTATTTTGCGGGCCTCGAAGAGGGAGAAGTCCCGCTTTGCGTCCAATTCAGTGGCACTGTGTTCTACACGCACAACGATGGCCCGTTGCAGGTCATGCCGATTCCCTGGGACAAGGAGGTCCACTTCCGTATGCCGGCGAAGGTCTGGAGAGACCTTATGGACACCTACTATTCAGGCACCTCTTGGCTGTGTTTGGAGCGCAGGGCGTTTGAACATCTATACCGATACAAGGTGGAACGTGGCATCCCGACGTGGGAGCAGGCGCTGGAGAGCTTGTTTCGCGCGGCTGAAGAGGAAGTGAAGTCATGAATACTTCCGCCGTCGACCGAATCGCCAAAGCCGTGCTCTACGAGGGGTACATGCTTTATCCCTACCGGCCATCGGCGGTGAAGAACCAGCAGCGCTTCAATTTTGGGGTGGTCTATCCGCAGCCGTTCAGCCAAGCAGGGACGGGAAGCGATCCCTGGATCATGCAGACCGAGTGCCTGGTGCAGGGAAACTCCGTCGCGGAGTTGGAAGTGCACGTTCGTTTCCTGCAGTTGGTAGAACGTTCAGTGGAAGCTGTTGAACTGGCACTGGCGCCGACCCTCGCTCCACCTGCGTTTCATCCGGTCAAAAGCCTCACTGTCGAAGGGCAAACATTCTACTCATGGCAGGAAGCGGTTGAGCGTGAACTCGATATCCCTGCCACTGACCTTGGGACTTTGAGCCGACATTCCGTGCTGCGCCCATTCCAACTGCCTGCGAGCGCGGCCGATGAAGATCTGCGTGACAGGCAGGGCGTACTGCACGGGAGAATACTACGAACCCAGCATCCCATCGACGGCTTCGTCGAAGTGCGCGCGGAGCAGGTTGCGGTGCAAGTGTTCAAGGTCGGGGTGAGCGTACGAAACATTACCTGGGTTCGTGATGCCGATCGCATCAGCCGCGATGAGGCTCTGATGCGTTCGCTCGTCTCCGCACACATCGTACTTGGAATTGAAGAAGGTGAATTTGTCTCTCTTCTCGACCCGCCGGAATCACTGCAGGCGATCGTTGCAGACTGTCACAACGATGGCGTGTTTCCTGTTCTTGTGGGCGAGGAAGGCCGGCATGACACCGTTCTAGCGTCGCCGATCATCTTGTACGACTACCCCCAGATTGCTCCCGAAAGCGCAGGCGATCTCTTCGACGGCACCGAGATCGACGAGATTCTCTCGCTACGCATTATGACGATGACTGACGAAGAGAAGCACGAGATGCGCCAATCGGACGAGCGCGCGCGCCAGATGCTCGAACGTACCGAGAGCATGCCTGCGGAGCAGTTCATGAAGTTGCACGGTGCACTGCGCGGGCTGCGTCCGGTCAAGGAGGACCTGCAGTGAACCAGTGGGAATGGCAGTTGCTTGAAGACAAGTCGCCAGTCGAGAGCGTCGACGTCTCTGGCGTAACCGTTCGCACAGGGGATCGTGTGAGGCTTCGTCCAGGCAAGGGCGGCGACGTGCTCGATATCGCTTTGGATGGTCAAACCGCCGTTGTTGAAGCAATAGAGCAGGATTACGAAGGGAAGTTCCACGTTTGCGTCGTGCTCGACGACGATCCCGGCCGTGACATGGGATTACTTCGTCAGCCGGGACACCGCTTCTTCTTCGACGTGGACGAAGTTGAGCCACTGCCTCCTGAAGAACAGGCGCGGGCGAAGGCCACAGAAAAGCCGCGAATTCTCGTAGCGGGAATTGGGAACATCTTTATGGGCGACGACGCGTTTGGCGTTGAGGTGGCACGGCAACTCTCTGGTCGCGATTTGCCCGCAGGCGTGCGGGTTGCCGACTTCGGCATCCGGGGGTTGGATCTTGCCTACGCGCTTCAAGATGGATACGAGACGACCATCCTCATCGACGCCTATCCGCATGGCGATGCGCCAGGAACGTTGTACGTCGTCGAACCCGATTTAGATGCGCTCGGCGCAGAGCAGATGGATGGAAGTGATGTCGACGCCCACGCCATGGATCCGGTGAAGATTCTGCGATTGGCGGCGTCGATGGGCGGACCGTTGGAGCGAGTGTTGCTCGTCGGCTGTGAGCCGGCGACGCTAGGCCCCGGAGAAGGACTGATGGGACTAAGCGAACCAGTCAGGGCATCTCTGACCGAAGCGGTGAATTTGGTTGAGTCTGTGATCGACAAGGTTCTGGCAGGCGAATGGCCAGGATCGCGAAAGTGAGACTTTGCAAGGAGGACACGACTGTGGCAACAGCAGCACTGGCACGCGAGACAAACGGATCTGCAGGTGACCGGGAGACCCTGTTCATGCTGAGCGGCATAGCTCTCATGGTCTTCGGGGCGGGATTGATTCTGTCTAATCCCACGGTGCAGAAATACGTAAAGCAAATCGGCATCGGTGGATTGGCTCAGGGCGCACTTCCCGATTTTGAACGCTATTTACGACTTCGGAACATGTAGGTATCGCTCCCAGTTGATCGCACTGCCACTCCACGAGAAGGAGGCATTTTCGCTTGTCTGAAATCACGGGTATTCATCAGGAAGTTGGATCGCCGGATCCGCCGCAGGGTTCAGCGGCCGGGAGACAGTATGCGATCAATGCGATGGTCAGTCAATTTACCGTGCAAGCCTTCGCCAGCGGATTGCTGTCGGCGTTCGGACACAATCCTAAGATCGCAATTCGCGACCTTAAAGGGGGAATTCAATTCGATCCTGCACAGATCGAGAAGTCGACGCTGCACCTGGTAATTCGCGCTGACTCTTTGACCGTCACCGATAACATCAGCGACAAGGACCGGCGTGAAATCGAAAGCGAAATGCGGGAGAAGGTTCTTGAAACGGCAAAGTTTCCGGAGATCATCTTTGATGTTGTCGGCGTCTCCGTGAACAAAGTGGACAACGGACAAACACATGTGACTCTGAACGGTCAACTTACCTTGCACGGGTCTACTCGCCCACAAAAGGTTCCCGCGACACTGGTTGTGACAGGCGACATGCTGCAGGCTTTCGGAGAGTTCTCGTTGCGGCAAACGGATTACAACATCAAACCGGTTTCCGCCGTAGGCGGTGGCCTGAAGGTGAAGGATGAAGTGAAATTCACCTTCAATATCGTTGCGCGCAAGCAGAGTTGACGAATATAGGTTTTGTGGCGGAAAGAGAGGTAGCGAATGTGTCTTGCCATACCAGGAAAAGTGCTTGAACTGTTTCCTGGAATGCCATATCTGGCGACGGTGGAAGTCGCAGGCGTGCGCCGCAAGGTTGATCTCGGGCTGCTCGAGAACGATATGCCGAAGTCCGGCGACTGGGTCCTCATCCACGTCGGCTTCGCCATGAGCAAGATCAGCGAGCAGGATGCGCATCGAACAGATGCAGACCCTCATCATGCTGGGCGAAAGTGAGCAGGCCATTCAGGAGGTGCGTGGTTACGGTCTGGAAGATGGCGAGGAGCATACGCAATGAAGTTCGTCGACGAGTTTCGTGATCCTGACGTAATCGCGAAGACCGCAGATGAAATCCGTCGCCTGGCCGATCCTGGCCGGCATTATCGCCTGATGGAAGTGTGTGGCGGCCATACTCACGCGATCTACCGCTTCGGATTGAAAGATATTTTGCCCTCCAACATTGAACTGATTCACGGGCCGGGTTGCCCGGTGTGTGTGTTGCCGATGGGCAGGATCGATGATGGACTGGCGCTGGCGCAGGATCCCGATGTCATCTTCGCAGCGTTTGGAGACATGATGCGTGTGCCGGGCGTGCATGGCAGCCCACTGGAGCGCAAGGCGCGCGGCATGGATGTTCGCATTGTCTATTCGCCTTCGGACGCACTTAAACTGGCGAAAGCGAACCCCGACAAACACGTGATGTTCTTTGCCATCGGCTTCGAGACGACTGCGCCGTCGTCCGCCCTGACGATTCTGCGAGCCAAGACCGAAGGCATTCGCAACTTCTCGCTTTTCTGCAACCACGTAACGATCATCCCCGCCATTCGCGCGATCCTCGATTCGCCCGACATGCGTCTGGACGCCTTCATCGGCCCAGGCCACGTCTCCACGGTGATCGGCTGCCGTCCGTATGAATGGATCGCGGCGAATGAACGGAAGCCCATCGTTGTTTCCGGCTTTGAACCGCTCGACATGCTGCAGTCAATCGTGATGCTCCTCCAGCAACTGAAGGCTGGCGAAGCCAAAGTCGAAAACCAGTACAAACGCGTCGTACCGTGGGAAGGGAATCGCGCCGCCCTCAAGGTAATGGCCGAGGTCTTTGAACTGAGGCCCTACTTTGAGTGGCGCGGACTGGGCTTCATCTCGCAATCGGCACTTCGCATTCGCAACAAGTACGCCGAGTGGGATTCCGAGCAGCGCTTCAGCGTGCCGGGTGTGCGCGTCACCGATCCTAAAGCGGCACAGTGTGGCGAAGTACTAAAAGGCGTTCTCAAACCCGCGCAATGCAAGTTGTTCGGTAAGGAGTGCACTCCGGAACGTCCCGTGGGCGCGTTGATGGTTTCGTCGGAGGGATCGTGCGCAGCTTATTACAACTACGAACATCGCAAGACAATGGCGACCACCCTGGCGTGGCCGGCCTGAAGCCCGCTGTCGTCAGCGACAGTGCGCCGCCGAAAGTGAGGTTTCGCGAGCCTCAAATCGAGATGGCTCATGGCGCCGGAGGCATCGCCAGCCGTCGCTTGGTAGAAGGCCTGTTCGCTCCGCTGCTCTTTCGATGTGCCAGACCTGAGTTGAACGACGCGGCTTCGGTCAACCTCGGAGGCGTTCGCCTCGCCATGACCACCGACAGTTTTGTCGTGAAACCGTTGAGCTTCCCCGGAGGCTCGATTGGCGAACTTGCCATCAACGGCACGGTGAATGATTTGGCAGTCTCCGGTGCGAAGCCCGAAGCGATCGTTGTCAGCTTCGTGCTCGAAGCTGGTTTGCCAACCGAGGTGCTCGAGGCTGAGGTTCGTGCCATGGCCCGAGCGGCCGAACAGGCTGGAGTTGCAGTCGTCGGCGGCGATACAAAAGTCGTCGAGCATGGTAAGGCCGATGGCATGTACATTGCGACAACCGGCGTTGGCTCATACTTGCCGGGCGTCCGCGTCAATGCTCGTTCGGTTCGGCCGGGCGACAAGGTTCTGCTCTCCGGCCCGATCGGCGATCACGGCATCACCATCCTGCTGGCGCGCGGAGAACTGGACTTCGAAGCAGACTTGCGCTCTGACACGCGTTCGGTATTTCCTCTCGTTCAGGCCATGGCCGCCGAGGCCGGACCGGGCATCCGCTGGATGCGCGACCCCACCCGCGGTGGCGTTGCCACCTCGCTGAATGAACTGGCGCGCGACTGCGGTTTGGGCATCCATCTCTTCGAGGAAGAAATCCCGGTTCGCGACACGGTTCGCGGCGCGTGCGAACTCTTGGGCCTCGATCCGCTTCACATCGCCAATGAAGGCCAGTTCCTCGCAATCGTCGCACCCGAGTACGCCGATGCTGCCGTGAATGCATTGAGTCTGACAGTAGGCGGCGAAGGCGCAAACATCCTCGGCGAAGTACAGGAGCAGCCTGCTGGCTCGGTGCTGGTAAAAACACTTTACGGCGGCAGCAGGATCGTCGACATGCTCGTCGGCGATCCGCTCCCGCGGATCTGCTAGGGGGTAATTGGATGGCCGTCGGTTGTGAACTCGCGGCTCTCGTGGAGGAACGGCTGCTGGAACGGAACCGGCTCTGCGAAGCATTCTTCTCGCGCGAGGCGCCTAGGCTGGCCGAAGCCTGTCGCGAGATGTCGGAGCGCTTCCTGCAGGGAGGCCGTCTGCTTGCCTTCGGTCGCGGCCCGTACGCTACGGACGCGCAGCATGTCTCGGTGGAGTTCGTTCATCCCGTGATCGTCGGTAAGCGGGCGCTTCCGGCCCTGGACTTGTCCATGCTTTTCCAGCCGTGGCTGCGCAGTATTCTTCGTCCGGAGGATATAGCGATGGGCTTCGGCCCACCGGAAGGTGACCGGGATGTATCCGCTGCATTGCAGGATGCCGCTTACCACGGAGCGATGACGTTCTCTCTGCCCGGTGCCACCGGGTCCTACTCCGTAGGAGCTGCCACGTCGGATCCCTTCATGCACCAGGAGATGATTGAAATTCTGTATCACACATTGTGGGAGACAGTGCATGTTTACTTCGAGCATCGCGAATTGGGCCACGATGTGGGAGATGCGGGATTTCTCTACCCGTTTTTGGGACAGGTGAAACAGCAGACCGGCGATGTGACGTCGGAAGTTGCGGCTTCCATCCTGATGAAAGTGCAGAACGACTCTGAGCTGCGGGTGAGAGTAGCGGAGGAAGAAGCCGAACAGATCAGCAACACGGCCCAAGCCATTCACGAGCGCATCCAACGCGGCGGCAAGCTGATTCTCTTTGGCAATGGCGGCTCGGCCACCGACGCCAACGATTGGGCGATTGACTGCGTTTTGCCGCCCGAAGGTTATCAACCGGTGCCAGCGGTTTCACTCTCCATGGAGCCCGCCAATCTCACGGCAGTCGCCAACGACGTCGGGGTCGAAGTCATCTTCCTGCGGCAACTCATTGCGCAAGCCCGTCCCGAAGACGTCGCAGTCGGCATATCGACTAGCGGCGGCTCGCGCAACATTATCATGGCCCTCGAAGAGGCTCGCAAACGCGGCCTGCTGACCGTTGCGCTACTCGGCTACGATGGCGGGGAAATCCTGCGGCGCGGTTTGGTGGACTGGCCGCTGGTGGTGCATTGCGACTACATCCCGCGCATCCAGGAAGTGCAGGCGTCCGTCTATCACGTCATTCGCGAGATGCTGGAGGTCACAAGCCGTGGCTAGACTCGAACTCTTCGGTTCCACCAGTTGCCCTTACACGCAGGAGATGCGAGAGTGGCTGGAATGGCTCGGGCACGACTTCGTGGAGTACGACGTTGAACACGACCGCGTTGCTCGTGAACGCATGCGGTCGCTTGCTGCCAGCGTGCGCACCGTCCCGCTACTGGTTGAAGAAGGGAAAGTCGTGCAAGTCGGCTGGCAAGGGCGCGGCTGCGCGGTTGACTGAGAGCAGCTATCACTGCTGTGGGTCTCATTCTGGTTCATGGAGTCGTGCGGGAGGAAGTCCTAAGAGATATTGAGGGCGAAAACGTGCTTCTTGCGCGTACGTTTTAGGCCCCGGCCCAGCGAGTTTCCCTCCAAATTACCCAGCACCAATCGGCATACTTCTTTCACGTAATTCTCGCTTAATTCGTCGTGACGAATGAGAAAGCGCATGTAGATTGCGCCGTAGAGTATGTCGAGAACGAGATCCAGATCGAGGTTTCCGGGCAACTCGCCGCGCTCGATTCCGCGCTGAAGAGTTTTGTAGGCTTCCTGACGACGCGGCCGAAGAAAACGCTCGCGGAACGCCTGCAGCAAATCGGGATCGGATTGTCCGGCGCCGAGTAGTTCTGCGACAATGCGCCCTCGGCGAGTGTGCAGAATTCCCAGGAACTGGTTCATCTGCAGGCTCATGTCCCGGTACACTGACCCGGTGTCGGGAAAGTGCAGCTTGGTTTCGGTGCTGGAAGCGAAAGCGTCCACGACCAGAGCACCCTTGTTCGGCCACCAGCGATACACGGTGGCCTTGCCGACGCCCGCATCGGCGGCGATTGCCTCTATCGAAAGCTCGGGAAACCCGGTGTATTGCAGCAGTTTCACTGTGCTGCGTAGAATTGCCTGGCGCGCATGTTCGCTCCGCGGACGTCCTGGCAGGCGCTTCGTACCATTGTTGTTTTCCGCTTGTTCTTGTCCCGACGCCGTTTGCCGCATGAGCCACGATAGCATATATTGAATCCAATACGTACCGTATCGAATCGTGTAGTTATCCTTCTTCGTGGCTGTGCGGCCGGAAGAAATACTAATCCGGCCCTGATTGGAGTTGTTTTCAACCAATGTGGATTGTTGCACTTGCGCTCAGGCGTCCTTACACCTTCGTCGTGATGGCGATGGTGCTCATCATCTTGACGCCTATCGTAATTCTGCGTACGCCCGTCGATATCTTTCCTGACATCAATATTCCAGTCATCAGCGTGGTATGGAACTACGGCGGTTTCGCGCCTAGCGAGATGGCCGACCGTATCGTTTCCAACTCCGAACGCGGCATCACGATTACGGTCAACGATATCGAGCACATCGAGTCTCAGTCGGTGAACGGCGTGGGCGTGATAAAGATCTTTTTCCGTCCACAGGCCAACATCCAGACGGCGCTTTCGCAGGTCACGGCGATCGTGCAAACCACGGTGCGCGGTCTGCCACCGGGAACCACGCCGCCGCTGGTCATTACTTATTCCGCGTCATCCACGCCAATCGTGCAGCTCGGCCTTAGCAGCAAGACCCTGCCCGAGCAGCAACTCTTCGACCTTGGTCAGAATTTCCTGCGTACGCAACTGGCAACGGTGCACGGCGCGGCCACGCCTTATCCCTACGGGGGCAAAATACGACAGGTACAGGTAGACCTGGACATTCCGAGGCTGCAGGCGAACGGATTGTCTCCCGCTGACATTGTCAGCGCCATCAATTCGCAGAACCTGATTACCCCATCCGGAACCGCCAAAATTGGACCGTTGGAATACCAGGTAGCGATGAACAGCTCGCCGCAAACCATCGCGGAGTTGAACGACCTGCCGGTGAAAACGGTCAACGGCTCGACCATCTACATGCGCGATGTCGCGCATGTGAGGGACGGATTCGCGCCGCAGACCAATATCGTGCGCCAGGATGGGGTTCGCGGCACGCTGATGTCGATGTACAAGATAGGAAGCGCGTCCACCCTCACCATTGTGGCGGCGGTGAAGGGCGTCATACCCATCGCAGCGCAGTCGCTGCCCAAGGACATCACCATCAAGCCACTGTTCGACCAGTCGCTGTTCGTGCGCGCTTCCATCAATGGCGTCATCCGTGAAGCAATCATCGCCGCCGCGCTTACGGCAACCATGATCCTGCTGTTCCTGGGCGACTGGCGTCCCACCATCGTGATCTCCATCTCGATTCCGCTTTCGATTTTCGTGTCCGTGATCGTGCTGAGCGCGCTGGGCGAGACCATCAACATCATGACCCTCGGGGGGCTGGCGCTCGCCGTCGGCATATTGGTGGACGATGCGACGGTGGAGATTGAGAACATCGAGCGAAACCTCGCCCAGGGCAAGGAGATGAAACAGGCGATTCTCGATGGCGCAGCCCAGATCGCCGTTCCGGCGTTTGTGTCCACGCTCTGCATCTGCATCGTGTTTGTGCCCATGTTCTTTCTTACTGGCGTTGCCCGATTTCTGTTTGTGCCGTTGGCGGAAGCCGTGGTCTTCGCCATGCTGGCCTCATACTTCCTGTCGCGAACGCTGATTCCCACGCTCGTGATGTACATCATGAGGGGCCACGAGCATAAGGCGGCTGGACCGAAGACGATCTTCGGACAATACCAGCGAGGATTTGAAGAGCATTTCGAGAGGTTTCGTCGTGGGTATTACCAACTCCTGGAAACCACGCTCGGCCACAGCAAAGTGTTTGCCACATGTTTTCTGGCGTTTTGTGTGCTGTCGGTGGGTCTCGTCTTCTTCCTGGGCGAAGACTTCTTCCCTTCGGTGGACGCCGGGTTGATGCGCCTTCACGTGCGGGCGCGCGCCGGGCTGCGCGTGGAAGAGACCGCCCGGCTGTGTGACGAGATTGAAGCATATCTGCGCCAGCAGATTCCCAAGGATGAACTGGTAACTATCCTCGATAATATTGGGCTACCTAATTCAGGCATCAATCTTTCCTATAGCAATTCTGGAGTGATTGGATCGAGCGATGCTGAGGTGCTGGTCGGCTTGAATCAAGAGCACCACCATCCGACTGCGAATTATGTTCGCACCCTGCGTGAGGAACTGCCCCGCCATTTTCCAGGAGTGGAGTTCTTCTTCCAGCCAGCTGACATCGTGACGCAGATCCTGAATTTCGGATTGCCCGCGCCGATTGATATTCAAATCACCGGTGCTGACATGCAGGGCAGCTACTTCATCGCGCAAAAGATCGCAAACCGCGTGAGGCAGATTCCCGGCACCGCCGACGTTCACGTGCAGCAGATGCTGACGTTGCCGACGCTTGATTTGCATATTGATCGCAACAAGGTCACACAGGTTGGCATGAATACCCGCGACGTAGCACAGAACGTGCTGGTGTCGTTGAGCGGCAGCTTCGCGACCGCGCCCAACTTCTGGCTGAACCCGACGAACGGGGTGTCGTATCAGGTTGCGGTGCAGTCTCCGCAATACCGCGTGACGTCGTTGCAAGACTTGATGGAGATGCCGATCAACGATCCCGCAGTGGCGAACTCGCAAGTGCTCAGCAACCTGGCACACGTGACACCGACAGCGAGACCGGCAGTGGTTTCCCATTACAACGTACAGCCCGTGATCGACGTTTACGTCAGCACGCAGGGCCGCGATCTGGGGGCCGTGGCCAAGGACACGATGGAGGCTCTGAAGCCCTTCGAGAAGAACCTCCCGCGTGGCACGCGCATCATCGTTCGGGGGCAGATCGACACGATGAAGTCGTCTTTCCTGGGCCTTGCAATCGGACTGGTGATGGCCATCGTCCTCATCTATTTCCTGATCGTGGTGAACTTCCAGTCCTGGCTCGACCCGTTCATCATCATTACCGCTTTGCCCGGAGCGCTGGCCGGTATTTGCTGGATCCTCCTGCTGACGCATACCCGCTTGAGCGTTCCAGCGTTGACTGGTGCCGTCATGTGCATGGGTGTCGCCACGGCCAATTCTATCCTGATGATTTCTTTTGCGCGTGACCGGATGCGGGCCGGGATCCCCGCCGCCCAATCCGCCCTGGAAGCGGGGTACACGCGTATTAGGCCTGTGCTGATGACGGCATTGGCCATGATCATCGGCATGTTTCCGATGGCACTGGGGATGGGCGAAGGTGGCGAGCAGAACGCCCCACTTGGCCGGGCCGTAATCGGCGGCCTGATCTTCGCAACTGTGGCAACCCTGTTCTTCGTGCCAACCATTTTTGCCATGATTCATGGCCATATTGAAGCGAAGCAACTTGAGCAGAAACAGTCATAGAATGATAGGAACTGAACCAGAAACAACCTTTATGGATTCGCATTCTAATCCGACCGCAGTATTGGACGACGGACGTCAGGCACCGGAAATAACTCAGCCGCCTAAACTCCCGCCGGCGCCCCCCCGCAAGGCCCTGATGTTGATTGGCCTCGTACTGCTGCTGTTGGTTATTGGCGGAGCCATCTCTTTGCTCACCCGAGTCCACGACAGCCATGTGTTGGCCGAAGAAACTGAGCGCGACTCGATACCAACGGTGGCTGTGGTGCACCCTACAGCCGAAAGACCCGATGAAGAATTGGTGTTGCCGGGATCATTGCAGGCCTACGAAGAGTCACCGATTTACGCTCGCACCAACGGCTATCTGCTGCGCTGGTATAAAGACATCGGCAGCCGCGTCACACAGGGTGAACTGCTGGCCGACATCGACACCCCTGAGGTGGACCAGGAGTTGATGCAAGTCCGGGCTAACCGGCAGCAGATGGTGGCGGCGATGGACCTGGCCAAGATCAACGCGGACCGTTATGTGAGCCTGCGTGAGACTGACTCGGTTTCGCAGCAGGAAGCCGATCAGCAATCCAGCGGCTATCAGCAGGCCAAGGCCAACCTAGACGCCGCCGACGCGACAGTGCGTCGCCTGGAGCAATTGGAATCGTTCAAGCATGTTTACGCTCCGTTCTCCGGTGTGTTGACCAAGCGCAACGTCGATCCGGGCGCGCTGATCAACGCGGGAGGCACTGGCAAAGAACTGTTTGATATGGCGAAAGTCGATCCTCTGCGTGTGTACGTGAGCGTCCCGCAGAATTACGCTCCCGCCATTAAAACCGGAATGGAGGCCTGGGTCACTTTACAGGAGTTGCCCGGCGAGAAATTCAAGGGCACGGTAGCGCGCACAGCGGAGGCCATCGATCCCTTGACGCGCACTTTGCTGACCGAAGTGGACGTGCCCAATCGCGACGGACGTCTGCTGCCCGGATCGTTCGGCGAGGTGCATTTCCGCGTTGGCATCGACGCGCAGAAACTCACCATCCCGGTCAACGCGATGCTGTTTCGCAAGGAAGGCCCGCGCGTAGCCGTGGTCGGCAGTGATGGCAAAGTCCATCTGCGGCCAATCGTGATTGGCAAGGACTACGGAACGACGTTGGAAATCCTTGGTGGCGTGGAGCTCGGCGACCGAGTGATCATCAATCCCGCCGATTCCCTTGAGGAAGGCCAGCCGGTACATGTCGCTCCCGAAAACCAGGGGGGCCAGCAGTCGTGAGGCGGTTGACTCTGGCGGCTGGCGTTCTCGCCGTTGGCCTATTGGCAGGATGCACGGTGGGACCGAACTACCATCGTCCGCCGATGCCCGCTCCACCGGCCTACAAGACCGAAGGCCCGTGGCGTGTCGCTGTGCCCAAGGACTCGATTCCCAAGGGCGCGTGGTGGGAGATCTACAACGACACCGAGCTGAACGGCTACGAGCAGCAACTGCTCAAAGCCAATCAATCGCTGACCGCGGCCAAAGATCGTCTCGAACAGGCTCGAGCACTTGCGCGCGTGGCGTCGGCTGGATACTTTCCCACCATGAGCGCCGATCCCAATGCTTCGCGAACGAGGTATTCTGGAAATCGCCCGGAAGTCGTGACCATTGGCCGGCCGCTCACGCAGAACACCTTCGAAATACCGTTCCTGCTTAGCTACGAGCCTGACCTGTTCGGAAAAGTGCGGCGTACTCTTGAAGCTTCCAACGCATCGTTGCAATCGACAGCGGCTGATTACTACAACGTGATCCTGGTGCTAACGGCTGAGTTGGCCGCCGACTACTTCAGCCTGCGCGAACTCGATGCTGAGATTCAAGTCGTCCAGGAAGCCGTCTCGATTCAGGAGAGGGGGCTGCAACTGGTGCAGGACAGGCACGCGGGCGGAGTAGCTTCGGGACTTGATCTGGCACAGCAGCAGACGCTGCTCGATTCGACCAAAACGCAACTCTACTTAGTGCAACAGCAACGCGCCCAGTTTGAACACGCCATCGCGGTGCTTACGGGAAATGCCGCCTCGACATTCAGCGTTCCAGTGTTGCCGCTCAACGCGACTCCGCCGCCCATTCCTTTGGGTGTGCCCTCCGATCTGCTAGAGCGGCGTCCGGATGTCGCCACCGCCGAACGCCAGATGGCTTACCAGAATGCGCAAGTAGGAGTTGCCACCGCCGCATTCTATCCCCAGCTCACCCTATTCGGTGGAGGAGGAGTCCAGAGCACAAACATCACGGATCTGTTCACAGCTCCCAGCGCCATTTGGGCGGTGGGTGGCGACCTGCTGCAGCCGATCTTCGAGGGAGGCCGCAACCGTGCCAATCTGGCGGCGACGAAATCCGCCTATGACGAGGCCGAGGCGAACTATCGCGAATCAGTCTTGACCGCGTTTCAGCAGGTGGAGGATGGGCTGACCGGACTCAACACGTTGTCGCAGGCCGTTTCTACGCAGAACGCAGCCGTGGCCGATGCCCGCCGCGCTCTGGAACTCGCCAACAACCGCTATGTCGGAGGAGTTACGAGCTATCTCGACGTCATCACCGCACAATCAGCGCTATTAACCAACCAGCGCCTGGCGACACAAATTCTCGGCCAACAAATGGTGACCTCGGTATATCTCGTGAAAGCCCTGGGCGGGGGATGGGACGCTTCACTAATTCAGGACGAGCAGGTCCATCCCAAGGCTATCCAAACGATTCAGCAATAGGAGTGACCACACTCGGCGTCTGACATCGCGGACGTGTTCGCGGAATCGTCGCCCGGGCCCAACGCACGAAGTTGTGTCACTTCGCCGAACTCATCGTATCCGTTGCAGGCGGTACCTCCGTCTTCAACTGGTCGAGCCACACCAGAATGCTCTGCTGGCGATTCGATTTCTTCTGCGAAGCTAGCGGTTCCCACGGTTCAGAATAAAACTGTAAGATGTTGTCTCTCAGTTCGGGACTAGTATGATCGAATTTATTTCCGGCTAATTGCGACAGTAGTTTGGCATACGTCTCGTCCGCGAGAGAGTATTCCGCGGCCTCGGTCAGGTTGCCGCTGTCGAGATCGAAGTTGGGTAATGCCAGAGTGCCGGCATGCAGTTGTTTGAGTTGGCCACCATAGCGATCGACAGTAACGTTGATGCTCTTAATATAGAGGTCCTCGGTCTGCGGAGTGGGGTTCTTGAACGCCATACCCTTGAATGGCCCGATTTTCGGAACCAATCGCAAAAGCGCGGACAGAATCCTGGTGCCGAAGCCAGGACGGCGGTAGTCTTTTCCCCATTCTCTTTCGTAGTCAGCCCGCGAGAGCCGATAGACAAACTCCTTTTTGGCGAAATCAGGCCGCTCGTTCACCATCTCCTTCCCACGCGTCTGCAGCGCTACCTGGGTCATTTCCGGGATCAACCGGCTGACGGAGTATCGATATGACCCGACTGCAAGCCCCTCGCGCGGCAGTACATCTTTCAGTTCCAGTCCGTAGACGATGGGAAACACCCTCTCCAGCAAAGGCTGAGACACCTTGAATCCGATGAAATCGTGGTACTGCTGCGACGCGTAGCGATTTTTCGCAACCTGCACCATGTCAAATCCAAACTCTGTTTTTAAGTGGGCGGACTTGTCCTGAGCATAACGAACGGATTTGCCGTACTTGGCCCGCAACTTCGGATATTCAATCGCCACAGACCGATTAACGGCTGGATGACCGGAGGTATCCGACGCATAGTGCGATAATGCGCCCAGTGCAAAGGCGTACTCGTTCGCATCTTCGCTTTGTGCTATCAACTGGGCGACAAAATCTCCGCTACGGACATAGTGGACCAGGTCGCTGAACTCGGCGCTGCCGAATGGGTAGTAGCCGAGGTCCTGGATTACCGCGCCGCCATAAGCGTAGGCATGCGCCTCCCTGAGTTGCTCCTCTGATAGCCCGGGATACCGCTGGAGAATCAGTGGTGTGAGGTGATCCGTCCAGACCAAATCCACGATTTCCTCATGCGTTAGTACTGAATATGCAGAAGAAGTTGAGTTGAGTAGAACGATGATGACAACGTCGATCAGAAGTCGTTCGGTAAACAGTCGAATGCGCCGAGTCATTTGCTGCGACAGCCCTGGCAAGAGCCTGGAATGTCGAGAGTACGCGATTTGGTTCCAGGTTAGACTCACACGTCCCTACATACCCGGGATATCCGTCGGTTCGGGTTGTTCCGTTTCGTGGGTGTGGGCATATCACGCCGCCCACCACTTGGGCAGGCGGCGATCTTATGGGTGTCGCTAGCTTGCTCTACGACGAGGAGTGGTGTCGACGTCGCGAGTGACGGAGGCGTTCCAGTCTCGAAGCTGTTTCGCAGCTTCTTCCTTAGAAATGCCGTAACGCTCCTGGATCTTTCCAACCAACTGGTCGTGTTGTCCAGCGATCATGTCGAGGTCGTCGTCTGTGAGTTTGCCCCACTTTTCCTTGACCGATCCCTTTAGCTGCTTCCACTTTCCTTGAAGCTGATCTGAGTTCATCGTGGTCTCCTTGTCAAACTGTAGTGCGATGTTGAGGATGGACCGTGGCTGACTTATGCCGGCAATGCGCATTCTCCACCCAGTCCATTGTGAACTGTAGTCCTCAGGCTTGGTGACGAGTATCCGGTACCAGCTGTAGGTGCTAGGGGAATATCCCTTAGCTACGCCGGCACACCTTAACAAAGTTGAAATGAATAGCATTAAAGCAACCGGGGAAACAAGAGCAGGTGGAAGTGCACTGGTGCGCTCGTCGGTATGAGTTTAAGGGCATCACCCGATTGCGACTGGCAGACTAGAGAGATATCTTCGAACATAATGCAAGTCCATTCCACCAGGCAGCAAAGGAGGCAGGACAATGCCAGGTAAACAGCATCTTCGAGGAGTTGGAAGCAAGGAACAGAGAGAGTATGAGCACATCAAGGAAAGCGCCGAGAAATCGGGCCGATACGGGAATCGTGCCAAAGAGGTGGCGGCGCGGACAGTTATGAAACAGCACAAGGAGAAGGGGCACCGGAAGAGCCAGTAGATCAAGCAACGCTCATGCCGTAACCTAGGTAACATTCCTATGGCTTCCTACGGCAATAGCCTGATTGAATGTGCCCGGGAACGCGATTATGCTTCCCACGTAACTGCGGCAGCTACCAAATCAGTTCCCGCCATCCGGCAGACGTCGGCCGTAGAGTTGCTTTACTCCGGCGTCTGCTCCTGTCCTTCTTTCCACTGTCTGGAGAAAGGCGCGCCTCGGCATCCATCGTATTGGTTGGCGATCCAATCGAATCCCACAATTGTCGCTAAGGCAGATTGTCTTTTCGGATACGGAAAGTCCCTTATGTACCAGCACCCCTATTAACGCTACAGTTCATGAGCGTTGAAGGAACGGATGGATTCGTGGAGGAGGCTATGAATACGTGCATTTTGTGCGTTGACGATAACGGCTCTCGTGCTTCGGATTGTCAGAAGAACCTCGAGAACGCTGGATTTGCAGTTAGCAGCGCGAGGGATGAAGCGCAGGCACTTGAGTTGCTTAATTCGTATTCGCTCGATGTTGTCTGCGTCGATTCCCGGATAATGAAGAGAGGCGCGACCCGGGTAGGCGCTCAAATCAGGCGGCTCAGGCCCAACGTTCGCATCGTTCTCATTTGCAACGACAAAACAATCCCGCCCGGCTTCCAGGAATATGCTGATGTGATCATCGACGACTCCGAGTTCAACCAGAAAGCCCATTGGTTGATCGACAGATTGCAGGACATCCACTATCCGTTTTTCATGGAGTGGTTCTCCGAGTGGAAGCGGCGAGGGGCCGGATCGAGCGTCAACGAAACAATTCAGACACTTTGCAATGCTTGAGAGAGGAGACAGAAACATGGTGACCATCCTGATCGTTGTTCTTATTCTGGCGCTGATAGGTGCTTTGCCGACCTGGCCGCATAGCCGAGATTGGGGGTATTACCCCAGCGGCGGTTTGGGACTACTTGCAGCGATACTCATCATCCTGCTATTGCTCGGGCGCCTCTGAGCCCCTGTTGTCGCAATCAATTACCGTTCGGGATCCAAGCCTGGTATTGTGCCGGCCGTGTGACGTCGGCTCGGTCGGCGCCGGCAACAGCGTCGACCGCCTCCGCAAAACCTGATTGGAGTGGCGTCAGTAGCGCAACGTCGGCAGACGGCTACTACGCATCGCGATCGCTGGCGATGGCAAGAGTATCGGCCCTTCTGTCGTCAGTACGAGATGCTCGCTCGCCGGGGGTAGCGGGCGAACGGCGCGGTTTCTGAATTTCCCCTTCGAATCCAGGGACTTCCAGCCGCCCAACCCGGATCGACTGCCAAGACGCACCTGGTGCGGTCTGAAGGCTAACCCGATAGAATTGGCCTTGCGCGCTTTCTGTCCACTGAAATCCTTGCCCATTGCTTTATGGAGCTGAAGACGAAAACTCCAAGCGACAATGTACCCTCGCCGATGCTCACTGGCGGCCTCGACGACCCCATCCGGGCCGAACTATTCAGCGTGGAGCGCATCGAACAGCACGCCGAAAGCCTGGCGGCCGCCCAAACAGTGACCCAACGAGCGGACCAGGGCCGCCCCTTAATTCCACGAGTGCTTGAAAACGGACGCGTACTGCTGGAATCGTACCGTGAGATCGCCCGGGCAATTCAGGAGGAGCGCTCAATCACCCCTGCGGCCGAGTGGTTAGTCGATAACTTCCACATTGTCGAAGAGCAACTCCGTGAAATACAGGACGATTTGCCCGCAGGCTATTACCGCAAGTTGCCGAAACTCGCATCCGGCCACCTGCAAGGGTATCCGCGAGTTTATGGAGTGGCATGGGCCTATGTGGCGCATACCGATAGCCACTTCGATCCGGAAGGGTTGCGCCGTTTTGTGAAGGCGTACCAGCGGGTACAACCACTGGACATCGGCGAGCTATGGGCTGTGGCCATCACGCTGCGAGTGGTGCTGGTAGAAAACCTGCGCCGGCTGATGGATCGAATCGTGCGCAGCCGCGTGGAGCGCCAGGATGCCGACCTGCTGGCTGACAGCCTGCTGGGCACAGGAGGAAAATCAACTATCCCACCAGAAACGGCGCTGCGTGGCTTCGAAAAGAAGCCGTTAGCCAGGGCATTCGTCGTGCAACTTGTCCAACGCCTGCGCGACGTGGATCCGAACATGGGTGCCGTGCTCCATTGGCTTGACTTGCGCCTGGCTGAGCAAGGGACCACGGCCGACGAAGTGGTTCGCGCCGAGCATCAGGAACAAACCGCAATGAATGTCACGGTGCGGAACGTCATCCCCAGCATGCGCTTGATGATGGATTTCGACTGGCGTGAATTCGTCGAAAGCGTTAGTGCGGTGGACGAGATTCTTCGAGGCGCAACCAACTTCGCCGAAATGGATTTTGCCACTCGAGATACGTACCGCCATGCGATCGAGGATCTATCGCGGGGCTCGGGCCGGAAGGAAATCGAAGTTGCGGAGTATATTGTGCACCGCGTCAAAAGGGCTCGATCGGAGCCGCATGGAGACGGGCAGCCGCACGAAGAGCGCAGTGTAGACCCCGGCTATTACTTGATTTCCAAGGGGCGTCTCGCGTTCGAGCGCGAACTCGGTTTCCGGGTTCCGTGGAAGACCAGGCTGCTGCGCCTCTACATGCGAAGTGCCGCCGCGGGCTACCTCGGGACCATCGCTTTGGCCACGGCTCTGATCGTTTCGTTGCCGCTGCTGCACGAAAGAAAAGCCGGACTGCCAGGGTGGGAATTAGTGCTGCTCGGTCTGCTCGCTGCGGTGCCTGCGTCGGATCTCGCGATCGCGCTCATCAACCGGTTAGTGACCGACGCACTTGGGCCTCGAATGCTGCCGCGCCTGGAACTACGCGACGGTGTGACGCAACAGTCGCGAACGATGGTCGTCATCCCCGCCCTGCTCACGAACCAGCACGACATCGAACAACTGGTGGAGCATCTGGAGGTCCACTATCTTGCCAATTCCGAGGGAGATCTTGGGTTCGCGCTGCTGACCGATTGGATGGACGCAGCCAGCGAGACCGTACCTGGCGATGACGAACTACTGGCGGTCGCAGTCGATGGCATAGATAGGCTGAACAATATCCATGGTCCCACCCCTGGAGGTGACAGGCGCTTCCTGCTATTGCATCGCAAGCGCGTCTTCAATGAGAGCGAAAGTAAATGGATGGGATGGGAACGTAAGCGGGGGAAGCTGCGTGAGTTGAATCGACTTCTTCGCGGCGAATCCGGCACCACATTTCTTCCAATTGGGGGACATCCAGCGCAAGCCCCCGCGGGGGTGCGGTACGTCATCACGCTTGATGCGGATACGCGGCTGCCGAGAGGCGCAGCGTGCCGGCTGGTCGGTACCATGGCGCATCCCCTCAACCGGGCGAAGTTTAGCGCGGCCGAGGGGCGTGTCGTCGAGGGTTATGGGATCGTCCAACCACGCATCACTCATTCCCTTGCCTCCGACCACGAGAGGTCAATGTTCCAGACGCTTTTTTCCGGTCCCAGCGGCGTCGATCCCTATGCGTTTGCAGTATCGGATGTCTACCAGGATATGTTCCAGGAAGGCTCCTTTACCGGGAAGGGCATCTACGACGTTGACGCGTTCGAAGCGTCGTTAGCGGGAAGGGTGCCCGACAACACCCTGCTAAGCCACGATCTGCTGGAAGGAATCTTCGCGCGCACCGCCCTCGCCACTGACATCGAATTGTTCGAGGAATTCCCTTCACACTATGAGGCGGCGGCAGCGCGGCAACATCGCTGGGTCCGCGGAGACTGGCAGCTTCTGCCGTGGATTGTCGGACGTCACCGAGGAAGGTCGGGCACTTCTACCTCGGCGAATATACCCACAATTGGCCGGTGGAAGATGGTCGATAATCTGCGCCGGTCTTTGTCTGCGCCGACGGCATTTCTAGCGCTCCTGGCTGCCTGCCTGTTGCCATCGGCTTCACCATCAGTGTGGGGCAGGTTCATTCTAGCCACGATCGCGCTTCCAGCATTGTTATCTTTCCTGATCGGAATCAACCCGCCACGGCGCGGGATCTCCAAGCGCTCTCATTTTCGAGCGATGCTCTCTGACCTTACGCTCGGCGTATTCCAGACTGTCATTGCCGTGACTATGCTGGCGTATCAGGCGTGGCTCATGTCCGATGCAATTGTGCGCACACTGATTCGCATGTTCGTCACGCGCAGACATCTTCTGGAATGGACGACTGCGAAACAGGCCAAGTATGCGGTGAATCTGAAGTTGGTTGCCATGTACAAACGCATGGCGGCCAGCGTGGTTCTGGCCCTGATAGCGCTGGCAGTTGTCATCTATGGGCATCAGCATGCCTGGGCCGTCATGCTCCCATTCATCATTCTCTGGATTGCTGCTCCCGCGGTGGCGTGGCAGATCAGCCTTCCTCCGCGCCACGCCGGAGCCGAACCTCTTTCCGAGGCAAATGCACGGGAGTTGCGGTTGATTTCGCGACGGACCTGGCGCTTCTTCGAAACATTCATTACTCCGGCCGACCATGCGTTGCCTCCCGACAACTTCCAGGAAACCCCCAAGCCAATCGTCGCCCATCGAACATCGCCAACGAACATTGGACTATATCTGCTGTCCACTCTGGCGGCGCACGACCTGGGTTACCTGGGCACGTCGGATCTAGTTGACCGGCTGGAAGCCACGCTCGGCACCATGAGCCAACTGGAACTGGTCCGAGGGCATTTCTACAATTGGTATGACACTCGCGATTTAAGGCCCCTGATTCCAAAATACGTCTCTTCAGTGGACAGCGGAAATCTTGCCGGCCATCTGCTGGCCCTGGCGAACGGATGCCGGGAACTGATCCAGAAGTCCTCTCTGGGAGAACACTCGCTGGCCGGCATAAGAGATACGATCGAGCTTCTGCGAGAAGCTTTGAGCAAGATCGCAGAAACCAGGCGTACGAATACCGTCACCAGAAAACAGCTCAATAATGCCATCGATGCCCTCGCCAATTCGCTGGAACTCACGCCAACGAACGGCGCGGAATGGGTGGCGCGGCTTGAGGAACTTAGGGCACGCGCCCTAACGGTTGCTGACATCGCGCAGACCATGGCCCAGGAGCGCGGCGACGCCACTGATTCAGAGTTGCATTTCTGGGCCGATGCTGTCCGCGCCTGTGTCGAAACCCATATCAGAGACGCCGAGGTCCTACTACCATGGGTGCGACGGGATTCTAGATTCTCACTATCCATGGCAGCGGGTCCCAGGGAGCAGTCGCCCGAGTGGTTGGCGGCGGAGCCGTTCTTTGAATCCGTGCCCACGTTGGGCGAAGCTCCGGAACGATTCGAAGAGGCTAACCGGGAACTCGCTGCGTTACGCGCAAAATTGACTGTCGATTCATCGGCAGACCGCGAAGTCCTCCCACGAATCGACAGCATGGCGCAGGCGATCCGGCAATCGCAGGCGAGTGCCGCCGCACTCATTCGCCGCTTGAACGCTATCGCGCACAAGGCTGACGACATATTCCATTCGATGGACTTCAGCTTCCTGTTTGATCACACTCGCAAACAATTTTCCATAGGTTATCGGGTTGCCGAGAACTCCCTGGACCCGAATTGTTACGATCTGCTGGCTTCCGAGGCTCGTCTCACCAGCTTCATCGCCATCGCTAAGGGCGACGTCCCTGCCTCGCACTGGTTTCGTCTGGGACGAGCTCTGACTCCCGTGGGTCGCGGCTCCGCCCTCATTTCATGGTCGGGCTCCATGTTCGAATACCTGATGCCCGCTCTGCTGATGATTTCGCCGGCAGGCAGTTTGCTGAATCAGACCTGCGAGTTGGTGGTGCGCCGTCAGATTGACTACGGCGCGGAGCGTGGAGTTCCCTGGGGAATCTCAGAGTCTGCCTATAACGCGAGGGACTTGGATTTCACCTATCAGTACACCGCATTTGGAGTGCCGGGACTGGGGCTCAAGCGCGGCCTCAGCGAAGACTTGGTGATTGCTCCGTATGCTACCGCGCTGGCGGCCATGATCGATCCAAACGCGGCGGCGCGGAACTTCACCCAACTCGCCCAAGCCGGTGGAAAGGGAGTTTACGGCTTCTACGAAGCCCTTGATTACACCAGCGAGCGAGTGCCCGAAGGTGAGGATGTCGCGATAGTTCAAGCGTACCTGGCGCACCACCAGGGAATGTCCCTTATCGCGCTTGCCAATGTTCTGAGGGACGGCGCAATGCGTGACCGCTTCCACGCTGAACCGATAGTGCAAGCCACCGAGTTGCTGTTACAGGAGCGCACTCCACGCGGCGTGCTGGTCGCAAGGCCGCGGGCCGAGGAAGTCTCGGCGGCAGCCCACGCGCGCGAGTTGGTACCTCCGGTGGTCCGCCGTTTCACCTCGCCACACGAACCAGTTCCGCGGACGCATCTGCTTTCCAACGGGTCTTACGGAGTCATGGTGACCACAGCGGGCTCGGGATATAGCCGTTGGCGAAATATCGCGATCACCCGATGGCGCGAAGACTCTACCCTCGACTGCTGGGGGTCATACATCTTTCTTCGCGATACGCAGAGTGGCCAAGTCTGGTCAGCGGGCTTCCAGCCTGCCGGCGTCGAACCCGACGGCTACGAAGCCAGTTTCAGTGAAGATCACGCCGAGTTCATTCGACGTGACGGCGCCCTGACCACGACGTTGGAGGTGGTGGTTTCACCGGAAGACGATGCCGAGGTGCGCCGCGTCTCGATCGCTAACCTGGGAAGCCGCACCCGCGAAGTCGAGGTGACTTCCTATGCTGAACTCGTGATCGCGCCTCAGTCCGCCGATGAGGCGCACCCGGCTTTTTCCAACTTGTTTGTAGAAACGGAATTCGTCGCCGATGCGGACGCTTTGCTGGCTACCCGGCGCCGCCAGTCCGAAAACGAGAAGCCAGTCTGGCTGGCCCATGTAGCAGCTGTGGAAGGCGAGTCTGTGGGTGAACTGCAGTTCGAGACCGATCGCGCCCGGTTTCTGGGACGAGGGCACCAGGTTCGCGATGCCGTTTCCATCATGGACGGACGTCCCCTGTCGAACACAGTTGGTCCCGTGCTTGACCCAGTAATAAGTCTGCGGCGCACCGTCCGCATCCCCCCCGGCGCGACGGCACGTATCATCTTCTCAACCATGGTCAGTCCAGCGCGCGAGCAGGTGCTCGATCTGGCTGACAAGTATAGGGACGCGAGAACTTGGGAACGCACTCTGACCTCGGCCTGGACGCAGGCGCAGGTGCAGCTTCATCATCTTGGCATCACTCCTGACGAAGCCCATTTATTCCAGCGGCTCGCCAACGCCCTCCTTTACTCCGATCCTGCGGTGCGGCCGTCTTCCGATTTGCTGAGCCGGAGCACGCTTGAGCGTTCGGCGCTGTGGGCGCACGGAATTTCGGGCGACTTGCCCATTGTCCTGGCGAGGATCGACGAGGCGGAAGATGTCGGCATCATCCGGCAATTGCTGAGGGCCCACGAATATTGGCGCATCAAGGCCTTGCCGGTTGACGTTGTGGTTCTAAACGAGAAACCTCCTTCTTATGAGCAGGAACTCCAGGGCTCATTGGACGATCTTGTGCGCGCCCACCAGCAGCGCGTGTCTTCGGAAACCGGCGAAGTCCACGGCAACGTCTTTCTGCTTCGCGGAGATCTGATCTCACCGCAGGAACGCGCTTTGCTGCAGTCTGTTGCCCGTGCCGTGCTGCTGAGCCGACACGGCACGTTGGCCGAGCAGGTGATTCGCTCGCAGCGTTCCGAAGCTTTGGCGCGGCCCGCTTATCGCCAGCTTCGTCCCGGAAGAGACGCCGAAATCAAGCTAAACGTCACGGGCCTGGAATTCTTCAATGGTCTGGGAGGCTTCACAGAGGGCGGCCGCGAATACGTAACCATTCTCGCGGAAGGATTGCGCACTCCAAATCCGTGGATCAATGTAATCGCCAATCCTTCGTTCGGTTTTCTCGTATCCGAATCTGGGTCCGGCTACACCTGGTCAGGCAACAGTCGTGAGAACCAACTCACTCCCTGGTCGAACGATCCCGTGACCGATTCGTCCGGCGAAGCGATCTTTATCCGTGATGAGGATACCGGTGTGGTTTGGAGCCCAACGGCATTGCCGGTACGGGATGAGACTTCCACCTATTTGGCATTCCACGGCCAGGGATACAGCCGGTTCCGGAATGGGGCGCAAGGGATCTTGGCGGAATTGCTCCAATACGTTCCGCTTCAAGACTCGATCAAGATCTCGCGTCTGGTGTTGCAGAACCATTCGACCCGCACTCGCCGCCTCTCCGTGACGGCATTTGCGGAAATTGTGCTGGGAAACTCGCGCAGCGCCAACGCTCCCCACCTGATCACGGAACTCGATGCGGAGACGAACGCATTATGTGCGCGCAACGCCTGGGGCGGCGAGTTCGGAGGAAGAGTCTTCTTTCTCGATCTAGGCGGACGACAGAGTTCGTGGTCCGGGGATCGCAGCGAGTTTCTCGGGCGCAATGGAGTGCTTGCGCGGCCCGCGGCAATGCAGCGAAGCGGGCCGCTTTCCGGAAAGACGGGCGCCGGGCTCGATCCATGCGCGGCACTCCAGACGCTGTTCGAGCTGCACCCTGGTGAGCAAGTCGAGATCGCCATCTTTCTTGGCCAGGAGAAAAGCAGGGAAGACGCTCGCGAGTTGGTCCGTCGCTACCGCTCGACGAATCTGGACCAGGTCCTCGCCGAAGTCAACCGCCATTGGGACGATGTTCTCAACACCGTGCAGATCACTACCCCGGACCGCTCGATGGATGTCCTGGTGAACCGTTGGCTGCTATACCAGACTCTGGCCTGCCGGGTATGGGGTCGCGCGGCCTTCTATCAGACCAGTGGAGCTTACGGCTTCCGCGATCAACTGCAAGACACGATGGCACTGATAGTGTGTAAACGCGATGTCACCCGCGCCCATCTATTGCTTGCCTCCTCACGCCAATTCATTGAGGGCGATGTCCAGCACTGGTGGCATCCGCCGTCGGGGCGCGGGGTTCGAACCCGCATTTCCGATGACCTGCTATGGCTGCCTTACGCCGTAATCCGTTACATCGAAGTGACGGGAGAGTTGAGTGTGCTCGACGAGATCGTGCCCTTCCTCGATGGCGATACGCTCGCTGACGGACAACTCGAATCCTACTTCCAACCGCGAGTCTCAGCGACACGAGCGACCCTCTTTGAACACTGCGCCCGGGCGCTCGACCGAAGCCTCGCAGTGGGCAGCCACGGGCTTCCTCTGATCGGCACGGGCGACTGGAACGATGGTATGAATCGCGTCGGCCAGGAAGGGAAGGGCGAGAGCGTTTGGCTAGGGTGGTTCCTGCATACGATTCTCTGGGAGTTTGCCAGGATTGCGGATGCGCGCGGCGAACGTAAGCGAGCCGAAACTTGGCGCCTGCAGGTTAGCGCTCTCAAGGCCGCGCTCGAGCGGGAAGGGTGGGACGGAGAGTGGTATCGCCGAGCCTACTTTGATGATGGCACACCGCTCGGCACCGCACAGGACCAGGAGTGCCGCATTGATTCCATTGTTCAGTCGTGGGGAGTGCTCAGCGGCGCCGCCGAACCGGCCCGGGGAGCGCGTGCCATGGCCGCGGTCGACCAATATCTCGTGCGGCGTCCCGAAGGACTTTCCCTGGTGCTGACTCCGCCTTTTGATAAGACGGCGCATGACCCCGGTTATATCAGAGGATATCTACCCGGAATCCGCGAAAATGGCGGCCAGTATACCCATGCTGCCGCGTGGACGGTGCTGGCATTTGCCGCACTCAGCGACGGAGATAAGGCGGTGGAACTGTTTCGTATGCTCAATCCAATCAATCGCACGTCTTCGCGAGTGAAGGTGCAGCGATACAAAGTTGAGCCTTACGTTGTGGCTGGCGATGTGTATTCCGAACCGCCGCATGTCGGACGCGGAGGATGGACCTGGTACACAGGCTCAGCGGGATGGCTCTATCGCGGTGCTGTCGAATGGATACTGGGGTTTCGCATGCACGGAGCGGCCTTCTCGATCGATCCCTGTATCCCCAGAAACTGGTCGAACTACTCCGTTCGTTTTCGGCACTACTCTAGTACGTTCGACATCCGGGTCGAGAATCCATCCGGCGTTTCACGTGGTGTCAAATTGATTGAAATCGACGGCAAGCCTGCCGGCTCACCTAATATTCCGATTGCCGACGATGGCGAAAATCACCAGGTGCGGGTTGTTCTAGGGTAATTTCAACTTCAGAAGTCGCTTTCAAAGTGCCGGCCACGGCTGACTCTCTAAAGCCCATTTATGGCAGTCTCACAGTTAATGCAGTTCGCCCGTCGATTTGAAAGGGCACGGCTTCAGCCGTGCCGCAAACAGCAATAACGAAGGTCGGGATTTAGACTAGCCCCTGAGAAGCCGGCTTCAGCCGGCGGCACCAAAGCCGCGCGAACCCAGCGCCTCCTGGTTACTTTCGTTTCTTTCCCGCACGGATTTTGCATGACTTCCACTCCCCTTTGGCTTATCCATGACACTGGGACATTTCGCCTCAGGGCGGCACGACAGGCGTTGTCATTCAGGAGCGGCAGTTCTTTGAAATACTGAGTCTTTCTGCAAGAAGAGGAAATGTGCAAAACCGTGCAGATATAAGTCCTTACGGCTGACATGGATAGCTATAACCACTTTGTAAATCAATGACATGCGAGCAATTTCCTCCCAAACCATTGAAAACAAAGGAAGGCGTGACAAGTAATTTTGGCAAATGTCGCGAATCTGCCACAGCCGGAGCCTAATTTGCCACAGTCTGAGTCCATTCGCGCTCCCCGGTTAGCCGTTCGCCAACCCGATCTGACTGCGGGACTGATCGAGATGGCGAGCCGGCTAATCGCAGGTCTTTAGACGACCGGAGTGCGTCCCTGAATGATGCGTATCAGCATAACGACCAGCGCCAGCACCAGCAGGATGTGTATAAAGCCTCCCAAGGTGTAGGAAGTCACGATTCCTAATAGCCACAGCAGCAGCAGTATTACAAAAATTGTCCAAAGCACGTCGGTACTCCTTATATCGCAATGGTTTTCCCATTCGCTACGATTGCCCCATCCGATCATGGCTACGGGCGCCCGTCGGATTTCTTTTCATTTAACTTCGCGGCCTCCGCTCTGGCTGAGAACTTCTTCACCGCAGCCAAGAATGGCTCTGAACCACTGGGCGCCGTAGCGTTTCCTTGCAAAATGTCGCGGAACGAAGTCTGACGACCGTAAAATGCGCGCGTGGCATCATCGTCCTGCTCGATGACAGCGCCGTTCACGGTCAATCCCGCGAAGATTCCACGGGCGCGCGAATAGGTCAGGACCTCCGCCCTCATCTTCCAGTCGGTTTCACCCTCGGCGTGACGGCCCACCGGGCCGGCTGCGACCGAAGCATCTGCCCCGAGTTTGAACTTGCTCGAAAGGAGCTTTTCCATGCCGTTGTTGTTCATGATCAACATCACCAGGTCAACGGCTTCGCCGCCAATCTGCAAGCCCCAACTTCCCCCCACTACCTTGAACGGAGCTGGAGCGCTCCAGCCATTGGCGGTGCGGCACGTGGCGACGCCCTTGCCGTATTCGGCGCCAAACACAAAACCGCCTTTCTTGAGTGACGGAGCAACGCCGACGCAAACCGCCGACTCCATGATGTCCTGGGGAATCCCCTTGTCCGGTGTCGCCATGATTTCATCCAGAACATCAGCCGAAGCCTTGACTCGTTTCACCTCGTCCTCGCGATCATCCGCCGCCCAGGTCAGAGTGAGACACGACATTAGAAACGCTGCACAAAGTGTGATTCCTAGGGCCGCTTTGTTTACCGACATAGCCTCTCCTATTCCGAAATTAATAAAACTCAACAAGGCGTCTGGCGAATCGCCCTGCCGGTGATTTTGGACGCTCAGACTACTGAGAATGAGGGTAGGACGAGTCGAGCGTTGAAGATATCGGGTAGAGGCTGTAGCGGCGCTGTAGAAATCCCCTACGAAGCACGAACGCTCGTATGGGCTCTTTGGCGAAATAGTTTGATCGAAGAACGGTGCTCAACGACCACCTATCCAAACAACTGCTTCGCCAAATCTGGACCGAACGCAGGGCTCACGAAGCGCTGGCCTTCTTCTAATCGCTGCAGAGCAACCATGAGTAACTCTTCCGCGTCCGACTTGAGAAGATATCCTGAAGCTCCTACTGCGGCAGCGGCGCGTAACATTTCCTCTGAGTCATGCATGGTGATAAGCAAAATCTTGGTTTCGGGCAATTCACGCCGCAATCGCAAGGCTACCTCCAATCCATTAGGTGGAGGCATGGAGATATCCATGATCAGGATGTCAGGTTCGAGTCGAGTGGCCAATTCCAGCGTCTGGGCACCGTCAGCCGCCTCGCCACACACCTCATACTGCTTGGTGGATTCGAGAATGGTGCGCAAACCGCGGCGCATGAACGAGTGGTCATCGGAAAGTAAGACCCGAGTCGAGGACATGATTGCGGCCAGCGCATTCTATTGCAGCAAACTTGCACTGCATAGTAAATACGGCAAACTACGTATCTAACAAATCAGGGTTCAACGACCTTATTCCGGATTGCATAACGCACCAGCTCAGCCACCGAATGCAAGTCCAATTTCCGCATGATGTTGGTCCGGTGTGTGTCCGAGGTCTTGGTAGCGATGCCAAGAATCGTAGCCACCTCCTTCGCCGTCTTTCCTTCGGCGATAAGTTGGAGTATTTCGCGTTCGCGCGTGGTGAGGCGATTACGCATCATTTCGGCAGGGTCCGTCACCCGGCTTCCGCGATTCGCGAGAAACATCTCCGTGACACGCGAGGTAAAGAACGGCTTGTGGTTACTGAGGGCTTCGACGGCTCGAACCAGGTCGGTGTCGGAGTCTGACTTTAAAACGTAGCCCCGCGCCCCCGCGTCCATCACTTCCGCAGCCATCTCGTCGGAATCATGATGAGTGATCACCAGCACTTCCGTCTTTGGGCACGCTTTGCGGATCTGTCGCGTCGCCTCCAGCCCGTTCAGGTCGGGCATGCTGACATCAATGACAATGACGTCAGGATGCAACTGCGTGCATTGTTCTACGGCCTCTCGACCGGAGCGGGCCTCGCCACAAACTTGCCACCCCGCGTGCTCTTCGATGAGCATCTTAAGGCCTTTTCGAACGACATCATGATCGTCTGCGATTAACACTTTTAAAGTACTCATGCTGCCTCACTCAATGGAATTATGACGTGAATACTTGTGCCTTGGTTGCCAGAAGATATCTCCAGTTCGCCCCGAAGCTGGCGTAAGCGTTCTCGCATTCCCAGCAATCCAACTCCTAGGGTCACATTGTCCTGACGGGACGACAGTTGCTCAGGAGTGATGCCGCGGCCTGCGTCGATCACAAAAAGATGCAGCTGATTGGCCTCCGTTCCCAGCCGAACGGTGGCAGTGGCGCTTCCGGAATGTCGATGCACATTGGTCAAGCTTTCCTGGACTACTCGGAAGACAGCAGTCTCCAGTTCTGTCGGCAGCCTGGGAAGATCTCCGGGCAGATCCAACTCAACTTGGATGGAGCTCCGTTGCGAGAAACCATTGACGTACCACCGTATGGCGGGCACCAGGCCTACTTCGTCGAGCATGGGAGGATGCAACAAATGCGAGAGAGTCCGCACTTCTTTCAACGAGTTGTCAACCAGTTCCCTGCTTTCTGTTACCGCGTTCCGCCCCCGCTCATCCAGGTTTGAGGTGTCGCGTCCGAGGTAGGAAAGATTCATCTTTACGGCAGTAAGGGTTTGGCCAAGAGAGTCGTGAAGATCTCGTGCCAGGCGTCGTCTTTCGTCATCCCGGATTTGCAGCAATCGTCCGCTCAGCCGCCGCACCGCGCTCTCCGCGCGCTTGAGCCCGGTGATGTCCTGAACGACGATTCCCATTTCTGTCACTACGTCGCCTTCTTTGGCAATCGGGAAGAGCGATTTCAGCCACCATCCAGTTACTCCTGGTGTGGAAGGGGCGGGTCCTTTGATTTCGTGGTTGAGCACAGGCTCGCCCGTGCTGGCGACCTGGCGCAGCAGCGGCTCGGTTTGAGCCGAGAGGTCGGCGATTACGTCCCGTAACGGTTTTCCCACCTGCTCGCGAGAATCGAGTCCGTTGATTTGGGCAAACGGAGCATTGATCCTCTGGAAACGAAGCTCTTTGTCCAGGATCGCAAGCCCTACCGGAGCATTGGAAAAAAAGGCATTCAGTTGCACTTCACGACGTTCGATTTCTTCGCGCTGCTGCTTGCGCTCCGTTATGTCACGCGTGATAACAGCATAGCCGCGCGGCTGTCCCTGTTCATTCCGCAGGAGGGTAACGTCTGCAGTTGCCCAGAACTGTGTACCGTCCTTTCGAATTTGCTGACACTCATCATTGATATGGCCCAGCTCCAGGGCAGTGCGTAAATGCCGCTTCGGCGTGTCCGATTCGCAAGAGTTGTAAAGGCGTTCAAATGGCTCCCCCAGGATTTCCGAATAGCGGAACCCGAACAAACGCTCGGCGCCCAGGTTCCAGGTTGTGATGCGGCCCTCAAGATCAACTCGTATGATGGCGTGGTCCTGGATGCCGTTCACCAGCAAGCGGAATTTCTCTTCGTTTTCCTTGGCTTGCACTTCGGCCCAGGTTCTGCGCGTGACCTCGGCACTCATGAACAGAAAAACAGACACCAGCATCATCGAAGCCAGCAGAAACGCCAACACCAGGATCATCGTCGCTCTGTGCTGCCTGGCAGCGGAGACTCGCGAGCGATTCCGCAGTAGTTGTTCTTCGCCCTGCTCCAGGGCGTTGAGCAACGCTCGTATCTTGTCGTCCAATGCGATGCCCTGACGGGAATATTCCAGCCGCTGCTCCATAGCCGAAGGGTCTTGCTGTTGCAGCTGGATAGATTCCTTTAACAGCGCCAGTCTTTGAGCCATGACGGGCTGGATCTGAGCCAGCAGCTGCTGTTGCGAGGGATTATCAATCGTCATGGACCGCAGCGTCTCCAAATGACGCGGTAGTGTCTCCAACGCAACATCGAATTCAATCAAAAGCGTTCTATCTCCGGTCACAGAAAACTCATGGCGCGCGTTTTCGGCCCCGTTCAGCTCAGCCGATACGCTCTTCAGTTCGGAAATAACCTGATGCGTGTGGATGACCAATTCTTCGCTATTGGCGAAGCGATCTGACATGACGTATGACGCGATCCCTATGCCCACCAGGGCGGCAAAGATTATTGCAAACGTCGTCTTGTATGAGTCGGAAGAGAGTGTCCACATACGTTTGCACCTGGGCCAGAGGAATTTACCACGACTTGCTTAAGTGTACGTTCTGACAATGAATGCGGCCGTGCCCTCTCCGATCATGCCCGGAAAACTTGCGATCCTTGTGATGCATCTCGATCTGTATGTGATTCACTCACGCATCGCGCGATAACCAACCAGGCGTCCGCTTGACAGATCCACCTAAAGACATCTCTTGGCCTAAGGAATATTCATCAACGACTTACGGAAAGTAACCTACTGCCGCTTAGGTGATCTCTTCTGGGTGGGCGAGAACTTGCCTCCACAGGCTGGACTGGTCTGGCTGATAGTGTTGGATGAGCATGGAAACACAGCGTCGTGACCGGATTGGAGCCGTTGTCCTGGCGGCGGGGATGTCCAGTCGCATGGGCGAACCCAAGCAACTGCTGCGACTGGGTGAGCGTACGGTGCTGGGGCAGACCCTAGACAACCTGCGGGGCTCGCACATAGAGCAAATTGTTCTCGTGCTGGGATTTGCTGCAGAAGCGATTGTGCGGCACACCGCAATTGATGGTGTCATTGATGGTGTCAAGGTTGTCTTCAACGAGCAGTTTCGCGAAGGCATGGGCAGTTCGTTGCGAACCGGGCTTGCGGCGCTGAATCCTGAAATCAATGCAGCGCTGGTTGTCTTGGCGGACCAGCCTTTCGTTCGTCCGGCGACGCTTGACCAACTCATGGACAGCTACGTCGAGTCGGGCGCGCAGATCGCGATCCCCACGTATCGCGGTTTTCGCGGCAATCCCGTGCTGCTGGGCCGTTCGGTCTTTGCCGAAGTTATGGCGCTTACCGGCGATGTTGGCTGTCGCGCCATCTTTGGCAGTCACGCCGACGGTATCGTCAAGGTTCCCGTAGACGACGTTGGAATTCTTCTCGATATCGACAACCAAAACGACTTCGAGCGAATGCAACGGTTTGCTAGTGGCAAAGAGAGAGCGCCGACGATGACCGAGAGCGCCGATCTGGCGGGTAGAGAAATTGCTCAACCAGGCAGCCTCTCGATTGAGAAAGACGATCTCGTGCTGGTGGGCGCGGAGCCGGTCGCTTCGGCGCTCGCGAAGTTCGGCAAGCTCTTGGGCTTCCGTGTGACCGTGGTAGATCCATTGTTGACCGTCGCTGATCTGCCTGACGTTGACTTCTTGCTTAACGCGCTGGACTTTTCACGCCTGCCGCCTGGTAGCGCTCGATACGTAGTGGTGGCGAGCCGCGGCAGGTTCGACGAAGAGGCCGTCGAACAAGGGTTACGGGCGAACGTCGCATACTTGGGACTGGTTGCGAACAAAAAGCGAGCGCAAGAAGTTCTTCGTGCGTTGGAAGCTAAGGGCGAGCCGCCCGAAAGGTTGAGGGCTGTACATGCGCCTGCAGGCCTTGACATCAACGCGGAGTCGCCTCAGGAGATCGCGCTCAGCATCATGGCCCAGATCGTTTCGGAAAAGAGGAAGCGGCGAGCTGAGTAGCAAGCCCGTCGCCGCGAGGAGCGCCTTTGCGTTATTCAGAGTCTCCAGCTTCGCACACTTGGATCACTTTATCGGTGCGGCTGGCCTGCGTGTCGAGCTCGGACTCCTTCAAGCTCAACGGCGCAACGCTTCCGCCGCGGCGCAACGCCACCATCTGACTCATGATGCTGAGCGCGATCTCCTCGGGAGTGGTCGCCCCGAGATTGATTCCGGCTGGAGACTGAACTGTCGATATCTTTTCCGCGGGTATTCCCGACGCTGCAAGATAGTCGAGCACCAGCTTGGCCCGGTGCCGGCTGGCGATCAGAGCAACATATGCCGCATTTCCTTCCAGCGCCTTCTGTAGCCACAGATGGTCGCGCTTGTGTTGCGTGGCGATCACGACAAAACTCTTGGGGCCGATTGGCGTCTCGGTGAGATCGAAGTCCTCGGTCACGATCCGGGACGCGTCAGGAAACGAGCTGCGATCGGCAGCGGGATCATTAACCGTGACCGTGAAGCCCATCAGATTTCCGAGGATGGACAACGCCTCCGCAATGCGCCCATGGCCCACGATCAGCAGTTCAGGTTGGGGCAGAACTGGTTCGATAAACACCTCCATCTTTCCGCCGCACGGCATCCCAACTCCCAGTTGCTCATCGCGCATGTCCAGGGTGATGAGTTGCGGCTTTTCTTTCGCAATGGAGTCCAGGGCCTCGCTCTTGACGGCGCTTTCGGCGCATCCGCCGCCCACCCATCCGACGACGAGCCTGCCCTGGGAATCGATAATGGCCTTGGAGCCTTGCCGCGCCGACGAAGAACCTTCGACGCGCACCACGGTGGCAATCGCATAAGGCTTACCTTGTGCGGCGAGTTCGGCAGCTTTACTGTACAAGTCGGAAGACATTGAAGTTGACGTATCATATTCTCCCGTCGCCCGGCATTTCAACACGGCAGGCAGCGATGTATAGCGAGCAAGTCCTAGACCACTACGCCAATCCGCGAAACACCGGGACAGTACCGAATCCTTCGGGACAGGCGATCGTTCGAAGTCCACTCGACAGCGACACCGTTCAAATTAGTTTGCGCATCGAACACAACATTGTTCAAGAGGCGAGGTTCAAGTGCATGGGATGCGCCGTGGCAATTGCCTGCTCGTCGATGGCAACCGAGATGGTGCTGGGTAAACCGGTTGAGCAAGCGGCTGCGATCAGCGAGGAGGACGTTGCGAACGCGTTGGGCGGCATTCCCGAGTACAAGATGCGGTGCAGCAATCTCGCTCCTGAGGCGATCCGCCAGGCGATTGACAACTGGCGAAGACGGCGTCAGGGAAACCCTGATAGCTGCCCTTGAGCCTTTCCTTTGATTTTCGGCACTCGACTACGCAGGGCTTCCGGTCCCCTTGTTGTGTGTGATAACGTATCCGTCGCTGATGGCATTTCTGGGGTGACATTTTCTCCGCAGTCGCAGTCGAACCCGCGGTCACGAGACCACGCAAGAAGGTGAAGAATGATCCCGCCAACCTTCGATTACCTCCGCCCGAAAACAATTCCCGAAGCAATCGCTCTGCTTCAACAATATGGTGATGACGCCAAGATTCTGAGCGGCGGACAGAGCCTGATTCCGATGATGAAACTCAGGTTGGCGCGTCCTGCGTACCTGATCGACATCAATCGCATCGCAGGATTGTCCTACGTCAAGGAAGAGGACGGACATCTCAAAATCGGCGGGCTAACGCGCGAAGCGGATTTGGAAAGCTCGCCCCTGATCCGATCCAAGTATCCGATCATTCTCGATACCGCACATGTCATTGCCGACCCGCAGGTGAGGAACCTCGCTACGGTGGCGGGCAATCTGGCGCACGGCGATCCGGCCAATGATCACCCGGCGACCATGCTGGCCCTCGGCGCGAAAGTTGTCGCCACCGGCCCCGCTGGCACTCGAGTCATTCCAATCGAGGACTTCTTCGTATCGCTGTTCACCACCGCTCTTGCTCCCAACGAGATCGTGACGGAGATTCAAATCCCGGTTCCGCCCTCGCACAGTGGCGGCGCGTATTACAAGCTGGAGCGAAAGGTCGGGGATTTCGCCACCGCCGCGGTGGCGGCTCAAATCACGTTGGATGGCAACGGAGTTTGCCAGCAGGTCGGCATCGGTCTCACCAACGTCGGCCCAACACCGATTAAGGCGACGAAGGCGGAGGCGTTCTTGCGCGGTAAGAAGCTTGACGAAGCGACCCTGCGGCAAGCTGCCCAATTGGCTGCGGACGCAGCGCAACCGAGCTCGGACCTGCGCGGCCCGGCGGAATACAAGAAGGGTCTCGTCAAGGAATTGGCATTTCGTGCTTTGTCACGCGCGGTCGAGCGCGCGGGCAAATAGATCGCGGAGGAGCGCAAGATGGCGAAGAAGCAAGTAGTCCACGTCAAGGTGAATGGCCGCGACCGCGAGGCCGAAGTCGAGCCCCGTTTGCTCCTGGTCCACTTTATTCGCGAGGTACTGGGACTCACCGGTACACACGTCGGTTGCGATACCAGCCACTGCGGCGCATGCACGGTGTTGCTCGACGGCAAGACGGTCAAGTCTTGCACGATGTTCGCCCCGCAGGCCGACGATTGCGATCTCTTCACTGTGGAAGGACTGATAAAAGACGGTCAACTGCATCCTCTGCAGGAAGGGTTCAAAGAAGAGCACGGCCTGCAATGCGGTTTCTGCACGCCCGGCATGCTGATGTCCTCGTACGCGTTGCTGCAAAAGAATGCCAAGCCCAGTGAAGACGACATTCGCTGGGGAATCTCGGGCAATCTTTGCCGCTGTACCGGATATCAAAATATCGTGAAAGCCGTGCAGTACGCGGCGGCGAAGATGGAGCAAGGAGGGGCAAAGTGATGTTCCAGACAACTCCTGAAGTCGGTGGCATGGGGCACTCCATCAAGCGCAAGGAAGACCTGCGATTCATTCAGGGCAAGGGCAATTACGTGGACGACGTGCATCTGCCCGACATGGTCTACGGGCAGATAGTGCGTAGTCCTTACGCGCACGCGCGGCTGAAGAGCATCAATACAGAGAATGCGAAGCAACTGCCGGGAGTTTTGGCGGTCATCACCGGTGAAGATCTAGCCAAGGCAAACCTCGCGTGGATGCCGACTCTGTTCTTTGACAAGCAAATGGTGCTGGCGACGGGTAAGGTCCTGTTCCAATCGCAAGAGGTGGCGTTTGTCATTGCCGAGGACCGCTATACGGCCGCTGATGCCGCGGAATTAGTCGAAGTGGAATACGAAGAGTTGCCAGTGCTGGTCGATCCCCACAAGGCGATGGATCCTAGTTCTCCGATTCTGCGCGAGGACCGCGAAGAGAAATCCAATCACATCTTTCATTGGGAAGTGGGCGATAAGGGCGCTACGGACACGGCTTTTCAGAATGCAGAGGTCAAGGCCAGCCTTCATGCGGTGTTTCAGCGTTGCCACCCGGCGCCGTTGGAGACTTGCGGCTGTGTTGCCGATTTCAATCGCGCCACCGGAAGACTCACGATGTACATGACGTCGCAGGCGCCCCATGCCCACCGTACGTTGTTCGCTATTGTCGGCGGAATTCCGGAGAACAACATTCGCGTGATTTCGCCCGATATCGGAGGCGGATTCGGCAACAAGGTCCCAATTTATCCGGGCTATGTCTGCGCCATAGTGGGGTCACTCACGCTCGGCCGGCCGGTAAAGTGGATCGAAACGCGCTCGGAAAATCTGCAATCCACGGGGTTCGCGCGCGACTACCACATGACCGCCGAGCTGGCCGCCGACAAGGACGGCAAGATCCAAGCCATGCGGGTGAAGACTCTCGCCGACCATGGCGCATTCAACGCTGCGGCTCAGCCGACGAAGTTCCCTGCTGGTTTGTTCAGCATTTGCACCGGAGCCTATGACTATCCCACAGCTTTCTGCGAAGTCGATGGCGTGTACACCAACAAGGCGCCAGGCGGCATCGCCTATCGCTGCTCATTCCGCGTTACCGAAGCGGCCTACCTGATCGAACGCGCGGTCGATGTTCTGGCGTTGGAGTTGAAGACCGATCCCGTCGAGTTAAGGAAGAAGAACTTCATCCGTCCCGAGAAATTTCCTTACAAGTCAGCTCTCGGCTGGAGCTACGACAGCGGCAACTACGAAGGCGCGATGAACCTCGCGTTGGAGAAGATCGGCTACCAGCAGCTTCGCAAGGAGCAGGAAGAGAAACGAAAGAAGGGCGAGCTGATGGGAATCGGCATCTCCAGTTTCGTGGAGATCGTGGGAGCCGGTCCGGGGCACACCTTCGACATCGCCGGCATCAAGATGTTTGACAGTGCCGAAATCCGCATCCATCCCACCGGCAAAGCAATGTGCCGTATGGGAACCAAGAGCCAGGGACAGGGACACGAGACGACCTACGCACAAATTGTCGCGCAGGAGCTTGGAATTCCAGCAGCGGACGTCACCGTGGAAGAGGGCGATACCGACACTGCCCCCTATGGCTTGGGAACCTATGCGAGCCGCAGCACGCCCGTCTCGGGTGCGGCAACGGCAGTGGCTGCTCGAAAGATCCGCGCCAAGGCGAAGAAGATCGCCGCGCACCTGCTCGAATGCAGCGAGGAAGATCTGGAATGGGAGCCGGGCAAATTCTTCGTGAAGGGCGCACCCAGCAAGTCGAAGAGTATTCAGGACATCGCCTTCGCTGCTTACACCAATATTCCTGAAGGACTGGAAGCCGGGCTTGAGGCTGTGGACTATTACGATCCGCCAAATCTCACCTTTCCATTCGGAACCTACATCTGCGTCGTCGACATCGACAAGGGGACCGGGGAAGTGAAGGTTCGTCGCTTCGTCGCCGTCGATGACTGCGGCAACATCATCAATCCCATGATCGTTGATGGCCAGATTCACGGCGGTTTGACCGAAGGACTGGCGATCGCGTTCATGCAGGAGATCGGCTACGACGAAAACGGCAACGTGCAGGGCGGCAGCTTCATGGACTACTTGCTGCCGACCGCTGTCGAAACTCCGCACTGGGAGACGGACAAGACCTGCACCCCGTCTCCTCATCATCCCTTTGGGGCCAAGGGCGTTGGAGAGTCGCCCAATGTTGGCTCTCCAGCCGCGTTCGTCAATGCGGTTGTCGACGCGCTTTCGCATTTGGGTGTGCGCCACATCGACATGCCGATCACGCCGTGGAAAGTGTGGAACATCCTCAAGGAGAAAGGGGTCATAAGCTAGCGTGGCTCTGCGGATCGAGAAGACCTTTCAGGTGAACGCACCGATCGAGAAGGTATGGAGCTTTCTGAGCGATCCCACGAAGGTCGCCGGCTGCGTGCCCGGCGCGCAAATTACCGAGAAGGTCGATGACAAGACGTACAAGGGTTCGATCAGAGTGAAGGTCGGGCCTAGCGTCACGGATTACAAAGGTGAAGTCCAAATCGTTCGGCTCGATCCACAGAACCATGAAATCGAAATCCTCGGAAAAGGGCAAGACGTGAGAGGCAGGGGCAGTGCGTCGATGGCGATGACCGGCAAGCTCGCGACGCTCGACGGCGGTTCGACCCAGGTCATCAGCACTTCTGAAGTCAACGTCGTGGGCATCCTCGCGCAAATGGGATCGCGTGTCATCACCGAAGTTTCCAACATCATGTTTGAAAAGTTCAGCCAGAACTTCCAGGCACTGCTTGCAGCAGCCCGCCGGCCAGCCTGCAATTGCGGCTGCCGAGGTGGCGCCTCCTGACACCCATCGAGCCCGGATCAATTGCATGGCAGGCGTTCAAGCAGATGTTTGCCCGCCTGTTTCTCGGGTTTAAGAGGGTGTTTTCACGCTGAATGTGATTACTATGGCGGCCTCTCAGAGCTTTTTCCCCGACAAAGAGATCAGTGACGTCGATGCGCTCATCGTCGGATTCGAACGCTTGGGCTACATCACTGACCGAGCCCTGGCAACAGCCATCTACCTGATCACACGATTGCGGAAGCCGCTCCTGATTGAAGGCCACGCCGGTCTGGGAAAGACAGAAGTGGCCAAGGTACTTGCTTCATTGCTTGGGACGCGTCTCATCCGGCTGCAATGTTATGAAGGCCTCGATGTCAGCTCAGCCGTTTACGAGTGGAACTACCAGAAGCAACTATTGGCAATAAAACTTCAGGAGAAATCCGAACAGACAGTCGAAGAGAAGGAGAAGCACATCTTTAGCAAAGAGTTCCTCCTCGAGCGCCCGTTGCTGCTGTCGATCTGGAAGAACATGCAGCGCCGGTGCTTCTTGATCGACGAGGTCGATCGCGCGGATGAAGCCTTCGAGGCGTTCCTGCTTGAGCTACTTTCCGATTTTCAAATTACGGTTCCCGAGTTAGGAACGATCAAAGCGAAACACGTCCCATACGTCATTCTTACCTCCAATCGCAGCCGGGAACTGAGCGACGCTCTGAAACGGCGCTGTCTCTATCACTGGATCGATTATCCGAGCTTCGACAAAGAAATGAAGATTGTCCGTGCTAGGCTACCGGGTGTTGAAGAGGAGCTTGGAAGGCAAGTGGTGCGCTTCGTTCAGGCGGTGCGGCAGCTCGATCTCACGAAGCCTCCCGGCGTGGCAGAAACCTTGGACTGCACCCAGGCCGTCATGGCGCTGGGGAAAGATCGGCTGGACATTAGTACGGTTGAGGAAACCTTGGGATGCCTTGCGAAATCGATGGAAGACAGCGCCACACTCAAGGGCGCAGGAATCGAGAACATCCTGACAGAAGCGCTATAGAATCCTTCCGCCTTCCGTGCGGTGGCACAGAGAAATTATGGGGTCGCAGACATAACCGATCGAGACAAACCGAACGGCTTTGCAGCTTCGATCGTTGCGTTCTGCCGGTTCGCCAGGGACAACGGCCTGCCGGCGGGGATGCAGCAAACCATGGCTGCCCTCGAGGTCGCCAAGGCTATAGGAACTGCAGACCGGGAAGTGTTCGCGTTCGCGTTGCGTGCGGTGCTGTGTTCCTCGCAACAGCAATGGGAACGGTTCGACCAGATCTTTGACGCATTCTGGAATTCGGCTAGTCACGGTCCTCGATTCGCATTAGACGAAAGGCCACAGCCATCGGATCCGATCGCACAAAAGCCGCCAGCAGGTTCGCGCGCGATTGTCGGGCACTCCGGCCACGATGCTTCCGAGCAAGAGGGCCAAGGGAAAATGGTGTTGGGGGCCAGCCCACAGCAACGCCTGACGAAAATGGATTTTTCCGAGGTGCCGCATACCGATCTGGCCGCGCTCGAACGGATATCGCTGCGCCTGGTGCGCCGGATGAGCCTGCGGCTGTCTCGCCGATTGAAAATCAGACATGTCGCCGATCGCGTGGACCTGCGCCGATCGATACGGCGGAGCATCTGCCATGGTGGGGAGTTCGTTGCGTTGGCATACAAAGGAAGGAGTCCGCAGAAGTACAAGCTGGTGATCTTCCTCGATATCAGCGGCTCGATGAATCTTTACAGCTTGTTTCTAGCGCGGTTTGCCTATGCGCTGCAGAAACACTTCGAGCACGTTCACACATTTCTCTTCAGCACCAGTGTTGTCGAGGTCAGCGATGCTTTGCGGGCACGGCACTTGTCTGAAGCTCTGGTTCGGCTCTCACAGAAAGCGTCAGGCTGGTCGGGTGGAACGAAAATTGGTGGATCGTTGCGCGACTTCAATCGCGCTCACGGCCGGAGGGTGCTTTCCCGCAACACGATTTTCCTCATCCTGAGCGATGGATGGGACACTGGAGATCCCGAAGTACTGGCTGCGGAACTCCGCGCCGCCCGATGTCGGGTTCAAAAGCTGATGTGGCTCAACCCGCTTCTGGGCCTTAAGGAGTATCAGCCCATCACTCGTGGCATGAGCGCGGCCTTACCGCATATTGACGTCTTCGCTCCAGCGCACAATTTGGAGAGTCTGCTTGCTCTGGAGAAGTATCTATAGCGAGGGGTAGAGGTAGGTCTGTGATGTTCGATCAGTTCCTGAACAAGGCGGCTGAACTGCTGGCGAAGGGCGAACCATTTGCCGTCGCCCAGGTCGTTCGCTATCAGGCGCCAAACTCGGGCAAGCCTGGCAACAAAGCGATAATTCTTGCCGACGGAAGAATGTGGGGCTGGATCGGTGGCGGTTGCGCGCAGCCCGTGGTGGTGAAGGAGGCATTGAAGGCCCTCGCAGATGGCCAACCGCGTTTGATTCGGATCAGTCCTTCCTCGCCGCCCGAAGAAGGCATCATCGATTACGCCATGACTTGCCATAGTGGAGGCACCTTGGACATCTTTATTGAGCCCGTCCTGGCCAAACCGCACATCCTGATCTTGGGCCGCTCTCCCGTCGCGCAAACGTTGGTCAAGCTGGCTAAGACGATCGGCTACGCAGTCTCGGTCGCGGCCCCGGAAGCCGATCGCGAGAGTTTTCAGGACGCCGACATGGTGCAGGCGAACTTCGACCTGAGCGAAGTGAAGATCACGCCGCAAACATTCGTAGTGGTATCGACCCAAGGCGAGGGCGACGAAGAAGCGCTGGAATCGGCGCTCAACACCGGTGCCGCTTACGTAGCACTCGTCGCCAGCAAGAAGAAAGCAGCTAAAGTCTGCGACTACCTGAAAGCCCGAGGGCTTGATGCGGAAAAAGTAAACCGAGTCCGGGCGCCAGCGGGGCTCGACATTCAGGCATCTTTGCCCGAGGAGATCGCAGTTAGCATTCTTGCCGAAATCATTCAGGTCAGAAAGACGAATGTCGCCGCGCCGGCAAGCAAGGCCGCGCTCCCTCTGCTGACGCACGAAGCTCGTGATCCGATTTGTGGGATGACGGTCGACGTGAGCAAAGCCAAATACAAGTCTGAGTTTCAAGGCGTCTCGTTTTACTTTTGCTGCGCCGGCTGCAAGCAAAGCTTCGACAAACAGCCAGACAGATACACGCTCGCGGCAGGACACTGACAAAGTCGCCTCGGCGGCGAATGTCCACTTGAGTCGGCACAATGGCACTCCTTATGGACTGGACTCCCGCGTCCATCATCCACCGATGGTTCGACCCGAAGTACGGTGCATCTGACCGCCTGATTCCGCGCTGGTTGTTCTTGCGCGCACTCGGGCTTATTTACTTCTCTGCCTTTTACTCGCTAGTGTTCCAGATTCGCGGCCTCATCGCCCCGGAGGGTATTCTGCCGGCCAGCGAATTTCTCGAAGCGGTCGCTAGAACCTATCCCCAATCGAAATTTTGGTTTGCCCCGACCCTGTTATGGATAGCGAGCGGTCCCCACATGCTGACTGCCATCTGCTGGGTGGGCATGTTCGCGTCCTTGTTGCTGGTTTTCAATCTCTGGCCGCGCGCGTCGCTCGTGGTGTGCTTTGTCTGCTATCTGTCATTCGTCAGTGCAGCGGGAGATTTTTCCGGTTACCAATCTGACGGCATGCTGCTCGAAGCCGGGTTCATCGCGTTCTTCTTTGCTCCTCCAGGACTGCGTCCAGGCTGGGGAGAGTCTCATCCGCCGTCGCGCGTGAGTTTGTTTCTGCTGCAGTGGGAATGGTTCCGCATTTACTTCGAATCGGGAGCAGTCAAGTTGTTGAGCGGCGATCCCGAGTGGCGCAACTTTACCGCAATGGATGAGTACTACCAGAACGGACCACTACCAACTTGGATCGGATGGTATGTTCAGCATCTGCCGCACTGGTTCCACGCCTCCGCCGTGTTTATCACACTGGCCACCGAACTGGTATTGGTCTGGATGATGTTTCTGCCACGACGCTTTCGGATTGTGTGCTTCGTTATCGTCACCGGACTGCAAGTCAACATCATCCTCACCGCCAACTACACGTTCTTGAATTACATTGTGTTGTCGCTGGGAGTGCTGTTGCTCGACGATCGCATTCTTCTGCGTTTCTTGCCGAAGCGTTGGCGTGACGAGTTCACACTTATGGCTACTTCGGCGCCTGGTGAACCTGCACCCCACAACGACGACTCAGACACTCTAGCGGAGATCGCTGCGCGGGCTGCAAAGCGTTCGCAGGTGAGAGTCTTGAAATTGGCGCTCACAAGCGTAGTGCTACTTTGGATCTTCTACGCGACTATGGCACAAATGCTGTGGATGTTCTTCCCGCGGCTGCCCTTACCTAGGTCGCCTGTTGCAGCTCTGGAACCCTTTCGCATCGCCAACCGATACGGACTTTTCGCCGTCATGACGCGCGGGCGCTACGAGATCGAGTTTCAGGGCTCTAACGATGGACAGGAGTGGACAGCTTATCCGTTCCGTTACAAACCGCAGGCGCTGAACCAGCCTCCGGGCATCTACGCTCCGTATCAGCCCCGGCTGGATTGGAACCTGTGGTTTGCTTCGCTGGGTTTTTGGCGCGACTATCCGATCGTGATCAGCACGGAGGAGCGTTTGCTTGCCGGAAACAAGGATGTACTCTCGCTGTTTGCGGGAAACCCGTTTTCATCTGCGCCGCCGCGTCAAGTTCGCGCGGTGCTCTGGCAGTACTGGTTTACCAGCATGGCGGAGAAGCGCGCAACCGGCGACTGGTGGAAACGCAAGTACCTCGGTATCTATGCTCCCGTGTTGGAGCGTCAACCCGACGGCAAGCTGGGAGTCGCGGAGTGGCCTACTCCGTTGCCTCCGAGACAATGAACTTGATGCATTGGGCTGGGGAGTGAAAGTATCGAAATCCGTGATGGTGCCCGGAGTATCGCGTGGAAGGTAAGGCTTGCGTCGTAGGTGCCGGACCCAACGGCCTCGCGGCTGCGATCGTGCTCGCGCAGTCGGGAATGCAAGTGGAGGTGTTCGAAGCCGAGCCGCAAGCCGGCGGGGCCGCTCGCACTCTCGAACTCACACTGCCCGGTTTCTGGCACGACTTTGGATCGGCTGTACATCCCATGGCGGTGGGCTCTCCCTTCCTTTCTTCACTGCCCCTGCAAGAGCACGGGCTGCAGTGGATTCATTCGCCTTCGACGCTCGCGCATCCCTTCGACGACGGAACCGCGGTCACGCTGGAACGCGATTTGCGCCAGACGGAACTCGTTCTTGGGCAAGATGGCAAAGCCTGGTGCAAACTGATGGAGCCGTTCGCGGCGAACTGGGACCGCTTCGCCCCGGAGGTTCTGCGCCCTGTACATCTCGTGACCCACACTCCTTGGCTGCTTGCTCGGATCGGGCTTATCTCACTCTCCTCCGCGACGATCACCGCGAATCGGTTGTTTCGCAATGCGCGTACCAAGGCACTCTTCGCGGGCTTGGCCGCACATTCTTTTCTTGCGCTGGATGAGCCAGTGAGCGCCTCTGTCGGCGTGATGCTCGGCGCTGCGGCTCACGCTGTGGGATGGCCAATTCCGCGCGGTGGAGCGCAATCTATCACCACTGCCTTGTGCGACTACCTCGCTAGTTTGGGAGCGACCGTAACAGCTTCGCAAAGAGTGGACGACCTCGCCTTGCTGGAAGGCTATGACCTCATTCTGTGCGATGTAACGCCCCGGCAACTGTTGCGGATGGCGGGCGACCGCCTCTCAGCGGGTTATCGGCGAAAGCTGGAGAAATATCGTTACGGCCCTGGCGTTTTCAAGGTGGACTACGCTCTCTCGGCTCCGGCTCCATGGAAGGCGAAGGACTGCCTGCGCGCGGCCACGGTTCACGTTGGGGGCACCCTAGCGGAGATCGCCGTTTCGGAAGATGCCATGCGTCATGGCAAAGTCGCTGAACGTCCATTTGTGCTGGTCGCTCAGCCAAGCTTGTTCGACTCGACGCGCGCTCCCCAAGGCAAGCACATTTTGTGGGCCTATTGTCACGTACCGCACGCGTCAAACTGCAACATGTTGGAGCGCCTCGAAGCCCAGATCGAGCGCTTCGCGCCGGGGTTTCGGGATTGCATTCTAGCCCGCAAGATATTTTCCCCGCCTGATTTGGAGCGGATGGACGCAAATCTCATCGGCGGTGACATCGCGGGTGGCGCATCCGATTTGCGCCAATTCTTGTTCCGTCCTACTTTCAGGTTCTATGCAACGTCTGCACGCGACCTGTATATTTGCTCGTCGTCAACTCCGCCAGGCGCAGGCGTTCACGGAATGTGCGGATACAACGCAGCCCAACTCGCGCTGAAGCGGTTCAGAAGGTAGCCTTTCCCGGTATCACCAATCGTCTTTCGTCGCGCCTGCAACCCGCCAGCTAACTTTGGTTTTGGATGGGATGCTCGGCATCCCTTCAAATCTAAAGCCCGAATCTCTCCGCTGCGCGAGTTCTCGCCTTGGCTGCTTCTTCTTCCCGATTTCTTGGCGGTGCGTTTGTTTCAAGTGCATCGAGAAGACGACTCGAGATGCCGGCTATTTGATCAACGGCAGCCAGAAATAATGCTTCGTTTGCCTTCGACGGCCTGTTAAAGCCGGTGATTTTCCGGACAAACTGCAGCGAGGAAGCCCGAATCTCTTCGGCAGTAACAGGCGGATCGAAGTTAAAGAGCGTTTTGATGTTCCTGCACATTCAGTTTAACCTCACGTATCAGAACTCAGGCGGTATCGACCGTAATGGGTTCCGTTCATGTTCGTCTAGTACTGCTGAAGCGGGCAAGCGATTGAGAACGTTGCGCACGCCAGACTAGTGGCGCGCCGAAGTCCTTCGCCCCAGCGAGTGCGCGCCTGAGGCTCATCATCTCCATAGCCGAACAGATAAAAGGTCACATAGAAACCGGGAATGGGATCGCCCTTTCCAAGAGTCGCGGCATCACCGCCCGCTCGCAGGGAGCCGGCTTCCGTGTGGTACCAGCATCGCCGCACGATCAACTCACATGTCACCGGCAACTGATCGTCGCTTGACAGAGTTCGCGCTGCCGTCTTTACCCACTGCTCATGCTGTTCGAATGAAAAGCGCACGATGTCCTTGCGGGCTACGAGGTCAACATACGAGCATAGCTTCACTTTCGCCTCGTGGATCGCTTCGACTTCGCCCAATTCGCCATCGAGCCAGACATCGCATTTCGCCGTCAGCCACGGCGACGGTGTCAGGTTGATGGCGCGCAGAAACTCGCCAAGCTCTGGGAACCGCATCGCTTCCGGAATTTCGGTCAGCCGTTCCGGCTGGCAGCGCAGATCGACGTAGCGGAGTGATCCGTCGGGTGACGACCACGGAAATTCCAGGGTATCGTCGTCCGCGCCGAGTTCGACCGACCAATCGGCGTCCATCAGTCTTGCGCCCAATCAGGCGCGGTGACGGGCTCTCCCTGTTCGATCTTCTGCACGAAAGCAATGGCTTGGCGCTCGGCCCAGCGGCCATCGTAGCCGTTGGGCTCGGCGAGAAAGGCGCAATGTCCGCCATGCTTGGTTTCGAGATAGGTGATGCGAGGATTCTCCTGAAGCTTTTCGCGTGTATCCGGCAGAATGCGAATGAACGGGTCGTCGTCCGCATGCAGGATGAGCGTGGGCACTGCGATGTGATCAAGCACCCGCGCCGAGGCCGCGCGCGTGTAGTAGTCCTGGGCATCGCGAAAGCCGCAGTAGCGCGCTGTTATGTGATCGTCGAAGTCGCGCAGACTGGAAAGCCCTTGCAGGTAGCGTGCGTCGTAGCGCCCAGGATACAGTGCCGCCTTCCGCTGGATGCGCTTCTTCAGGCTGAGTAGAAACCGCCACTCGTAGATTCGGTTGACGCGGTCGTGCAAAGCGTCGGCCGAAGCCGCAAGATCCATCGCGGGCGAGACGCCGATGCCGGCCTTGACCTCCAGCGGAGCCTGCACGCCCCATTCCCCCAGCAGTTTCAGGACCAGGTTGCCGCCCATGGAGAATCCCACGAATGCCAGCTTCTGCAAGCCCTCTTCGCGAATCAAAGTCTTGGCAACGGCTCCCACATCGTCAGACATGCCGGAGTTGTAGAGCGTAGGACCGAGTTGCTCGGTGCCGCCGCAATTGCGCATGTTCATGCGCACCACGTTCATGCCCGCCCGCCATGCCTTGCTGCCGGTCCCGATCACGTACTGCGACTCGCTGGAGCCTTCGAGGCCATGCACGATGATCAGCGTCATGGCGCCCGCCCGGTCAGTCTGCCAGTGGCAGTGGCATAGCACCTGCACCTCCGGCTCGACGCGAATCAGCCGCTCTTCTGGCGCAGGCAACTCGCTACGGCGGGGCAGGAAGTTCCCGGCGATGGTCTGTGCGTGTCCGCCGACGAAGGGACGGCGTGGCTCAAACGGTTCGCCGAAGTAATCGTGCGCGCCCGTGGTTTCAGACGCACGCAAGGGATGCGAGACAGCGGTCATCTCCTGGCGCACGGAACGGTCGCTGGATCGAGTGGGTTCGCGTGGCTGCATTTATAATGATGTCGGGCCCAACCGGCTTCTACCATTATGGCAGGGGAGCGACCGGGCGGGACACGGACTGTCATTCTGGAGTGATCATGCCAATCTTCGAATATCTTTGCGGCGAGTGCGGCCACAAGTTTGAAGCCATCATTTTTGGGGAACAGAAAGCCGAATGTCCCAAGTGCCACGCGGCAAAGCTGGAGCAGCAGTTGTCCACCTTCTCCGCGCATAGCCATGGCAGCACGGCGCCAGCCACGGCTTGCGGACAATCCAGTTGCTGCATGAACAATGGCGGTGGCTGTTCGATGAACTAGGCGTAAGGAGCCGCGATTCGCTTGCATTCTGGCGCGCGATTCAATCGCCGCAAGCGACTGCCGTCCCATCCGCGAATGGTATAATCAAGGCTCTGCGGTGGGTGTAGTTCAGTGGTAGAACTCCGGACTGTGGCTCCGGCTGTCAAGGGTTCGAATCCCTTCACCCACCCCAAACACCTATCCGCCGTAACCTCAAAGCCAAAGTTGAAAGTCGTGCCGAGGCGCGTATCTGCCAGCTTATTTCTTTGGCGGCGGCCCCAACGGAATCTTCGCCAAATCGATCCATCGCTCGCCGCTACCTTTGACAAAAGTTATAGCGTCGATGCGAACTTTGCGGCTGTCTTCACAGCCATCCCAGCGCGGGCGCGCCAGGCCGACCACCTTGCGGGCCTCGTCCACCGTATCCATCTTCACGATGGTCAGGTGCGGCATGTAAGGCCACGGCTCGCAGCATTTCAGCGCCCCCTGGTTGAGGTGGTCGTGCAATTCGCGAATACGGTAGGCACCGTGCGCCACACGGATGAACACCGTCGGGGTCGATGGGATGAAGGTTTCTACATCGCCCATCGTGACTTCGAACGGAGCGGCGGAGCGGCAAATCTCCTTAAGTTGCTGAATGGCTTGCTCTTCGGTTCCATTCAACTGTCGGGGAGGAAGGATGGTGATATGGGCATCGGCATGCGTGTGCGCGGGATGCAGATCACGCCGCATTTCTTCTACGAACATGCCAGCCGGACTGCGGACGTAAGTCACGGCCGAGTACATGAGGCCCATCATCAAGGTCTTATTATACCGATAGAAATGGCGCCGCGTCGTTGCCCAGCGTGTCGGCTTAGGAGGCGAGGGCAGCGTGAATCGTTGCTATAATCGAGGCAGTCGGGGCGTAGCGCAGCCTGGTAGCGCACCTGCCTTGGGCGCAGGGGGTCGGAGGTTCAAATCCTCTCGCCCCGACCAACTAACCCTCTGCGATTGAAGGCGCTAGCAGCATTCCAGCGCTCGTTCCCCGCTTCCGGCAATTCGCGACTGTGCCCAATTTTGTGCCCACCCATGCGCTCCACGGCATCCAACACGGCATGCTCGGAAGGGTGTACGTAACGGCTGGAAATCGCAATCGAACAGTGCCCAGCGATTCGCGCCAGAGCCCAAGCATCGCATCCTGACTCGCCCAACCGTGTGAGAAATGTGTGGCGCAAGCTGTACAGCACGAAGGGGCGCACCTTGGCGAGAGTGAGAGCCTTGTGGTGCTGCTTCTTCAAGCTAGATGGCTCCACGTGCCCGCTCTTGGTTGGCGCTGGCCATATCCAGCCCTCTACGGGCCTGCCAGCGCTCTCCCAGCGCGTTTCCAGAATCGTCCTAACCCTTGGAGTCATTGGGAGCACTCTTCGGGCGGCTGCCGTCTTGCCATGCGTTACCAGAAACGTCCCGTTGCGTCCGTTCGGCCATGTTAATGGACTCCCAGCGCAGACGGTAGCACTCTTCCGGGCGCATTCCTGAATCAACGAGCAGCGTGGCAATCGCCCCGAGTTGCTCTGTCCCGGCTGCGAGGTATCGTGCTTCTTCTTCGGGGGTCACCACTCGCTCACGATGCCGCTCACCCGGCAGCCGCTTGATATTGGGAACGGAATCCAACTTGGAACTCACTCGCGCTACCTGCCTCTCGCAGGCTCCGTACTCGCCGTTTGGCAGCGGCAGCAAGGCCGCCCGATCGCGTGCAAAGCGTTTTCCGATCGTCTCCTGGTGGCCGCGTAGCTTCCGTGCTCGCCGCTCCCGGCACACGTCCAGCAGCCGTCAGTGGTGAAAGCCCCCACCGCTACCGCCGCCGTGGAACCCTCCACCACCACCGTGGAAGCCGCCACCACGAAAACCCTGACCCATCACGCCGAAGCTCCCTCTGCCCGATGAGGCGAAGGCGCGCTGGTTCACTCGGGGAGGACCGCCGTAGACTGGGCGTCCTCCATAGTGATGCCCGTAGTATCCGTAGCCGCCACGGAGTCCGTAGCCGCCCCCGTAGTAGATGGGAGCGTATCCAACCCACCACGGCGAATAGAATCCCCAGCCAAACGGACTATAGAGGATGCCGTCGCCGGGGATCCAGGTATAGGCCGTGAACCACGGGTCCCAGTACCAGCCCGGACCATACCAGCCGTTACTGCCAGCATAGTAGTTGCGGGCCATGTCCACGTTTGCCTCCGCCAGATACTGGGAGCGCAAATCGCTGAAGCGATACAGGTCGCTGGCCTCATACGCGTTCTTATCGAATTTCGTCGTCTTCAGCCGGCCACTCTGACTCAGATCAAGTTCGTGGCCGCCCTTGACCTTAATGTTCTGATCATTGTCCTGCACATAAGCTTGTCCCTTCAGCACGCGCACCTGGTCATGGTCGGCGTCGAACGCGTACAAACCATCCTTCGTCATTTGGGTGGTGGCGCCTCCCTCGCCGATGCGAAGATCGTTGTACTTGTAGATCTCGGCCACTTCGACCGTGGCCTGGCCTTTGACCAGGTCGGCTTCGGTGTTGGTGAGGTTCGACGAAACCATCTTCACCGTGCTGTTGTCGCCAACGCGTAGAAATACGCCAGGCGTCAGCAGAATTTCCGCTTTACCGTTGCCAGTCGTCAGCGACTGACCGGGCTGAAGTTCAACGGAGCCCACGGATTTTGAGTTAAGCGACTGGTCGCCAACGTTGGCTTGTCCTTCGATGTAATTGAGGGTCCCTGGAAGCGCTGTGTCTGCGGCCCATGCGGGCGCGGTCAAAACCGCTGCCAGGAGAAAACCTCCGAGTGCTTTCATCCTTGGCAGTTTCATGATAGGTACCTCTACTTCTTCACCTGAGTTAGATGCAGGCGGAGGACTTTGGTCACGCGCGCCGGGGAAGGACTCTTAATAAAAGTTGCGAAACTAATGCAAAAACATTAGCGGATCAATTCACCGGACGGAGGCGAGCGTCTAAGTCAACGCGCAATAGCATCGGGCGGCGCATTCAAACGCGGCTGCTTGAGCGGGGGTTCTCGGAACTCGAAACTGGAGACTGGAAGCCGGTGCCGGCCTTTCGGCGAATTCCAGCCGCTTGAGCTTGATGTGGTTGGTGTCGATATGAGCCAGGTCGTAATGGGCCTGCTGGGTTAGCCAACTTGCGGGGCTGCCGCCGAAGACCTTCGACAGTCTCACCGCCATTTCGGGAGAAATCCCGCGCTTCCCGTTCACCAGTTCCGACAGAGTCGTGCGCGTGACCCCGAGCGCGGCAGCAGCCTGCGTGATGGTCAAGCCCAGCGGCTCGATGCAATCGTGCAGCACCAAACTGCCAGGGTGAGGAGGATTCGTCATCGGCATGGGTTGTGTCCTTTCAATGTTGATCGACGTGTGTCCACTCAAGCCGATTTTGCTTGAGCGGGTCTTTTGACTTTCCTCCCCCTCGCGACTCCCGCAGCTGCAAGGTAGTGTTGATCAAGCGCCTGGCGGAGCATGGTCTTGATGACAGCCTGACGGCTGACGTTCAGCTCTTCCGCCTGTTGATCCAATTCTTCCAGCATGTGCGAGGTGAAGTCTACGTTCACCCTTTGAATGGGGCCCATCATTCGTCCCTTGTTGGTGAAGAACCGCGAAACGTCTTTGCCCCGCTCGGCCAGGCGGGCGATCTCTTCCGCGGAGGCTGGTTTTTTTGACTACGAGTGTTCTTCATACAGTTCCTGCTCCCGGCGGGTTGACTTCCAGAGAGTCACGAGGTGGTAGAACTCGCCATCGGCGTCCTCACGCACCTCAAAGATGACGGTGTATAGCTTGTCCCCGACCCACCCGATCGCGCGGAATTGTTCGGGCATATCCGAGCGCTGATCGAGGTAGTAGGGATGCGAAAAGATCTCCTGCGCTTCTTCAATACCAATTGCCTCGGCGCGGATTCGACCGGAGACGCTGGCTCTTGCGTTTGTCGAAGTCAAAACGCATGGCGGTATAACAGTTATACCATTATTCCGGTGACACGAAAACCCCCGCTCAAGGCCGCTTCGCGTCCTTGAACGGGGCACCCGACTGAAGATTTCCGATTAAAGATGAGCGTTGACCGGGCCACCCGCCGCCAGATCCACCCCTTGCTCGCCCAGCAACACCCGCAGCTTGCGCGCTCCCCAGTCGGGATAGCGCTGCCGCAACGCGATCACCTGTTGTTCGATCGCCTCCTGTTTTCGTCGCGGGCTGTGCTGCGGCCGCCGGCTGCGCTCGGCGATTGCTTCCACCCCGCCTTGTTGGTAGCGCCGCAGCCACTCGTACCCCGCCGGACGCGAGATGTCGAACTCGCGGCACAGCTCGGCCATGGACTTCTCGCGGCGATGCGCCGCCACCACAAACCGCACCCGCTGTTCTCGTACGTCCATCGTCCTCCAAGGCATCCTGTCAGAGCCTCCCGTGCTCGCTTCGCTCGCACGGGAGTGTAAGGGATGTCTTGGGACACCCTGTAAAGGATGTCATGGGACTGAACAAAAGGAAGGCGGGATGGGGCACCCTCCTGTACGTCTATTCGTTACAATGAGTTGACGGGGCTGGCCACCCGCCTGCTGTTCGGTCCGGACCTACACCTGTATTAGTTGGAGGTCAGGACCACACCGTTTACGGCTTGGGTTCCGAAATGTGTAGCCGCATCGCCCCCGAAGGTCACCTTAATATTCGAGAGCGCGAGGCTGTTGCCCCCGATAACGTCGATCTGCAACGTCGAGTTTCCTCCAAAGGGCGGCGGGTAATTTCCGTTCCCCGTAATCATGGCCGTGCCGGTAACCCGAAAGCCATTGGCAATGGGAGTCACAGTGCCATTGACCAGCGTGATATGGTGCGTGTGCGCGCTACGCTGTGCAGGAGAGTTCAAGTCACTTACTCCAAGATCGGAGTGTTCCATGGTCAGGGCCGCCGAAAAACTGGCTTTACCAGACTCCCCTTTCAGGTTCATCGACCAATCGCCGCGAATCTCCCACGGGCCGGCGAGGTTGGCGGGTGTATAGTCATTGATCAACCCGCTAAGTTTGAATTGCTTCGGGGACTGAGCCAGGGCGCCGATGCTGACTGCCAGCACGAGTACCCCGATGCATATCACGTACCAGAGAAATTTGCTCTTCATTACAGACCTCCAAGTCTGAGTTTCGTTCGCGTTTATCGCCCATCGCGCTTTGGAACGCAATGCAGGTTGTCTGAAGGAGAGGTAAAGATTTGCTGAACCCCTAAGTGGCTGATGCAGTTGCTTCTGTACGGATCATGGAGCATTATTCAGGCAACCCGCGTCAGGGCATGTATGGGAGATTTACGGCCCAGGAATTCCAGTTCGGGGATTTCACACTCGACCAGTCCCGTTATCGGCTGCAACGGGGTGAGCACCTGCTGCGCCTGGAAAAACTCCCCATGGAGTTGCTCATACTGCTGGTGCAACGGCGCGGGGAGTTGGTCTCGCGGGACGAGATCGCCGAGCGCCTGTGGGGCAAGGACGTCTTCGTCGATGTCGATCACAGCATCAACACCGCAATCCGCAAGATCCGCCTGGCGCTGCGGGACGACCCGGAGAAGCCTTCTTTCGTAGAAACCGTGGTGGGGAAGGGATACCGCTTTGCCGCCCCGGTGATCTGCAACAATGGCGACTCCACACCGGAGGTGCAGCCACTCCCATTGCCGGTTCAGGTGACTCCAGTACCTGCGGCTCATTCCAAGGAAGCAAGACACATTTCCGCCCGTCTGTGGATGATGCTGGCGGGAGTGGCCGCGCTGACAATCTTCATCGTTGCTTTGACGCTGTTCCGCGGTCGCGCTGCGAAGTCCACGCGCCCGCCGCCTATCAAGTCGCTGGCGGTACTACCTTTGAAAAACCTCTCCGGCGATCCAACCCAGGATTATCTTGCCGAAGGCATGACCGAGGATCTGATCGGACGCTTGTCCAGGATCCATGATCTGCGTGTAATTTCTCGCACCTCGGCCATGCAGTTCAAGGACACCAAACTTTCAGCGCCGGAAATCGCTAACGCGTTGCACGTTGATGCCCTTGTCGAGGGCTCAGTCATGCGGGAGGGCAGTCGCGTTCGCGTACACGCCCAATTGATTCGGGGCGCAACCGACGAGCACCTCTGGTCTGAAACCTACGACCGCGACTTCAGTGACGTACTCGCCCTCGAGGGCGATGTGGCACAGTCGATTGCTGGAAAAGTCGAGGTTACGGTCACGGGGAAGGAACGCGAAAGGCTTACCGCAGTCCATTCCGTCTCGCCTGAAGCCTACGAGAGCTATCTCAAAGGCCGGGCCGCCTTGGACAATAGCAAGGGCAGAGCCGGCGATGAGGAGAGTATTGGCTATTTCCAGGAGGCAATCAATCAAGACTCGACGTTTGCACTGGCCTACGTCGGCCTGGCGAGTGCGTACAACGACCTCAGCACGATTTTTGTCGGCGGTGCTACCCCCGGTGAAGCGCGTCCGAAGGTGATCAGCGCCGCGCGAAAGGCACTGGAGCTCGATCCTGACCTTGCCGAAGCGCATCTTTTGTTGGCAAGCACACTGCAAAAGCAGTGGCACTGGGCCGAGGCTGAGGCTGAATACCGGCGCGCTCTCGAATTAAGTCCTAACGACGCGCTTGCTCATGCCGGATTCGGTACTTGGCTGATGTGTCAGGGAGATATCGACGATGCGCTATCCTGGACTCAGCGCGGCCGTGAACTCGATCCGCTTGTGGTTGATGGCAGCGACATCGGGTGGATTCTGTTTATGGGCCGCCGCTATGACGAGGCCATTCGAGAGCTGCGCAGTGTGCTGGCAGTCCATCCCGAGAGTGTGAATGCGCTCTCGACTCTTGGCTTCGTGCTGATTGCCGACGGCCGGTCGCAGGAAGCGATCCCGATTCTCGAGAAGAGGGCTTCTCTTATGGACCGTAGTCCAGGCGCGGTCGAGTTGTTGGCTACGGCAAACGCGCGGGCCGGGCGCCGTACAGAAGCCCTCCGCTTGGTGGAAGAATTGAAGCTGCGTCGCCGGAAAGGCTACGTTCCGCCTGGCGCTTTTATTAATCCTTACTTGGCACTCGGCGAGTACGACGAGGCATTTGTCTGGTTCGAGCGGGCCTACCAGGAGCAGTCGAACATTCTGCGATTCCTCAAAGTACATCCTTTCTTTGATCCTGTGCGCAATGATCCGCGCTTTGTGGACTTACTACACCGCGTCGGGCTTGATAAGTCATACTAGCCCGTCCGAAGGACACCCCCATTTCAGCGCTGCCGAAGATACAGGCATAAGCTGTATCCTGCGAGGCTATAGAATGTTGGGTCACATCTGGAGCAACTCATGGCAACCAGCGTTACCCGCACCAACCCGCTCTCCTATCTCACCGACCAACTCAACGACCTGAAGCAGCGCGGCACCTACTTCAAGCTGCGCGTGCTGGATGACGAGCAGGCGCCGGTGTGCACCTTCGACGGCAAGAAGGTCATCAACCTGGCGTCGAACAATTACCTGGGACTGACGACGCATCCCAAGCTGCGCGAGGCGGCGCTGGAGGCGACGCGCAAGTTTGGCGTGGGCTCGGGCGCGGTGCGCACCATCGCCGGCACCATGAAGATCCACATGGAGCTGGAGGAGAAGATCGCGCGCTTCAAGAACGTCGAGGCGTGCGTGGTGTTTCAGTCGGGCTTTACGGCGAATGCGGGCACGGTGTCGGCGCTGCTGGGCAAGGAAGACTGGATCGTCTCCGACGAGCTGAACCACGCCAGCATCATCGACGGAGCGCGGCTGTCGCGGGCCAAGATCAAGGTCTTCCGCCACAAGGACACGGCGCACGCCGAAGAGCTGCTCAACGAAATCAAGAACGAGCCGGGCCGCAAGCTGCTGATCACCGACGGCGTGTTTCTCGATGGACGGCGACATCGGTGCCGCTGCCTGCGCTGTGCGAGCTGGCCGAAAAGTACGGCACGATCATGATGGTGGACGACGCGCACTCGTCGGGCGTGCTGGGCCGCAATGGGCGCGGTACCGTCGACCACTTCGACGTGCACGGTCGGGTGGACGTGCAGGTGGGCACGCTGTCGAAGGCCATCGGAGCGCTGGGTGGCTATGTTTGCGGGACGCGCGACCTGATCGAGTTTCTCTACCATCGCGGGCGGCCGTTTTTGTTCTCGACGTCGCATCCGCCGTCAGTGGCGGCGACGTGCATCGCGGCGTTCGACGTGCTGGAGCAGGAGCCGGAGCGCATCGACAAGCTGTGGGAGAACACGCGCTACTGGAAGAAAGAACTGGGCGCGCTGGGCTTCAACATCGGCGGAGTCAATACTCCCGCCAGCGAGACTCCGATTACTCCGATCATTATTGGCGACGGCCGCCTCACTATGGACTTTTCGCGAGCGCTGTTCGACGAAGGCGTGCTGGGCACAGGCATCGCATTTCCGACGGTGCCGGAAGGCAAGGCGCGCATCCGGACGATCATGACGGCGACACACACCCGCGAAGAACTCGACCAGGCCCTGGAGACGCTCAAGCGGGTCGGGAAGAAGATGGGAATTCTAAAGTAAAGATCGACGATGTCAGTCAGAACAGAATATTCCGCCGAAGTGATCGTCGCTCGCGAGCGTGAGGATAAGGAGCGCCATAAACAGTTTGCTGCCTGGGTGATGCAGAGCCAACAGTGCAAGTACATCCGGCGTGGCAGCAAGGGCGATGCTTTGGCGTATCGATGGTATTTCTGCCATTTGAAAGAGGGACATCCGGGTCCACACAAGGATCCCTATCACCGCGACTTTCAATCAGACCTTCAGGTTCGCGACATCCGCAGAGGCCAGATGCCCTGCGAGTTCGTGGCTCCGCGAGAACGCACGCCCTGGGACAATCGCGGCCATGCGCGTTGCAATCGCATTGAAGGACACTTCGGCATGCACTGCGACGAGTCTGACGGCCCCTTTCGGTCGTCTACGCTCGACATCGACGTTTTCACTTACTTGGGAAGATGGCCGGTGCGAACAGAGCCGTTCCCTCCCGCAATGGTAGGGAAACTGTGATGAGGCGCTGGGCGTTGGTTCCGCTGGCACTCGTTTGTGGAGCAATCACCGCGCCAGGGCTGCTGTCGCGCGCGCCGGAGCTCGGATTTGTTCTTCAGCGCGGCTTTGCGCTGGTATGCCATCAGCAGGCAGAGCGGTCGTTTGTCCTGTTCGGTGGGGCGGTCGCCGTATGCGCCCGTTGCCTGGGTATCTACCTCGGCGTTGCCGTCGGCCTCGTAATCAACATTCCGCGCCATCTAGCCTGGCGGTTCCTGCAAATCATCGCGGCTATGAATCTTGCAGACTGGCTGGCCGAACTCGCTGGGTTCCACGGCAACTGGATGTTCACACGCTTTGCTCTCGGATTCGCTTTAGGCGTGGCGGGCGCAATGCTGGCGGCAGCAAGTCCCTACCCCCTCACGGCCTGCACCAATAGCGTTGCCCCGATCAACACCAGACCCACATGAACAAACTTGAGAAAGGCGTTTCCCCGCAGTCGATGATTTGCCGCGCGCCCGAGCAGGATCGCCGGAATGGCAAGAGGCAACGACAGCAGATAGTAACGAGTCACTTGGTGCACCCACAGTCCGGCCAACCAATAGCCGATCATGCCGATCACGCTGGCAGGCAGGAAGTATCCCTGCAGCGTTGCCCGGAAATGCTGCGCCGACCAGCGGCGCATCGCGCCATAGATCGCCAGCGGCGGCCCGTTCATGCCGTATGCCCCACCCAATACGCCCGCACAAAATCCGCACACCAGCAGCCAAAGTCGATTGTCGCTATGCAACTCGGGCGGCCTGCGGCCGATCAGCGCATACGCCGAAAAGGCCATGATGATGACCGCCAGCGTCCCTTTGACGAGGCGGTGGTTGCCTTGCGTCAGCAGCACAAGACCCAGAGGTATGCCGAACAACGTCGCGACCACCAGCCAACCCGCGCTGCGCACGTGGATGTGTCGCCAGTCTTGCGCAACGATGACGGCTGCGACGGTAATCGAAACAAGCACGGCCAGCGGGGCAGCGGTGGTGATGGGAAGACGGATGGCGAGCAATGGAACCGCGACGAGTGCCTCGCCGAATCCAAAGGCCGACCGGATCAGCGTAGCGACGAAAATCACCAGCAGAACATAGACTGTCGTGCTATCCATTCCACTCCCGAGCAAGGAAACAACGAGCTAAGAACTGTCTGATCATAAGCCAGCGTTAGAGCGAAGCACCCTCGTGGCCGGCGAGTGGAAGGAGATCCGATCTGCTTTTTGAAGTCACAGCCAGCGAGTGGAGAAGACCTTTCGGTTGGACTGCCCACGAAGGGATTCAACGGTCGGCCCTCGCAGATTAAGGGGTATCGCGAGCGTGCGAGCGGCGGGAGCAATGAGGTTGGCGAGACTAGGCCGCTGCCTTACGCACGTGGCTTCAAGAACCGGGGACCGTAAATCTGCTCCATCACCCAGAACGTCGCCGGCTGATTCTTGAGGAAGGCAGCGCCCAAATGGTCGAAGCAGATCATCGCTTCTTCCTTGCTACCCAGGCTGTAAGAGTCGGGCATTTCACCGGTCATTCGCAACTTCCCGGTAAAGAACATCTCCACGAAGGGGTTTCCCTTGCGAGCGTTCTTGAGCGCCCTTTTCGCGCCTGGACGGTCACCTGCCAGGAAGCGCTCCAGCACTCGGCCCCAAGCGAAAGTTGCCATCGCGTCGCCCTCATAGTCGTGCAACAGCTTCGCCGCCTTTTCCAGTCGGCCATGCGCCAGATAGCAGCCCAGCAGCGGATCGCGCAAACCCTGGTTGTCGTTCGGATTCAGTTCCAGCATGCCCTCATAGTGCTGCATGGCCTGCACGCCACTGCCAGCGGCGCGCAGCAGTTCGGCGAGCTGAGCTCGAGCCCGCATGTAAGGGCGCGTCTCCAGAATGCCCCAGAAGTGGCCTTTGTTTTCCTGAAAGAATTCCGCACCCAGTCCTCGCTCACCGGCCTCGACTGCCTTCTTCAACCCGGCGATCGCATCCTGTTCCGTGTTGGCGTCCAGATCGGTCATTACCACCAGCGCGTCGACGCAATCGGGATCGATGGCCAGCGCCTGTTGGGCCAGTTCGCGGGCCCGCTCCGCAGTCGCGGCCTCCATCGATTCAAAGGCCAGTTCCTGTGCCTGCCACCGGGGCGACGACTCCTCTTCGTCGGCCAGCGCGTCCTGCAGCCCTTCGCCGGTCAGCGTCGCCAGAAATGCGTTAGCCTCCTCTGCGTTTTCGAATACCTTCCCTTCCAGCGCCCGTTGAATATCGCGCAGTATAGCTTCCATGCTCGCTGGGGCACCCGGCGCGGGGCTGGGCGTCTTCGACGTGGACTTCGATTTGGATTTTGCGGACTTTCGCGGCTGCTTTGTCATCTGGACTCCCCAGTCAACATGCTTGCATGGCGGCCCGGGTTAGCGCTTGTTATGGCGGTTCGTTTATGGATGTGGCTGGACGCTTTCTTAAATGATCCATCTCCGGTTTCCGTTGCCGGGAGGTCGCTGTTCTGGCGGACCCGAACTGCGGCACCGTGAGCATGAGAAGGGGATTATAGCGAATGTCAATCGCCGTTGCGGATTGAAAATCATCTTCGGGGATTGGCAGATTCGATCTGCCGAAAGGCTCGGTCTGCGAACTCGCCCCCGGCCTACGATTTTGTTGGCGCTCGCTGAGGCTCGCAAAAACATTGGGGTGCTCGCGATCAGCAGTTCTAGCCTGATTGCTGGCGATCATTCTTCCTATGATAATTGAATGGTCGGGACGGGCAGATTTGATGGCCACGACTTCGCGTGGCGCTGCCGCCCCCTCTCATTCTTCGTTGCGGCGCATCCGCTGCGCGGCTGCGCAAGAGTTGGGGTGCTCGCGATCAGCAGTTCTAGCCTGATTGCTGGCGATCATTCTTCCTATGATAATTGATTGGTCGGGACGGGCAGATTTGAACTGCCGACCCCTCGCACCCCAAGCGAGTGCTCTACCAGGCTGAGCCACGTCCCGACTAAGGAGGATTCGGTTCCGCAGAACCGAAGGGGTTTGGAGCCAGAAATAGTCTAACACCGATGCCCTCCGCTTCAAGCGGACCGAGCGACGGGAAGATTGACGCGCTGAGTGAGATAGAGCTGCATTCTCTGTGGGGAAGATACGCGAGGCACATCGCAGGCCCTGATCGTGACCCTGTCGAAACAATCAGGTCCGCCCGGTGTTCATGCGAGGGGTTTATCGTTAAGATATTCATTTGCTATACGGATGCTGCATTCGTGGCGTCTCGGGGGAAGGTTTGCGTACTCTCGCTCTGATTTTGGCTTTGTCGTCTCTTCTTGGAATCGTGGCTTGTAGTGGCGGCGGATCCAGCACGTCGACCATCACGTCGGTGGCCGTGACATGCACTCCGGCCACGGTGCAGTCGGGCCAGACCAGCTCATGCACGGCAACCGTGACCGGCACGAACACTCCCAACGCGGCGGTCTCTTGGGGATCCAGTGCAGGCAGCATCGACGTTAACGGCGTGTTCACGGCGCCAGCCGTAACTGCCAGCACCGCGGTTACGATCACTGCGGTATCCATCCAGGACTCGACGCAAACCGGCACCGCCACCGTGACGGTGGTGCCGCTCACAACCATCAGCGTGTCGTGCTCGCCAGCCGCCATTCAGCCGCGGCAGAGCAGCCAATGTACCGCCCTGGCAAACGGAGCCGGCACTGCCGCAGTGAACTGGAGCAGCACGATCGGCACCATTTCGTTGTCTGGCCTGTTCACTGCGCCACAGGTGACTGCCAGCACGCAAGCCACAATCACCGCTGTGACACAGATAGGCGGCGTCACGGGCACGGCGTCGGTTACCGTGAACGTGAACAACGCCCTGCCGCTCGTGGTCGACGGTGGACCAGCCGTGAACGGCGTCTCCATCGGCTATCCCAACGGCGCGTACGCAACGGTGACGGTCTGCACGCCAGGCACAACCACATGCCAGACCATCGATCATGTGCTGGTCGATACCGGGTCGGTCGGCTTCCGGGTCCTGGCGTCCGCTTTGGGAAGCGTTGCTCTGCCCGGGCAAAATGCTTCCGACGGCAATCCTCTGGCGGAATGCTTCGTGCGTCCCGATGGCTACGCCTGGGGACCAGTATCGTTGGCGCAAGTGCAGGTGGCTGGCGAGATCGCCGCGTCGATTCCGGTGCAAGTCATCGCGCCGTCGGGCTTCACCGCCGCGCCTGTGAGTTGCACCACGCAAACTACCGGGGGACCGCTGAGCACTGTCCCCGCGCTCAAGGCAAACGGAGTTCTGGGAATCGGCGTGTTTGTTCAGGATTGCGGCAGCACATGTGCCACGGGTACTCCACCGCCAAACGTTTATTACAGTTGTCCAACCGCGGGATGCGGTGCTATTCAGGTGGCCACCACCCAGCAAGTGACTAATCCCGTGACCCTGTTTCCCAACGACAATAATGGGTCGCTGATTCAATTGCCGCCGGTGTTCAGCAGCGGTTCGCTGACCGTCCAGGGATCGTTGACCTTCGGCATTGGAACGCAACCCAACAACGGACTGCTCAACGCGACGGTGTACGGGGTCACGACATCGGGACCTAACCCCGGAAGCTTCGTTTCGACCTACAGCAGCACCGCCTATCCCGGCTCGATCAGCAGTGGCGCCAACGCCAACTATTTTCTGAGTTCCGCCATCACGGGTTATCCCGGCTGCACCACCAACACCGGCTATTACTGCCCGAGTTCCGACCAGACTGCGACGGTAACGAACGCGGGAACGAATGGCAGCAGCGGACCTGTCACCTTGACGGTGAGCAACGGAGACACTCTGCTGGGCTCGGGCTACATGGCCTTCTCGAACCTGGCGGGCCCAGGCGGCGGCAGGACAGGCGGCTTTCTCTTTGGAGTGCCGTTCTTCTACGGACGCAGCGTGTTCACCGCGATCAACGGGGCCAGCACGCCGGGCGGAACCGGACCGTACTTCGCGTACTGAAGATCCCTGGTGGTTTGGCGGATCAGCTAGGTGCGGGCGCAGAATTATTGGCGTTGCTGTCACGGGCGACCGTAAATATGACAAATCGAGAGAGGGATAGTGTGTTGGCGAGCAGAGGGGTCCTTCGACTCCGGCGACAAGGCCGTCTTCGCTCAGAATGATAACTGAAGAAGTAGCCCGCTGGCTCAGCCCTGGTACACAATCTTGCCCGCGACAATAGTCGCGACGACGCGGCCGGTGAAGCTCCATCCGTCGTAGGGCGTGTTGCGCGATTTGGATTTGGACTGCGATGCGTCGTACGTCCACTTCTTTGCGGGATCGAAGATGGTGACGTCGGCGTGGGCCCCGGGCGAGAGCGTGCCCAACCCTTCGAGCGCGAAGACACGCGCGGGGTTGGACGACAGCAGCTTGACGATGCGCCATAGCGGCAGCTTGAAATGATGGTGCAGAACGGTGATGGCGATGGGCAGCGCGGTTTCCAGTCCGATGATGCCCATGGCAGCGCGCTCGAACTCGACCTGCTTTTCGTGGAAGGCGTGGGGAGCGTGATCGGTGGCGATGGCGTCGATGGTGCCGTCGGCGATGCCCGCGATCATGGCGTCACGGTCGGCGCGGGAACGCAGAGGCGGGTTCATCTTGTAGTGTGTATCGAACTCGCCGATGTTTTCGTCGATCAACGTGAAATGGTGCGGCGTGACTTCGGCGGTGGCGCGGATGCCGGCTTTCTTGGCCTGGCGAACGGCGTCCATGGCTTCCGCTGTGGAAATGTGCGCAACATGGATGTGCCCTTTGGTCGCGCGCGCCAGCGCGATGTCACGTCTGACAATGTCAGACTCGGCGGAATTGGGCATGCCGCGCAAGCCCAGACGGAACGAAGTCGGCCCCTGGTTCATGGAGCATCCGGCGGTGTGGCGCGAGTCCTCGGCATGCTGCACCACAGGTAGATTGAGCCCCGCTCCGACGCGCAAAGCGTCGCGCATCAACTTGTCGTCGAGGATAGGACGGCCGTCATCGCTGACGGCAACAGCTCCGGCTTTCTTCAGCGCGGCGAAATTCGTCAGCTTCTCGCCCTGGCTACCAACAGTAGCGGCGGCGATGGGAAAGAGCCGCACCAGCGCATCGCGCTCGGGAGCCTGCATCCAGCGGGTGATCTCAGGAGAATCGTTCACCGGACTGGTGTTGGGCATGGCGCAGACGGCGGTGAAGCCTCCTGCGGCAGCGGCGGCGGTGCCGGTGGCAATGGTTTCCTTGTGCGACTGGCCGGGCTCGCGCAGATGCACGTGCAGGTCGATGAAGCCGGGAGCCACGATGCAGCCCTTGGCGTTGAGGGTGTCGCGACCGTGGGCTTTCAGCATGCCGGGCGCAACCAATTCGGCCACGCGACCGTCGCGCAGCAGGACATCCATTTCCTGGTCGAGGCCGCTGGCGGGATCGATGACCCGGCCACCGGCGATGAGCAGCGTGCCGTTATTACTGTTCAGCTTCATCGAGCCGCCTTCAAAACTGTTGCCAGAATCGCCATGCGGGTCTTGACTCCGTTGGCGACCTGCTCATGCATGCAGGACTGCGGGCCGTCGGCCACTTCGTTGGCGAGTTCGAGGCCGCGCACGATGGGGCCGGGATGCATGACGATCGCGTCGGGCCGCGCCAGCTTCATGCGCTGAGGCGTGACCTGGAATTTCGCGATGTAGTCTTCGAGGTTGATCTGCTTGCCGGCGAGGCGCTCCTTCTGGATGCGCAGCGACATCACGACGTCAGCGCCCTGCAGCGCAGCATCGAGATCGTGACACGCAACAACGCCGGGAGCGAGTGTCGCAGAGATATCGGGAGCGAAGTCGGGCGGTCCGCAGAAGATGACTTCGGCTCCGTACTTGGACAGCAGAATTGCGTTGGAGCGGGCGACGCGGCTGTGAAAGACATCACCGACGATGACAACGCGCAGTCCCTTGAGCCGCTTCTTGTGGTTGGTGATGGTGAGGGCGTCGAGCAGTGCCTGCGAAGGATGCTGATGCAGTCCATCGCCGGCGTTGATCACGGGCACCGGGATGTAGCGCGAAAGCAGATACGGCGCGCCGCTGTTGGGGTGGCGCATCACTATGACATCCGCGCCCAATGAGGTGACGGTCCATCCCGTATCGATCAGCGACTCACCCTTCTCGATGCTGGAGGAAGTCGCGGTAATGAGCGTGGTAGTTGCTCCGAGAGCTTTAGCGGCGAACTCGAACGAAGTGCGGGTGCGGGTGGAAGCCTCGTAGAAAAGCAGCACGACGCGCTTGCCGCGCAAGAGCTGTGGCGGGCGCTTGGGATCCATGCGGCGCGCCATTTTCAGAATGGAATCAATTTCGGCGACGCTGAGTTGATCGGTGCCCAGTAGACAACGCGAGCTGCGGCTTCATTGCCCCTCGGCGACGCGCTCGACCAGCAGCACTTTCTCGGCGCCGTCGGTTTCCTGGAACTTGACTTCGATGATCTCGAGGTCGGTGGTTTGCACCGTGCGGCCGACGAATCCAGCTTCGATAGGAAGCTCCCGATGTCCACGATCGATGAGCACCAGCAACTGAATGCGCCGCGGGCGTCCATGATCGAAGAGAGCGTCCAGAGCAGCGCGAGTGGTGCGGCCGGTATAGAGGACGTCGTCCACCAGGATGATGTTCTTGTCCTGGATGTCGAACTCCATGGTGCTCTTGCGCACCTCGGGGCGGTGGCCGATGGTCGATAGATCGTCGCGATAGAGCGTGATGTCGAGCGTGCCCACGGGTACTTCCGACTTCTCGATGCGCCCAAGAATCTTCGCCAGGCGCTGCGCCAGCGGAACGCCGCGACGCATGATGCCGACCAGTCCGAGATTGTCGGCGCCGTTGTTCTTCTCCACGATCTCGTGGGCGAGGCGGACGATGGTCCGGTCAATTTCCGACGCGGACATGATTTGCGATTTCTCGCGCAGGCTGGGAGGTCGGCTGGAAGGTTTGGTCATGCCGTCCGAATCATACGAAATGCGCGCGGTGAGGAGCAACTAGGCGCGACGCGCGTTGGGGGAAGGTCACGTGGGAGTGTGATTAGCGGAAGTCGCGGCGGCGAGCGAACATGGAAGCGCCGAGCGCTCCTCCGGCGGCGCTGAAGATCACGAAGACCACAGCCATGATCACCAGTATGAGGACGAAAAAGGTGGCCAGACCCTGCGGAGTGTTCAGGTTGCCCATGAATTGGCGCATGATTTCCTGGGCGCGGGGATCAGGATTGGCGGCCAGCGACTTGTCCATCTGCTCCTGCAGGGCAGTGCGGAATTCCTGGCTGTTGGAGGCAAAGCGCAGCACGGTCCAAATGGTGGTGGCCACGTAGCCGATCGTGCCGGAGACGGCGCCGATGCGCATTCCCATGCCGGGGGTGACTAGCGTCCCAGGCACTCGGCGCTGATAGAGCCAAACGGCTAGCGCTCCCGCACCCAGCAACCACAGACAACAGCCCAAGCCCATCACGGGCATGGCCGTGAGCACGGCGGCGCCGAGACCGGAGAGCAGAGCGCCCTTCCAGGCTAGCTCCCATTGAATCACCGCATGAGGGGCACTGGCTGGCGCGCCAGTAGGCCACGTACCAGGAGTGACGAGCTGCGGCGTTGAGTCAGTGGAAAATGCGGGTGGCGCTTGCGGCGCGTCGTCGTCCGGAGAAGCGACGCGAATCTGAGGAGCGCCGCAGTGAGGGCAAAAAGGAAGGGTCTCGTCGATGGAAGTCGCGCACTTATAGCAGGGATGTTCCACGACGAAAACCTAACAGCAGTCACACTCCGACGCAACCGGAAGCCAATGGTCAGTTGCCAGTAGTCAGTTGTCAGCGAAGAGTCATGAATCCCCAGGGAAGGAATTGGATATTGCCTTAGTCATATTGATTCTGACTTGCGTGGCTTCGCTGTACTCACAGCGTGCCCTCTTTGCCGTGGATCTGAACCAGGACCGTACCGAAGCGGGCACCCGAGCCGTCGGGCTTGATGGCAACCAAGTGCTGGTTGTGGTTCGTGCCGACCTTCAACTCCCAGCCGTCGCCGTGGGCATCGCCGCAGGTCACGGGCTTGTCGCCTTCATTGTCGTTCCACTTACCCTCCGCGCCATGGTCTCCGCCGGTGCCGCTGCATTCGAGCACGCTGCCGAACTTCTTCAGCTTGTCGAGATAAAAGACCTTCACCTTTTCCGGCGAGTCCGGGGTGACGTATTCGGCGGCAATGACCTTAATGCCGAAGCCCATAGCTCCGATGTTGACGTTAGCGCGGTGCTTGTCGCCGTTCGACTCGGGCCGCGGCGTAGCTCCGGGGTAAACGGGGATTCCGTTGTCCGTCGAAGCTTCACTGGTATCGACCTTAAGATCGGCCAGAGGGGTCTGGATATCGACCTTCTTGGCGTCCTTGTTCTTGTCGTCAACGTGGACTGAACACGCGGCCAGCAGCATTGCCAGGGCCGCAGCCACGAGGGCCGCTGAAGTTGCGTGTATGAGGAACTTCATTCCGAACCTCCAAGAGAACGTTGTGCGGGGCTGTTCAGACCCGCTCCGCGGACAGCTATGTTGGGAATCGTCACCGGCATGTGGCCCGCCATGGGAATCTCACCAAACATCGCCTTGACCGCGCTTATCTCGGAAACGTGCATGTTGGAAAAAGTGCATAAGTACGTCTGGATCTCGGGAAACTGCGAGACCACGTACGGGCTCCCCATGGCGGCCACGACGGTCTTGCCCGCTGCAGCCTGCAAAACTTTCTGCAACAGTGTGGCCGACGAACTCTGCACAGCCGTGCTGTTGCCGTCACCAGGGGTGCCGGGCACGACTTTGCCCGATACCGGAACTTCGTAAATGGCGACGATGATCTTCTGCGCCTTTTCCACCGCATCCATCACAGGTTGCGTGAGGCCGACAGCGGTCCGGATATCGACGTACATCACTCGGGCATCGGGAATTCGCCGCCTCACCTCTTCGTCCAGCAGCCGTCCGGCGTCGGAGCGGCTGTCATCGGTAAAAATGAGGACCAAGGCGCGGCCTCGCGTTTCCTCTGCGGAGTGATACGCAGAAGCGGCAGCGTTGGTTCCCGGGTGGCTGCCCGCCAGGGGAAGCACTTGTTTATTGTTGCGCACGAGCGTGACAGCGCTGTCAGCGATTTTTTGCGCGGCTTGAAGGCTCTCGGGCTTGGCGACGATCTGGTTGACGGCGTTGATATCGACCATCTGAGCTTTGTTGAGTCCGACCGAGGCCTTGGCGCGAAGGATCTTGAGTACCGACTCGTCGATGCGCGACTCAGGAATCTCGCCGCTTCGAACGGCATTCAGGACGCCATTGTAGGCGGCATCGAGGTCGGCAGGGATGAGGAGAACGTCGTTGCCGGCCTTCACCGCTTCGACCGCGGCGCGGCCCGAGGCTGCAGGGCCACCTTCGGGAAAGAGCTTCATGAGGCCGTCCATTTGCAGCGCATCGGTGACGACGAGGCCGTGGAAGCCCATCTGCTGCTGCAGCAGTCCGGTGACGATGGTGGGCGAAATGGAGGCGACGTGCTTGGGATCCGGATCCAAGGCCGGGACGAGCACGTGGGCCACGAGAACGGCATCCACTCCTGCCTTGATCGCGGCTTCAAACGGCGGCAGCTCGACCGTGTCGAGGCGCTTGCGATCGCCGGTGACAAGCGGGACAGAGAGATGAGAGTCGGTGTCGGTGTCGCCGTGCCCGGGAAAATGTTTGGCGGTGGTCAACATCCCGTACTCGTGCGCACCCTCAATGTAAGCCGCAGCCATTTGGCCCACGCGGGTGGGGTCCTCGCCAAAAGAGCGCGTGTTGATGACAGGATTGTCCGGGTTGGAATTCACGTCGGTGTCGGGAAACCAGTTCCACTGCACGCCGATGGCGCGCGCCTCCATCGCAGTAATGCGTCCGGACTGGCGGGCGTAATCGAGATTGTCCGCGGCGCCGAAGGCCATGGCGTGGGGAAATCCAGTGACCTCGTTGAGACGCATGCCGAGGCCGCGCTCGAAGTCGGCGGCGAAGATGAGCGGAAATTCAGAGTCGCTTTGCAGTTGGTTGGTAACCATGGCGGCTTCCAGCGGCTCATTCTTGTAGAGGAAGCCGTCTTCGTATTCGACGGTAAGGCCGAAGCCGCCTAGATGGTATTTGCGCATGGTGTCGCGCAGATGTATGTGTTCCGGGCTGTTTACATTGAGGAACTCGGCGCGTGACCAGATCATAAACATCTGCCCGATCTTCTGCTCGAGCGTCATCTTCTTCAGAGACCTCTGCGCCCATTTCTCTCCGGCTTTGTCGAGGTGAACCGGGCCGGGCTGCTGGAAGACTGGCTTGGGGCACTGAAAGCGGGCAGGGAAAAAATGCAGAAGATTGACAGCAGAACGAGGGAACGCCAGGACATCACGCAGTGACGATAGCACGAACGTCAGTTTCAAGTTTCGACTTTCAAGTTTCGAGCCGTCGCCCCAGCCGTCAACGAAGGGACGCCGGAACGGCACACCCGGCGACATTGGCTCGATGTTGTTTCCTTCGACTCCGCTCAGGCTCACACCTTAACAAGAGCGATCGCCTGTTCGCGAATGGCGGCATCGTCGCCAAAGCCCTCGAGCCAGGTGACATCTGGCTCGCGACGGAACCAGGTCATCTGCCGCTTGGCATAGTTGCGGTGTCCCTGCTGCGCCGCAGCGATGGCCTGTACGAGCGTGAGCTCTCCGCGCAAATGTTGCAGCACCTGCTCGTAGCCGAGTGAGTGAATAGGCATGATGGCGCGGGCGTCGCCGAACCGTTGCAATAGAGATTGCGTTTCGGCGATCAGGCCGCGCTCGAACATCCGCACGGCGCGCTGATTGATGCGGTCGTAGAGCTTCTCGCGCAGCGGGTTCAGTCCAAGGCGCAGAATGCGGAAGCCGCGCAGAGGATCGCGCTGCTGCCAGAGTTCACTCATGGGTGCGCGGGTTGCCATGCAGACTTCAATAGCACGGATAAGCTTGGGTGCGTCATTGGGGTGGATCTTCGATGAGGCGGTGGAATCGAGGCGGTGCAGCACACGATGAAGATATCCGGCGCCGCGTTCCGAAGCGCGCGTTCGCAGTCGCTCGCGAAGATCCTCGGAGCGCTGCGGTCCCGGGAACAAGCCTTCGAGCAAAGCGCGCAGGTATAGGCCGGTCCCGCCAACCACAATGGGAAGACGTTCTCGCCCTGCAATTGCGGTCAAGACAGCACGCGCTTCGCGCGCGTATTCGCCAGCGGTGAAAGCCTCACCCGGCTCGGCGACATCAATCAGGTGATGCAGAACGCGAGTGCGATCTTCGCGCGAGGGCTTGGCCGTGCCAATCTCAAAGTAGCGATACACGGCGACGGAATCGCAACTGACAATCTCACCCGAGAATCGCTCGGCGAGAGAAATTGCGAGGTCCGATTTGCCGGAACCCGTCGGCCCGAGGATAACGACGAGGAGCGGATCAGTCCGGTTGGGCGGGTGCGTCGACATTCACCGCGCGCCCCAGGGAATGGTCTTGCCGAAGCGCAGGAAGGCGATGAGCAGAATCACCAGCGCGAGAATGAGGAGTCCCGTCAGCTTGACGCGCTCGCGCGATTTCTGGCGCTCGTACCATTCGGGTGTTCTGGGTTGCTCACGCGGTCCCGGCGGTTGGTTGGCCACAGCGCCATTTTACGCGCCGACTTACTGCATATCCCCTTTGGCAGGGTTGTAGAAGAAGTGGAAGCGCAGCGCCAGGTAGGGTCCGTGAAACTCGCTGGGCAGTGGCGAGAATGGGTTCGAAGCAGTAATGCCGCCCCAAGCCGCGCGATCGAGCGACACGTCGCCCGAAGGTGATGTGATATGCATCCCCGCCACCTTGCCGTCGGGCAGGATGGCAAACTCGATCGACACCTTGCCGCGCTCCAGCAACGGCGGACGCGCCGCCTCGGGAATGATGTTGTACCAGTTCATGCGCACGGCCTGTAGCACGCGCGCAAGATAAGGGCCGAAATCGACGCCCTGGGTATCGCTGAGGACCTCGAGGTTGCCGGCGGTGCGAGCGCTGCCACCGCGTCCGGAGCCGTAGTCTCCGCCACCGCCTCCACCTCCAAACGATCCGGCTGAATGGCTGGGCCCCATCGCTCGTGCGGCTTGCGAAACTGGCTGGCCAAGATTCGCGTTCATGCTGCGGAAATCGACGGCCGGCTTTTGATCAGGTTGTTGCGGCAACGCGAGTTTAGGGTCCTGCACCGGCGGCATGTTCTGCGCCTGCTGCTGCGGTTGCGGTGCCTGGATTCCCTGCGGCGAAGGCGTGGACTCAGCGGGCGGCGATTGCGGCCCCGGCGGCTTCGGAGCACCGGCCTTGCGCAGTTCCTCTAGCGTCTTCTTGTCGATCTCGGGATGGCGGCTCTCGGCAATGCGGTTCTTGTCCGACAACTTGGCGTCAGGCCGCACCTTGGGAGGCGGCGTCTGCATGTCAGGCGGCATGTCGAGGTAGGTCAACTGCTTGTTGCGCATGATGTCTTCGGCCGACGCGAGTTGCACGCTCTTGAAGCCGAAGATCTTGGGCGACATCGCGAGAAAAATAATGGCAAACAGGTGGACCGCCACCGAGATCCAGAACGCCTCGCGCATGTGCGCGCGCTCCAGATCGTCTTCCAGGCGCAGCAGGATGTGTGGAACAAGGATGTCACCGCCCGGATTGGCCGCATCCCAAGGCGCGGCTCGGCGCCCATCTTGCGAAGCAGTGCCGGTTGGAGTTTTAGGCGGACTGACGATGGATGACATCCGTATGGATCAAGTATGCTCGAGCTCAATCACTTCGATGCCCCTCGAGCCCCCAGAAGTACAGAACTTCCCCCGGAGATGGCGCAACCAAAGTAAACCCGGCAGGTTACAGCAAGTCTCTGCCTTCTATTTTCGCATATACGGGGCTTATTACGATATTCACTCTATGCGTTCCGCGAGTTCCATTAACACTTGTTTACACTGGAGGCATGAAGGCCGTCATCGTGGGGACCGCGGGCCACATTGACCACGGAAAGAGCGCGCTGGTCCGCGCCCTGACGGGTACCGACCCTGATCGTCTCGAAGAAGAAAAACGGCGTGGCATCACCATCGACATTGGCTTTGCCAACCTCGACCTCAAGGCGGCTTCCGGCGAGAACCTCCGGCTGGGCTTCGTCGATGTCCCCGGCCATGAGCGCTTTGTGCGCAACATGCTGGCGGGGATCGGCGGCATCGATCTGGTGCTGCTGGTGATCGCCGCCGACGAATCGGTGAAGCCGCAAACTCGCGAGCACTTCGACATCTGCCGCCTGCTCTCGGTGCAGCGCGGCATCACGGTGCTGACCAAGGCCGACCTTGTCGATGCCGAAACCCTGGAAGTGGTGCGTATGGAAGTAGCGGAGTATTTACAGGGGTCGTTTCTCGATCCGGCCAGCGCTCCCATCGTAGCGGTAAGTTCGAAGACCGGCGAAGGACTCGACGAGCTCAAGCGCGAGCTGGCGCGGCTCGCGACCGAAACCCCGGTCAAAAATGCGAGCGCGGCGCTGCGGCTCCCCATCGACCGCGTGTTCACCATGAAGGGATTTGGCACGGTCATCACCGGAACCCTGATTTCGGGCAGCGTCCGCAAAGATGACGAGCTCGAGGTTCATCCGGGTGGGAAGCGTTTGCGGGTGCGCGGTGTGCAAGTCCACGGAGCCGCCGCCGAGAAAGCCATTGCGGGACAGCGCACCGCGCTCAACCTCGCCGGCGTTGAGGTCAGCGAGCTGGCGCGCGGCATGATGCTGACCGCTGCGGGATTGTTTCGCCCGACAAAGCAGGTGAGTGTGGATCTGAATCTGCTGCCTTCGGCCAAGCCGCTGCGCGACCGCGCGCGCGTACATCTGCATGCCTTCACCGCCGAGACGATCGCGGAGGTCAGCCTGCTGGAGGGCAAGCAGCTCAAGCCCGGACAATCAGGACTGGCGCGCCTCAAGCTCGATGCTCCGTTGCTGTTGCTACCCGGCGATCGTTTCATCGTGCGCCAGTTCTCGCCCGTGATCACCATCGGCGGCGGACAGGTACTCGATGCCTCGGAGCCGGCTCGACGGGTGAAGGGCGATGAGCGTCTGGCATTCGTGAAGGCGGTGGCTGCGGCAGATGCTGTTGATGTGTTGTCGGCGCGCGTGGCGCGGCGTGGCACAGCGGGACTCTCGGTGGCCGAAGCGGTCGCCGAAACCGGATGGCTTCCCGCGCGAGTGCAGGAGATTTCCAACCAATTGCAGAAGGCCGGCAAAGTAACGCTCTGCGATGGCCTGCTGCTCACCTCGGAGCGGTTTGTCGCATCGCGCCAGCAGGCTCTCGCGGCAGTAGAAAAGTTTCACCAGCAGAATCCGCTGGTCGCGGGCATCAACCAGGAGCAGTTGCGCGAAGGGATTAGGCGTTGGCCCGGAAGTCTTTCGCAGCCTGCTCGACGCTCTGGTGCGCGACAAGAAGCTGGAGGTCGCAGGCGAGCAAGTCCGAGGCGCGGGGCGCGGCGTCGTGTTGCGCGACGATGAGGCCGAGTCGAAGCAAAAGATCGAAGAGGCCTTCGCCAAAGCTGGACTGCAGGTTCCGGCACTAAAGGAAGTGCTGGCATCGCTGCGCATAGACCAGACGCGCGCCCAGAAGATCGTCACCCTGCTGCTGCGCGATCGCGTGCTGGTGAAGCTGTCCGACGACCTCGTCTTCCACCGCACCGCGCTCGAAGGCTTGCGGCAACAGGTGGTCGCGCAAAAGACCAAGACCCCGAAGCTCAACGTCGCCTCGTTCAAGGACCTGTTCGGCATAACCCGCAAGTACGCGATCCCGCTGCTCGAATACCTCGACCGCGAGCGCGTGACCAAACGAGTAGGGGATGAGCGGGTGATTTTGTAGAGAGCCGATTGTGACCCTTTAGGCACAGAGCGTGGCAAACTTGCTAATTTGCCACGACTTCTTTTCACAATGACCACGATCTTCCAATCGGGCCGCGCTAACCGCGGATCGTGTCGGTGGCCGCGTCCCAGGTCACCGTCGACTTTCTGAAGTACGCCTGGTTGGCCATGTGGCAGGCGGCTGCCGCGTGGTGTCCGAAGACGGCGTCCTGAACAACCGGCTTGCGAGTTCGCACCGCTTCGAAGAAGTTCCACAGGTGCGGCGCGACCTCGTCGTACGAGAGGCCGCTGTAGGTGACCGCCTCAGCCACGAACTCATGGCCCGGCTCGGGATCGTGCTCGTCTTCCCATTGCTTAACGTAGGCCTTGCGCATGGCGGCGGGAAAACCCTGAGAGTAGTAGCTGGGAGCGGTGTCGATGCCGCGCTGCGGCGTGTAGGTGAAATCGCGTTCGCGAATCTCGAGCATTCCTTTCGGGCCCATGAGGCGGGTCATCTCGGTGGTCTCGGTGCCGAGCGTGAGTCGCACATACGCCGGTACGCTGCCGTATTCGAAGATGGCGGCCTGCAGGTCGGGCATGTTGCGGCCATCTTTCCAGCGAACGATGCCTCCGCTGGCGAAGGCGCGCGACGGAGCCTGATTGATGCCCGTCACAAACATCATGCCGCTCACCAGGTGCACCATCAGATCGCCGGCGACGCCGGTGCCGTATTCTTTCCAGCAGCGCCAGCGCGCGAAGGTAACGGGATCGAATGGCTTCTTGGGCGCGGTGCCCAGCCAGGTGTCCCAATCGAAGTTGTCGGGAGCGAGGCCGGGGGGCGGAGGATACTCCCACGCGCCCGTGGGGTCGTTTCGTCCCAGCGAGAGTTCAACAGACAGTAGTTCGCCGATAGCTCCTGATCGTAAAGTTGTTTGGCCTTCGCCAGCAGCGCGGAGCTAGTGCGCTGCGACCCGATCTGCACGATCCGTCCCGACTTTTTCGCAGCCGCTACCATGGCCGCTCCATCTGCCACATTGTGGGACATCGGCTTTTCGCAGTAAACGTCCTTGCCGGCGCTCACGGCGTCAACCACGATTTGCTTGTGCCAGTGATCGGGAACGGCCACGATCAGGGCGGTGATGTCCTTGTTGTCGAGCAGGTCCTGATACCTGCGAGTGGTGGCGATATTGGGTCCGGCAATTTCTTTGGCCAGCGTCTGCCGGCCATCCCAGAGATCGCACGCGGCGATGCACTTCGTGCCGGGCAATTCGACGGAGTTCTTCAGCAGGCCCGAACCCTGCATGCCGATGCCGATGATGCCGAATTGCACCATCTCGCCACTTTGGCCGGTAGCCCATTGCTGCGCATAGGCGGGTTCGGGCAGCGCGATTGCCTTGCTCGCGAGTGCGAGTCCGGCGGCGCCGGCGGCGGTCTGGATGAAGTTGCGGCGGGTGAAGTCTTTTCGCATGACGGACAACGCCTCCCTGCGTGGTGGCAAATTGGTTGAACGGCTCAATGGGCTGCGAAGAAGAACGACCTTCAAGTTGCTCTGAAGGGGCGCACCTTTACTGGCTGCGGAAAAACTCTTTTTCGCGCTGCGTCGTATCAGGGCACGACTTCAGTCGTGCCAGTAAGCCCGTTATCTTTTGTCTTTCCTCGCGGGCTTAGCCCGCGGGGAATCTGCTCTTCCGAATTCTCCCGAAGCCTGTTAAACAACCGAACTGGACACGAGTACACGTTATTTCTGCAGCGGCTTGATCGCTACTTCCTTAAAGAACACGACGTCATTGTCGCTGTGGTTCTGCAGGCCCATCCAGCCGATCATGGGCCGCCGGCCGCGCCACGGCTCGAAGCTGAACTTCTTCTCCGGTACCGGATCGCCTTCGGTGTAGTCGGTGACTTTCACGGCGTTCACCATCACCACCGTATGCGGTCCGTCGATAGTGATCTCCATGGTGTTCCATTCCGGTCCCGGTTTGCCCGGCTTGGCTAACGGTTTGGTCAGCGAGTAAAGCGTTCCGGTCACGTGGTATTCGTCTTCTTTATCTTCCCCACGCTCAGGATGGTTATCGATCTGTACCTCGTAGCCATAATGCACCGGCATCCATGGCTCGCGCGGTTCAATCGGGATGCGGATGAACACGCCCGAGTTGTCGTTCTCGTCGCGCATTTTGTACACCACGCGAATGATGCAGTTCCCCACCGGGCCGGCGGTCCAATAGAGCAGCCCCATGCCGGCATGTGTCTGGATGAGTCCGTTCTCGACCGTCATCGAACCCGGGCCCACATGCTTCCACCCATCAAGGTTCTTGCCATTGAAGAGTTGAATCCAGTCGTCGCCTTGTGCGAGAAGAGGGAGTGCAAATAGCAGCAGGACTGCAAACAGAATAAGTCGTTTCAACGTGAAGCCTCCTGGTACAAGCTTCCGGACACACTCGAATTGTCCGCAGCGGAGAATAATGCTCCGAGAGAAGGGATGTTGGCAAGAGAGTGAATCTGTCAGGGTGTCTCGGGGCGACCGCTCTTGAGGATTCTCGCAATCCAGTCGGCATGGGGGAGCCCGCAATCCGCAATGGCCCTGATCTCCGCGTCGACGTCATATTCGACGCGACGAATGGTCGGAACACTTCCATCCAGCAAAAGGTACGCGGCACGCCGATCGCCGTCATAGGAGAGACTGACGCTGCCGCTGTTGGCGACGGTCATTCCTGCGACGTTACGAATAAACGGGCGATGGATGTGTCCATAAACGGCAATTGGCTGGCCGAGCGAACTGTACACTGACTCCAACTCTGCATCGCTTGCTTCCGGATTGGGTGCTTTCCAGGCGCTCTCTGGACTGGCATGCACCAGGGCCATTGGGCCATGAACTTGCCTGCGCGCCAGCGTGCGCAGCCATGCAAGCCTCTCTTGACCCAGTGTTTCACGCGTTGCCGCCGCCATTTCGCGGATGATCGGAAGAAGGGGACGGATCCCCGGCGACTGCTGCGCATAGTCCTCGAGTGTCTCGGGCATCGCGAGCATTTCATCCGTATTGCCGATCACGCCTTGCCAGCCCAGGTCTCGAATCTTGTCCACGATCTCAGCCGGACTCGAGCCCGCGTCTGCCAAATCGCCGCCGTGCAGGACCAAGTCAGGAGCGGTCTGCCGCAGATCGCTCAGCACCGCCTCAAACGCGGTCCGGTTGCCGTGGATGTCGGAGACAATAGCAATGCGCATCTCAGTCCTTCCAGACTTCAGCGCGACGTCAATGTGCTCTTATCAATCTGCCGAGCCGAGTTGGGGCGGTCAAGCGGAAAAACACCCGAGTCCTCTGGCGATGGCAGATGCGGCGCTCGAGCCCGCACCGCGTGAAGCTGTAACCGGATGATTGATTCACCGCGCTAGGCCTTCAACCAGACAATGGGAACGCTGTGACCGAGTCGGCGAAAGTCGGAATCGCTGGTCACCAGCGTTCCCTTGTGTTCAAACGCCAGAGCCGCAACAAAGCTGTCGACGTAATAGAGCTTGTACTTCGCCTTGACCTCGGTCGCCTGCAACGCCCTCTGCGGCGTGGCATCGACCAAACTGATGGGCAAAGGATGCACGGCGCTCATCGTCGCACGCGCTCGCTCTGGTCCATGCTCGCGAAGAATCCCGCCGTACACCTCTCCGTAGTTCACCGCCGACATGAAGATCTCAGCGCGTCCCCGCATTGCCTCTTTTAGCAATTCGTTCACCTTGTTCGCCCCCGGCTTCTCCTGGAGGAACGCAAACAGGGCGCTCGCGTCGAAAACATAAGTTTTCATCGTTCGCGCTTGCCTTCCTCGCGGTGCTCTTTCTCCCAGGCGGCCAGCAGGTCTGCTCCTTCCGCCAAACAGCCCATGACGCGGTCGATGTACTCTGCCGTGATGGGCTGAAGCACAATGCGGCCGAACTGGTCTTCGAGAAACTTGACCTTAGTGCCAGCTTGAATCCCGTGCTTGCGCCGAAGTTCCGCCGGAACCACAAGTTGGCCTTTTGAGGTGACTGTAGCACTTACTTCCTTCATGTCTTACATGATATCAAATGTAAGACGTATATCTCATGCGACATATATGTCCGGAAATCTCGCGCTGCTTTCTTGAACTGGCGACTGGCTACTGGGACCTGGTCCCGGAGTACAATCACAGGTTGCCTTGAAAAACCAGGGGACTGGCGGCGCAGGAACGGCGCGTGTGCCGTTTTGCGGACTTGAGGCATTGATAGGCAGGCCATGTACGGGACCACGACCGCGCTTCTATGTTGCATTCTTACCTTAGTTCTGAGCGGCTGTTCAGGACAAGAGACTTCAGCAGCGGCCCAGCACTCAACCGAAGCAAGGTTGGCAGTCAGGCCCACACTTACCGGGGACTCGAACCTCCCAGCCAGTGCGGCTGGAGCCTCTGCCAATGGACAGCTTCAGGAACGCCAATCACTCATTACGACGACCCAGCCAGCTGACGCAGGTGGCCAGCAGATGGCTCCGCAAGGGTTGGCGCCGATTCTATCGACGAGCAAATACGTTTTCGGCCAGGCCAGCTCTCAGGTTGGCCAGAGTCCGACCTCGATGACGCTGGGCGATTTCAATGGCGATGGGATCGCGGACGCGGCGGTAGTGAGCACGCAGGACTATACCGTTACCGTACTGCTGGGCAAGGCGAATGGAACCATGGCCGTGGCGAGCGTGATCTCCATGACTGGATAAATCACGATCCCTTTTGTTTGGGACATCGCAGCAGGGGACTTCAACGGTGACGGAAGACAGGACCTTGTCCTCACTGACAGTTGGGGCAACAAAGTGTGGGTCCTGATCTCGAACGGGGATGGGACGTTCCAATCGCCGGTGCCGTATGCCGCGAGTTATGGGCCGTGTGGGGTTACGGTACGTGACCTCAATGGCGACGGAAAACTTGATCTCGTTGTCTCTAACCCGCTTGGTCTGCCGACAATCTCCGTGTTCCTGGGCAAAGGCGACGGCACGTTTCAGCCGCATGTGGACTACTACGCCGACACTGCGACCTCCTCGGGCATTCTACAAGGACGAGCGGCGGTGGGCGACCTGAACGGGGACGGCAAACCCGACCTGGCGATGACGGTTGGCGACGGCGTTTCGGTTTTGGTGGGCAATGGGGACGGCACGTTCGAATCGTTTGTGAAGTACGGAATTAAGAGCCAGCTCGGCTTCAACCCGACTGGAGTTACGATCGGCGACTTTAACGGGGACAGTAAACTCGACCTGGCAGTGACGTGGATCGGCTATCAGTATTCGGTGGTGGCGATCCTGCTGGGGGCCGGAGATGGGACATTTCCGACGGAGACGGACTATCCGACTGGGACGTGCCCACAAGCAGTGCTGGCAGCCGACTTGAATGGCGACGGCAAGTTGGACCTTCTCACGCAAAACTCGATCAATTCAACTCCTCTTCTGTTTGGTTCGATTTCAGTGTTGCTGGGCAACGGGGACGGCACGTTCCAGAACCATGTGGACTACGGCACCGGAGTGAGTCCGAGGATAGCGACGGCGGACTTCAATGGAGACGGGAACACGGACGTGGCTATTTCGTCCCAGAGTTGCATTCAGTACTCGTTCTGCGGCAACGGGCAATTGACGCTTCTATTGGGAAAGGGAGATGGGACATTTCAAGGGACGATCTACCCGGCCACGAACCGGCCCCAGGCAGTCGCGGCCGCGGACTTCAATGGCGACGGCAAGCTGGACTTGGCAGTGGCGAAGGACAATTTCGGGCAGGACAACAAGACTCTTTCCATCATGCTGAACAAGGGCGATGGCACGTTTGCACCGGGGGTGGATTACGTTGTGGGAACAGGGTCGTATGCGGTGGTGACGGGCGACTTCAACCACGACGGCAAACAGGACGTAGCCGTACCCAATGTCAACGAGGCCACCGTTTCTGTATTCCTGGGAAAGGGCGATGGCACGCTGCAAGGGCAGGTGGATTATCCCGTGAATAACAATCCGAAGGGCCTCATCACTGGAGACTTCAATAACGACGGGAATCTTGACCTGGTTGCCTTTGGGAACGGCGGATACATGATCTCGCTACTGGTCGGCAATGGCGATGGTACCTTCCAAAGCCATGTCGATTTCACGACCGGCAACGGCGTGTATGACGTGAAAGCTGGCGATTTTAATGGCGACGGCAAGCTGGACCTCGCGGTCCTCAACTATGGGCCGGGCACAGTGTCGGTGCTACTGGGGAACGGCGATGGAACGTTCCAAGCGCCCAGGACGTTCAGCGCGGGAAATTATCCGTGCACACTGGCGGTGGGGGACTTCAACGGGGATGGTAAGGAGGACTTGGCCGTTCCCGGCTGCAGCCTCGTCAATAGTCCCTTCATTGTGTTGTTGGGCAATGGGGACGGCACGTTTCAGGCGCCGATACAACAATATGATTCGGGGCTTGGGGCAGGCTGGCTGATTGCCGCAGACCTGAATGGTGACGGGATACTCGACCTGGCCGGCCCGGGTGCGGTCGCCGTCCAGGGAGGGGGCTCCGCCAGCGTGCTGTATGGCAACGGGGATGGAACGTTTCAACACCACGTGGACTACGGAGTCAACCTGGGCTTTGTCTCGGTCACAGCCGCCGACCTTCAAGGCTCGGGCGCGAAAGATCTGGTAGGGGCTGCGCTGCTCGACGGCAATCCTCTTATCGGAGAGGTTGCCGTGTTGCGCAACGGCCCGCAAATCGCCCTCCGTCCGAACCGTTCTACCTTTTACCGGCAGGCGATCGGCGACAGCAGCGTGCCGCAGGCGTTCCTGGTGAGCAGTGCGGGCGTCGCACCCTTGAAATTGTCCAGCATCGCCGCCGTGGGCGACGACTTCAGCCAGACGAACACCTGCCCGTCGCTGCTAAGTTCCGGAAGCACCTGCACGCTTACAGGAAATTTCACTCCCACCATGGTGGGGACGCGAACGGGAGGGGTACTGATTCACGACAGCGCTCCCGGAGGACTGCATGGGCTGTTCTTCTCGGGTTTGGGATACGCTGTCAAACTCTCGTCGGGCGGCGCTAACTTTGGCGTCGTACCGATTGGACAGACCGGAACACGGCAGATCGGGCTTACCAATCGAGGTGGCATCGACACCTCCATCACGAGCATCGCCATCCACGGGCCCAATGCCAGCGAGTTCAGCCAGACCAACACCTGCGGCAGTACGATACTCGCCAACAGCAGTTGCACGATGACGATTAGCTTCAAACCCACGAAAAAGGGTATGAAGTTCGGGGTGATATCAATCAATGACACGGACGCATTGAGCCCGCAATCAGTTGTGATGCGGGGTCTGGCACGCGAGCGCTAGCGCCATCGCAACCTCTAAACGGAGTTTAACCGGCAACTGGCTGGTGGGAACTGCCATTGCTTCAGAACGAGTGCTGCACGTGCTGCTCGCCCAGAACTTTACCCGCGCTGTCGAACCATACCACTTCGTACTGCGGCTGGAATACCGAGTAGTAGTACTTGTAGATGTATTCGTCGGTGCACGTAGCGGGAGCAACTGACAGCTTCCCGCAGGAACCCTCACTGCTGGGATCGCCCAGCAATTCGCGCACAGCTTCGTTGGGATCTCCAAGGTTCACCAGCATGGCGTTCTTCCGCAACTCCTGGTCGTGGTGATAGGCCCAGACGAAAGCGCCGACGATGGCGAGCGCGATGACGAGAAATACAATGCGGGTAGTCATAGAAGAAGTTTCAAGTTTCGAGTTTCAAGTTCTGTCGCCAGCTATCAGCGTTCAGCCGTCAGTCCCAAATAAAGATTTGTCATCACGAGGTCGCCGTGGCGACCGAGGGATCTGCTCTTTGCCTCACGTCGCCAACCAACTGTCCTTGCTCGAAACTCGAAACTATTCACTAACCACTAACTTCGCTTGCTTCGACAAATAGCTCTTGCGGCGGAACCAGTCCTCCATCGACGCCTGCAGGCGCTCCAGTGGAACGCGCGTGCCGATTTCCATCAGCCCATCGCCGGCAGGAATCGTATCGTCGAACACCTGGTCGTTGGTGAAGTTGCGCATGCTGAAGCTGTCCAGCCACTTCAGCGGACACGGCTTCCGCTGCCCACCTTCTTCGTACTCCACACGTATCTTGCGCGCGAACATAAGTCGATTGTGCCACGAGCATGTGCGGATTGCATCAGGCTACGACAGCTTCCACGGCGCCCTCGCCGCGGTGAAACCACTTCGAGGTCGCCGCCATCACGAACGGAGCCACGATCGCGTAGGCCGCCACAGCCGGAAGCGCCGCCTTGGCGTGCAGATACTGTCCGCTGAGCAGCAGCGCCAGCCCGACATGGCGGTTGGCGTTGCAGATGGCGAGAGTGCGGTCGGTCACGACGTCGGCCCGCAATGCAAAGCGTATCGCCAGCACCGATCCTACCGCCAGCACCAGCGCCGCCACCGGAAGCCATAAGGTGAGCGACTTCAGCACCGCAGGGCCAAGCTTGAACAGGAACGCCACGATGGCCACAGTCAGCACCACGTTTCCGATCACGGTCATCGCAGGCTGCAGTTTGGCGGCAACGACAGGCACGAGGTACGCCAACGCCATGCCCAGCAGCAGCGGTAGAAATTGTTTTTCCGCGATCTCCGTCAGCAGCACGCGCGGCGGGATCCAGATATCACGATCGTAAAACTTCCCGGCAGTGAATACCACCAGCGGAATCATCACCGGTATCAACAGCGCGCCCCACAACTGGTATCCCGCGGCCAGGTGCATATCGAAGCCCTTCTTCGCGATGTTGCGCGTCATCAGCGGAGCCCCCGGCGCCACCCCCACCATGAACAGGCCCGCCACCTCCGGCAAGGTCAGGGGAAAGATGTGCGGCAGCAGCAGCGCAATCGCCGGAGGCACGATGAACGTCGCCAACAGCAACCGCAACCAGGCAGACCACGTCATGCGCCGATAAGCCGCCAGCATTCTATCGTGCCGCAAGCTCATGCCAACCGACATCATCAGCAGAAACACTGCTCCGGGCAGGAGAAGTTTCATCGTGGGGACATTAGAACATCCGCACGGGGATTGCGGAATATACAACGCCAACGGGGTCGTGAACTCTCGACATTCCCGGGCGACACGCTCGCCCTCTGGCGAAAGGCGAGAGGCGAAGACCGAAACGCCGGGTGCCCCGTTCTACCGGCCCTCTTTTGGCCGGTAAGGCGGGGTCATGTACTCTCCACGCTCTCAATCCTGATCCGCGTCATCCGTGCAAATCCGCGGCTGCTTTTGCTTTTTCTTGAAACTCGAAACTAGAAACTTGAAACTCCTATAATCAATGTCTATGCCCCAATTCCCACCGGTTGACGAGCAACTGGCCTACCTGCGCAAGGGCGCCGCCGAAATCATTCGCGAGAGCGACCTGCGCGAGCGCATCGAGCGCTCGCTGGCCTCCGGCAAGCCCATGCGGGTCAAGGCCGGATTCGATCCCACCGCCCCCGACCTCCACGTCGGACACACCGTGCTCATCCGCAAGCTCAAGCACTTTCAGGACATGGGCCACACCGTCATCTTTCTCATCGGAGACTTCACCGGCCTCATCGGCGATCCCTCGGGCCGCATCGCCACGCGCCCGCCGCTCACCCGCGAGCAAATCGACGCCAACGCCGAAACCTACAAGGCGCAGGTCTTCAAGATCCTCGACCGCGACAAGACCGAAGTCCGCTTCAACAGCGAGTGGCTGGGCAAGCTCGGCTACGAAGGCTTCGTGCGCCTCGCCGCCAAGTTCACCGTCTCGCAGATGCTGGAGCGCGAAGACTTCCACAAGCGCTTCGTCGAGGAGAAGCCCATCGCCATGCACGAGCTGCTGTATCCCATCGCGCAGGGATACGACTCGGTCGCGCTCGAGGCCGACGTCGAACTCGGCGGCACCGACCAGAAATTCAACCTGCTCATGGGACGCCAACTGCAGCGCGACTACAACCAGCCGCCGCAGATCGTGCTCACCATGCCGTTGCTCGAAGGCACCGACGGCGTGCAGAAAATGTCGAAGTCTTACGGCAACTACATCGGCATCACCGAAGCGCCGCAGGAAATGTTCGGCAAGGTGATGTCCATCTCCGACGATCTGATGTGGCGCTATTACGAGCTGCTCACCGACGTCACCGTCGCGCGAGATCGACGCAGCTGCAAGCGCGACGTGGCGCAAGGGCGAAGCGCATCCCATGAAGCTCAAGCAGGAGCTCGGCAAGCGCATCGTCGCCGACTTCCACGGCCACGCCGCCGCCGACCACGCCGCGCAAGACTGGTCGCGCATGTTCCAGAAGGACGAGACTCCCGACGACCTACCGCTGGTGACGGTAAAGCTCGCCGAAGTTGCCGCGCCGAACGCTATCTTGCCGGCGTTCGCACGATCGGGTGCCACGTCGGGTGCGCCGCAACTGCGGACGCAGGCAGGAAGACCAAGGCTGGCGCGGTACGGGCGACTGAGGTGTAGCCCCACGTCCTTATCGACCTTCGTTTCTGGCGATAGGGTGGGCAGTCCGACAGACGTGACTGGTCCAGGTCCGTCTCGACAAGCTGCTCGCCGCCACACGGTCTGGCGACTTCTGTCTCCGACGGCTCGCGCAAGGTCAAACAAAACGCGGTGAAAGTGGATGGCGAACTCAAGAACGACCTCGTCGCCTCCGTTAAACTCGGCTCCGAGTTCACGCTTAGGGCGGGGAAGAAGATGGTGAAAGTCAGTGTGGAGGGATAGTCGAACCTGTATTCAACCCCCACGCCTGCGAATCGCTGTTACAGGCAGGACTTAAAATATCCTATCTGTGCTATACTCCTGGCGTGGCCAGGAAGAAGCTCAGAAAAACTTCCAAACCGCACAAGATCATCGACGACACCTGCTACCTCGGCGGCAGGCGACGCGGCGCTGTTCTCAAAGAAGAAGTTTGGTACTTTGGGGAGCGCGTGGTGAAGTACAGCCTCGCGTATGTCAATCCCCGAATCTGCAGTCAGGACCATGGCCGTGTTCTCGGGTATGACAACAGTCACGGTCATCATCATCGCCACTTTATGGGAAAGGTTGAAGCGTTTGCGTTTCGCAGCTATCAGGAGCTAGCGGACCGCTTTCAGCGAGAAGTTGAAACTTTGTGGAGGCAGGAAGATGACCAAGGTCGCTAAAAGCAAGGTGACTAACGACGGTGTAAAGGGCTTCTTTGAGCGCGCTCGTGAACACGCCCGCAAACTCGATCGCGGAGAGCCGCTCGCACCCGAGATCGTCGTCACGTTCGAAGACGCCAGCGAACTGTTGCGGGTGTTGTCTTCCGAGCGCGTTCGCCTCCTCAGTGTGGCCAAGAAGCGTCCGGCTTCAGTTTCGGAGTTGGCGAGCGGCCTCAAGCGCGACGCTCGCGCCGTGAGCCGCGATGTCGATTTGCTGGAATCCTTCGGATTGCTGCGAACCCGTTACGAGGCAAACCCCGGACACGGCAAGCGCCGAATCGTCGAACCGCGCGCGTCGCAGTACAAACTGGTCGCGAACATCTAACGAGGCGAAGCGCGAGGCTTGGGCGCGCGGGATCGGCGGCTTCGGCCTCCGACGGCTCCCGCAAGGTGAAACAAAACGCAGTGAAAGTGGATGGTGAACTCAAGAACGAGCTGGTTGTGGAAGTGAAAATCGGCTCTGAGGTCACTTTAAGGGCGGGAAAAAAGATGGTGAGAGTGACTGTCGAAGGGTGAGAACGGATCGTCTGCGCAGAAGTGTCTTTTGTTTAGCGAGTGTTGGACTGTTGGCGAATTAGTTAACCGACTCGAGTTTGTGTTGGTAGCCAAGGCGTCCTACCCCCTCCCCCCTCCCCCCTGCTCGTAAAATATTGAAAACATAGGGGGCGAAAGGCGAAAGTCCGGGCAAAATATTGAGGGCGCGGGGGTTGCGGGCAAAATATTGATTCGCAATGAGTTATGCGCGGATATGGCATGGCTATGCGATTTCCCTCTCTTCATCTCTCTTTACCTGATCAACGTCGATGAGCGGCTCGTCGAGGTTTATGGGCACGTCTGGGTCCCCGTACGTGGCGAAGGCGGCCAACCGCTCCAGGGTTCGTTTTTGCCATCGCTCGGCGTCTGCGCGGGTCAACTCGCGACCATCGCTGGTGTAGGCGCGGAAGGGGGCGTCCGGGTCGTCGTGCTGCCAGAGTTCCTTGGGCACCGGCAACGGAACGCGCTCGCCACGGCGGCGATGCTTCCTGCGTTTCTTCCGGTCGCTCTTCTGATCATTATTCGGTCGGGGTGGTTCGGGAGCGCTTCCTGATGTGAACCCACAAGCCGGGGGTGATCTCGACCGGGTTGGTCGCAGGAAGAGAGCCTGATTCCTGCAATGCGACCTCGGGGTTGGCCTCGAGATCGATGCCTTTGGGGAGGTGATACTGCTCCTCGAAATCACGGAATTCGAGAGCGAGCAGAGGCTCGTCAGGCTTGACGGCAGGGCACATGCTCTGCGATGCGTGCTTGATGTTTAGATTCATCGAGGCCTGCTGCATGGCGTAAAGCGCGAGCCCGGCAGTCTTGTGGTCGATGCGTTTGTTGACGAGGGCATTGACCACCTCGAAGAGCGTGATCTGGACGGCGTGCATGTCCTCGGGAAACGGCAGGTCGAGAGGCTGGTCGGCGGCCAGGGCGCGGGTGCGGGCCATGTTGAGGCGGCGTCCGCGAAGTTTGAGGTGGAAGTAGCAGTAGTCGCGGCCACGAAGAGCGGGTGATTTGCAGTAGAAACCATCTTCCTTGAGATGGTCACAGGTACGTAGTTCCATGATTCCTCCAAGTACAACAGGCCGACCGCGACGGGCGGGCAGCGAAATCGACCAGTTCTACAGGAACAGGCTTACAGAAGGGGAAGTGAGCGCAAGTTACGAAAGACCATGGGGGGATGTACTTTAGTAAGCAAGGGGCAACTGCGGGGCGATTAGTTCGAAGCTCTCGCATGATTCGGCGTTGTATGCAACATAATCAATTGCGCACGCTAGGTGCAACGTGCAATGCTGAAGTGGAATGGCAGCCCGTCACATCATCGCTTTGTTGAAAAGTCATGTCCAAGGTGACAGCGCCCACTTTCTGTCGGTCGCAATGCAAGTAGCAGCCGAAGAAGCGCGCCGGGGACATGGCAAGACTGCAGAGACGATTCGGGAGCTCGTGGACGCGGCCAAGCGACGGTCGAATCAACTGGAGCAACGGTCGGGATCAGTGGTGGTGCTTCAGCCGCGAGGGGAGCTTGCGAGTCTGGTGTCAGTTTGTACGCCCGATATTCGGTTGTCTAGCTTGGTTTTGCCGACCCGAACTGAGATTAAGCTGAAGAGGGTGCTTCAAGAGCAACGTCAACAGTCACGTCTGCGTCAGCATAACCTGCGCCCGCGTCGCAAATTGCTGTTCATCGGGCCCGCCAGGAACCGGCAAGACAGTAACGGCAACTGCCCTCGCGGGCGAACTCCACATTCCGCTTCTCACGATCTTGCTGGAAGGCGTCATAACGAAATTCATGGGTGAAACGGCGGCGAAATTGCGTGTCATCTTCGAAGCGATGGTGACTACTCCCGGCGTATACCTGTTCGACGAGTTTGATGCTATTGGCGCCAAGCGGACAGCCCTCAATGACGTTGGCGAGATTCGCAGAGTTCTGAATTCATTCCTTCAGTTCTTGGAAAAAGACGATTCACAGAGTTTGATAATCGCAGCGACCAACCACCCAGACATGCTGGATCGAGCGCTGTTTCGCAGATTTGATGACGTACTCGAATATTCCCGGCCCGGACGAAAAAACTGCTTTGCGTGTCATGCAAGCCCGTTTAGTACCTTTTCGTACTTCAACAGTCGATTGGCCCGCCATCAGGGCCCATTTCATGGGCCTCAGCCAGGCTGACCTTGTTCGCGCCGCCGATGATGCTGCTAAGAACTCGATATTGAGAGGTTCGGACGAGGTGACGACATCTGACCTACTTTCCTCTTTAAGCGAACGCTCAGAGTCGGAGTTCGCCAGCACGAGAGATCCACGTGCCTGAACTTCCCCGAGACAGACCTCACCTTTTTCAATACAACCGGGCTGAACACGAGGGCTACGTCAGCCGCCGTCGCGGCCGCTCTCCAGTCGCATTGGTTCGGGATCGAGCAGCTCATGCCGCTCGCTTAGCCGATGCATTCACAGCCGCCGTTGCGGCGGGCAATCGCCAAGTACCGGCTCAGGCCGATGAAGCGCGGTCCGAAGGTGGCGTTTATCCTCGAGTTCACGCTTCCTGCAGACAGTCAACCAATTCTGCAAAGCCTTGAGGATCGTCAACGCCACATCGAGTTAGTGTCTGTTCATGCCGGCCAGACGCCAGCAGACCCGATTCACGCTACCGTTTTTGTGCCTCGCACTGCGGTGGCCACTCTGCAGAAGAAAATTGAAGCGTATCGGGACCAGGACACAAAGAAGGGAAAGCCCAAGAACGAACTGTTAGTGAGCCGAATTGAATCAATCTCGCTCGCAAGTGTCGAATCATTCTTCACGGATGAACGACCGCTACCGCCATTCGGAGAGGCCGCGTGGTGGGAAGTGTGGGTTCGACCAGAGTTCTTAGAAGACACACTGCTGGCAATGCAAGAATTCGGAATCCGTTCAAAGCAAAAAGTGATTCGATTCCCGGAACGGGTGGTGTTGTTGGCACTTGCGGATGTCGATCTCCTCGGGAGGCTGATTACGCATACCGACGGCCTGGCGGAACTTCGACTAGCCCAAGATACACCCGCGTTCTTCATGGAGATGAGTAACTTCGAGAACGCGGAGTGGGTTGACGGCCTTGCGCAGCGAACTACTCTGGCTACAGACGGCCCGGCGATCTGCATCCTAGATAGCGGCATTACACGAACGCACAGGCTCCTTAGTCGAGTTGTAAACGCGATCGACGTGCACTCTTATAATCCGGCTTGGGGAAGCGGGGATAGTGCCTATTGGAACGGTCATGGCACTGCAATGGCTGGGCTCGCTCTGTACGGGGACGACCTGACTACCGTGTTGGCGGGCACGCACGGGCCGATTGACGTGCGACATCGACTCGAATCGGTCAAGATGCTGGATCCCGTTGGACGCCAACATGAACCCGAACTATACGGGGCCGTGACTTCAGAGTGCGTGGCTCGGCCCGAGATCACAGCTCCTCATAGGACCCGCGTGTTCGCGATGGCCGTCACTAGCGACCGCGACGTAAGGCGTGGCCGTCCGTCCTCGTGGTCTGCTGCAATTGACAACCTTTGTTACGACGAGGAACACCGAAGGTTGATCATTGTTTCGGCTGGTAACTTAGAGCGGCAGCATGTGAACCGAGAGGATTATCTCGCCGCCAACGATGCCCATCCCGTTCTAAATCCAGCGCAAGCGTGGAATGCCTTAACCGTTGGATCTTTTACGGACCGTGTTAACATCACCGATCCGGCGTTCGCTGGCTGGAACGCAATTGCACCTGCCGGTGATCTCGGACCTGCAAGCCTCACTTCTGCCAGTTGGGAACAACAATGGCCAATAAAACCGGACGTCGTTGTTGAGGGCGGAAACTGGGCAAGTGACGGCCAACAAGTCGACACTCCGGACGATCTCGGACTACTGACAACTGGTTTTCGGCCCGAGGTCCAACAGTTCACAATCCTGAGGGACACCAGTGCCGCAACGGCTTTGGCTTCGAACCTCGCTATCAAAGTAAACTTGGCTCGTCCAGACTCGTGGCCAGAGACGATCCGTGCCTTGATCGTGCACTCCGCTGAGTGGACTCCTCGGATGAAGGAACACTTCGCACAAGCAAACAGTCGCCAGCAGAAACGCGCTTTGCTGAGGCGGTATGGTTATGGCGTACCGCAGTATGATCGCTGTGTTCTTAGTGCCCTAAACGACGCGACTCTAATCCTCGAAAATGATATTCGGCCCCTGAGACTTGACGGAACCCAAGTCAAGACTGGCGAAATGAATTTGCATCGCCTGCCATGGCCTCAACACGAGCTTCGGGCCATGGGTGAGATCGAAGTCGAATGCCGAGTCACAATCTCGTACTTCATCGAGCCAAATCCCGGAGAACGCGGCTGGAACCGAAGACATCGATACGCTTCGCATGCACTGCGTTTCGCGATGAAAAGAGGCACTGAAACTATTGATCAATTTCGCCTGCGGATTAATCGCGCGGTGAGTCTCGAAGATGAGATTGGTGATTTGGGCGGTGCGGTTGAAGCGGGAGAGAGATGGTTTCTTGGTAGCGTACGCGATGTCGGGAGTATTCACTCCGACATCTGGAGAGGTACTGCAACTGAGTTAGCGGATAAGGAAGTCCTCGCAATTCTGCCTGTCGGGGGTTGGTGGAAGGAGAAGCGCGATTTCGAAAGGTGGACACGACCCGTGCGATATGCGCTGATTGTTACGATCCGGGCTACTGATGCCGAGATCGACATCTATACGCCAATCGAGGTCGCAATCGCGACCGGCATCCCGATAAGCGTCTAAACGTCCTCTTGGCGGCTCATCTTCTGTTGAAATCCTCTCGCCGTGGAAAGCATGAACATTCACACTGGACTATCACGTCTCCCGTGTGATGACGGGCACAAGCAACTAAGTCCTCCGAGGTCCATACTCCGAGACGCGCCATCTCTCATCTCACCGGCGCTTACTTCTCAGGAGACAATATGAAATCCCTTCTGGCCGCGCTTCTATGCGTTCTCATGCCCCTGTCCGTGTTCGCGGACACCAGCTACAAAGTCACCTACGACGGCGGGTCGTTGCCCGACCTCAAGTCCGGAACCGGTATGCACCTGTTCATCGATCAAGACAAGGTGCGGTTTATGGAGCATGACAAGGAGATCGCCAACGTGCCCGCGTCCGCGATCACCGAGATCAGCTATGGACAGGATGTGCACCGCAGAGTCGGCGCGGCCATCGGGCTGGCCGTGGTCAGCTTCGGGATTGGCGCCCTGATGGCGCTCACCAAATCGAAGAAGCATTTCGTGGGACTGACCTGGGCCGACGGCGACAAGAAGGGCGGACTCGCCATGCAGTGCGACAAGAATGAGTACCGCGGAATTCTCGCCGGGCTGGAAGGCATCTCCGGCAAGAAGGCGGTGGACTCGGCGGCCATGACGGTAAAGAACTAGGGGTGGGGCGCGAAGGATTGTCGCGGGTATAGGGGTCCTTCGACTCCGCTCAGGATGACAAGCAATAGCAGACCCTCGGCCGCCACGGACGACCTCGTGATAACAAGAGGGAGAGGGTGACGCGTCACGGTTGTGACAAACGCACGAAACCATCGTGTGCGATGAACATGCGCAGCCAGCGGGTGGGAGAAGCCTACTTCTCGGCCGTCAACTTCTTCAGCTCTGCCGTTGGCGTATTCAAGAGATTGCGTAACACCGCAACTTCCGCCTCGATCCCTGTTTCAAGCGCCGGCTTTGCATCGGGAGCATAGAGCGGCGAGTGGTTCGAGGGCAGAATCTCTCCTGAGGCCTTGGCCTGGGCATACTTTTCCGGATTCGCCGCGCCCAGGGTGAAGTAGAAGCCCGGCACTCCCTGCTCCACGAAAACAGAAAAGTCTTCCGAGGCGGTAATGGGCTTCAGCACTTCGACGTTGCTTTTGCCCAGCGCCTGCTCCAGCACCGCCGTCAGCCGCTGGTCAAGGGCGGGATCGTTGTACACGGCATCCGTCGCTTCGTAATGCGCCACCTCGGGAAGCCGGGTCACGCCTGCCGCCTCCGCTTCGCCTTTCACGATGCGCTCGACGGCAGCCAGCACCTGCTTGCGGACTTTCGGATCGGCGGTGCGGATGGTCAGGCCCAGTTGCGCCTCATCGGGAATGATGTTGTTCTTCAGGCCGGCCTGGAAGTATCCCACCGTGACCACCGCGATCTCGCCCGGCTTCACCTCGCGCGAGGCAATAGTCTGCAACGCCAACACGATCTTCGCGCCCAGCACGATGGGATCGATAGTGGTGTGCGGCGCCGATCCGTGGCCGCCTTTGCCGAAAATGGTGATGCGCAGCGAGTCGGCATTGGCGTCCATGAAGCCGGAGACGACCCCTACCTTTCCCGCCGGCAGGACATTCGCGGTGTGCAGCGCCACGGCGACGTCCGGCTTAGGGAAGCGCGTCATGAGGCCGTCGGCGACCATGCGCTTGGCTCCGGCGATGGTCTCCTCGGCGGGCTGACCGACCAGCAGCAGCGTGCCGTGCCAGGTGTTCTTGCTCTGCGCCATCACCTGGGCCGTGCCGATCAGCGAGGCCATGTGCAGGTCGTGGCCGCAGGCATGCATCACCGGCACATCGTGGCCGCTGTCGTCCTTCGCCTGTACTTTGCTGGCATACGGCAGCCCGGTCTTTTCTGCCACGGGCAGCGCGTCCAACTCGGTGCGCAGCATTACCGTGGGACCGGCGCCATTCTTCATCACGGCGACAATGCCGGTGCCGCCGACGTTCTCCGTCACGTCGTAGCCGAAACTGCGCAACTTCGCTGCCAACTTGGCGGCCGTCTGCACTTCATGCGACGACAACTCAGGATGCTGGTGCAGGTCCAGGTACAGCGCATAGGAATCGGCGTAGACGCCCTGAACTTCCGGGGAGGGCTGCGGAGTTTGTGCCCACAGCGAGACACTCAGCAAGGCGACGAAGAAGAGGCTTGTCATTCTAAGCATAGCCTCGGGATTATACATAGCGGGGCGGGGTAGGGCGAACGCACCATACAAGGATGATTACTTGCACAGAGGTAAACGGACTTGTCGCGCGCCATGGCGGTTAGGACGCGCTCGTGAAACAACCGAGTCGGGACACTCCATCGAGAGCGAGCTGGCTGGGCGATTTGCCAAAGTTGTCGCGCGTCAACCGGAGGAGAGCACTTGAACGGTATAATCTACGGCTGACGCGATGCGAAAACTGCGGGGGCGAAGATGCGCGGGTGGGTACTGGGGTCATGTTTCTTTTTGTTGTCGCTGACGGCGGTCGGCGCGCCGCAGGACAGCCATAGCGCGCAGGCCACAACGATTGAAGGCTGCGTGATGGGCGTGAACGGCGCTTTTCGGCTGAGCACCGCTAACGGCGAGATATATCTGCTGAAGGGGCACCACAGCTCCATGTTCAATTACAACGGCAAGCAGGTGCGCGTCACCGGAACGGTGAAGAAGCCTGAGAAGGGTTCGGCGGGCGCTCCACGCACGCTGCAAATAACGGACATCAAAAAGGTTTCTGACGCCTGCCAGTTTTAGACCTGCCAGTTCCCAGTCGCCAGTTGCCAGTTTCCGCCATGAGAACCAGTTCTCCGTCCTGTAAGCCAAGTCCCCCGTTGATTCCATCGCGAGTCTTGTCGGGCGCGGAACTGACGGTGTAGAGTGACACCCTACGGCTTCCTTCGAGGATGGATCAAGCCGAACGCAAACCTTTTAGGCGAGAGGAAATGAATCATGGCAAAGTCGATTAGTTGCAGGGATGTGGGGGTCGATTGCGACTTCACCGCCAAGGCCGATACGCTGGACGAACTGATGCAGGTGACGGCACAGCATGCCAAGGAAGTGCATGGATTTGACTCGATTCCGCCGGAGTTGATGCCGGTGGTGCAGGCCGCCATCCGCGACGAATAGCGTCTGCAGTGCCCAAAAAGTTAGATCAGGGAGCGCCTGCGGGTGCTCCCTGTTTATTTTTGGGACAGCCGAGTGGGGTCTGCTGTGCGCTAGCTAGTCGTAGCGCAGGGCTTCGATCGGTTCCATGCGCGAGGCCTTGAAGGCGGGCCAGAAACCGCTGGTAATTCCTACAAGTGAGAGGATGGTAAACGACACCATCATCACGCCGAGCGACGCCTTCAGGAAGATGTCGCCCTGGTGGTTGGTGGTTTTGTAGAACTCGCTGTAGAGCGGCATCGGCGGGATCACGACAGTCAGCAGCCAGGATGCGACGATGCCCAAGGCTCCGCCGATGAAGGTGAGGACCAGGGCTTCGATGAGAAACTGCATTAGGATGTGACGCGGGCGGGCGCCGAGTGCCTTGAGCAGGCCGATCTCACGGGTGCGCTCGGTCACGCTGACCAGCATGATGTTCATCACTCCGACACCACCAACGCCGAGGGTGAGTGCGCCAATGATGCCGAGCAGTGCATCCAGACCGATGGTAAAAGCGCGCAGCATTTGTCCGCTCTCGACGGTGTCCCATTCCGGAGTGGCTTTGTTATCGCGTGGCTCGAAGTGATGACGCCGGCCGATGACGTTTCTCGCGGCCATCAGAGCTTCACTATGAAGCTCCGCCGAAATCGGCTGGAAGACGATGATCTGCGGGTCCTTGGCATTGGTCAGTTCGTTGAAGACCTCGTAGGGAATGAAGGCCTGCTCGTTGTCGGGACCTTCGTACATTGAGTCCTGGATCTTGGTGTCCATGACGCCGACGACTTCGAAGCTGCGTCCTTTAATCAGCACGGTTTGACCTACCGCGGGAGCGCCCTGGAAGATGCGTTTGGCGGCGGCGTGTCCGAGTAAGACCACCGGCTTGCGGCTGGCGAATTCGCCTTCTTCGATGTTACGGCCCTCCGCCGCCACCAGCTTGCGCATGGCAGCGTAGGGGAACTCAACACCACGCGTCTGGATTGATACCACGCGGGTGCCAGCCTTGAATCCAAAGTCGGTATCCGACTCGGCACTGACGGCGCGGATGATCGGGACCTCGGCGCGCAACGCCTGGATGTCTTCATACTCATAGTGGATCTTGCGGCCGGCGCGCTGGCCTCCGGCCTGCATGCTGGTCTGGCCGGGCCAGAGCACGATGACGTTGTTGCCGAGCGATCCGGTTGCCTTGAGGATGCCGCCGCCCAATCCTTCTCCGAAAGCGAGCAGTAGAACAAGAGAAACAACGCCCCAACTGATTCCGAGCATGGTGAGCACCGAGCGCATGCGGTTTCTCCGCAATGCGGCCCAACTCTGCTGGATCAGCTCCTTGAGAAACACACTCCACCTCGGTTCATTCGTACCGTAGACACTCGATCGGATCCATGTCGGCGGCCCGCTGCGCGGGATACATGCCGGCGCTCACGGTGATGAGCGACAGCGTCAACAACGATCCCACGATGGCGATGGCTGAGATTACCGGTTTGGGCACAAAGTCGGGCAGCGGAGCGGCTTTCAACAGCAGGCAAATTCCAACGCCCACGACGTAACCGATAGTGCCGCTGAGCAATGTCAACGCAACCGACTCGCTGAAGAACTGCTTCAGGATGTCGGCCTTGGTGGCGCCAACAGCTTTCAAAATGCCGATCTCGCGGGTGCGCTCGGTCACTGCCACCAGCATGATGTTCATAACGCCGATGCCGCCGAGCGCGAGCGTAGTGACCGCCACGCAGCCAAAGAAGATTGTGATGACGGCAAAGATGCGGGCCAGCACCTTGGCGAATTCCATGGTGTCCCAGATAAAGAGCGCGTCCTTGTCCGTTTCCTCGAAGTGATGCATGCGCCCAAGGACGCGGCGGACCTGCAAAACCGCGGCGTCGTGCGATTCGGGATCGGCGACTTCCATCACGATGTCGGAAACATAGCCCTTGTTGACGATCTCGCCCTTGGCGGGCGGAGGCGGGTAATCACGAGCCATGGCCGAGTACGGAACATATATCTTGTCGTTGTCGGGGCCGCTGTAATTGGAGTTCTGCTTTTTCTCCGCCAGCACCGCGATCACCGTGTAGGGGTAGCGGGCCATGTTCACCGTGGCTCCAACGGCAGGCTGGCCGGGGAAGAGCTGCCGGGCGGCATTCGAGCCCAGAATTACGACGCGCCGCGCTTCTGCTTCGTCGTCATCGGTCATCAAGCGGCCTTCGGACAGGATCAACGAGCGAAAGTCCTGATAGGACGGCCATATTCCGGAGACCTGGCGGGCGGCCGAGTTGAACTGGCTGGTTTCCGTCACCGAGCGCTGCAGTTCGGGACTGACGGCCTTGATGAAATAGCAGTCTTTCTTGATCAGACGGGCATCGTCGATGTTGAGGACGATCTGCCGGCCGGCCGCGAGTCCGCCCACCTGTGAGCTTGTGCGGCCTCCCCAGACGATGACCAGGTCCTTGCCCAGCGTCTCCATCCTTTTCTTCTGGTCCTTGCTGAAGCCCATGCCGAGGCCCACCAGCAGGATGACCGAAGCGATTCCCCAGATGATCCCGAACATGGTCAGGAAGCTGCGCATCTTGTGCGCGCGCAACGTCGCCGCTGTCTGCTTGAAAATGTCGAATAAGTTCATACAAGAATCCCGGCAGCAACCACGAACCAGCCTGTAAATAATTAAGCTTTCATGATTGACATACGCGAATTCCGGGACGGAAGTTCCCGGTTCGTGGGGGTCAAAATTGGGGATTCGGGCCGGGGGCCCTGCCTTCGCTTCGAGGCAAATACACGGTTCAGAAACAACGCAACGGAATTTGTTCTGCGGAGGGGCAATTTGGTGTAAATTTTATGACGTTTATTGGGCCCCATTCGCGCGTGCTGATCTGAAACTAAAGTGCCCAGCGCTTTGCACCTCCGCTGCCCAGCTCTTCTTCCAAAACCACCGGCGTCACTAACGCCAGAGAATTCGAGAGGATTTCCATGTTTCGCACTCCCCTGATGAAAATTGCTCTGCTTCTATCGCTCAGTTATGCGGCCGCTGCGCCTGCGTGGGCGCAGTGGGCTACGCCAACCATCGATGGCTACATCGCGCCTGGTGAGTACGGAACTAATAATTCGCTGTCAAACGCCGGCAATACCGGGCAGACCTGGTACATGACCTGGGACGCTGCGAATCTCTATGTAGGCGTCGTGAACGCTAATCTTGCCGAAGGTGCGGTCCTTTACATCAAGGGCAATCCGCAGAATCCCCCGACGTGCTGCTCGAACTCCGACGGCAATACCTCAGGCTTTAATTACGACGGTGAACAATTCACATCGCTGCCTTTCCGGGCGGCTTTCGTGGCGTACTTCAAGGACGGATATCAGGAGTATCGCAACTCAGACGGCAGCGGAAATTGGAGTGGGCCAACGTCGCCCTACGGGTCGTACGCTAGCAATGGCAGCAATTCGAACACGCGCGAGCTGGCGATTCCGTGGAGCGCCATAACCGGCGGAGGCATGCCGGCTTCGTTCGTATTTTTCGGCTTTTTGACTTCGGGCGGAGGCTACGTTTACGGACAGGCGCCGGCTGACAATCCGGGAGCGGTTGTCGGTACCAATGCCTCGGCTACGCAATACTATGCGGTCGTGAACACCGGGAATGGCACCAGCACTCCGCCGTTCTCGCTGGAACAGCCAGGGGGATTCAGCGCCGCCGATAAGGCCGGTTTCTATCACAACACCTTCGATCCGTTCTATCGCGACCAGGAAGGCGCGGTACCAGAGAATACGACGGTCACGCTGCGCTTCCGCACGTTGCATGCAAGCGGCATCTGGAGTGTCAACGTTCGCGCTTATCTGTTTGACACCGCCTCTGGCACAACGATGGGGCCGGTTGATACGAACATGCCGTTCGATCAAAACATCACGGTGAGTGGGACGGAATACGATGTCTGGAAGACAGCGCTGACGATGCCGTCTGCAACGACGGTCTATTACTACAAATTCCACATTTACCGGGGTCCGAGCGACAGTCCGACAAATGGGTGGTATAGCGACGATTATCTCGACGACAACGATAACGTGCACAAAGACGGAACCGGCGCGCCCAGCGACGGCGAACCATTCCCGTCGTTCCAGTTCACGGTCTACGATCCCAACTTCCAGACTCCGGCATGGCTGCAGAATGCCAACGTGTACCACATCCTGCCCGATCGCTTCCGCAACGGCGACCAGACCAACGACTACTGCCGCACCGGAGGATCGACTACTGGCTGCCCGACGTTCTACGGCACCGATCCCAGCACCGTGATCCACTACGACACGTGGAACACGAAGATGTGCGATCCGCGCAACAGCAGCTCGTCCTGCTACAACAACTTCACCCAGTTTTACAACGGCGATCTGGCGGGCGTGCAGAGCGAGCTCGACTACATTCAGTCGCTCGGGTTCGACACCATTTACATGAACCCGATCTTCATGGCGCGCTCCTACCACCGCTACGACACCGACCAGTATCTGCATATCGATCCGGCGCTGGGCGGAGATGCGGCATTTACCGCGCTGGAGACCGAGATGAACCGGCGCGGGATGCAGGTGATTCTGGACGGCGTATTCAATCACGCCTCGTCGGATAGCCTGTATTTCGACCGTTACCATCGTTACTCAACCGATGGCGCGTGCGAGTCGCTCAGCTCCATTTGGCGGAGCTGGTTCCACTTCAACGACAACACTGTGCCCTGCGGTTCGGCCGACTATCCCGGTTGGTTCGGATTCGACAGCCTGCCGACCTTCGACCACACCAACCCGGCGGTGCAGAACTTCTTCTATAGCGGTGCCGGAAACGTGACGCAGTACTGGTACAGCCAGGGCGCCAACGGCTGGCGCTTTGACGTTGCGGACGACGGCAACTTCCCGCACGCTTGGTGGGTTGACTATCGCAACCATGCGAAGACCTACAACGCCAACGGTCCGCTGATCGGCGAAATCTGGCCCAATGCAAGCCAATGGCTGGCGGGCGACCAGATGGATTCGGTGATGAACTATCGCTTCCGCAAGAACATCACGGGTTTCGTGCGTAACGCGGAATGGCACGACGACAACAATAACGGTACAAACGACATTCCGGGACTCACGCCCAGCCAGTTTGACCATGCCATACGCGCGGTGCGCGACGATTATCCGCCGCAGGCCACAGCCGCCATGCTGAACCTGCTGGATTCGCACGACGTGAATCGCGCGCTGTATGTAATGACGGAGCTGGGCGACACGGGACTGGTGCAGGCAAAGCAGCGGCTTGAATTGGCCGCTCTCTTCCAGTTCACTTACATCGGAGCGCCGATGGTTTACTACGGCGATGAGGTTGCTGTTAACTCGCCGTCGCAGACCAGCAGTTCCAACGGGCCGATCGGCGATCCGTACACCCGGCCGCCCTATCCGTGGCTCGATCAAGCGGGCGATCCCACGATCTACGGCCCGCCCGATACGTCGGTGGAGTCGTATTACACGAAGCTGGCACACCTGCGTAAGCAGTACCCGGTGCTGCGCAACGGATCGTTTGTCACTCTCTTGACGGGCGATACGCAGCAGGCCGGCACGGCGCCGAATACCTATGCCTATGCCAGAGTGCTGGGCGGTGAAGCGGCGGTGGTCGCGCTTAACAACGGCCCGTCGAGCAATACCGCAAGCATTCCAGTAGGCGGGCTCTTCACCGACGGAACCCAGTTACAGGATGCGATCAGCGGGGCCACCTACGGCGTCAGTAGCGGCAATGTGCAACTGACGCTGGCTCGACTCACTGGAGTCGTATTGTTACCGTCTCCGGTCAACGTGGACCTGGTGCCGCCGGTCGCTTCCATTACGACCACCCCGGGAGCGAATGGCAACGGCTGGATCAATTCGCTTCCCGTCACCGTCAACCTGAGCGCGACCGATTCGGGCAGCGGGGTCGAACAGCTTCGCTACTGGATCAACAACGGACAGGTGACGGCGTTCGCCGGAAGTTCGACCTCGACGCAATTGACCGCACAGGGGTCCTACAACGTGGGACTTCGCGCCATCGACAATGCCGGTAACATCAGCGCACTGGCGACGGCAGCGTTCGGCATCGACGTGACGCCGCCGGCTGTGAGTGTATCGGCCAATCCATCGTCGCTCTGGCCGCCCAACGGCAAGATGGTCCCCGTGACGGTCTCCGGCACAATCAAGGACAGCTTGTCGGGGGTCAACCCAAGCACTGCGACTTTTGCAGTCGTGGACGAATATGGAATGGTTCAACCGAGCGGGCCGGTGAACTTGGGACATGGTGGGAGTTACTCGTTCACTGTCTTACTCCAAGCCTCACGAAACGGAAACGACAAGAACGGACGACAGTACACGATTACGGTTAGCGCCAGGGATTTGGCCGGGAATCTTGGTTCGGCGGCGGCAATCGTAACCGTTCCACATGACCAAGGGCATTGAGGATCACCGATCGGCCTTGCTACGAAAGCCGCCCGGTCGGGCGGCTTTCGATTTTATCGCAAGAGGTGCAGCGTCTTAAGCGAGACCACCACGGCGCGCGAGTTTAAGGGCTTCGATGGCCGCTCCGCGCGCACCTGCCGTATCGCCGTTGGGCATCACGTGGATCGGGATGCCAACCTGCTCCTCGCGCTGATGGGGCATGGCGGCGCGAATTTCGTCGATAAACCAACGCTGAAATTCCACGCCAGTTTCGAGCGCGCCGCCGCCGACAATCAACGCGTCGGGGTCGAAGGTATTGATCATCTCGTCGAAGAACAGACCCAGGCCATGGGCCTGCACGCGGAATACGTCTTTGCACAGCGGATCGCCTTTTTCCGCCATGCCCCGTACCAGTTTGGCCGCGGTGTGAAGATCGACCTTTCCCAGTTCATGTCCGGGATAGCGCGGCAGAAAATACGGCAGCAGCGTGCGTTCGATCGCGGTCAGCGAGCACACCGATTCAAGATCGCCGGTGCGTCCGCAATTACATTTTGGCTCCATGCCGGGGGTGCCGGCGATGCTCTGGTACGGAATCAGCACGTGTCCCAGCTCCCCGCCAAATCCGTTTTTGCCTTTCACAACGTTGCCATCGAGGATGATGCCGCCGCCGTTGCCCGTCCCGATGACAATCGAAACCGATGTCTCCTTGCTGTTGGGTCCGAAGATCGCGTAGTGTCCCCAGAGTGCGCCAGCATTGGCGTCGTTCAAATACAGCACCGGCTTGCCAAGTTTGTGCGCCAAACGCTCACGAATATCAAATCCCGCCCAATTGGCGTGCACGAAGTTGGTGGAACCACGCGCACTAAGCACGCCCGAAGCACTGGCTGGACCGGGAGTGTCGAGACCAATAGCAACGATGTCGGACACGGCAACGCCTGCCTTGTCCGCCGCGATCTTGAGACCGTCGGCGATTTGCTGGAGGCAGATGTCGGGTCCCTGTTTGGCCAGCGCAGGATGTTCGCACAGGCCCTCGATGAGAAACTTCCCCTCTTGGTCCACAATCGTGTAGTTGACAGCAGTTCCGCCCAGATCCACTCCAGCCACGACTTCCATGGGATTGTCCTCTTCAGTCTGGCGATGACAACCGCCACAGCTTAGCAGATAGGGGAGGCGGATTTACTCGTCAGGCTTGCCGCCGGATAGTTAGGTCAGTTTCCGGATCGGCGACCATCCGTTCGGAATCACCGTGGCTTCCCGGTACCCAGTCTTCCGGACAGTGAGGCGAGCGGGTATTTCGCGATGAACGCCACGTAAAAAAGAAACATTCTGAAGAGGGACTCCCCAACCCGGGCAAAATGAAGAGGCGGAGCCGAAGCCCCACCCCTTCCGTTAGGCTGCGACGCAACTCTGTGTGTCGCCGCTACTTATTCTATTTTCCGGGCGCAGGCGGCTTCGCATTAGTATGCTGCGGCTGCGCCTGAGCCTTCTGCTGCTGTTGTGGCTGGGCATGCTGTTGCGGCTGCGCCTGAGCCTTCTGCTGTTGTTGTGGCTGAGCATGCTGTTGCGGCTGCGCCTGAGCCTTCTGCTGCTGTTGTGGCTGGGCATGCTGTTGCGGCTGCGCCTGAGCGTGCTGCTGTTGTTGTGGCTGGGCATGCTGTTGCGGCTGTGCCTGAGCGTGCTGCTGTTGTTGTGGCTGGGCATGCTGTTGCTGCTGTGCCTGAGCGTGCTGCTGTTGTTGTGGCTGAGCATGCTGTTGCTGCTGTGCCTGAGCGTGCTGCTGCTGTTGTGGCTGAGCATGCTGTTGCTGCTGTGCCTGAGCGTGCTGCTGCTGTTGTGGTTGAGCATGCTGTTGCTGCTGTGCCTGAGCGTGCTGCTGCTGTTGTGGTTGAGCATGCTGTTGCTGCTGTGCCTGAGCATGCTGCTGCTGCTGTGCCTGAGCATGCTGTTGCTGCTGTGCCTGAGCATGCTGTTGCTGTTGCTGTGGCTGAGCGTGCTGCTGCGGCTGCGCCTGAGCGCGCTGTTGCTGCTGCTGTGGCCGTGGCTGGGCAGCGGTGCGAGCAGGAATCACCGGAGCGATCGGTCTGCCTGCCGCGATGGGCTTCGCCGCTGCAAATTCGGCAGGACGCCCGTGATTGACAGAGGCAAACTGCTGACGGTTCTGTGCTGCCGCCCGCTGGTGCTGCAACTGTGTGGACATCGGAGGAATGCGCCGCTCACGCAGTGCGGCCCTTTCCGCCGGCAGTGGCTGGCGAGTGATGCCTCCCGGCCCGTTGTAGCTGGCACGGTTCATCGTGGTGTTGTTGATGCTGCGGTTATACACGTTAACGTTGGTGATGTTCACATTGTTGACGGAGCGGTTGTAGTTGAAACGATTTCCGCTCCAATACCCGCCCTGATAGCCCATCCCGCCGTAGCCGAAGCCATAGTTAATGCCGCCGTAGTAGCCGACATATTGGCCCCAGAAGCCGTAATTGAATTGATACAGGCCTGCGGAGAATCCCCAATATCCAGGCGTCCACAGGAAGCCCACTTGCGGTGGCATCGCCCAGGCGCCGGGCACCCAGAAGTAGCCCTGCGGAGCGTAGCTCCAATATCCGGGGGTCCATAGATAGCCATTGCCGGGGATTGGAGGCTGCGAATATTCCGGCAACGGCGGCGGAGGCTGCTGTGCCTGAAGCACGGGCTGGCCGTAACTCGCATCCTGGTAGTCAGGGTTGTAATCCCCATTGGAGTAGTACTGGCCCTGTGGGATCTGCTGTACCGCTCGATGTGAAGAAGTGTGCCGTACCGGCGCGGGCTGCTGATAGTTCTGCTGCGGCGCCTGATTTACGGGCTGCTGCTGAGCGTTGGCATCGGTAGTCTGGCTTCCGTCGGTTGGGGCCAGATTGTCTGTAGCCGCTGCATCCTGCGACTGATCGGTTTGCGCTGGTTGACTCTGGGCGCTGGTGTCCGGGGTGTTGGTTTTACTGCATCCTGCAACACCAAAGGTCAATGCAATCGAAGCGACTGCCAGAACGATAAAAGATGATACTTTGTAGAACATGTGCCCTCCTGACGGAGATGCCGAAGGGACAACTCCACCTATTCACTCTCTCATCTGGGGCTGCCTCTGGTCTGAGCAATAGCGACCACCTCCAACCAACATGCCTTTCGAGAATTTCCTGTCCCAATTTGGGATTGCAACCGACGGCACGGAACGACCCCACCTCCCGCGAACGAATGGGTCTCGTTTCAGCGAGAGCGGATCAGACCGTCTGGCGGGAACGGACCGCGTGGTTGGCGAGTTCGTTGGCTTCCAGATTGAGTTCCCGGCTGATGTGGGCGATGGAGAAGTCGAGCGAGCGGGCTAGTTTGCGGCAGGTCCAATTCAGGGAATACAGGCGGGGACTGCGACAGGCGTACTGACCTGTCATCTGCTTCACCACGATCTCGGAGTCGGAGTAGACATGGAGGGTGCGCGCCTTCACGGAGACAGCGTGTTGCAGGGCTTCCAGCAGGGCAACGTACTCGGCGACATTGTTGTCCTGGCGGCCGATGGACTTGGCGATCCGCACCTTTTCGCCGCCAGCCTCTTCGATGACAACGCCAATGCCGGACGGCCCCGGACTGCCGTGGGATCCGCCGTCAACATAAGCCACCAGATTCGGCATCAAACTCCCTGTTTCGACAATGCCGCACTTCACGGTCGACGTCAATAGCTTAGTGTGGTTCTCTGGCAAGTAGTTTTGCACATCGATCTTCTGTGAAAAACATGTGAACAAATCACAAAACGATTTGGGCTGAAAATTCAAGTGCCACGAATTCAATAGGTTGCGGAGTACTTTTTGAGCTGCAAAATAACTGGCAATTGCACCAACCTCGGGCATTGACAACTGGGCTTTCTGTATTAGGATTCGACACGTCGACGGCAGAAAAGGGTTGGCATCTTAAACGTAGCTGGCCTGAAGTATGCTGAGTGGTCAGGTTGCTGAGGTGACTCGGCAAGGCTGCCAGACCCGAAAAAACCGACTGCACTGCGAGGTGTCAGTCGGGGTCCGGAACCGCGAAAGCGGTGATCACTTGAAGGGCTGTGACGGTACATGCGTCCACGCCGGGGACTCCCTCGCAGGAGTTGTCGGCTAGAGCATAACCAAGGTCACAGCCTTTTCCTTTTGCCCGGAACTGGGCAGTAGTATTCCGCGGATTTCATTCCCTCCTGTAGGAAATCAAGCTCATAACAAACGACTTTGGAACTCGACTGCGTTTTTATTTATTAACAGGTTCGTGGAAAAGCCTGTGTAAGATTCGGATTTTGTTGGAATGAACAGTTTCTTTTCGGTGAGTTGCACGGATTGCACGCTTTCCGGTGCGAATGCGAACACGGGCAGCTGGTGTCTGCAAGCGAAGGCGGGACGCATGCAGTTGATTCGTTCGCAGTGCAGATGTGATCAGGGCAGCTGGAGCCGATCACCTTCCTTGACAACCTTACTCATGGCGCGACCCTGGTAGGTATATTTAACTGCCAGGTACTTGTCCGCACCTACATTCGGGTCTCCGCCCATGTTGCCGTTGTTGACTTTGATGTTTAGCGTATTGTTCTGGATCATGGAACGGAGCTTGTTGGTCACGTTCATTCCCCGTCCGTTCTTGCCATAGATGGCGTTGTTAATATGGAGCAGGCGCGCCTGCGCCTCAACAGAAGCCAGAAATACTGCTGTTGTGAGAAGCAAAAGCGCTACTGCCGGAAGAATTGAGCGAGCGATTCGCATGTGCGTGTTCCTTTCCTTCTTATGGCAAAACTGTTCTGAAAGTCAGCGCCGAAATCAGCGTTCCCGCCGCCTGAGCGACAGCGGGACGCCAGTGTTATGGTTGTCGCCAGATGCTTAGTCCGACGCTTCCGCCATTTGCTTCATCACCTGGTCGAGGTTGAAGCTGGCCGGCTTCTGGCGCGGAGGGAATTGCTTGAAGCTGGTCAGCCACTGCCCCACAAAGGCCTGGGCAGGCGTCAGCAGAAAGACGCGATCGATCCGCCAGTGCGAGTAGTCGATCGCTTCCATCTCGGCCCGCTCGAACGGATCGGCGTGCAGGTCGAACAGCTTGGGAACGCGCAGGGAAACGAATGGCGTTTCCCAAACCGAGAAGCCGTGAGCGGGCTGCTCCAGGAACATGGCCTTCCACTTGTCGTAACGCAGGGCAGCGAGCTCGCCGTCGTCGGTCCAATAGAGGAACTCGCGACGAGGATCCACGTCGGTGTCGCCCTTGAGATAAGGCATCAAGTTGTAGCCATCGAGGTGGACTTTGAAGGTCTTGTCGCCGGCCAGGTAGCCGGTCAACAGCTTCTCTTTGACGTCGGGCACGCCTGCGGCGGCCAACAGGGTGGTGGCCCAGTCCTCGTGCGCAATGGTGCCGTTAAACACTGATCCCGGCTTGACGGTTCCCGGCCAACGGATGAGGAAAGGCACGCGATATCCGCCCTCCCAGCTGGTGTTCTTCTCGCCGTGGAAAGGAGTGGTTCCGCCGTCGGGCCAGCTCATGACTTCCGCGCCGTTGTCGCTGGTGAAGATGACGATGGTGTTGTCGGCAATTCCCAGGTCGTCGAGCTTCTTCAGCAGCACGCCGATGTTGTCGTCGAGTTGGGTCATGCCCGCGCCGTAGAGGCCCTTCTGGTTTTCCATGGCCGCGTACTGCGGAGGAAGGTGCGTCCAGATATGCATGCGGGTGGTGTTATGCCAGATGAAGAACGGCTTTCCCGCCTTGACGGCGCGGTCCATGTCTTCGAGCGTGACTGCCAGAAACTCGTCGTCGGCAGTCTCCATACGTTTCTTGGTGAGCGGGCCAGTGTCTTCGCAGGTCTGCTTGCCCCACGGGCCAAAGCGCGGGTCGGAAGGCGCGGGATTGTCGGTGGCCGTGGCTTTGCACTTGAATACGCCACGCGGACCGAACTCAGCCTTGAAGGTAGGGTTCCGCGGGTAGTCCACGTTTTCCGGCTCTTCCTCGGCGTTCAGGTGATAGAAGTTGCCGAAGAATTCATCGAAGCCGTGCACGGTGGGCAGAAACTCGTTGCGATCGCCAAGGTGGTTCTTGCCGTTCTGAAAGGTCATGTAGCCCTGCGGCTTGAGCAGGTCGGCAATGGTCGGGTCTTCTTTCTGGAGTCCGAGTTTCGAGCCCGGCAGTCCGACCTTGAGCAGGCCGGTGCGAATGGGGCTTTGTCCGGTGATGAACGCCGCGCGTCCGGCGGTGCAACTCTGCTGGGCGTAAGCGTCCGTGAACAGTGCGCCCTCGTGAGCGAGGCGGTCGATGTTGGGCGTCTTATAGCCCATCATGCCAAGGTTGTAAGCGCTAATGTTGAAGTAGCCGATGTCATCACCAAAGATGACGAGGATGTTTGGTTTCTTCGCGCTGGCTGCTTGCGCCTGCGCGGGCGCATCGCTTACCGCGAAAAAACTTGAGACGGCAAGCGCTCCCAGCGCCAGTTTTCGTACTCCTGCACCTAAGTCCATGGTTTCCTCGTTTCAAGTCCGGATCACTGCGATTTGGGATTGTCATGTGAGGCGACGACTCCACGCTCGTCCCAACATAGCGTCGGGAGATATTCTGCAGCGCTCAATGCGCTTCAGAATTCGTTCACGTCGCAATCGATTTGCGTTTATTGCGAATGAAGTTTACTACACGAGTTCGCGGGTCGCTTCGCGATCGCGGGTGGGAAGCCGCCGGTCCTTCGAAGAATAAGTGCCACTGGCGAAGAAGATCTGTCCTCTCAAGAATGCTCCAGGATGCTCGTGTACATCACCGGTAAAGAGAAAGCAAATTTTGAAAATAGCGTGTCAGTGCACCGACAGCCATTGGGAAGCATTGTGCAGCGCCGCTTCGGTTTGCACGTTGGTGAGCTGAGCTTTAAGGTTCTCCAGCACGGGGCCGGGGTCGAGTCCCCGTTGACGCGCAACTTCAAACCAGGTCACTGCGGCGATTCGGTCCGACGCGGACGCTGCATCATCGGACAGTACTCTTCCCAAATTGAGAGCGGCGTTGGGATCGCCGTTGTTCGCGGATGTGGTGAACCACTGCAACGCCTGCTGCCGGTCACGACTCCCACCGAGCCCGAGGTAAAAGAATCGCCCCATGCTGTTCTGGGCGTTTTTGTCTCCACCTTGCGCAGCAAGCGAGTACCAATAGCGGGCCTTCACGTAATCCTGGTTCACGCCCGCACCCTTTTCGTAAGCTATTCCTAAATTCCATTCCGCCGGAACGACTCCCTGTCCCGCAGCCTCGGAATACCAGTGCACGGCCTGCGCGATATCTTGTGGAACACCGTGTCCCGCCTCATACAAGTTACCCAGGTTCAGTTGCGCGCCCGCGAACCCGGCATCGGCGGCCTTGCGGTACCACTTTGCCGCTTCAACATAACTCTGCGGCACACCGCGCCCCTGTTCATGCAGCAGACCCATCGAAAACTGCGCCCTCATATCACCCCGATCGGCAGCGTCGCGCAACAGCGCAGTTGCTTCGGCCATGTGGTCTCCAGGCTTGGACACCAGTAATCGGCCGAGACGATATTCTCCATCGACAGAGTGTTTGCTGACGGCGCGACGGTACCACGACTCGGCAGTAGTGGAGTTCATCTCTACTCCGGTTCCGGCTTCATACATGCTGCCGAGGTTACACTCCGCTACGGTACTTCCGTGCTTCGCACCGCGCTGGTTCCATTGCAGTGCGTCGTGATAATTCTTGGCAACGCCCAGCCCGGTCAGGTAAACAACCCCCAGGTTGGCCTCGGCGTCCGCAACACCCTGCGCCGCCGCTTCGCGAAGCCAGCGCACGCCCTCCGCGCCGTCTTTCGTCACTCCGTCTCCCCGCAGATAAGCAAGGCCCAAGTTCATCTGCGCGATTCCGTAGCCGCTGCTGGCAGCACGCAGGAGCCAGCGCGCAGACCCTGCCGGATCTTTGGGCACACCAATTCCGTTCAGGTAAAGCGAAGCCAGCTTAGTCTGCGCCGAAGGATCGCCTGCGTCGGCTGCGTGCTGATACCACAGCGCCGCTTGCGTTATGTCCGATGCAGTCCCTTTTCCTGTTTCATAGGCTTGGGCGAGTTGCAGCATGGCCTTTACGTCGCCAGACTTTGCCCGCTGCTGCATTGAACTGTTGATCTGTCCTGAGGAGGCGAGTGGCAGAAGCAAGACTACAACTAGAAGAAGCCGCCCCGAAGACTGTCGATACTGCATGACCGCCTCACATCCCCGCATGAGACGCCGAGATACAGCCGGTCCGTACCGATCATCGGCGAGTCAGCAGCCTTAATGTTGGCGGTTAGATGGCACTCCAGCAGGGTCGATAGCGCATCCTGCACGAGGATGCGGCGTGTTCGGATGGATTATTGGATGATTCGTCCCATCCGATTCCGCAAGAAACAAATCTGCGTTCGCTGGCACTGTTTAACAGACAACATTTGGGGTCGGACCGTTGGATAGAAGATGTAGGTGCTACTGACTGAATGGTAGTAACGCGCCAGACGGCTTGCTTATTGCAGACCTGCTTATTAGGTGAGGGAGCGAGCGTCTCCTGTCTTGACGATTCTGTGAAAGTGGGGGCGGGGGCCTCCTAAATTGCGCAGACTTATCAAAAGAACCATCCCACTCAAGGCGGGGCTTGAGTGGGCGAGCAGATGGTCGATGATACCCGGTTACTGCTTGTCGTAGACCGCCTTGCTGGCGACCTTCTTGCCGGATGCGCCGATTCCGCTCACGGTGACGGTGCGGCTCTTGCCGTCCGCCGACACGACAATCCGGCCGCTGGTGGTGACTTTGCCGGCTTTCTTGTTGGCCAAGCTCAAAGTATGGTCGTCGACCTTGGTATAGGAGCGAGTGTCAGTATTGGGATCGCCGGTGACGGGGTAGTCTTTGCCGTCGAACTTGCCCGTCCAGTCGCTATGGGCCGGCTTCCCATCTTTGTCGGTGCCGTCGGTGGTGATATTCACGCTGTCACCCGCGGCCGTGTAAACAACCGTGGTGTTCCTGGTGAACCCCGGGGCGATCTTCGACTTGGCCTCGTTCAGCTTCCAAGTTCCCATGTTGGGGTTCTGAGCGAAACCCACTGTTGCTGCGACAAGACACAGTGCCAGGGTCAAAAGGGTGGTCCTTGCTTTCATATTGTCTCCTTTAAGCGGAGTTTCAAAGTGCGATCTCGAAGCAGACACACTATACACGTCCCGGCGGAATCGAGAGAGACGTTTCGCAGTGGCTCGCAATCCATCGTTCGTCGTCTGGCTACGCCGGAATCTTTTCTTCAGGGAACTCCAGGTCCGCACCCAGGGGATCGGTGAGGCGGTTGGTCAGGTTGATGAGGCCGACCAGCACGTCGAGGTCAACGATTTGCTCTTCGCTGAAGTGGGCCTTCAACGCCGCGATGTCGGCGTCGGTGATGTTGCGCGATTCGCGGGTGAGCTTCTCGGCGAATTTGAGCGCGGCCTGCTCCTTCGGCGAGAACTCACTGTGGTCTCCGGCTTGCAGGCGCTGCCAGTCGGCGGGTTGCAATCCGACTCGCTTCGACGAAGCGAGATGGTGCTGCATTCAATAGTGGCACTGGTTGATCATGGAGACGCGGATGTACACCATCTCGTAAAGGCGGCGCTCGAGCGAGCGACCGACGCTGCCGTAAAACGCGATGAAGTTCTTCAGCATTTCCGGGCGATGCGCGAGAATCTTCTGCACGCTGTTGGGCTTGCCGCGCAGCGCTTTCTCGTAGATTTCGCGAACCTCAGGCGGGGCATTTTCCGGTTCGATGTAGGACACTCTTGCCATAACGGCCTCCTCGTAACCCGCCCGTATAATACCTGTAGTTCCTCGCTTTCGTGGGTCCCATGTCAACAAAAATTCGCATCATCGGCGCCGGACTTGCGGGCTCGGAAGCCGCCTGGCAATGCGCTCGGCGTGGTCTGGCGGTCGAGCTTTACGAGATGCGTCCCGTGCGCTCGACGCCGGCTCACCAGACGGCGCACTTCGCCGAACTAGTGTGCTCGAACTCGCTAAAGTCCGACACGGTGAACACCGCTCCCTGGCTGCTTAAGGAAGAAATGCGGCGCGCGGGTTCGCTGCTGATGGAAATCGCCGCGCAGACGGCGGTTCCCGCGGGACACGCACTGGCGGTCGACCGCGACAAGTTCGCGGAGGCGGTGACTGCAGCGATTGAGCGTGAGCCGCTGATTCGTGTGATGCGAGAAGAATTCACACGGATTGATGAGAACAACGGCATCACCATCGTCGCCAGCGGACCGCTGACTTCAGACGCGCTCTCGCGGGAGATCCTGCGGCTGAGTCGCAGCGATCAGCTTTACTTCTACGACTCGATCAGCCCGATCGTGGAAGCTGACTCGATCGACATGTCGCGCGTTTACATGGCCGCACGCTACGACAAGGGCACGGCCGACTACATCAATTGCCCGATGACGAAAGAGGAATACGACCGGTTTATCGACGCGCTGCTGGAAGCGCAGTCGGTGGACGCGAAGGAGTGGGAGAAGCTGAATTACTTCGAGGGCTGCCTGCCCATCGAAGAGATCGCGCGACGCGGACGCGACACGCTGCGCTTCGGGCCCGATGAAGCCGGTGGGGCTGCGCGATCCGAAGACAGGGAAGACTCCGCATGCGGTGGTGCAGTTGCGGCAGGAAAACCTGCGCGCCGATTCGTACAACCTGGTCGGATTCCAGAACCATTTGAAGTTTGGCGAGCAGGCGCGGATTTTGCGGTTGATTCCTGGATTGGAGAATGCGAAGTTTCTGCGCTACGGACAGATTCACCGCAACACCTATATCAACGGGCCGGCGCTGCTGCAGGAGACGCTGCAAATGAAGCAGCATCCCAAGGTGCTGTTCGCGGGACAGATTTCGGGAGTCGAAGGATACGTCGAGTCGATCGCCACGGGGCTGCTCGCGGGCATGCAAGGCGCGGCATTGGCGGTCGGCGACGGAACCGTTGGCTCCACCGCGGGCGACGGCGTTTGGAGCGCTGGTGAATTATATCTGTCATGCCGAGGCAAAGAGTTTTCAGCCGGCGAACATTACGTTCGACCTGCTACTGCAGTTGGACGAGGATACGCGGCGTAGGGTGCGCGATAAGAAGTTGCGGCACGCCATGGTGTGCGAGCGGGCGCTGCAGGAATTGCAAGAGTGGATGCAGCATTTGGCCGTGCCCGCGCGATAGAGGTGCCGCCGCTGCGGGGCTCAAGACATCGCGATCAGGCCTGCCTAGCGTTTGTCGCGGTCTTCGTGGCGGGCGCGGTTCTTGATCCAGATGGGCGAGCCGACGAAGCCGAACGCCTCGCGAATCTGATTCTCCAAGAAACGCTGGTAGGCGAAGTGCAGCTTCACCTCGCGGTCGGTAAAAAGGATGAACGTTGGCGGCGAGACTGCTGCCTGCGTCATGTAGAAGATGCGGACGCGCTTGGCCATCGGTACCGAGGCGCGCTCGAAATCGACCTTGGCGAGGAAGCGGTTCATGGCGCCGGTGCCTATGCGCTTGCGGCGTTCTTTCGCGACCAGTTCCAACGTGGTGTACAGCTTATTGAGTCCCTTGCCGGTCGAGGCCGAGACGAACACGATAGGCGCATAGTTTAGAAACTTAAGATGCCGCCGCGCCCGCTCCTCGTAAAGCGTCTGGTCGGCTGGGGGCTTGCCGTCGGTGCGATTAGTCGTGACCAGGTCCCACTTGTTGACGACGATGATGACGGAGCGTCCGCTCTCGTGGGCGTAACCGGCGATGGTGGCGTCGCTGGCGGTGACGCCTTCCACGGCGTCGATCAGAATGAGCGCGACATCGGCGGCTTCGAGATGCTTGCGGGCCATCACGACGGAGAGCTTTTCGGCCATCAGCTCGGTCTTGCCCTTGCGACGAATACCGGCGGTGTCGATGAAGCGGTAGGTCTGTCCGTCGCGCTCGACGAGTTCATCGACCGCATCGCGGGTGGTTCCGGCGATGGGTGAGACGATAGCGCGGCCGGTTCCAGTAAGCGCGTTCAAGAGCGTGGACTTGCCGACGTTGGGGCGTCCGATGATGGCAACTTTCGATAGCTTCGGAACCTCTTCTTCTTCGGTTTCGGCTTCGACAGGCACGCCGTCGGCGCTTTCGGCTTGCTCTTCTTCCGCGACCACCGCCGCTTCTTCCTCAGCAAGACGCTCGGTGTGGGGAAAGACGCGGAACACATGCTCCAGCAATTCGGCCACGCCGTTGCCGGTCTCAGCGGAGATAGGCAGCAACTCCTTGATTCCGAGGCGGCGAAATTCCTGCGCATAGGGCTCGATGTTGGGCGTGTCCATTTTGTTGACCGCCAGCAGCAGCGGCTTGCCCATGCGAATCAACTGGCGGGCAAGTTCGATGTCGGGCGCGGCCAACTCGGTGCGACCATCGACCACCATGACGATGGCGTCGGCCTGCTCCAGCGCGACCTTGGCCTGGCGAAAAATTTCAGCCGGGATCAGCGCTTTGTCTTCCGGAATGATGCCGCCGGTATCGACCACGCGCAGCGTCCGGCCGGCCCATTCGGCTTCGCCATAGAGGCGGTCGCGAGTGATGCCGGGCTCGTCACCGACAATGGCACGGCGCGACCCGACGAGACGGTTGAAGAGCGTCGATTTGCCGACGTTGGGTCGGCCGACAATGGCCAGCGTGCCGGCCAGGGGCATTTCTCCCGGTAGCGTTTTGGTGCGGGTTTCGTAATGGACTCGGCGGCTCAATGAGGCTCTTTCTGCTGTGCGGGTAGCAACGTCTATTATAGGGATGTAACCCTTTCGCCGTGTCTTCCCCGTCACAATCCGCTTCGTCAGTTGCGCGTATTCCCTCGCTGTACCAGTTTTTCGGGCCGGGAGGCGTGCTGGCGCGCAGCCATCCTGCGTACGAATTTCGCCGCGGACAGTTGCAGATGGCAGAAGCCGTGGAGCAGGCGCTGACGGAAAAGCGGCACCTGATCGTCGAGGCCGGAACCGGCACCGGCAAGACACTGGCGTACCTGCTGCCGGTGATCCGTTCAGGCAAGCGGGTGATTATCTCGACCGGAACCAAGACGCTGCAGGAGCAACTGTTCTTCAAGGACATTCCCTTCCTGCAGGAGCACCTTGGCGAGTTGCGCGTCTGCTACATGAAAGGGCGCGCGAATTATCTGTGCCGCAAGAAGCTTTACGACCTGACCGACCAGCCGGTGCTGAACGGGTTAGAGGAGATCAGCCAGTTCAAGATCATCAGCGACTGGGAGAAGACGACCGAGACGGGCGACCGCGCCGAGTTGTCGGAATTGCCCGAGAGCGGCCAGTTGTGGTCGAAGCTCGACGCACGCACCGACCGCTGCATTGGCGCGGAGTGTCAGCAGTTCGATCGCTGCTTCATCACCGAGATGCGGCGGCGGGCGGCAGAGAGCGACATCATCATCGTCAACCATCACCTGTTCTGCGCCGATCTGGCCATCAAGGCCGCCGCTGAACGCGCGCCCGATGCAGGAGTGCTTCCCGAGGCGGGCGTGGTGGTGTTTGACGAGGCGCACGAACTGGAGGACGTGGCCACCGATTTTTTCGGTGTGTCGGTGTCGAACGTGCGCGTGGAAGACGCGCTGCGCGACGTGGAGCAGACACTGCGGCGGGCAAACCTTCCGCTGGCACAGGCACTGGCTGCGTCAGCGAGGGTGCGCGAGCGCTCGCAGTTTTTCTTTTCGCTGATTCCACCGGGAGAAGGCCGCTTCGCGTTCGAGAACCGCGCGGAATTCCTGGAGGAAAACGGCGACGAATACATTGGATTTCAAAATACGCTGTTGCACCTTTATAGCGAGTTGCAGGCCCTTCCGAACAAGCCCGACGAGGTGCACAACTTGTGCCGCCGCATCGAGGAGCTGCGGGTTCAGCTCGGGTTCATCCTGGAGTCGAACCAGAAGAACACGGTGTTCTGGATCGAGCGGCGGGGCGAACGTCGCGGGACACGAGGAGGGCAACACAACGTATTTCTGCAGGCCACACCGATCACGGTTTCGGACATCCTGCGGCAGACGCTGTTCGATCATCTGGAGACGGCGGTGCTGACCTCCGCGACGCTGGCGGTGGGCGGCGGGTTTGACTACATTCGCGGGCGTCTGGGCATCGAACATGCGCGCGAGCTGATCGTGCAGTCGCATTTCGACTACCCCACCCAAGCGCTGCTATACGTTCCTCCCGACCTGCCCGATCCGCGGGAGCCGCAGTTCGTGGAGAAAGCCTCGCAGCGCGTACGACAACTATTGGAGATCACGCGCGGACGTGCGTTTCTGCCTGTTCACCAGTTACTCGTTCATGAATCAACTTTACGATCGGCTGCTGGGCGAGTTGGAATTCCCCATGCTGTTGCAGGGCAGCGCGCCGAAGAATGCGCTGCTGGAGGAGTTCCGCATGACGCCCAACGCGGTACTGTTCGCGACGTCATCGTTCTGGCAAGGCGTGGATGTGCAGGGCGAGCAGTTGAGCTGCGTGATCATTGACCGCCTGCCGTTTGCCGTGCCGAACGATCCCGTGGTGGCCGCGCGCATCAAAGCCATTGACGAGGACGGTGGGAATGCCTTCTTTGAATATCAAGTGCCGAGCGCGGTGATTTCGCTGAAGCAGGGATTCGGCAGGCTGATCCGTTCGCTGCACGATCGCGGACTACTGTGCCTGCTGGATAACCGCATCCTGAAGAAGCAGTACGGGCGCGTGTTTCTCGACAGTCTGCCGCAGTACGCACGGACGACGGACATCCGGGCGGTGGAAGAATTCTTTGGCCGTGATTCATGAGCCGGAGAACCAATCAGCCTCATCCTAAGCAATGATGAAAGCGAAATTAACACTCGCTTTGGGCGTGGAGTTTCTGGTGTTTGCGGCGCTCCTGTTTGGGGCGGCGGGAACGCTGAGGTGGATCGCCGGCTGGGTGTTTATGGCGCTGCTTTTCGTTTTCGCGCTGGCGATTTCCATCATGTTGTTGCGTCATGACCCAGCATTGCTCGAAGAACGATTACGCTCGATCATCCAAAAAGACCAGCCCAAGTGGGACAAGGTGCTGATACCTATCGTGGCTGTCGTGTTTTGCGGGTGGCTAGCTTTGATGGGTCTGGACGCTGTTCGCTTCCGCTGGTCCGCGATGCCGCTGTGGCTGCAAGGAATTGGGGTTGCCGGACTGCCGTGGTCGATGTACATCACGTATGCAACGTATCGGGAGAATCCTTATCTAGCTGCAGTGGTGAAAATCCAGACCGAGCGGGGGCACAAGGTTGTGTCAACCGGGCCGTACGCGATAGTCCGGCATCCACTGTACGCTGGCATGTTACTAATGCTGCCCTCGATCGCGCTTATGCTGGGATCGTGGTACGGGGTTGCGTCCTCGCTTCTGCTCATGGTGGCGCTAATGGTTCGCGCGGTGCTGGAGGAGCGCGAACTTAAGGCGCGGCTCCCAGGATATGTGGACTATGCGAGGCGGGTGCGGTTCCGGTTGGTGCCGTTCGTGTGGTAGCTACACCCGGAAGTCGCACACGTCGCAGGCCCGCGTCTTAGTTGCGAAACACGCTAGAATAGGACGTTAGCCGCATCCCGCCTATTTGCGTTGTTGCGGACGGAGCACATGTACGAAGTAACAGTTGAAGACACATTCTCCTCGGGGCACTTCCTGCGCAATTACAAAGGCAAGTGCGAGAAGCCCCATGGACACAACTACAAAGTCCGCGTCACCCTGCGCGGCGAGACGCTGGACCACGCCGGCCTGCTGCTCGACTTCAAAGACCTGAAGGACGTGCTGCGACCGGTGGTGAACTATCTCGACCATCAGATGATCAACGAGCTGCAGCCGTTCGATGTCCTGAATCCCTCGGCGGAGAACCTCGCCAAGTATTTCTACGACGAGACCAACAGGCACCTGACGGGCAAGACCAACGGACGCGTGCAGGTGAAGGACATCACCATCTGGGAAACTGACACGACGACGGCGTCGTATAGCGAGTGAGCACGATCCTAAGAGGTCCCTCGCGGACTAAAGTCCGCTCGGGGGATCAATAATAACGCGGTCATCGGCACGGCTGAAGCCGTGCCCTTTCAAGACAAGGTGCAAGACGCATTTTTCGGCAGCCTTTAAAGGCGCCGCTTCAAAACACCACGTGCAGATCATCGAGATTTACAAATCGTTGCAGGGTGAGTCCTCCTACGCAGGGCTGCCGTGCGTTTTTGTGCGCACGGCCGGGTGCAACCTGCGCTGCGTGTGGTGCGACAGCGAGTACACGTTCAAGGGCGGCCAGCCCATGACGCTGGACGAGATCGAGCACGAGGTGCATCGACTCTCGCCCGACGGTGGATTGGTGGAGATCACCGGTGGCGAGCCCTTGCTGCAGGAACGCGAAGTGGTTCCGCTGATGGACCGGCTGCTGATCGCGGGATACACGGTGCTGCTCGAAACCAGCGGCGAACGGTTGCTGGACAAGGTTCCCGAGTTGGTCGTGAAGATCGTCGATGTGAAGTGTCCACATTCGGGAGAGGGCGACACGTTCCGCCATGAGAACCTGCTTTACATGACGGGGCGGGACGAAGCGAAGTTCGTTCTAGCCAGCCGCCGCGATTACGAGTTTGCGCGGGATTTTATTCGCGAACACGAATTGAGTGCGCGGGTGGGATCGGTGATCCTGTCACCCGCATTCCGCAAAGATGCAGCGGGCAGCCGTGACGCGTCGCACTGCCTGCTTGATCCACGTGAATTGGCGGAATGGATGCTGGCGGACGGGCTGCACGCGAGGCTGGGGCTGCAGATCCATAAGTTCATCTGGGAACCATCGATGAAGGGGGTGTAGACGCGATTTTGTTTCCCCGGAAGTAATGAAACAAGCGCAGAGATGTACGAGACAAAGATGAAAACCGTCTTCCCCGCGGACTAAAGTCCGCTCGGAATATCTAGAATGCTCGGCTCAACGGCACGGCTGAAGCCGTGCCCTTTCAAATCACCGTCGCACGTGATGACAGACTCGGCCGTGAACGAAAACCCAAGAAGTTCGAAAGCGCGGGCGCTAGTAGTGCTCAGTGGGGGCATGGATTCAACGGTCTGCGCCGCGTTGGCGGTACGAGATTTCGGTGCCGAGCACACGGCGGCACTGCACATTGACTACGGGCAGCGAACCGAGCGCCGGGAGCGCCGGGCGTTCCAGGAGATTTGCGACAAACTGGGTATTCGGACGCGGCTGGCAATTCAGACTGCGTTCTTTCGCGCCATCGGCGGATCAGCGCTGACGGATGAGCAGATCGCCGTGCCGCAGGCGGGGCCGGAGATCGGAGCGGAGATCCCGGTGACCTATGTGCCCTTCCGGAACTCGCATTTCCTGTCGGCGGCCGTGAGCTGGGCCGAAGTGCTGGGCGCGGAAAAGATCTATGTCGGCGCGGTTCAGCAGGACAGCTCGGGCTATCCGGATTGCCGTCCGGAGTTCTATCAGGCGTTCAACGAAGCCGTCCGGACGGGAACAAAAGAGGGGAAGATTCGCATCGAGACGCCTCTGATTGCGCTAAGAAAAGCTGAGATTGTGAGACTTGGCCTTGAATTAGGCGCTCCCTTCCATTTAACGTGGTCATGCTATAGCCGGGAGGACTTGGCCTGCGGCGTGTGTGATAGCTGCGTGTTGCGCATGCGGGCCTTTGCGGCGGCGGGAGCCGGCGATCCCATTCCTTACTTATCGCAGGCCGATGCGCATTGATCCTCATGCATTCAAATTTGGATATTGATATTGCCGTGGCAACCGGACATCGTGGCAGGAGTTATACGAACCGATACCACGCGCTGGAGGCAGACATGAAGAAATACATCACCTTGGTCGCGCTGCTGACGTTGCTCGTGGGACTGAGCGCACTTCCCGTGGCGGCGCAGATGACGGGCGTCAAAGGCGTGTGCAAAGACCAGGAAGGCAAGCCGATCACCGATGGCGTGGTCGAATGGACCAACAAAGACAACGGCCGCAAAATGTCGTTGAAGACCAACAAGAACGGCGAGTATCAGTCGGTTGGTTTCTCACCCGGAAACTATGATGCGGTGCTGACGCAGAATGGTCAGAAGGTGGATTCGTTCAACAATATCCCGATCTCCATGGGCGACATGAAGGAAGTAAATTTTGACCTGAAGAAGGACCTGGCGCAAGCCATGGCCAAGAGTGGGGTGACGGAGGAGCAGCTTAAGAAACAGCAGGAAAGCCAAAAGCAGAATGAGAAGATCAAAGGCCTGAATGCCAAGCTGGCGGAGGTGCGCGACCTGGAGAAAGCAGGCAACTATGACCAAGCGGTCACCATCCTGCAGGAAGCTACCGCCAGTGAACCAACGAAGGACTTGCTGTGGGCCTATCTGGGGGACGCGTGCCGCGGAGCCAAGAAGTATCCGGAAGCGATCGAGGCCTACCAGAAGGCGCTGGCGATCAATCCCAACAACGGCGCTTATCACAATGGATTGGCCGATGCCTATGCGAAGTCCGGACAGACGGACAAGGCCGTGGCGGAATATTCCGCTGCCGCCCAGGCAGAGCCGGCGAATGCCGCGACCTACTATTTTAACGAGGGCGCAATCTTCACCAACACCGGAAAAGTGGATGAGGCCATCTCCGCCTTCGACAAAACCATCCAGGCCGACCCCAAGCGTGCCGATGCCTACTACTGGAAGGGCGTCAACATGATTGGCAAGGCGACGCTGAAGGGCGACAAGATGGTGGCGCCGGAAGGAACCGCCGATGCCTTCAACAAGTATCTGGAACTCGATCCGACGGGAAAGTATGCTGACGCTGCGAAGCAGATGCTGGCGACCATCGGCGCGTCGGTGCAGACCACGTTTGGTAAGCAGCCGGCCGCCAAGAAGAAGCCGTAGGCGAGACGAAACTCGATTTGAGGGCGGCCGCGTGCCGCCCTTTTTCCATGGACTCGGGGCGCTCGCGGCTTGGCCGGCTCGAGCGCGTCCAGTAGAATCCGCAGGAACGTGTTCTTATGTCTGTTGTGTCCGATAGCAAGCTGCTGTCCTTCGGCGAAGCCCGGCGCGCGGTAGAACAACACTCCGCCACTCTCGCTCCTACCGAGCCTGAGCTGACAGGTTTGTTGGATGCAGTTGGGCTGGTGCTGGCCGAGGATCTGCTTGCTGACCGTGACTTCCCGCCATTTCCGCGAGCGACCCGCGATGGCTACGCGGTGCGCGCTATCGATGTACAAGCGGTCCCGTCGCGCTTGCACTGCGTGGGCACAATTAAAGCCGGCGCCACGATTGAGGAGAGCGCGGTCACCGTGGGCACGGGAGAAGCAGTTGAGATCATGACGGGCGCTCCGGTACCGGCGGGAGCGGATGCGGTGGTGATGGTGGAATACGCCGAACCCAAGGACACCACGGTGACGGTGAAGCGCGCGGTCAAGGCGGGCGAGAACGTTGTCCCGGCCGGGGCGGAAGCGCATCGCGGCGACGTGGTCGTGAAACGTGGCACTCGCGTTCACCACGCGGTGGTGGCGGCCGCGGCTGCCGTGGGCCGCCCTGAGGTTGCGGCCTATCGCAGGCCACGAGTGGCGATACTGGCCACCGGAGATGAGTTGGTCGACGTCAACCTGCCTCCCGGGCCAAATGAGATTCGCAACTCCAACAGCTACTCACTGGCAGCGCAGGTTTACGCTGCGGGCGGAGAAGCTGTCATCCTTCCGGTGGCGCGTGACGATGCCGCGGAGCTGGCCATCCTGCTACGCAAAGGTCTGGATGCGGACCTCCTGTTACTGAGCGGTGGGGTTTCGATGGGCAAGTACGACCTGGTGGAAGAGGTGCTGGCATCATTGGGCGCGCGATTCTTCTTCACCGGAGTGGCGATTCAGCCCGGCAAACCCGTAGTGTTCGGCGAGGTCGCGCTGGACCACAAGACCACGCCATTCTTCGGGTTGCCGGGCAACCCAGTTTCGACGATGGTCACCTTCCAGTTGTTCGTGCGGCCCTTGCTGGATGTCCTGGCAGGCGCGACGCCTGAACCTCTGCCCTTCACCCAAGCAATCCTCAAAGCTCCGTTTGCCACCAGGACCGGACTGACGCGATTCCTCCCCGCGAAGCTGGATGGTGCGCACGACAAGCCGGGAGTTGAACTGGTGCGGTGGCAAGGGTCGGGAGACTTAATGGCGGCTACGAGAGCGAACTGCTACATTGTGGTACCTCCCGATCGCGAGCAATTCGAGGCTGGCGAAGCGGTGACGGTGCTGATGTCGTGAATTCCATGACAAGAGCAAAGAAATCAGCGCGGAAGCTTTCGCACTACGACGATGCCGGACGCGCATCGATGGTGGACGTTTCGGGCAAGAGTCCCACATTGCGGGAGGCCGAAGCGTACGCGTTTGTTGCAATGAGCCGCAACGTTCTGAAGGCGCTGCCTGAGAATCCCAAGGGCGATCCGCTGGAAGTGGCGCGGATTGCCGGCATCCAGGCGGCCAAGCGAACTTCTGAGTTGATTCCCATGTGCCACCCTGTGCCGCTCAGCAAGGTTGACGTCACGTGCGAAGTGAGGCGCACCGGCGTGGAAATTCGAACCCTGGCGCGCACCACGGCTGTCACCGGCGTCGAGATGGAAGCACTAGTAGCCGCGTCAGTAGCGGCTCTCACGGTCTACGACATGTGCAAGGCGCTGGATAAGGGCATCGAGATCCGTGAAATCAGACTGGAGCGGAAGTCGGGCGGAAAGAGCGGGGATTACCTGCGTTGAGAAAGGAGGCCAAGTCATGCATACCGCCGCCGTAATTACCGTCAGTGACTCCGTGGCGCGAGGCCAGCGTACCGATCGCTCGGGACCCGCAACTGCTGCAGTCCTGCGGCAGCATGGCTTCGATGTCACGCAACAGCGGGCCGTTGTTGACGAGCAGAGCGAGATCGAGCAGACCCTCATTCAACTCTCGGAACAGGTCCGGCTGATCGTTACCACGGGGGGGACGGGGATCGCGGAACGCGACATCACACCCGAGGCCACACGTGCGGTGTGCTCGAAGTTGATTGATGGGATCCCGCAAAAGATGCGCGCCGAGGGATTGGGGAGCACCGAATTCGCGATGCTGAGCCGCGGTGTCTGCGGCGTGCGCGGCCGCTCGCTGATTCTGAATCTCCCGGGCAATCCTGCCGGCGCGGTCGACTCGCTGCAGTCGGTCATCGAGATTTTGCCGCATGCTCTCGATCTTCTCGCCGGCAAGACGGAACACCAAGACGGCGAGCGTTAGCTTTCGCTTCTCACATTCTTCGCGAGGAGATACTTGGAACCTGTCACCCATTTTCTGACCGGCGCCTGCATGGGCCGAGCGGGATTCAACCGCAAGACCGCGCTCGCTACGCTGACGATGGTACTGGCGGCGGAGGCTGCTGATCTCGATGTGCTGTGGGCAGTCAAGGGACCGATCGCTGCCTTGCAGCACCACCGTGGAATCACGCACAGTTTTGTGGGCGCTCCATTCGTGGCGGCTGCAACTGTGGGCTTCGTGTACCTGCTTCATCGCGTCTGGCTGCGGCCTCGACCAGCCAGGAAATCCGATCCCCCGCTGCGCTGGGGGTATCTTTACTGGCTGGCGCTGCTGGCGGCGCTCAGCCATCTCTTACTGGACTACACCACGGCCTACGGCATCCGGCTGTTCGAGCCCTTTGACTGGCGCTGGTATTCGTGGGACATCGTGTTCATCATCGAGCCGGTGATGCTCCTGGCGCTCGTACTTGGACTGGTCATGCCCTCGCTCTTTGGGCTGATCAACCAGGAGATCGGCGCGCGCAGCAAGGGGCCGCGAGGACGAGGCGGCGCCATTTTTGCCCTGGTGTGCCTGGTGCTCATCTGGGGATTTCGCGACTACGAGCATCGCCGCGCTCTGAACGCCATGGGATCGGTGCTTTACCAGCGAGCGGTGCCAGTCAAAATGGGCGCGTATCCCTACTGGGTCAATCCGTTTCGCTGGCACGGAGTCGTGGAAACGGAGAACTTCTTCCAGACGGTCCCGGTGAATTCGCTGGTTCCGGAGGTTGACGCGCAATCTGAGGCACACACTTATTTCAAGCCGGAAGAAACGCCTGTCACGCAGGCTGCCAAGGGGTCTTATTTCGGGCGTATCTATCTGGACTGGGCGGTCTTTCCGCTGACCCAGACCGAGAAGCTGGAAGGCAATTTCAAGGGCTATCTGGTGAGGTTCGAAGACCTGCGCTTCGAGTATCCGGAGATGCGCGGCAGAGGCAACCTGGGGGGATGGGTGCTGGTGGGTCCCGACATGCGGGTGCAGGAGGAAGGAACGAATTCACGCAAGCCTTCGACGGAGGAGAATCCCTAGGAGCTAAACCAGACACGCGAGTGCTTGTCGCCACCTGCAAATAATTTATCCTGGACGGATAACTTCCCTTGACGCAAGTGGCTGCGACGTACAGAATCAATAGACGTTCGGTTTCGACCGCTCAGATTTCCGAGGTGAACATGCTGGCGTATCTGTTTCTTGTTTTTGCTGTGGCCGTGCACGTACGGTTTCTGCCCCTGCCCTATAGCTTTGCTCCGGTAACGGCCGCATTGTTGTATTTCGGCGCTCGCAGGCCACGCAAGGAGATGTGGATTCCTGTGGCCGCGCTGGCGATGGCGGGATTGTACCTGTCGCGCAGCGTGTATGCCTATGCGTTTTCGGCCGATCTTCTGGTCACGTGGGCTTGGTACGCGGCGATCGTGCTACTCGGCGGCTTGCTGGCCAAGAACGCTTCGGCCCTGCGCATTGGCGCGGCATCGCTGACCGCTTCGGTATCGTTCTTCCTGCTCAGTAACTTCGCGGTGTGGGCGGTCTGGAGCATGTACCCGAAGACGGCCAGCGGGTTGGCGATGTGCTACGTGGCCGGTGTGCCGTTCTTCCGCAACGCGGTGGTGTCGGACCTGTTCTTCGCAGCGATGTTCTTCGGCATCGGATACCTGGTGAGCCATCGTCAGGCTGAGGGCGTAACCGTCGCGCGGTAAGTGTTCTTTCAGGATTCGCCAGAAAGTCCGGACTTCATTGTCCGGACTTTCTTTTTTGGCGTTGGGCACGGAACTGCGAATAGGCCCACCCCCCTCCCCCCTGCCCTTTTGGAATCAATCGATTACGCTGGGGTTCCGATTCATGTTCGGGATTCTAAATGGGTTATATTTACTTAATAGAAAACACAGGACTTAAAGCAATTTCAAGCGGTGGTGACACGGGGACGCCGCGCTGAAAAGCGCGGCTCTACCACTGGGCTGGAGAGGGTACGGCAATCTTGGAATCGCTCTAGCTTGCTGCTGGCGGCCGACAGAGAGCCAACCAACGCAGTCGCGGTGCTGGATGTCAAAGACCCGTTTATGCGGCGCGATAGGCACCCAGAGGCCGGGCACACCAATCCCCTGTCTCTCTGTGCAGGTTTACCGCGGCCGATGATGGGACAACAGGGGAAAATGTGAGAACGGAAAACGAAAGTAACCACTTCGTTCCAAATTGGGAACAAAACGACCCGGGTCTACGATGTCTGTGTGGCGTTGTCCCGCTTGACGTTTCGTTTCCGCAAACGCCAGACCCACCATCCGATGAGCGCCGCAGCGGCGACAATGGCGATCGCTAGTCTGGCGTGGTTGTGGATCACGCTGCCGAAGAAGCCGACAATCTCCGGACCAAAGCGAATCACCAGGATCGACAGGATGCAGAAGCGAAGGAAACGGCCAGCAAAGATGGCGCCGAGGAAGTGGGTGAAGCGCATCTCGGCCACGCCCGCCGACAGCACAAACAGCTTGAATGGCGTCGGCGGAGGAAGCATCGAGGGCAGCATGATCGCCAGAAATTCGTGCTTGTCGAACGCGGCTTTGATCTTGTTAAAGCGCTCAGTTCCCATGCGCTTGAGCAGCAGGACCTCGCCGCCTTTGTAGCCGATCCAGTAGATGACGATGCTGCCCAGCGCGGAGCCGGCGGCGGCCATGGCGGAATACAAGACGAAGCGGTGCGGGTTGGCGTAAACGTAACCGCCGACGATGGCATCCAGCGGCATGCCCAGCAGAGCTGCGTCAACAAAGGCGAACCCCAGCACGCCCCAAATCCCCAGCGGGCTGAGGAGGGCGAGTATCAAGTGGGTCCACTTAGCTAATAAATGCTTCACTTGTGACCTGAGGAAGTCTTTATTTTACGTGATGAGTGCCCGTACTTCAGCGTTGAGGCGCGCGGCCAGGAGGTCGCTACGCAGCCAACGATCCGGCTTGTTGCGATAGGCCGTTCGCCGTCAAATCTCCATGATCTTAAGCAGTTCGGGTGTTGTCACGCAGCGCTCGAGGAAGCTGAACTGGCCTTGGTCTCTCACCTCGCGCGCCGCGTCCAGCAAGCCGGTCATGGCCGCCCGGTACAGTGAGGTCGCCAGACTGATGCGCCTCACTCCCGCGGCAGCCAGTTCCCTCACTGAGAACGATATCCCTTTAATGCCCACCATGAAATTGACCGGTTTGGAAACCGCCGCGCAGACGGTGCGCACTGCCTCGAGGTCGGGCAGGCCGGGAGCAAACAGCACATCGGCCCCGGCTCTTTCGAACGCCTGAAGCCGGCGTATGGTCTCGTCCAAGCTTGGGGCGTCGTACAGGAAGTTGTGGGCTCGCGCGGTCAGCATGAAGGGAAACGGAAGCGAGCGCGCTGCCTCGGCTCCCGCGGCAATCCTTGCGACGGCCGTCTCAAAGTCGTACAGAGGCCGCTCGGGATTGCCCGTCGAGTCTTCAATCGTGCAGCCCACGAGTCCCACTTCGGCCGCAAGCCTGACCGTTTCCGCCACCGCCTCCGGATCGTCCCCAAACCCCTTCTCCAAATCCGCTGAGACTGGTAACTCCGTTGCCTCGACAATCGAGCGTGCGTGCGCCAGCGCTTCGTCTCGAGCGAGCCCTCCATCTCTGCGGCCAAGGGCCGCTGCGGAAGCAGCGCTCGATGTTGCCAGCGCCTGAAACCCCATACCGGCCAGAATTCGGGCGGAGCCCACATCCCATGGATTGGGAATGACGAAGGTCCCACTTTCGTGAAGCGTACGGAAGCGGATCGCCTTCTCGGACAGGGACGCAACCATGGCAAAGTCCTCGCGTTTGAGATTCCAGCATGCTACTCCGCCAGCCGAGAGCGCGTCATCCCGGCTGGTCCGGACTGGTGGCTCGGGTCCCTCCTATAATGGCGGTCATGCCTGCCAGCAGCAAAGACGTGCAAAAGAAGATCGACGCGCTGCGAGACAAGATTCGCTACCACGAACACCGCTACTACGTGCTCGACGATCCGCAGATCAGCGATGCCGAATTCGACAAGCTGATGGACGAGCTGATTGCGCTGGAAGCCGAGCATCCGGAGCTCATCACGCCCGATTCGCCCACGCAGCGGGTGGGCGGCAAGCCCAGCGAGGAGTTCGCCAAGGTCCGGCACTCCACTCCCATGCTATCGCTGGCGAAGACCACCAGCGAAGCCGAGCTGCGCGACTGGGAGCGCCGGGTCCACGAACTCACGGGCCAGTCGCAGGTGGATTATGTGTGCGAGTTGAAGCTCGATGGCATGTCGCTGGCCTTGCGTTTCGCCGATGGCAAGCTGGCGCTGGGCATCACGCGCGGCGATGGCGCGGTGGGTGAAGACGTTACTCCGAATGTGCGGACAGTACGAAGCGTGCCGATGACGATTCCCGGCAAGACGCTCGACAAGGCGGGACTGCCACACGATTTCGAGGTGCGGGGCGAGCTTCTGATGCCTCTCTCCTCGTTTCAACGCATGAACGAAGAGCGCGAAGCCCAGGGGCTGCCGGTGTTCGCCAATCCGCGCAACGCTACCGCAGGAACGGTGCGGACGCTGGAACCGAGTGTCACTGCCCAGCGGCGTTTGGATTTCTTCGGGTACGGACTTCTGGCAGACGGACGCCCCATCTTCGATCAACATTCGCAGGTGTTGAAGGCGTTGCAGGTGGCCGGCTTCAAGGTGAATCCGCACCACAAGCTGGCGCACGACCTCGAACAGGTCATGGAGTTCGTCAACGAGACGGACGCTATACGCGACAAGCTGCCGTATGAGATCGACGGTGTTGTGGTCAAAGTCGATCGTGTCGGTTTGCAGGATGAGTTGGGCTTCACAGGCAAAGCCCCGCGCTGGGCGATTGCGTACAAGTTCGCTGCGCGTGGAGGGGAAACGCAGATCGAAGACATCTTTGTATCGGTAGGGCGGACCGGAAAGCTGACGCCGGTGGCCGCGCTCAAACCGGTATCGATCGGCGGAACCACCGTCAGCCGCGCCACGCTGCACAACATGGACGAGATTGAGCGACTGGGCGTGCGCATCGGCGACTGGGTGGCAGTCGAGCGCGGGGGTGACGTCATCCCCAAAGTCGTCAGGGTGCTGGAAGACCGGCCCCGCGGCACTCGCGAGTTCCACATGCCGACGCGCTGTCCGGAGTGTGGCGGACACGTGGTGCGGGCCGAGGGCGAAGCGGACCATCGCTGCGTGAATGCCAACTGCCCGGCCAAGTTGCGGGAGAGCATCCGGCACTTCGCGGCGCGCGGCGTGATGAACATCGAAGGCATGGGCGACGCGCTGGTCAACCAACTGGTGGAAGCCAAGCAGGTGAAGAGCGTTGCCGACATTTACGACCTGACGGAAGAAAAGCTGGTCGAACTCGAGCGCATGGGGAAAAAGTCCGCCCAGAACATTCTGCGCGAGATCGAGAATTCGAAGAAGCTTCCGTTGGAGCGCGTGATCTACGGGCTGGGGATTCGGATGGTGGGCGAACGCACGGCGCAGTTTCTGGCCGAGCATTTCGGGTCGATGGACGCGCTGATGGGGGCGAGCGAGGAGGAGTTGCAGGCGGTGAACGAGATTGGTCCACGGGTGTCGCAGAGTATTCGCGAGTTTTTCGACGAACCGAAAAACGTGGCCTTGGTGGATCGGCTGCGCGAAGCGGGGCTGACGTTCAAGGGCAAGAAGAAAGAGCGCGCAACCACGCTTGCCGGCAAGACGTTTGTTCTCACGGGGACGCTGGAGCGGCACACTCGCGACGAGGCCAAGAAGCTGATCGAGGACGCTGGTGGGCAAGGTGGCGGGTTCGGTGAGCAAGAAGACGGATTACGTGGTGGCGGGAGAGGACGCGGGATCGAAGCTCGACAAAGCGAAGGAGCTGGGCGTGAGCGTGATTGGGGAGAAGGAGATGGAGGAGTTGGTGAAGGGGTAGGGTACTGGAGCGTCCCCGGCTCGTCCCACCCTTTCACAAAGGCGCCGAAAGGATGGGGCACCCAGATCTTCCCCAGCGGGGCCCGAAAAACGGACCCCTCAGGTCAGAACTGCTCCTTCAGCCGGCGATAAGTCTCATCCAACGATTCTGGCAGCACCCGCGTCTCGCCCACGACTGTCATGAAATTGGCGTCGGCCACCCAGCGTGGCAGCACGTGCATGTGGATGTGTCCCGCCACTCCCGCTCCCGCGGCTTTGCCGATATTCATGCCGAGGTTCACGCCATCGGGATGATAGATCTCGATCATCACCGCCTCCAGGCGCCGCGAGAATGCCATCATTTCGTTGGCTGCGGCCTCAGGCAGCTTGTTCAGGCGGTCGAGGTGCGCGTAGGGCACGACCATGGCGTGACCCGAGGTATAGGGGAAGGCGTTCAGGATGATGAAGTTATGCTCGCCGCGGTGGACGATGAGGGCTTTCCGGTCATCGCCGGACTTCTGCAGCTCGCAGAAAATACATTCCGCTACCTGGTCAACGGTGGTGACGTAGGCGTAGCGCCAAGGGGTCCAGAGGTAGTCCATCACTGGGCAGAGTACCAAAGGCGAGCGGCATCCCCAAGCCGCCATGTGCGCCCGGTCACGGAGAGTTGTGACGACGCGCATGAACGCGCGATGAAAATACAGAAAAATCGCGGAAAATCGCGCCTGTCTTGCATTTGCAGCCGCATTGCAGGTTTGACACTGCTCCGAAGCGATTGCTATAGTCAAAGAGTCTCGGGAGGTGGGGGCCCGCTCTCTGGGATCCGGCCGCTGGCTTGTCCAAACTCCCCTTTTCGCAAGGGGAAATACTACCTGAAGACCTACGCCAGCAGTCCGTATTTATCAGGCTCCCCAACAATTTCTAAAATTGATGGGCGCGAACTCAAACAATGTCTCTCGAAGAAACCCTTAACGATACTCCGACCACCCCAACTGAAGAAACCGCCACGGTCGAACAAAACACGACCGTTTCAACTCCTGATACCAGCACTCATCCCACTAGCACCGGGCCGGCCATCGCGGCTGTACCTCGGTCTGAAAAAGAACCGTCCATGGAAGATTTCGCCACCGCGCTCGAAACCTTCGAGCAGGAACAAGCACAAACCGAAGCCGCTCTGAACGACGAGCAGATCGTTACGGGCACAGTTCTCAAGATCACGCCGCAGTACGTCGTCGTGGACATCGGCTACAAGTCCGAAGGCGTGGTTCCCGTCGCCGAATTCACCGATCCCGAAGGCAATGTGACCGTGCAGCCGGGACAGGAAATTCCCGTGGTACGCGATCAGGGGCACAGCGAGGAAGGCTACATCAACCTCTCGTATCACAAGGCCCAGCGTCTGCGTGCATGGGACGACATTGAAAAGGCCTACAACGAGAAGGCCCCGGTCAAGGCGCACATCATCGATCGCATCAAGGGCGGCCTGACGGTCGACATTCTGGGCGCGCGCGCGTTCCTGCCTGGATCGCAGGTGGATTTGCGCCCGGTGCGTAATCTCGATGCGCTGAAAGGCACCGACCTCGAAGTCCGCATCATCAAGCTGAACAAGAAGCGCGGCAACATCGTGGCTTCGCGCAAGCAGTTGCTGGAAGAAGAGCAGGGCGAAAAGCGCACCAAGACGCTGGACCAGTTGAGCGAAGACTCCATCCTGACGGGTACGGTAAAGAACCTTACCAACTATGGCGCGTTTGTCGACCTGGGCGGCATCGACGGCCTGCTGCACATCACCGACATGTCGTGGGGACGCCTCACGCATCCGCGTGACCTGGTGCAGGTGGGCGATCAGATCCAGGTGAAGGTGTTGAAATTCGATCGCGAGAAACAGCGGGTTTCGCTGGGCTTCAAGCAGCTCACACCCGATCCCTGGCTGGACGCGACGGAGCGCTATCCGATCGGCGCGCATGTGAAAGGCCGCGTGATCAGCGTGACCGATTACGGCGCGTTCATTGAGCTGGAGCAGGGCATCGAAGGCCTGGTCCATGTCAGCGAGATGACCTGGTCGAAGCGCATGAAGCACCCCTCCAAGCTGGTCAATATCGGCGACCAGGTGGAAGCGGTTGTGCTGAACGTGAATCCGACTGAGCGACGCATCAGCCTCGGGTTGAAGCAGCTGGAATCGAACCCCTGGGAATCGCTCATTGAGAAGTTCCCGGTCGGCGCGATCGTGGAAGGAAAAGTCCGCAACCTGACCGATTTTGGAGCGTTCATCGAGATCGAAGAGGGCATCGACGGCCTGGTCCACGTGAGCAATCTGAGCTGGACGAAGCGGGTGAAGCACCCGTCCGAAGTGTTGAAGAAGGGCGACAAGGTGAAGGCCATCGTGCTCGCCATCGAGCCCGATCAGCGCCGCCTGTCGCTGGGTGTGAAGCAGCTCCAGCCGGATGTCTGGGACACGTTCTTCGAGCAGCATCGCGTAGGCGACGTCATCCACGGCAAGGTGCTGCGGCTGGCCAGCTTTGGAGCGTTCGTGGAAATCGCCGACGGAGTCGAAGGCCTGTGCCACAACTCCGAGGCGGTGGACCACAGCGGCACGCAGATCAAGCTCGAACCCAACCAGGAGTTCGACTTCAAAATCATCAAGATGAACCAGGCGGAGAAAAAAGTGGGACTGAGTATTCGCGCCGTTGGTGCAGAAGCCACCCGCGCGGATGTGGAGGCCTACAAGGGCCCGGCTGCGGCGACGACGTCGTCATCTTCCGGCACCGGCTCGACGATTGGCGAGTTTATGTCGTGGAAACGGGCCAGCAACGAAAACAATTAGGTTTCAGATCGGTGAAACTCGGAAGGCCGCCAGAAATGGCGGCTTTCTTATTGCGGTTTATCCGTTTGAGATGACGGCTGTTTACTCAAATCGATGCGCAGGTTGATGGTTGGCGCGTAGCGGTCGTCGAACTGGCTGATGGTCTTCACGTCGCTCTTCTTGCCATCTTTCTCGGCATAGACCTCATAGTCGGTATTCAAAGCCAGTTGCGGGAAGCGATAGGTTCCATCTTTCTGGGCGAAGAAACTCTTCACCGCCAGGGTCTTCATGTTCTTGAGATAAACCACCGCCCCGGAAATCGGCTGATCGCTCTTGTCCTCCACGGTGCCGCTCAGCATCTTCGAGGTAGGCCGTGTCTTCTTGGGGTTGGACCCTCCCGGTGTGCTGGTCAAGGGGATATTGATCTGCAACGCCATGCAACTAACGGAGATCGCCGCAATCACCAGCAATCCGAGAACTCTTTTCATGAAGTCTCCAGTCGAGAGCCTACTGTTTGGTTGGTTCCAGCTTACTTAGATGCAGACCAACGTCCTTCCGTTCATTGTCTTCAATCTGGACGGTGATCTGGGGCTTGGGCTGGCCCTTGGGGGTCTTGACGTCAGCCTGGATGATGTAATCCTGCCTGCCTGCAGGAACGCGCTGGGCAAATTCGCCTCTCTGGTTGGAGACGAGATCCCACTTGGCTTTCTTGCCCGTAGCGCTGTGGATCCGAACGGGAACCCCCGCAACTGGGTGGTCGTCCGGCCCCCAGACGGTTCCGACAATCAGCGCGTAGTCTTTGGACGGAGTGTTGTTTTGCGGGTCGGAATGTGGCGAGGGAAACGCTATGGCACCGGGCGCGCCGCATGCCAGCGGCAGCAAGAGCGCCGCGCAACAGGCTAGCAGGACCTTTCCACGGCCAGGGGAGATCCACCCGCGCACGCTACTCCTCTTCCTCTTCGTCCGCTACTACCTCTTCTTCGTCTATCTCGTCATCGTCGACGCGGCTCAACTGCAGCGGTTCAATCGCAACCACTTCGAAGTCCGTGCCGCACTCGGGACAGGTGACGACTTCCCCTTCGTCCACCTCATCCTCTTCGAAGTCCAGATCGCTCTCGCACTCAGGACAAATCACCATGGCCAGCTTCCTCCAATTTTGCACCGGGCAAATGCGCCATTGAGAATCACAGCGCTCTCCACCCTTTTATATTTAGAATCTCTTGCAACCAGCGTCAAGTAATAGACACCTGAGTAGCGATGAAGTTTTGCGAGGTTTCGATGCCCAAATTGAGAATGTTTTTTGCAGGTGCGACAGGATTGTTGTTGACATTGTCCGTGGCGGCTGCACCGGGTTCTGGCCAGGATGGCAACATTCCAGCGCCTGCTCCCGACGCTCAGATCGCATCCGCTTTAAAAGCAGTCTCCGCCCAACGAATTCAGCAAACGATCGAAAAGCTCGTGAGCTTTCAGACCCGGCACACCTTATCGTCGGATGTACCGGCTTCCAGTGGCAAAGGTATCAATGCCGCGGCAGAGTGGATCAAGAGCGAGTTCGAGAGCTATTCCAAGGCTTGCGGCGGCTGCCTGGAAATCAAGACGGACGAGTTCACCCAGGAGCCGGGAAACCGCATCCCGAAGCCGACCAAGATCACGAACGTATACGCGGTACAGCGCGGCTCCGATCCGGCGAATGCCGGCCGCATCGTAGTGGTGACGGGACATTACGACTCGCGCGACTCGGAAACCAACGATGCCGTCGGCGCCTCGCCCGGAGCCAACGACGACGGCAGCGGCACGGCGGTGAGCATGGAATGTGCCCGCGTGCTTAGTCAGTACAAGTTCCCGGCCACGATCATCTTTCTCACGGTCGCGGGCGAGGAGCAGGGACTCTACGGCAGCGCGCACTTCGCCAAGATGGCCGAGGCGCAGGGCTGGAACATCGAGGCTGTGTTGAACAACGATATCGTCGGCGGGGATCGCACTCCCGGCGATGGCACGCAGGACTGGCACGTCGTGCGCGTGTTCTCCGAGGGAATTCCGGCGAACGCCAGCGAAGCCGAGATCAAGCAGATTCGGGCGGTCGGAGGAGAAAACGACAGCACCTCCCGCGAACTGGCGCGCTACATCGCTTCTGTGTCGACGGAATACATGCCAGCGAAGGAGTTCCATCCCCTGATGGTATTCCGCCGCGACCGCTACTTGCGGGGTGGGGACCACACCTCGTTTAACCAGGCCGGGTTCGCGGCGGTCCGCTTCACCGAATATCGCGAGAATTACAATCACCAGCACCAGAACGTCCGCACCGAGAACGGCGTCGAATATGGTGATCTTCCCAAGTTTGTGGACTACGACTACACGGCGAACGTGGCACGGGTGAACGCCGCTACACTGGCATCGCTCGCCTCGGCACCGGCTCCTCCCGCAGAAGGTGCGCATATTGACGAAAGCCCTGGTGAACGATTCCACTCTAGTATGGGAGGCATCACCCGGAGGCCTGGCCAGCGGGTATCTCGTATTGTGGAGAGACACCGGCGCTCCCGACTGGGAGCACGCGCAGGCGTTCGGGAACGTGACCCAGGCCACCGTGCCGGTGTCGAAAGACAATGTGATCTTCGCAGTACAGGCCACGGACGCCAAGGGGCACCGCAGCCTGCCGGTAGTTCCGGTGCCGGAGCGCTAGCGCTTCGGACAAGTCAGAACGGAGTTTTCCAGATGCGACGCAGTACAACAATGCCCCTGAGCTTTCCGCCATTCACCCGGGCGGTGAAACAGCTGCTCCTCGCCAACGGCGCGGTTTTCCTGGTGGTGGCCTTGCTGGGCGCATTCTCGTCTGCCGACGTTGCGGGTTGGGTCAACAGGCATCTGGGACTGGTGCCTGCGCTGGCAGTTTTCCATGGTTGGATCTGGCAGTTCGTCAGCTACAGCTTCGTCCATGCGGGCGTGCTTCACATCCTTTTCAACATGCTCGCGCTATGGATGTTCGGCGCGCAACTGGAGATGGACTGGGGCTATAACCTGTTCCTGCAGTTTTACTTTTTCTGCGTGGTAGGAGCGGCAGTAACCACAAGTGTGGTCGATTTTACTGGCGTGCTGGGCTCGTCTCCTCTGGTTCCGACGGTCGGGGCCTCGGGCGGCATCTACGGTATCCTGATCGCGTTCGGCGTTCTGCACGGCGACTCGGAAATCATGCTGTTTCCAATCCCGTTCACCATCAAGGCCCGCTACTTCGTCATCGGGCTGATCCTTCTGGAGTTGTACGGGGCGCTCGCTTCCGCCCATGGCATGGGAGAGTCGACCGCCTACATGGCGCACCTGGGCGGCGGACTGTTTGGTTATCTCTTCCTGAAGTTCGTTCCGCGCCGTGGATTTGGATTCCTCACCTCAGAGCGGCTTTACGGCTTCCGCAACTCCTACTATCGCTGGAAGCGGAAGCGGGCGGCGCGCAAGTTCGAGGTTTACATGCGGAAGCACGACCGCGGGGACTATAAACATGAGGATTATTTCGACGAAGATGGCAAGATGCTCGATCCGGAAGCGCGCGACCGGAATAAGAAGAACGGCGACGCCCGGCCACCGTGGGTGAACTAAAGCGGCTCGAACTAACTCTCGAACATAGTCTCCAGGTTCTCGTACACCGTGGGGATGATGCAGAGACTCGGAAGCTGCTGCCAGTAACGATGCACGTCGGGATCGTTCTGGGCCTCGCCGCGAAGTTCCGCCGATTTCCAGCGGCGAACGTGGAAGAAGCGATCAAGACGGTCGCTGTCGCGGTAAAGCATGTCAGAGGAGTAACCCTTGGTATTCATCATGGTATAAAACTCACGCAGCATTGTAAGCAGTTCTTCCTCTTTGCCGGGCAGTGCTTCCAGAATCGCTACCGATACCACTTCGTTCGCCATGTTGTAACCCTTTCAGCCTGAAACAAGATTACGGCAACTTCGGGTTCAGCCCGGCCGCCTGATTTGCTGGTTCTGCATCGTCCCTGACCTGGATCAAACGCATAAAGTTAGTCGCGCCGGCCGTGTTTTGCGTACCCGCGACCAGGCCAAAAACATCTCCGGGCGACAAGACGTTCAGCCGCCTCAATTCCTCTTCCGCAAACTGCGCCATGCGCTCGACAGACAGTTTCGGCGGGCACATGAGCGGAGTCGTTCCCCAAAGCGCGTTCATGCGGTTGCGCACTGTTTCCGAGGACGAGAACGCGTAGATGTCCGCCGCGGGACGATACTTCGACAACATTCGCGCCGTGGTTGCAGTCTCCGTGAACACCGCTATGGCGCGCATCTTCAGGTCCTTGGCCGCGTGCGCCATGGACTCACAAATCGTTTCGGCCACCGAAAGATGGCGGGCCTCGCGATGGCCCGGTGTCAGCGGGTGCAGCGAGTGGGCCTCGGTTTCAGCCACGATGCGCGCCATCATCTCCACCGCTTCGCGAGGATACTTGCCGCTGGCTGTCTCTCCCGACAACATCACGGCGTCGGTGCCGTCAAACACGGCATTGGCAACGTCACTGGCCTCGGCGCGAGTAGGGCGAGGGCTGTCGGTCATCGACTCTAACATTTGGGTAGCGGTGATCACGGGCCTGCGGAAGTCGAGGGCGCGGCGAATCACGTATTTCTGGATGAGCGGCACTTTCTCCGGAGCGACTTCTACGCCGAGATCACCGCGGGCCACCATCACTCCCACCGCAGCTTCCAGAATGCCGTCCAGGTTCTCGATGGCCTGCGGCTTCTCCAGCTTGGCAATGAGCCCCACGTCGCTGCGATGTGCGGCGATGGCATTCTTCGCCTTGACCACATCATGCACCGTGCGCACAAACGAAATGGCGACAAGATCGACTCCCTGCTTCAAGCCAAACTCGAGGTCGCGCATGTCTTTCTCCGTCAGCGAAGGAATGCTGACGTTGGTGCCGGGAAGGTTGATGCCCTGATTTTCTCCCAGCATGCCGCCATTCAGTACTTCACACACCACTTCGCCATCCCGGACTTCCTTTACGACCAACTCGATTCGGCCATCCGAAAGCAGAATGCGTTCGCCGGGCTTCACGTCGTCAGCCAGGTTCTGATAGGTAGTGGAGATGATTTCGGTCGTGCCCGGCACATCTTTGGGGGTGATGGTGACGGTCTGCCCTTTTTTGAGGGCCACGGGCGTGTGAAAAGCCAAGCGGCCAGTGCGGATCTTGGGGCCTTGCAGGTCCTGCAGAATGCAGATGCTGCGGTTCAGTTCCCTGGCAACTTTTCGCAGCCGCTCGATCACCACGGCATGTTGCTCATGGGTGCCGTGGGAGAAGTTTAACCGGGCCACATCCATGCCCAATCGCATGAGATCGCGAATCATTTCTTCCGAGTTGCTGGCCGGACCGATGGTGCAAACGATCTTGGCGCGGCGGCGTGAAGTGTTGGGATTCCGAAAGGGATCGTCGCTAGGCTCGAAGATCTCTGGCTTTGTGCTGTGCATGTCTGGCATAGCTCACGAGGCCGCGACGCGCTTCTGCGGCGAAGTAAAGTTCGAATGCGCGCCAAACAAAAAGCGCGGGTAGCGCAGCGCGTTGAATTCCGCTCCAATCAATACCACCATCGACACCAGGTACAACCAGATGAGAAGCGCGATCGCGGTCCCTACCGAGCCATAGATCACGTCGTAATTGGCATAGCGCCGCAGATACCAACCGAATAACACGGTGACGAAGACCCATAGTATGGTCGCCACCACCGATCCGGGCAGCACGCGGTGCCAAGGCTGTGTCCGGGGAACGCCATGATGATAAACCAGCCCGATCACGGCAATGCTGGTAAGGGTGGCGATGATCCAGCGCACAGCCGTCCACAGGCCGAGAATGTAGGGCGTCAGCTCATGTCCGGCATGAAATATGCTCCAGCGTTCGATCTGGTTGCCGAAGACCACGAGAAACGAGGCGAAGCCCATGGGAAATCCGGCCATGACGACCAACTGAAAAGCGATGAGCCGCTCCTTCACCAGGCCCCAGATCTTCGGCATCTGGTAGGCCTTGCGAAAGCCTTCCATCCACGAAATCATGACGCCGGACGCCGTCCACATGGTAAGAATGCTGATCCAGACTAGGAACTGGGTCTGCACCGGCTTGGTGCCGGTGAGATACCCTGTGACTGCGGCGTTGGTACCTTCGGGAAGAACGCGGCCCACCGCGCGAAAGATCTCACGCACGAAGACCCCGCTGCTTTGCGAACGCGAGAGTATTGAGGTCAGCACCAGGATGGCGGGGAAGAATGTCAAAATAGCGGAGAACGCCGCGCCCTTGGCCACGCCGAAAGCGTCGTGCTCGAAGGCACGCCAGAAGGCGAGGCGAAGTTGTTTGAAAAACCTCGACATAGTAGCCAGAACGGTAAGCAGGGCGTGATTAAAGTGTACACACCCTTGGAATACAGGGGCGATTGGCTTCGCCCCATAGGTCCGTTTCTTGAAATGCTCTTGTGAGAAAAACGCCGCCCGTGTGTTTACACGAGCGGCGCTGATTCGCGAACGAATTACTCGGCCGTGAGTTCTTCCGCCTCGTTCTCGCCTTCGTGACGCATGAGTTCCAGCGCGCGCTCGGCTTCCTCGTACGCGGCCGTAACTTCCTCCTGCACTTTGGCGGCAGCCTGTTCCATCTCCTCGGAGAGCCGGACATTGCGGTAGTACTCCATGCCGGTTCCCGCGGGTATGAGACGGCCCACGATGACGTTCTCCTTGAGTCCGCGCAGGTGATCGACAGCGCCCTGAATCGACGCTTCGGTCAGCACGCGCGTGGTCTCCTGGAACGACGCCGCGGAGATGAAGGAATCGGTCGAGAGCGAGGCTTTCGTGATGCCCAGCAGCAGCGGACGGCCCGTGGCCGGCTTGCCGCCGTTGGCAATCGCCTTCTCGTTCTCTTCGCGGAAGCGGAACTTGTCGATCTGCTGTTCCAGCAGGAACGACGTGTCGCCCACGTCTTCCACCTTCACCCAGCGCATCATCTGGCGAACGATGACTTCGATGTGCTTGTCGCTGATGTTCACGCCCTGGAGCCGGTAGACTTCCTGGATTTCGTTCACCAGGTAAGCCTGCAGTTCCTTTTCGCCCAGCACGGCAAGAATGTCATGCGGGTTGAGCGGACCATCCATCAGCGGCTCGCCAGCTTTAATGCGCTCGCCTTCCTGCACGTTGATGTGAACGCCACGCGGCACCTGGTATTCCTTCTCGGTGCCGTTGTCGGCCACCACGTAGATCTTGCGCTGGCCCTTGCTGACGTCGCCGAACTTCACCACGCCGTCGATTTCGCTGATGACAGCGGTCTCGCGCGGCTTGCGGGCTTCGAACAGTTCGACCACGCGCGGCAGACCGCCCGTGATGTCCTTGGTCTTGGTGGTTTCGCGCGGGATCTTCGCCAGCACTTCGCCCGGCGTGACCTCGTCGCCATCGAGGATCATCAAGTGAGCACGCGAGGGCATCAGGTAACGCTTGCTGCCCTTGGCGCCCTTGATGACGATCGCAGGCTGGCGCTTTTCGTCCGGCGAATCCATCACCACGTGACGCGACAAGCCGGTCACTTCGTCGACTTCCTCGTGCAATGTCAGGCCGTCCTGCAGGTCCTTGAACTGCACGGTTCCGCCGATTTCGGTCAGGATGGCGAAGGTGTACGGGTCCCACTCGACCAGAACGTCGCCGAGCGAAACCTGCTGGCCGTCTTCGACCTTCACCTTGCCGCCATACACGACTGCATAGCGCTCTTTTTCGCGGCCCTTCTCGTCCACTACCGCGATCGAACCATTGCGGTTCATCGCGACCAGGTAGCCTTCCTTCGAACGGACGGTAATCAGGTTCACGAAGCGCACCGCACCGTTGTTCTTGGCATCGAGGCGCGACTGCTCGCTGACACGCGAAGCCGTACCACCGATGTGGAAGGTACGCATGGTGAGCTGGGTTCCCGGCTCGCCGATGGACTGCGCTGCGATGACTCCGGTTGCCTCGCCCAATTCGACCAAGCGTCCGGATGCCAGGTTGCGGCCGTAGCACATGACGCAGACGCCACGCTTCGACTCGCAGGTGAGCACGGAGCGAATCTTCACTCGCTCGATACCGGCAGCCTGCACTGCAACCGCCAGCTCTTCCGTGACCTCCTGGTTGATGTCAACAATGATGTTGCCCTCGTAGTCCTTGATCTTCTCCAGCGAGACGCGGCCGACGATACGGTCGCGCAGCGGCTCGATGATCTCGCCCGACTCCACGATGGAAGTCACGTAGATGCCATCGACCGTTCCGCAGTCGTATTCGCTGATGATCACGTCCTGCGCCACGTCCACCAGGCGGCGGGTCAGGTAGCCGGAATCCGCGGTCTTCAGTGCGGTATCGGCCAGTCCCTTACGAGCGCCGTGCGTGGAAATGAAGTACTCCAACACCGTGAGGCCTTCGCGGAAGTTCGCCGTGATGGGCGTCTCGATGATCTCGCCCGAAGGCTTGGCCATCAGTCCGCGCATACCGGAGAGCTGACGAATCTGCTGCTTCGATCCACGAGCGCCGGAGTCGGCCATGACGTAAATCGGGTTCATCTGGCCTTCTTTGTCCTCGCGCTGCATGTTGCCGAACATTTCGTCGGCAACTTCCTCGGTGATCTTCGACCAGATTTCCACGACCTTGTTGTAACGCTCGCCGTTGGTGATAGCGCCGTCGAGGTATTGCTGCTGCACCACGATGGCCTGCTTCTCAGCGTTGCGCACCAGCGTGGGCTTGCTCGGCGGGATGACCATGTCGTCGATGCCGATCGACAGGCCAGCCTTCGTCGCGTACTGGAACCCAAGCTGCTTGATGCCGTCCAGCATCCGCACCGTGGTCTCAAGACCAAAGCGCAGATAGCAGTAGTTCACCAACTGGCCGACGCCCTTCTTCTTGAGCAGGCCGTTGATATACGGCATGTCCTTGGCGCCACGCTTCAGGTGATCGTTCATGATGGCGCGGCCCACCGTCGTTGAGATGAACTGCCGCTCGAAGTGGGTTGGCTCGGTGTGGATCACGTCCTGATCGTCATACGCCGTGGTGAGGTCCATGACCTCGCCGGTGTAGCGCAGACGGATCGGGGTGAGTGTTTCCACCGCGCCCGCTTCCTTCGCCAGCAGCACTTCCTCGATGTTGGCGAACGCCCGGCCTTCGCCCTTGGCGCCCGGCTTGGATTTGGTCAGGTAGTAGATGCCCAGCACCATGTCCTGCGTCGGTACCGTAATCGGCTGACCTGACGCCGGCGACAGGATGTTGTGCGACGCCAGCATCAGCACGCTGGCTTCGACCTGCGCTTCCGGCGACAGCGGAATGTGCACCGCCATCTGGTCACCGTCAAAGTCGGCATTGAACGCGGTGCAGACCAGCGGGTGAATCTTGATGGCCTTGCCTTCCACCAGCACCGGCTCGAAGGCCTGAATGCCGAGGCGGTGAAGCGTGGGAGCGCGATTCAGCAGGACAGGATGGTCCTTGATCACTTCTTCCAGGATGTCCCAAACGATGGGTTCCTGCTGTTCCACCATTTCCTTGGCCTGCTTGATGGTGGTGCAGTGCCCGGTCTGCTCCAGCCGGTGATAGATGAACGGCTTGAACAGTTCCAGCGCCATCTTCTTCGGCAGTCCGCACTGGTTCAGCTTGAGGTCGGGACCGACCACGATCACCGAACGTCCCGAGTAGTCCACGCGCTTGCCCAGCAGGTTCTGGCGGAAGCGTCCCTGCTTGCCCTTCAGCGTGTCGGACAGCGACTTCAGCGGACGATTGTTGGCTCCGCGCAGCACGCGGCCACGACGTCCGTTGTCGAACAGGGCGTCCACCGCTTCCTGCAGCATGCGCTTTTCGTTGCGCACGATGACTTCGGGAGCGTGCAGGTCCATCAGCTTCTTCAACCGGTTGTTACGGTTGATGACGCGGCGATACAGATCGTTCAAGTCGGACGTTGCGAAACGACCGCCATCCAATGGAACCAGCGGACGCAACTCCGGCGGAATGACCGGGATCACGTCGAGGATCATCCACTGCGGCTTGTTGCCGCTCTTGCGAAAGGCCTCAATCACTTTCAGGCGCTTGGCGTACTTCAGGCGCTTCTGCACCGAAGTCTCACTGCGCATTTTCTCGCGGAGTTCGACCGACTGCACCTCAACATCGACGCGCTTCAGCAGTTCCTTGATGGCTTCTGCGCCCATCATGGCTTTGAAGCCAGTGGCGCGGAATTGCTGGTCAAGTTCGCGGAACTTGGTCTCGTCCTTGATCACTTCGCGGTCTTTGACCGGAGCTTCGCCCGCTTCGACTACCACGTAGGCTTCGAAGTAGAGGACGGACTCGAGGTCGCGCAGTGAAATGTCGAGGATGTGCCCGATGCGGCTGGGCAGTCCCTTGAAGAACCACACGTGCGAACACGGCGAGGCGAGTTCAATGTGTCCCAGGCGCTCGCGGCGGACTTTGGAGAGTGTCACTTCCACACCGCACTTGTCGCAGATCACGCCACGGTGCTTCATGCGCTTGTACTTGCCGCAGAGGCACTCCCAGTCGGTGACCGGGCCAAAGATGCGCGCGCAGAACAAGCCATCGCGCTCCGGCTTGAAGGTGCGGTAGTTAATGGTCTCCGGCTTGGTGACTTCACCGTGAGACCAGCTGCGGATCTTCTCCGGCGAAGCCAGGCTGATGCGAATCGCGTCGAAGTCAGCGATCGGGTTTCCGAGCTCAAATGGATTTGAACGATACAAATTGTCCTCCTACCCTGCGGGTTTCGCCGTGGCGAACTGCAGGGTTCCGCGGCCCTTGCGCGGCCGCTGTCGGCTCCCGGTATGAATCGACTCACCGGGCGCTGCCTCCTGCGGGAGCAGTGGAGGCAGCGACCCCGATCCTAAAGATCAGTCGGCGGCGACCGGAGCTGTGATCATTGGCTTGCCCTCATTGGACTTGATCAGCTCCACGTCAAGACAAAGCGACTGCAATTCGCGAATCAGCACGTTGAACGATTCGGGCACACCCGGCTCGATGGCCGCTTCGCCCTTGACGATGGCCTCGTAAATCTTGGTGCGGCCATAAACGTCATCGGACTTCGCGGTCAACAATTCCTGCAGGATGTACGCGGCTCCATAGGCTTCCAGGGCCCAGACTTCCATTTCTCCGAAGCGCTGGCCACCGAACTGCGCCTTGCCACCCAGCGGCTGCTGGGTGATGAGCGAGTACGGTCCGATCGAACGCGCGTGGATTTTGTCGTCGACCAGGTGGGAGAGCTTGAGCATGTAGATATAGCCAACCGTGATCGGCTGCTCGAACTTCTCACCTGTCATGCCGTCGTACAGGTACGTCTTGCCGGAAGTCGGCAATTCGCCCTCCGCCAGCAGCGACTTGATCTCGAACTCCTTGGCTCCGTCGAACACTGGCGATCCGAAGTAGACGGCTTCTTTCATGCCGTCGGCCACATGCTCCAACGTCTCGTCGTCGAGGACCGACCAGGTTGTCCACGAACGGCGTGTCCTTGAACAGAACCTTCATCTCCTTGCGGAGGACTTCCGCCTTGGAGTTCTGCCGCAACAACTCGCCGATCTTCTGGCCAAGTTGGTGCCCAGCCCATCCCAGGTGCGTCTCCAGGATCTGTCCGACGTTCATGCGGCTTGGCACTCCCAACGGGTTCAGCACGATCTCGACCGGCGTCCCGTCCTCGAGGTACGGCATGTCCTCTTCGGGCAGGATGCGGGCGATGACCCCCTTGTTACCGTGACGCCCGGCCATCTTGTCGCCGACGCTCAGTTTGCGCTTCATGGCGATGTACACCTTCACCAGCTTGATCACGCCTGGTGGCAGCTCGTCGCCCTTCTGCAACTTCTCTTCTTTCTCCTTCACGATCTTGCGCAGCACATCGATCTGGCGCGAGGTCATTTCCTCGATCTCGTCGATCTGCTCGTTGACCCGCGGGTCCTTGTCGGCGTACTTGATGCGCTTCAAATTACGCGTCGAGATCCGCTCGATGGCGTCGCGGTCGAGCACCACGTCCTTGGTCAGCAGGCGCTTGTTGGTGCGCTCGTCGTGCAGGTCGGCAAGCACTGTTTTGCCGCCCAGCAAAGCTTCCAGGCGCTTCAAACGCTCGTCGGTAAGGATTCGGATCTCATCCGCAAGGTTCTTGTGCAGGCGTTCGATCTGCTGCGCCTCGATGAACTTGGCGCGCTCGTCTTTTTCCTGCCCCTTGCGGGAGAAGATCTTCACATCGACCACGGTGCCCTCGATACCCGGAGGACAGGTGAGCGAAGCATCGCGCACGTCGCCGGCCTTCTCGCCGAAGATAGCGCGCAGCAGCTTCTCTTCCGGAGTGAGCTGCGTCTCGCCCTTCGGCGTGACCTTGCCCACGATGATGTCGCCCGCCTTCACGGTCGCGCCGATGCGGATAATTCCGCTCTCGTCGAGATCGCGCAGCGCCGACTCGCTGACGTTCGGAATGTCGCGCGTGACTTCTTCCGGACCCAGCTTGGTATCGCGTGACTCGATCTCGAATTCCTCGATGTGGACGGAGGTGTAATAGTCCTCCTTCACCATCTTTTCGGAAACCAGGATCGCGTCCTCGAAGTTGTAACCGCGCCACGCCATGAAGGCGACCAGCACGTTACGGCCCAATGCCAACTCGCCCATGTCGGTGCAAGGGCCGTCTGCGATCACCTGCCCCTTGGCCACGCGCATTCCCTTCTTCACGATGGGGCGCTGGTTGATGCAGGTGTTCTGGTTCGAGCGCTTGAACTTGGTGAGCTGATAGATATCGCTGCCCACCTCGCGCGAAAGCTGCATCGGGTGATGCTCGCCCTCGACGCGCACGATGATGCGCTCGGAGTCGACCGAGTCGATGATGCCGCTGCGTCGTGCCAGCACCACCGCTCCGGAATCGCGAGCGGTCACGCCTTCCATGCCGGTACCGACGATCGGCGCCTGCGCGCGGAGCAACGGCACCGACTGGCGCTGCATGTTCGCACCCATCAGGGCGCGGTTGGCGTCGTCGTGCTCCAGGAACGGAACCAGCGAAGCCGCCACCGATACCAGTTGTTTCGGGCTGACGTCGATGTAGTCCACTTCATTGCGGTTCACCAGCACGAAGTTGCCGGCCTTGCGGGCGTTAACCAGTTCCGCAACGATGCGGCCCCTGTCGTCGATTTCCGCGTTGGCCTGCGCGATCACGTGGCGGTCTTCTTCCCAGGCCGACAGGTAGAACGAGAACGGCTCGAAATCGATCAACTTCTTCTTGCGCTCGCGCAGTTCGTTGTTGACCTTGAGGACTTCGGCCTTCTCCAGATGGTCGCCGACGCGATAGTCGCTGTCGCCGGCGTTGACCACGCTGACGAAGTCGAGAACGTGCCCCGACTTCACCTTGCGATACGGCGACTCGATGAAGCCGTAATCGTTGATGCGGGCGTAGCAACTCAGCGACGAAATCAGTCCGATGTTCGGGCCTTCCGGCGTTTCAATCGGGCAGATACGTCCGTAGTGCGTGGGGTGAACGTCGCGCACTTCGAATCCCGCGCGTTCGCGCGACAGACCGCCTGGGCCAAGAGCCGACAGGCGGCGCTTGTGCGTGATCTCCGACAGCGGGTTGGTCTGGTCCATGAACTGCGACAACTGCGACGATCCGAAGAACTCGCGAATCGCGGCCATCACCGGCTTGGCGTTGACCAGGTCGTGCGGCATCGCCGTCGACATTTCCTGGTACACGCTCATCTTTTCCTTGATGGCGCGTTCCATCCGAACCAGGCCGATGCGGAACTGGTTCTCGAGCAACTCGCCCACCGCGCGTACACGCCGGTTCCCGAGGTGATCGATGTCGTCCACCGAACCGATGTTCTTGCGCAGCTTGAGCAGGTAGCGAATGGTCGCGTAGAAGTCATCCGGCTCCAGCGTGCGGTTTTCCAGGTTGGTCGCGTCCTCACTCTCGAAAAGCTTGATGTTGAACTTCAGGCGGCCCACCCGCGAGAAGTCGTATTTCCGGGAATCGAAGAACATTCCATGGAACAACGAGGTTGCGGTGTCGAGCGTCGGCGGATCGCCCGGACGCAACTTGCGGTAGATCTCAATCAACGCTTCCTGCGGCGTCTTGACGGAGTCGCGGCGCAGCGTCTGGCTGATCACCGTGCCCACGTCGTCGCGCTCGGGGAAGAACAGGTGCAGTTCCGCCACGCTGGCCTCGAGCATCTTCGACAGCTTGTCGGTGGTCAGCTCAGTGTTGGCTTCCAGCAGCACTTCGCCGGTAGCGGTGTCGATCACGTCGGCCGCGACAAACGCGCCTTCCAGGTCCGTGGTATCGATTTCGATTTCGGAAACCTTGTGCTTGTGGATTTCCTTCATCACCGCAGCCGTGACCTTGCGGCCGGAATGCGCGATCTCTTCGCCACCCTTGGTCGCGATGCGGTGCGCCAGCTTCATGCCCAGCAGGTTGGTAGGCTTATCGGCGCCGGGCTCCAGCGTCCAATAAATCTTGTTGTCGCGCAGAGCGATGCGATCGACGGTGTAGAACGTGCGAAGAATGTCTTCGTCGGAGCGCAGGCCGAGCGCGCGCAGGAAAATGCTTCCCAGGAACTTGCGCTTGCGGTCGATGCGCACGTACAGGACATTCTTCTGGTCGTACTCGAACTCAACCCAAGAGCCACGGTAGGGAATGATCTTGCCCAGGAAATACGTGCGGTTGTTCGCGGTCTCGAAGAACACGCCAGGCGAGCGGTGCAACTGGCTGACAATTACGCGCTCGGTACCGTTAATGATGAAGGTACCGTTCTGGGTCATCAGCGGAATGTCACCGAAGAAGACTTCCTGCTCCTTCATGTCGCGGACGGAGCGGTTACCAGTCTCCGGGTCCTTGTCGAAAATCGTGAGCCGCATGGTGACCTTCAGCGGCGCGGAGTATGTCATTCCACGCTCTTCGCACTCGGCCACGTCGTACTTCAATTGCAGCCCCACCGGATCGCCGCACTTGTTGCAGAAATCGGGAGTGTTGGCGTTGTACGTTCCGCACTTGATGCACAGCACGTCGCCCAGGTGGAACGGATCGGTCTTGACCGTCGAACCGCAATTGCGGCAGGTGGTGCGCAGGTGGTTCAGCCCCTTGAGGTGACCGCACTTGCACTCCCAGTTGCCGATAGCAAACTCGACGAAATCGAGCTGCGACACATTACGGAAGTCGGAGATCGGGAACACAGACTGGAATACAGCCTGCAATCCGGAATCGTCACGTTCGCTCGGCAGCGAATCCATCTGCAGGAAGCGGTCGTAGGAACGCTTCTGCACCTCGATCAGGTTCGGGATCTGGATGGTCGCCGGAATTTTTGAAAAGTCGAACCGATTTCTGTTGGCAGTTTTCTGTTGCGCCATGTATAAAGCTCCTAATCAGTGCCGGTCAGGCTCGCTCGCCTGGCCGCGCAAGCCGCGATTATGCGGTGGTGCGACGCGGACATCTGCGTCGTACGGTGACCGGTGGGACCAAAAGAAAAACGCTCTGCGGAAGTTTTGCGCAAAGACACGATCGCGCTCGCAGAGACAGAACTCTCCGCAAGCGCCATGTGAGGCGTTGAGCAATCCCATGACCATTCGGTCCGGGAACACGGCGAGTCGAATCGTGCCGCGTTAAATTTTACTTTCCGCTGCAGTATTTTCAGGCCTTGTCCTCGGCTCGCCCGCCGTCGCGCCTGAGCCGACGCGATACTGGCTGAACGTGCCGCCTGTCACTACCTGCTGAGTTGCCCGGATTCAAGACTTGCTGAATCCGTCCCAACGATGCCCGGGAATTCTGTGGTCCCTGCTGTTGGGAGCCACTTCGCTTCCGCGGAATCATCGCGCCTCTGGACGCCCGCTCCAACGTCAAGAGGAACTTGTGCCGCCGTCGCGTACACCGCTCGACGGCAGCAGCCTGTAACTCCGGTCAGCGTGCCCGGAGTGGAATCGCCCCGTTCCGTCGCCAGAACGGGGCGGAGAACTACTTTACTTCTACCGATGCGCCCGCATCGACGAACTTCTTCTGGATGGCCGCGGCTTCGTCCTTGGTGATACCTTCCTTCACGGTCTTGGGAGCGCCATCCACCAGGTCCTTGGCTTCCTTCAGACCCAGGCTCGTCACTTCGCGAACCGCTTTGATCACGTTGATCTTGTTGGGGCCCGCGGCGGTCAGAACGACGGCGAATTCCGTCTTCTCTTCCACCGGTGCCGCTGCTGCCGCACCCGCGCCTGCGCCCGCTACCATGACAGGGGCCGCAGCCGCTGCCGATACGCCAAGACGCGCTTCCAGACTCTTTACCAGGGCCGCCGCATCGAGAAGCGACAGGCCAACGATTGTTTCTTCCAACTGCTGCAGATCCGCCATGTGTGTCTCCACTTGTTCGTTATTCGTCGTTATGATTTCGTTACCGGTTACCGAGGATTCCAGTGTGCCCGATCTTGCGATCGCCCCACATGCCAGACTCACGCGGGAAAAGCACTCCTCACAACGGATAACTCAATCTTTTATGGAAGCGCTCGCGCACTCCCAAACCTGTTCAAAATCGACTTGGTAGAGCTGGCCTTTAGGCCAGCGTCCACGTTGCCTATTCTTGTAATCCCGAGCGGACTTTAGTCCGCGAGGGGATTACGCGCCGGCGGCTTCCCCGCCAGCAAACTTGTTCTTCTCGACGCCCTGGTTGATGACCACTGCCAGGTCGCGGCCAATCGCGTTCACCACGGTGACCAAGCGCTGCGCCGGAGCGCTCATCAGGAACAGCAGCTTCGAGTAGATTTCTTCCTTCGACGGCATGCTCGCCAGCGCGTCGATGTCCTTGATCGCGATGACACGGCCATCGACGATGCCCGCCTTGAAGGTGTACTCCGGGTGGTCCTTGGCGTACTTGCTGAGAACCTTGGCCAAAGCCACGGGATCGCCGCTGGTGTACGCAATCGACGTGACACCGGCCAACCCCTTCACCGCATCTTCAACCTTGCTGCCTTTGGCAGCGCGCTCCGCCAGCGTGTTCTTCACCACGCGATAGCTGGCGCCGGCGCTGCGCACCACCTTGCGGAGCTCGTAATCTTTCTCCACGGTCAGCTTGCTGAACGTACCCACAATAGCGTGGCTGGCGCCTTGGAGATCCTGGCTCAGCTTCTCAACCTGCTCGATTTTCTTCGCTTTAGTAACGGCCATCTTCGATTCCTTTTCAAACTCTGATTTGAAGGGGCACGGCTTCAGCCGTGCCATTCAGGCTCTCCCAAAATCAGGGGCTTTAGCCCCTGCGGGACTAGCCTTTCGCCGCCAATTCCACAGCCGCGGTGTCAATCGCGACACCCGGTCCCATCGTGGAACTCAGGTAGCACGCTTTGATGTATTTACCCTTCGCGACCGACGGCTTGGCCTTGATCACGCTGGTAATCACGGTGGCGGCGTTTTCCACCAGCTTCTGCGGCTCGAACGAAATCTTTCCGACCGGAACGTGCACCAGTGCGGTCTTGTCGGTACGGAACTCGACTTTGCCTGCCTTGGTTTCCCGCACCGCGGCGGCGACGTCGAACGTCACCGTGCCCGTCTTCGGGTTCGGCATCAATCCGCGAGGACCAAGCACCTTTCCCAGGCGTCCGACGGATTTCATCATGTCGGGCGTGGAAATCACGGCGTCGAAATCGGTCCAGTTTTCCTTCTGGATCTTCTCCACCATGTCTTCGCCGCCAACGAAATCCGCACCGGCCGCTTCGGCCTCGCGCTGCTTTTCGCCCGAAGCGATGACCAGGACCTTCTTGGTCTTGCCCAGTCCGTGCGGCAGAATCACCGTGCCGCGCACCATCTGGTCGGCGTGCTTGGGATCGACTCCCAGGCGCATGGTGAGATCCACCGTCTCGTCGAACTTGGCGAACTTCACCTTCTGGAGAAGCGGAACTGCGTCCTGCAGCGTGTACGGGTGTTTCTCCACCCCAGCACGCGCCTTCTCAACGTTCTTTCCTGATTTCTTCATGCTGCTCCTTGTCTTCCACCGCCGCCCTGTGTTCCGGTGTGGCCGTGGTCTTTGCGACCGGCAGCTCTTGGCCGCCGTAAAGCATTTGGTAGAGCCGACCTTCGGGTCGGCGTCCAGCCACTTTCTTCGTCATCCCAAGCGGACTTTAGTCCGCGAGGGCCTGTCTAACAAACCTGTTTACGCCGTAACCTCGATGCCCATGGAGCGCGCAGTGCCCTTCACGCTCTTGACCGCCGCTTCCACCGATGCCGCATTCAAGTCAGGCATCTTCTGCTTCGCGATTTCCAGGACCTGCTTCTCGGTGACCTTGCCGACCTTGTCCTTGTTGGGGACGCCGGAACCCTTCGCCACGCCCGCCGCGCGCTTCAACAGAATCGAAGCCGGCGGAGTCTTGGTGATGAAGGTGAAAGTGCGGTCGGTATAAACACTGACCACAACCGGGATAATCAGGCCATCCAGTTCCTTGGCGTTGGTCCTTGCATTGAACTGCTTGCAAAACTCCATGATGTTGATCTGCGCCTGACCGAGCGCTGGACCTACCGGAGGAGCCGGCGTGGCCTTGCCCGCCGCAATCTGCAACTTCACCGTACCTGTGATCTTCTTTGCCATATTTGCTCTTCTCAATCGGGGCGCGACGCCCCGCTCTAATCAGTTTTCACCCTGGAGATTCAATTTGGCTCTTAACGCCAGCATCACCGTAGGAACCAATTTCCGTTGCACCGGATCGGCGGCCACCCCTAGACCTTCCAAGCTATGAGCGCCGATGACCTCCATCTCGCCGGCTTCCGCCATTACGACAAGGTCGGGGGCCGTATTCTCGTTAGCACCTACGTACACAATAGCCAGATCGCGCTCCAACACGCGGCCGTCAATTGTTCGAAACCGCATTTGGCGGCTGGGCGCAATGCCCAGACGCTGCAAGCGCGTCCGTGATATCCAGCTGAACGCCGCTCCCGTATCGACGAAAGGTTCCAGTTCTTCAATCTTCTGTGGATCCTCCGGGTTCCAGATCCGCAGCTTTGCAGTGAATGTGCTCATCGCGACTTCCCTGCTTTCCTACGTAATAACCTTTTCGACCTGCCCAAATTCCAATTCCACCGGAGTCGAGCGTCCAAAAATCGTGACCATGACCTTCAAGGTCTCGCGGTCTTCGTTCACCTCGTCCACCACGCCGGTAAAGCTGGCGAACGGACCTTCGGTGATGCGCACCGACTCGTTCTTCTCGAACTTGACCTTGAGCTTGGGCTTTTCCTTGCTGTCGGCCACGCGGTACACGATCTGCTGCACTTCTTCGTCCGACAGCGGTGTGGGCTGCTGGCCGGTACCGACAAATCCCGTCACGCGCGGCGTCGACTTCACCACGTGCCACACGTTGTCGTCCATGTCCATTTCGACCAGCACATAGCCGGGATAGAACATGCGCTCGCTGGTGTACTTTTTGCCGCCGCGAACTTCCGTGACCGACTCAGTCGGAATCAGCACCCGCCCAATCTTTCCACCAAGCCGTTCGTCGGCGCGCAGCCGGGCCTCGATCGACTCTTTCACCTTCCGCTCAAATCCAGAATAGGTGTGGATGATGTACCACTTCATGTTCGGGTTCGTCGGCGGGCCCGATCCATCCGCGGCACTCACCAGCGGAGATTCAGGCACCGCTGCGGGCTGCGCTACAGGCTCCAGCTCGGTGACGCTCTCGTCCGTTTTTGTCTGTTCGTCTGCCATTAACTCCACGCTCTACCGGTGTGCCAGGGTGCGCAACAACTTATCGAGACTCTTGCCGATGATCGAGTCGATGATCCAGAAGTAACCTGCAAAAATGAATACCGTTATGATGACCACGGTCGTCGTGCCCTGTACTTCCTTGCGCGACGGGGTCGTGACCTTCTTCATCTCCGTGCGCACGTCGTTGTAAAAACTCTTCGCGCGCTGCGGCCACTCCTTGAGTGCTCCCAGGCGGCTCTCGTGAACGGGCTCGATCGCTGTTGACTTCGCCATCTGATACCTGTCTTCTGGCGCCTTACCGCGCCTCGACTTACCTTCTACTCAAACCCCGCTCATGCGGGCGGTTCCAAAAACTGGCAGGGGCGGAGGGATTCGAACCCCCAAGTTCGGTTTTGGAGACCGACAGTTTAGCCGTTGAGCTTACGCCCCTATCTTTAAACTGTTGCAACCTGTTGCCGCGGACGACTCCGCCCGCGCTCCACCGCTACTTCGCTTCCTTGTGCGGCGTATGTTTGCGACACTTCCGGCAGAACTTCTTGAATTCCAGCCGTCCGGTCGTAGTCTTCTTATTCTTGGTGGTGGAGTAGTTGCGGTCTTTGCACTCTCCACACTGCAACGTAACAATCTCGCGGGGCATGGTTCCCTTCCCTTTCGTTTTACTCCGCAGGTTGGACTGCGAAGCCTTGTCCGCGTCGAAGCGCGGAAATCAGCGATGCACTCTGCTTCGCCGAAGAAGCTGGATACCCAATTAAACTGGGTGCCCCATTCAAGCCGTCCTTTGGCTTGAGTGGGATTCCAAACTCCGAATCAAAAAACTGAACTCTGGGTGCCCCATCCCGCCTTCTTTTGGCGGGGTGGGATAACACCTACGCAATAATTTCGCTGATAGTCCCGGCGCCCACGGTGCGTCCGCCTTCGCGGATCGCGAACCGCAAGCCCTTCTCCATCGCCACCGGCGTGATCAACTCGATCTCCAGTGCCACGTTGTCGCCCGGCATCACCATCTCCGTGCCCGCCGGCAACGTCGCCACTCCCGTCACGTCCGTCGTGCGGAAGTAGAACTGCGGCCGGTAGCCCTTGAAGAACGGCGTGTGCCGTCCGCCTTCGTCTTTCGACAGCACGTACACTTCGCCCTTGAACTTGGTGTGCGGCGTGATCGATCCCGGCTTCGCCAGCACCATCCCGCGCTCCACGTCTTCCTTGGCGATGCCGCGCAGCAGCAACCCGGCGTTGTCCCCAGCCAGACCTTCGTCCAGCTGCTTCTTGAACATTTCCACGCCCGTCACCACCGTCTTGCGCGTCTCGCGGAAGCCCACGATCTCCGACTCCTCGCCAACCTTCACCTTGCCGCGCTCGATACGGCCCGTGACCACCGTGCCGCGTCCCTGGATCGAGAAAATATCTTCAATCGGCATCAGGAACGGCTTGTCGATGTCGCGCGCCGGCAGCGGAACGTTCTTGTCCACCGCCTCCATCAGCTCGTCGATCTTGGCTTCCCACTGCGCTTCGCCATTCAACGCGCCCAGCGCCGAGCCGCGAATCACCGGCACATCGTCGCCCGGGAACCCGTACTTCGACAGCAACTCGCGCACTTCCATCTCGACCAAATCGATCAGCTCGGGATCTTCCACCGCATCGCACTTGTTCAGAAACACCAGCACGTACGGCACGCCTACCTGGCGGGCCAGCAGCACGTGCTCCTTGGTCTGCGGCATCGGACCGTCGGTCGCCGCCACCACCAGGATCGCGCCGTCCATCTGCGCTGCGCCGGTGATCATGTTCTTGATGTAGTCAGCGTGGCCCGGACAATCCACGTGCGCGTAGTGCCGGTTCGCCGTCTCGTACTCCACGTGCGCGGTCGCAATCGTGATGCCGCGCTCGCGCTCTTCCGGAGCGTTGTCGATCGAATCGAACGAGCGAAACACGATCTTCGGATTGTGCTTCTGCAACACCTTGGTGATGGCCGCCGTCAACGTCGTCTTGCCATGATCGATGTGCCCGATCGTCCCTACGTTTACGTGCGGCTTGCTGCGGTCAAATTTTTCTTTCGCCATAATTGCGTGCTCCTGGGAAACTCAGCTTCTGCTATGCGCCTTGGCCAAGCGGCGCACTCTGGGACGCGACTTCATGCCGCGATAGACCTTATCTAAGACCCCCAGCCAAACGTCCCCTCCAAATTCCTGGTCGTACTCGCGTTTCGTCATCGCGATGCACAAGGATATTTTCCCGATTAAACTCTTCGCTCCGAACGATTCCAAAACCGAGTAGATCTCACCCAATCGCGCTTTCTCCGACATATCCTTGAAGTAATCGGAAACGACGTACATGCGAATGAAATCCTTATAGTCGCTCTTGTCCGCCCACACGACGACCTTCTCACCTTTCTCTGCGAAACCCGCTTCCAAGGCGGTGTTCAAGGTCTTAATTGCGTCTGCAGCCAATTGCGTAAATCCCTCGTGTCTTGGAGAAAAATCTCCGAAGACCGTCTATCGGTGGGCCTCCCCGAATATCTCATCTCCGGTGCCCATCGGTCGTTAATCCCGGTAAACGCCACATGCAAGTCCCGGTTCCGCACGAGCGCACCTCCAAGATTGCTAGCATCCAGCAACTCAACCAGGTTATGCCCTAACTGCTTGGCTTCGCTCAGGTCCATCATCTTCTTTCTTCTCGTCTCACAAATAACGAACTTCAAGAAGCACTCGAGAACGTAGCCACATAGATAGACCGCACCTTCGAACCTCCCACTAGCATGAAGACATCGGGCATCTTTCCAGCGTTCCTCGGCAGCTTGGCGGAAGCGGTTTGCCGGAATCCGAATCTGGCTGACCTGCCGCGAACCCACTCTCGCCCTTTCCGCCTAGTAGTACCGGTAAAGTTGTTTGAACTTCTCTCGCAGGGGCAGATCGACTGCCTCCAGCGCAGTCAAATAAAATTCGCGAATCTGCGCCTGGTCGCTGACCGAAATCGCGTCATACCAACTCCGTGCGCTCTTGCCACTCGTGGCCAGCGTCGCGTCGACCTGCTCCAGCAGCTTCTCACTCAGAACGCGATCGAAGTCGCGAATCGGAACGCCTTTGCGCTGCAGCAGTCGCAGAAAACCCGCGACCGAACCTGCAGCAAAAGTACGATCCAACGCCGACTGAAGCTGCCTGAACTCTTCCAGCTTTTCCACGCCAAGAGTGGGTTGCTGAAACGGAATCCGCGTCTCTGATTGCGTCATGAATGCGTTCACTAAACTAAAATCCTGGCGAGGCCTTCAGCCCCGCCGTTCCCTTACTTCAAATTTCTGGAGCTGATGATCGGGATTGAACCGATGACCTCTCCCTTACCAAGGGAGTGCTCTACCAACTGAGCTACATCAGCTTTATTTCTAGGACTCCGCAACACTTCGCTGCTTCGTCCTCAACCACTTCAAACCATCACACTACGAAACTCTGGAGCGGGAGACGGGAATCGAACCCGCGACCAACAGCTTGGAAGGCTGTGACTCTACCACTGAGTTACTCCCGCCCTGCGATCACCGAGCCGCTCAATCGTGGTCGTCCTCGTCCAGACCGCGACTACGCACCTGCTCGCGTTGCTGCTTCCGGCTGTGGGTCCAGGTGCGGATGGCAAACATCGCCAGTACCGCCAGCGCCGCCAGCCGAAACTTCTGATCGTCGATAGTGATCAACGTCAGAACCATCAGCACGGCAAACGCGCCCAAGGCCACCCAGAGCTTCTTCATCGAGAATCCTGGTGCACAGGGGAGGATTCGAACCTCCGTAGCCCGCTAGGAGCGGCAGATTTACAGTCTGCTGCCATTAACCACTCGGCCACCTGTGCACGTCCTGCCGAGCAAAACGCCTCGCCGGGAATCGCCAAACCTGCTATCAAAGAGCCAATCAACCTTGCGACAGTTACTCCGGCAACACTCAGCAACCGGCGCGCGATGCTACCTTCGCGCGAAATTTGTTCTCGGAAGCTGCTGCTGGGTTCAGTTCTCTCGGAGAGCTCTGTGTCCTGCTTGGCTTGCTTCTGTTGCTACGCCTCGCGGGGCGCGCTCAGGGTTCAAAATCTGGAGCTGGCGAAGGGATTTGAACCCCCGACCCTCTGATTACAAATCAGATGCTCTACCAGCTGAGCTACGCCAGCGTGCTACCTGTAAAATGGCACGGCCCCAACCAAGCATAGTTCTCCCTGCCCGCTGGGACAAACATTAAGGCTAACACAAGGACATTGCCCTTGCAACCCGACTTCCAATCAGCGTAAAACACTCAAACCATTCGATTTTGCAAGTATCGGCGACCCGCAACTCGCCACTCCCGCGGGCCTCGTGGCTGGGGATTCTGCTGAGCACGCCCACCATCGGCAGGCGCTGTAAAGCGGTCTTTTTCATTCTATCCAATTTCCCCGATCTTGACCAACTGCCCAGGTGCCCAACGCTTGTCGCCCTCTTTTGGCGATCGGGAGGGTGGAGTCGCGAGCCACAATGTGACCGTCATCCCGAGCGACGACCGTACGAGAATTCGTGCTTGTCTTTTGCTTTTGCCTTCACTGGCAACCGACAACTGACCACTGACAACTGGTTTTGTTTCCCGTATGATCGTGTCTCATCCATGCGAAATCGTCGGCGTAACCTCTGGATCGCCCTCGCCGTCATTCTCGTTATCGGCGCAATCGTTGCCGCTCTTCTGCTTCGCAAGCGCGCCGCGCCGGATGCCGCCCGTCTCCTGCCCAACGCAGACGCCATTCTCTACGTCAATCTCGAACCGGTTCGGCTACTGACCGATCTGGGCAAGAACCCGCCCAAAAACCGCGAGCCGGAGTACGAAGAGTTCGTTCGCCAAACCGGCTTCGAATTTGAACGCGATCTCAACCGCGCTGCCCTGGCGATTCACTACGGACAAACCGCGGCAAATCGCGCGAGCGAGACTCGCTACAGCGAGATCCTGCAAGGCCGCTTCGACGGCCAACGGGTGAGCGACTACTTGCGGAAGTTGTCCAGGGATGTCGAGCACTATCACGACTTCGACATCTACATTATTCCGCTTGAGGGCCGCACGGTGCGCGTGGTCCTGCTCGGTGTGGACATGGCTGCCGCTTCCAACACCGACGGCAGTGATGCGATCCACGGCATGGTGGACCGCTATAAACAGGCGGCCCTGCCATTCGCTGGACCGGAATTGGTGCATGACTACTACGCCCGAGTCCCGCTGGGCAGCGTGGTCTGGACCATCGCGCATATTCCCGCCAAGGGTGCGGCGCAGGACCGCAGCGAATTATTGCTGCCCGGCTCGTGGAGCAGCCTGCTCCCGCGCGAAAGTATCGTGATTGCATCCGCCCGTCCGCTGAACGATGTTCGTCTCCGGGCCCAGGTCATCACGAAAGACGACAGCGAGGCACGCCTCTTCACCGAACGGGTGGCTACGTTCCTCGCGCTGTTCAGGACGCTCGACCTCACCATGGATGGTGGCGGTCCCGACCCCGATGTTAAGAAGGCGTTCGACAGCTTCGAGGTCCGTCAGTATAAGAACGAAGCCGTGCTTACAGCCAGCGTTCCCTTCGCGTTTTTCAAGAAGATCGTCAGCGACACACCGGTGGATTTTGGTTCAGACGCAGAAAAGCCAGCGGAATCAGGCGCTCCAGCGGCTCCTAAGAATCCCAAGAAATCGAAGTAGCTTAGAACTGGTTTCACAAATCCGCTTTGAAAGGGCACGGCTTCAGCCGTGCCGTTCGCCCCCATAACCATTGGCTTTAGCCCCTGAGGGGAATCGAGTTTTTCTCGCGCGGCATTTATGAAACTGCTTCTGGATCGGATTAAAGTTTTGTGTATCCGGATCGATCAGGGACCGAAGGATCGTCGCCGCTCCGCGATCTCTGTGGAATAAATCTCTGTCCCAGCGGTGGGAGTCCTTGCCCTAGCTACCGCCGCCGAATGCGGCCCCAACCTCGGTGCGCAGATATTTGTGCGGGTTGACCGGCGTGTCATTGATACGAACTTCGTAGTGCAAGTGTGCTCCGGTGCTGCGTCCGCTCATGCCAACGTAACCGATCACCTGGCCTTTACGCAGAGTTTGCCCGTCCGTCACCGCGAAACCTGAGAGATGCCCGTAGCGAGTGGTGATGCCGTTGCCATGATCGATTACGATCATGCGGCCATACCCGCTGTAGAAACTGGCGTACGTCACTACACCATCAGCCGGCGCCATGATCGGCTGGCCATAACGGCAGGATATGTCGACACCCGAGTGGAACGCGCCCTCGCCGTTGAACGGATCGATGCGGGAGCCGAACGGACCGGTGATCGGTCCCATGACCGGCCACAAGGTCGGAGCGGTGGTTGCAGCCACCCAGTCGGACAACGACGCTTGCCGTGTCAATCCCATGCCAAGTCCGGCAGTCGCCGCTCCCGTCAACGCCGAACTGCGTAGCGCGTAGAGTCCATTGATGGCGTCTTTTACTTCTTCAGGCTTGAGCGGCTGGTCATTCTGAGCCAGCAGCTTTGCATTCGGCTTAAGCCCGTAGATCACCGAAACTTCGTTGGCAATCGAGCCTAGCGAAGCTACCTCGATATCTTTCTCGTGGGAAACCTGCTCTAACTGCGAATAGCGGGACTGCAGCGCCTTCTTCTCGGTGCGGAGCTGATTAAAGCTAGCGACCTTAAACAACATGCGGGCATACGACCCAGCCATGCCCGTGATGGTGGTCATTCCGATCAGGGCGCCGGCCAGGAAGACGTACAGGTAATGAAGAGGAATGGGGATCTTTCGTAGCTGTCCCTCAGCATCGCGTGCTACGAAGAGAATATAAAAGCGTTTGCGCAATACAATAACCCTCAGTTCAAAATCGTTCCGGCGATGTTTGCTACGGTCTATGAATTTCCGGAGCGTTTTTACCTAGCTAGCCCGAACTTCTTACTTCCGGGATCCAGGAGAGCCATGAGGTGACCGACTCTCCACCCGGGCGATGTGGCGGCAATCTGACCCGGGAGCCTGGCGCAATTAATTAGGAGACTCCAAACCGTAACAGAGCGGCATCCGCGAAGTCAATGATTTCCGAACCGCAAACACCACAAAAGTGGTAAACGACGCCCGTGTTCCGCTCGGGGCACTTCCCAAGTTCCTGTTGTTCAGCAATTTCGAAACATTCCCACAGGACGACCCTCTTCTCCGTCCTGTAAATTCGATCGCGAAAGAGTTAGAGGGAAAGAGATATAGTGGGCTGGCGTTTCTGATCCACTGCCTCATACCTGAGAACGGCAACGATGCCCGTAAAAGAGCTCGAACTCATCCGGCGAATTCGGCAAGCTGCAGCACGAGGCGGCGATAAGGTCGCGACCGGCATTGGCGACGACTGTGCCGTTCTCAAAGTCCCGCGTGGACACGAAGTTCTGGTCACAACCGACTTCACTCTGGAGGACATTCACTTTCGCCGCGCCTGGCATCCTGCTGATTCGGTCGGCCACCGCTGCCTGACCCGGGGACTCAGCGACATCGCTGCCATGGGAGGCACTCCCCGCGCCGCTTTTCTCTCGCTCGCGCTTCCGTCCGAGCTGCCGCAACGTTGGGTCGATGACTTCATGGCGGGCTTTCTGAGGCTGGCGCGGCGATACTCCGTAACGCTCGCGGGCGGCGACACCGCGCAGTCTCCTGCTGGAATACTGGCCGACATCATCGTGGTTGGTTCCACTCCCACCGGCAAAGCCGTATTGCGTTCGGGAGCCCACGCTGGCGACATCATCTATGTGAGCGGAACCCTCGGCGCCTCGGTCGCCGCGCTACAGGAGTTGCGCAGCGGCAAGAAACTCCGCACGTCGGCACATCCCCGGCACTTTTATCCCGAACCGCGCATTGCCCTCGGCCAATACCTGCGCGAAAAGAAGCTCGCGTCCGCCATGATTGACACCAGCGACGGACTCTCCACCGACCTGCGTCACATCTGCGACGAAAGCGGCGTCGGAGCCGTGATCGAAGCAGCAGCGCTACCAGCCGCACCGGGCGACGACGGACTGCAGTTCGCCTTGCATGGCGGAGAAGACTACGAGCTGCTCTTCACCGCTCCACCCAAGAAGCGCATTCCACGCCAGATTGCCGGCACTCCGATCACGCGCATCGGCGAGATCACCCGTGGCCGCCAGTTCAAACTCCTGTTACCCGACGGCAAATCCCATCCCCTGCAGTCCGGCGGCTGGCAGCACTTCGCCTGATCGAAATCCAAAATGCCAGAATGTGGGTGCCCCATCCTTTGCCGTCTTTTGGCAAAGGGTGGGATGCGCAGAATGTTCGGGCGCCCCAGGTTTGCGCACCAAAACCAGTTACCAGTTACCTTTCCCCTCGCGCCATGTTCACCCGTCACATTCCCCCAACCTCCCGCTGTTTATAATCCCTCGCATGAACCTTGAGCAGAAGCTAGCCGAACTGAAGCGTCGCGACACCCTCGCCGAAGCCGGAGGCGGAGAAGAGCGCCGCGCCCGCGAGCACAAACAGGGCAAGATGTCCGCCCGCGAGCGCATCGAGTTTCTCCTCGACGAAGGCACCTTCGAGGAGACCGACAAGCTGGTCACGCACCGCTGCACCGACTTCGGCATGGAAGAGCAGAAGGTTTTCGGCGACGGCTTCCTCACCGGATACGGCCGCATCGAAGGCCGCCTGGTCTTCGTCTTCGCTCAGGACTTCACCGTGTTCGGCGGCTCGCTCTCCGAAACCAACGCCGCCAAGATCGTCAAGATGATGGACATGGCCATGCGCGTCGGCGCTCCCGTCATCGGCCTCAACGATTCCGGAGGCGCGCGCATTCAGGAAGGCGTGAAGTCGCTCGCCGGCTACGCCGACATCTTCCTGCGCAACGTGCTTGTCGTCCGGCGTGGTGCCGCAGATCTCCGCCATCATGGGCCCCTGCGCCGGTGGAGCGGTCTACTCGCCCGCCATGACCGACTTCATCATCATGGTCGACAAGACCTCCTACATGTTCATCACCGGCCCTGAAGTCATCAAGGCGGTCACGCACGAAGAGGTCACCAAGGACGAGCTCGGCGGCGCCATGACGCACAACGAGAAGTCGGGCGTGGCGCACTTCCTGGCGCACGACGACGCCGAATGTCTCAGCATGGTGCGCGAGCTGTTCAGCTTCATGCCCTCGAACAATCTCGAAGACCCGCCGCGCAAAGCCTGCACCGATCCCATTGACCGCTCCGACGAAGCGCTCGACACGCTGGTGCCCGCCGAGTCGAACATTCCCTACGACATCAAGGACGTCATCAACCGCGTGGTCGATGACAGCTACTTCTTCGAGGTGCAGGAGTATTACGCCCGCAACATCGTCATCGGATTCGCCCGCCTCAACGGCAAGCCCGTCGGCATCGTGGCCAACCAGCCGAACTTCCTCGCCGGAGTGCTCGACATCAGCGCCAGCATCAAGGGCGCGCGCTTCGTGCGCTTCTGCGACTGCTTCAACATTCCGCTGATCACCTTCGAAGACGTGCCCGGCTTCCTCCCCGGCACCCAGCAGGAGTACGGCGGCATCATCATGCACGGCGCGAAATTGCTCTACGCCTTCTCCGAGGCGACCGTGCCCAAGATCACCGTCATCACCCGCAAGGCCTACGGCGGAGCCTATTGCGTCATGGCCTCGAAGCACATTCGCACCGACGTGAACTACGCCTGGCCCACCGCCGAGATCGCCGTCATGGGTCCGGAGGGCGCGGTCAACATCGTGTACCGCCATGAGCTGGAGAAGTCAGAGAATCCCGAAGCCGATCGCGCCGCCAAGATCGAAGAATTCCGCGACCGCTTCGCCAACCCGTACGTAGCCGCCGAGCGCGGATACCTCGACGCCGTAATCCGCCCCAGCGACACCCGCCGCAAGCTGATCCAGGCTCTGGATATGCTAGAAAACAAGCGCGACAAAAACCCGCCCAAGAAGCATGGGAATATACCGCTGTAGGTTTCGATCGGCAAAAATTAGGAAGTGGGTGCCCCATCCTTTCGCCCGCTTTTGGCGAAAGGGTGGGAACCTCGTCTCGGCCAATTCCGTCTCGCCCTCGGCCAGAAGTTCGCCGCCAAGCAGCAGGCGCGCTTCGCCTTCTTCCTGGAAGCGCTGCAATACGGTGGGCAGCGCGTCGCTGAGATCTTATTTTGACGCCCTACGCCGCGGCAGGAGCACCAATTCGGCAGCTTCCTCAGCCTCTTTGAGGAGCGTCTTGCGCGGCGTGCCTATCCGCGCACGCATGGTCAGGCCACGAGCAAAATCCGTGACTTGGATCGCGCGCACGGCTACCGGAAAGTCAGGCGGGATGTCTCCCGCACAGATCCCGTCCCGGAAACGGCGCTCCACCAGTGCCGCGCCGCCCGCGACCGTGCTCTGCAGGAACCGCTGAACCTCAGCGTCGTTCACAAGCGGCGCGACGCACACCATAAGGCAGCCCCGGGCGGACCCTTTCTCGGTCGCACTTTCGACGGCGTACCTCAGAAAGCCCGCGATCGAGTCGCGAAGACTCTGTGGCGAGAGGAGTGCCTTCGCGGCTGATGCGCCCTTCCGTTCTGCGTACGCCCTAAGGACGCGCAAGAATATCGCCCGCTTGTCCCCAAAGACGGCATACAGGCTCGGCCGTCCCACACCCATCCCGGCGACGAGATCGTCAATCGTCACTCCGTCGTAGCCTTTCGACCAGAACACCTGAGTCGCCTTTTCCAGCGCCCCCGTCTCGTCGAAGCTGCGCGGCCGCCCACGCGGCTTAGCTGCATTTTGAAACATTTAGTTCACAACTCCTTGACAATGACCATCGCACCAATATATAACCAAATAGTTCTAAATTAGCAAGCCGGCTCTGCCCACGCGGGGCCTCACGACTCGATCTTAACCCTTTACCACGGAGACGCAGAAAAAATGAACGAAAGTATCTTAATAACCGGAGCAAATGCTGGGCTTGGGAAAGAGACTGCCCGAGAGTTAGCATTGAAAAAAGAAACAAAAAAGGTAATTCTTTTTTGCAGAAATCGAGCGAGAGCAGAGGCAGCAAAAAAGGACCTTGAGGAGAAAACGGGGAAAACGGTTTTTGAAGTTATTATTGGGGATGTTACGGATGCAAATTCTGTAAGAAAAGCAGCAGAAGAAATAAAGGAACCTATTGATGCAATAGTTCTAAATGCAGGTGGAGTAGTTGGGAAAACGGCTGCGACATCTACGCCTTCTGGTATGAATCAATTAGCTGCTACGAATATTTTAGGTAATGTAATTCTAGTGGAGGAATTAATTAAACGGGACAAGTTAAGGAAAACAGTTCTATCAGTCAGTGCGGAAGCTGTTCCAGGAGTAAAGATGCTCGGAGTAAAACCAGTTTCAATGAGGACTTCTTCTGTAGATGAGTTTGCTGCTGTTCTTGATGGATCATATTTTGGTAATAAGTTCAATGCATTGCAAGCATACGCATATGTCAAGTATGCAGAAACCATGTGGACGTTATCAATGGCAAGAAAATATCCTAAGCTCAAGTTTATTGTTGTGAGCCCAGGAAATACAAAAGGAACTCAGGCGCCAGATAGTCTTCCCCCGGCAATGCGGTTTATGTTGAAGTATGTGATGATGCCTATTGTATTCCCATTGATGGGCGGAATGGTGCATACGCTGGACGTAGGTGCAAAACGCTTTGTAGATGCCATTTCGGATGAGCGGTATAAAAGCGGCGTTTTTTATGCCAGTAAAGAGGGTAAGTTATCAGGGGACATGGTGGACCAGAGCACTTTTTTTACTGATTTGAAAAATACTTCATTTCAAGATAACGCCAACGAGGCAATTCACCATTTCATAAATTAGGCGTTCGGAACCGACGTCTCGGGCCAGTTTTTCGCCTCGGCGCCCAAGAAGTTCACCGGCCCAATTGAGGCGATGCGCCACCCACATTTTCACGATCGCGCCAGTCAAGAAGCCGCGTGGCAGGCCGTCGTCAAGGTCTCTGGCGTCGATTTCTCTTCCGCAGCAACTTGAGAGCGGTGTCCTGAAGTAGCGCCGGGTGCCCCAGGTTCAACCTTCTTTTGGGCTAACCTGGGCGCGGATATCCGAGAGTCCTTTCCACAGGACGCTATGAGAAATCCCAGGCCGGTGCCCCAAGTTCGCGCCGCGCTTTTCGGCGCTAACTTGGGATTCGAAGCTGTCTAAAACGCCTACGGAGCTACCTCGTCGCGACCAATTTGTCAGGAGTTTCCGGAGAACCGACCACCGGCATCTCGTCATAAGTCCGCCCGTCGAGCAGCCGACCTGCTTTCTTCTTTCGGACTCCTCCCCATTGCTTGAAGAAGAAAGGCACGCCATGCTCGGCGGCACTGGCGGCGGATCGATACAACCCAATCCCGCAACATCGGCCTCGCGCCCGGTCCGCTTTCACCGCCGACGATCACCCAGTCAATATCCGTCAGGTCGATCTCGCCCAATTCTTCGAGTAGCGGTTCGATCGAAAGAAACTTCATCGCCGCGGGAGCAGCGTGCAAGTGCTGAATTCGTGGCAGACCGTATTTCTTGTTCTCCACGCTCACACCCCACCAGATGTGAGGTCGAGCCGCAGCCATTCGCAGACGAGTCTTCAGCAAGTCGCGCATCCGTGCCGACCGCTTTGTGAGCACTTGGTAAATGTGCCAATCCGCCTGCAACATCACATCGACTACGGATGCAATGTAGTCGTCAGGAATCTCTTCGTGAAACAAGTCGCTCATCGAATTGACGAATATTCTACGCGGAGTCTTCCATTTCAGCGGCTCGGCTAGCTTCTCCGGAACAAGTCGAAGGTCGAATCCCTGTTCGTACGGGATGTCCCTTGACGCCACGGAATCTCTCGGCGAAGACCTCCGCATAGCAGTGTGCGCAGCCCGGACTAATCTTGGTGCACCCACGCGTCGGGTTCCACGTGGCGTCTGTCCATTCAATTTTCGAGTGTTCAGCCATGCAAAATCCCGCGTTTCTTATAGGCAGGTGGCCCACATATCCCGTGGTCCACATTTGCCTGAAGTTGGCAAATGTGAGGCTGTTGCCAAGGCTCTATCCGCTAGTCATCCTGAGCGAGGACGCACCGAACAGGGCGCGTCCAAGTCGAAGGACCTGCTGTTACATCCCGCAGTGATACCCATCACCGCACTCGAAAACAGCCTATCGCATACTCAAAGCGACGCGCGACCTCGTGCACTCGCGTTATTCAAATTCTCACGGCAAGGAAATTGCAATGAGTATGCGGCTGAAGGTTTCTCCGGAAGACGCCTCAAAGTTGGTCCATTCCATCCCTCACAAAACTTGTAGTGACGGCGTTGCGAACAACTGGAGATTACACTCCGATGGAACGGTTTGCGCCCAAAGCGTCTTCTGGCTGTTCTGCTGGGGCAAGACCGGGATGAACAGTGATAACGCACGATCTTCAGCAGTTCGAGTGTTCGACGCGCTGTTTCCTGTTTCCTTCTCCCAATTCGATAGGGTCGTGAAACACGAATATGCTCGCCAGGCGAGGTACGCCGCGCAAAACATTGAGCACGAAATGGATGAAATCCTGAAGTTAGTTAAGTAAGGCCGGCGGGTGGCCCATCCGGCCTTCCTTCGGCCGGAGCCTGGCGGGTGGCTCATCCGGCGACTTTCCCAACACCAAACAACTTTGACGT
>CAVZYS010000027.1:0-148773 GCA_963779555.1 uncultured Acidobacteriaceae bacterium
ATCCCGACCAGGTCCACCATTTTCTTCAACAACTTAGAGGCGGCGGGTTGCTCGCAGCCTGACATTTGTGTCATCCGCCGTGTTGCACCGTCGCAGGTCGAAATCTAGGTAGAACGAGCGGATTGTCCCAGGCTTGACGATTGCTACTACGGCCATTTCGCACCAGTTCCTAAAAGTTTGTGAATTTTGCGGCTCCTGCTTGACGCTCTGGCCCAATTTGTGTAGGGTCATACGATCATGTTGAGCGGCCGTCAGAACTGTTGTCGTATGACCTGCTGTTGTTGCGGGTGCACAGGTTCTGACGCCTACGGAAATACCACCTAGCTTTCGTATCTAAGCAGGATTTCCCTAACCCACGCGTCAGAAGCATCTGACACGTGGGTTTTTCTTTTGGGCAAAAAGAGGATGACGATGCCTGAAGCAGTCAAGGAAACGAAAGCGCAAAGAATCGAACGGCTCAAGCGGGCGAAGAATGCCTGGGAGTGCCTCGATGAGATCCGTGCGTTCGCGCGCAATGGACACGGATCGATTCCCCCTGAGTGGCTGGGCACTTACTTTCGATTCTGGGGCGTTTATACCCAGGGCGATGGCGTCGGCGCCATCGGTGGCACTGGCGGAGAAGGCAAAGCGGTTCCGAATTTCATGGTCCGCATTCGCATTCCCAACGGGCTCCTGCGTTCACATCAGGTACGCACCATTGCGGATGTGACCGAGAAGTATGCTCGCGGCAATGCCGACATCACGGTCCGCCAGAATATTCAGCTTCACTGGGTCACCATTGAAAGTCTGCCGGAAGTACTCGATGCGCTGTGGCGAGCCGGACTCACCACCATGGGCTCCTGCGGCGATGACGTCCGCAATATCGTAGGCTGTCCTTTAGCGGGCGTCGATGCTGACGAAGTCTACGACGCCTCGGCATTAGCCGAAGAAGCCAATCGGCAATTCGTCGGCAATGCGGAGTTTTACAACCTGCCGCGCAAATTCAAGATATGCATCACCGGCTGCCACGCCTGGTGCTCCTATCCCGAGATCAACGACGTTGGCCTGACGGCGGTTCGTCGCAACGGTAGTGAAATAGGCTTTTCCTTGCGCGTCGCGGGGGGCTTGTCCACCGACCCGCATCTTGCCAAACGAGTCGACGCCTTTGTTTTGCCGGATCAGGTTTTGCCTGTGCTGAGAGCGATTGCTTCCATTTTTCGCGACAGTGAAGTGTTGCGCGAGAACCGCGAGCGCGCGCGGCTAAAGTTCCTGTTCCTGAAGCATGGATGGACGGCTGAGCATTTTCTAAATGAGCTTCACAGACGGCTGGGATACGAACTGGATCCGGGGGTTCCGGAGGATATTCCCCATGACGTGTACCGCGATCATGTCGGAGTGCACCGGCAGAAGCAGTCTGGGTACTACTACGTGGGAGCTTCGGTTTTGCGGGGCCGGATATCTGCAGCTCAACTGCATGCCGCAGCCGATCTATCCGAACGGTACGCCGGAGGCGAATTACGCACCACAAACATGCAGAACTTGCTGATCGTCAACGTGCCCGAACGCAACGCGCCCATACTCGGCGGCGCGCTGCAACTCGCGGGACTTGCCACCGACGGCTCGCCGTTCCGGCGCGGCATCATCGCCTGCTCCGGTACTGAATTCTGCAAAGTCGCCATCACCGAAACCAAGTCGTTCGGCCGCTGGCTGGCCGAAGAACTCGATGAGCGGCTGCCGGGATTCGAGCAGCACCTGAAGCTGCACATCACCGGTTGCCCCAACAGTTGCGGCCAGCACTGGATCGCGGACCTCGGGCTTGAGGGCAAGAAGATCAAACAGAACGGGCAACTCATCGACGCCTACTACTTTTGCGTGGGAGGAGCGGTTGGCAAGCACCAGGCAGTTGCGCGCCCTGTTGGATTTCGCTGCCCAGCAGCGGAGGTGCCCGACGCCATCGAACGCCTACTCAACCGTTACCTTGTGGCAAGGGGGCCCGACGAGAACCTACGCCAGTTTTTCGGCCGGCACTCGTCCGAGGAGATTCGTGCTTATCTCGCCGGTGGTGACGTCGTGGGTGTCGACCGTGATCCTGCGGCGGGCCGTATTCCTCACGGGGTCGAAGGGTGAGCACACAGCAGCCATCGCTCTTCCCGATATTCCTGAAGCTTGAAGGAAAGCCTTGCCTGGTGGTGGGAGGAGGGCGCATAGCGGAAGGCAAGGTAGCGGGCTTGTTGCGCTCGGGAGCGCGCGTGACCGTGGTTTCGCCCGAACTTACACCGACACTCGCACGCTATGCTGACTCCAAAGCAATCTCCTGGAAACAGCGGGATTTCGATGTTGTCGATCTCGACGGCATGTTCCTCGTTGTTGCGGCAACTTCCAGCTTCGACGCAAATGCCTTGGTCTATCGCGAAGCCGATCGTCGCGGGATTCTATGCAACGCGGTCGACCAGCCGCAGCAATGTCATTTCTATTACCCCGCGGTGGTCGACCGAGGTCCGCTGCAAATCGCCATCTCCACTGCCGGGCTCAGCCCGTCACTGGCGCAACGCCTGCGCAAGGAGCTCGAAGTCCAATTTGGTCCCGAATATGAGCAATGGGTTGAATGGCTGGGAAAAGTGCGCTCGGCGTTGATGAGCAAGGGCAGTGACTTCGAGACGCGGCGGCGCATCCTCGGCCGCTTAGCCAGCAGGGAAGTCTTCGACCGCCTAAAGACTGCCGCCGAACGCAAGCTCCAGCGCAAAGGAGCCGCAGCATGAGTGCGAAGGTCTATCTCGTCGGTGCCGGGCCGGGCGATCCGGATCTGCTGACGGTAAAAGCCGTCCGCATCTTGCGCTCTGCCGACATCGTCCTGCATGACGGGCTGGTCAGCCAGGAGATCCTGCAGATCGCGCGACCGGATGCTCAATTGATCGATGTGGGAAAGCGTATGGGCGACAGGCGATTGACGCAGGATGCTATCAATCATCTACTGATCGATCTGGCCGGCTGCGCAAAGATAATAGTTCGCCTGAAGGGCGGCGACCCTTCGATTTTCGGTCGCGCCGCGGAAGAAATCTCGGCGCTGCGCCAAGCCGGAATCGAGTTTGAAATCGTGCCCGGCATCACAGCGGCCCTCGCTGCAGCCGCGCAGGCAGCCATCACCCTTACCGACCGGCAGTCCGCGGCCGGAGTCGTTTTTCTCACCGCGCAACAGGCAGCCGGAAAAGGTCGAACCAACGTCGCGCACTATGCTTCACAAGACTGCACTCTCGCCATCTATATGCCGGCGGGCCAGTATCGCGAGATTCGCGATGATCTCATCGCCGCAGGCTTGACGCTCGGTACACCCTGCTTGATTGTGGCCAACGCGTCCCGACCGAACCAGCAGTTGGTGTGGACCGAAATCGCAGCCCTGGGATCGGTCGCAGCTCCGTCGTCACCTGCGCTGATCATCATCGGCTCGGTTGCTTGCAGGCACAACGAAGCGTTGGCTTGCGCCACGATTCACAGTATCGAACCCGGCATTGAGATAGTTCGCTAGTTCCTTGGAGGCAACAGTGTGTCGCAAGAAGTTAACAGCAACGAAGACGGAAAGAAGTTGAAACTCACAACCGATGGGTGGGCAGTGCTGACCGCGCATGTACTCGCTCTCTTGGTCCGCATCGGTGCCATCCGCCGGGTGCCTTGTTAGTGGGATTTGAAGCAAAAAGGAGAATGAACATGGCGCAAGGCTCGTTAGTTTTACCCCGCATTGAGACACTTCGTCCGGCCATTAAGTTGCTGCAACTGGTGCCGGGAGTCTTGCTGCTGGCTGCCATCGGATGGCTGGGCAAGTTCATCGAGTAATCGGTGAACGCAAACGCCAAAGCTCAGCACCTGCATCTTGCCATCGACTCGAATCACGTACGTGCCATCCGCCGTTGTCAGATCAACCCCAAATCGATGTATCAATTCCAATGGATCCCGAGCAGGTCGACCATCGTTTTGGATCCCGGCGCGAGAAAAGTTTGCCAGGTCTTCATCTGCAGTGAATCGGCGAGAAGTGTCTAAATGTTCACATCTTTCCCGCGATTTGGGAGTAATATGCTGCCACTCGCCAGTGCGGGGGCGCTGGGCCGAAATTTGGGGTGCGTTATGCTAACAAACGTCCAAAAGATTGGGGCAGTTCTTATAGTGGTTGTGTTCTTACTCGCCAGCTTGAGCGCTCAACAGGGAGGCGCATCTGGGGGCAGGACGGTGGCACCTAAAGTGCCGACCCGAGTGACTCCCAACCCAACGATTCCACCTCAGACCTTCTATTACACCGGCAGAGTGGTGATGGACACCGGCATGGCACCCCCTTCGCCAGTTGCCGTCCTGCGGATATGTAATAGTTCGAGTCGGCGGGAAACGTTCACCACCGGTGACGGAGGCTTCACCGTCTTGGTTGGAGAGCGCGCCACCAGCATGTTGCCAGACGCCTCTGAGGACGCCCGTCGGCCCGGTTCCGATAGCCAACCTGCAAGAAGCGATCCCATGATGCTTGGGCAAAACGATTTTTCATCGCCAACGGCAGATTGCGAACTGCGGGCTGATCTCGCTGGATATTCGTCGTCGTCCATACGACTCGATCCTTCGATGAATAACACCAATGTCGGGGTCATCGTGCTTCATAGCCGTGGCAAGAAGGCTGAGGGGATGGTCAGCGTGGCAGGTCTTCAGGTGCCCGCCAAAGCACGACGAGAATACGAGAAGGGAAGCGAATCGCTGGAAAAGGGTAATCTGGCAGACGCTGAGAAATCGCTGCGCAAAGCGATTGAGGAATACCCGAAATTTGCGGAAGCCTGGCTACGGTTGGGCGACTTGGAGCAGCGCCGAAAGAACATGGAAGGCGCAATGACTGACTTCCAGGAAGCCATCAATGCCGATCCCAACTTTGCCTTGCCATATTTGCGGATGGCGTTTTTATCCGCACTTACCTCGAACTGGGAACAGACGCGCAAACTCACCGAACGGCTTCTTGCCCTCGATCCGGTCAATTTTCCGTTAGGCTATTATTACAACGCTGTTGCCGAATTCAATCTCAACCACCTGCCGCAGGCTGAAACCAACGCGCTGCGGGCCGAGAGCCTCGACAAACTGCATTCCGAACCGCGCGTCGAACTGTTGCTGGCGTCAATCTACACCGCCAAGGGTGAACTCTCTGCGGCCGCTGATCACTACCGCGCCTACCTGAAGCTGGTGCCCGACGGCCCCCTGAATGAGCGGGTGAAGGCTGATCTGGCTAAGACCGAAGACTTGGCAAAGTCGCAGAGTGCCGCGGCTTCGCCTGTCAACAAGTGACGACTGGACAACCACACGCCTGCTTCGGTTAGCGAAGTGCACCTATTTTCTGGGTAACTCTTCGTGTCCCTCCCGATCGATTAGCACTGACGGTTCCATACAGCGTCTAATATGATGTTGCCCGACGGAGTCAGTCAGGCCTCTTCCGCGCGGAGAAGATCCCGGTAGGAGACGATCTGAATCGTCGGAGCATGGAAGAGACCGAGCAGAAAGACAATTCGCGGGCCACGACGCGCCTGGTAGCAGAAAAGTTCAGAGAGCTTTACGGCGAGCCCACTGGCGTCTTTCGCGCTCCGGGGCGGGTGAATCTCATCGGGGAGCATACCGACTACAACGACGGCTACGTGATGCCGGCGGCGCTCGCGTTTCATACCTACGTCGCGGCCGGGCCACGCATCGACCGCTCGTTAAGTGTCTATTCCGTCGACTTTGACGAAACTCGGAACTTCGATCTTCGCGACATTATGGGCGGGCCAACCGGCCATTGGAGCGATTATGTGCGCGGAGTCGCCGCAGTACTGCTGACGCGCGGCAATGCCATTCGCGGTGCAAACCTTGTGGTCAAAGGTGAAGTTCCTATTGGAGCGGGCCTGAGTTCTTCAGCGGCACTTGAGGTAGCCACCGCACTGGCTTTGCTGACGAACTCGGGACTTGTTTGGAGCCGCGTCCAGGTGGCGGAGGCATGCCAGCGCGCCGAGCACGAGTATGCCGGGACGAAGTGCGGCATTATGGATCAGTTCATCTCGTGCTGCGGACGAGCCAGCCATGCACTACTGCTCGATTGCCGCAGTCTCGGATTCGAACCGCTGAAAATTGCGGATCACGTCCGGATCGTAGTCTGCAACACCATGGTGAGACACGAACTGGCGGCCGGAGAGTATAACCTTCGCCGCGCCGATTGCGAAGCCGGCGTGGGACTGTTGCAGCGGTTTCTGCCCGAGATTCGTGCTCTGCGAGACGTGAGCCTCTCGCAATTGGCGGAGCACACCGCCGCCTTGCCTTCGATTACTTATAGACGCTGCCGCCACGTGGTCAGCGAGAATGCCCGCGTTCTGGAAGCAGCGCAGGCGCTGAAGGATGGTGATCTGACATGCTTCGGAGATCTGATGTATGCATCGCACGCCAGCTTGCGTGACGACTACGAAGTGAGCTGCAACGAGCTCGATCTCATGGTAGGTCTCGCCAGGAAATGCCGCGGCGTGTTTGGCTCGCGGATGACTGGCGGTGGATTCGGCGGCTGTACGGTAACCCTGGTGGAGGCCGACGCCGTAGGAGAATTCAAGGCCACCACTGCGCGGGAGTACAAAGCCGAGACCGGACTGCTCGCCGACATATATGTGTGTAAGGCAGCGGATGGAGCAGGCGAAGTTGCTAACTTAATGTCATGATCGACCTCTCAAAGATCAGGGAAGTTCCTCACCGGCGTTTCAATCCACTTACTCGCGAATGGGTGCTGGTTTCTCCGCATCGCACGCAGCGGCCGTGGCATGGGCAGACTGAGAGACAGCCCGAGGAGCGTGAACTTCGTTACGACCCGCACTGCTATCTGTGTCCGGGCAATGAGCGCGCTGGAGGTGTGCGAAATCCGCAGTACGACCAAACGTTTGTCTTTGACAATGACTACGCGGCGTTGAAGCCCGATGTGCCGCGCGCCGGTACCGATGACACGGGGCTCTTGATCGCGGAGACAGAGGCAGGCGTCTGTCGCGTACTGTGCTTTTCGCCGCGCCACGACATGACGCTCGCGCATATGGATGTGGCGGCGATTCGCAAAGTGGTCGATCTTTGGGCGGAGCAGTACACCGAACTAGGCGCAATGCCGGATATCAACCATGTGCAGATCTTCGAGAATCGCGGCGAAATGATGGGATGCAGCAACTCGCATCCCCACGGGCAGATCTGGGCAAATAAGACCATTCCGAATGTGCCTTGCCTTGAACAAGCATCGCTGAACGAGTACTGCCGTCTCAAACAGAGCTGCCTGTTATGCGATTACGTGGAGTTAGAGCGCGCGGCAGGTGAACGCATTGTGTGTGAGAACGAGCACTTTGTGGCGCTGGTGCCCTTCTGGGCGATCTGGCCGTTCGAAATGATGCTGTGCGCAAAGAGCCATGTCGCTGATTTGTCCATGCTCAACGATTCCACGCGCTCAGCATTAGCTGACATTCTGAAACGTATTACCACCCGTTACAACAATCTTTTTGAGGCTTCGTTTCCTTACACCATGGGGTTCCATCAGCAGCCCACGGACGGATTACATCATCCTGAATGGCACTTGCACGCCCATTTCTTTCCCCCATTGCTGCGCTCGGCAACTGTGAAGAAATTCATGGTGGGATATGAGCTGCTCAGCGCCCCGCAACGCGATATCACGCCTGAATACGCGGCAGAGCGGCTTCGCAGCCTTCCGGAACAACACTACCGCAACGGAAACGCGCAGGCAGGAGACTAGTTCCAGGCCTTCGACATAGTCGGGGCCTTGTTTTGAGCACTCGCCCGACTCGGCGTCGCGCTATTTTTGCAGCGAGAGATCGGCTACGGCGAGGAACTTCGGCGGTTTGCGAGCGTTCGCTAGCTGCTCATAGGCGTGCGCAAGCTTGATCAGTGTTGGCTCGCTCCAGGCGCGGCCAAAGAACGAAATCCCAACCGGCATCCCGAAGGTGAACCCCATCGGCACGTTGATGTTCGGATATCCCGCTACCGCGGCCATCGTCGAGCTCCCTCCTACAGTGTGATCGCCATTCAGCAAATCCGTAGTCCACGCCGGACCACCAGTTGGCGCAATTAAAGCGTCGAGTTTGAACTTGTCCATCACCGCATCGATGCCTTCGGTACGCGACTGACGGCGGCAGTCCTCGAGGGCCTTCACGTATTCCGGCGAGGTTAACGGCCCTTTGGCCTCGGATTGCTGCATCAGGTCCTGTCCGAAATACGGCATCTCCTGTTCACGATGGTCATCGTTGAACTTGATGACTTCCTTCATCGTGTGCACCCGCGTGTTGGTGCCGAGCCAGGCGAGATAGCGGTCTAAATCGTCCTTGAACTCGTAAAACAGTACCTGCAGCTCCGCATCATCGAACTTGCCTATGGTCGGAATCTCGACTGGATCGACAACCTCAGCGCCTGCCTGCTTCATCGCGGCGATTGCCTCGCCGAAAAGACTGTCCACGTCAGTATTGAAGCCGGCATACTTGCGGACGACACCGATTCGGGCGCCGCGCAATCCTCTCGGGTCAAGAAACTTCGTGTAGTCGGGCTCGATGTTCCCACGTGCCGCGGCAGTGGCCGAGTCCAGCGGATCGACACCAGCCAGCACGGAGAGCAGGGCCGCCGCGTCGACAACTGTGCGAGCCATGGGGCCCGCCGTGTCTTGCGTGTGTGAGATGGGAATGATGCCGGTGCGCGCGATCAGGCCCACGGTAGGCTTGATGCCCACGATCCCACAGTTATTCGACGGGGAAACGATGGAGCCGTCAGTTTCGCTACCAACGGCAACGGCACAGAGGTTCGATGCCACCGCTGTTCCCGAACCCGAACTGGATCCCGACGGGTTGCGGTCCAGAGCGTAAGGGTTCCTCGTCAGACCGCCGCGCCCACTCCATCCACTGGTCGAGTGACTGGAGCGAAAGTTCGCCCACTCGCTTAAGTTCGTTTTACCCAGGATGACAGCTCCGGCAGCGCGCAGCCTTGCTGCGACTGCCGAGTCGTGCGGCGGAATCGAGCCAAGCAACGCCAGTGATCCGGCAGTGGTTTGCATCTTATCGGCGGTGGCGATGTTGTCCTTGATCAGAACCGGAATCCCGTGCAGCAGGCCGCGAGGACCTCTCGCCTTGCGTTCCGCGTCCATTTGTTCAGCGATGGCCGTTGCATCCGGATTGATTTCGATCACAGCATTCAGGACCGGGCCGCGGCGATCGATGGCTTCGATGCGCGAGAGGTACGCCTCAACCAGTTCTTTTGCACTGTATTTACCGGATTCCTGGCCTTGCTGTAATGTCATCAGGCTTGCTTCGGCTAGTTCGAAATGCGGGATAGTCTCATGAGCGGCTGATATTGGAGAGGGCTGCGACGATAGAGATTCGGGCAGCATTGCTGTACCAACCACCGCGGTAATGCCAGCCTTTAGAAAATGTCGGCGGCCACCCGCAGGTGTTTCGTATTCTGGTTTCCTGTCAGACAAAGGCTCGCCTCATGGCCGTCTGTCAAACTTGCATTTACAACGGCGGGCGAAGTCTAGCAGAGAGTCAATGTCCATTGCCACCACCGTGCAATCGCTGCGGGCTCGTGCGCGGAGCCACTCGTGACCTTAAAATAACGGTCTATGCACCGCCTGACCATCAAGACGCGCCACAAGCGCGAAATTCTCGACATTACTGATCGAGTGGAAGCATTACTGCGTGACCAATATGGCGGCCAATCCGGAGTATGTCACCTAGTCGTGCTGCACACTACGGCGGCTCTCACCACGGCCGACCTCGATCCCGGCACCGATGCCGACATGTTGGATGCATTCGAGCAAATCATCCCCAAGCTCAACTATCGGCATCCGCACGATCCCGAGCACGTGCCAGATCACATTCTGTCCGCCCTCATCGGTACGTCCGTCGGGCTGATAGTGGAGAAAGGTTCGCTGGTTCTAGGAACATGGCAGCGCGCCATCCTGGTTGAACTCGACGGCCCGCGCCAGCGCGAAATCGCGGTTGGTTTTGTAGAGACGATGTAAAGCAACTGCACTGCCCGGAATGTCGTTCGACCTGGCAGCTCTTGGCCCGAAAATTTGCCGGTTTTTTGGCACAAAATCGACCGCAAAGAAATCGGAGACATCTGTCGAACCGTCCGGCAGTGAAGTGTCTGCTGTTGGCTCCATGCAGACGGTGGAACCGGAAGCGCCCCTATAGAGGCTGTTACGAAACTCTCGGTTTTTGAGCGTTTTGAAAAAAACGTCGCACTTAAACTCGATTAGAGCGTTTGGGGACCAATCGCTGACCATTTATCATCACCAAACTCCCGCGAAAATCGAGTTTCGTAACAGCCTCTATAAGCCGGCTTTCCGCGAAGGGACCCCGAATTCGGTTGCCTGCGGTCGTTCACACCATCTGCGTTCCCCACAGGTCGTGCAGGTGCAGTACGCCTAAGAGGTAACCGGCGTCGTCGACAACAGGCAGCGATGTAATCTTCTTTTGCTCCATGATGTCGAGGGCAGCGATGGCAAACGCATCAGGGCCGATCGTCTTCGGCTCCCGAGTCATGCACTGGCTGGCGGTAAGGTCAAAAACCTCCTTGCCGTGACGTTCGAGCAAGCGTCGCAGGTCTCCGTCGCTGACGACCCCGACCAGTTTGCCGCCTTCCACAACCGTCGTCATGCCTAGACCCTTGCGTGACATTTCATAGATAACCTGGGTAATCGCGGCCGAAGGCAAAACGCTCGGTAATGCGTCACCATTGTGCATAAGGGCCGACACGCGAGTGAGTCGCTTGCCCAACTTGCCGCCAGGATGAAGGTTGGCGAAGTCCTCTTCTTTGAATCCTCGCTTCTGGGAAAGAGCGACTGCCAGCGCATCACCAAGAGCCAGCATGGTCGTAGTCGATGCCGTAGGCGCCAATCCAAACGAACACGCTTCACTCGCTACCGAGCAATCCAGTGCCACCTCCGCTGCCTGGGTCAGAGTGGAACGCCGTCGGCCCATTGCCGCTGGTGAGTAAAGGTCGTCACAGGTTAGCGTTATCAGCAGAACTCCCAAGCGTTTCATCGTTGCCAGCAGTTGCAGAATCTCGTCAGTTTCGCCGCTGGCCGACAGCGCCAACACGGCGTCGCCGCGCACGATCATGCCCAGGTCGCCATGCATGGCCTCTGCAGGATGCAGGTAGAGAGCAGGTGTGCCGGTGGAACTGAGGGTTGCGGCGATTTTTCGGGCGATCAGGCCACTTTTGCCCATGCCGGTTACGACCACTCGTCCTGCACAGGTATGGAGCAAATCGATAGCGCGCTCGAAGTCGAGTGCCATGGGGCCAGCGATGCGATCGGCGAGGGCACGCAGAGCTTCGGCTTCGATACGCACGACGTTTTCAGCAATGCTCTTCATGAAAATGAAAAGGTCATCATGGGAAATTTCGAATTCATTGCCCTGGTTTCGGCGGTACCACACCGTGGGAGTTGAACACCAGTACGCCTTCTGTGTTGGGGCCGCCCGGCAGCGGAATCGGTTGGCCGTTGAACGAAACTTCCACCGCGCCCGCGTTGCCGGTATAGAACACAACCTGGTCGCTCGCGTGGACCGTCCTTACATCGGGAGGGCCGATGATACCGCGCACGAGATACTTGCCATCCGACTTGATCGATACCCATGCATTGTCCTTGGCACGGACTTTCACTTCGAACGTTTGCGTGCCAACTGCCGTTGTACTCGCCTCCGCTGAGTTCGGACCAGCGACTCCCGTGGCCCCGGGGACGGTGGCATTCGGTGAAGGGATAGCCCGCTTGTTCGCAGCCAGTTCATTGGTCTTCGGTGGCGGGGCATTCAAATCGCCTCGGGTTGTAGTCGCCGTACCCGCCTGCACTCCGGTGTTCGGGGTTGTGGCCGCACCGTTGCCTGCGGTAACACTCTTTGTCGCGCCGGCAAGTGTCGGGACGGAGGGCGCCGCCGGCGTCGCCGAGTTGGTTGCGACCGGTGCCGCAACGGTAGGGGCCGTAACAACGCTCGAACTTCCCGCTTGAAGTTTCGCTTGTCGATCGCGCACGCGTTCTTGGTATATCTGCCAGCCACCAGCTCCAGCGGCGATAACCAACAGAAGAATGAGAACTGGAATCACGGGGAAGCCAGAGTTACGCGAGTCGCTTGTGTGGCCGCCAGAACGATCGATACGCGACGAGTTCTGTTCCGCGATAATGCGCGGGTCTGGCGTGATTTCGCCAGCAGCTTCCAGGTAGTCCGCGACGGCCTCCTCTTCATTGAGGCCTAGGTACTTGGCATAAGCGCGGACAAACCCTTTGTTGAAAATTCCACCCGGAAGCAGTTCAAAGTGCTCCTCCTCAAGGGCGCGTAGCAGGCGAGTCCCGATTTTGGTCCCATCGGCGATATCGTCGAGAGTGACACCGCGCATCTCGCGCTCACGACGGAGCCTTTCGCCAAATGAGCCCACTTGTGCCTTCCCTTCGTCAGGATCTTCGCGCACTTCCAGCGTATCTAGAGACATTGCGCATCATAGGAATCGCAACCGTGAGTGTCAAACCCTGCGAATGCGCGAACCGCCGGGATCCTCATCAGAATCGAATTCCCGAAATGAGCCTTCGAGCGCCTCAAGGCACTTATGAAGTATAGGATAAACCACTATTTTCCTGTAACATGAGCACCGTTCAGTGGCTATGGTCTGGCTGTTGAATTGATGTACCCTACTCAAACCGGCGAGCGTCTGTGTTAGCGAACGAGCCCTCAACTCCCGGTCAGGTCATTACACGAAGGTGGCAACAACGGACAACGATCGCCAGCTGTATGAGTTGAAGATCTTTCACGATGTTGCTAAGGCGCTTACGTCGACCCTCGACCTCGACACCATTCTGCAAACCATCATGGAAAAGATGGCCGCGTACTTCGAGCCGGCCACATGGTCGCTGGTCATGATCGACGAATCCAGCCAGGAACCGTACTACGCGGCCTCGGTTGGTAAGGGTTCCGAGGGCTTCGCGGCCCTGCGTTTGTCTGACGGTGCTACCTTGACCGAGTGGGTTGTCGCCCACGGCGAAGCGCTGGTGATTGAAAATGTGAACGCCGACCCGCTCATCGACCCAGACAGCAGAAGCCAATGGTTTGACGGTAGCTGTTCGGTGGTTTGCGTTCCAGTGCGCACGGGCGGCAAGGTCCTGGGCGTCATCCAACTCGTGAACATCGACATGCAGGTGTACGCCGGCAGCGAGATGCTGCTGCAGACGCTCGCCGACTATGCCGCGATTGCCATCGAGAACGCTCGCGCAGTGCGGCGCATACAGGAACTCAGTATCACTGACGACTGTACTGGTCTATATAACGCTCGCCATTTGTTCACGGTGCTTACCGAAGAAGTGAATCGGTCGGCAAGGTTTGGGTACGAGTTCACGTTGCTGTTTCTGGATCTTGACCACTTCAAGCGAGTCAATGACGAACACGGCCACCTCAGTGGTAGCAAATTGCTGTCGCATGTTGGCGAATGCCTCCGCGAGAATCTGCGCCTGGTCGATGCGGCATTTCGTTATGGCGGCGACGAGTTCGCAATCCTCCTGCCCCAGACGTCGCGAGAGGCAGGCCTGCGAGTTGCGCGCCGCATCTCCCGCGTGTTTCATCATCGGCGATGGCTGTTGGATGAGAAATTTCAAGTCGATCTGCGGGCCAGCATAGGCATTGCGACCTATCCGGCAGACGCAACGACCCCTCAGGCTATCGTTCAGCGCGCTGACGAAATGATGTACTCGGTGAAACAAGCCGGACGAGACAATATAGCGGTCTCTGGGCTGGGTATCGTGGGACTGGAAGAGGAGAGCGCAGCCAGTTAGAGATCGTCATCCTTACCTGGACAATGTCAGTTTGTCGCAGATGGACCGGCGTTTGGCTGCGTACGCCAAGTGTTTGGATTCGCGGGCGCCTGCCGGTTCACTCCGAAGTCCCAAACGTAAAGGTTCATTTCCTCAGGGCCGAGCATTTCTACAACCGCATATTCGCCGGGCGGTAAAACTTGAGCGGGTGTCACCTTGACCCACTCGCCGATCCCGACCTTCTCGACGTTCGCCGGGATAAAATTTCCCTCCTGCGATGTCTTGCCCGTGAAGGTGACTTTCAGGTTGCCGACGACCCGCACGTCTTTCTTAACCTCAGCCCGCACGATGCGGAATCGGCCCGACAACGGAACGTCGTTCAGCGCACCCTCGTCGATGTCAACGTAGATGGTGGGAGAAGGCACGTGCGACTGGATCTTGGCGTGCGGTTCCTTCAACTCGAAGGAATGCTTCGAGCTGCCAATCGGATTGATGGCCTTGCGCATGACGCTCTTCTTGTTGGCATTCTGGTTCAATTCGCTGCCGTTCTGAAGAATCTCCGCCAGTTCAGGTTTGCCATCGAACTGATCGAGAAGAAATACCCCTCCGGTTCCGGGCAATCGCAGGCCGGGCGAGATCTCTGGCGAGTTGGCCTCCTCTTTTTCGCGCTCCTCACGCTCTTCAGTCGTCTCGGCATGTACGCGCAGTTTTCCGCTGCTGAAATCGGCTTCGTATTTCTTCGTGGCCTCCCAATCGATCAGTGACGAGGGCATGTCCTCCCACTCGTATCTCTCGGCGCTGAAGTAGTGAACCCGTTCGCCTTGGATCTCGTACTTGACCACCGGCTGAAAAGAACCATCTTTCAGGATGAGGCGTTTGGTGGGTGGCTGTACCGGCGAAGAAGGAGTCGGTTGGGAGACTGACGTTAATGCCGAGCCTGCCCAGAGTGCAACGACGAGAAACGTGCTGAAGCCGAAGCGAACCATCGATCCTAGTTTAGACCCAAAATTCAACTGAAAGACTCGATTTGCGGGCGGTAGTCAACGATCGAACAGAACACCAGTGCTTCGTGAAAGTGGATTTTGACATATCACCCGATATTCAAGCTCAGCCCTCGCTCCGAGTGTAATAATCATGAATCGTGAACTCGGTCACGACATAGTGTCCGTGATAAATAGGTACAGTTGTGATCAGCGACGCGCCTTTCGTCTGAGAGGGGGAGGGTGCCGTGAGATGGTTATTTCTTTTCCTGATGAGGTACTTGCATGGATAGTGCACTTTTGATACATCGGCTGCAATTCGCTTTCACCGTGACTTATCACTACCTGTTCCCGCAACTAACCATGGGACTGGCGCCGCTGATCGTGATTTTGAAAACTCTGGCGCTCCGGACGAACGACGAGTGTTACGACAAGGCGGCCCGCTTCTGGGCCAAAATCTTTGGCATCAATTTTGCCATTGGGGTGGTGACCGGCATTCCGATGGAATTCCAGTTCGGCACTAACTGGTCGCATTTTTCGCGGTTCGCCGGAGGCGTGATCGGACAGACGCTGGCGATGGAAGGGTGTTTCGCATTCTTTCTCGAATCAACATTTCTCGGACTGTTTCTCTACGGCGAAAAACGATTGAGCAAGACGATGCACTGGTTCGCGGCCTTCATGGTATTTGTCGGGTCGTGGGCCTCTGGGTACTTCATCATTGCCACAGATGCCTGGATGCAAAATCCCGTGGGTTACGAGAAAGCCGCTGACGGCTCTCTTCAGCTGGCTAGTTTCTGGGCGCTGGTGTTGAATCCTTGGGCTTGGTTGCAATATGCCCACAACATGAGCGGAGCTGTCATAACCGGCGCATTCGTGATGGCCGCAGTTGGCGCGTTCTACCTGCTCGGTAACCAGCACGTCGAACAAGGCCGCATTTTCGTACGACTGGGCGTGGTCGCAGGCTTGATTGTCAGTGTTTTGCAAGTGTTCCCGACCGGGGACTGGGCGGGGAAGATGGTCGCTCAAAAGCAGCCAGTCACGCTGGCAGCGATGGAGGCCTTGTTCAACACACAGCAAGGAGCGCCCCTGGTCATTATCGGCCAGCCCGACATGGCCAACCGGAAACTCGACAATCCCATTATCGTCCCCAAGATGTTGAGCTTCCTCACGTACCGCCGTTGGAACGCGGAAGTGAAGGGTCTGGACGAGGTTCCACAAGCCGATTGGCCGCAGAACATCCCGCTGCTCTACTTCGCGTATCACATCATGGTTGGACTGGGGACGCTGTTCATCGCGGTGATGGTTGTGGCGGCGTTCCTCCTTTGGCGCCAGAAGCTTTTCGAATCCCGCTGGATCCTGTGGATTCTGATGCTGATGTTCCCGCTGCCTTATGTTGCCAATACCGCAGGTTGGATGACCGCGGAAATGGGACGCCAGCCCTGGCTTGTATACGGGCTGATGCGTACCGAAGAGGGGTTCTCAAAGATGGTTTCGGCCGGCAATGGTTGGTTCACTTTCTTAGGATTTGCAGGCATGTACACCATTCTGTCGTTCCTCTTCCTGTTCCTGGTGCGCCGGGAAATCGAGCATGGGCCTGAGCCCGTAAGTGCGCCAGGGCTGCCGAAATCGGGTCGTCAGAATCCTGCGGGGGTGCGATAGCCATGTCAACGATTTGGTTCATGATTGTCGCAGTAATGGTTGCTATCTACGTGTTACTCGATGGCTTCGACATCGGGGCCGGCGCAGTTCACCTCGTCATCGCCAGAAATGATGCCGAGCGACGTACGATTCTGCGGGCGATTGGCCCGGTATGGGATGGCAACGAAGTCTGGCTGCTCGCTGCCGGAGGAACGCTGTACTTCGCTTTCCCGCTGCTGTATGCCTCGAGCTTCAGCGGCTTTTACCTCCCGCTCATTATCGTGCTGTGGCTGCTGATGCTGCGTGGCATCGGCATCGAATTTCGTAGCCACCTTCACGATGGCCTGTGGACTTCGTTCTTCGACGCAATCTTTTCGCTAGCGAGTATCCTGCTTGCGATTTTCTTCGGTGCCGCACTGGGTAACGTCGTGCGCGGCGTACCCTTGAACGCCGACGGATATTTCTTCGAGCCACTGTGGACGAACTTCCTGGTCGGAACCAATAACGGAATCCTCGACTGGTACACCGTGGTCATGGGAGTGGTGGCGCTGGTTACGCTGGTGGTGCATGGTTCTCTGTATCTTGCCACCAAAACGGACGGCGAATTAAATGCACGTTCCCGCAGGGTCGCATTCTCGCTTTGGCCGGTGCAGGTTCTCCTCACCATCGTCAGTCTCGCCGCGACCTTGCTGGTGCGCCCGGGGATTTTGACCAACTTCAGCAAGTGGCCGATCGGCTACCTCATCCCGATAGTGGTTGTTGGCAGCTTGGTATATCTCCTCATCGCGCAGCGCCAGAGAAACGACAAAGGCGCCTTTCTCGCTTCCTGCGGATACATCGTCGGCATGCTCGTGGGCGCGGCGTTCGCCCTCTATCCCATGGTGTTGCCGGCCAGCACCGATCCCAACCTCAGCTTGACCATTCATAACACTGCGGCGGGCGCTCACGGATTGAGCGTAGGCCTTGTCTGGTGGTCGATAGGGATGTTGCTGGCTTTAGGCTATTTTGTGTTCATCTACCGCATGTTTCGCGGCAAAGTTCGCGTGGAGGCGGGCGCAGACGGGCACGGCTACTGACCGGAGGCGTCTGTTGACGGCTAAGGCTCCGGATTTCCCGGAGCCTTATTTTGTGTGAGCAGCACCCGAAAGCAACGCTTGCTGTCGATACATCTATACTGCGGCCGTCGACACCACTTCCGCATTGTGTTCGACTTCATGCGCCACTGCGATAGACAAGCGGCGAATGCCTTCGCGGATCATCTCGGGTGTGGCATTCGAGAAATTGAGTCGCAGGTGCGAGCCAACATCGCCCTCGGCAAAGAACGGCTGTCCGGGAACGAAAGCAACATTGTGACGGATGGCCTCATCGAACAGCCGCATACTATCGACGCCCGCTGGCATCGTGACCCAGAGGAACAATCCTCCCTGCGGACGCGTCCACGTGACTTCAGGCGGGAAAAAATCGTTCAACGCCGCCAGCATGGCATCACGACGCTCCTTATAGCACTGGCGAATGGTCTTGACGTGTTCGTCGAGGAATCCATCTTTCGCAACCTCATAAGCGACCATCTGCGTAAACGTGCTGGTATGCAGATCGGCGCACTGCTTCAGTTGCACCAGCCGGGTGATGACGTCTGGAGGAGCCACAATCCAGCCCAACCGCAGTCCCGGAGCCAGCACTTTGGAAAATGTGCTGAGGTAAATGACATTGCCGAACTGGTAGCCATTGTCACGCAGCACATTGGCGCGATCGAGCACGATCAGCGGCCTGATGTGCTCGCCTTCATAGCGCAACTGCCCGTAGGGATCGTCTTCGATGATGGGAATTCCGTACTTGTCCGACAGCCAGACCAGCTGCGTGCGCCGGTCTTCGGAGAGCGTAACGCCCCCCGGGTTCTGGAAGTTCGGCAGGACATACATGAATTTCGGGCCGGAACGCAGCGCCCCTTCCAGCAGCCTGGTCTGCAATCCCAGGCCGTCGATGGGAACGGTGACGTACTCAGCTCCCATCAGGTCGAATGCCTGCAGCGCGCCGAGATACGTTGGAGACTCCACCAGGATGCGGTCGCCGCGATTGATCAGCAGCTTGGCGATGAGATCGAGCGCCTGTTGCGAACCCGAGGTGATCAGAACGTTGTCGACCGTGGCGACGATGCCGTATTTCGCCATCTGCGCCACGATCAACTCACGCAGAGGACGATAGCCTTCCGACGGCCCGTACTGCAGCGCCGCTGCGGCTTGCGTCGAAAATACCCGGTCGCAGGCTTCGCGGAAACGCTCGGTGGGGAAGACTTCCGGCGCCGGCAGTCCTCCGGCGAAGGAGATTATTTCCGGTTTGGTTGTGAGTTTAAGAAGCTCCCGGATGATGGAGCTCTTTACCGTCTTGGTGCGCTGTGCGTAGCGATGGGCCCAGGGTGCGGCCATATGTCACCCCCGATTACACCCCATTTTTACCGCCGCCCGGACTTCTGTCTGTGACGCAGGGCACCGTTCGTTGGGTCATGTTTCACCTGGAGCAACAAGGTGAATCATTTGTTTCACGAACTACCGGTCGTAGGTTTGGCAAAGTTGCCTGAGGCGCGAGCCGATTCCAACCGTTAGTTCTTCGGCGCGGTACCGCCAGCGCCAGTTGCCGGACGACGTGCCGGGAAGGTTCATCCGGCCTTCGCTGCCTACTCCGAGAACGTCTTGCAGGGGAAAAATCACGGCGTCGGCGACCGACGCCATCAGGGTACGGATCATCGCCCAATGAATATCGCTGCCATCCGTGTTGAGATAGCGGCGGGCGAATTCCATTTCTTTCTCTACGTCCTCGGCGGTGCGGGTGCTGTCACCGGCGCCGTTGCTCGACCACCATCCCACGACGGTATCGTTGTCGTGGGTGCCGGTGTACGCCACACGATGACGCGGGTAGTTGTGCGGCTTGAACTCCGGTGCCTGGGGGTCCTTGCCGAAAGCAAACTGCAGGATCGCCATGCCTGGGAACCCAAAACGGTTGCGCAGTCCCTCAACTTCGGGGGTAATGACGCCAAGATTCTCCGCCAAAATAGGCAGGCTGCCGAGCGTTGCTTCCACTGCCTCGAATAACGCGGCTCCAGGGCCCTTGACCCATCTGCCGTCGACGGCCGTCGTGGCTGTGCCCGGGATCTCGTAATAGGCCTCGAATCCGCGAAAGTGGTCGAGACGAATCATGTCGAGCATTTCGAACGCCCGCCGAAAACGGGCGATCCACCACTGGAATCCCGTCTTGGCGTGGACTTCCCAGCGATAAATCGGGTTACCCCAGCATTGTCCCGTGGCGCTGAAGTAATCGGGTGGAACGCCCGCAATCACGCGCGGCTTGCCGTCGGCTTCGAGATCGAACACGCCGGGCGCAGCCCACACATCCGAACTGTCCTGCGCGACGTAGATTGGCACGTCACCCATGATTCGAATGTCATTGCGTGCGCAGTGCGCCTTCAAATCAGACCATTGCCGTTCGAACTCGAACTGAATGAACTTGTTGCATTCGATCTGCTCGTGCAGGTCGATTCGGGCCTTGTCGAGCGCCGCCGGTTCGCGCAATGCAAGCTCAGGCTCCCACAAAGTCCACATGACATAGTCGTGAACTTCCTTCAGCGCCATGAAAAGCGCAAATTCGTCGAGCCACGTCGCATGACGCCTGCAAAATGCTTCGTAGGCATCCCGGTCGCCAGCGGTCGCGCTGCTATGAAATCCGGCCGCTGCCTTACGCAGGAGTGGCAACTTCCACCGGATCAGCGTTCCAAAATCCACGCTTTCGCGCGGAAACTTCGGCTGCGGATTCAATTCATCGGCCGACAGGTATCCCTGCTTGACCAGCGTGTCCAAGTTGATGAGCAGCGGGTTTCCCGCGAACGCCGAAAAGCACTGGTACGGCGAATCGCCGTAACCCGTCGGTCCCAGCGGCAGCACCTGCCAGATGCGTTGTCCCGCATTTTTCAGAAAGTCGGCGAAGCGATGCGCCTCGCCGCCCAACTCGCCAATGCCGTGTGAGCCGGGAAGGGAAGTAGGGTGCAACAGTATTCCGCTTGATCGTGGAAAGCTCATGGTCTATGACCTACTGTGGGAATCCGCAATGGATAACCAGCAACCTCGAAGCACGTCCCGCGTTGCGCCCATACGCCCGAAGTTAAATTGTGATCGCGTCGCCGGGCAGTGGTACAGCTTCCTCAACCCGCTCGGCACCGGGATCAACTACTCGCTGCATCAATACGGCTGCAATGGCCATGAAGACACCGCCGGCTATGACGGCTGCGAGGCGGTTGTTATGCAGCAGATGATTCATCACCCAGCCAAAGCCGAGAGAAGCGATGATCTCCGGCAGCACAATAAAGAAGTTGAAGATGCCCATGTAAACGCCTGTGTGCTCCGCCGGCAGCGACCCAGCGAGTACCGAGTACGGCATCGAGAGCGTACTTGCCCAGGCGATTCCGACACCCGCCATGGACAGCAGCAGGAGGTTCTTGTCGTGAATAACGGCGACAGATACTAGGCCCAGCGCTCCACAGAGCAAACAAAGGCTGTGCGCTTGTTTTCTCCCTACCGTTTTCGCCAGCTTCGGCAAGAAAAACGAAAAGGCGAAACAGACCAGGGAATACATCCCAAAGCAGACACCGCCCCATTCCACCCCGCGGGTGTAAACCGGCGAGTTCTGGTCGGTGGCCCCAAACACGTTGCGGGCCACCGCGACTGGAAAGTAGAGCCACATGCAAAACAGTCCCAGCCAGGTGAGCAACTGTACCGGAGCCAGTTGGCGCATGGTTAGTGGCATGTTGCCGATCGCTGTAAAGATCTCAGATGCGTGGCTTCCAATTCCACGGTGTTCCGATTTCTTCCGGCGGAAGGCTTCGAGGTCGGCGGGAGGGTATTCCTTCGTGGTCAGGATGGTCCAGAGTACAGCCGTAAAAAAGGCCGCAGCCCCAATGTAGAACGACAAACGAACCGTCAATGGAATCGCATGCCCAGAAGTGTCAGCCCGCAGATGAAAATAGTTTGTCAGCAGCCAGGGCAGTGCCGATGCCACCACCGCGCCCAATCCGATGAACAGGCTCTGCATGGCAAAACCCTGCGTACGCTGCTCTTCCGGCAGAAGGTCAGCTACGAAGGCGCGGAACGGTTCCATGCTGATGTTGATGGATGAATCCAGTATCCAAAGCAAACCAGCGGCCATCCAGAGCGCCGACGACCGCGGCATGAGGATGAGCGCGCACGAACTGAGGATGGCGCCGGTCAGGAAATATGGCCTACGGCGTCCCAGACGCGTCCAGGTATTGTCGCTGGCGTGACCGATGATTGGCTGCACCAGCAGGCCCGTAAGCGGGGCCGCCAGCCACAGAATCGGAATTTGGTCCGCGCGCGCGCCCAGATACTCGTAGATAGCGCTCATGTTGGCCATCTGCAGTCCCCAGCCAAATTGAATGCCGAGGAACCCAAAACTCATGTTCCAGATTTGCCAGAAACTCTTTCGGGGTTTTTGCATCATTGCGCCAGTCCCGTTACTCATCGCTCCATAATGGCGAGGGAATCATCCGACACTGTACTCCGATTGCCGCCGAAGTTCCAAAGTAATGGGCGGAAGGGTTTATAGCGCAAGAAAATCAATGGCAGGCTGGTATCAGGGACAAGTTTTCGCGCCGCGTGTGCCCCCTCGCGTCGTCAGCTTCCAGCCCCAAACTATCTTGGGGCCTCGCGGTCCGGTTTGCGATTCAAGTGTCGTTCAAATAGTATCGCTCCGCAGGCGGGGCAGATCGTCTGGCCATCTGCTAACCCTAAGGAACGTCATGTCAAAGCCAGGATTCTCTCGTATCACCCGCAGAGTTGTCGTTCACACGCTTCTCATCTCCGTCCTGTCGCTGTCTGGTCTAGCGGCTCCGGCGGGCCCACCTCAGATCACCAAAGTTGAGCCACCGAACTGGTGGATCGATTTCGTGTCCCCGGTTATGATTTTGCTCTACGGAGAAAACCTGGAAGACGCAAAGATCTCGGTCACGTATCCCGGTGTCAAAGTCGAAAAGGCACAACTGCAGCCCGAAGGGAAGCATGCCCTGGTTTGGCTGAGCATTGCGAAGGACACCAAGCCTGGAAATGTGAAGTTGATCGTCAAAACCACGGCCGGCGAGACCGCTGCCGATTTTCCGTTACTGGAACGGGCATCACCGAAGGATCGATTCCAGGGCGTCACTCTCAACGATGTGGTTTACCTGATCATGCCCGACCGTTTTGCCGATGGCGATTCCAGCAACAACATGCCGAAAGGGGCGGCACCGGGCACGTATGACCGGCAGGCTCCCAAGGCATATCACGGTGGGGACTTCAAGGGCATTCAGGACCACTTGCCGTATCTCAAAGATCTGGGCGTCACCACGCTGTGGCTGACCCCTATTGTCGACAACGACAACATCAGCGAGACCTACCACGGCTACGGCGCCATCGATCTCTATGCCGTGGAAGACCACTTCGGTACGCTGTCCGAGTTTCAGCAATTGGTTGATGCCGCTCACCGGCAGGGAATCAAAATTCTGCTCGACATGGTTCCGAACCACGTTGGCCCCAACCATCCCTGGGCGACCTCGCAGCCAACGCCGGGATGGCTGCACGGTACCACCGAACATCACATCAACAACACCGATTACGATTTCCCGCCAGTGACCGATCCCCACGCGGTGGAGAAGAACTACCGCAGCGCACTCGATGGCTGGTTTGTCGGCGTCCTGCCCGATCTAGCGCAGGAAAACCCCATGACCGCCGAGTACCTGCAGCAGAACGCCTACTGGTGGATGGAGATCGGTGGCGTCGATGGCTTTCGCATCGATACCTTCCCGTATGTTCCCCGCACTTTTTGGACGAGTTATCTGCAGCACCTGCAGGCCATCTACCCGGACTTCTTTGCCGTCGGTGAGGTCTCAAACTCCGAGCCACCCGTGGTCTCTTATTTCGCTGGCGGGCAGAAGGGCTTCGACGGCGTCGACACCCATCTGACGACTCCCTTCGATTTCCCCATGAACTCGGCGATCCGAGAGGTGGTCAATCACGGAGCCTCGGCGAAAAAGATTGTGGATGTGCTACGTCAGGACCGCCTGTATCCACATCCCGAACTGCTGGTCACGTTTATTGGCAATCATGACATGAAGCGTTTCGTCACCGACGCCTCAGGATCGACAGTCAAGTTAAAGTTGGCCTTCTCGTTGCTCGCGACCATTCGCGGAATCCCACAAATCTACTCGGGCGACGAGATCGCGATGCCGGGCGGCGAAGACCCCGACAACCGTCGCGATTTTCCCGGAGGGTTCCCGGGTGACCAGCGCAATGCGTTCGCACAAGGTGGACGCACTCCTGAGGAACAAGACGTTTATGCGCATGTCCAGGGACTGATGAAGATGCGGCACGAGCATCCCGCCTTGCGTGTTGGCGGACAGAAACACATCGTCGTGACCGATGACTACTACGTATTTACGCGAGAGACCTCCGGCGAGCGGTTGATGGTCGTTTTCTATAAGGGCGACACCTCCAAGAGCGTCGCGGTCGATCTGGTCGATACCACGATCGCGAACGCCAGGGGATTCGAGCCCTTGGGTTCAGCCAACACTGTGCGTTTGCAGGGAAGCCAGATGCAATTGCTGCTTGCTCCCCAGAGTGTGGCGGTCTATAAAGTCGATTGACGGCATTTCCTCCCCCGGGGGATCGCCGCTAATTGGGTACGGTTTTCCAGATTGCCAAGCCACGGTGACGGGGGTCACAGTCTGGCTGGCCACTCGCCCGATACAGTGAAATTGGCGTGAAAGGTTGCAGGTCATCGTGATCGCCGGCGGCCGAATGCCACAGTTTTGGAGTTGCACTACAAGATTGACTTGTTCGAGAACATCCGGCTGTTGCGAGGCCAACCCTGGCGCCTACGGAATGTTGTGGCTCCGACGTTGGACTCGCCAGTCGGCGAAGGGCCCGCAGTCAGTAAGTTGCGAAACATAAAAATAAGGAGACTTTGATCCCATGAAGCGTTTTATCTCGAGTGTCGCTGTTCTTGCATTGATGTCCGGTATGGCTTTTGCCGCCGAAGACGGCGGGGCGATTTTCAAAGCAAAGTGCGCCATGTGCCATGGCGCGGGTGGAGAGGGTAAGTCCGGCCCAGCATTGAAGGGAACCGCACTCACCGCTGCCCAGATTGCTGACGTCCTGGAGAAGGGCGCGCCCGGCAAGAAAGCTCCGCACGGAAAAGCTATGACTGGCGTCACTGCTGATCAGGCGTCCGCTGTTGCTGCTTATGTGAAGACCCTCAAATAGTCGCAAAGCATTCGAAGGCAATACGAAGCCGGTCCTCGCGACCGGCTTTTGCATGCTTTCCGCAAGCCGACGTCTCGGCAGTCAGTTCGCTGGCATTAGCGTTCCGCATTGTAACCGGCTCATCTATTTTGCTCTTGCAAGGACCGCGACTCCGTAATTCGAAAGCGTGACAGATTGTGTTGGTCCGCCACTGAGCACGTCTTGCATGGCCGCAGGCAGCTTTACGGTGTGCGGTGTCTTCGAGAAGTTGACCAGGATGTAGACCGCGCCGTTCGCGCCGTACCGCGGGTAAACTTCGACGCCCTCGGGCACGAGGCCGAGAGCCGGATTCACGTTGCTCACATCCGCCATCCAGTTCGCAGCCTCTGCCATCGTCTTTTTGTCGAGCCATGCGCCGAGGTAGGTGATCCGGCCCTTGCCCACCTTGCGGGTGATCGCAGCGGGCTGGCCGTCGAGCCAGCCATTACTTTTGCCGTAGCGCATAAGGATTTCAACATCAGGCTCCCTGGCGCTGAGCAGTTCCGCCCAGAGCTGGCCCTCGCCAGTACCCCACTTGCCCTCAACGGGAACGGCGTCGACCAGCGCGTAATACTGCTCCACCCGGCCTCCCAGCAAGGCCGTGAGCGGCCCGGGCTGCCGTTGCGGCCACAGTGCGTTATCCTCGTCCTTCATCGCAGATCGCTGTCCCAGAATGAGATGTCCGCCATTGTTAACGTAAGACATTAAGTTCCTTGCGGCCGCCTCCGTCAACACATTTAACCCCGGAGCCACGACGAGCTTATATTGGCCGAGCGACGCGGTGGGCGGCACGATGTCAACCGACTGCGCGATGGCCCGCAGCGGACCGTAATAGCTGAGAATCTCATCGACCGGATCATAGTTCTTGTTGTGCTTCTGCCACTCGATAGCCCAGCGGCTATCGTACGAATGCAAAATGGCGACCTCGGACTTGACCGATGTCCCGTCGAGTGTGGGACTGGCCTTCTCGAACTCCCTGCCAATTTGTGCGATTTCCTCATAGAGAGGGTCGGGCGTTCCGTCGGGGCCGACGATGGTTCCGTGATATTGTTCCTGGCCATTCAGCGCGCTGCGCCATTGCCAGTAGCTCACGGTGTCGGCGCCGTGCCCAATGTCGTGCCAGGCCATGGCACGCACTTCACCCTTGTCGAGCCAGTTGTTGATCGACGCCCAGTTCACTCCGCCAGGTTGGGTTTCCATTACCCAGAAGTTCTTGCCCTTAAAACCGCGCGTGAGGTCGTGTGCTGCTCCGTTCTTCAGCGGATCGAGATGTCCCTGGCCAACGTAGTCATCCCATGCAGCGAGGTCGAGGTCCTGGGCGACGGTGTAATGATCGTAGCCATTGAACCATCCCATCATGTTGGTGGTGATGAACTGCCGTGAGTCCGCATTCGCCCGGATTACTTCGAGTTGATTCTTCTGGTAGCTGCGCCAGGTGTCGCTCACAAAGCGCATCCAGCTCAGCAACAGACCGGGATTCCCGTAATTGATCTGGATCGGTACTTGGTTCCACTCAAAGTAAGTTTCGCTCCAGTACGAGGTCGTCCAGCGTGTGTTGAGGTTGTCGAGCGTCCCGTAGTGTTGTTTGAGCCACTGTTGGAATTGCGCCCTGGTCTGAGGATCAAACGAAACCTCGGCGTACTCATTGTCGATCTGCCAGCCCACCACGTTGGGATTATGTCCGAAGCGCTTGGCCAGTTGCTCGGCCATAGCCCGCGCCAGTTCTCGGTATTTAGGATTGGCAAAGTTGAATTGCTGACGATTCCCGTGCTGGTCCTTGCGCCCGTCCGCCATGGTGCGCAACGTTTCCGGATACTTCTGAGTCAGCCACGCTGGAGGCGCGGCCGAAGGCGTTCCAATAACGGTGACGATGCCGTGCTTCGCTGCCGCTGTAATCGCACGGTCGAGCCAGTCCAGATCGTATTGGCCCTCGGCAGGTTCCATGCGGCTCCAGGCAAATTCGCCCACGCGGACCATGTGGACGCCGGCCTTCTGCATCAACGCAAGGTCGGCTTCCCACCGCGACTCCGGCCACTGTTCGGGATACCACGCCGCCCCCAACAGAATCGCCGGCGCTTGAACTCGCTCGGTCTGTGCTGTCACCGGCGCACAGTTGCAAATCAACGCGCAAAACGTCACAGCGACCAAACAACGAACAAGAATCCGCTGCCTTGTATTCATCCGTGTCATCCGTGTAAAAACCATGATTGTCCTTGGCGCCACTCCGAGCGACCTACGCCATCCCCCAGATCTCGCCAATCACTCGCTGGAAGTTTGCGCCCAGCACGTTCTCGACCACCGACGAAGGTTGACCCCGCTTCTTCAATTCAGTGGCAATCACCTCCATGTGATCGGGACCGGTGAGGTCCGGCACATAGGGGTAGCGGTCCTCGCCCGGCGCACCAATGCCGAGTTTCTTGCGGCGAGCGATGTCCTCGTCAAAGGCCTTCTTCTGCTCGGCCGTCAACTGGACAGCTTGAATGGAGCCATCGGAGCCAATCCCGACATGGTCCGCGCCGCAGACATTGATCGCATGCACTAAGTGGTCCAGCACATGTTCGCGCGTTGGCACTGTCGGAGATGCTACCAAATACGGCATGAGGTAGACGCCGAAGTAACCGCCACGATCGGCCAGGGCCTTCAGAATCTCGTCGGGCTTGTTCCGTGGATGCGCATAGATCGACGCGCATCCCGAATGCGAGATCAGCACCGGCTTGGCTGATGCCGCGATGGCCTCCGACGTGGTTCGATATCCGCTGTGACTGAGGTCGATTGCAACGCCAATCTCGTTCATCTTGCGGACCGCATCATTTCCCGCCTTGCTCAAGCCGGCATTCCCCGGCTCCAGGCAGCCGTCGCCGAAGTTGCTGCGGTTGTTGTAGGTGAGCTGCATGATGCGCACTCCCAGCCGCCGGAAGGTTTCGATCCGCGATGGATCAGCTTCGAGAAAGCCCGTGTACTGAAAGCCGGGCATGATTCCGATCTTGGCTTCGGCTTTCGCGCGTGCGATGTCCGAGTACAGCCTGATGACAGTGAAAACTTCAGGCGCCTGCTCGACCAGTGCTTCCACATAGGCGAGGTTGTCGATGGTTCCGTCAAACGTTGGGGCTGATACGGTGAAGTTGATGGCGGTAATCCCGGAACGCCGGACCACCGCTAGCAAGGCCGGCTCCGGTGGTACATCGTCGTTGGTAAACGGGCTGCACAGAGTATCGATGACGATGCTCTTGCGGTAGAGGTCGGCGATCTCCGGTGAGAATTGTGCTGCTGTATCAGCCAATACGCGCGGCGCGAACTGCGCAAGCAGGAGCGCATGCCCCAGCGTAACGATAAAGCTTCGACGGCTCTTAGTCTGCGTCATTCGTGGCCCTGGTTAATACGGCACTTCAGAGTTGGCATGCTGAGTGGCGGCCGAATCGTCGACGACCCAAACATTGAAGCCCGCGGATTCCAGCTTCCATCTTCCACACAAGAGCTTCAGTATCTCAGTTCAATCAGACGCTGTCATTTCTATGTAGATGGACGTGTCATGGCCTTGGGAAATTGCGCCGGGCTGAATGATCGTGCCCGGCGCTCGTCTCGGGCACCCGTACAGAGAGCTTACGATACATCTAAATCACGGATCGCAAATGCTCGACCGCCAGAGTGTGGATCTGCGAGACTCGTGATTCGCCGACGCCCATCAACTCGCCTACTTCGCGCATGGTGAGGTCCTGCTGATAATAAAGCATCAGGACTTGTTGCTCGCGTTCCGGCAAATGCCCAATTGCTTTCTGCAGCCGTTCTTTGCGTTCATCGGCCATACAGAGAGTCAGCGGGTCCTGGTCGGGTGGTCCGGCAATGCTCTGCGCGAGGTCGGTCTCCTCCCCATCTCCATAGGCTTCGCATTGCAGGCTGCCAATTTCCAGCCCGCGAATTTCATTCAGCAAGTGATGCAACTCGCGCATGGACATACCCATTGCTTTCGCCAGTTCCGGACCGGAGACGGTGCGCCCGAGCTCGGCTTGCAGTTTCTGTACCACGATATCGATTTGCCGCGACTTCCGGCGCAAATCGCGCGGGCTCCAATCCAGCTCGCGCAGACTGTCGAGGATGGCGCCACGGATGCGAAACTTCGCGTACGAGGCAAACTTCACGTTCTTTTCAGAATCGAATTTGTTGAGTGCATCGATCAGACCTACGATACCGGCGTGTACCAGGTCCTCGAAGGGGACATGCTGGGGTAAGTGCTCGTGAATCCGCCGCGCGATGTACTTCACCTGCGGCATCTGCTCAAACACGATCCTTTCGAACTCTTCTTGTGAGCGCTGGTGCTCAGGAGCGTCGATTTGCTTGGAATCCATGATGTGATCTCCAAATTCACAGGTGCCGCCGAAGGCGAATGTCTTCGGTGGCATCTGGCCAGGGACAGCGCAGCAAACTTGAGCGAGGCGGCAGGAATAAAGAAGGAAAAGGGCTTTCGTCAGCGCTGTCGTGCAGCGCGGGAGCCGTCGTTCGCAGTTGTTCGCCAAGCAGCTGGTGCAGAACTTCGTGCACCGCACGGCACTGAGCCTCATGGGAGCAGGCAAGGCAGCAGCCCCACCTCTACCCGGCTCAGCGTGGCGCCGAACCTTGGGTGGGATCGATCAGCCGGGAGCGTGCTGCCTTCCGCGATCCGTCGTCTCGGCCAGCACCCTCCCGGACCCGAACGCGCGCGAACCAGCAACGCGGAAGAGATGCGCAACACGCTCCATATCCCACGTTGTAGTACCCGTGGCTTAGAACAAAATTAGTCGGAGATTAGAAGACTCTAGGAAAAGGAATGGAGGCAGGAGGCGCCCAAAACAGGAGAGTGGTTCCCGAATTGAAGCGTTAGTCTGCGAGGAGCAGGCGCACGTTTCCCCTGACTCGGCCGGACGCATTTCGCGTCAGCATCAAGTCTCCGCCTGCAGCCTGAAAGGTACGTTGTGCGATGCGCAAGCTTGTGTCAGCAGAAGACGCTGCCGGGGCCGATTCGAGAGCGTCGGTGCCGGCGGAATCATGGCTGCTGAAACTCACTTCGACTAGAGCGGGGCTTACTTGGCGGGCCCGAATACTTACGGTTCGGTGGGATGGGCAGGTGTACAGGAGAAACTCAAACAGATGAAAGAAACCGTTTCTGAATTTCGCTTCATTGCCTCGAAGCATGGCGGTTTCACACTTCACGTTCAGCTTGGACTCTCGTGACATGGCAACAGGCAAAAAGTCTTCCCGGAGCTCCGACAGAAGCGTTTTCAGCGCCACTGGACGGGAAGTGTCGCCCGGTTCTGCGGCATCCTGCAACGCGCGTGCCTCGATGAGTCGCTGGTGCAGCAGTTTCGCCGCAACCAGTGCTGATGCCATTCGGGCGCGAAACTGCACGGCGGTCTTGTCCCGGCGCAGTGACACCTCGAGTCCGCATTCCAATGCAGTCAACGGTTGGCTGATCGCGTGAAACAACTCCGAAACCAAAGTTTTTTCAGTTTGTTGCGACGATAAGTCACTAGCCGACGGAACCATCATGCTGCCACCTCAGAGCGGCAACGTAGTTCGTATCCTACGCCTCGAACCGTATGAATAAGCTTAGGCGTGAACCCGTCGTCGACCTTCTTCCGCAGGTAGTTGATGTAAACGTCAACGACATTGGTGCCGGTATCAAACGACAGGTTCCACACGTGCTCCACGATCATGGAGCGGGTCATGCGACGGCCGGAGTTACGCAGCAGATATTCAAGCAATCCGAATTCCTTCGAGGTCAGCTCGATCCGTTTTCCGGCCCGCCTCACGGTTCGCTCGACTCGGTCGAGTTCGAGGTCAGCAATCTTCAGAAGGGTCGCCGCGGTCAGCGGACGGCGTCGCATCAGTGCACGCACACGCGCCGACAGTTCCGTATAAGAGAACGGCTTAGTCAGACAGTCGTCTGCACCCGAGTCGAGCGATTGCACCCGGTCTTCGATGCGGCTGCGTCCCGTGAGTACGAGTACGGGCAGCGACGGTCTTGTTGGGCGGATTGCATGAAGGACTGCGATGCCGTCCTTTTTTGGCAGGTTCAAATCCAGGATCAGCAAATCGTAGTCGTTCTCGAAGGCCATGCAACAGGCCTCATCGCCATCAGGCGCGATGTCGACTGCGTAGTGTTCAGCTTCAAGCCCCTTACTTAGGAAGCTTGCCACGGCGGTATCGTCTTCCACAACCAGGATGCGCATTGCGACTCATCTCCATAACTCAGGCCATCTGTCTCAATTCTTCGAGCATTGCTGCTCGCGGTCAATGCGAGAACGTCCTCAGGGGTTGCTTCCTGTGCCGAATAAGGCGCCATTCAAAACGGGAAACACGATTTCAGGCTAGCCCAACCAAATTCCCAGCTATCGGCTGTCACGATCGTGCCTGACGAGTACTCACAGAGACCTGTGATTGCAGTCACAGCCGTCCCGCGTGCCATTTGGCATAAGTACAACATGACTAACGTGGGGACAAAATCGAACATCCTTAAAGCGTCGAGCAAATTGAAGAAGTCGCTCGTCACCGCTGGAGCGGTCGAGCACTTCAATTCCAACCATCGTCTGTTTGAGGCAGATCAGGAGAGCCAGGGAGTCTACCTGGTGTTGAAAGGCAAGGTCCGTTTGTCGGTCAAGGACTTGGAAAAGCTGGATCGCGTCTTCTCTTCCGGATCGCTTTTGGGTGTTCCCGCCACTTTCACGGGACATGCCTATAGCTTGGCTGCTGAAGCAGTTACCGATGCGGACGTGCTGCACGTGGATCGAAAATCGTTCCTGGATCTGATGACGCAACAGCCCGAACTCTGCCGGGAAGCCACCGACATGTTGAGTCGCGAAGTTACGTTTATCCATGCAGCTCTGGCTGAGCGCCGACGGCAACAGGACGACTGCAACTGAGCCCGGCCACCTAGGTCTCACTCGCCCGGACGAGCCTGTCAGTCGCGTAACTGCGAGGGACGCCGCGTGTCGGGTAACTTCTCACCACATGCCTGAAACTGCCCATTGTCACACGCCCGATGCCTCTCAATGACATTTCGGCTAATGACCTTGCGGCTCGGCGAGATCGAGTGCTTTCAAGACTGGGCCATGCTTTGATATAGTCAAGCCCACCAGACAAGCGCGGGTTTTATTTTTATTACATCATCCACCCGGGGTCCAATGGCGGCTGCGACGCCGCGGCATTGGATGTCCTATGCGAATTGCGTCACGCTCTTTGGTTAATGTGACCGAAGGTTATGGATAAGCATGGTATCGTGTGCCTAACGCCCGGCTATTCAAATCGATAGGAACCAGAACGCGATAGGCAGATCCGGAAACAAACGCAGATGAAAGGCCGAATCATCTCCCATTACGAAGTTGAACAAGAGATTGCCAGGGGCGGCATGGGTGTTGTTTACCGTGCCAGGGACTTGTCACTCAACCGATTTGTAGCTCTGAAAGCGCTTCCGCTGTTTACGTCTTCAGACCCTATCGCGCGTATGCGTTTCGAGCGCGAAGCACAAGCCGCATCTGCGCTGAACCACCCGAACATTGTGACGATTTACGATCTGGTGTCGGACGAGCATGCCAGCTACATCGTCATGGAGTTTATCGAGGGCAAGACTCTTGGGGAGACGATTCCCCTGAGCGGTTTGCCGCCGGAGCAGGCGATCCGCTATGCGTTACTGATGGCTGATGCGTTAGGCTGCGCGCACGAAGCGGGCATCGTTCACCGCGACCTGAAGCCGCAGAACGTACTGATTTCCAAGCGTGACCACCTGAAGATCCTCGACTTTGGCGTTGCCAAGCTGAAGTCGGAGCCGTCGGGTCAGCTAGCTACTCACGATAACCTGACGCGTCCCGGTGCGTTTCTTGGCACCACGTATTACGCGGCGCCGGAACAATTCTCCGGTGGCCAGATCGATCAGCGAACGGATATTTATTCTCTAGGGGTGGTGCTTTACCAAATGCTGGTCGGGCGGGTCCCGTTCTACGCTGATAATCCCCTGGAATTGCTACAGGCCATTTATCACGAGCAGCCAAAGCCGCTCCGTCATACCCGTCCGCATTTTCCGCCGATCGCAGACCAGATCATTGCGCGGGCGCTGCACAAACAGCCGGAGGGACGCTATCCCAGCATGGCCGCGTTTGCCGAGGACCTGGAAACCGCCAAGGAAGCATTTCGCCAGGCACGACTGGAATCTTCATCGATGGGTACCCAGATTTCAGACGTGCCGATGGCGGTTCCTCCGCTAGGTTCGAGTCGATCTTCGTATCCGCCGGTGTGGATCGAACCACCGCGGGCGGGTCACGAGAAATCGTCAATCGCGGTCCTGCCATTTCGCAGTTTGTCTTCCGATAAGGATGACGAATACATGGCGATGGGCATTGGCTCCGAAATCAGCAGTGCGCTGTCGCGCGTGCCTGGAATCCGGGTCGCCTCCAATCTCTCGACGTTTCGCTACCAGGATGAAGTTCCCGACTTGCAGGAGATCGCGACCAAGCTCAAAAGTCGCTACGTGCTCACCGGGAGTCTGCGCCGTTCCGGAACAAGAATTCGCGTGGTGGGCGAGCTCGCCGATGCCCTCGCCGGCTCGGTTCTGTGGTCGCGCACTTACGAGCGCCACCTGGAAGACTTGTTTAAGGTGCAAGAGGAGATTGCTGAATCGATCGTGCGCGCAACCGGCGGCGAACTGATTCGCGCCGGTTCCGAACATGCTGACAAGGCTTCCGCTCACGAACTCGATGCCTGGGGATTGGTCCGCAAGGCGTATCACTTCTGGAACTACGGCTTCCATCCCGCGGGCATCGGCGAAGCACTCGACTTGCTTCGCCGCGCCATTCAGTTGGATCCCGGCTACGCCAGCGCTTATGCCTTTCTCGGCTTGTACCTGATTGAACGCGTGGTTCTGGTGTTGACTGACCGTCCCGAGCAAGATCGCGCGGAGGCGAATGCCGCTGCCACGAAAGCAGTGGAACTCGCTCCCCAAGATGCCGAGGTGCTGGAGAACGCGGGCCTGGTCTGGCTCCATTGCAGTGAATACGACCAGTCAGTCGAGGCTCTGCGGCGCGCCGTGCAAATTGCGCCTTTTAACCTGGTGGCATGGGGATATCTCGGGCTGGCGCTGGGTTGGGGCGGTAAAGAGCGCGATGCTCGCGAAGCCGAGAAGATCCTGACCAAGCTCATTGCGGAAACGCCGGAACATCCTTCGTTTCCATACTGGCACTACTTCCTCTCCGGTACGTACATTCGCCTCTCGCGATTTGACGATGCCCTCCAGCACGCGCAGCGCTGCGTTGAACTGCAGCCCCGTTTTTATATCGCACGCATAACTTTGGCGAACGCCCTGGGGCATCTGGGACGTATGGACCAGGCACGCGCGGAGATGGCCCATGTTCTGGCGACGAATCCATACGTCAACGAGGCTGTGTTGCACACCGAGTACCTGAACATTGCACGTGATCCGCAAGTTGCGGATCTGCATCTTGCGGGACTGAGAGCTGCACAAGCGTTTCCCACTGCTAACGTAGGAGAGCAGAAATGAGTTTCAGGACATCGGACTTTCGTCTGATCACGACCGGATTGCAGTATCCGGAAGGCCCGGTCTATCAACAGGACGGCAGCGTCCTGGTGGTGGAAATTCAGGGCAAGAAACTCACCCGCGTGCTGCCTGACGGGACCAAAGAAACCGTGGCCAATCTGGGCGGTGGGCCCAATGGAGCAGCCATCGGCCCTGATGGTGCATTGTACGTGTGCAACGACGGAGGACTCGACTTCGTCGCCGTCGGCCCCGTCTCAGTCCCGACCTTTCAGCCTGCTGATTACGTCAGCGGATCAATTCAACGCGTGGTTGGTTCCAGCTATTCCTCTTTATACAGCCAGTGCAATGGCCAGTTCCTCCGCAGTCCTGATGACCTGGTATTCGACGCAACGGGCAATTTCTGGTTTACCGATTGGGGCAAAACCCGCCCCACTGACCGCGATATCACCGCGGTTTACTATGCTGCGGCGGACGGCACCAAGATCACCAGGGCGATTCCCGACCGGTCGGCGCCCAACGGCATCGCACTCTCGCCCGACGACAGTCGGCTGTATGTCGCCGAGACTTATGCTCGATGGATTCTGTACTGGGAATTGTCGGCCCCCGGCGTCATCAAGCCCAACCCCAAGACGCTCGACGGCTCGTACCTGCTGACCGCCGAAATTCCGGGGCAGGGAACTCTCGATTCCATGGCAGTGGACGAAGAGGGTAATGTCTACGCGGCGACCATGCTGCCTCAAGGTCCGAGACCAGACGTGCCTGGCGGGATCACGGTCGTGTCGCCCACGGGAGCCATTCTTGACTTCATCGAATTGACGGTCGAGGGCCAGCCCGAACCGCTGCCTTCCAACATCTGCTTTGGCGGTCCGAATCGTAAGACCGCGTTCATAACGCTCGCCGGCACCGGAAGGCTTGTCGCCTGCGAGATGAAGATTCCCGGGAAGCCCCTGCATTTCAACAGATAAGCTTGGCGAACGTGATGGCAGTTGCCGTTGGGAGATCGCATGATCGGACAAGCGCTGCATCGGCTGTGGAGTGACATCAAGACGGATGCGGAACGTTTCTGGTTCCACCTGAAGCAGGTGCTCGCGCATCCCTGGGATTCGCTGCTCGCTTTGCTAGCCGGCATTGGCGCGATCGTCCTGGCGATTCCGCGATACATTGGCAAGCTCCTGCTCTCGCTTTGGCAGCTGATCAAATACGTCGAGAATTTCACCCTTCGCGGGATGGTGCGGTTCCTGCTCTTTGCAGCCCTGGCCGTTGTCGGTCTTATGTTTTTGGTCATTGCGATACTGGTCATTTATCCCGGCACCCAGCGGCCCAACTTTCAGGCGATCGATCAGCAGCTCTATCTCAGTGAAGGACGCGGCTGGAGCGGCGATCATGAAGCACCGCTGCGGCAGCTCTTCTACTACACACCCCAAGGCACCAGCGTGAAGGGCCTGCCCTACTCCTGGTTTGTAAACCTGGAAGTCCCCCTGGGCAAGACCAGGTTCGCCTCGCCGAAACGCATGAACGCTTATGGATTCCTGGTGGATAGCGCTCCGACTGCTGCCAATCCCGATCGCCTGCCCGTGGGCTTCACCAGCCATTACGACTCCGGCTCGGGAGCGCCAGTACTCGACATTACTTGCGCCGCATGTCATACCGGGGAGCTGGTAGTGAACAAGAACGGCAAGCGCTACGGCATACGGATTGATGGAGGCGCGGCGATGCACGCCTTTACCACTCCCAAGCCTGGCAATTTCACGCTTGAGCTTCTGGGTTCTCTCATCTCGACCTATCTTGATCCCTTCAAGTTCGACCGCTTTGCCATAATGGTTCTGGGCCCGACCTATCCCCACGGATTTTGGAGGTTGCATGGCGACCTGCGCTCGCAAATCTGGGTGTTCCTGCAGCAGGCGTCGATCGACAACAACCCGTTCCACACGCTTTATCCCACCATCGAGGGTGTCGGCAGAACTGACGCGTTGGCCCGCATTGGCAACACAGTCTTCGCTGACGAACTCAGCCGTTCGAACGATCGTGTTGGGAATGCTCCCGTCCGATATCCCCCAGTGTGGGACATTTGGAAATTCGATTATGTGCAGTACAACGCATCGGTGCGGCAGCCAATGTCCAGGAACCTTGGCGAATCGCTGGGCGTTGGGGCCAAGGCGAGCCTGTTGAATCGTTACGGCGGACCCATCCCCGAGAACGATAGATTCGACACCACCTCCGAGATGGATAACCTGCACAAAATCGAGGTTGCGCTGTGGAGCCTCGAGCCGCCGAAATGGAGTGAGGACTGCTTCGGCAAAATCGACTGGGACAAGGCAGCCGAGGGACAAAAGTTGTTCGCAATGACTTGCGCGCAGTGCCACGGCCCCTTTCCCGCGTCCGACCCCATCAAGGAATGGAAGGCGCCTCTTAAGACCTCGGCCAACGCGAAATCTATGGAGGGCGCGTGGGACGAGTTTCTGGCGAGTGTATATAAACAGTCGTCCAAACCGGGTCAACAACCATACACGGAGGCGAACTGGACCTACCCGTACGATGACCCATTTCCCTTGTGGGTGATGCATTCGCTCAAGGTGCAAGATATCGGCACGGATCCCCGGACGGCCGTCAACTTTGTCGACAAAGAGGTCGACTTGCGAAAACTTGGGATCGAGCCGGCAGCGGTTGCACAATTGTTGCAGTCGCTGAAGCAGGCCGACCTGCGCTTGGAGATCAAGGCGCTTGCCAACGATATCGTTGCCCGGACCACCGGTGTCTCCGGCGCGCAAGACATTCGTGCTGCCGCCTCCGGCATCGCGCAACAGATCAATACGAAGGATGAACCTCAGTCCAGCCAACCCCTGAGTCCTGCCGAGGAAGACAGCCTGAAGCCGCTGGCGACCAAGATCAGGCAGCGGATTCAGAACGACCCATCGCTATCCGGCGACCACAATCTGATGACCGACGCAAGCGATTTAGACGAGTCCGTGACATCCGGACAGTCAAAAATCAACGCGTTCGTAGAGTCCATTAACCTCGCAAAAGCCAACACTGGCGTGGGTCTCAGCCTCGTGGGCTATTACATGCGCATGAAGTTCTACAAAACGATGGGATTCAGCCCGGAGAAGGTCGCGCAGGTGGATGGATTCGGCCAGATCGATCTGCCGGTTGCCAAGCCACAGTACAAGCCGCGTCCGCTGGCCGGAATCTGGGCGGTCGGCCCCTTCCTGCACAACGGTTCCGTCCCTACCATCTATCAGTTGCTGAGCCCTGCCGACCGCCGCAACCCAAAGTTCTGGGTTGGCACGCGCGACTTTGATCCCGTAAACCTCGGACTTAGCACGCAACCTCTCACCAAGGGAGGTTTCCTGCTCGACACCAGCATTACAGGGAATTCCAACATTGGCCATGAGTTTCGCCGCGGGTATATTCCATGGAAGACCGGCAGCCCGCCGCAGTACGGAGTGATTGGACCGGAATGGACGGACGAGCAACGCTGGCAGATCATCGAGTATCTGAAAGTACATCGCGACACTCACAACGTGAAGCTCGCGCCTGACCGCAAGAACATCATGGAGTACCTGCAGGAAGGGCTCGACAACCGGCACGTTTGTCAGTAGCAGCCTATTTACTTGACGGGGGAAACGCTTGAACACTCGCAGAACGCGCATCATCATTGGGCTGATAGTGGTTGCGGCACTGGGATACTACTTCTTTCTGCGCAGCAAGCCGTTGGGCCCTATGGGTGAAGTGGTTTCGCCTGACGAAGACTACCTGACCGCGCAAATTGTGGCGTCGGCGCTCTCTATGGTCGACGCCAGCCATCGCACCATGGCCGCGAAGCCGCTGTCGGGGAATCCGCCGGGCACCCCAGCCACAACGTATCCAACCGCTACCTCAGCCAATGCCGTCCAACCCTATCGCCGCGACGTTCACGCCAAGACCTACGGTTGTGTGAAAGCGACGTTTCAGGTATTGAAGAACCTGGATCCCAAGTACACGCAGGGTGTCTTCGCCAATGCCGGTAACGATGCTGGCAAGTATGAGGCATGGATTCGCTACTCCAGTGGCAGCACCCTCGTCCAGCGAGACGGTGTCCGCGATGCCCGGGGCATGGCCATCAAGCTGATGGGCGTTCCCGGACGGAAGCTAATGGAAGCCGATGGCGTGCCTCATGCCGAAACTCAGGACTTCGTAATGATGAACGCTACCCAGTTCTTCATCCTCAACCTGCCCGAGTACCTGGTCTTCACCCAGTATTTGGGCGAAGGCAGCAATTATGGATATTTTCTCGGTGGGTTCACTCCTGACCTTCCGGAGAAGAACTGGAGCAAGCTCTTCAACTTCAGCAGCTACCATCCGCGCGAAATGATGTTGGCGCTCAAGACTCTAAAGCCGCCACCCGACAGTCTGCTCGACATCCAGTACTACGGCGTGAGCGCCTACAAACTAGGGGCGGAAAACGTGGTCAAATACAGCGCGAGGCCCTGCGAGGGCGCGAAGGCGGCTGACGTAGATCGCAGCGGGCCCAACTTCTTGCGCGATGAAATGACCCAGCACCTCAAGGAGCGAGATGCCTGCTTCGAGTTTATGGTCCAGTTACAAGTGCCCGGCAAGAACATGCCGGTAGAGGACACGACCGTAGAGTGGACGGAAAGCGATTCTCCGTTTGTGCCGGTCGCGCGAATCGAGATCCCGAAGCAGTCCTTTGTCGAGAATCAGGAGACTTGCGAGAACCTCTCGTACAATCCCTGGCATTCGTTGCCTGCTCACAAACCGCTTGGCGTAATGAACCGGATTCGCAAGCCGCTGTATCTGGAAGTGGCTCGCTACCGCCGTAGCATGAATGGCGCTCCGCTCTGTGAGCCAAAGAATTGGACCGAGCGCGACGACAGCAGTTGCGAGACCGTGGAGAACTCGATCGTCACTCCCGCGGATAGCGCATCCACAAAGCCGGGGGTGAAGACCACCACCGCCCCCTGATTCGGCGCTCGGCTAGTAAATAGTCCGGTCGGCGGCCGGTTGTACTCGAGACCGCCGCAAGATCAGATCTTCTCCAGCACTGCCTTCAGGAACTTCCAGAAACTCTGCACCGTCGAAATCTGCACGCGCTCGTTGGGACTGTGTGGATCAACGATGGTTGGCCCGAACGACACCATCTGCATGCCTGGATACTTCTCGCCGATCACCCCGCACTCCAAACCCGCGTGCATCGCGATGAGCTTTGCTGGCTTTCCAAAGAGCTGTTCATGTACTGTCTGCAATTTCTGAACGATCTCGCTGGCCGGTTCGGGCTTCCATCCGGGATAGCTGCCGGTGTGCTCGACCTCGAATCCAGCCATACGAAACACGGTGGCGACCATTTGGGCAACTGCATGCTTGCTGGCTTCGATGGCGCTGCGCTGGCTGGTGATGATCTCCGCTACATCGCCGTTTAGAGTGACGACCGCCAGATTGGTCGAGTTCTGCACCAGGCCGGGAACGTCAGGGCTCATCGCCACCACGCCATGTGGAGCGGTCACTAGAAGATCGATGATGCGATTGGCGTCCGCAGCAACCAGTGCTTTGTCGGGATGAGGCGCTTTCTCCATCGTGATCCGCAGCTCCGGATCGAACCCACCCAAGTCCGCTTTCCATTCCGCTTCGAGAGCGGACACCAACCCACGGAGTTCTTTCTCGTTCGCTGCGTCGATCACCACGGTTGTCGAAGCTTCACGCGGTATCGCGTTTTGCGCGCTTCCACCGTTGACGGCAGCAATCTGCGCCTGCAACTTGGCAAGCACGCGCTGCAACGCAGATCCCAAGATTCGCAACGCGTTGCCGCGACCCTGATGAATGTCCACTCCCGAATGTCCGCCCTTAAGCCCGAGTACCTTGATACGCCAGGCGGAATCGCCCGTGGCAGAGTTGAACCCGACCTTGCGGCGCCCGGTTGTCTTCACTCCACCGGAGCAACCGATGCACAGTGTGCCTGTCTCTTCGTTGTCGAGATTGAGGAAGTATTTCGATTTCAGCACGCCTCCGGGAAATTCTGCCGCGCCAGTGAGACCGGTTTCCTCATCAATGGTGAATACGAACTCCAGCGGACCGTGCGCGATGTCAGTGCTCTCCATTACTGCCAGTGCAGCCGCTACACCGACGCCATTGTCCGAGCCCAGAGTCGTGCCCTCCGCCTTGAGCCAGTCTCCATCACGAAAGACCTTGATGGGATCGGTGTCGAAGTTGTGCGCTGTGCCTTCGTTCTTTTCACAAACCATGTCGAGATGGCCCTGTAACAGCGCCATTGGCGCGGATTCGCGCCCCGGCCGCGCCGCCTTGCGAACCACAACATTTCCCGCCGCATCCTGGCTTGTCTCAAGACCAAGTCTGGCAGCCTGCGCCAGCACATAGTTTCTTGCTGCTGCTTCTTTGGTTGAAGCCCGCGGAGTCGCGGCCAGAACGTCAAAGTGCTTCCATATCGGTTGCGGATCCAAATCCACGAGGGCTGGTGTCATAGAGTTCTCCAGGATGAACGATTTCAATGCCATCCTACCGTGCGCGGACGTGCTTGGCGAGTTTTACAGGATGAACCTTTGAGACATCGAAGAAAGCGGCTGGAATTTGTTTTGAGAGTTGAAAGCGGATGTTGTCATTGACGGCAGGGCTGCACCGGCTGGAGCCAGTTTGATCGGCTCGAAAGGAGCGGCTCCCGCAACCCTTGGCGATCGCGGAGGTCAAGAAGCGCTGCGTCACAACGGTCGTCAGTCACCCTTAGGCGCCATTCGTGTCCCACCGCAACCGCAGCGAAGCGCTTCCGCCAGACGAGCACTCAAGCGCAGAGAACGATCAGCAGGCCGGCCCCAGGTTCGAGGCCAGCCCCACCGAGTTACATCACCACTTGCGCTAAGACGGATGCTGTCCAGATCGATGACCGGGGCGCGCATATCCGAATCGTTGCTTACGTTGCGGGTGCGACGGCTGGCACGCACCACGGGTTGTTTTTCCGCACTAGGCGGTCTTTTTCCGGCGCCAGAACAGGACACTCAGGACCACGACAAAGAGAATCCCGGAAAGCAAGCGAATTACGGTAACGCTGTCCATTGCGTCTCCTTTCTTCTAGTCATCTAGAGAATCCGATTGCAGCCAATCTAAGCTACGAATAGCCGCAACTTCCAGATCGCATGGGCCAGGGTTGCTGCCAGGACCACGCTCACGATCACCTGCGAAACGATTACGCTTTCCATAGGCCAACCTCGCTGAAAACGACTCCCGTCCACTGCGGCTATTTCCCGCTCAGCGCACCCAGATTGCGCGAGATGGTCAGGATCGCCGGGCCCAGCAGAACGATGAACATGCTGGGAAAGATGAACAAAACCAGCGGAAACATCAATTTCACCGTGGTCTTGGCCGCCATTTCCTCGGCTTGCTGACTTCGTTTCTTGCGCAGATCGTCAGCATATGTGCTCAGAGCCCTCGCAATCGGCGTTCCAAAGCGGTCGGATTGTGCCAGCATCGTCGCAAAACCTCGAACCGTTTCTAATTGTGTTCTATCGGCCATGTCCCGCCAGGCATTAATCCGCGGTTTGCCGGCGCGCTGTTCCAGATTGATCAGCATGAACTCCTCGGCAATCACCGGATGACTGGTTACTAGCTCTTGCCCGGTCCTCAACAAGGCTTGGTCCAGTCCTAGACCAGCGTCGACGCAGACCACCATCAAATCCAGCGCATCCGCCAAACCTAGTCGGATCTTCTCTCTGCGCCGCTTGGTTCTGGCTGTCAGCCACAGGTCGGGTCCCAGATAAGCGGCAGCCGCCAGGAGCGTGATTGGAAAGAAACCGATCTGCCGGAAGAATGTCCAGAACACAACGACCGCCACGGGTCCCAGCAGCCGGACGGCAAAATAGGCATCGACGCTGTTTTGCGCGCGTACTCCAGCGGACCGAAACCGCATCTGCAGTTTGTCCCCCGTCGTCATGCCCATCTTGGCGATCGCCCCGTGCAGGATGCGGAAGGCAGTTTCCTGGATCTTCCGCGAAACCTGGGCCGGTTGATGGGCGGAGTCGGGAACCAGCCGGGTCACGCCATACAGACGCTTGGCCGCCGGCGTGGTTCGCGTCATGAACCATACCGAGAGCAGGGCGGTGGCGAAGAAGACGCTTAGCTGAACGCTAAGAAGATATACAGGGGTCATGGTCACACCTTGATCTTCACGATTTTGCGAATCAGAAGCCCTCCGATGGTGATCATGCCAATCCCCGCGTAGGTCATCTTGCGGCCCACAGGGTCTTCGATGAGGACTCGCGTGTAGCCGGGATTCGCCAGGTTTATCAGCACGTACAGGACGACCGGGAGCGCGCAGAGAATGGCCCCGGTCAGACGTCCCTGGGCGGTGTGAATACGCACGTCTCCCTGAATGCGCAGGCGATCACGTAATACGGCCGCGGTCCTCTCCAGAATTTCCACCAGGTTTCCGCCAGTTTCCTTCTGCACCAGCATGGCCGTAATCAATACCTGCAGGTCGGTCGACGGCACCCGGCGCCCTAACTGCAGCAAAGCGTCGCGATTGGGCAGGCCCAGTACCTGTTGCTGGTGGACCCGGGCAAACTCGGTGCGCAGCGGCTCCGTTCCTTCTTCTGCGACGATCTCGATGGCCGCGCTGACCGAGTGACCGGCGCGCAGAGAACGGGACATCAGGTCGAGAGCCTCGGGCAGGTTCTGATTGAACTTGTCCAGGCGGCGATTTCGCTTCAACCGCAGCACCAGCAGAGGAATGACGGTCGCCGCCAGGCCCGCAACCAGCGATGGCAGCAGGTCTGAAATCCAATAGCGCACGATGGCAAAGCCCATTAGGCCCAGCACGGACGAGCTGATCAATACCGTACTCACGCTCCAGGGACTCTCCGTCTGGGCCAACAGCAGGGCCAGCTTATGGGCTGCGCTGAACCCCTGCAGCAACCGGTCGAGCCGGACTGATCCACTCAGCGAATTGTTCTTCAGAAATTCCTGCGGATGGCTACCGGCGACAGCCGGTTTGTTCTGCCGTTGCACTCCTGCCAGGCGCACCTGCACCGCGCGGTCTGCGTTGGTAGGGCGGGTCAGCAGCATCACCACGGCGAAGGTCACCGTCGCAAGTCCGATGAAAACCAGGACGGTCATTGCCATCTTGACCTCTCTTCTATACTTCGAGCGACAGATCCAACAGGCTTGCCGGCAGCGGAATCCCGGCGTTCTGCAGCTTCTCGGCAAACTTGGGCACGATTCCCGTGGAATAAAACCGGCCTAAGACTTTTCCGTCCGGTCCCAGACCGTGCTTCTCGAAAAGAAAGACATCCTGCAGGCTGATGATGTCTCCGTTGGTGCCGGTCACCTCCGTCACGTGGGTGACGCGCCGCGTGCCGTCGCTCATGCGCGAGACTTGCACGATGATGTGAATGGCCGAAGCGATCTGGTTGCGTAACGCCTTTTCCGGCAAGCTCAGATTGGCCATCAGCGCCATGGTTTCGATGCGCGCTAGCGCATCCCGGGGATTGTTGGCGTGCACCGTGGTTACCGAGCCATCATGGCCGGTGTTCATGGCCTGCAGCATGTCCAGCGCTTCGCCGCCGCGCACCTCGCCGATTACAATGCGGTCCGGCCGCATGCGCAGCGCGTTGATGACCAACTCCCTTTGATGCACCGCGCCTTTGCCCTCGACGTTGGGCGGCCGGCACTCCAGGCGGACCACGTGCTTCTGCTTCAACTGAAGCTCGGCGGAATCTTCGATGGTCACGATCCGTTCCCGCTCGGAAATGAATCCCGACAGCACGTTCAGCAAGGTCGTCTTGCCTGCGCCCGTTCCTCCCGACACCACGATGTTCAATCGCGCCTGCACCGCTTTCTGCAGGACTTCCAGCATCTCGGGAGTCAGCGCTCCCTTGTTGACCAGGTCCTGACCGGTCAGCGGTGTGGAGCCAAAACGCCGAATCGATAAGATGGGCCCGTCCACTGCTAGGGGAGGCACGATCACGTTGACCCGCGAGCCGTCCGCCAGCCGCGCGTCCACCATGGGCGAGGACTCATCCACTCTCCGCCCCACGCCGGAAACGATCTTGTCGACGATGTGCATGAGGTGGACATTGTCCTTGAAAACCACCGCAGTCTCTTCCAGCACTCCATTCCGCTCCACGTACACCGTGTTATAGGTGTTTACCAGGATGTCGCTGACTGTGGGGTCCTGCAGCAGCGGTTCCAGCGGACCCAGGCCAAATACCTCGTCGAGCACTTCGCGGGCGAGCACATCGCGTTCCACGGCGCTCAGGGGAATTCCCGGCTGCCCCAGCAGTTGGTGGATCACCACCAGCAACTGTTGCCGCGCCAGTCCATCGGGCGTGCGCATCAGCTTTTCCAGGTCAAGCTTGCTGATCAACTCACGATGCACGGTGGACTTCAGTTCCTGATCGCGCAGCGACCGGCTGTTCCAGCCGGAAGTGTCCGGCGCCACTTGGATATGCGCCGGCTCGACGATGGTGGATTCTGCCATACGATTCTCGGTTGTACTTCCTCGGGTCGCGACCTCTGCTAGATCCAGAATGCGAATCTGTGCTTCGTCTCCACGGGCGCGGCTCGCGCGGGTGCGAGATCCGCCGCCCATTTCCTCATCTGATTTGCAAATTCCGATTTTTGCTCGGAAGAGATTGGCTGGCCACTGTCCAGAGCGCGGGTCAGGCTCGCGGCATCAGAGGCAAGAGTAAGCGTGACCGGGTGATCGATCGCCTTTTCGATCTGCTCGATGGTGACAGAGCGGCCGGTCCCGTATTGGTTGATCACCACCTTCAATTTTTCCGCCGTCAGTTGCAACTCCCGCAACCGGTCCAGGTAGCGGGCCAGATCGCGCAGTGTCGGAACATCCGGCGTCGCCACCAGGTACAGCTCGTCGCAACACGCAGCCGTCACCAGGTTGAGTTCATCCAAGCCTGACTGGCAGTCGATCAGAACAAAGTTGTAGACGCCGGCCGCAAAGCGAATCGCCCGCCGCAGCGCGTCTCCGTCGATATGGATGTTCTCGCCGAGCCGGTCGGGCGAGGGCAGGACTTCGACCCCGCTGGAGTGATAAGCGACATAACTTTTCAGCAGCATCAGGTCCAGCCGGGAGACGTTTTGCAGGAGTTCGTAGAGGTTGTAACTGTGTCCATCGATGCCGAACAGCAAAGCCACGTGCCCCAGACAAGGATGCTGATCCACGATCAGGGTTCTCTGTCCCTGCCGCCGGGCCAGAAAATTGGCGAGATGGACCGCAATCGTCGTCGCCCCGGCTCCGCCCCCGACTCCCATAAAGGCCATCACTCGTCCGTCCGGCTGGGACGAGCGCTGGGCGCTCGACACGCAGCGTTTTTTCAACTTTTGCAATAATCCTGCCAATTGCTCCACTCGCAGCGGCTTGGTGAGATACTCCGTGCAACCCGCCCGCATGGCATGCAAAATCAGGTCCGGGCTCTCTTCCGCCGACAGCGCGATTAGCGTCGTCTGGTTGGCGCCTAACGCCTGTATTCCACTGGCCGTTTGCACCGCCAGGTCCGGATTTCCGTCGAAATCGATCAGGCAGACCAGCGCGCCGCTGCTTCTAACCTGCTTTACCAGGTGCACGTTGAGCAGCGTCTCCGCGTAGTTCGGCAACATGGCAGCGATTGCAACTTGGGCTTGCACAGCCGCCTGGCGGACCCGGTCGGCCGCATCAGGGCTGAGCCCCACTGTCACCAGACAGAGTCCTTCGTTTTCACGCATCTGAGTTTCCGGGTCCACGCGATTCCTTCATTGCTTTCCATCGGCAACCGGTTTCTGCCCCATTACCTTGTCCGGGGATGAGAGTCCGCTGTCGAAATCTGGGGGTGAGAGGAAGGGGACTGGCCACGACGGCGTAGCCGGGGGCTCGGCGGCAGGAGCATGGAGCGGATCGACCACGCTGGCGGTCACAATTACGATCAACTCGGTGACGGAATGGTTCAGGTTTTTCGAACGGAACAGTTGCCCAAGTATCGGAATATTGCTGATGCCGGGAACCCTGCTCAGTGAGTCGGTGATGCGATTGTCCAGCAGCCCGGATATGGCGAAGCTCTGGCCATCCTTCAGCTCGATTTCCGTGTCCGCCTTGCGGGTCGAAATGGCTGGAACGGTGTATCCGGATATCTTGACGGCGTTGGTGTAATCGAGCGCGCTGACCTCGGGATTGACCCGCAGCCGGATCGACCCGTCGGGATGAACGTAAGGGGTAAAGTCCAGTTGAATTCCATAGGGCCGGAACTGAATCGTCACCGACGTGAACCCGCCGTTGGAACCCTGAATCACGGGGTAGGGGAATTCACCGCCCGCCAGGAACTTCGCTGCCCGCCCACTGATCGTCGTGAGGTTTGGCTCGGCCAGCACTTGCAGGATGCCTTTGTCCTGTAAGGCGCGCATCGTGAATCCAATATTCAAGTTGGAGTTGAAGTAGAAGATATTCAGGGCGTCTTGCACCAGGGTCTGAGTGGTTCCCGGACCGACTTGGGGAAATGACGGCGGGGTGAATCCGCCGGTCGTGACCGCGCCGGAATTCTGTCCGCCGCTGAAAAAGTTGATGCCCCACTGGTCAAACTTGGTGCGATCCACCTCGGCAATGCGAACCTTCAACTCCACCTGCGGAGTGTGGCGCGGATCGATCACCAGAGAATTCACCACCTCCTTCGAATAGGTGGACGCCAGCCGGACCGCTTCATCCGCGGCAGCATCGCTCCCGGTGACACCCGATAGGTATACCCGTCCCTCCTCAGCCTTGGCTTCCACGTAGTCTCCCGGCAGCGCTTGCGCCAGGCTCTCCTCGAGATTGGATACGTCCAGGTCCGCCAGCACGGTATAGATCTGGGAGCGTCCGCTCTGGCCCCACAGCACGACGCTGCTGGTTCCCGCGAGCTTGGCGGTCAGGACGATCTGGGTGGCGCTGGAGGTCAACGAATCCAGTACCGCTGGGTTCGCAACATAGACCCGCCGCAACCGTTCCGGCGTGTCAATCACCACCGAACGGCCGACAATCAAATGCAGTGTCAGGGAATCGGCTCGGTTCGCACTCCGTTGCGGGTGAGTATTCCCCTCGCGCATTCCACCGCGGCCATCCGACTTCAGTACCCTCTGCTGCAACGTCCCGTTCGGCGTGGTTGGCCCGGCTGGCGCCGGGGTGGAAACCTGTGCAGGTGCGGCCGCGGGATTGGCCGCCACCGGAGCCAGCGAAGTCTGGCCGCTGACCGCGATACGCAAACCCAGCATCGCCGGCAGGATCCAGATCGCGAAATTGATAAACCCATTTCGGATTCGCATATCAGTGCTCAAACTCGCTGGTTGCGCGCTTGTCACCCAGGATGGTTTCGACAACGTACATCGGTTTTTTCGGTATGGGCGCAATTGCGGTGGTGACTGCGGAACGCCGGCCTGCCCCCGTGAGCTGAGCCACGCTGACCGGAACCGAATCGACACGGCCTCGATCAGCACCATTCCGCAACACGAAATGGATCGAACCCAGCGTGCTCGCCAGTACCACCTTCTGCGCGTCCTCAGGAGTAAGCAAAAGGGTCACCACCCCTACGGTTTCGGCCTTTCCTCCGGGCTCCGGTTCAATCTTCTGGCCTACGATGAGCACCTCGACGTCCTGCAGCACAGTCTGCGTCTCCGGCTGCGGAACTGCGTCGCTGCGAAACGTGACCAGCACGTCGACATGAGAGCCGGGAAACAGGAACCCAGCCACTCCCACGATCTCGTCCGAGCGCAGCGAAGTTGTCCGCATGCCCTCGGGGATCTTAGCTGCGAGTCCAATGCCGGAGCCCGGTACCGCCAGGTACGATCCCAGGATTGGCTGTCGGGCCGCGATCGGATAGATGACAGACCGACCCACCAGTTCTTCCAGCTTGGTGAAACCGCCCTCCAGCATCAGCTTCGCCGGCCAATCGATGAGGCCCAGGCTGTCAGCTTTCAGCACCTCGCCTGGCAGTAAAGGACGGCTGGCAGCCACATATTTCTGCATGACCTGCGTTGCCACTGCACCATTTCTGACTCTGATTCTGCGATTGAGGAAAAAGGTCACCGCGCCCGAAAGCAGCAAAGCGGCCAGAAGCGCGATGGTGAGACGGCGCCGATCCATCTCACTGCTCCTGCGCGATGGGTGACTGTTTCATCGCGATATCGCTAGCAGTGTCAATAGCAGTGTCGATCGCATGGCATGCCTCTGGACAATGCCGTTCGACAATCGCTTGTGTCAGGTTGAACTGGGAGGTCGGATCAAGAGAGACCGTGGTAGGGAGTGCCACAGGCATGTAAAACTCATTTCCCGATTGTGCAATCGGTCTGGGTTCAGCCCGGCGGGATAGTGACGAAGCGGGTGTGATCAGCTCCGCCGCGAGTTTTCGCGTGCGGTCCACCGAGCTGATGAATTTGGCCCTTATAATGTTGGTTGTGCGGCGACGAGGGCTTCGATCGCCGCGCAATCTGTACGCTTGACTCATGCGTTGTGATTCGCAACGCGGCAAGCCAGCGCTGTTAACTGAGAGCGTTGGTCAAATTGGTTGTGATCGTGGTAAACGCACTGTTCAGCCCCGTTGCCAGCCCCTTCATACCGGTGACGGCGGCCAGAGCAATCAAGGCGGCGATGAGGGCGTACTCGATCAGATCCTGACCGGACTCGTCTTGCTGCAAGCTTCTAAGAAATTCCAACATGATACGACCTCCACTTCTTGCGGTTGGGTGACCATAAACTGTTATCGGCAGCAGTTGAAAAAGATTTAGTCCTTTTATTTGCCGGAACCTCACGGCCCCAATTTCTTCTCCAACCCCACAATCTGCCAGGCATTTGCGGTCGTCACTCTTCTCTCCGAACCCTCTCGACCTTTTATTCCTAATGGAGGAGCGCATGTTGCCGATGAGCCTTGTAGAAGTCTCGATACCGGCGGAATTCCATGGAACTCAAAGGCCAGCCTGCTCACGACCGTCATTTACTTTACTCAGCCTCGGTTTTGGCTCCCCGCCCCGCTTCGTCCAGTTCCAGATCATGCGTGCCGCAGCGGCCTAGTCATGCATCCCGCTGGAGAGGTTTCTGTATCGTCCGTTCAAGTCGCGGCACCACGCTGCTGGAGTTCGCTCTCGTGCTGCCCATATTTTTGCTGCTGCTGTTTGCGGTGGTTGATTTTGCCCGGTTGTTCTATGTCGAAATGACCTTGCAGAATGCGGTGCGCGAGGCCGGCCGTTACGCCATCACCGGAAACCACGAGCCTGACCCGAGCCATCCCGGCAAGAATCTGTCGCGCGTGCAGTCGATCCAGCAGGTGGCACAAAAGCAGTCCATGGGTCTGGACGTCTCCAATCTGCAAATCGTGAGCGTCAATGGTGGAACCGGGAACGCTGGCGGCCCCGGTGACACAGTGACCATCTCACTGACCACCAATCTCCATCTTCTGACTCCAGTGATTGCGCGATTCTTCAACCACGGTGTTTATACGTTCACGGTCAGCGTGGCTTTCAAGAACGAGCCATTTCCACCCGGAAATACGGCTTGCACGAGGCATTCGATATGGCAAGTGGTCGGATAGGATTCCCAGTTCACCACGCGCTTAGCAGGACGCGCGATTCGGGACAGGCTGTCCTCGAATGCGCCTTATCAGCCACGGTCATGCTCATCCTGATCTTTGGCCTCATCGATATCAGCCGGGCCATTTTCGTCTCCCAGGTCATCGCCAACTTGTCAGGGCAGGGGTCCAGCATGGCGTCTCGCGGAACCACTTTGCCGAATACGGCCGCTGCAGTTGCGGCTTCCTCCGCGCCATTGGACCTGAACGCAAACGGGCGAGTGATCGTGTCGGCGGTTTACAACAGCAATAGCATCCTGAAGCTCACAGGACAGTCCGCTCTGGGAGGGATAACGGCCATCAGCCATGTAGGGAGCGCTATCGGTGGCGCCGCCAAGGTTCCCTCCTCCGCCGTTCCCCAACTGAATCAGACTGTCTACGTCACCGAGGTCTTTTACAGATTTAAGGCAATTACCCCTATAGGCAACTTTCTGTCCAAGACTCTCCTGCCGTCGCAACTCTACGACGCGGCGTACTACTGAGATGAGAGCATTGCAGTGAAAGCAATTCTTCATGGTCGAAGCGGACGCAATGACAACGGACAGATCGTCGTTTTGCTGGCCGTCTGTCTGACCGTCATTTTGATGTTCCTGGCTTTGTCGGTCGACGTCGGCTTCGCTTATGTCACGCGAGCGAAGCTGTCCAGAGCGGTCGATGCCGCGTGCCTGGAGGCGATGAAGAATCTTTCCCAGGGTCAGGCCATGGCGCGCACGCTGGCGCAGAGTTCGTTCAACGCGAACTATCCGACATCTGGACTGGACGCCAACGCTCCGGTGCTGACGATCAACTTCACGACCGATACCTATGGACAGACCATGGTCACGGTCGGCGCCACAGCCACCATTCGAACGTTTTTTATGCGGATTGTGCCCAAGTACAGGACCCTGACCGTTAGCAACACTGCCGAGGCCACGCGCGGGAAGCTGGTCATGACACTGGTATTGGACCGCTCCGGCTCGATGAAGAACAATGGGGGTTCGACGGCACTACCCCCCGCGGTAACCACCTTCGTCACCTATTTCGACAATACGAATGACGAGGTGGCCATGGTGAGTTACGCTTCCAATGCGGCCGTCAACGTCGCCATTAACTACAACTTCAAGACCCCGATCACCAACGCGGTGAACGCTTTGAGCTTCAGCGGGGGTACCTTCGGTCCCGGCGGACTGACACTCGCCAAGGCGCAGAATGACAGCGTCACGGTGCTGCCCGGGCAAAATGTAGTTAAGGTAGTCGTCTATTTCACCGACGGATATGTGAACGAAATCCAGGACACCTTCAACTGCCCGGCCGCGACGCTCATCAACTACGGAGGGTACGATTCAGGAACCTCCGTCGACTTCTTCGATCCAACCAACGGGACTGACTGGGGAGGCGTCGATAGCCACGGGTATCCGCCCTACGACAGCCACCCCCACTACTGCACCGGTGTAACCAAGTTCACCTCTGCCATCAATGGAAGCAGCAAGTCGTTTACCCGTTCGAACGTTACGGCTGATGCCAGCTATCGGGCCCTGCAGACGGCTATAGCGATGCGCACCGAAAATCCCGGGATGTACGTCTATGCGATTGGATTGGGTTCCAATGTTGACCAGGCCTTTCTGAAGCAGATCGCCAACGATCCCGGTAGCTCGACGTACAATTCGGCCGAACCGACAGGGATGGCGGTGTTTGCCACCAATTGCCCCTCGTCGCAATGCACCACGGAGCTGCAGCAGGTCTTTCAGACCATCGCTGCCAGAATTCTTCTCCGTCTAGCGCAGTGAAGCTGGGCGGGCTCCCTCCTCATGTGCGCTTAGAAACTGAGACGAATTTGGCTAATTTTGCTGTTGCAGCCCTTATTTGTTTTCAATGAGTTAGGCGGAAATTGTTTGCATGTCATTGATATTATTAATAGTTATAGGTATCCATATCAGCCAGTGGGACTTAAGGCTGCTTGACTTTTGGTCAAACGCGTTTTAAGGGGTCGTAGTTAGCTGCCTGACTTTTCCAGTCGGTGGGGTTTCGTCCATTTGAGATGTGGCTGCAGGGTTGCCGCAGCGTCGGGTTTCACCAGCAGTGTAAACAGGTTGCGGAGTTCTCTGCCGCCCGCCGTGACCAGGACCGCGCGTTCTTCGCCAATGCTCCCACCCAAGACACGCCCGAGGCTCAGCAGTGATCGACTACCGCACACGGCACAGACGTCGCTGGCGCTGTCGCTGATAACCTCGCAATCGGCACACAGCACCGCATTCATAAGCTGGATGGCATTTAAGGCAGATTTTGGCCCATCATCCATGACACAACTCGCTGGCTAAACCATAGCCGCATTTGGCCGCGGATAAAAGGGGCTTAGGTGGTGGGAGAAGCAGGAAAGTAACCCGCTTGTGCGTTCAACGGGTGAACCAATCCCCATCAAAAAGGGGAGCCGTGGCTCCCCTGGCATTCGATACCACCCGAATCATTGGTGGTACGGCTGAACCGTCGACACAGATGGCGCGACCATGACAAGTTCCGGTGCTTCAGGCATGACAATCCACGCAATAATGTAGGCGAGAACGCCTCCGCCTCCGAACAGGGCGACAATGAGCCACACCACGCGCACGATCGTGACATCCAGATCGAAGTATTCCGCAAAACCGGCGCACACGCCGGCGATCTTCCTGTCTGGACTGTTCTTGGGCGGACGCATCAACTTTTGCCGTCCAGCGACGTAGCCCACCCGGCGTCCGCAGTAGGCGCAAACATTGGCGTCGTCCTGAATCTGCTTACCGCAATAGTTGCAGTACATAGAGCCTCCCCATCAGGAGATACGCACAGCATAGAAAAAGGTTCCCCCGGTTCGCAACCCCCTGGCTTTCAACATTAAAGAATGGAACGGATTTCTTACCACGGAGGCACGGGGAATTGAAAAACACAGAATCAACTCCGCGCTCCATGCCTCGGTGGTGAATTCAACGCCCCTCTGCCTGGAGTCACTCGATTGTGTACGCCTGCTTCATATAGCGCCGCGCCAGTTCGGCCGATTCGGTGCCCGAGTTGGCGGCAATCACCGCTTTGTACTTCTCCAGCGCCGCATCGCGTTTCTGCAGGGCGTCGTACATCTCACCAGCCTTTAAAAGGGCCCTTTGCCGGAAGTCCGAATCGACCGCCGTGCTGGCAGCGAGTTCGTAGGCCTCTTCCGCACCCTGGAAATCGCGCTGACCCTTCATTGCCTCGCCCAGTCCATACGCTGGAATCTCCATCCGGCAAACCGAGAAAGCACTGCTGCGGCATCCCGCCACGATCTTCTGGTATGCGGCGACGGCTTGCGGTCCATGACCTGCGGCGTTCAGCAGGTGGGCATACTCGGTAGCAACCAGGAAATTTCTGGGAAACGCCTGGTACATTCCTCCCACCAACTGGAGCGCCTCGGCATACAGCTGCTCGCGGCGCAGAAACAGGGCGAGAGCGATCTTCGCGTCCCAGGCAACCTCGGGGTTGCCGTGCGTCGCTACATCACGCAAATACTCCAGGCCTTTCTGCTTGTTACCGCTGACGCCAACCATCGACGCCGCGACCTTCGCAGGCCAACTCAAACTTCCTATGACATAGAGATCGATCCCTAGCAGGTTCTTGGCATCGACATAATTCGGATCCAGCTCCAACACCCGCTCATGGTCGTGGCGCGCACCCAGCGCGCTGCGCAGGGCCGCAAACCAGGCGTGCTCCGCCATTCCCATGTACGTCGACTTCAGCCCGCGAGCTACCCCGCGGGCGTACAAAGCGTTTACGTCGTTGGGGTTCTTTGCCAAAAATCCATCCGATAGTTCGACCGAATGTGTGCTCAACTGATTGACCCGGTCATGCGCTTTGGGATCGAGCGGCTGCAGGTTCTTTTTGTCGAGAAAGTTGTCGGTGGCATAGGCTTCAGTATCCAGTGCGCCAATGCGATAGAGTTCCTTGAAAATTACCGCCGAAAGCAGATGGTTGACCGCAAAAGGGTCGTCGGGATGGGCCTGGAGCGCCACCTCAAATTCCTTAACCGACTTGTCGTAATCCAGGTTGTAGAAGCTATCAAAACCCTTGCGGGTGTTGACGTCATTGCTGGCGCGAGTCGGTACCCAAGCGCCACTCTCGGCGCCGGACCAAGCCTGGGTGGCAGTCACCGTCAGCAAAATGACAATCAGGGCCGCCGACACCTGCGTGGGACGGGCATGGGGATTTCGCGAGGCTTTCATCTGGACAGCCAACCGAGAAGTCTACCGGAATTGGATAAGACGGGGACCGCGCCCGTCTACGTTCCCACCTTATGGATGCGCTCGATCGGTGTTCGGATGGCCACAAATGTGAAGCTTTGGCGAGGTGCGTCTCGAGTCGTGCTAGCTGCCCTGATCCACCCGAAAGAGGTGGTTCATAGGCCCCATGCCTTTTCCGACTGGATAGGCTGCAGCGATGGCCCGCCGGACATACAGCTTCGCTTCGGCAACCGCTTCGGACAAAATTCGGCCGTGGGCCAATCCGCAGACGAGAGCTGTGGCAAAAGCGCACCCAGTGCCGTGAGTTGCGGTTGACTCCATTCGCTCACCCGGGAACACCTGTTCCGATATCCCGCCGGTGTGCTGGACACTCAAGTAGTCATTCGCCTCAGGCAAATGACCGCCGGTTATAACGACACTACGACAACCCATTTCGTGCAGTTTCGCAGCCAAGCCGCGAAGACGGGGCAGGGTGCTCTCCCACGATTCTGGAGACGAGCTCGTTATCGGGCCGATACCGGCCATCTCTGCCGCTTCGTCAATATTTGGAGTTACGATGTCACATAGGGGTAACAATCGGCGGCGGATTACTTCCAGACCCAGCGGATCGATCAGCCCCATGCCGGACGAGGACCCGAGGACCGGATCAAGCACCACGTTCGGAAGCTTGGTTTCGCCCAGAAACTCCGCGACCACCCCGGCTACCGAGCCAGACCCCAGCATCCCAATGCGGACGGCGGCGATTGTAACGTCATCAGCCAGCCGAAAGAGGGTCTGGCGCACCACTTCTGGCCGTACTGGCTCCACCTCGAAGACCCCTTGAGTGGACTGAACCGTCAGGGCGGATATGCAAGTCACGGCGTAGCAACCCAAGGCGGCGGCTGTTTTTATGTCCGCCGTGATTCCCGCCCCCGACGACGGATCGAACCCCGCAATACTTAAGACCACTGGTCGAGGATCCATGCCAAGAATGTACCGCAAGCTGGACATGAGGGCATTGGAAGTCGAGCCGGCGCCTCAGGGGACAGGTCAGAAGCAGAGATTTCGTTCAGATGAAAACTCACATAGGTCATATAAATCGTTCATTTTATTATACTTACTATGATCTTGCCTTAGCGATCTAAATCCTGAGCCGAACCAGGCAGAGGCTCGACAGTAGCGTGACGGTCAGCAGAACGAAACTGCGGGGCGGCGATGAAGCGAAACAGATGCCTCAGCATGTGGTCTGACGTCTTTCAAGCAAAATTGCTACGAATCATAGGTTTTACAGATAGTCAAGTAGAAAATTTAGAAAAATTAATCTTCGGTTGACTTTGCGTATGTCGGCTGGCTAGACTTGACGAACCTGCTACAGGGAGGCCAAAAATACGATGCGAGGTGTTTAATGCTACGAGTACTGAGCCAGACCGCCGTGGTCCTGCTTTTGGTCACGGCGCTGGGTGCGGCACCCGATAACAACAAGACACCGGACTCGAACCAAGGTACCCCAGGGCAGACTCAGGAAACCATCAAGCCGGTTCCGACCAAGAAATTTCAGGTTGGAAAGGCTTCGTGGTACGGACGAGTGTTTCAGCATAAGAAGACCGCAAGCGGTGAACCGTATGATATGCACGACTTTACGGCCGCACACCGAAGTCTTCCGCTGGGATCCTGGGTCAAGGTTACGAATCTGAAGAACGACAAATCGGTGATGGTTCGCATCAATGATCGCGGACCGATCACGAAGAGTCGGATTCTGGACCTGTCCTACGGCGCTGCCATGATTCTAGGCGTAGGCAACGATGGCGTTGCCAAAGTACGTCTGGATCTCATCGAGACTCCGACCGTGGCCATCAACATCGCCCCGCTAGTGGGCGAAGGTCCACAATAGTCCTGTCATAAATGCGGTAAACTGAGCCGATGCTTAACCGAGATCGGCTCATCGTGGCGCTGGACGTGTCCAGCGCCGCGCAAGCCCGCCAAATCGTTCAATCCATTGGCGAATGTGCGAGCACCTACAAGATAGGGAAACAACTATTTACGGCCGAGGGGCCGCAGATCGTGCGCGATCTCGTCTCTTCCGGCCGTAAAGTCTTTCTGGACTTGAAGTTTCACGACATCCCCAACACCGTCGCCGCAGCGGTCACCGAAGCCGCTAGGCTTGGCGTCAGCATGCTGACCGTCCATGCCTCAGGCGGCAGCAAGATGCTCAAAGCGGCTGCCGAGGCTGCCAGACAGTCGGCCGCCCAGCCGATGGTGCTGGCGGTGACCGTCCTGACCAGCCTGGCCGACGCCGATCTTGCGGAATTGGGCGTCTCGGGGCACATCCAGACCCAAGTTCTCCGTCTGGGGTCCCTGGCCCGCACTGCGGGATGCGGCGGCCTAGTGGCCTCAGGCCAGGAAGCTCGGGAACTCCGCCGGGAGTTGGGCAACGACTTCGCCATCGTGACGCCTGGGGTTCGTCCGGCTGGCACGGCTGTTGGCGATCAGGCGCGCGTCCTCACCCCCAAGGACGCGATTGCCGCCGGAGCGACCTATCTCGTTGTCGGCCGGCCAATCCTCGGAGACCCCGACCCAGCGCAGGCCGCCGAGGCGATTGTCAGAGAGATTGGCGAAGCGGCACTCTAAACCGGTTCCGTCGTCTCAGCGACACAACCCCTGCACACTGGAGTACGCCTTGGTAGTGCGGCGCTTCGGTGCCGCACCAGCCCAATCCCCTTTTCAAAGCCAGCCTTTGGTTCTAACCCGCCCTCGGAGAAATAGGCAAGAAGTTCACCCAAATAGGCATGCACCCGAAGCGTCACCGGGCGATACTTGAAAATCAAACAACGAGGGACTGCGATTTTGAGCACTTCCTCTTTCGATAGAATCATCGGTTCAAGGAGACACAATGCAGAAGCGCAAAATCGGAAAAAGCAATCTGGAAGTTTCGGCCATCGGGCTCGGCTGCATGGGCATGAGCTTTTCGTATGGTCCGCCCAAAGACAAGAAGGAGATGACCGATCTTCTCTGCGCTGCAGTGGACCGCGGCATTACATTCTTCGATACTGCCGAAGTGTACGGCCCGTTCACGAACGAAGAGCTTGTCGGTGAAGCGCTGGCTCCGTACCGCGACAGAGTGGTGATTGCCACGAAGTTCGGGTTCGATCTGAGCGGGCCCGATCATAAGCCGGGAGCGGCAGGCCTGAATAGCCGGCCCGAGCACATCAAAGAGGCCGTCGAAGGCTCGCTCAAGCGACTTAAGACCGATGTCATCGATCTGTACTATCAACACCGCGTTGACCCGAACGTACCGATCGAAGACGTTGCGGGAGCAGTGAAGGACCTGATTCAAGCCGGTAAGGTTAAGCACTTCGGACTTTCGGAAGCCGGCGCACAGACGATCCGTCGCGCGCACGCCGTCCAGCCGGTGACGGCGCTGCAGAGCGAGTACTCGCTTTGGTTCCGAGACCACGAAAAGGAGATTCTGCCGGCCATCGAAGAACTCGGAATCGGTCTGGTGGCCTACAGCCCTCTGGGCAAGGGCTTCCTTACGGGCAAGATCGACGAAAGCACCACGCTGGAGAGCACGGACTTCCGCAGCACCCTGCCGCGTTTCACGCCGGAAGCGCGGAAAGCCAACAAGGCCCTCGTCGATCTGATTGGCGCCATCGCGGAGCGGAAGAAGGGGACCCCTGCGCAGATCGCGCTCGCCTGGGTGCTGGCGCAGAAGCCATGGATAGTCCCTATCCCCGGCACCACCAAGCTGGCACGCCTGGATGAGAACATCGGAGCGGTCTCGATCCAATTGACGCCCGAAGACCTCCGGGAGATCAATACCGCTGCCTCGCAGATCACGGTGCAAGGAGACCGCTATCCCGAAAAACTGATGAAAATGACCGGTCTGTAAGCGACAAGTTCCGCTGAAGGAGTAAAGGAAGATGGACATCAAAAGAGCGGGCTCGCAACCCTCCGCCAAGGGACCGTCAGAGTGGTTCACCGGCACGGTACGGATCGATCCGCTTTTCCAGGCCCCCGACCCTGCACTCGTTTCGGGTGCCAGCGTAACCTTCGAGCCGGGCGCGCGGACTGCATGGCATACGCATCCGCTCGGCCAGACTCTCATCGTTACTGCTGGCTGCGGCCTGGCACAGCGCTGGGGAGGCCCGATTGAGGATCTCCGGCCGGGCGATGTAGTCTGGTTCCCGTCCGGCGAGAAGCACTGGCACGGGGCTGCGCCGACCACCGCGATGACGCACATCGCTATTCAGGAAAAGCTCGACGGCAAGGTCGTTGACTGGATGGAGCAGGTTAGCGACGAACAATACAGCGCTGGGAAATAGAGGACATTTCGATGAGCAATAAGCCAGCGAAGAATGAAGATCTAATCGACCGCCTTGCAAGGTATCGTGAAATTAAGATCACGGTGACCGGGAGAAAGTCAGGACGCAGCATCTCCATCCCGATCTGGTTCGTATTCGAAGACCCCACGCTTTACCTTTTGCCGGTGCAGGGGTCAGATACGCAGTGGTACAAGAACGTGTTGGCGAACCCGAAAATTCGCATCGACGCGCGCGGCGCTGAGGCTGAATTTCAGGCCGTTCCTATCACTGATCCCAAACAGGTCTCGTCTGTGGTCGAGAAATTCCGCGAGAAGTACGGGGCCAACGATGTGAAGAAGTACTATTCCAAGTTCGATGTTGCCGTTACAGCTCAGATTAAATGACATGACAGCACTCGCCGGATGGCAGAACTTCTACGTAATTGTCGGCTCGTCTGCCGGTGCCCTGATCGGATTGCAGTTTGTCGTCTTGACCCTCATCTCCGATATGCCGATCGGACAGGGTGTGGCGCAGGCTGGGCACGCTTTTTCGACGCCAGCCATCGTTCATTTCGGAACCGTGCTGCTGTTGTCAGCGGTCTTGAGCGCCCCCTGGAACGGGATCGCCACCGTTGCCGTTCTTTACGGCATGGTAGGGCTAGCTGGGGTCGTGTACTCCGTGATCGTGGCGCGGCGCATGCGGGCGCAAACGATATACCAACCCGTGTTCGAAGACTGGTTGTTTCACGTGCTCCTGCCGCTTGTGGCGTACGGCACGCTGGCGGTGTCGGCCTACGCGACTCGCTCGCATGTGCGCGAGGCGTTGTTTGCCGCCGCAGCATCGGCGTTGCTGCTGCTTTTCGTTGGCATTCACAATGCCTGGGACGCCGTCACGTACCACGTGTTCAGCAGGAAGCCGGAGCAAAGGGAGCCCGAGCGGAGTAGCTGAAACAAAAATTGGTACCCGGGTGCCCGAGGTTCGCGTCCTGTCGTTGAACGCTAGCCTGGGTGAAGGAGTCTTCGGCCGGTGCTCCCGCCATCACCGCCGCAAGAAGCAGATTCGGTCTGTCCAGTCCGATCTGCCGGATGCCTTGCATCGGCGATGGAGTGCTTGGACCAATCCACCAACATCGGGCAAGATGGGGCTGGTGCGCCGGGTTCGCGTCCTTCAGTTGAACGCTAACCTGGGCGGGGGGAAATCGGGCGGGGCGCGCGGGTTAAAAGCTCATCGTTGTGCGGGCGGCGAAGGCAGTTACTACTGACCAACCCTGATGTTGGTAAGAGAATGAAGCACCCCAAAGACATTCAACAGCCATAACACAACCACGATTACCACGACGGCGTTCAGAATCGACTTGATCGCGCCTTGCATGGGGATGTAGGTGTTCACCAGCCAAAGGAGGACTCCGACAACTATCAGTGCGATCAGAACTTGAATGAGCGGCATAGTCACCTCGCTTTCAATGCGCGTTCTCGAATGAACGATCCGATTACGCCATCGAGGTTATCTGAGGCCGAAGCAGAGGAATATCGGGTGGAACCCTTATCAAGCGGCCGGAAAACACTTACGCGCAACCCGACGTATCGGGTGAACGAAGAGGACCTAACCGTCGACGTTTCAAATTGCAGATCTTGAAGCCACCCAGTCCACGAAGGTAAGGTGCCGATGCAACTCATCGGTCACTTAAACGATTTCAGCGCCGAGGCCTGGTCGTCGTGGACGTCGAATATGGTGTAGAGGCGCGTGATCTGCAGCAGGTTGCGGACGTTCTTGTTGAGGTTCATCAGCTTGAGTTCGCCCCCCTGGCTGCGCAGCGTGGTGTAGTTCATCATCAACTCGCCGATGCCCGAGCTGTCGATGTGCACTACACCGTTCAGGTTGAGCAAGATCTTTTTGTAGCCGTCACTCGCCAATTTCTGCACGACCTCGCGGAGTTTGCCGGTGCCTTCGCCGAGGCGAAGCTGGCCGCTGATGTCCACGATGGCAACTCCGTCGATCACCCGGGTGCTGGCTTGAATCGTCAATTGAAATCTCCTGTGGCAGTCCGGCCAAACCGCCCGATTGAATATGAGCGTCACCGGCTACGCTGGAATCGCGGGCAACGCATTGTAGTTCTGACATTCTGTGCCGTGCGACGGGATAAAGCAAGGCGCAGTTACGCCCGGTCGACCGTTCTGGTCATGCTAATCTCAGCGAGTGCGCAGGAATCTGAGGGGCGCGATTTTCAGATGAAGATGGCGACGATAATTGCAGTCGGAGCACTGCTGATAGGGTCGGCGACGGCGCAGAAGAACGACTGGTTGATTGTTCCGGGACAGCGGGTAGGGCCGATTACCGCGTCCACCTCGCGCGCCGATCTCGACACTTTGTTCGGCAAAGGCAATGTTCGCGACAGCAGCCTCGACGGTAGCGAAGTACCGGAGGCGGCGACCGTCGTGTTCGGCAACGACACCAGTGCAGCGCTCGCGGTTACGTGGGACAAGGAGCGTCCGTCGGCCATTCACATTTGTTTTGGCACTCAGACCGGTCCGTGCAAGTGGCGCACCGCGAGTGGCGTCAGAATCGGCCTTCCCCTGTCGGAGCTGCAAAAGCTCAATGGAAAATCCTTCCAGCTTGCGGGCTTTGCATCTGACGGGCAGGGGGCAGTTACGTCGTGGCGGCACGGCTCGCTGGAAGAAGACCCGGCCGGGTGCGGGCACCTGGTGGTGCGACTGGCTCCGGAGGCAGAGCTGGAAGGGAGGCCGCCAACCAGGCAGGAGTCGAGCTTGCTGAAATCGTTGCAGGGCGAGAAGCCTTACTCATCTGGGAGCCTGGCGATACTAGACCTCAATCCAATGGTGTCGGCTCTGGAACTTCAGTTTACCGGGCCGGGATGTGGGCCGAAGTAGGATTTGCGGGTGTTCCATCCCGATTGAAATGCAATAAGAAGAGCGGCCCGAAGACCGCTCTTTCTCACATCGCTTCAGCAAATGCTAGTTGGCAGCGGCCGAAGTCCGAATCATGAAGTGCTGTTCGGGGGCTGGCAGACCAGCGGTGGAGAAGGTGTCGCGAATGGTCCGGTTGGTGTCGAAATAAACCTGCCAGTAGTCCTTGTTATTGCAATACGGACGCACGGCAAGCACCGGTCCGGCAAGCGTGAAGGTCAGGATTTCCACGTCGGGAGCCGGGTTGGTGAGCACGTTAGGAATCTTCGCCAGGTTCGCCTTCAACATGGCGATGGCCTGGTGCACGTCAACCGTATGGTCGAGTTGCGCTTCCCGGTCAACTCTGCGAAACGGATTGGTGCTGAAGTTCTGAATGACGTCGCTGAAGATCTTCCCATTGCCGACGATGTTGCGAATGTTGTCGAGCGTATTGATCGAGGTTACGAACAAGCCGACCTCTTCGACGGTACCCATGACCCCTCCCGCTGCCACGAAATCGCCTACTTTAAAGGGCTGCAAGATAACCAGGAAAACGCCGGCAGCAAAGTTGGCCAGCAAGCCGCTCCATGCCAATCCGATGGCAACGCCGCCGGCGGCAATCAAGGCTGCAAGGCTGGTAGTCTCAACCCCAAAGAATCCCAGGATTGCGATCACCAGAACGATGTTCAGGATGGCTCCAACCGCGTTCTGCATGTAGCGGATCAGAGTGGGGTCGATCTTCTGGCGGGTCATGCCACGGCCGATGATGCGCAGCGCAAGCCCAATCAGCCAGCGGCCGACGATCCATAGGGCAAGGGCTTCCAACACTCGGATGCCAAGGGCAATCGCCATGGTCCAACCCGACTGTACAAGGGAATTCATTTTCGCGGTATCCATACCAAGCTCCTAATCTGTAGAACGGGTTAAATTGATTGCAGCCGGAGGGCAGCTGCAGGACTGCATCATACTACCTTCCGCTGCGCTTGAGAATCTGCGAAAGTGCCAGAGCAACAGCGGAAGGATCGGAGGGTACGGGCGCGAATCAGGCGAAGGCAATCATTCATCGCGCAGACCTAGAAGGTTTCAGTCGGCCTCGACGGGTGCGGCGTTACGTTTGGGAATCAGTTGCCCGATGCGGCGAATTTGCGCTCCTACGCCACGCAGTTTTTCCTCGATGCGCTCATAACCGCGATCGATGTGATAGACGCGGTCGATGATGGTTTCACCGTCGGCGACCAGCGCGGCAATCACGAGCGAAGCAGAAGCTCGCAGGTCGCTGGCTTGCACTGCGGCGCCACTGAGCGGCGTCTTGCCTCGCACCACCGCGCGGCGTCCCTCGATCTTGATGTTGGCGCCCATACGCACCAGTTCTTGCGCGTGCATGAAGCGGTTCTCGAAGATGTTCTCCGTGATCAGGCTGGCGCCGTCGGCCTGCGTCGCCAGCACCATGTACTGCGCCTGCATGTCGGTCGGGAAGCCCGGATATTCCTCGGTGACAATGTCGGCAGACTTGAACGGTCCATCGCCGACAACGTGCACCGAATCGGCGCTGGTATGTGTGCGAATGCCACATTCTTCGAGTTTGTTGAGCAGAGCGTCGAGGTGATGTGGCTCGCAGCCCGCGACCGTCAAGTCGCCCCCGGTAAGGGCTGCGGCAACGACAAAGGTGCCGGCCTCGATGCGATCGGGAATGATGCGATGACGCGCGCCGTGCAGCTTATCGACGCCCTGTACACGAATGGTCTGCGTACCCGCGCCCTCGATTCGCGCTCCCATCTTGACCAGCAGAGATGCGAGGTCGACGACCTCGGGTTCGCGAGCGCAGTTCTCGAGGACGGTTTCTCCTTCAGCCAGGGTGGCTGCCATCAATAAGTCTTCAGTCCCGGTGACAGTAATCTTCTCGAAAACGATGCGCGCGCCTTTCAGTCGATCGGCGCGCGCTTCGATGTAGCCGTGTTCCTGCGAGATTCGCGCTCCGAGTCTTTCTAGACCCTTGAGGTGAAGATCGATGGGACGAGCCCCGATGGCGCAACCGCCGGGAAGCGAGACGCGCGCGGTCTTCATGCGCGCGACCAGCGGCCCCAGCACCAGCGTGGATGCCCGCATGGTCTTCACCAGGTCATAAGAAGCTTCTGCGTTGATGAGATTGCGGCACGAGATGGTGGTGCGATGATGGGCGCGTCCGTAGCCGAGTTCGACTTCGGCCCCCATGGCAGCAAGCAAGTTGCGTTCGGTGACGATGTCGCGAACCTGGGGAATGTTTTCGAGGATGACTGGTTCATCAGTGAGGAGCGCCGCAGCCATGGCAGGAAGGGCGGCGTTTTTGGCGCCACTGACGCGAATGGTGCCGACCAGCGGATTACCGCCGCGGATAACGAGCTTGTCCATCGATAGGAATCCTAGCTTACCTGGCGCCGCCAGGAAGCGGGCTACGCCCGATTCATTTTACGAGGAATGGGTCCGGCAGTCGTTGACTGCCCATTCTGGCCGACATACTACTTCAATGCCTGTCGAACCCGTCCATGGGATTGATGCAATCGCTTTTCGGCCTGGGTTCGGGTCACACCCGTTTTGGCCATCACGATAGCTACCGGAACGCTGCCGCCGGCCGTACGCAACGCTTTAAGGCCAGCGTCGCGATCAAGACCCGCGGCAGCCATCAGAATGCGAATGCCTCTCTCCTCGAGCTTGCTGTTCTTGCGATGAAGGTTGACCATCAGGTTCTCGTAGACATAGCCCATGCGCGTCATGGCACCGGTGGACAGCATGTTCAGCACCATCTTCTGCGCTGTGCCGGCCTTCATGCGAGTCGATCCGGTCAAGACCTCGGGACCGACATTCACCACAATACTGATATCGGATGCGCGTTCCAGCGGCGAATCGCGATTACACGCCACGGCAATTGTTTTCGAGCCTTGAGAGCGGGCGTACTGCAAGGCGGCGACTGTATAAGGCGTGCGCCCGCTGGCAGCAATTCCTACTACCACGTCACGTCGCGAAGGCCTGCGCCGGGCAAGATCGGCGCGACCGGCGGCTTGGGAATCTTCGTCGGCTTCGATCGGCGTCCCTAGCGCCTGATCGCCTCCGGCAATGACGAACTGGATGCGGCCGGGGGCAATGTTGAATGTGGGAAGACACTCCACTGCATCGAGCGCGCCAATGCGGCCACTTGTACCGGCGCCAACGTAGATCAGTCGTCCTCCGTGAGTTAGAGCTTCGGCGATCGCGTCGATGGCTTGCGCGATTTGTGGCAATGCTCTCTTGACGGCGCGGGCGACCTTGGCATCCTCGGCATTGATGACCCTAGCGATCTGCAGGGCGGTGAGCGTGTCAAGCGCGCGACTGGCGGGATTGCGCTGTTCGGTATCGAGACTCGCGGTGTCGGTGGCGGGCTTGTGTTTCATGGAGTCGGGCAGCATCGTGGAGTGCGACGCCATACCCAGTCCTAATCGTAACTGGTCTCAGGCAATTACGCGGAGCAGCAACAGACTCTGATCGTCGGTCTGCGTGTAGGAAGCAGACAAAGTGCTGTGGATTGCCTGCGCGATCAAAGACAGGGATTGTGTACGGTTTTCCATCAATAAGGATCCGAGTTGGTCGAGTCCGAACTCGACACCGTCCTTCCGTGCCGCTTCGAGAATTCCATCCGTCGCCACCAACAACAGATCGCCGGGTAACAGATGTGCGCTGTGCCCCCGGTACGGAGGAGCAGCGAGCAAGCCCAACGGCAACTGCTGATCTGAAAGCTGGGAGGCGGTCGCCGCAGACGCTGAGGCAAGCAGCATGGCGGGCTGGCCCGCGATCGCGTACTCAACACGGCAAGTTTGCCCGGGCTCATTTTCGAAAATACGAAGAGCCGTGCAGGTGGCATACATGTGCGGCTCCTTGACGGCCGGCAGCACCTATTGAGCCGATCGAAAACCGCTGTGGGCGAAGGCAGGTCGAACAACTGGGTGTGGACGGCCGTCTTGATCATGCCCATGAGGATCCCTGCCGGCAGTCCGTGTCCGGCGACATCGGCTACGTATGCGAAGACCGAGCCATCAGGCAGGCGAACGGCGTCCACCAAGTCGCCTCCTACCTCGGCACTTGGCAGCGAGACACCGTAAATCTCGGTGCGGGCTGACCGGAGATCAATCGCAGGGACGAGGGTTTGCTGGATGCCGTGTGCGAGGGCGAGTTCGGTCTGCATACGCACGGCGCGGGAGCCTTCGTTCTGGATGAAATGCATGAAGAAGAGGTAGGCCGCAAAGCTCAGAGTCATACAGGCGATGGTGGCAATGCGGGTTCCATGCTCCGGCGTGAGGTGAGTGAGGTTATGGCCGTAGTGATGCATCAGGCCCGATATCAGACGCGAGCCCAACCACCAGCCAACGATTACAGCAAATAACCATCGCCTCGACCGGAAGAATGCGAGGATCCAGACCACCGCGATGACGCCGCTGAAAAGCGACCATACCACCACCGTTATCAGGGGTTTCTGGCCCTGGTCCAACAGATCAACAAAGCAGCCCAACATTCCGAAAAGGCAGAATATGGCCAGCAATAACGACGTGAGGCGGCGCAGTGGCACCGTCCGCCAGTAGGTGCGATGGTGGGGTAGAGATTGTCGCAGTGACTTCGACGCGAAGATAGATTGCCAGGTCATAAAACTGTATGAGGTTAGATCGGTCAGAGGATAGCAGACAGGTCCTAAAGCGCCTCGACGATGGCATTGTGCACGAGCGGGCGGACTTGCTTGATGGCTTGCGATTTACGGTCAGGCCAGGTGCGATTGGTGAGCAGCGTTACGGTAAGCTGGCGCTCGGGATCGATCCACAGGGACGTGCCCGTGAAGCCAAGGTGTCCGAATGATCGCGGGGAGAAATGGGAGCCCGAAGAGGATGGTTGTGATGGCGTGTCCCAGCCCAATGCGCGGGAAGAACCCACGGGCAACGACTCTCGGCGAGTGAACAGCTCGACGGTGGCAGGCTTGAGGATGGGAGATCCACCGCGCAACATGCATTCTGCGAAGCGGGCGATGTCGGTCGCAGGGGCGAACAGACCGGCATGTCCGGCGACGCCGCCCATCACCCAGGCGTTCTCGTCGTTGACCTCTCCCTGAATGACCCGCTTGCGGAATGTTCGGTCATCTTCGGTAGGCGGGATGTCGGATATCAATTCCGCGGGTGGATTGAAGCGGGTGTGAGACATGCGCAGCGGTACGAAGATTTCCTGCATTGCGAAGACATCGAGCGGCGCACCAGAGAGGCGCGCGAGAATTTCGCCCAGTAGGATGAATCCGATATCACTGTATTCGGCTCTCGAGCCGGGTGGAGCTACCAACGAAGTCGCTAAAGCAGCATGGACGAGTTCGTCTCGGGTATGCGCTGCCTCGAAGAGCTTGACATAGGCTGGCAGGCCGCTGCTGTGGGCGAGCAGCATTCGCACCGTCACGGTTGCGCGATCGCTTCGTTGCGACGGCAGCGCTAGTGCCACGAAATCCGGGAGAATCGCAGCCAACGGAGAATCCAACTGCAATTGTCCGCGTTCGTGGAGGAGCATTGCTATCGCGGTGGTGGGGATAACCTTGGTCACCGAGGCCAGGTCGAAAACCGTATCCGCGCGGACTTCAGGCGAGGTTGAATCGTAGGTAAATCGGCCAAACCCCTGGGAGAGGATGAGCGCTCCGCGATGGGTTACGGCCAGCGCTGCGCCGGGAAAGGCCCGCTGCCGGATGGACTCGCGAAGCATTGCAAATGCGCGGGCAAATTGGGATTCCTGCGCGCCGAACGCAGGAGTCAGAAGTTGATCGGGTTGCGGTGTTTGGTTCACGTCCAGACTCGTGATGAAGTTGCCATCGACGGCAACCTATAATAGCTTGCCCGCACGAGACTGACCGATTATGACGTGCGCTACAGGCGAACGTCGAATCGCTAGCCTTGCATGCAGAAAGGATCTCCACCGCTTGAGTCGCCTTCGAAGTTGGCCAGCCTTCGCAGCCGCCCTCTTTCTCTATGCAGTTCAGCACGGCGCAGTGGTGCGGGCGCAGATTCCCGCCCAAAACACCAATACGCTCGTGATGGATTTGACGTCGAACCAGGAGCGCTTTGCTCCAGTCGATGCGGTGGTGAAGAACGCGATTTTGCAGGGACACACGCCGGGAGCGGTCCTCATCGTCGGTCATGAAGGCAAGGTGGTTTACCGCAAGGCCTTCGGCAGTCGCTCGCTCGATCCTACGATCGAACCCATGACGATCGACACCGTATTTGACATGGCGTCGTTGACCAAGGTGATGGCTACGACCAGCAGCATCATGCGCCTGGTGCAATTGGGGCAGATCAAGCTCAACGATCCAGTAGCGAAGTACATTCCGGAATTTGGCCAGAACGGCAAGGAAGATGTCACCATCCGGCAGTTGCTGACGCACTACTCCGGTCTGCGACCCGACCTCGACCTGAAGCCGGATTGGACAGGTCAGGCAGAAGCTTTCCGGCTAGCCAACGCCCAAAAACTTCTATATCCACCCGGTTCGACGTTTCTTTACAGTGACATCAACTTTATTGTGCTGGGTGAATTAGTGCAGCGGGTCAGCGGACTGGGACTCAATCAGTACGCCGAGGCGTTTGTCTTCAGCCCATTCGGAATGACGAACACAAGGTACCTTCCGCCGCAGTCGTGGTTCTTGCGCATCGCGCCGACTGAGAAGGACGAGCGCTCCGGCCTGATGCTGCGCGGGGTAGTACACGATCCGACGGCGCGACAGATGGGCGGAGTGGCCGGGCATGCTGGAGTATTCTCTACCGCCGACGATACGGCGAGGTTTGCGCAGGCCCTGTTGAATGGCGGTTCGCCGGTGTGGTCGCGCTTGATCGTGGAGAAGATGACTACGCCGCAACAACCGCCGAACCTTACCAACGTGCGCGGACTGGGGTGGGACATCGACTCGCCATTCTCGTCAAACCGAGGAGAGTTGCTGCCGGTGGGCTCGTATGGCCACACGGGGTTCACCGGGACCTCGCTGTGGATCGATCCCACAACCGACACCTACATTGTGCTTCTGACCAACGCCGTCCACCTCAAGCAAGGCAACGTCATCGCACTCCGCACGGAGGTGGCTACGGCGGTGACAGCGGCGCTGCAACTGAACGTCGCCGAGAGCCAGAAGGTCAGGCTGGCGCGCATCACGGGGTATAACGAGGCAGCCGCAGCGAGCCGGCGCATCGTCACGCGCAACGGCGAAGTGAAAACCGGCATCGACCAGCTCGAGGAGCGGAATTTCGATGCCTTAAAGGTGCCGGGCGTCGCCGAAGCCGCGCGTCGGCCTGGTCACGAATCAGACGGGCGTGGACAGCCAGGGGCGGCGCACCATCGATGTGTTGGCGCATGCGCCGCAAGTGCAACTTACGGCGATTTTTAGTCCAGAGCACGGGCCCGAGGGGACTGCCGACACAACGAACGTCGCGAATTCCAAGGACAGCGCGACCGGTGTGCCTGTCTATAGTGTCTACGGTGATAGCGACGCCAAACGACGGCCGAGCCCGGAGGTAATTCGCAATCTGGATGTGCTGGTGTTCGACATACAGGACGTGGGAGTGCGTTTCTACACCTACGAGACGACGCTGGGATATTTCCTGGAAGCCGCGGCGAAAGCAGGGAAGCTGATTGTCGTGCTGGACCGGCCCAACCCGTTGACTGGGGCCTACGTGCAGGGCCCGGTTTCCGATGCCCTGCAGGAAAGCTTCGTGAACTACCACAATGTGGCAGTCCGACATGGTATGACCATCGGAGAGTTGGCCAAGTTATATAACGGCGAACGCCGCATCAACGCCAACCTGACGGTAGTTCCCATGAAGGGCTGGATGCGTGGTGACTGGTTTGATTCAACCGGGGAGGAATGGGTGAATCCGTCGCCCAATCTGCGCAATCTGGAGCAGGCGATTCTTTATCCCGGCGTCGCCTTGATTGAGGGCACCAACGTTTCGGTAGGCCGCGGAACAGATACGCCATTCCAAGTCATTGGCGCCCCCTGGATAAAGCCGCGGGAACTCTCCGCCTATCTGAATGCGCGGCTGATATCCGGAGTTCGCTTTGTGCCGACGGAGTTTACTCCAGCGTCAAGCACTTATGCCGGGCAGGTATGCGGTGGAGTGCAGATCATCCTGACCAACCGCGAAACGCTCGATGCGCCCGAACTCGGGATCGAACTGGCGGCCGCTTTGAACAAGCTGTATTCGCAACAGTTCGAACTCATGAAGATGAACGCATTGCTCGCCGACCAGGCTGCTTTCCTCGGCCTGCAGGAGTGGCGAAGATCCGCGCCGCATAGCCGAAGACTGGCGGGACGTGATCGACCGTTTCATGCAGGTGAGAGCGAAATACCTGATCTATTGAGCGGGGTGTTTGCGGCTTAGTCCAACAAGGATCTATTCCTGGCGCAGCTTGGTGCCTTCCAGGTTCAGCTCACGTTCCAATATCATTTCGACCGACGAGCCGGGGTCCAATTGAATCTCGGGTCCGCGGGTCAGCAGAACGGTAGCGAGTCCGAGCGCGCCGCCCGATGCGGCGCCGATCCCCGCACCTTTCCCGCTGCCGGCGATCGCACCAATGCCCGCCCCGGCAGCAGTTGTTTTCGCGATGGTGGCAGCGTCTTTGCCCTTGCTCCCCGCTTGCTCGATGGTGCCTTCCGGGCCTTTGGTGCTTACGTTCTGTGAACCCGGGACGCCTTCCACTGTCGCCGGAAGCAGCACGGTGTATCCGTTGGGGAAGATCATGGAGGTGAAGCTCATCTGCAATTCGGCGCGACCCTTGACCCGCCCCGGCCGAACCACTCGCCGCACTATGCCTTGCACGTACGTTCCTGCCGGTATCAGGATGCGATTGTTCTGGGTTATCGGAAACGCCGTTTGAGCGTACACCGGATCGCCTTCTTTCGCGGTCTTGGTGGTGATGCCTTGTGTGAGCCTCAGCGGAACCTTGGTGCCGGATGGGACGCTGTACTCGAGCGATGGATCGACGTTGGACTGCTGTTCGGGCCCCGGAGTTTGCGACTGGTCCTGCGCAGGCGAGATGATGGCGAGAACCAGAAATATCGCGAACAACAGTGCCGTGGGCCGCATGGTTCTCCGTGATGCTGGGATTGATTCAGTCACTATGCTCAAACGCAAACCTCGAGACAAAGTCGCGGTGCCGCGCGTTTCCGCTGCCTGGTTCATCGGCGCGAGAGGCTCGCCCCGTATCCCGGCAGCATCGAATCCAGCTTCAATCCCAAACGCCGAAATTGGCACTAGCACACAGGGATCTATTTCAAGTTGTACATCGCGTTCACGTGCGCCGTGACGGTAATCTTCTGTGCGCCAAACCCCTCGGTTGGCGCTGGGGTGGCTTCAATGCTGTTAGCCGACCTTGCCGCCATCATCATAGGCCTCGGTCGCGGCTGTTCATAGGTGTCCACCGAAGCGTAGGACAGTTCACCCAGCGAGCGGCCACTGCTGCGAGCCACGGCGCTGGCTTCTTCATGGGCGCGGTGCAGGGCGTCTTCGACGGCTTTAATTTTGGCGGCGTCCATGTCATCAAGGACATAGCTCAACGATTGATTGCCGGTGACATCTATATCGGCAAGACCCTGGATGATTGGACCGATCTTCGAGAAATCCTTGAGCTTGATGGTGATGCTGGTATCGACGCGATATCCGACCAGCTTGCGCTTAGGGTTCTTGTAGTCATAGACAGGTTGCACCGAAAACATCCCCACCTGCGCTTGCTTGGGATCGAGGCCGTTAGTGCGCAAAAGTTGGCGAACCTGTTCGGCCGCCTTGGAAGCGCGGGCGTTAGCAGCCTGCAGATTGTCTTCCTGGGCCGAGATATCGAATTGCATGACCGCGGTGTCAGGGTCGGTTTCGTATTTTCCGTCAGCTCCCACCCAAACGGTATTTGGAGTCGGTGTAGAGGTGCGCTCCTGAGCGCGCGAGACGCCTGGTGTCATGAGGGCAAGAATGAACGCTAGAAGGGAAATGGAGATCAACGGCGGTTGAATGGGCTTCATGGTGCCTTTCAGACGCGACCGACTGGAAATGGTCAACCTAACATTGTAAGTCGAGAGGTGGCGACGAAAGCATGGAAGTTGTCCTGCTATCGGCGGCAGGATGCGGTTCAGTCTGGAGGCAGCCGGATACAGATTTCGGCGGCGACATTTCATTTCGGGAATCTTGCCAAGAATCAAAATCGATACGGGCAATTTGCGCCACGACAAACGTTCAAATGGTGGACAATGGCCTTATAGAGGCCGATTCACGGCAGAGTGGTGAATCGGCGACTGCGCCCAAGGAGCGACCAATGCGCAAATGGTTTGTTCCACTCACTGTCCTCGGCGTCGGCGGCATCGGCGCCTTCCTACTCAGCGACAAGGGTAGAGATACTTTACGACGCTGGCAGGCACTGTTTGACGAAGCACCCGAGCGTTGGGACGAATGGAATGAAAACGCCCAACTGGAACTGGAGCGGATTCAGACGGCCCTGAACCAGATTGCCGAATCGCTGAGGCCGCGTAGCGAACTGGGACACTGAGACCAGTCCGTCATGTGAAGATATTCCGAGATGTGCTCTAACCAGCAGCGACTTCGTTGATCTTTCCCGCCATCCGAATATCACGCTGGGTGACCCCGCCAGAATCGTGCGATACCAGAGTAAGGGTGACCTTGTTGTAGTTGATGAGAATGTCGGGGTGGTGATTGGCCGTTTCGGCGGCGTCGGCAATCTGGTTGACGAACTTCATAGCCTGAACGAAGTCGCCGAATTGGAACACGCGTTCAATGCTGCTGCTGCCGGTGCGGGACCACCCCGGCAGGTTTTGCAGCGCAAGGTCAATTTCGGATGCGGTTAGGACGGTGCTCACTTGATTTCTCCTCGTTTTTGCCTGGCAGCAAGTGTATTTCGGAGGGCCGCAATCTAGTCAACTCTGCTGTGTCCCGAGGCCTTTGTGGCACATGCCGCACGAACGGCATTGGCCGTAGCGCGCAAGTTATCTTCTTGTCGATGAGCTTTGGGCATCGATTTTATCGCGCAGTTCCTGCCACAGTTCATCGGAGATTGACATAAAGGTCTTCACGACCTCGGGATCAAACTGGCGCCCAGCGTACTTCTGGATCTCACGGCGTGCCGCGGAGATTGACTGCGCCGCGCGGTATGGCCGATCGGAGGTAATAGCGTCAAAGGTGTCGGCGACGGCAAATATACGCGCTCCCAGAGGAATCTGATCTCCCTTCAAACCGCGGGGATAGCCGCTGCCGTCATACCGTTCCTGGTGGGAATACACAATGCTGGCCGCTTCCTGCAGGAAGGGAATTTTGCGCAGCATCTGGTAACCATTGAAAGCGTGGTCACGCATTACCATCTGCTCTCCAGGTGTGAGGCGTCCCGGCTTTCGCAGGATGGCATCGGGAATAGCCATCTTCCCTATGTCGTGCAGGAAGGCCCCGCGGGAGATCACGCGCACGCGGTCTTGCGGCAGTTCCATGGCACGCGCAATGGCCATGGTGAAGGCAGTGACACGCTTGGAATGGCCTTCGGTTTCGGCGTCCTTCATATCGAGTGCGTCGCCCAGTGCCTCAAGCGTGATGTCGTAAGACCGCTCCAGCTCTCGCATGGCCCGTTCGAGCAGTTCCGTGCGGGCCAATACGAGCCCTTCCAGGTTGTTCTGATAGGAGATGTTATCCAGCTTCAGGCGGCGAGTCTCCAAGGCTCGTCGCACCGTCGCCATGAGTTGATCGCGCTCAAAAGGTTTCAGCAGATAATCGTAGGCTCCGCCGCGAATAGCAGCCAAGGCAACCGAAATGTCGTGGACTGCCGTGACCATCACGACCGGCATTTGCGGATTGAGCTTTTTGACCCGCTCTAATATGCCGAAGCCGTCCATGCCTTCCATGGCGAGGTCGGAGAGCAACAAGGCATAGTTGTCGTCCGCCTGTAAGACCGCGACCACCTCCGGACCGGACGTCACGGCTTTGCACGCATACCCGGCATGAGTCAGCATCGAGGAAATGATTTCCAGTATGGACTCGTCATCGTCGACGACGAGGACGCGTTCCTCAAGCTTGGTTTGGAGCGAATTTGCTTCCCGTGGCACAAATCACCAGCTAGCGAAAATTATAAATACGAATATTACGTTTGCTATGGGTTTAACATTCGCCTGGCATCAAAAATTAAATAGCTCGGTGTCGAAGTAGTAACTGAGACGTTTGTGGTCGATTGGTCTGATCGACGAAGGTCATCCTCCATTCCGATACAGAGCTAACCAGTCGATCGGATCATCTCCGTGCGACGATTTTGCCAAACGAATCTTAGACGCAGGAAGAGTAGAAGCGTTGCCTGCGATGAGCTGCTATTTGGTACGAGAAGTCGGAAGGTTTGATGTCGGTTCTGACTGGTCACTCCGTCGAGACTCGACGGAACAGGATGCGCTCCGTCAAGTCTGCACGCCCAGCTTGGGCAGCAACCATTGCGTCGCAATGATGTAGCCGACCACGAATAAAACGATCCAAGCCCAGTTTGGCAAGTTTTCACCTCTATGGCGTTTCGCTCGGCAGTGAATACAAACACAAGGTTACACGCCAAGGACGAATCCGCGCCACCGAAACGCAATATCCGATCGGTACCAACTCAGAATAGTGCGTCAGTGCTTCGCGAGCAAGTCTCTCACATCCTGGTCAAAGACCGAGACATCGGTTGCGCCAAGATGCTTGGCGTAGATGCGGCCTTCGCGATCGATGATGAAGTTGACCGGCAGACCCAGAACTCCGCCATAACTTTCGGCGAGTTTGTCGTCACCTACTGCGACCGGATAGTTGAGTTTGTACTGTTGGGAGAATTCCTTCACTGGCTTGGCATCGTCGTCCATGGAAATGCCGATGACCTGGAATCCGTCGGGGCCGTATTTGTTCTGCATCTCCACGAAGTGCGGAATCTCGGTGCGACAGGGCGCGCACCATGTGGCCCAGAAGTCCAGCAATACCACTTTGCCCTTGTAGTCGGCGAGCGAAAGCTTGTGGTTGTCGATGTCGGTCACGGTGAAATCGGGGGCGAGATTGCCGGAGGCGGTGGGCTTCGGTCTCCGGGCGGTACGTCGACCGGCGATGTACAGGCCAAGCAGGCAGAGAGCAACGATTCCGTAGATGACGATCCGTTTTGAACTCATAGTTATTCAAGTGCCGCAGGGCTGAAACCTGGCGAGTCTCCATTTTATGGAGCGATGATGATTCACTAAAGCGTTGCCCTGCCCATCACTCGCCCTTGGCGACAGGATAGCCTTTGTCCACCCAGTCGGTGCCGAAGTTGTTGGCGATGTAAAGCACCTTCACGTTGCGGAAACCAAGGGCGTGCAGCTCCTCGTACGCGGGCTGAACGTTGGGGCAGTTGTTCCACGGGCAGCATCCGCAATAGATAACGATGGCAGAGTTCTTCGGCAACGACTTGACGCGTTCGCGCAGCTTTTGCTGTCCAGCGTCGCTCGAGCCTGCGCCCATGTACTCCGAACCCGGAATGTGCGCCTGGGCGTAGAGCGAGTGCGGTCCCACTCCCAGCAGAAGCGGCTTCGCCGACTGCAGCGACTTCGAGAGTTCCTCCGGTGTGATGAGTTGGCTGCGGGGGATCGAATCGGCAGACGCAGCGGGTTCGAAGCTGAAAACCACGGGACCAGTGCCGTCGAATAAGACCGGCGCTTGCGCGCTGGCGGCGGAAACTAATACCAACAGCACTAGGCAGACTGCGAGATAAAGACGTAAGCAATATGAGCGGTTCATGATTGTCCTTTGTTCCATTGAATCAGGTTGTGGTGGCGCCCGCATCCGCGGCGTCGAGAGCTTCCTCTTCCTCGCGCTTTAATGGACGAAGCAGGGGGAAGAGAATGACGTCGCGTATGGAGCGCGAATCTGTGAGCAGCATGGTGAGGCGGTCGATACCCACTCCTTCACCTGCGGTTGGAGGCAGGCCGTAGGAGAGGGCACGGATGTAGTCCTCGTCCATCTGGTGGGCCTCTTCGTCGCCGCGGGCGCGTTCGCCGAGCTGCTGCTCGAAGCGGCGGCGCTGTTCCTCGGGATCGTTGAGTTCGCTGAAGGCGTTGCCGATCTCCAGTCCGCCGACGAAGATTTCGAAGCGCTCCACCCAGTCGGCATTTTCGACGCGCTCGCGTGCGTCACTTGAATAAGACTCGCGCTTGTTCTTCGACAGCGGCGAGATGGCGAGAGGGAAGTCGTAAATAAATGTCGGCCGGATGAGATGCGGCTCCGCGACGAATTCAAAAATCTCGGCGACGGTCTTGCCCGTTGGCGCAGACGGATCGTAAGGGATATGTGGGTTCGCGGCGTTGTAGCGGCGCACCATCGCAGCCAACTCGTCGGCACTTGAGAAGTCGGCCATCTCCGGTTTCGCGCCGGCGTTCTCGGGCCAGTACTTGATGATTGCGTGGCGCATCGACAGGCGCTCGAACTTGCCGAAATCGATCTCGTGCCCATTGAAGTTGGCGATGGTCGTGCCGTTCACGTCGCGCGCTACTTGCCCGAGCATCTGCTCGGTGAAGTCCATCATGTCCATGTAATCGGCGTAGGCCATGTAGAACTCGAGCATGGTGAACTCAGGATTGTGCTGGGTCGAGATGCCTTCGTTGCGGAAGTTGCGATTGATCTCGTACACGCGATCCATGCCGCCCACGACCAGGCGCTTAAGGTAGAGTTCCGGTGCGATGCGCAGGAACAGATCCATGTCGAGCGTGTTGTGGTGCGTAGTGAACGGCTTGGCCACGGCTCCGCCGGCGATGGAGTGCATCATCGGGGTCTCGACTTCCACAAACCCATTGCTGTCGAGGAAGCGCCGCATCGACTGCACCACCTTGGCGCGCTTGATGAACACCTCGCGCACTTCGGGATTCATGGTCAGATCCACATAGCGGCGGCGGTAGCGGGTTTCGACGTCCTGCAGGCCGTGCCATTTCTCGGGCAGGGGAAGCAAGTCTTTCACCAGGAAAGTGATTTCTTCGACGTGGACAGTGAGCTCGCCGGTGCGGGTGCGGAAGAGGTAGCCCTTCACCCCGATGTAGTCGCCAAGATCGAGCAGTTTGTAGAGCTGGAAGCCTTTTTCGCCAACGAAGTCGAGCTTGACGTAGATCTGCAGGCGCTTGCCGCCCTGCTGGAGGTGGGCGAATCCGGCCTTGCCTTGCAGTCGGATCGACATGATTCGTCCAGCAACGCTGACGTCGATGCGCGTCTCGGTCAGTTCTTCAGCGGTCTTCGGCGAGTACTCGTCCAGAATCTGGGGAAGAGTGTGGGTGGATTCGTAGCGGTAGGGATAAGACTGCTGTCCCAACGCCTCAATCTGCTTCAATTTGTCTTTGCGGAGTTCGTAAATTTTCTGGTCAAGGGCCAAGGTGCGTTCCTAGAGTGCAAGTGAATCTTCAATTATAGATGGCGGGACGGATTCACCCATCTCGCTCATCGCTATTCGCCTTTCGCTAACTGGTTACTGGTCACTGGTTGACCTCGTTGGCGGTCGACTTAGTGTGTTCGAAAAGTAGACCTTCGGCCGGTGGTGAGGAATTGCGGGACGGGTTTACCCCCTCCCCCTGCCTCTTTGTGTTTTCAATCATTTGTGAGAGGGTTTCGCTCAAGCTTTGTGGAAACAAAGGGTTTAGTGCCACGTCATAGATTCTATTAGGGTTAGAAGCTCGGTTTTGGACACGGCGGGGGCGGGAAGCGGACTCGGCGCGGAGGGTTTCGGCGGTCAGATCCATGGCCCAGAGCATCATCAGGGCGGCGTCAGGGTCGATGCGCTCGGTAGCGAGAACGCGGTTGAGTCTCGATCTTGTTCCAGGCAAGGTCGCGAGAGGTCTCGGGGACGCGGAGGCGGAGGACGAGGGTGCAGCGACGGGCGCGGGCGCAGTTGCGGAGGCGCGCCTGGGCGTCGAGGTGATGGCGACAGCAGGCGCGGCGGCGGACGGCGGGCTGCTGACAGCGGCGTCCGTTGGGGAGGACGTGGCGGCAGGTAGGGATGATCAAGGCACACGAATTCATAGAGACCTCCGGGGGTCAATGTTCAGGGTAGGTTCAAGTGCGAGGGAAATCGAGAGGGAAAAGCGAGAGGCGACGTTACGAAAGTAACCGAGATCTCCCGAAATGGGAAAAGATGCGCCTGGAGACCGTACCGCGGCTGGGAAGGCTCCCACATATCCCGCAAAGGCCGGGATGGATGCTGGGCCAAAGCCCCGAATCGGAAACCGTGTATCCCACTCAAGGTGGCGCTTCGCGCCCTTGAATGGGGCACCCTCGTGAAGATTTTGGGTTGACCGGAGGGTTATCTGGGCCACCCGCCGATTCCTGCTCACAATCAGAATCTACGCCGCTGATGGTTTCCGGTTCAAGGATAGCTGTTGTAACCAGGCCAACTCGTAGCCTAACGCGAACCGCACCGCCCTAGCCAGACAGGGTATGCAATGGCGATTTTTTGGATCAATAATCTTCCGCAATGGCGAGTCGCTTGCCTGCTGAGCCGTGTTAAGTGAGGGTGCATTTCTGCAGCTTGAGGTATCAAAGCCTCGTGGAAGGATGAGTATGCCCAGATTGTCAGGATGTAACCCAAAGACCCGTTCGACGGCATTTGGCGTGGTGCTGTTGCTCATGTCTTGCGCTGTGGTTTTTGCCCAGGACTTCCAGCCAGCGACGACGTCCAATGCCAAGCAGTTTGTCGGGACGTGGCAGGCCAGCTTCAACGGGCGTCCGTTTCTTACGCTCACCTTTGCCATAGCTGACAATAAGTTCACCGGAACTGCGAGTCACGTGGACATTGAAGTAAACCCGGCTGGCGAGCTTACGAGGTCGCTGAGGAGATGGAGACCGAATCAAGCCAACATCCCACTGCTGGTTTGTGACAGAGAACGGCAGTGTGGCCGAAGTTGCTGTCGGCACGAAACTGTACTGGTCCGAGCCCCAGTTCTGCCAGAACAGCGTGTAGGTAGGGACGCTCGTGAACAGTTCTGGCGCAGTTGACGATCCACTCGTGATACTTGCGGTGAGCTGCTGCGTAACAGACTCGCCCTCCGCAGCCATTTTGAAGTTGACGATATAGGTTTGGCCAACAGTCAGGCCGGTAATGGTCTGCGACCAGGCTGAGCTGCCAAAAGGTCCATAGCCCCCGCCCATGGTCACGAACTGGTTGCCGTCGCCGGTTTTGGCCGAATTCGTTCCTCCGCAGCACACGGGGTAAAGGGCATTCCACAGGAGTGCATCGCCCACATCTCCAGTGTGGGTCCAGCCCGGTATATCCGCTGGATTGGAGCTATACGATTGTGTGATCTGGACGGCCTCGAAGCTGCCGTTTGTGATGGTGGGACCAGCAAATGCCATAGCAGGCAACAGCAGACACAACGCTGTGACGGCCAGACTTAGGGACGCGAGCTTCCTCATCTTCAATCTTTCCTCCCGAAACTGCGGCCAAGACATCGATTCTTGCCAAGGCTATGTAATGAACGAGCAGTTTTGCTTCCAAACGGGAGAATTCTATGCTTTTGTTCTCTATGGCTTAGGGGGCCGTTCCATACCTACTGCTTTGCAACTATGCAATCGATTGCATACTCACTGAGAAACTGGTTTCCGGTAACTAGGTAACATCAGTCAGCAGGAACTCACCACTGTTCTTGCTGCTCCCATCCAGTAGAAGCGAAGTCGTGCCGTGATACGGAAGCGGTCGATAGAGCAAAATACGCGGCTCTGCGACTGAGGGTGAAGGCCTCGCGCAGCGCGGGTCGGGCTCGTTTTGCGCGGGCTTACCGCAGGCTGCTGAAAAGTTCGAACATTGCGGGAGCGCTCGCGGACTAAAGTCGGCGAGCGGTATCAAGCAATAAACGGCTCGGACGCTGGCCTGAAGGCCAGCTCTACCCAAATAACGTATTTTTCAGCAGCCTATTGACGCCCGCGCCTGACGGCGAATCGCGGCTCCGATTCGCTGTGCTATGCTTCGATCTTCAAACCCCACAGCGTCCTGACACTGGTCTCGATCCGCACGATTCGAGAGGGCTTATGGCACAGAACAAATACATCCTAAGTGAACGCGATATTCCAAAATCCTGGTACAACGTGATCGGCGATCTCCCCGTCCCGCTGCCTCCACCGTTGCATCCCGGCACCGGGCAGCCGATCGGGCCGCAGGACCTCGCCGCAATATTTCCCATGCAACTCATCGAGCAGGAAGTATCTGGACGCGCCCAGCATCCCGATTCCGGACCCGATTCTCGATGTGCTGCGTTTGTGGCGTCCGACGCCGCTGTATCGCGCGCACCGACTGGAGAAGGCGCTCGGCACACCGGCGCGCATTTTCTACAAGCACGAAGGCGTTTCGCCGTCGGGCAGCCACAAGACGAACACCTCGGTGGCGCAGGCGTACTACAACAAAGTTGCGGGCATCAAGCGTCTGGTGACCGAGACCGGCGCGGGGCAGTGGGGAAGTTCGCTGGCGTTTGCCTGCAATGTGTTCGGTCTCGAGTGCATGGTGTACATGGTGAAGTGCAGCTACTTCCAGAAGCCGCATCGCCGCACCATGATGGAGACCTGGGGAGCGCACTGCATCCCTTCTCCCAGCGATCAGACTGCGGCCGGACGGCAGATGCTGGCCGAAGACCCGGAATGTCCCGGAAGCTTGGGGATCGCCATCAGCGAGGCGGTTGAAGAAGCCGCGGGTCGCGCGGACACAAATTACTCGCTGGGCAGCGTGTTGAATCACGTTCTGCTTCATCAAACCATCATCGGGCAGGAAGCCGTCGAGCAGATGAAGATGGCGGAAGCGTTTCCCGACATCGTGATCGGATGTTGCGGAGGCGGCAGCAATTTTGCCGGCCTGGCATTTCCGTTTGTCCCCTACAAAGCTGCAGGCAAGGACATCCGTCTCATCGGCGTCGAGCCGGCGGCGTGTCCGACCATGACCAAGGGAGTGCACGCCTACGACTTTGGCGACAAGAGCGGCATGACTCCGCTGATGAAGATGGACACGCTCGGCCACGACTTCATTCCAGAGGGCATTCACGCTGGAGGACTCAGATACCACGGTATGGCGCCGCTGGTAAGCCTTTTGCACCGTGAGGGCATTGTGGAAGCGGTCAGCTATACACAACTGAAGTGTTTCGACGCCGCGATCACATTCGCCAAGACCGAGGGAGTTATTGTTGCGCCCGAGACTTCTCACGCGGTTTGCAGCGCTATCGACGAGGCGCTGAAGGCGAAGGAAGAGGGCAAGGAGAAGACGATCCTCTTCAACCTGAGCGGTCACGGATATTTCGACATGGCGGCTTACGAGAAGTACTTTGCTAACGAGTTGGTTGACTACGAGTATCCGGAAGAGAAGGTCCGCGAGGCGCTGGCACATTTGCCGAAGGTTTCCTGAGGAGGCGAACGATGTATGCCGCGGTGCTTCATGAGCTAGGGAAACCGCCGCGCTTCGAGGAGTTTCCGGAGCCGGTCCCGGGCGAAGGCGAGGTGCTCATCGACGTCTGCGCGGCTGCGTTGAAGCCTGTGGACAAACAGTTGGCGAGCGGACAGCACTTTGCCAGCCCCCACGAACTTCCTGTGGTTTGCGGTTCCGATGGCATAGGGCGACTCGAGGATGGGAGGCGGGTGTTCTTTGGTGGGCCAAGGCCTCCCTACGGAACTTTGGCGCAACGCACGGTGGCGGGACAGGCGCTGTGTTTTTCGGTCCCTGACGAACTGGACGATGCTACAGCCGCAGCTATTCCCAATCCAGGTGTATCGGCGTGGCTCTCGCTCCAGCACAGCGCGAAGTTGGCAGCGGGGGAGACTGTTCTGATCCTGGGTGCGACAGGGGTCACAGGAAAGCTGGCAGTTCAAATCGCCAAAATCCTGGGCGCGGGACGCGTTGTGGCCGCAGGTCGCAACGCGCAGGTACTCGGTGCCCTTCATCTGTTGGCGCGGACGCGACGATTCATCTCGACAAGCCAGAAGAAGAACTGGTCGACGATTTCCGTCGTGAGGCGGGGCAAAAGGGTTTCGACGTGGTCATCGATTATTTGTGGGGCCGTCCAACTGAGGTTCTGCTGACGGCCATTACACGCACAGAATTTGCGGTTGCGGGATCGAAGACCCGGCTGGTGGAGGTGGGGGAGAGCGCGGGACCGACCATCACCCTGCCTGCGGCAGTGCTCCGCAGCACGGCGCTCACAATTTTGGGAACGGCGGGGATTCCGCCCTGGGACGTGCTCACCTCAGCATTTCAACAGGTGATGAACCGTGCTGCGAGTGGCGAATTGCATATCGAGACCGAGCGGGTTCCACTGGCGGAGATCGAAACTGCGTGGGAACGCGATGTGCACGCCCGCAGGCTGGTCGTGATTCCGTAGCGATGCATGTCTGCTTACCAATCCCCATTTCAAGAGCGCCACTCAGGGACGCTTTCGAGTCGCGGCGAAGAACAGATCCCCGCGTCTCCGCAGCGGAGACGCGAGGGATGACAAGCTCATAAACGCGGATGACAGCCCTTATGAATTAGGATCATCATCCCGCGGGGCTTCAGAAGTCACTGCTTTGGCAGCGAGAAGAAGGTCACAGCCGCTGATACGCCAATGATGCCGGCAACCATGGCCCCACCGTGAAGTACGCGAAGTGGTGGAAGCAGCGAGATGCCGGACAGGACCAAGAGAACCCGCAGAATATCCAAACAGCCGCAAGCGCGCGGATGAGATTCGAAGACCAGGGTTCTCGGGCATCCAAGGGAACACACGTCGAACATAGAGACGGTTCGTAGCAGACCTGGCGAACCGAATGACAAAGAAAGCGACAGCGACATTGCGAGGCTATCGGATTGCCATGTCAATCTAGCCTGTGCAATTTGTGACGTGTGTCATAGAATCGAAGTTCGGGAGGCGATATAGTGGCGCTTCCGGTTAACGACGCTCGCATGCGGAGCGATAATAAGGGCAGTTCACGATGCCGCAGAATTACGTACCGATTTTTATCTTTGCGTTGGTCGCCTTCCTAGTAGCCGCAGGGACGCTGGCCCTTTTCACCCTGATCCGTCCCAGAAAACCCAACGCCATCAAGCTGATGCCGTACGAATGCGGCATCACGCCGTTCGATGATGCCCGCGGACGCTACACCGTTCGTTTCTACATTGTCGCCATTTTGTTTGTGGTGTTCGATGTGGAGACGATTTTCCTGTTTCCCTGGGCTGTGCAATTCAAACTGCTCGGCCTCTTCGGATTGCTGGAGATGGGCGTGTTCCTGGGCATCCTGATCGTGGGATACATCTGGATATGGAAAAAGGGAGCGTTGGAGTGGGTGTAGTAGTGGCTCCGACGCTGCAACGAGTTACCACCCCATCCGTAATCAATTGCACGGATGGGTTTTGTTTTGGCGCACTGCGTTGACCTCGGGTCGAAAATGTTGTCGAGTCGCCAAGCAAACGGAAAATGATTTTTCCACCGTTGTGATTGGAGTCACAGTCTGTCGTGATCCTCGCACGTCATAGTTAGTGGTTGAAGCTGCTACAACTTAAGCTTCGGCCGGAGAAGAAACCCGGCAGCTAGTAGAGAGTCATTCAATGCCCGAAGAGACCAAGGGACCAGATTCCGTTTTGCCTCAGCCAGAGGGCGCGAAGGCGCCCGCGGAAGCTGCCGCTCCCGGCAAGCCTCCAGCGACGCCAGCGGCACGTGGCGGCGCAGATGGGAAGGCAGCTCCAGCAGCAGAATCCAAGCCAGCCGAAGTAGCCAAACCCGTTGCGGCAGCCAAGCCTGCGGCTCCTGCGACCGCACCAGCCAAGCCAGCCGCTCCTGCAACCGCAGCGCCTAAGCCGCCAGCCGCTCCCGCTAAACCCGCAGGGCCAGTTCCGGAGCCGTGGGAGTCGGACTTGGTGAAGAGCCTGCGCCAACAATACGGGTCGGGAATTGAGGGACTGCGTTACCTGGGACAGACGTACCTCACGGTCGATCAGTCGATCCTGCCGGAAATATTGCGGCGGATGCGCGATGACGAGGGCTTCGACTACTGCGTCGACATCACAGCAGTGCATTACCCCAAGCGCGAGCTGCAGTTTGACATGGTGTATGTGCTGTACTCATTCCCCAAGAACGAACGCACCCGGGTGAAGACCCGCATCAAGGACGGCCAGCATGTTTCCTCGGCAGTATCGATCTGGGAGACAGCCAACTGGCTGGAGCGCGAAGTCTTCGACATGTTCGGCATTGTGTTCGACGGACATCCTGGACTGAAACGCATTCTTCTGCCGGATGAGTGGAAGGGCTATCCACTGCGTAAGGACTACGACATCCTGCAACAGGACCGTGAGTGGGTGCAGATCAACCTCGGAATCGAGAGTGGACAATGAGCCGGCCCATCGACACCTCACATCTCGATCTCGACACCAAGGACGAAACCTTCCTCGACTCCACCGAAATGGTGCTCAACATGGGGCCGCAGCACCCCTCCACGCACGGAGTGTTGCGGGTAATCCTGAAACTCGACGGCGAGAAGGTACTGGGCACCGAGTGCATCATCGGCTACCTGCACCGGGGTGTGGAGAAGATCGGCGAGAACCGCACCTACGCGATGTTCAATCCCTACGTGGATCGCATGGACTACGTGGCCGCGGTCTCGAACGGGCTGGGATACTGCGAGACGGTGGAGAAGCTGCTGAGCGTGGAAGCGCCGCCGCGCGCGCAATACATCCGCGTGATTCTCACGGAGCTTTGCCGCATCTCAAGCCACCAGGTTTGGCTGGGCACGCATGCGCTCGACATCGGCGCGCTGACGCCACTGTTCTACGCCTTCCGCGACCGCGAAGAGATCCTGAAGATCTTCGAGAAATATTGCGGCGCACGGCTGACGACGCACGCGTTTCGCATCGGCGGCTGCATCTACGAAACCTATGACGGCTTTGAGCAGGATGTGAAGCAGTTCTGCGAGTTCTTCATCCCGAAGCTGGATGAATACGAAGAGCTGCTGACCACCAATCGCATCTGGGTGACGCGCACCAAGGGCGTGGGGATTCTGAATCCAGAAGACTGCATCGCGCTGGGAGTGACCGGTCCGGTGCTGCGCGCCAGCGGCGTGAAGTGGGACCTGCGCAAGGCGCAGCCCTACGAGGGCTATCAGAACTTCGACTTCGAGATTCCGACCGGTGTGAACGGCGACACCTATGACCGGTACCTCGTTCGCGTGGCGGAGATGCGGCAGTCGGTGCGCATTCTGCAACAGGCGATTGAGGCGATTCCGACCGGCCCCATCATGGCGAAGGTGCCGAAGGTGATCAAGCCGCCTGTGGGTGAGGTCTACCACTCGATCGAAGCGCCTAAGGGCGAGTTGGGTTACTTCATCGTGAGCGATGGCTCCACGCAGCCCTATCGCGTGCGCGTGCGTCCTCCGTCGTTCGTTAATCTGCAAGCTCTCGACAAGATGGTGCGCGGCTTGCTGGTGGCCGACGTGGTCGCGGTCATCGGCACGCTCGACATCGTGCTCGGCGAGGTGGATCGCTAATGATCGAGTCGATTAAGAATTATTTGAGTTCAGGCGTCACTCCCGGCGAGGCGGGCAGCCTGTTCTGGGCGACGGTGTACATTCTCGCGATTACGCTTGGCGTTTCGTTGTCGGTGATCGCCATGAACTGGCTGGAGCGCAAGATTCTGGCGCACATGCAGATTCGCCTCGGCCCCATGCGCGTCGGACCGCACGGCCTGCTGCAACCTTTTGCCGACGCCTTGAAGCTGCTGATCAAGGAAGACATTATTCCGGCGAATGCCGACAAAGTGGTCTTCTGGAGCGCGCCCGTCGTCGTGACCATGACGGCGTTCACCACGTTTCTGGTAGTTCCGTTTGGACGCACTCATGCCGTGACCGACATGAACATCGGCGTGCTATTCATGCTGGGCATCTCATCGCTGGGGGTGCTGGGCATCATCATGGCGGGATGGTCGTCGAACTCGCATTATCCCCTCATGGGCTCGCTGCGCTCGAGCGCGCAGATGGTCTCTTACGAGATTGCGATGGGCCTGGCGATTGTGTGTGCGGTGTTGATGACCAGCCTGCAAACCGGCACCGGCACGCTGAGCATGATCGGAATCGTCGAAGCTCAAAGCGCGCAAGGCACGTGGTTCATCTTCAAATTTTTCCCGCTGGGATTTATCGCCTTCATCGTGTTCGCCATTGCCATGATCGCGGAAACCAACCGCGCTCCCTTCGACCTGCCCGAAGCTGAGTCGGAACTGGTGGCGGGATTCCACACCGAGTACAGCGGCTTCCGCTGGTCGCTGTTCTTTCTGGCAGAGTATTCGGCGATGCTGGCGGTGTCGTCTATCGCAGTCACGCTGTGGCTGGGTGGATGGCTGCGGCCGTTCGCGAATACGTTGCACGGACCCGCATGGGACCTCGCGTTTTCGCTGATTCCGGGGCTGTCGTTCCTGGCGATGGGTGCGGGAACGTTCCTGGGAACGATTCGCATGCCGAAGATCGTGCAAATGCGGGTGCAGGCGATTGGCCTTGGCGTGTTCGCCGCACTGCTCGCTCTCGTCGGACTGTTTCTACTGCTACCGGGCGTGCGCGAGCGGGTGCAGGACATCTTCTGGTTCGTCGCCAAAGTTGCATGCTTTATGTACTTGTATATCTGGTATCGCGGTACGTTCCCGCGCTACCGCTTTGACCAGCTCATGAAAGTGGGTTGGAAGGTTTTGCTGCCCATCGGCCTGGCCGTATTGATCGCGACTGCGCTCGTCGGCCTGCGCCAGGAATTGTGGACAGCCATCGTGGGGGTGTTGCAGTGAGTGTGGCTCCGTTGCTCCGCAAAGTTTTTCTGGTCGACCTGCTGAAGGGCATGTCGGTGACGTTCCGCAACCAGTCGGAAGAGGAACGCATTACCGAGCAGTATCCGCTGGAGCGCCCGGTGATTTTCGAGCGCTATCGCGGTCAGCCACGGCTCAACACGAATCCCGATACTGGCGAGTCGTTGTGCATCGTGTGCAATTTGTGTGCGCTGGCGTGTCCGGAACAGTTGATCGTGGTCAAGGGCGAGCGCAATCCGGCGACCAAGCGCAAGGAAGTCGTCTCGTGGACTTACGACCTCAGCCGCTGCATGTTCTGTGGTCTGTGCGCCGAAGCGTGTTCGACCGACGCTCTGGAGTTGACGCAGGACTACGAGATGGCGCTCTACAGCCGCGATGGCATGGTGCTGGACCAGGCGGCGCTGGAGCGCGGGCCCGAGCCGGTGAGGTACGAGCGATGAAGAAAGTTGTCAGTTGCCAGTGGTCAGTTGCCAGTTTTGAAGACGAAGCAGGCTGGGCGAGATGAATCCTGTCGGCACAACATTTTTCTTTTACTTTCTGGCGATCATGGCGATTGTCTCGGCGATTGCGGTGATTACGCGCAAGAACGCAGTGCACGCGGCGCTGTCGCTGATCGTGACCCTGGTTTCGCTGGCGGGACTTTACCTGATGCTCTACGCACCGTTCGTCGCTGGCGTGCAGATCGTGCTCTATGCCGGCGGAATCATGGTGCTGTTCCTGTTCGTGATCATGCTGGTGAACCTGGACCAGAATATCCGCGAGATTCAGTTCAACAAGCAGTGGATGGTCGGGCTGATCGCAGCATTGTCGCTTGGTGGGTTGCTGCTGTTCGTAATTCGCCAGGGCAGAGCGATCTTTCCGATCACACAGAGCGCGGTGTTACCCGAAGGACAAAACACGCAGCAAATTGGGCTGGCGCTCTATGGGCAGTACATGCTGCCGTTCGAGATTGCGTCGCTGTTGTTGCTGGTAGCCATCGTGGGCGCCGTGGTCATGGCGAAGAAGAGGATCTGAAAGGCAGTTGTCAGTCGTCGGTTGTCAGTTGTCAGTAGAGGGCGAGCACGGGACGTTGGAACGATTTAGGAGTTAGCAGTGGCTGGGGGAAAGACCAAAATCTCGGTGACGGAAAAGAGCATTTGCGTTCCACTCTACGTGTTCCGGTCTGGAAAAATCGGTCTGACGTTGAGTTGCGCCGATAGCGAGCACAGCTTCAAGGTGGGAACAAGTCCAGAGCAGTTGCAAAAGCTCAGGGACAAATTGGAAGCGCTGTTTGTGGAACTGGTCGAGAAACGCTGAGTACAAATTTATGGCTGAGATCACAACACTGCATTACCTCGTTGTCGCGGCGGCGCTGCTGATCATCGGAACCATCGGTGTGCTGACCCGGCGCAACGTGGTCATCATCCTGATGTCGATTGAGCTGATTCTGAACGCCGTGAACCTGAACCTGGTGGCGTTCTCGCGGCTGTACGGACTACACGGGCAGGTGTTTTCGATATTCGTGATCACGGATGCCGCGGCCGAAGCCGCCGTGGGACTGGGCATCATCATCGCCTTCTTCCGTAATAAGGAGACGGTGAATGTGGATGAAGCGGAATTGTTGAGATGGTAGCTGGTTACTGGTAACTGGTGGGCGGCGGCGAGCAGGTAGTTCGAAACGAATGGCGGTGCAGAATCCCGGAAGTTTGTGAATTCGGTATGCCAGTTACCAGCTACCAGTAACCAAAGTTAAGAGCTAAGACATGTATTTTCTAGACCACATCTGGTTAATTCCGCTGTTTCCCGCCATCGGCGCAGCTTGCATGTTCTTTTTCGGACGCAGGCTGCAAAAGTCGGCGGTAAATGGCATCTGCGTCGGCATGGTGGTGCTGGCCTTCGCATGGGCGTGCCTGGCGGTTTGGCAGTACACCGGATACTCGGCTGCGAATCCCGGCAAGCCCTTCGAGAAGGTGATGTTCACCTGGCTGGGCACGGGCGACAGTTCGTTGAGTTACGTCACCAACGGCGGTCACACCGCAGCGTTCAAAGCCGATGCCGGATTCCTGCTTGATCCATTGTCGAGCATCTGGCTGCTGTTCGTGACCGGTGTGGGCATGCTGATCCACATCTACTCGATCGGTTACATGGGACATGAAGGCGGGTATTACCGTTTCTTCGGATACCTGAACCTGTTCATGTTCTCGATGCTGACGCTGATCCTGGCCAACAACTACGCCCTGATGTTCGTTGGCTGGGAGGGCGTCGGCCTGTGTTCCTACCTGCTCATCGGCTTCTACTTCCTGCGGCACTCGGCCTCAACGGCGGCCAACAAGGCATTCATCGTTAACCGCATCGGAGACGCAGGTTTCCTGCTGGGCATGTTCATGATTGCCTGGTATTTCGGCACGGTGCAGTACACGCAGGTGAATGCGCTGGCGCGTAGTGGCAAGTTTTCGATTGGCGACCCGTGGATTACCGCCGCCTGCCTGCTGCTCTTCGTGGGAGCTTGCGGCAAGTCGGCGCAGTTCCCGTTGTACGTCTGGTTGCCCGACGCGATGGAAGGCCCGACGCCAGTTTCCGCGCTGATCCACGCGGCGACCATGGTGACGGCGGGCGTGTACATGGTGGCGCGCTCCAATGCGCTGTTCGTGTTGGCTCCGCACGCCATGAAGACGGTTGCGATCGTCGGAGCCCTGACAGCAATTTTCGCCGCGACCATCGGCCTGGTGCAGAACGACATCAAGCGGGTGCTGGCCTACTCGACGGTTTCGCAGTTGGGATACATGTTCCTCGCTCTTGGCGTCGGTGCCTTTGGCGCGGGCGTGTTCCACGTGTTCACGCATGCGTTCTTCAAGGCGCTGTTGTTCCTTGGCTCGGGCTCCGTGATTCACGCTATGAGTGGCCAGCAGGACATGCAGCACATGGGCGGCCTGCACGGGAAGATCAAGACGACGTTTGGCACGATGCTGATCGGGACGCTGGCGATCGCGGGCATTCCCGGTTTTGCGGGCTTCTTCTCCAAGGACGCCATTCTCTGGGAGACATGGTCGCGCGAAGCGGGTGCGTATCGCTACTTGTGGTACATCGCGTTCCTGACTGCGCTGATGACTTCGTTCTACATGTTCCGGCTGATCTACCTGACATTCTTTGGCAAGCCGCGCATGAGTCACGAGGTCGAGCACCACATCCATGAGTCGCCAAAGACGATGACGGTTCCACTGGTCATTCTTGCGCTGTGCTCCTTGGGTGCTGGATACCTCGGCCTGCCGCATAGCCTGGGAGGATCCAACAAGTTCGAGAAGTTCCTGGAGCCGGTGTTCGCGAAAGAAGCGCAGGTGCTCGAGAACGAGGGCGGAGCCTTGCAAGTGGCCGCCGGCGAGAAGCAGGTCGAGCACACCGATCCGTTGGAGTACGCCCTGATGTTTGCCTCGGTGGGCGCGGCGATTGTGGGCTGGTGGCTGGCGCAGCGGGCCTACAAGAACGCCGACAAGGGATATAAGGAACCGATCAACGAAATTTCGCCGCGCTTTTACAAGACGCTGTTCCGCAAGTACTACGTGGACGAAATCTACGACTGGCTGTTTACCGGCCGTGCGAAGATCGGGTCTGTTCGCCTGGGTATGCTCGGGCTTGGCGAAGGACTTTGGAAGTTTGACGCCAACGCGATTGACGGTACCGTAAACGGCGCCGGCTGGAGCACGCGCATGAGCGGCACTCTCTCCACGCTTTGGGACAAGTGGATCATTGACGGCTTCTTCGTGAACGGAGTGGCTGTGCTGACGCGGTTGGCTTCATACCCAGTGCGGCTGATCCAGTGGGGATTGGTGCAGTGGTACGCGCTGGTGATGGTCGCCGGGTTGGTGTGCTTCATTTTTTATTACGTGGTCAAGTGGTAAAGGCAGCAATTAGCAACTAGCAATTAGCAATTAGCTAAAGCTGGATGCCCGACAAGGTTGGTTCCGCTAGAGGCTCGCGGGTTGTGGTTGGAAGCTCAGAGCCAAAAGCGAAAAGCGAGTTTTCATGTATAACCACATACTTTCGATCATTTTATTCACGCCGCTGGTGGGGGCGATTCTCCTGCTGTTCATACCAAAGGAGCACAAAGACGCGATTCGCTGGATTGCGAACATCTTTGGGTTCCTGGGATTCGCGGTCTCGCTGCCGCTGGTGCCGTGGTTTTGGGCGGTGAAAGAGCGCGCGGGCTTCCAGTTCGTGGAAGGCTCGCCCAACAACTGGATCCCTTCGATCGGCGCGGGCTACGTGATCGGCATCGATGGCATTTCGTTTCTGCTGATCATGCTGACGACGCTGCTGGGTGCGATCTCGATCCTGTCGTCGTGGGAAGCCATCCAGGAGCGCGCCAAAGAGTATTACGCCTGGTTTCTGCTGCTGCAGACCGGCATGCTCGGCGTCTTCATGTCCAATGACTTCTTCCTGTTCTTCGTATTCTGGGAAGCCATGCTGGTGCCGATGTACCTGCTGATCGGCATCTGGGGCGGTCCGCGCAAGCTCTACGCCGCGATCAAGTTTTTCCTGTACACCCTGTTCGGCTCGGTGCTGATGCTGCTGGGCATCATCTTCCTGTACTTCCATCATCACACCCTGACCGGCGTGTACACGTTCTCGATACCGGAGCTCTACACGACGGCTCCGAAGATCGCAGGCCCTGCGGCACTGTGGTTGTTCTTCGCGTTCTTCCTCGGCTTCGCTATCAAGGTGCCGATGTTCCCGTTCCACACCTGGCTGCCGGATGCGCACGTCGAGGCGCCCACGGCGGGCTCGGTGATTCTGGCCGGCGTCCTGCTGAAGATGGGAACGTATGGTTTCCTGCGCTTCTCGCTGCCGTTCTTCCCGGCAGTTGCGATGACGCCCTGGGTGCGCCAGTTGATGGTCACGCTCTCGATTATCGGCATTATTTACGGCGCACTGGTATCGCTGGTGCAGAAAGACATGAAGAAGCTGGTGGCGTACTCGTCCGTGAGTCACCTGGGATTCTGCACGCTCGGCATCTTCGCCTGCAGCCCGCTGGGAATCAGCGGCTCGGTGATCCAGCAGATCAACCACGGCATTTCGACCGGCGCACTGTTCTTGATCGTCGGCATTTTGTATGAACGCCGCCATACGCGCGAGATCGCGGAATACGGCGGCATCTCCACCATCATGCCGATGTACGCAACCATCGCGTTGATCATGTTCATGTCGTCGATGGGGCTTCCCCTGCTGAACGGTTTTGTGGGCGAGTTCACCATCCTGCAGGGAACTTTCATGGAGAACAAATGGTGGGCGGCATGGGCGGCTCCCGGTGTGATCCTGGCTGCAGCTTACTTGCTGTGGCTGTTCCAGCGCGTGTTCTTCGGGCCGAACAACAATCCCAAGAACGCAAACCTAAAGGACCTGTCGGCGCGTGAGTTGGCGACCTTTGTTCCGCTGGTGATTCTGGCGTTCGCCATCGGCCTGTATCCCAAGCCGTTGTTCCAGATATTGGAGACACCAGTGAACAACCTGGTGGCGACGGTTCGTCCGGATTATCCAGGACTGACCAAGCCGGTGGTTGCGGGACAGCCTGCGCAACCAGCGCAACCTGACTCCGCGACTCCGCTGCCGGAGGCCCCGAAGGTCCCCGAGGTGAAGACTCCGACAACAACTGCCAGTCCTGCTGCCACGGGAGTAACGCAGAAGAAATCGCCGGCGCGAGCGAAGGTGGCGAGTGCGAATCTAACTGCCGTCGTACCCGCGAACGGGAAGTAGGGATGAGACTGTGAGCATTTCGATCGGTCAATATTTCACGAGTGCCGACTACTTGCTGGCGTTGCCCATGGTGCTGTTGTCGCTGTTTGCGCTCGGCATCCTGCTGATCGACCTGATCCTGCCGAAGGGATGGAAGCCGGTGAACGCCTTCGTCGCACTGGCCGGGATTGCGTTTTCGGCGGCAGCGGTGGGGAAGCTCCACTTAGCTTATCGAGTGGCGGAGCAGCGCGGCTTTGAAGTTGCTGCATTCAATGGTTTCATGGGAACGCTGGTGGTTGACCGCTTCGCCATCTACTTCTTCTACCTGTTCCTGATTGGCGCGGCCATTGCCATCCTGATGTCCATCCACTACCTCGATGTCGAGCGCGAAAATCACGGCGAATTTTATGCGCTGATTCTGTTCTCGGTGGTCGGCATGATGTGCATGGCCGCGGGCTACGACATCGTGCTGCTGTTCATCGGCCTGGAGTTGATGGCCATTTCGACCTACGTGCTGGTGGGCTTTCTGCGGCGCGACAAGCGCTCCAACGAAGCCGCGCTGAAATATTTGTTGCTGGGTGCATTTTCGTCAGGACTCTTCGCCTACGGCCTCTCGTTGTTCTATGGCGTGACGGGCAGCACCAATCTGGGAGTGATCGCGCAGAAACTGCAAGAGGTGATGGCAACGCGCCCGCACGATCCGATCGTCGCCTTCGCGCTGCTGACCACGACTGTCGGCGTGCTGTTCAAGATTGCCGCTGTGCCTTTCCATCAGTGGGCTCCAGATGCTTACGAGGGCGCGCCTACGAGCGTAACCGGATTCATGTCGGTCGCGGTCAAATCCGCGGGATGGGCACTGTTGCTCCGGATCTTCCTGTTCGGATTGGGACCGCTGCGCTCGATGTATGTGCCGCTGCTGGTCTTTGTCGCGATTGTGACCATGACGGTCGGAAACCTCGCCGCGATCACCCAGAACAACCTGAAGAGGTTGCTGGCGTACTCGTCGATTGCACACGTCGGCTACATGCTGCTTGGACTCGTGGCCAGCGACGGCGTGAACAATTCCACCGGGATCATGGCCATCATGATCTACCTGCTGGTCTATACGTTCATGAACCTGGGGGCGTTTGCCGTCATCACCTCGCTGCGGCGGCGCAACATCATCGGCGACGACATCGACGACATCGCTGGACTTTACTCCAAGGCTCCGGCCGAAACCATGCTGATGTTGCTGTTCCTGTTGTCGCTGGCGGGCATCCCTCCGCTGGCCGGCTTCTGGGGCAAGTACTTCATCTTCCTGAGCCTGATACAGACGGGACACTACATCCTGGCGAGCGTCGCCGTGCTCTACGCCGTGATCAGCATGTACTACTACATGCGCATAGCCAGCGCCATGATCATCAAGCCCGCAGTGGATGCCGACCCGGTCACCATAGGCCCTGCGATGGGCCTGGCGTTGCTTGTGACCGCAGCGGGAACCGTTGGCATCGGGATTTTCCCGAACTTCTTCATCAATGCCGTGAACTGGTCGCTGGGGCTTATGAACGGATCGCATGTCGCAATGCTCATGCGGTAGATCAATCGTAGCCGGCTCGGTGACCGTTCCCCAGGTTTGACAAACTGGGAGGTAGAACCTAACCTTCAAGCGTGTGAGAAATGTCTCGCCGGTTGCAGATCACTGAACTAAGTCAGTCAGATCTGAATTCCACCTTACCTTAAAGCGCCCGCCTAGCTTGGCTTCCTCGTGGTGTACGTAGTGAGGGGCAGTCGGGAACCATAACTAGAAATTTCTGATCAGGAGATCAACATGAAGAAGTTGCTATGCGTTGTGTTGTGGGTTCTCCCTGTGATGTTGTTTGCCCAAAGTCCATTTGACGGTACCTGGAAGACCAACATGACCGAGTCCAAGCTGTCGCCAAAGCCCTACGTGTTTTCGGTCGACAAGGGGATGTACGACTGCGAAAGTTGCGTCCCAAAAATCAACGTAAAAGCTGACGGTCAGGGCCAGGCTGTCACGGGCCAGCCTTATGACACGCTCGCGGTGCAGGTTGTGGATGCGAACACGATTCGCACCAGCGCCAAGAAAGCCGGCAAGCCAGCGTTCGAGCAGACCAGGACCCTGTCATCGGATGGGAAGATGCTGACCATTTCGAGCACGAACTATCCCGCCGACGGCAGCCAACCTTTCAAGTCGGAAGCCAAGTTCACGCGGGTTTCCAAGGGGCCAGCGGGTTCGAGTGCAATGTCCGGTTCCTGGCGTATTCAGAACGTCAGTGAAGATACCGCCGGGCTCACGACCACTTGGAAGGGCGCGGGCGATGGGCTTAGCATGTCCACCCCGACCGGCGAGAGCTGGGAAGCCAAGTTCGATGGCAAAGAGTACCCGGTGAAAGGTATTTATGCGCACGAGACCGTGTCGCTCAAGAAGCTGGGCGACCGCGGCATCGAAGTGACCTACAACCGCGATGGCAAGGTTTTCAGTGTCCAGAAGATCACAGTTTCGCCAGATGGAAAGAAAATGACCACCGTCGCCGACAATAAATGGACCGGAAGAGTCTCGACGTTTGTCGACGAGAAGCAATAGCCACAGTGGATGGATTGGCCCTCCAGTCTGTCCGGGATATAACCTGGTGGGGCGGTTTCAATCCGCCCCATTTTTTTTTGTATAATCGAAGGTTTGCTACCCACCTTGAAGGAGAACCCGTTGCAACAAGCGGAAATTGGCATTATCGGCGGGAGTGGTCTGTACTCCATGCCCGGCCTGACCGATGTGCGCGAAGTGTCGCTGGAGACGCCGTTTGGAACGCCCTCTGATCCCTATGTTCTGGGTACGCTGAGTGGCCGCAAGGTCGCCTTCCTCACGCGTCATGGACGCGGCCATCGTCTGATGCCTACCGAATTGCCGTACCGCGCCAATATTTACGGGTTCAAGCAGCTTGGCGTGGAACGCATCCTCTCGTTGTCGGCCGTCGGTTCGCTGAAGGAAGAACACAAGCCGCTGGATTTCGTGATCCCCGATCAATTCGTCGATCGTACGCGGCATCGCGTGGACACGTTCTTTGGTGACGGACTGGTGGCGCACGTCGGATTTGGCGATCCTATATGTGGCGAAGCGGCCGAAGTCGTAGCGCGCGCCTGCGAGCGCGCCGGTGTGCACGCCAAGTCGGGCGGTACTTATCTCTGCATGGAAGGTCCGCAGTTCTCCACCAAGGCGGAGTCGAACCTCTATCGCAGTTGGGGCATGGACGTGATCGGCATGACCAACCTTACCGAAGCCAAACTCGCGCGTGAAGCGGAGCTTTGCTACGTGACGGTGGCCATGGTCACGGACTACGACTGCTGGCATCCCGAACACGATCACGTGACGGTGGAGCAGATCATCGGCGTGCTGGTGAGGAACGCGGAAAACGCCAGCAACGTGGTCCGGGAAGCGGTCGCCGCCATGCCCAAAGAGCGGGTCTGTGCCTGCGGATCAGCCTTGAAGCACGCCATCATCACCAACAAAGACGCGGTTCCCGCCGCTACTCTCGACCGTCTCAGACTGATCGTGGGGCGGTACTTCGAAAACGAAAAGAAACCAGGAGCCTAAGCTTTGTCCATCGTTGTGGTTGGTTCGGTCGCATTCGATAGCCTGAAAACCCCGTACGGTGTGCGCGAGAAAGTCCTCGGCGGCGCCGCCACCTATTTTTCTCTCTCCGCCAGTTACTTCACCGACGTGCGCGTGGTGGGAGTGGTGGGCGACGACTTCACGGCTGAACACGAAGCCGTGATGAACAAGCGTGGCGTCGATACACGCGGCATTCAGCACGCCGCCGGTAAAACATTCTTCTGGGCGGGAGAGTACGGCGAAAACGTGAACGAAGCCCAGACGCTGCAAACTGACCTCAACGTCTTCGCCAGCTTCCGGCCGCAGATTCCGGCGGAATATTACAACTCGGATTTCCTGTTTCTCGCCAACATCGATCCCGTGCTGCAGGCCCAGGTTCGCGATGCCATGCCCAAGGTGAAGCTGGTGGGCGGCGACACCATGAACTACTGGATCAAGGACCACCGCCAGAACCTCGGCGAAATGCTGAAGCGCGTCGACGTTCTGCTGATCAACGATACCGAAGCCAAAATGCTGGCGGGTGACAGCAGCCTGCCGCGCGCTGCCCGCAAGGTGCTCGCGCTGGGGCCGAGGGCGCTGGTCATCAAGCATGGCGAATACGGCGCGACCATCTTCTTTCGTGATGGCGAATTTGCTGGCGGCCATCATCCCTTCCGTGCTCCCGCTCTGCCGCTGGATGAAGTGCGCGATCCCACCGGTGCAGGCGACAGCTTCGCCGGTGGCTTCATGGGATACATCGCGTCGCAAGGCGAAGTGACCCGTAACGTTCTCAAGCATGCCATGTTTTATGGCAGCGTGATGGGATCGTTCTCAGTCGAACAGTTCGGCACGGAGCGTTTGCAGTCGCTGACGCGAGAGGAGATCGACCAGCGCTTTAATGTGTTTCGGGAGTTGACACACCTGGACTAATCGGGTCGTGATCGTCAGTCGCGCCGATCCGGTGGAAGCGCGCTGGCGATGGCTAGGCGAACGGCTAGCATCAACTCGTCGCGGTCCGTAAATGCGGAGGGCTCGATCGGCGGATGAAAGATCACCGCCGTTTTGCCCCCTCGCATTTTCCAAGTGCCCTTGGGCCAGCACTCGTAGGTCCCGAGAAGCGTCACCGGGATTACCGCTACGCCAGCTTCCATCGCCAGGTGAAACGGCCCTTTCTTGAAGGGCAGCAGACGTCCGTCCGGCGAACGTGTCCCTTCTGGAAAGATCACCATATTCAGTCCGCGCCGCAGCACCTCCTCCGCGGCATGCACACTCTCAATCGCAGCTTCACGGTTGCTGCGATCGACCGGGACCATCTCCGCCATCTTCAATATCCGGCCAAAAATCGGTAGGCGGAAGACTTCTTTCTTGACCAGCACCGAGCAGCGCCCCGGAATGTTCGGAACGAAAACCGCCGGATCGAGGTTCGATACATGGTTCGACATGAAAATGTAGCTGCGCGAGTGCCCCAGGTTCTCCAACCCGCGGACTTCGATCTTCACGCCAACCAAGCGCACACAGATGATTGGCGAGTTTCATTCCAGTGCGATACAACGGCGTGATATTGCCGGTCAGGAATGCGTGAAGCAACATGATTGGTCCGACGATCAGCAGCGACACCGCCCAGAGTGTCATGAGGAACAAAGTCCGAATCACTGCCCACCGCCATTCTCGTCATCGCCATGGACCCAGGCCACGCGATGGGCTCGTTGTTCGGCTGTGACGGATGGAGTGTCCTGCAGAATGTACATCTGCTCCTGGCGCGACGTGAGCTTAAGCTTGACGGTGCGCTTTCCTTGTCGGTTCGCGAGGCTGAGTTTCACCGTCGTTCCCGCGCGCATTCGTGAGAGTTGGTCGTCAAGCGACGCAGTAGCCGGCCTGCCATCCACTTCGACCACGCGGTCTCCTATTATTACCCCGGCGCGTTGCGCGTCGCTATTGGCGTCCACGGATGCAACCTCAGGTTGGCCGTCGAAACCTGTGCTAGTCGTGAATCCGGGAGTCGACGAGTGGACCGTGGTCTCCGCCACTTGGAGCCCTACGAACTGGAAGTATGCGCTATAGGGCAACTCCAGCACTCCCGCCACGTAATCGTGGAAGAACTCCGCGAAGCTCTGGCCGGTGATCGCCTCCGCCGCCTGCTGCACTCCATCGGAGTCGGGGAAGAAGCGGCCTTGCTTGGCATAGTTTTCGTTCATCCACTGAAACAGATCGCGCAACGATCGCCTGCCTTCGGTAAGTTGTCGAATACGCAGGTCGAGTAAAACTCCGAGCACCTCGCCTTTGTTGTAATAACTGATGCTGCGCTCGGGGGAGCGGTAAAATGTGTCGCCCTCGAACCATGCGTCGAGGCTCGATTCTTCTGCCGACTGCCAGTGGTGCGCAGGCCGCGACTGCAGCTCATTGATCTCGCTGGCCACCCGGTCGATGTATTGCCGGTCGCTCAGCAGACCCGCCCGGGCCAGCAGCATATCACCGACTGTGCTGGTTACTCCTTCGCTGAACCACAGGGCGCGGGTATCCATTGCCCGCTGGTAGTCAATCGGCTCAAGCGACTGAGGCCGTATGCGCTTGACGTTCCACAGATGGAAGAACTCATGCGCGCTGACGCTGGCGACCGGAATCATGCTGCTGTGCAGGCGTTCGGCATTGACCTCGATCGCCGTCCCATAAGCATGCTCCATGCCGCCGTGGCCGTGGCCTCGCTGGAAGTGATAGAGGAAGGTGTAGTCGTCGAACGGGCGGTCCGCCATCCAGTCGACCGCGGCATGGGTTATCTTGCCCACCACGTCCTGCAGCTTGCCCGCGTCGTAATCGTGCGGATCGCTATGTACCACAATGTGGTAGGTAGCACCGTCCTGTTGAAACTCGAAACGCTGGAAGACGCCGACTTCGGCAGGGCTATCCACGAGTTCGTCGTAGGTGTGAGCAATGCCAACTTTCTGTTCGACCTCTCCCGCGGGCGCTTCGCCCAGAATGTGAACATCCGCCAGGCCCCAGGTCGCGGGGACATCCAGCAACTGCACGCTCATGCCCTTGACTTGAGTGGCGGGCGAATACATCAGCACCATTGCCCAATTGAAGAATCCGTGCTCCGGGCTAAGTTGCGCGCCAAACGGCCCTTCGTTGTCTAGATGTATGTCGTAGTCAACCACCACGCATGAGCCAGTTGTAGTAACTTCCCACTCGCTGGTTTTACTGTTGACGACGGGAACGAGTCCGCCTGAGGCGTCAGCGGCGCGGACATTCTCCACGTTGGACGCAAAGTCGCGCACCTGGTAGAGCGCGTTCCACACCGGCATATTGAGCGTAACGCTCCCCGTAGTCTGGGGAAATCGGATGCTGACGTGCGCTAGGTGATGAGCATTGTCAGCCAGAGAAACAAAGTATTCAGTCGCCTGCGGCTTCGCGCTGACGGGAGACGAACACGTGACCGGCGTGGCTCCCCACGAGGGCCCGGCACTGGCCACTGCAATAACCAGGCCTAGAAGCGAGATGGTAAGTTCGGTCTTGCGAAGATGCCTCACGCCGGTGTCGTGGCCTCGTGAAGCGAGTTCAGCTTCGCCGGCAGCTTCTCGTAGATCCCGCCAAAGCCGCCGTTGGAGAGGATGGCGACAACGTCGCCTTCGCGCAACTCCGATGCGATTGCGTCCACAATGGCATCGGCCGATTGCAGCAATCGGGCCGGCGTCCCGCTGGCGTTGAGTCTGGCAATGACCTTCTGTGGATCGAGCCGTTCGGCTTCCGGAATCGCGTCCGACTTGAACACACCCGCCAGCACGGCCTGGTCAGCGTGCGCCAGGCTCTGTGTCAACTCATCCTCAAACACCTTGCGGCGTAGCGTATTGGAGCGCGGTTCCAGCACCGCCCACAAGCGCCGCCCGCGATAGCGGCCGCGAAGGGCCTTCAGTGTTTCGGCGATTGCGGTTGGGTGGTGCGCAAAGTCGTCGATGATGGTGATGCCTCGAATTTCAGCCTTCACTTCCAGTCGCCGTTTAACGCTGCGGAAGCCGCGTAACGCCTTCGCGATCACTTCCACCGATATGCCGTAATTGGCCGCCAATGCAGCTGCGGCCGTGGCGTTCAGGATGTTGTATTCTCCCGCCAGTTGCGACTCGAACTCCGCCCATGGGGCGCCGTCGCGCGCGACCTTCCAGCGGGTCAGGCTGTCGCCGTAGTCTGCGTCGGAAATCTGCCACGCCGAGCCTTGCCCAAACCCGTAGCGTTCCAAACGGCAGAAGGCGCGGCTGACGCACTCGTCTACGTTAGGATGGCCATCCCATGCGATCAACAATCCACGTCTAGGTACCAGATTCACCAAACGCTTGAACGCGGTCTTCACCTCGTCGAGACTCTTGTAGATGTCGGCGTGGTCGAACTCAACCGAGGTCAAAATCACTGCGTCGGGAAAGTAGTGCAGGAATTTTGGTCCCTTGTCGAAGAAGGCCGTGTCGTATTCGTCGCCTTCGATAATGAACTCGCGCCCCTCTCCGAGTGCGAACGAACTGCCGAAGTTTTCCGGAATTCCGCCGATAAGAAAACCAGGGGCACGCAGGGCTTGTGTAAACAGCCACGCCAACAGGGAGGACGTGGTCGTTTTGCCGTGCGTGCCCGCTATGACTAACCGCTCGCGGTCAATCAGAAACTCGTCGTGCAGCACGTGCGCCATCGACTGGTATGCGAGCCGCTGATCGAGCACGTATTCGAGCTCGACATTGCCGCGCGAGATGGCGTTGCCGACGATCACCAGGTCGGGCCGCGGCTCCAGGTTCTTCTCGCTAAACGGCTGCGCCACCGAAATCCCCAGCGAGGCCAGAAAATCCGACATCGGTGGGTAAGCGGCGACATCTGAGCCTGTGACGTGATGACCACGCTGTTTCAGCATCCCGGCCAACGAGGCCATGGCAGTGCCGCATATCCCGATTAAGTGAATGTGCTTCTGTTTCATGACCTGGAGACTGGAACTTTCGCGAGTTGGCGATTCACGGAGGCCGCGAGACGCAAAGATACGTTCGTCGTGGCGGTGAATTGTGTCGCTACGCCCAAAGGCAAAGTGATGTTGCCGCGGCTCACATGACCCGACTTCAGACCATAAGCTATGGGCACGTCAAGGTCACCCAAGACGCGCTGCACCACCTCTTGCAAGGTGTAGTCTTGCGCACCACGCGAACCGCAGTTCAGCATTTCCCCGAAGATTACTCCACGGACGCCCTCGAATTTGCCTGCCAGCTTCAGGTGCATCAACATGCGGTCGATGCGGAACGCCGGCTCCGCCAGGTCTTCGAGGAAAAGTATGGTGTCGCGCGTCTCGATCTCGTAGGGTGTGCCAAGGGACGCACACAGCAGAGACAAGCAACCTCCGTACAGCATGCCTTCAGCACTGCCCGCCACGAGCGTTTGCACTTCTTCGCTGCCGAACTCCATCTGAAATGCTTCGCCCGACGTCATCGCCGCCATCCACGACTTCTCGTCCACGCCGTCGGGACGCACGTCGATGTTGAGCATGGGCCCGTGGAACGTCACCAGACCCGCGGCATCGCACAGATAGGTCAGCAAGGTGGTCGCGTCACTGCATCCGCAAAAGATTTTGGGATTGGACCGGACCACGTCGAGATCGATTTTGGGCAGCAGGTAATTGCAGCCGTATCCCCCGCGGGCGCAGATGATCGCTTTGATCTCCGGGCGCGCAAACATCTGGTGGAATTCATCGAGCCGCCGCGACGTACTGCCCGCGAAATACCATTCGCGGTCGAGAATGGAAGGCAGATAGAACGGCTGATACCCTTTGCGGAGCAGCCAGGCGCAACCTGCTTCCAGCGCATCAGGCTCGATCGGACCTGCCGGCGCGATGATGCCCACCGTGTCGCCGGGCCGCAGGGCGGCAGGTCGCAAGCGCTCAGGTTGGGTGAAGGCTGCCATTCGGAAGGACTATCTTAAACGAAAAAATGGCCGTGAAAGAGTATCGTCGCTGGCCCATGCAGCAGCAATTCGCGGTCCCATTCCACGGTCTGCGTGCCTCCTGGGGCGTGCACCTTCACGGGAGACTTCACCCTTCCAGTGTGAATCGAGGCCGCCGCAGCCGCCGACGATCCGGTGCCCGACGACATCGTCTCGCCGACGCCACGTTCGCAAAATCGCACTTCGATTTCGTGGTCATTGAGCACCTTGACCAATTCGACGTTCGTTCCATATGGAAAGTCCGGATGCGTGGCGATCTGCGCAGCCCAAGTTTGCCAGCCGGACTGGAATTCTCGCACAAACATCACGTAATGCGGATTGCCCATCGACACCGGGACGCCGCGAACAATTTCGCCGGCAAGCCGGACCTCCATTTCGCGGCCGACCTGCGGCTCACCCATCGCGGTTCGAAACTCGAAATGCTGCCCGTCACGACTGATGAGGTCGCAGATTTTCAGTCCTGCCCCAGTCGTGATGGCAACGGATTTCTGCTCGTACGCTGTGCAATACCATGCAGCCACGCAACGGGTGCCATTGCCGGAGATCTCCGCTTCAGAACCATCGGCGTTGATGAGACGGATAGCAAGGTCTGCGTCGGAAGCGGGCATGACCCATTCGACGCCGTCGGCCCCAACTCCATTGTGACGATCGCAAATCCGTCGGCTGAACCCGGAGATGTCGGTAGGTGCGTGCTCGATTCCGATGATCAGAAAATCGTTGCCGCAGGCGGTTGCTTTGACGAAAGGGATGGAGGCGATGTGGTTCGGATCGGGCATCGTCATTGCGCGGATTGTAGCAAAGCGCCGTACTTGCGCTGTTGACTGCAGTGCTTGCTTCGACCCGTATGCTCGACGGTCGTCGCTTATCTGCCGACGGGTTCGGCGGTTCGCCGTCCGCGTTGAACGGGACGATAGATTGTGCACTTGGCCTGTCCCGGTACGGTGATGGAAATCAATTCCGTCAATTCCTGCCGATGCTCTTGCGCCGCCATCCAAACGGGATCGCCCTTGAAGGCGATGATGAAATCTGCGTGTTGCGCCGGGTCGAGCAGAGCCCACTCCCAGTCAGGATGACTGACTTCGCTGATGACATGCCGCAATGGTATGCCGGCCTGTTGCAAGGCGCCCACGTGTTCGCCCTGGTACATCAGCAATGTGGCGGATGGCGGCAATGCCGCGAAGAACTTCGCCAGCTCTTCTTCCAGGATCATTCGCGTGCGTGCGTTAACTTGCGCCTCTTTCAGAGTGATGGGAACGTTGGCGTAGATCGACAGATAGCTGCCCACCACCAGGAGCGCGAGCAAGCTCCAGATGACCAGCTTCTTTTTCGGATTGGCGATGCGTTCTGCCAGAAACGCCGCCAACAGCGCAGGGAATACCGCAAAAACCGGCAGGAGTTCCAGTCCATAGCGAACGTTGTAGTACGAGAACGGCCACCACGTTGGAATGAAGATCGGCACGCTGCCGTACGCAATCGATAGCGCATAGAACGCGAGCGGGACCCACAGCAGCAGCCATGTGCGGTACTGACGGAATCGCCACAGCGCAACGGCCGTCCCCAGCAGAGGCCAGCAAGAACAGCACGTCGCCCCAGCGTCCAGGGCCTACGTTGAGCTTCGCGGCTTTCAGGAAGTACAGGCCCGCCGTCATCAGGTGGTCCTTTCCGGGATACGGGGCTGCACCGCGGGCCGTGGTGCGTTCGGCGATGGCTGTCGCAGAATACGGGCCGTTCGCCCAGTCCATCGCATGGCCCGATACTCGATGGTTGTACGCCAGCCAGAACACCGGCACCAGCGCATTGAGCAGCAGAAACTCTGCCAGTGATTTAGTCATCGAGCGGCGGCGTGCTGCGTCCGGCGTCTTCCTCCACCACCGTACAAAGGTCCACAGCACGAGCGCGCCCATCAGCGCGCCGAAGAACCATCCGTCGTATCGCGTGGCCGCTCCTCCGGCCAGGGCGATGCCACAATTCTCGAGCACTCGTTCCGGACCGCGGCCCGTCGAAGCTGCGGACGGTGTGTTCGATAACGCGCGAAACCATTCATCGAAATAGACGATCGCCCAAATGAAGAACGCCAGGTAGAGCGGCTCGTTCATCGCCGTGGTTTGCATGTACAGCAGATTGGGATTAAGCGCGAAGATTGCCGCCGCCAGGTAGGCCGCAGCTTGCGGAGCTCGAGCGCTGACCAGGCGGAAGACCCCGAGCGCGGCAGACACGTAAGCCACCATGCTGGCGATAGAGCCGGCGATGCCGTCATCCAGAGCGCCCTGTTCCACACGAACGGCAGCATCAGGATGTGCGGCAGCGGAAGCCACACCGTGCCTAACTGGAAGAACGACGACAGCCATGAGCGGTTATCGAGCACGCGGCGCGCGATGTTGATGTGCGCCACGGCGTCGCCGTAGAGAAGGATCTGCTGATGGGCGTAGTACCACAAGCAGCGCCGCGATCGACACGCCGCCGAGCGCGAGAGTGAACCAGGCGTCCTCGCGCTGGCGCGCATAGCGCTGCCTCCAGCACGCGGCGTTCGGAAGATGTCTTGATTGCGGATGTGTTGGCCAAGAACTCAGTCTACGATACGGGAATCTTTTACAGGCAGAGTGCTCTTGTAAGGCTTGGTTCCGAGACTATTTTCTTTCGATTATGCGGGCGGTAAGGACGGCCCCGTCGCGGTCATCGTGCAACTTGATGGAGAAGATCAGAACGTTCCACATCCAGTGGGCGTTCTTGGCGGGCAGATGCGCAGTTCCGCCGAAGCCCCGGCGGTCGATATAGGTTTCGCGAGTGTCGACAACCGTGCGAACGATCTCGCGCCATTCCTCGCCCAACTCCGGAAACTGTTCGAACAGGTTCTTGCCGGTAAACCAATCGCGCTTATTGCCTTTCATCGCGGCAAAGTAGTCATTCACAAACTGCCAAGTGCCATCGCGGTCGATGATTTCCAGCACGATGTCGTCGCCCATGGCCATCGAGATGCGCGAGTAGTAGAAATCGCGCGCGTCCACGACCACGGGCCGGCCGCGCTTCTTGGCCTCGAAGGAACGCAGCGCGTCCAGCAAATCCTCAACCGAACTGTGGCCCTTGAGCAGGTGCATATCGGCGATGCCACCGAATCTGCGCTCGAGGGTGGCTGACAGCACGATAATCGGAACATGCGGGCGGTCCCGCCGAAGCGTCTCTGCAACCGCGGTGCCGAACTTGCCGGCGCCGAGATGATAGTCGAGGACCGCGATATCGATCTCATGCAGCTTGGCTTGCGCCTGCTCGATCGAATTGGTTGCCACTACCTGGTAACCGTTCTTGCGAAGAATTGCCGAACGCAGCACGAGGTTTTCCTCGCGGTCGTCGAGCAACAGGACGCGAATCGGCCGAACCGGAACAAGCTGCGGTTCGAGCGTCAGGTCCGAGCCGGAGATGGGAGTTTCTTCACTCATGCTTCAGCGACCGGAAACGCCACCAGGCCGCGCCAACCTAAATCGTTTCAGAAGATGCAAACACAGCTACAAGGCGATAGACGTGCAACGACCGATTATTCTTCGTTCTTTACAGGCTCCCCGCGTAATTGTTTTTGCGCGAGGTTGCGGACGGTCTTTGCCATCTCCGGGAGTTTGCTGAATGCGTTGACCGCGCGCAGCCACTGTTTGTGTTCAAAAGCGGGAGAACCGCTGACCATGCTTCCCGCCGGGATGTCTCCGTGCGTGCCGCTCTGCGCCGTAATGACCACACCGTCACCAACGCTGCAGTGCCCGGCGACTCCAGCTTGTCCGGCAATGATAACGTTCTTACCTACTGCCGTAGACCCGGCCAGTCCAACTTGGGCGCACAGCAGCGTGTGTTCGCCGACCGCGGAGCCATGTCCGACCTGCGCGAGGTTATCGATCTTCACCCCGCGGGCGATTCGGGTCTCACCCACGCTGGCCCGATCGATGCAAGCGTTAGCCTGGACCTCGACATCATTTTCGAGTACGGTAGGCCCCGATTGAGTGATCTTCTCCCAGTGGTCGCCGTCGCGGGCAAAGCCGAATCCATCGCAGCCGACGATCGCTCCATTCTGCAGAATTACGTTGTCCCCCAGTCGGCAATCTTCCCGCACGATGGAATGAGCGTGGGCAAAGAAGTTGTTGCCGATCTTCGCGCCGCGATAGATGACGACATGCGGCAAAAGCACCGCATTGTCACCGATCTCGACGCCGTCATCGATGACCACATAGGCGCCGACGTGCGCGTTGGCCCCAATCCTGGCCGTGGGAGCGATTACTGCCGAAGGATGGATTCCCGGAGCATACCGCGGAGACTGGTAAAACAGGTCGATGGCCCGGGCAAAGCAAAGATAAGGGTTCTGGCTGCGCAACAAAGCGCAGGCAACGGCAGGGAAGTCCTCGGAGACAATGATGGCGGAAGCAGCGGTATTCTTGGCCGCTGCAACATATTTCGGGTTGGCGACGAAAGTGATCTGCCCGGCAGCGGCTTCCTCGATTCCCGACACACCTGTGATTTCGGTTTCAGGATTGCCGTTTTCCAGTGTGGCGCCCAGCGTGGTAGCGATTTCGCCAAGTTTCATAGTATTTGGTCAGGGCCGCAGAATCTTTCACACTTCTCGTAGTCAACGATTGGCGTCGCGCCCGCGATTTACTTCGGATCGCACTGCCGCCCCATGGCACGATCAATTGAACATGGGAACCTGGAGCGTATCGTCGGGATGCCGTCCCCGTCGCTGAGACTTCTTCTCGCCGATTACGGCAAGCACGGTCATCTCGGCCAATGCCGCGCGCGGCACGAAAATGCGTTGCGTATTGGACCTGGTATCGGGCGGGATAATGGAGAATCCTTCGCTGCTGTCCTGGACCAGGTCGTTGATCATCATGCCTTCGATGATTTCGTTGTCGCGGAAGCGCAGGCGAACCCACAGGCCCTCGGTGCGCGGACGGGAAGTGAAAGTCTTACGGGCGAGCGATTCGGTGTCCCCAAATTCGCGCACAAAATACACGCCCTTCACCTCGCGCAGGTCGATGGCCACCACGTTGCCGGCGGTGTTCAGCACCTCGATTTTGCCGTCGGAGATGAAAGCCGTCGTCACGTATCCGCTGACCGTGTCGCGATCCATCTTCCGAACGATTACCTTTTTGTGCGTGGTTGCCATGAGTATCGAGAGAACGCGAATGCTCGCCGCTCGTCCGATTGTCGCACTTTTGAGGAAAATGCGCCCAAAGTAACCTAACTTTGTAGCCAAATCGTAATCCTTTGTGTTATGTTCGCTATGCAGCAAAGCCGATGCATAGTGCTGTAAGTGTCGCCGTAAGAGTAAGTTGCACCGATCAATGTATGGTGAAGGATAGCTGTCGACGGCGTCGAGCAGGGAATCAGGGATGTCACCACGAGGTACTTGCCGTTCGGTACCTGATCATCTTCGGCTATCACTTTTAGAGTCATACACATAGATGGCAGACTACATTTACAGCATGGAAACCAGGCTCACCCCTGACCAGCAACGCGGTGTGAACCTGGTACAGGAAATCGCCCGGCATGCGGGCTTGAATCTTTACCTCACCGGCGGCGCCATCCGCGACTTGATTTCCGGCTTTCCCATTCGCGATATCGACCTCAGCATTCAGGGAAATCCCCTTAAGTTGCAGAAAGAATTGGAGAAAGCTGGAATCTCGGTCCAGGGGATCGACGAGGAGTTGAAGACTCTGCACTTACTGATGCCGGGAAACGTAAGGGCCGAGATAAACCTCACCCGATCAGAGGCTTACGATAAACCCGGCAAGCCCCCGACCATCGCTTCAGCGACTATCAACGAGGACCTTCGGCGACGCGACTTTACCGTGAATGCCATGGCACTTTCGTTGAACCCAGGGTCACGCGGTTTGCTGCTCGATCCCTTCAACGGTATTGCCGACATCGAGGCGAAAGTTCTGCGGGTGCTGCACAACTACGCCTTCCTGGAAGACCCGATCCGGCTATTGCGGGCAACCCGTCTGAGCGCGCGGTTCCATTGGCCTCTGGAGGAACGGACCCAGGCCCGTTACGACTCGGCCAAAGAGAACAACTACATTGAGTACGTCAACAAGCGCTCCATCGGTTCGGAACTGGAGCAACTGGCGCACGAGGATGATCCCATCGCCATCATGCGTGCCTTGGAGAAAGACGGCTGGCTCAAGGTTCTGCATCAGCATTGGACGGTGGCCAAGGCTGAGGCCAGCGATCTCGGACATGCCATCAAGTTGAGACAGACCCTCACCGACCTGGGCTATTCGATTGAATCCGGGCCGATGGTGATGTACTTCCTTACCCGCAAGATGAGCGACAAGGACATTTCGGACATTCAGAAAATGATTCCGCGTCGCGATTTCGTGGACAAATGGAAGCACCTCGAGCACGATGCCCATGACCTGGCCAAGAAGTTGACCGGAAAAGAGGCTGCTACGAATTCGGGATCGTGGAAGGTCTTGAGCGCAGCGCCGCCTGAAAACACCCTGTTCCTTAGCCTGACCACAAAGCAACAGGCAGTCGATCAGAAGATCAAGAACTTTCTAACCAAGTGGCGGCAAGTGAAGGAGAGGCTGCCGTTTCCAGAGATGGCGGAGATGCGAATTACGTCGCAGCTTCCCGAGTACCAGAAAATTCTGGATGAGGCGTTTTTGCTGTTGCTGGACGGAAAGTTGAAGTCGCACAACGAAATCGTTAATTTCCTGAAACCGTATGAGCCGCCACCACCACCTCCGCCTCCAGCGCCCAAGCGGGGACGAGGGAAGGCTGCCGCAGTTGCTGAACTCCCTGCGGGCACTCCAGTGGTAGCGGCTGCTGCGCCAGCCAAGCGAGGACGCAAGCCGAAGGGCGGTGCTACCCCCGCGCCGGCAACTGCCGTTGCTGCGCCTGCGGCGGCACCAGCGGAAGCAGCGAAAGCTGTCGTCGCGAAGACGCCGGCTTCGTCAAAAGCTGTCGCGGAAGCGAAGAAGACAGGTCCGGTGAAAGCCGCGAAGAAGCAGCCCGTGCCGGTGAAGAAGGTTGTTCCGGCCAAGAAGAGGCCTGCTGCGATCAAGAAGGCAACTCCGCCGAAAGTGAAGTCGGTGGCTAAGAAGGCACCGGCAAAGAAAGCTACGGCGAACAAGCCAGCGGCCAAAAAGCCCGTGGCGAAGAAAGCCGCCAAGAAGAAGCGCTAGCCTCGGTTTCGTGACTTCGATTTGAAAGGGCACTGCTTCAGCCGAATATCGGATCCCGCAATCGCCTTCCTTCTTCCGTGTCCTCCGTGGTGAAATTCGAACTGCCTCTATAATCGAGGGTTGTTTCAACCTGCTAATACAGGCAGTGGCATCCGCCGCTGCCGAGAGGCTGGCTCGTGGCCTATAACGACTTGAGGGAATGGATCTCCGCGCTGGACAACGCGGGAGAATTGAAGCGCATCACGGCGGAAGTCGATCCCATCCTGGAAATCACCGAGATCACCGATCGCGTGTCCAAGTGGGGACCACGTGGCAGCCATGGCCCGGGCGGCCCGGCGCTACTCTTTGAAAACATCAAAGGTCATCCCGGCGCGAAAGTTCTGATTAACCAATTTGGTTCGGAACGGCGCATGAAGCTGGCGCTGGAGGTCAATTCCCTGGATGAGATTTCTGGGCGCATCAAGATGTTCATGGAGGTGAAGTCGCCGCAAGGCTTTCTCGAAAAGTTAAAGATGTTGCCCTTGCTCGCTGAGTTGGGAAATCTGTTTCCCAAGGTAGTCCCCACGGGCCCGTGCAAGGAAGTGATCAGGAAAGGTGACTTCTCACTACTGGATTTTCCCATCCTGCAATGCTGGCCAAAGGACGGTGGTCGTTTCATCACTCTGCCGTCGGTGATCACCAGAGATCCCAGGTCCGGCAAGCGCAATGTGGGCACCTATCGCATGCACGTCTATGACGAACGTAGCGCCGGTATGCACTGGCAACGTCAGAAACAGGGCGCTGAGCATTATCGCAACCGCATGCGAAAACTGGCGGCGGAAGGCGCGGAAAACCCCGTGACGGCCGCGCTCGACCTGATGGCACGCTCGGGCGGCGGCTCACGCATCCCCGAGGGCAAGCAGGTTGCGGGCCGGATGGACGTGGCGGTCGCAATCGGTACCGATCCCGCGATGACGTTCTCGTCCATCGTGCCCGCTCCGCCTGACGTCGAAGAGTTCATTATCGCGGGGTTCTTGCGGCAGAAGCCAGTCGAACTGGTGAAGTGCGAAACCGTGGACCTCGAAGTTCCGGCGAACTCGGAGATCGTCCTCGAGGGCTACGTCGAGCTCGACGAACTGAAATTGGAAGGTCCCTTCGGCGATCACACCGGCTTCTACACCATGGAAGACCTTTACCCGGTGTTCCACGTCACCTGCATCACCCATCGCAAAGATCCAATCTACTCGACCACCATCGTGGGTAAGCCTCCGATGGAAGACGCGTGGATGGGCAAAGCCGTCGAGCGCATTTTCCTGCCGCTGATGAAGCTGACCATCCCCGAGATCGTCGATGTGAACCTGCCCATTGAAGGGGTGTTTCACAACCTGATGATCGTCTCCATCAAGAAGTCGTACCCCGGGCAGGCGCGCAAGGTGATGAACGGCATCTGGGCGTTGGGGCAAGCGATGTCCACCAAGTGCATTCTCGTTGTCGATGAAGACGTGAACGTGCAGGACGTGGGCGAGGTGACGCTCAAGGTGCTCAATAATATCGACCCCGAGCGCGACATCCAGTTCACGTTGGGCCCGGTGGACTCGCTCGACCATTCCTCGCGATTGCCTGACTACGGATCGAAGATGGGAGTCGACGCCACCCGCAAATGGCCAAGCGAAGGCTTCACGCGTCCCTGGCCGGAAGAGATTACGATGGACGCCGAAACTAGACGGCGAGTGACGGAACGGTGGAAGGAATTTGGATTAGAGTGAGGTAGCAGCTCGCAACTCGCGGGAGCGGAATGCTAGGGCACTTAGGTAAGGTCGGGGACTCTAAGCGTGACTGGATTGCCTTGCGATTGGTATTGCTTGCGCCGGTCGTGTGGTTTCTGTGCTTCTTTCCTTTTGGGATCTTGACGACGCGCCTGTTCGGCGACCAGGCGTTCTCAAGGGGGCTTGTTCTACAAACCGTGGATGCGTTCCTCTTGGGTGGTTTGGTCTACATGGCTGTCGGTTTTACTTCGGGCTATTTGAGCCGCAACTGGCGATGCCCTCACTGCGGCAAACCATTTAACCAGCAAGGCAGATTTAAGCTTTCACTGCTATACCGTTTTGCCTGCGCCAACTGTGGTGCGCGCCGACCGATCAGTAACGGTCACATTGCCAGTCGAACCACTTAAGTCGCAGAGACCGTTCATAGCTTTCAACTTTGGGATTGAAACTCGAAACTTTCGACCGGAGACTTTTCTTATGCTTTCACGTCCAGACACGCACCGAATATGCCGATTTTTACGCGAACTATGTTTCCCTCGTTCCTGAAGGATCGGTCGAGGAGTTCCTCTTGAAGCAGTGGGAGGAGTTGGTTGCCTTCATGCAGGGCGTTTCCGAAGACGATGCCAGCGTGCCCCAGGCTCCGGGCAAGTGGAGTGTCAAGCAGGTGCTTGGCCACCTGTGTGACACCGAACGCGTCATGTCCTATCGCATGCTTCGCTTTGCCCGAGGCGATCAAAAAGAGCTACATGGCTTTGAGCAGGACGACTACGTCGCCGCCGGCGATTTCAACACCCGCGTACGTCACGACCTGATGGTCGAGTTCAAAAACATCCGCGGCGCGACCATCGCACTGGTGGGCTCGATCTCGCCCGAGATAGAAACCCGAACCGGCACCGCCAATGGCAATCGTGTATCTGTGCGGGCGCTTGCGTACATCATCGCCGGACATGCTCAGAATCATTTGGAACTGATGCGCAAGCGATTGCCTACCCAGTCGTAAAGTCCGCCGCGGGCTGTTCAGACTGATACACAGGACCCGAGCCGGGTTGCTATACTGTTTGCTCGTATGGGAATCGTCAAAAACATCGCTGCCATCGCCAAGGGAATGAGCGTCACCTTCGGCGAGATGTTCAAACCGACCGAGGTGGAGAACTACCCCGACGGCCCAGGACCGAACCGTGGAGCCATGTTCCAGGAGCGCTTTCGCGGCATGCACGTGTTGCAGCGCGACGAGAACGGGCTGGAGAAGTGTGTAGCCTGCTTCCTCTGCGCGGCGGCGTGCCCTTCGAACTGCATTTATATCGAAGCAGCCGAGAATAGTGAGACCAACCGGATCAGCGGCGCTGAGCGCTACGCCAAGGTGTACAACATCGATTACAACCGCTGCATTTTTTGCGGCTACTGCGTGGAAGCCTGTCCGACGGACGCAATCACGCACGGACACGGCTTCGAGCTGGCCAGCTTCAACGCCAGCAACCTGGTTTACCGCAAGGAGCAGTTGCTGGCAGGCACTCCCGCCCACGAAGGCTCAAACGCCATCTATAACATCGAAGGCACTGGCCGGCTGATGCCCAAGCCCGCGCAATTCAACTCAGGCGCCGACGTTCCGCCCGGAACATAAAGCGGTTTCACAATCGCGAAATCTCCGAGTTTGTTTGGTAGAGCCGCATTCTGGCATATGCTCAGAAACCGAGTCGGCTTTCATCCGGCGACATTTGGGGTGAGACGGTTCAACGCAAATATTTTCCCGATCACCTGCGGCGGTTGCCGTTAGGGAAGATGCACGAGGAGCTTGGCATCGGCGCGGAAGGCGCACCGCACATTCGCGATCTCTTTCACCAGAAGAATCGCGGCTCGCGCTACTCGTTCGGTTATCCGGCGTGTCCGAACCCTGAGGACCAGACCAAGCTGTTCGCGCTGCTGCATCCCGATGAAACCATCGGCGTGCACCTCACGTCCGGCTTCCTGCTCGACCCTGAGCAGAGCACGTCGGCGATCGTGGTACATTACTGCGCGGCGAAGTACTTCGTGGCGTAGTCGCGGGTTTACTGGATCGCGACGTGCTCGAGGATCGCGTTGGGCAACCGCTTCACGCGATTTTCCGAGTGCTTCGGATGGTCGTGGGCGTGCTTGTCTTTGTTGGCCACATATGTGCCGACCAGGTAGCCCAGCGTCGATCCCACAAACACGTCGGAAGGGAAGTGCTGCCCGCCGGTAACGCGGGTGGTCGCGACTGTCGTCGCCAGTCCGTACATCAGCAGTTGCACCGGGAGCTTGGGATACTCATGGGCGATGACAGCCGCAAGGGTCCAGGTAAACGCTGCGTGCCCGGAAGGAAACGATCCGCTGCTGAAGTTGCCGTAGAAGAACTTGCCGTCCACGCTCTGGTAAGGCCGCTGCCGGTTGAAAATCAGCTTCATCGACCCGTACAACAGAAAGCTGTCGATGGCAGCCTCGGCGGAGAGCACCCCCGTTCGCTGCGCGTGCTCATCGTGGGTGAACAGCCCGGTTAGGTAAATGCCTCCCGCCGCGGCCGCCGTGCCGTAAGTACAAGCGTTAGAGATGTCGACACCAGTCTGGTGCCAACTCACGGGAACCTGCTGCGCGACCGATTCGTCATTCGCGATCAGCACGCCAGTTGCGCCCAGCACCAACCCGTCCCAAATCAGCGCCTTCTTCTGGAATGGCGCTTTGAGGATGTTCCACTCATCCAGGCCAATCGTCTTGACCGCCGTTCCCACGCCATCGGCGAACGACTTCGACTCATTTTCCCGTGAAGCTGAAGGAGCGTCTGGAAGAGTTTGATTGGCGGCTGCCGATGGCGCTGGATCGCTGGCGGTATTCTGCGCGGACACCGTCAGAGCCGAGGTGCACAGCAAGACCAAGGCGAGGGAGACTCGGCGCACGGCTATTCCGCGATAAGCGTGATGAAGCCGGGATCGCTCAGAGGTTTTCGCCAATCCTAGCCGTGCAAATGATTTTGGCATCGCAAGAGTTCCCGCTGGCCCCAAATTTTGTCTCCTACTGGATGAGGTTGGTAGTCATTTGGGCTCCAACCTTGCAGATTTGTAACCCAGTCGTGTCAAAAAAGGCTCGTTCAAACCGTGATACGAGAGCGTTTTGCCCATGATGGGCGCGCTCAACTTGCCTTGTGCGCTATGTCCGCCGGAGTTGTGACGTATGCCACAGACTGTCGGGTCGTCCCCCCGCCAGAATCAAAAAGGGAGGATCTCCTGTGTTCCCAATTGTCGCAGCTCGCCCCTTGGCGCGAGGCATAAAACTTTTCGAAATCAAGGCGCCGCGCATCGCAAAAAAGCAGAAGCCCGGCCAGTTCGTCATCGTGCGGTTGGATGATTCCGGCGAACGCATCCCGCTCACCATCGCCGATGCCAATCCCGAGGCCGGGACCGTCACCATCGTCGTCCAAGCCATCGGCAAGACCACCATGCTGCTCAGCATGCTGGAGGCGGGCGACTCCATCCTCGACATCGTCGGGCCGCTGGGCAAGCCCTCCGAGATCGAGAAGTTCGGCACTGCCGTGGTAGTCAGCGGCAGCGTTGGAACCGCGATGGCCTATCCCACGGCTCGCGAATTGAAGCGCGCGGGAAACAAAGTCATTTCCATCGTGGGCGCGCGCAGCAAAGACCTGTTGGTGCTGGAAGACGCCGTACGCGAAGTCAGCGACGAGACCTACGTCATGACCGACGACGGCACCGCCGGGGAGAAAGGCCTGGTTACGACCAAGCTGAAAGAACTGGTCGACGCCGGCCTGGTGGACTACGTGCTCGCGGTTGGGCCGGTGCCCATGATGCGCGCTGTCGCCAACCTGACCAGTCCCCAGCACATCAAGACCATGGTGAGCCTCAACTCGGTCATGGTGGACGGTACCGGAATGTGCGGCGGCTGCCGCGTGCTGGTGAACAACAGCAGCCAGTTCGCGTGCGTCGATGGTCCCGAGTTCGATGCCAGCCAGGTGAACTTCGACGTCCTGACGCAACGCAACAACATGTATCGCGAGCAGGAGAGGCAGAGCATCGAGCGCCTGCAGGCCAATCCTGAAGCCGAGCTAAAGAATCTACGTGAGCGCAACATGCAGCACGCCTGCGCGCTGGAAGCTACGCTGTTGGAGGTCGCCAAATGACAGACAAACCTGTGAGCCACAATCCGCTGCCCAATAAGGAACGCGTCAAGATCGCGCGTCAGCGGGTGCCTGAACAAGATCGCGCAAGTGCGCGCCCACAATTTTCAGGAAGTCAATCTGGGCTTTCCTGTGGAGCAGGCGCGCCAGGAATCGCTGCGTTGCATCGAGTGTCCCAAGCCGGGCTGCATTGAGAAGTGCCCGGTGTCGGTGAACGTGCGAGCGGTGATCGACCTCATCCTGGCGGGTGATTATCTTGGCGCGGCGTCGAAGGTGCGTGAAGACAACGCCCTGCCCGCCATTACCGGCCGCGTGTGTCCGGTTGAGGACCAGTGTGAGTCGGGCTGCGTCTGGGCAAGAAGGGCGAGCCCGTTGGAATCGCTTATCTGGAGCGCTTCGTCGCGGATTGGGAGCGGGAGACAGGGCAGTTTGGGTCGCCGGTGGCGGCGCCTCCGACCGGCAGGAAAGTCGGCCTCGTTGGTAGCGGCCCGGCCAGCCTGGCCTGCGCCGGAGACCTCATCCAGATGGGACACCAGGTGCACGTCTTCGAAGCGCTGCATGAACTCGGTGGGGTGCTGGTGTATGGCATTCCTGAGTTCCGTCTGCCGAAGGACATTGTTCGCCACGAGATCAACGTGCTGCGCCGCCGGGGCGTGGAATTCGAAACCAATGTGGTCGTCGGCAAAACGGTGACCATTGACGAACTGATGCACGACGAAGGTTTCGACGCCGTCTTCATCGCAACGGGTGCGGGACTGCCCCGCTTCCTCAACGTTCCGGGCGAGCACTTTAACGGCGTTTACTCGGCCAACGAGTTTCTGACCCGCGTGAACCTGATGCGCGCGTACCTGTTCCCCGAGTATGACGAGCCTCTGTATCCGTGCAAAGACCGCGATGTCATCGTGGTGGGCGGCGGCAACACAGCCATGGATTCAGTGCGCAGCGCGCTTCGCCTGGGAGCCAAGAGTGCCAGCATCTACTATCGCCGTACCGAGAAGGAGATGCCCGCCCGTGTGGAAGAAGTGCATCACGCCAAGGACGAAGGCGTTCACTTTGAGATGCTGGTGAACCCGGTCGAGTTCCTCGGTGACGAAAAGGGAAATCTCACTTCTGTGAAGTGCATTCGTCAGGAACTGGGCGAGCCCGACGATTCAGGACGCCGCAGCCCGGTGCCGATCAAAGGCTCGGAATTCGTCGTCCCGTGTCAGATGGCGATTATTGCTGCCGGCACGTCGGCGAATCCCTGATTCAGTCGACGACTCCTGGGTTGGCAGTGACCAAGCGCGGCTACATCTCCGCCAGCGAGGATACCTTGGCGACCTCGAAGCCAGGAGTATTTGCCGGTGGCGACATCGTGACGGGCGGAGCGACGGTGATCCTGGCCATGGGCGCGGGACGCAAGGCCGCCAAGTCGATCAATAATTATCTGCAGAGTTTAAATGGAACCGCAGTCGAGACGGCAACGGCTGTGGCCGACTAAGAACCCGGTCATCATAATCATGTTGTGTGCGGCTGCGATTTGTAATTGCAGCCGCAAGTTTTTTGGTGGGAGCCCCCGCATTCATGCGGGGGAAAAGCAACGCCGAGAGTAAGGGAGGGCTTTAGCCCTGGTTCTGGCAGCGCAAGAAATCCGAACGTTCTTTATATCCTTCTCGACTTTTGAGCGCAGGTTCCTTCTGCAATCGGATCGGCTTTGCGAACTTCTGCTCGACGTTATTCGCCACAACCGGGAACTGAATCGAATGCAGGTGCACGAGTTTGTGTTCATGCCGAACCATGTCCATCTGCTGATAACACCTGCGCCCGATGTTTCGCTTGAAAAAGCGACCCAGTTCATCAAGGGCGGATTCTCTTTCCGTGCTGGCAAAGAGGCGGGGTTTCGCGGCGCGATCTGGAATCCCGGGTTCAACGAACATCGAATTTGCAATGCTGCGGATTATGCAGGGCATGTTCGTTATATGCACATGAACCCGGTGGAAGCAGGGCTGGTGAGCAAGCCGGAAGAGTGGCCCTATTCGTCAGCCCGTTTGACAAGCGAGGTCGACCCCGCACCGGAATGGATTCGAAGCGCCAGCGCTAAAGCGCAAGCATTTTGATTAGAGTCGTTTCCCCCGCATAAATGCGGGGGCTCCCACCTAGAACTACCGCGCCTTTATCTGTTGCAATCAACCAGCAATACCCTACACCCACAGCGCCGACGAACCGCCCACCCATTCCAGGTCGCGGTTGTGATCGACACCCATCATCATGCCGCGTCCCATGCGGATCAGGGGCAGCACGGGCGTCAACTCGCCGTTCTCCGGCCACACGTACATGATGCGGGTTTCCATCTGGGTCATTCCATGCGGAGTCGCGATTACGGGCTCGAACCGCATGCGCTCTTGCACGATGTAGTTGTGCCGCTCGCCCGCCGGAATCGCATCGATGTCGGCTTCAGTAGGAGCGAACTTGATGCCGGCTCCGGCGAATGAATAAAGCGGCTTCAGCAGGTAATTCTCATTGTCTTCGGGAATGCTGGGATTCTCGTCGAGGAACCACGTCTGTGGCACGCAGCGATGGTTCAGGTAGGGAATGGAGAACTTGCTAATGCGGAAATACCAGTTGGGATGTCCCGCCCACTCCACATCCAACTCTTCGCGCAAGTCGAAGGGCAGTGTGATGCCCTTGCGCTCCAGTTCCTCGACGATGCAACGGTTGTAAATCCGCCGCACCTCGATTTCGCGTCCATCCTTGCTGTAGTACAGCTTCCTGCCGCGTTTCTTCAGCGACAGGATGTCGACGATCGCGATCTTCATCTCGCGTTGCGTGATGAGGAAGTCTGGGAGTGTTTTCTGATGCTCGGGATCGACCTCCATCAGGATCACGTTCTCCGGATCGTGCCCGCCGACAATCAACTCGCGCATCAGTGCGCTGTAGGAACGGTGATCTAAACCACTCAGGTAGATGCCCAGGTCAGGACGCAAACCAAAGCTGTCGATATACTGCTGCCCCGACACCGCCTGGTATCCGTAGAGCGAAGGAAAGGCCTGCAACTCGACGAGCTTGGGTTCCAACCCGCCTTTGCCGTCGCGAATCAGTCCGAAGTCCACGCACACAAACATCGGTCGCGGCGATTCGTTGGCCACGTTATATTCCGGCGGGACCGTCTTGTCGGAAACACGCAGGTATTTCGGGCTGGTCAGCAACTGCATAACCAACTCCCGGCCGTACTGCGCCATCTGCTCAAGCAGTGCCTTCGGTACGAAGACAGGTGTCTCGGAGACACGAAAGCCTATGGGCGTGCCACAGGCTTTGGCCAGCGAGTCCAGAAAGCTCTGGTACTTCTGGGGAGTGTAGTTCCGGTTAAACTCCTCGCGCAGCGCGGGGACCATGCTTATGCCTCGATCAGGAAGCGGCCTTTTTCCATGATCTGCCGGCCGTCAACCCAGATGTCGAATCGAGTTCCGACCACGTCGATGTGCGTGCTGGAGTACCACTGCGCCCCGGTGTGGTGTCCATAGGGATTGCCGAATGCGATGTGCAGCCCGGGAAACTTTTCGTCCTGCAGGATGTTGCCGATGATGCGCCGCAGCTCGAGGTTGGTGCCGATGGCGAACTCTCCCACCAGGTCGCTGTTATCGTCGGTATGGGTGTAGGCCCAGAATTCCTGCTCCAGCGCCTTGTTTTCGCTGTGCACCTCAGTGATCCGATTGCCCTTCATGTGAATAGTCAGCGGATGGCTCTTCAGGTCTGGATACTTTTCGCAAAGGTAGTCGCCCACTACGCCGTCCACGACGTAGGTTCCGTTCACTTCGCCGGGGGTGGTGAAGATTTCGCCGCCGGGCAGGTTGCCCCACTTGTCGGGGCTGATGATGCCGCTGGTCTTGATCCACTTGTAGTTGGGGTTAAGATCGGCGACCAGGTCGCTGCCGGCGGGATTCATCGCGTGCACCTGTTTGGCCTGGACTACGATCTCCATGACCTTCTTGCTGAGCGCATCGACGCGATTGAAGTCGGCGCGCATGCCTTCCAGCATGATCTCGTGATTGATGTTGACCATGTGGGCGTGGCGCATGCGGCGGCGATTGACGATGTCGGTCATCTCCATGCGCGACTTCAGCTCGTTGCGCTGCACGTTGACCGCAAAAATACTGACCTGACTGGTTTCCATGTCGTCGGCGATTTCGCGAGGCAGGCCCGTCAGCGGACGCTCGGCGATTTCTTCCAGGACAAAGGCCTTGAAGGGCGAGCCGACTTTGACCAGTTCCTGGGCGATGCTGGCCGCGATATCGCGGCAAGCGTTGTCCGTGATTACCGTGACCTTTTCGTCGGGCTGGATTCGCAGGCACGTATTGACGGCGTTGTAGGCGCCGGGTGTTAGCTCTGGGTCGAATGGCGTAGTGGTCAAGTCAGTCAGCAATGGCGGTGTCAAAAGCGTCCTTTCTTTTCGTAGAGCGTAGTGGCAAATTACTTAGCGATGCGCAGGCGCGGTGTCGAAAACCCCCACGCGGGTCTCTTCCACGATGTAGTCCACAACTTTCTTCAGGTCCCCTGTTTCGCGGTAAACCTTGAGCTGCCGGTCGGCGCCGCTGCCCATCTTGAGCATTTCGTGGACGTAGTCGATCTCGTCTCGCGATCCCAACTCGTCGACAACGTCGTCGATCAGGTGGAGATACTCGAGCATCAGTTTCTTGATCGGCACTTCTTCCTCTTTGCCGAAGTCGATGAGCTTGCCTTCCAGCCCGTAACGGCAGGCGCGAAACTTGTTTTCGCTGATGAGCGCGCGGCTGTAAATGCGGTAGCTCTTGTTGGAGGCATGCAGCTTCCACAGCATGGCGGCCGTGGCCTGAATCAACGCAGCGATGGCCAGGGTCTCGTCCAGGCGCATGGGAAGATCGCACACTCGTACTTCGATGGTTTCGAAGAATGGATGCGGCCGGATGTCCCACCAGATTTTCTTGCCGTTGTCGATGCAGTTGGTCTTCACCAGCAGATTGATAAACGTTTCGTAATCGGCCCAGTTGGCGAACACATCCGGTATGCCGGTTCTGGGGAAGCGCTCAAACACCTTGCAGCGATACGACTTGAATCCCGTTTCCATGCCCAGCCAGAACGGCGAGTTGGTCGACAGGGCGAGGATGTGCGGCAGGAAGTACCGCATCGAATTCATGATGTGAATGGCGGTATCGCGGTCCTCGATGCCGACGTGAACGTGCAAGCCAAACACCAGGTTGGCGCGCGCCACCAGCTGCATGTCTTCCACCACCTGGCGATAGCGCTCGTCGGGATAAATCTCCTGCACCTTCCAGTCGGCAAACGGATGGGTGCTCGCGGACCCGAGCAGCAATCCGTTCTGCTCGGCCAGCGTGATCATCTCGCGGCGCAGGTTCCGCATGTCTTCGCGAGCTTCCTTGATGTCGCGGCAGACCTTGGTCCCAACTTCAACCACCGCCTGATGCATCTCCGGCTTAACCTGCTCCGCGATTTTCAACTTGGCCTTGGGCAGGATCTCCATCTGAATGTGCGAGCGGAGGTCCCGGGTTTCCGGGTCGATGGTCTGGTACTCCTCTTCAATTCCGATGCTAAGGCTCGGACGCTTCATATGAATCACCCCTTGGTAGCGCTCTTTGGAGCCTTGACGGCTCTTAGCGGCCTTCGGTGCCGCTTCCGCCTTAAGCTCTGCGGGGCTGCCGCCCAGGAAGGCACTCCAGCGGTATTCCGACACTTTACCGGTGTGTTCTTTGGCCTTGCGGATCGCCAGTTCCGCCACGGTGTCCACGATCCAGTGGAAGTTGTCCTCGCCGACTGAATTGATGTCGGCGTCGGGCGCCGGGTTCATGAAATCGATGGCGTACGGGATCCCGTCCTCGCAGGCGAACTCCACTGTATTGAGATCGTACCCCAGGGCGCGGCACAGCGTCAGGGCATCGCGCTCCACCCGTTCCAGCAGCTTGGGATCGACCGGCGGCGGGTTCTTCACGTACCGCTCGTGGAACGGCGCCGACGGGTCGTAGTGCATAATATGCACTTTTTCTTGTCCTACCACGTAACACCTAAAGTATTCCTTGAACTTCACGCCGCGCTGCAAGGTCATGCACAGATCGCGACTCTGGTCGTAGGCCTTAAAGAACTCTTCCGGCGAATTGACCTTGTAAACGTCCTTCCAGCCGCCGCCGTCGAAGGGCTTCAGAAACGCCGGGAACCCCACGTAGCCGAAAATGCTGTCCCAGGGAAGAGGGAACTGCAGGTTGCGCATGGAGCGATCGGTCGTCCCCGCCGGATGCTGCTTATGCGGCAGGAGGACCGTCTTCGGAATTGCCACTCCCAGCTTTTCGCCCAGCGCGAAGTTGAAGAACTTGTCGTCGGCGCTCCACCAGAATGGATTGTTGATGATTGTTGCGCCCGATAACGCGGCGTTCTTCAGATATGCGCGGTAGAACGGGATGTCGTGCGAGATGCGGTCGATGATGACGTGGTAAGGAGACGGCTCTGCCATGCGAACCTCCCCGACCGTGGCCAATTCTGCCTCGACGCCAGGCTCGTTCATGAAATTGATCTTGTCGACCAGGGCAGGCGGAAAGGTAGTTTCCATCCCGAAGATGACGCCGATTTTCTTCACTCACCACTCCTTTGGAAACGACAGTAGTCCCAAGCAATATCCACTAGTAAAAAGCTCGCTGGGAGTGCCCGTAAATCAGCGCTGGGTGCGCTCGAAAGCAACGTTTATTGTAGGGGAAAACGCTCGCATTTGCGAACTCAAATCGGGCCGATCCCGTGTGTATCAGATGTTAAGTCAGGTTTGAAGGGGCACGCCTTCAGGCGTGCCGTAAAGGTGCTGGCACGATGCCGGCTTCAGCCGCTGAGGGAATTCGGTTCTTGCGACGAAGTGCGAGTGCCCTCAGGGGCTGAAGCCCGATTCTCCACGCCCACCTTTCGGCACGGCTGAAGCCGTGCCCCTTCAAATCCAGCCGTCTTCAAGTGCCGAAACAGCTCAATAATCCAAGTGATGAACTGCTTAAACTTTCGTCCCGCCGGTCACCGGTCCAGCCGCTTTTTTACAGGTACATCCGCGCCATGGGCCGCCACCACGGCCAGTCGTGGTAACTACGGTCGCCCCAAACGTACAACTCGTGACGGATGCCCTTGGCGCGCAGAATGGCGGCGAACTTTTCGTTGCTGTCCCAGCACATGTCGTGCTCGCCAGTGGCGAGGACGGTTCGAATGTGGTTGTACTTCCACCCGTCCGTGCAGTTGGCGAGATAGTCCGGGGGGTTGTTGAAATACGCATCGTCGCCGTACCAGCCATTCAGGAACTTCTTGATGTCGAAGGCCCCACCCATACTGACGCACGCGTTCACCATGTCGGGATGGCGGAACGCGAAGTTGACCGCGTGATACGCGCCGAAGCTGCAGCCAGTGACCGTGGTGTGTGGCGTCCAGTTTTTGTTCCACATCAGCGGGAAGACGTCGTTGATGATGTAGCGCTCGTACTGCAGGTGGCGCTGCACACGCCAGTAGGGATGCGCGGACTTGTTGTACCAGCTCTCGGAGTCAACGCTGTCCACGCAATAAATCTGCAGTTCGCCGTTATTCAGCTTGTCGCCAACGGCCTCAATCATCTTGTTGTCTTCGTACTCAAAGAAACGACCTTGAGATGTAGGGAATACCAGGATCTTGCGGCCGGCATGGCCAAATTGGAGCAGTGCCATATCCCGTTGCAGGTCCTGCGACCACCACTGGTGATATTCGCGATGCACGATGTGCGCCCCCGATGTAGAAATATTTGCTGGATTGAAACCCGAATTGCTAATCTAAGGAACCACTTCGCGTAACCAGCAGGAGAAAGAATCACCGATCTGCTTACCGGGTGGCGAGTGGCTCTTCAATATTACAAGAATGTCGACCGAACCGATTATCACCCACGATGCTCACATCCCGGCCCCAGCAATGATCCAATCCTCCGCGCCCAGCAGTCTGCAATCGCGGCTTCATAAGCATGAACAATTTTCCTCGCGGCTGATCGACGAAAAACACGACTTTATCGTCTACGTCCCCCAGGTCTTCAACGACGATCCGAACCGCTTCTTTCCAGTTTTGTTTCTTCACGACGGCCAGAACCTGTTCGACCCGGAAACCTCGTTCATCAAGGGCAACTACTGGCGGGTGGGTGAGACCGCAGACGCCCTGATCGAATCCGGCGAGGTTGAACCGCTGGTGATCGTCGGGATCTATAACACCGGAGTGAAGCGGGTCGATGAATACACCCACGTCGAAGATAGGCGACTCGGCGGCGGAGGCGCCGGCGCCTACGGCCAAATGCTGATCGAGGAACTCAAGCCTTTCGTGGCCCACCATTACCGTACGCTGGCGGGCGCGGAAAACTGCGGCATGGGCGGTTCCTCGCTGGGCGGGCTGGTTTCGTTGTATCTCGGCATGCGCTACCCCGGCGTCTTTGGAAATCTGGCCATCCTGTCGCCATCGGTCTGGTGGCATAACCGGGCGATTCTTCGCACTGTCGAGGAGATCCGTCGCAGTACCGGCCAGCGCATCTGGCTCGACATGGGGACGAGAGAGGGAAGGCGGGCACTCGCCGACGTGCGTGCCCTGAAGAGGCTGCTGATCAAGAAGGGTTGGGAAAAGGGTGTCGACCTCGAGTACCGCGAGATCGAGGGCGGCAAGCACAGTGAGTATGCCTGGGCCGAACGCGTCGGGCCGATGCTGAAGTTCCTGTTCCCAGGGCGACGTTAGTTGCGGCGATTCCTCTTACAAGCGACCGAACAGCATCGTTGACCGCCCGGGAGAGCTTAGCCTTTCTCCGTAAGCGCTTCGATAGCGGGCAGTGTTAGCGGGACTTGCGGCTCTTCGCCGGCGACAACCACTCGGTCGCGACCAGAGGCCTTTGCCTTGTACAGCGCCCGGTCTGCTGCGGTCACGATCTCGCTGACGGTGGCGCCGTGCCGCGGAAAGCTCGCCACTCCGAGCGACAGCGTTATCCGGCGCAGCGTTTCGCCGCGATAGTGAACCTGCAGGTTCCGGACCTGCTGCTGCAGTTTCGCTGCGCGTTCGGAGGCAGACGCCAAGTCGGTGTCGGCCAGGATCAGAAGGAACTCTTCGCCCCCATAGCGACAGGCGATGTCGCCTCCTCGTATTTCGGCGGCCAGCAACGCACCCAGGTCTCGCAGCAGCACATCGCCGGCTTCGTGCCCGAAGGCATCGTTAAACCGCTTGAAGTGGTCGATGTCCGTCATGAGCACAGCCACCGAGTTTCCATTCCTAGTGGCCCGCAGCAGTTCGCGCTGCAGGGCTTCTTCCATGTGCCGGCGATTGAATAATCCGGTCAGCGGGTCGCGGACGGACTGGTATTTCAGAGTTTCACGGAGCATCAGGTTGGCAAACGCCAGGGAAATCTGCTCCGCCAGGCTGGTGGCCAGTTCCTGAATGCGCTGCAGCCGGGACGGGCCCGCTGCATCGTCGTCTAACGCGGAATCGGTAATGCTTAGCACCCCCAGCGATTCGCCCTGCGCCACCATGGGAACACATATATGGCAAGCCGACGACGCGGGATCGACATGGCCGCACAGCAGGCCGAATTTACCCGGGTGTACGGCGTGGGTTCGCCCTTTGCGCAAGCCCCAGCAACTGTCCGGAGAAAAAGGACCTTGCGGGGTGGGAGCCTCACCCCAACTGGCAGCCACATCGAGCAGATTGCGCGAAGGGTTCAGCATCAGCAGCGCTCCATCCGGGAAAAAGTGCTGCAGCACTCGCGATGCTTGTTTATAAGCCTCGTTAAGCGTAAGGCAGGATTGCAGCAGCTCCACCAACTGGTTGACTGTCTCCACCCGGCCGGCGTGTTCTTGCAGCTCTCCCAGGGAAATACGCAACTGGTCCTCCGTGCGTTGCAACGCGTGTGTGCGGTCGGCGACCCGCTGTTCAAGTTCAGCGTTAAGCGCGTAGATCTCCTCCTCCGCGTGGATGCGCGAACTTACGACTCGCGCCACCTGCCGTGTCGAGACCACGGCAATGCCCCCCGCCAGTAAAGCCACCAGCAGATCCAGGGTGAACATAATGCGCCGGGTGGTTGCATGCTGCTTCCTGCCCTGCTCGCTGATTCTTTGGACCTCATCGAACTGGAACCGCGCGAACTCGTTCCAGGCAGCGTGATATCGGTAGAGAGCGGGAATGGTTTGCTCGACCATCACCTCCGCTGCGGCGTTCCTGTTTTTTTCGGTGAACAAAAGGCGCTGCACCTGCTTGTAGCTTTCAATGTAGGGGGCACGGGTTTCCTTCACCGCTTGCAGCAGCCGTTTCTCCTGGTCGGAGGCACAGTGGGCTTCAAGGAGAGGAAGGAGAGCGGAGATCTTGCGGCTGTTTTCCGCCCGGTGGGCCAGCAGTTGATCAACCACCTCTGGCCGCTGCACCAGAAACAGCTGTATCGTGACCTGGCTGTTTTCGGCGGAGTAGCGCAGACCGTCTTGCGCCATTTGCAGCTCGAGAATACTTTCGCTGAGTTCCCCGTCCAGACTCGCGTAGATGCGCTGCATGTGGTTCAGTGCGAGATAAGCGGTTCCCAGCAGGATCGCGATCAGCAGACCGAAGCTGAGCCCCAGCTTCACTCCCACCTGGTGGGCGTTTTCCAGGCGCTGATTCGAAGGCGGGACGGGCTTCTCTACTCTTGGCCTGACCACGCCCGATTCGTTCAAGCCGCCGGGTCCGCGCTCTTCAAATTGCCCAACCGGGAATGCGCCGCCGCTGCCTGCGTGCTCCTCCGCGCTGGTGTCGGAAAATGTCGTGTTCATACCCCGTCGCCACGAAGGAGTAATTCCCTCTAGCATGCTATCGGCTGAAAGCGGTTAAACCTGAAGTCGTTCGGACGGGGCTTGTGTAGCACGGTTGGCCAGATTGAACGGACGGATCGCACCTCGTCCGCAAATCCACGCTGGCGTCGATCGAGATAATGGCGAGGAATGCGCAGTAAAAAGCCGGGGAGGCCAGGTCCCCGGCTTAGTAGACGAAGTACAAACCCACTACAGATTGATCTTGCGCCGGAGAACGCCCGCAAGTCCGATAATCCCAGAGCCGAAGAGCGCCATCGTCCCAGGTTCAGGAGTAGGCGTGTCAATGGTAATCGTGCCGCCCGCCAATGTCGCATTGTCCTTGGTTAGCAAGACCATCTTGTTCATGCTGGTGTTGAGGGAGACGGAACCATCTGGCAGATACGAAGGACCAAGGCCGAATAGCCCCAAGATCTCCGGACTGACATAGGTCACGTCGAAGAGGCCGTGAAACGACCCATTTCCCCCGCCTAGGGTTGCCGTGTACAAAGATCCGGGCTCCATGGTTCCAGATAGCATGGTCAGGCCGCAAAGCGGCGGACAGACCCCTGCCGGACCCGTTACAGTTACCAACCCACCAGCGCCGAAGGAAGCGTTGAGAATTCCACTCGAGACCCCCCACGACGTAGTAGCCCCGGTTTTCACGCTCGCCAATCCTTTGACGGTGAAGTGCGCCAGCGTGTCGTCGTCGCTAACATCGATCACGACACCCTGGCTAGTGGTTAAACCCGCTGCGCTGTTCTGAATGGTGGCCGGGCCACCGAAGATAAAGCTGAAGGTGATCGCGTCCGCCATTGCCACGCTGGATAGCGAGCCATGCAGGACGAGACACCCAAGTGTAAGCGCCAGTTTCTTAATCATTCTTTGTTTTCTCCGAAGTTGGCGCAATTCGGTTCAGTTCCCATCCCTGGAACTCGTTTGTGGTTTGGGCGAAGGCTCTACCGCTCGTGGGTAACTCCATGCGAATTTACTTTTGTGGTAGAACCCTATAATGCTGCGACCGATGTGAAAGTAAGGAGAGCACGTCGGTAACCATCTAAATAAGTCTATGAATCAATAGCTTACATGTGAATCAAATACAGCATGTGCAAAGTTTTGCGACATGTGCAAAGAAATGGTGGTAATCAAGTTACCTGCTACTACCGAGGTTGTAGGCGCGAACATCGCTCCCCTGACCAAACCACAGGGCAGTTTTCTGGGCAGCATCGGGCACCCCGCACGATTTCATTTACCTTCCGCGCAAATCGGACTAGATTTTCAGCCGATATAGGAACCAGCGCCAATCGCTCGCGGCCATTCCCGCCGACGTGCCCCGCGCTCAATCCGGAGGACCCATGAAGTTGGATTGGTACGTCAAACTGATGCTCTTGACGATCGTGCTGTCTCTTGGTGTATTGGTATTCCGCCCCGTGGTTCAGCCCGCACCCGTACAGGCGCAGGCGGGAGGGGGCCGCGACTTCTATGTCGAACCAGGCTACACCATGCTGCGCAAACCGGACGGCAGCGGACAGATGTACGGCAAGGTGATGATCGACATGCGCACGGGCGATATCTGGGGATTTCCCACGACGGTGGAAATGCCCTACCCCGTGGACGTTTCAAAGGCCGAGCCGCCCAAGTCGCATCCCATGTTCCTGGGCAAATTCGTCCTCAGCGAAGCCAGTCGATAGTCGCGTACGGCGCGGGTGCGGGTTTACCTTGCGGCGAAAACGTACTAGATTTCCAGCTAGTACGTGCTCAGCCGGATAAGCGGTCGGCAGCTTGAGCCGGCAATCGTCGGGCTGAGCCGGGAGGTCCCATGAAGCTGGATTGGTTCGTGAAGTCGCTGCTGGTAGTCATCGTTCTATTGCTCGGAGTTGTGGCATTCCGACCCGTCGTGCAACCGCCGCCTGTCATGGCTCAGGACGGTTCACCGTATCCCTTCCACATCGAGCAGGGCATGGTTTCGCTGCGCAAATCGGACGGAGCCACGTCTTGGGGAAAGATCGCTGTCGACATGCGCAACGGCGACGTTTGGGGATTCCCCATGCAGGCGCAGAACACGCCTTATCCCGTGTACGGGCCCAGCGATACCCCCAAAGTGTCGCATCCCCTGTACCTCGGCAAGATGGCGTTCAGCGAGGCCACGCGCTAGGCTGCGCCAGATCCGCAACCTTGATCAGGCGCGATGGTTATACTTCTGTGAGTAGGAGCAGGTGAGATCCATGAAGCGAGCACGCGCGTTTCTCATTGCCGCAGTCCTCACAGTTCCTTTCGGGTTCGCGGACCTATGCTCGGCCACAGCCACACCAACTGCCGCCGCTGCCACCGCCAAGAGTGCCGACGTCACCATCAACGGAGACAATCCCTGGATTGACACCGGCATGGACGTGAACGCCGGCGATAAGCTGCATATCACCGCCAAGGGTACGGTTGATTTCAAGGACAAGCAAGGCGTTGGTCCTGAAGGCGCGCAGCGCGGATGGGCTGACACTCTCCGTGCGTTGAGCGTCACCAGTGCCGGACGCGGCGCGCTGGTAGGCCAGATCGGCAACGATCGCGCTGCTACTCCGTTCCTTATCGGAGCCGACGGCACCTTCACGGCGCCTACCACCGGACGCCTCTACCTGGGCGTGAACCAGGACCAGTTTTCCAAGCCCACGGCCGGCAAGTTCGAGGTGCACATCGACCGCACGGCAGCCACGGCAGCCGCTTCCAACCCGACCAACTACGATTTCAAGCCGCTGTTTGCGATCATCGATCAGAAGCTGCCCTACCGCGTGACCGACCAGGCCGCTACGGGGGGAAACGAAGGCGACCTGGTGAATTTTGTGCTGGTCGGTAACGAGAAGCAGGTCACCAACGCGTTCAAGGCCGCGGGCTGGGTGTTGCCCGACAAGACCAATCAGGATGCCGTGGTCAGCGCGCTGATCGCGACCCTGCAAAAGCAGGCCTACGTCACCGTTCCCATGAGCACGCTCTACCTCTTTGGACGTGGTCAGGACTACGGCTACGCTCGCGCCGAGGCCGTGAAGGTCATCGGAGAGCGCGATCATTTCCGCATCTGGCAGACCCCATTCAAGGGACCCAAAGGCGAGACGCTATGGGCGGGAGCGGGCACGCACGACATCGGTATCGAGAAGGATCAGCGCAAGGAAAACGCCATCACCCACAAGATCGATCCGGCGGTGGACGGTGAACGCGACTTCATAGCCGCCACCCTGCAGCAGGAAGGATTAGTGCTGGCCACGGGTTATTTGGATCGTCCCAAACAGATCAAACAGACCAAGACTGCAACTGGTGGTGAGATCAAGACCGATGGCCGCACGCTGGTGATTGTGCTGAAGCCGTAAGTTGAAAGCAGCCCGTAGAGTCTTCCCGAACGACGCCAAATAAACAGCCGGACTCCCGTCGGGAATCCGGCCATCTTCGTTCAGACGAAGGAATATACCGTTAGTACGTCGGCAACGCCGACCCTGCATCTCCGAACTTGTACGAGCCCAGCATCTTGAGGTAGTTCCCGCGCAGGAATGCCGTGGGGTTCTCGATATTAACCAGGCTCATGCTGCCGCGCATCTGCTTGATGGACTGGTACTCGTGCTCTTCCATCCAGCGTTCCAGGCCAGCCAGTACCACGCCAATGTGCTCAATTCCGTACTTCAGCAATGCAGAAGTCATCATGGCGACGTGCGCGCCCGCCATCATCGACTTCAGCACGTCAGTCGCATCGTGTACTCCGCCCGTGATGGCGATGTAGGTTTCGACCTGGTGATACAGGATCGCCGCCCAGTGCAGTCGCAAGCGCAACTCGTGCGGGCTGCTCAGCACCAGGTTGGGGATGACTTCAAGCTCTTCGAGATCGAAGTCCGGCTGATAGAAGCGGTTGAAGATTACGACGCCATCCGCCCCGGCCTCCGACAGCTTCTTGACGAAATTCGCCATTGATGTGAAGTAGGGCCCGAGTTTCACTGATACCGGGATCTTCACCGCCTTGCGGACGGCGCGAACCAGTTCGCAGTAGCCATTCTCCAACTGCTCCGCTGTCACCGAAGAATCGGTTGGAATGTTGAAGATGTTAAGTTCGAGAGCGTCGGCACCCGCTTCTTCCATGTATTCCGCGTATCGGGTCCAGCCGCCGCGTGAATTGCCGTTCAGGCTGGCGATGATGGGGACATCGACGATTTTCTTCGCCTTGTGAAGCAGCTCCAGATACCAGTCCGGGCCAATCTGGTACTTCGGCAAATCGGGCAGATAGGTTGTCGACTCGGCATAGCTGTTGACGCCGTACTCCATGGCCGCGTCGAGGTTCTCGCTCTCGGATTCGATCTGTTCCTCAAACAGCGAGTACATCACGATGGCCGAGGCGCCCGCATCGCGCAGCCGCCCGAAGTTTTCGAGTTTCTCGGTCAATGGCGACGCCGAGACAACAATGGGGTTCTTTAGCTTCAGCCCAAGATAGTTGGTAGTCAGGTCAATCATTGCTTTCTCTCCTCGCTACTTCTCGAAGCTCATAGCGGCCATGTGCTGGTACAGCTTCCAGCGCTCGTTAACGTTGTCCTGCGCCTCGTGCAGCAACTTCTTCGCTTCCTCGGGGTCGCTGCTGACCAGCATGGTGTAACGGGCTTCGTTGTAGATGTACTTCTCCAGCGGAATGGTCGGTGCCCGCGAATCGAGTTGGAAGGGGTTCTTGCCTTCCTTGGCCAGCCCTGGATTGTAGCGGAACAGCGGCCAGTGCCCCGACTGCACAGCGTTCTTCTGTTGCTCGATACCGTGCACCATGTCGTAACCGTGCGCGATGCAATGGCTGTAAGCGATGATCAGCGACGGTCCGTTGTGCGCCTCCGCCTCGGCAAAGGCCTTCATGGTCTGTCCGTCATTGCCGCCCATCGCGATGTGGGCCACGTAAGCACGCCCGTAGTTCATCGCCATCATGGCAATGTCTTTCTTGGGAGTACGCTTGCCGCCGGCAGCGAACTTTGCCACCGCACCTAACGGCGTTGATTTGGACATCTGTCCGCCGGTGTTGGAGTAAACCTCCGTATCGAGCAGCAGGATGTTGACGTTGGCTTCGGACGCCAGCACGTGATCGAGTCCGCCGAATCCGATGTCATAGCCCCAGCCGTCGCCACCGATGATCCAGACGCTCTTCTTCACCAGTTCATCGGCCACGGCCAGCAGGTCGCGGGCCGCTGGGGTCTTGTCGCCAGCCAGCTTCTCTTTCAGCGCCTTCACCCGGTCGCGCTGGGCGAAGATGCCCGGCTCGGTTGTCTGGTCGGCGCTCAGCAGGCCCACGGCCAGCTCTTCGCCGATCACCGATGCCATCCGGTGCACCAACTCTTCCGCGTATTCCTTCTGCTTGTCGACGGCCAGGCGCATGCCCATGCCGAACTCGGCGTTGTCCTCGAACAACGAGTTCGACCACGCTGGACCGCGGCCTTCCTTGTTCACGGTGTAAGGCGTTGTTGGCAGGTTCCCGCCGTAGATCGACGAGCAGCCGGTGGCGTTGGCGATCAACGCGCGATCGCCAAACATCTGCGTCATCACCTTGATGTATGGGGTTTCGCCGCAACCCGAGCAGGCGCCGGAGAACTCAAACAGCGGCTCCAGCAATTGCGAGTCTTTTACCTGCGTGTGCGCCAGCTTCTCGCGCGACAGCTCCGGCAGCGACAGGAAGTAGTTCCAGTACTCGTTGTACTTTTCGCGCAGCGGAGGCTGGGCTTCCATGTTGATCGCCCGGTGCTTGGCCTCGCTCTTGCTCTTCGCCGGGCAGACCGCTACGCAGAGTCCGCAACCGGTGCAGTCTTCAGGAGCCACCTGCAGTGTGTACTTCAGATCGGAGAACTCACGCCACTTGGGGACCGCCGTCTGGAAACCATCCGGAGCGTGATTGATGTTCGCCGGGTCGTACACCTTGGCGCGGATGACAGCGTGCGGGCAAACCATGACGCACTTGCCGCACTGGATGCAAAGCTCCTCGTCCCACACCGGAATTTCAAGCGCGATGTTGCGTTTCTCCCACTGCGTGGTACCCGTGGGGAAGGTGCCGTCAATCGGCATGGCGCTCACCGGGATTAGGTCGCCATCTCCCGCGATCATCAGGCTCTCGACGTTGCGCACAAACTCGGGAGCGTTGGCCGGGACCGCAGGACGCAACTCGAACTTCGACGTGATGGTACTGGGAACCTTCACTTCGTGCAGGTTTTCCAGCGAGGCATCGACTGCCGCGAAGTTCTTGCGGACCACCGATTCGCCGCGCTTGCCGTAGGTCTTCTCGATCGAGTGCTTGATGCTGGCAATTGCTTCTTCGCGCGGCAGAACGCCGCTGATGGCGAAGAAGCAGGTTTGCATGACGGTGTTGATGCGTCCACCCATCCCGGCAGCGCGCGCTACTTCCACGGCGTCGATGACGTAGAACTTCAACTTCTTCTCGACGATGGTTTTCTGCGCGGAACGCGGCAGATTGTCCCAGACTTCCTCTGGTCCAAACGGGCTGTTCAGCAGGAACACTGAGCCCGGATCGGCCGCGCGCAGCACGTCGAGCCGCTCCATGAAGCTGAACTGATGGCAGCCCACGAAGTTTGCCGACGAGATGAGATAGGTCGAGTGGATCGGCTTCTTGCTGAACCGAAGGTGCGAGGTCGTGACCGCGCCCGACTTCTTCGAGTCATAGACGAAGTAGCCCTGCACATGCAGGTCGGTTTCTTCGCCGATGATCTTGATGCTGTTCTTGTTGGCGCCTACCGTGCCATCCGCGCCCAAGCCGTAGAACATGGCGCGTACCGTATCCGGTGTCTCGGTTGAGAAGGCTGGATCGAACGCCAGGCTGGTGTGCGTCACATCGTCGACGATGCCGATGGTGAAGTGGTTCTGCGGAGTCGCTTTGGTCAACTCCTCGTAGATCCGAACCACCATCGCAGGCGTGAACTCCTTCGACGACAGCCCGTACCGTCCACCGACCACCTTGGGAAAGGCGGGCAGTTGGCATTTGCCGGCCGTAAAGCCTTCCGTCAAAGCGGTGATGATGTCCTGATACAGCGGCTCACCGATGCTTCCCGGCTCCTTGGTGCGATCCAGAACGGCGATGCTCTTCACCGTCTTGGGCAGCGCCTCGAGGAAATGCTCGATAGAGAACGGACGCACCAGGCGCACTTTCAACACGCCGACCTTCTTGCCTTGCGCGGTCAGATAATCGACCGTCTCGTGGACCGCTTCCGCGCCCGATCCCATGATGATGATGATGTTTTCGGCATCGGGTGCGCCGACGTATTCAAACAGCCGATACTGACGGCCGACGATGCCAGCGAACTTGTCCATCACGTTCTGCACGATGGTTGGGCAGGCAAGGTAGTAGGGATTGACCGCTTCGCGGCCCTGGAAATAAACGTCAGGATTCTGCGCCGAACCGCGCAATACCGGATGGTCAGGCGACAGAGCCCGTTCACGATGTGCGCGCACCATGTCGTCATCGATCATCGCCCGCATGTCGTCTAGGCTCAGCTCTTCAATCTTCGAAACTTCGTGCGAAGTCCGGAAACCATCAAAGAAGTGCAGAAAGGGAATACGCGATTCCAGCGTCGCGGCGTGCGCCACCAGCGCCAGGTCCATGGCTTCCTGAACTGAGTTGGAGGACAGCAACGCGAAACCGGTCTGCCGCGTGGCCATCACGTCCTGGTGATCGCCAAAGATCGACAGTGCCTGCGCAGCGACGGAGCGAGCAGCCACGTGAATGACCGTGCTGGTAAGCTCACCGGCAATCTTGTACATGTTCGGGATCATCAGCAGCAGTCCCTGCGATGAGGTGAAGGTCGTGCCCAGTGCGCCAGCCTGCAGCGCGCCGTGCAAGGCACCGGCTGCGCCGCCCTCGCTCTGCATCTCGATGACCTTCGGAACGGTACCCCAAATGTTTTTCTCGCCGATCGACGCCCACGCGTCGGAAGACTCTCCCATGGGGGAAGAGGGCGTAATCGGGTAGATGGCGGCGACTTCGCTGACGTGGTACGCCACGTGGGCGACGGCTTCATTGCCATCAAGCGTTACTTTTTTTCTCGCAGTCTGGCCCTTGCCGGCTTCCTGGCCGATGGGCGACGGCTCTTCGGTATTGATTCCACCGCGCGACTGGGATTCATTCGCGTCTTCAAGCGACGCAGCGGAATTAGCTTGTTCAGTAGTTTTCACGTCTGTTGTCCCCCAGATCGGGCTACGCCCGCAAGTCTGTTATGTGGTTAGCAAACCGTTAATGTTTAAGATAGCGGGCGATTGCCCGCCTAGCTGTGACCGGGGCACTAACAACCCTGTGACGTGCGTCACATACTTATGATCCTCGGGCAGCGACTGCCAGGCTCATTTGGGCCAGTGGAACGCGTTTGCACGCAAGGTTGGCGGGCGCAACTAGCGTATTCCAAAGGCTATAGTGATGGTATGGGGAAGGGTGCTCCACTTCGCTGGATCGAGAACAAACTGCTGTCGCGCTATTTACGCGGGCGAGGCGTCGAAATCGGGGCTCTCTGGCGGATGTTTCCGCTGCGATCCGGAGCCACCGTCTGGTACGTTGACCGCGTCCACCCCGAGGCGTTGCAGAAGGAATACCCAGAGGTTCATCAGCAACTCGTCCCTCCCGACATTGTCGCCGACGCCGCGCAAATGCCGTTCCGCGACGGCAGCCTCGATTTTCTGATCGCCAGCCACGTGCTTGAGCACATGCCCTTTCCGCTGACAACGCTGCGCCACTGGTACCGCACGCTGGCTCCTGGCGGCGTTCTGTTACTGAAAATTCCCGACAAGCGCTACACCTTCGATACCCGACGACAGCGCACCACTTTGCAGCACCTCATCGACGAAGACCAGGGCCATTCCGCCTTCGATAAACGCACTCATTTCGAGGATTGGGTCGAGCACGTGGTGGGACGCGAACGCGGCACCGAAGAGTTCGCTCGCGAGATAGCTCGCATGATGGAGATCGATTACAGCATTCACTATCACGCCTGGACGGACGAAGATGTGCGCGAGTTCATCGACTACTCACGGGAGAGCATGAACTTGAAATGGCGGCCGGTACTGTTCTTCAAGGCGCATTTCTATCGCAAGGAATCCATCGTCTTGTTGCGGCGGGATTGAATAGCCGGCCGGACGCCTGGGCTTGTCAGTCCGCGTACGCGCGTCACACGCAGTTGCATGCGGCGTCACAGACCTGGCGGCGCAAGGTATCTACAATCCAATCGCTTAGGGAAGCTTGGAATAAGCGGATGCGGAAGAAGATCTGGCCTTCTGGCGAGATCTTCCTGGAGGACTTGTGCAACATACCAGAATCGCGGCAACAGTGTTCATACTCTGCTTGCTGATCATGCTGTGCAGCAGCGCTCTCGCTCAGGACGCCCCGTCGTCCCCAGTACTTCTAAAGGGTCCGAGCATGGGCGCGGTGAGCTTTCCGCACTCTGCACATACGAGAGTCGCGGGAAAATGCGAGGTCTGCCATCACGCCTCGAAACCGGCGAAGCCCCTCAAGTCGGCGCAGGAAGCCTGCACGGATTGCCATTCCAAGCCTCCTACACCACCCGTGACGGTCAGCCTGCAGGCGGCATTCCACAATCCCACTGCTACCGCGGGGCTGTGCATCACTTGCCACAAGACCGAAAACAGCCACGGCAAGGCAGCGCCTGTGAAGTGCGCCGACTGTCACAAGAAAGAGAATTCATAGAGCGTGTTGCTGTCTCGTAAATGCTGGCGTGAAGGGATCGATTTTCCTCAGGGGCTAAAGCCCAATGTTTATGATGCCCGGGGCGGCACGGCTGAAGAGGTGCCCTTTCAAAGAATCATTTTTGAAACGCGCTCTAGCCTACGAGACCTGGTCGCGAGCGTGACGCCGTGAGTCCCTTTATGCGCGCTTTCTCAGCGCGGCTCGGCTGCTATTCGCGCGTTATGCACCATTTCGACGTAGAACTGGTTCGCCCCGTTGAACATAATCTGGATGCCAATGCATACCAGGATGAACGCTGACAGGCGAATCAAGATGCTGGTTCCATTGGGCCCGAGCAGACGCTGAAGACCGTCGGAAAAGCGGTAGCACAAGAATATCGTGATCCCAATCAGAACGATTCCTATAGTGGCGGCCAGCGCGCTCACGATGAGTTGCAGATGGGTTTCGGCGTGGATATTGCTGCCCAGCGTGAGAGCGACGGCAATGGATCCAGGTCCGACGGTAAGGGGCATGGTCAAGGGATAGAAGGCCTGCGACAGGATGGTCTCACTGCTGGGCTGGTCCGGCACACGGCGGTCCGATACATTGCCCTGCTGGTTCAGGATATGCCAGCCTGCAACCAGAACCACCAGGCCTCCGCCCAACTGTACCGCCCCTATGCTCACGCCGAAGAAATCGAGCACGTAGGACCCGATGAACAAGGACGCCATAAGCAGGACCATGCCGTTCACCGCAACACGCATGGCGACGGTGCGGCGCACATTGGCGTCGTAGGCGTCCGTCATTCCGGCAAATATTGGAGCCATGCCCAGGGGATTGACGATGGGCAGCAGCGCGGCATACACCAGCAAAATATTGCGTACGATCGCGTACATGAGCGCCAACAGGATAGCCGAAATGTCGGATCGCTGCTCTACGGCTTGTGACACGTTGACCAAGTCCTGTTTTGCGGGTTCAATGGGAGAACTAACACCGGAGAGGGCCGCTATCGATGAGTGACGAGAAGGGAATTCCGGCGCGCACCTACGGAGCACTGCAGGTCAACCTGCGCGAATCGTTATTCACGCGCGCGCTGGTCCTGCCGATTCAGGAATTCATTCACATTCAGGGCATCAGCAGCGTTTTGTTGCTGGGAGCGGCAATTGCCGCGCTGGTCTGGGCGAATTCGCCGTGGCACGATTCCTACCATCATGTCTGGGAGTTGGAACTCACTCTGTCGAGGATTCAGCTCCCGGTGCATGCCTGGATCAACGACGCCCTGATGGCGATCTTTTTCTTCCTGGTGGGCATGGAAATCAAGCACGAGATCGTGCATGGAGAGTTGTCGGACATCCGCAAAGCTGCTCTGCCCATCGTAGGCGCGCTCGGCGGAATGGTCGTGCCTGCATTTCTGTTCGTGGCGATGAACTACGGCGGGCCCGGCCAGCACGGATGGGGCGTCCCCATGGCGACTGACATCGCTTTCTCCCTCGGCGTCTTGGGCATGGTGAAAGGGATTCCGTCGGAATTGAAGGTCTTCCTGCTCACGCTGGCTATCGCCGATGATATTGGCGCCATCATCGTCATTGCATTTTTCTACACCGATATCTTGCATGTGCAGGCGTTGTTCGTCGGCGTCTTCTTCCTGCTGGTGATGTTCGGCTTGCGTCGCGTCGGCATTTCCCGAGCGATTGTATTCGTAGTCCTCGGAGTCGCTTTCTGGGTCGCGATTCTGCAGTCGGGGGTTCACGCTACGATTGCCGGCGTGATTCTTGGATTCATGGTCCCCACTTCACCGCGCCTTTCGCTGCAGCAGTTCGAGGAGATTGGCGTCGACATGATGCAGCGGTTCCGCGCAGCCCAGGCGGAAGGCGACATGGCGACTGCGAATCGGCTGCTGGGCAGTTTCGAACAACTGGTGAATTTCACCGAAGCCGACTCCGAGCGACTCACGCGAAAGCTGAACGATTGGGTTTCGTTCCTCGTGTTGCCCTTGTTTGCTTTATCCAATGCCGGCGTGACTTTTTCCGGCGGCGCCATGAAAGAACTGCTGGCTAGCCGAATTGCCTGGGGTATTTTGGTTGGCTTGGTAATCGGGAAACCGCTTGGGATTGTGGGCTTCTGCAAACTGGCGGTGAGATTGGGACTGGCGCGGCTTCCCACTGGCGTGACCTGGCTGCAGATGGCTGCGGTTGGGACTTTGGCGGGAATCGGGTTCACGGTTTCAATCTTCATCAGCTCGCTGGCTTTCGGCGACCCTATTCACTTGATGGAAGCCAAAACAGCGGTGCTGGTTGCCTCGCTGATTGCCGGATTGGCAGGGTTCTTCGCCCTCAGGCACGAGGCGAAGACGGACGGCGTTGACGGAGCGCCTATCGAAGGTTAAGTCGAAGCGCGCTGCTTGTAAGAGTTACAATGTTGCTAGTTTTTGGCATGCGCCAAATGCGCGTGCACAGACGATTTTCACTTTTGAAGCATTCAGTCCGCTGTTAGGCTGTCGCAGGCGGTTTCGCACCCAAGTCAATGTGCCGTTCGCCCGCAGCGGCTGGATTGAATCCCATCCGGCGTTCCAAGAAGAAGGAGATGTTCATGCGTTTAAGGTTCTTAGCAGTTATGCTTGGCGTAATTCTGGCGGTGGGTCTTGCAGCATGCAGCAAGAAGGAACAGCCCGCGCAGAATCCACCAGCCTCGACCGATCAGACTGCGCAGCAAGCACCGTCAGCCAACCCTCAGCCCCAGACCGCGCCTGGCCAATCCGCAGCGGCTCCGGCCGCTTCGCCTACTGGGGCCCCAGCCGAGGCGTCGGCGGCAGCCGCGCCAGCAGCCGCTCCGGTGGCAGAACAGGCGCCGCCACCTCCGCCGCCTGAGCCCATCGTTATTCCAGCCGGAAGAACCGTGACCGTCCGGATGGGCGAGTCGCTTTCGTCCAAGTCTGCGCAGGACGGCCAAACCTTTACCGGCACTCTGGCCAATGGAATCGCAGTCCATGGCAAGGTTGTGATACCCGCGGGCTCGGGCGTTACCGGCACCGTATCCGAAGCCAAATCGGCTGGAAGGTTCAAGGGCGAGGCCATTCTCGCGATCCGGATCACCTCCGTCAATGTCCACGGTGTTCCGCACAACGTGGGCACGGACGAATACGTGGTTACGCAAAAGGGCAAGGGCAAACGCTCGGCGGTCATGATTGGTGGCGGCGCAGGCGGAGGCGCCCTCATCGGAGGAATCGCAGGTGGTGGGAAGGGCGCCCTCATCGGAGGCCTGATTGGCGCGGGTGCCGGCACGGCAGGCGCAGCCTTCACCGGCAACAAGGAACTTACCATTCCCGCAGAGTCGGCGGTCAGCTTCAAGACCACCTCGTCCATAACCCTGCCACCCGCGGCGTCCAGCGAGTAGCCGCGAATCACGTCGTGACCCGCGAAACGAAGCTTAGGGGAGGCTCTCGGGCCTCCCTGTTTTTATTGCGCGGAATTTTATTGGCGAACGATTATGGACTTCAGCCGTGTCGCGCGGTCCCTTTGTCTTTGTGATTCCCCGTGGGCTTCAGCCGACGGGTAATCTGCTCTTGGAGTTATTCAGCAGCATTTTTGTCCTCTGGCGTCGCTGCAACCGATTACCGCAACGGAATCACACCTTCTTGGCGCTCTTCAGCTTTTCGCGTTTTCCGGCGGCCCAATTCAGCTTGTTCACCTGCCGGCCGCGGCCAATGGCTAACGCATCCGCCGGCACGTCGTCGGTGATACACGATCCTGCGCCAACGTACGCTCCCTCGCCGATTTTCACCGGCGCCACCAGGGTTGAGTCGCTCCCAATAAACACGCCGTCTTCGATGGTGGTTAGGTGCTTGTTCACGCCATCGTAGTTGCAGGTAATGGTGCCCGCGCCAATGTTTACGCCCTCACCGATCACGGCGTCACCGAGATAAGAGAGATGGTTCGCCTTCGAGCGCTTTCCCAGCTTGGTTTTCTTGGTTTCGACGAAGTTGCCGACGTGCGCCTCTTCACCCACGTCGCTCCCTGGCCGAAGATGCGAATACGGGCCAATCTGCGCGCCGTTGCGGACGACCGAGCTTTCCATGATGCAGCCCGGACGAACCAGTACTTTGTCACCGATGTCGCAATTGGTGATCACCGAGTACGAGCGGATGCGGCAGTCGGAGCCAATCCTCGTTTGTCCGATGATCTGCACGAAGGGCTCGATTACGGTATCCGGGCCGATCTCGACATCAGCATCGATATCGCACGTCTCGGGACGGAAGATCGTGGTTCCGGCCTCCATCAGTTGGCGCGTCTTTTTCGCCCGCAGCTTGGCATCGAGTTCCGCCAACTCCATGCGAGTGTTCACACCCAGCACTTCATTCGAATCCTGGGCGCGAAGTGCGAGCACGTTGTCGCCTGCCTTACCCAGCACGCCCGCCATGTCGGTGAGGTAAAACTCCCCAGCGGGATTGTCGGTGGTGAGTTTATCGATGTGGGTGTACAACGGCCCGACAGCAAACGCATAGATGCCGGAATTGATCTCGCGCTGTTCACCCTCATTGCCGTGCAGGGCCTTCTGTTCGACTATGCGATCCACTACGTCGGTAGGCTCGCCGTCCCTTTGTTTACGGAAGACGCGACCGTATCCGGTGGGATCCGCGGGCTCAGCGGTCAGGATCGTCATCACCGCATGGTTGGCAATATGAAAATCACGCACCCGCTCGATCGTTTCAGGATGGATGAGAGGCACATCGCCCGACAGTACCAGCACGTGACGGAATCCCTGCAGCGCCTCTCGTGCTGCCATCAGCGCGTGTCCCGTTCCTCGCTGCTCGCGCTGCAGCACAAACTGGATTCCGGTGGACTGCAGTGCCTCACGTACCAGTTCGGCCTCATGTCCGATGATGGCAAAAATGTTTTCCGGCGGGACGATTGTACTGGCGGCGGCGACCACATGGCCCAACAGCGTCTTGCCGGCAATCTGGTGAAGTACTTTCGGATGCCGCGACTTCAGTCGCGTGCCTTTTCCCGCTGCGAGAATCGCAATGGCGAATTCGAACTCAGTTGGGTTGGCAGGGATGGCGGAATCAGACCTCGGGTTCATCATGACCTACCAGAGTATCAAGAGAAGTTTTACGATTCGCGTTTCGCTGCCCACATGGGGGTTTCGCGGGCTTCTGTCATTAGCTGCAAGAGATCGTGTGCGACGTGGTCCGTTTCGTGCCGGGCGATCAAACCTTCGGTGGGATCGATCTCTTCCAGAAGGTAGTCGCCCAGAATCGGCTTCACTCCCAGAGCCGCGATCTGCTCGGCATCGACCACGATCTGAGACTGCTGTTTCTCAGCATACTTCCTGGCCAGAGTGGGAGACGCCGGCGTCTGGTTGACCAGAGCATAGTCGAAGAACTCGTGCCGGGCGTGCTTGTAGAGCGCAAGTATGTGCTGCGAGGCCGTCAGATTCAGGCTTTCATTGGCCTGTGTCATCAAGTTGCAGACATAAACCTTGGCAGCACCGGAATTCTTGATTGCCTTCGAAAGATCGCGCACCAGCAGATTGGGCGCGAGGCTGGTGAAGAGCGATCCCGGACCGATGGTGATCAAATCGGCAGTCTCGATGGCTCGCAGGGCTGCATCCGCAGGTTTCGCGTTTGCCGGCGCCATACGCAGTTCCGTGATGCGTCGTTGGCTGGCGGTAATGTTGGTTTCTCCCCGCACCACCGAACCGTCGTCCATGATTGCGTAGAGTTGAGCGTTGCTCGTGGTCGCGGGGTAAATATGGCCACGCGTCGCAAGAATGGTAGAGGCGTATCTCACCGCTTCGCTGAAGTCTCCCGTGATGTCGGTCAACGCGGAGAGAAACAGATTGCCGAAACTGTGGCCTTCCAGTCCTTCTCCGGCCTTGAAGCGGTATTGGAAGAGCCTCGACAGTAGCGCTTCTTTCTCGGCCAGCGAAACAATACAGTTGCGAATGTCGCCCGGCGGCGGGACATTCAACTCCTTGCGCAAGCGACCGCTCGAGCCGCCGTCGTCACTCACCGTGACAACGGCCGAGAGATCGGAGATGAACGGAAGCTCGCGATCGAAGCCCTCCTCCCCGGCCAGGATGACGTGCTGTTTCAATCCATGAAGCAGGGTTGAGAGTCCGGTGCCGCCGCCCATGGCGACAACTTTCATGGGGCGCACCTCGGCAGAATTGGTGTAGCTCTGCATAACTAGGTTGAATCGGCTAGAAATGCCACTTTTGTGAGTCGGACGGCACTTCTGCGCTGGTATCAGGATATAGCAGTTCCGTGAAGCGTGGGTCATCCGCCAGGCTTTTAAAGTCGGAATCATTCCTAGCTTGGAACCGATTGGCAGGATTTAGCCGTATCGCCTCATTGAGCCCCGCGATGGCATCCGGAAAATGTCCCATCAGGCAGTTGAGCGCGGCGGTGCCGTACCAGACAAAATCCAGCTTGGGATGATTCTGGGAGAGATCCCCAAACACCTCGCGAGCCTTGATGTAGTCGCCCAGATTCATCAGTGAAACGGCGTAATCGTATTGCTCTTCGGGCGTCTTGAATTTGGCTGAGTCGCGATTCAATTGTTGGTTGCAAGTGTTGAGATGAACTAATGCACGATCAGCCAGTTCCGGGCTGGATCCGCCCACCAGCTTTTCAAAACATGCCTTCGCTTTGTCGTACTTGTGAGACTGTAGCGCCTTAAGCCCAGCCTCATAGTTTTGCACAGCCTGTGAAAATCGAGGGTCGTCAGCCACCTTTAGGGGCCTGGCTGCTCGGATGCGGTTGTCGGATCCGCTCGAGGACGCATGTAAGTCTATTTTTTTATTCAACTTAGATTCGGTTTCCTGAACGTTTTCTGCCTCTTTTTTCTTCATCTGATTACATCCTTTGAGTCGTAGACGGCAGGCAACCCGTCAGGGCTGTGGAAAAACCCAAATCTTACAGGCTGTGTTTGCTGAGTTATACCCGCATCCCGCGGCGGCGTCAACTATACCCCCGAACAGGGCCGATCACGGTGTCAATTCAAGTTCGTAGCAGCTTCTAGATCGATGGACTTCCACTCACCCTTGATGACCCCGGCGCGAATTTGCGCGGGTGTCTTCTTCAGCTTGGTCTCCTGGAAAGCGTAGTACACCTCTTTCATGCAGATGCCGCAATGCGCACCGTGCTCGGATTCGAAGCAGGTGTGGAGGCTCTTGTGTCCAATCCGCTCGCAGTAGCAATAGCACGGAAGCTGGTGGATCACACCCGGTATCTTGGCGGCCAACTCATAGGCGTGCACCTGGTACGGGAACTTGAACTGTTCGCCTACTCGCAGGTCCGCTGGCAGGATTGGCAATAATTCTCCCGGCGAGGGAGCAGCGGTGCTATAGGCGGGAACGTGGTCTCCCTGGGCAAACGCGATCACAGCCATTGCAACAATTAATGCGAGTACACCGGACTTCTTCATGACGCCAACCTCGGCGGTTATTCTAGCCGAGAATGCCGCTGTCGCCCAAACGCCGGTACGGATTGCGCAATTGCGACAGCGCAACCGCGTGGGCGCTGTTGGTGTTATCTATAATGGATTGAGAGCCTAAAACGCCACCTATGAGTTTCATGCCCACCGACCAACCCACAGATCCCAACCTACCGCCCAACGACGGGAAACCGCGGCAGTCACGAAGTGGCCGTATTCGACCGGTGTTCTCGAGATGGATCAGAGACATCCTGATCTCGCTGGCGGTGTCAGCGTTTTTCATCATCTTCCTCTACCAACCGGTCAAGGTGGAGGGAACCAGCATGATGCCAACGCTCGAGGACCAGGAACGCGTCTTCATTAACAAGTTTGTCTACCGCCTGGAACCAATCGAGCGGGGCGATGTGGTGGTGTTCCGTTATCCGCGCGATACCTCGAAGAGTTACATCAAGCGAGTGATTGCTGTTGCCGGCGATCGTGTGAAGATCGAGGATGGCTTGGTCTACGTCAACGACCGCCAGATCGCCGAGAACTACGTTCCCCAGATGTACGAAGATGTCCGCTCATATCCAGAAACAGTGGTGCCGCCTCATTCGTACTTTGTGATGGGTGACCACCGCAACCTGTCGAACGATAGCCGCGACTTCGGTCCTGTCGATGAGAGCTACATCTACGGCAAGGCCGTTTTTGGTTACTGGCCATTCGCCAAGCTGGGCAAGCTGCGGTAGGCAACTTAAAGCTTTCTCATGAACAGCTTTGAACGGAGCACAGCGTCACGGACTCCCGGAAAATGCGCCTTGCAGTTTTGTTTTGAAGGGGCGCAGCTTTAGCTGCGCCGTAACGAACTCCGTAATTCGGGGCTTTAGCCCCTGAGGAACTCGGTTTTTGCAGATCTTTTATGAGAAGGGCTCTACTCAATTGGAGGAGGCGTCTATGAAGCTGGCCCTGGGAGTCGTGTCCTGTTTCTGCGTACTCGCTGCGATATCCTTCGCTGCGGATCGCGATGCCAACGTCTTAATGCAGGCCGAGCGCGCCTTCGCCAAGGCAACTGCCGAGCGCGGTGTCGATGGCTGGATGGAGTTCATGGCGCCCAATGCGGTCGAGTTGTCAGCCGAGCCCCTCGTTGGTCTCGACCAGATTCGCGCTGGCATGACAAAGCAGTTTCGGCTGCCCGGTTTCAAGATTACTTGGGAACCGACCAAGGCAGAATTTCTGGGAGATGGTGACATCGGCTACGCCGTCGGACGCTACGAGGTTCGCTCCACCGGCGACGATGGCAAGCCCAAAGTCCGGAAGGGCACCTATCTCACAACCTGGCAGAAGCAAACCGACGGCTCGTGGAAGGTTGTCTCCGATATCGGAAGCCCCGATCCGCCGTCCCACTGAGAGGAAATCTCGCCCCTTATGCTCTACAGCGATACCTGATAAAATCGGTAAAATCCACTCCTCGGAGAAGCGATGCAGTCAATCCTTGCGCTGGAAGACGGACGCATCTTCCACGGCAAAGGTTTCGGCGCCAAAGGCGAATGCTACGGCGAAGTCGTTTTTAATACTTCAATCACCGGCTACCAGGAAATTTTCACCGACCCTTCCTACGCCGGACAAATCGTCGTTCTCACCAATCCCCAGATCGGCAATTACGGCACCAACTCTGAAGACAATGAAGCCACTCGTCCTTACATCGAGGGCCTGATCGTTCGTGAGTTTTCGCGTGTCAGTTCCAACTGGCGCTCGCAGGAGGTTGCCGAGGAGTACCTGGAGCGGTACAAGATCCCCGTTCTCGCCGAGATCGACACCCGTGCCTTGGTGCGTCATCTGCGCACATATGGTGTCATGCGCGGCGTCATCTCGACCCTCGAAACCGATACGGAGAAGCTCGTCGCCAAGGCGCGCTCGATTCCGAAGATGGACGGCACCGACCTGGCAAAAGAGGTGACAACGCCTCGCGTTTATCAGTGGGAGGAAGGCCTACGTTCCTTTGAGCCAACGGAAGTGGTTGGAGTCAAGGACGAAGCTCCGAAGTACAAAGTGGTTGCCTATGACTACGGAATCAAGCAGAACATTCTCCGGCGATTGGTGGGCGAATCGTGCAGCGTGACCGTGGTCCCCGCCACCACCAGCGCGGAAGATGTGCTCGCGATGAAACCGGATGGGGTCTTCCTGTCCAACGGCCCCGGCGATCCCGAACCCGTCACTTACGCGCAGGAGAGCATTCGCCGCATGATGGGCAAAGTCCCCATCTTCGGCATCTGCCTGGGCCATCAGTTGATCGGCATCGCGCTCGGCGGCAAGACGTATAAGCTGCGCTTCGGACATCACGGCGGCAATCATCCGGTGAAACAGATGGCCACGGGCAAGATCGAGATCACGGCGCACAATCACAACTTCGCGGTCGATCCTGACTCGCTCAAGCAGAGTGAAGTGGACTTGACGCACATTGATCTCAACGACAGCACGCTCGAAGGCTTGCGCCATCGCTCTCTGCCGCTGTTCAGCGTGCAGTATCACCCGGAAGCCGCTCCCGGCCCCCACGACTCGCACTACCTGTTCAAAGACTTTGTAAAGATGATGGAGGAGTGGAAAGGGTGATCGCGACCAATGGCCTTGGAGGCAGAGTTGAAAGAAACGGATTTGAAGGGGCGCGCCTTCAGGCGCGCCGAAGAGGTCAGCAAAAGCAGCGGCTTCAGCCGCTGAGGGAATTCGAATTGAGACCAACTCGACAAAGAACTGAACCTGGACACACATACTTTGTCACTTCTCAGACATGGCAACGCCGGGCCTTGTTCAAGAACCCGCGGTGGGCACAGCTGTTCATGGAAACGCTGCAAAGTTACCGGGGCCGCGCCTATCTACTCCATGAATACGCTCTCATGCCGGAGCACTTCCACATCCTGATTACTCCGACTGTGACCCTAGAACGCGCCGTACAATTTATCAAGGGTGGCTTTTCATTCCAGGCCAAGAAGCAATTGCAATCGTCAATGGAGATCTGGCAAGTGGGCTTCTCCGACCATCGCATTAGAGACGCCGCCGATTACAGCAATCATGTTGAGTACATTCATCGCAACCCGGTAGGAAGAAAGCTGGTCGACCATGCTAACGAGTACCCCTACTGTTCTGCATATCCCGGCGCAATAAAAGACGAAGTCCCGCAGTGGCTGAAGCCACTGTCAAGTCGATCAGATATCGGCGCGGCTGAAGCCGCGCCCCTTCTGAAAGGATAAGGAACTTTCAGATGAAATGTTCCATCTGAAGTAAGCGATTGTAGCTCTCGAAAGGGGGCGCCTTTAGGCGCGCCATACAGGACGAACAATTATCTGGGCTTTAGCCCCTGAGGGTAATCGATTTAATCCATGCCACGCCGCAACGACATCGCGAAAGTTCTCATCATCGGCTCCGGCCCCATCGTCATCGGCCAATCCGCCGAGTTCGACTACTCCGGCGCGCAGGCCTGCAAGGCGCTCAAGTCCGAAGGCTATGAGGTGGTGCTGGTCAACTCTAACCCGGCCACCATCATGACCGACCCGGAGATGGCCGACCGCACCTACATCGAGCCACTCAATCGCACGTATCTCGAAGAGATCATTCGCGTCGAGGCCGAGATGCTCGCCGCCAGTGGACGCCCCGGCATTTTCGCCGTGCTGCCCACGGTCGGTGGACAGACCGCGCTCAACCTTGCAGTTGAGCTGGCCGATTCCGGTGTCCTCGAAAAGTACGGCGCGCAGCTCATCGGCGCGCAACTCGGCGCCATCAAAAAGGGTGAAGACCGTCTGCTCTTCAAAGACGCGATGACCAAGATCGGCCTCGAAGTGCCGAAGTCGACGCTGGTCAACAACCTCAAAGACGGCCTCGACTTCAGCAGCAAGATCGGTTTTCCAGTCATTCTGCGCCCCTCGTTCACTCTCGGCGGGACCGGCGGCGGCATCGCCTACAACCGCGAAGAGTTGCTCGAACTGCTGGCTCGCGGCCTCGATCTCTCGCCTGTCCACGAAGTGCTGCTGGAAGAGTCTGTCCTCGGCTGGAAAGAATACGAGCTCGAAGTGATGCGCGATCTGGCTGACAACGTCATCGTCATCTGCTCGATCGAGAACTTCGATCCCATGGGCGTGCATACTGGCGACTCCATCACGGTCGCACCCGCGCAAACCCTCACCGATCGCGAATACCAGGCCATGCGCGATGCCGCCATCGCCGTGATTCGCGAGATCGGCGTCGAGACCGGCGGATCCAACATCCAGTTCGCCATCGATCCCCACAATGGCCGGATGGTCGTCATCGAGATGAACCCGCGCGTGTCGCGCTCGTCCGCGCTGGCATCGAAAGCAACCGGCTTCCCAATCGCGAAAATCGCTGCCAAGCTTGCGGTCGGCTACACGCTCGATGAAATCAATAACGACATCACCCGCAAGACGCCCGCCTGCTTCGAACCAACCCTCGACTACGTTGTGGTGAAGATTCCAAAGTGGCAGTTTGAGAAATTCCCAGGCGCTGACGAATCGCTCGGTCCGCAAATGAAGTCCGTCGGCGAGGTCATGGCCATCGGCCGGACGTTCAAGCAAGCGTTGCTGAAAGGCGTCCGGTCCCTCGAGACAGGAAGACGGATCGGCTCCGAGAAAATCGAGCCGCGCATCCTGACCAAGCGGCTGGTCACCCCACATCCGGAGAGGCTGCAGTACGTCCGTTACGCTCTCTCGCAAGGCATGACCGTCCGCGAAATCGCGCAGATGACCAACATCGATCCTTGGTTCCTGCACCAACTGAAGGAAATCGCCGACGAACAAGCCAAACTGACCAGTCTTCCGTTGGACACCATCGGCACCGCCGCTCTGCGCCACCTCAAACGCGTCGGTTTCTCGGATGCGCGCCTCGCCAACTCGCTCCAGATCAACGAAGGCAAAGCGTCCGCCGAGAAAATTCATCAGTTGCGCAAGCAGTACGGTGTTCGTCCGGTGTACAAGCGCGTTGACACCTGCGCCGCCGAGTTCGAAAGCTTCACGCCGTACATGTATTCGACCTACGAAGACGAAGACGAGGCCACGCCCACTGATCGCAAGAAGGTCATCATTCTCGGCAGCGGTCCCAATCGCATCGGGCAGGGAATCGAGTTCGACTACTGCTGCTGCCATGCGGCCTTCGCCCTGCGCGACGACGGTTACGAGACGATCATGGTCAACTGCAATCCCGAGACCGTCTCCACCGACTACGACACCAGCGATCGCCTCTACTTCGAGCCGCTCACCTACGAAGATGTGATGGCGGTTTACGAACACGAAGCCGAAGGCGGAGCGCCTGTCGGCGTCATCGTGCAATTTGGCGGACAGACTCCTCTAAACCTCGCGCTGCCGCTGAAAGGCGCAGGCGTGCCGATCATCGGAACCTCGCCCGAAAGCATCGACCTCGCAGAAGACCGCAAGCGTTTCGGCAAGCTGCTCGAAGAACTCGACATTCCGCAGCCTCCGGGAGCCACCGCCGCCGGCGTCGAAGAAGCGCTCGCCAATGCCAACCGGGTTGGCTACCCCGTCCTCGTACGGCCCTCGTACGTGCTCGGCGGACGCGCCATGGTCATCGCCTACGACGACGAATCGGTCCAGCCGCTACATGAAGGAAGCGGTCGAGTATTCGCAGGAGCGTCCCGTCCTCATCGACCACTTCCTCGAGTCCGCGACCGAAGTCGATGTCGACGCACTCTCCGACGGCGAAGACGTTGTCATCGGAGGCATCATGCAGCACATCGAAGAGGCCGGCATTCACTCCGGCGATTCGTCATGCGTCCTCCCATCGGTTGACCTCTCACCGGAAGTGCTAGCAACGATTCGCGACTACACCTTCCGCCTAGCGCGTGCTCTCAAAGTCATTGGCCTGATGAACATTCAGTACGCGATCCAGCGTGACAAGGTCTTCGTGATCGAGGTCAACCCGCGTGCCTCGCGCACCGTGCCGTACGTTTCAAAGGCCACCGGCGTGCCTCTCGCGAAGATCGCCGCTCGCCTCATGACCGGACGCAAGCTGCGCGAATTCCTTTGGGAGAACGTCGAGCGCGGCACCGACCTCGACACTGGCAGTTTTTATTACGTGAAGTCGCCAGTATTCCCCTGGGGCAAGTTTCCTGGCGTCGACACCGTGCTCGGTCCGGAGATGAAATCCACCGGCGAAGTCATGGGCGTCGCCGACAGCTTCGGTGAAGCATTCGCCAAAGCGCAAGCCGCTGCAGGAGAAGTGTTGCCGACGTCGGGGCGTGTCTTCCTCAGCGCCAACGATCGCGACAAGCCTTTCGTTGCGGAAGTCGCACAGCGCTTCGTCGAACTGGGCTTCAGCCTGGTCGCTACCCACGGCACTGCGAAGATTCTCGAAGACGCGGGCCTGCAGGTCGAGCGCGTCTACAAGGTGAAAGAAGGCCGTCCCAACGTCGTCGATCTGATCAAGGGCGAGCGTCTTCATCTGATCGTCAACACGCCGCACGGCATCGATCCCTTTTTCGACGAGAAGGCGATTCGTCGGGCTGCCGTGACCGCGCGTATTCCGACGATTACGACTTTGTCGGCGGCGCGGGCCGCGTGCGATGGAATCGCCGCCCTGC